>NZ_KE384219.1:0-985501 GCF_000424645.1 Gillisia sp. JM1
TCCCGCCTACGGACCCTTTAAACCCAATGATTCCGGATAACGCTTGGATCCTCCGTATTACCGCGGCTGCTGGCACGGAGTTAGCCGATCCTTATTCGTAGAGTACCGTCAAGCTCCTACACGTAGGAGTGTTTCTTCCTCTATAAAAGCAGTTTACAACCCATAGGGCCGTCTTCCTGCACGCGGCATGGCTGGATCAGGCTCTCGCCCATTGTCCAATATTCCTCACTGCTGCCTCCCGTAGGAGTCTGGTCCGTGTCTCAGTACCAGTGTGGGGGATCTCCCTCTCAGGACCCCTATCTATCGAAGTCTAGGTAAGCCGTTACCTTACCTACTAACTAATAGAACGCATACTCATCTTGTAGCCATAAATGTTTAATTATAAAACAATGCTGTCTAATAATACTATGGGGCATTAATCCAAATTTCTCTGGGCTATTCCCCTCTACAAGGTAGATTGTATACGCGTTACGCACCCGTGCGCCGGTCGTCGGCGGTGCAAGCACCCCGTTACCCCTCGACTTGCATGTGTTAAGCCTGCCGCTAGCGTTCATCCTGAGCCAGGATCAAACTCTTCATCGTTAATTTTTAAATATTGTAACAATTACAAGGTCTGTTTCAAGTATCAAATCTTACGATTCAATACCTACTCAAAATATTCTTCTAGTCTTAATTCTTATCTTTTGGTTTCTTCTGCCGTTCTTGCGAACAACATTGAAACGCGCTGTCAATTCAATATATCAATGAACATATCCCATCCGCTCTTTCGAGCCGTCTTCCCAAAGGGAAGAATTAAATGGACTTATTGTGGAAATAAAAGGAGTTGAACCTCTTTCTTAACTACCCAACCTCGGGATCTCTTTTCAATAACTAATCGTGAACTTTACTACCGCTCAAAGCGGCTGCAAATATACAATGCTTTTTCTTTATCTTCCAAAACTATTTGAAGTTTTTTTTAGATAAATTTTTTAAGAACTTCGTCTCTTAAAACGTACATCATATTCTCACTAATCAAGGAACTTTTTGTGCCGCTAAACGCGGCTGCAAATATACCAACTTTAAATTCATTCCGGCAAACTTATTCTAAACTTTTTTTAAGTTAATTTCTAACCCTAAAAACGCTTGAATCTACCAGTATACAATGAACTTAGCCTCCAAATCAACTACTCGCTGATCGCTTAGCGGGTGCAAATATACGCCCTCTTTTTTCTTTACCACAAGCTTTTCTAGAAGTATTTTTGAAAATAATTTTAATCTTTTCTTAATGGTTTGGTACAACGGGAGTTACTGCAAAAGTTTTTTTCCTCATTAAAAGCTGAAGTGCGCTTTTTTTAAATAAAAGGCATCAGTGATGCCCGCGCGTTAGGGATTGAAGCGGTAGCTCCCAATGGAACTTTGTGGAGTTGGGACTACAAGCATAAAGCCCGGCCCCGAGTTTTGCGAGGGGAAACGCCCAAAGAAATATGAGAAATAACTTTAAACTACCTACCTGCAGTCCATTTATTGGTAAGCTCGTGGAAATTAAAATCCAACAGACTAGGTTGCGGCTCTAATATTTTAGATTGAAAAGAGCGTTGTAGGATATCTTCTATTAAATAGTCTTCTTGATTGGATTCTGGATGATACTCTTCTTTTAACGATATATCGAATAAACTGGCAGTGGAATTATACCAGAAGGCACGCCAACCACTTTTTAGTTCTTTAATAAGACTGTAGGCCGTTACTCCAGTTTGCCTATGGACAAGTTTAACCAGGATCTGACCTTCGGTGTGGGTCAACTTTTTAAGTTCTGCAGAAAATTGATCATCGATATAATTCTGCACTATTTTAGTATACCTCTTTCTATCTCGTTTAGATTTAATTTGATCCAACCTAGATTCCAACTCCAACAAACGTTCTGAAGCTAATTTGGCATAAGGATATACTTTTCGAGTCTTTCTCCTTAATATAAGGTATTTCCTGCGATCCAGATCTGACTTGAATTTTAGTTTACCTAGAATAAGCACCTCATCTAAATCTATTGTTTCACGGACTAGTGTATCACCCACAACAATAAAATACTCCTTTTGTATAGTATCTTGTTCTTGAATAGTGTCTCGCTCTGGATTCTTAGTTTGACTCCATGCATTTAACAGAAGAAAAAAGAAAATATATGTTAGCTTAAATTTCAAATCGCAATCTTTTAATTTTGAATACCATTTACTAAAACCATTCCAAATTTACAATTATTGCACTTGCATAAAATTTTATTCTTATTAAATTCGTACTAAATATTATGTATTCTAGCTCTTTTTAGCTTATACTACGAAGGATACTAGTTTCCAGAAAATTTTTAGAAACGGTAATTTAAAAGAAATAATAAAACAAACTATGACAAAGAAAGATTTGCTTGATGAAAAATCTATGGAGTTCCTTGAGAAATATCTAAACAACGCCTCCCCTACAGGTTACGAATGGGAAGGACAAAAAATTTGGATGGATTATCTAAAACCCTATGTAGATGAATTTATAACCGATACTTATGGTACAGCAGTGGCTGTTATTAATCCTAAAGCTAAATTTAAAGTTGTTATTGAAGGACATGCCGATGAGATCTCATGGTATGTTAATTACATTTCTGATGAAGGCTTTATATATGTAATAAGAAATGGAGGAAGTGATCATCAAATAGCTCCTTCTAAAAGAGTAAATATCCACACCAAGAACGGTATTGTAAAAGGTGTTTTTGGATGGCCTGCAATCCATACCAGAAATAAGGAAAAAGAGGAAACTCCCAAATTGGATAATATCACTATAGATGTTGGTTGTACTACCAAAACAGAGGTTGAAGAATTAGGAGTGCATGTTGGTTGTGTGATCACTTATCCAGACGAATTTTTTATTCTTAATGACAACAAGTTTGTTTGTAGAGCATTAGATAATAGAATGGGTGGTTTCATGATTGCTCAGGTGGCAAAACTTTTAAAGGAGAATAAAAAGAAACTTCCTTTTGGACTTTACATTACTAATTCGGTTCAAGAAGAAATTGGTTTACGTGGAGCCGAAATGATCACTCAGCTTATTAAACCAAATGTGGCAATTGTTACAGATGTAACTCACGATACCACTACCCCAATGATCGATAAGAAAACAAATGGATTTGCGAAAATTGGCGCAGGTCCTGTTATTTCTTATGCGCCTGCTGTTCAAAACAAATTAAGAGAGCTTATAATAAATACGGCTGAAAAAAAGGATATTCCTTTCCAAAGAAGTGCATCTTCTCGTGCTACCGGGACAGATACGGATGCTTTTGCTTATAGCAATGGCGGAGTGCCATCGGCTCTTATTTCTTTGCCTCTACGTTATATGCATACTACCGTAGAAATGGTGCATAGAGACGATGTAGAAAATGTGATTAGATTAATCTATGAAAGTCTTCTAAATATTAAAGACGGTGAAACTTTTAGTTACTTCGACTAAGGATTATTAGTTCTCTAAATCTTTTTAAAACGGTTGCTTCTATTATAAAGAAGCAACCGTTTTTGGTTTATTGAATTTTCACATATAATTATAATCTGTTTGTTTTGAAACCATTTATATTTAAATAAAAAATCAATGACTTTAACAAAAGATGAAATTGATGATCTAATAAATGATCCTGAGGAGGCTGCAAGCATTGCAAACCTCATCTATATCTCTGAAGCTAATCTTAGTGTGACGCGAAAAAAATGTGGTCGCGGCTATACTTATAATAGAAATGGGAAGAAGATCATGACTGGCCGGGAATTAGATAGGTATAAAAGCTTGGTTATTCCGCCAGCATGGAGAAATGTGAGAATATCCCATCTCAAAAACGGACATCTACAAGTAGTTGGTTTGGATGATAAAAGTAGAAAACAATATATGTATCATCCCACTTGGTCTGAATTACGGAATAAAACCAAATTCTTTAAAATGATCACTTTCGGAAATGCATTAACCAAGATCAGAAAAAAGGTAGATGAAGATCTAGATCAATCTATCATGAATGAACGTAAGATCTTAGCTTTGATAATTCGCTTAATGGAAGAAACACATATTAGAGTTGGAAATGAATACTATGCTAAAGAAAACAAGACTTACGGATTAAGCACACTAAGAACCCGACACGTAAAGACTTCTAAAAGCAAGATGAAATTTGAATTCGTTGGGAAAAAAGGCAAGGAACATTCAATTACAATTACCGATAAGAAACTTATAAAACTGGTAAATCAATGTGAAGAAATTCCAGGCTGGGAACTATTTAAATTTTATGATGACAATGGAGAGAAACATACAATTGATAGTGGAATGATAAACAATTATATTCAGGAAATTAGCGGGGAAAGCTTTACAGCAAAAGATTTTAGGACGTGGGCAGCTTCCAAAATATATTTTGACACCTTACATCAAATTGGATATAAGGAAGATGAAAAGGAAAATGCAAAAGCAATATTAAAAGCTATTGATGCTACAGCAGAAGGATTAGGCAATACCAGAGCGGTTTGTAGGAGCTATTATGTGCATCCTTTTATTACTGAAAATTATGAAAATGGAGGAATTGTTCCCTATTTCGAGAAAGTAAAAAATATAGATGAGAAGAATGATATATCTCTTTCCATTTCAGAAAAGGTATTGTTAAATATGATAGGTAAATATCAAATAGAATTAAACGACATATCCCCATAATTTCTATATATAAATCAAGAACCTCGGGGCAAGCCCACGAGGTATGTTCCGATGGTTCGGGAGGAAAATACTTTTAAAAATTCGAGGTAAGCCCGCCTGAATGAAATTCTTTTCGGGCAGGTCTCGGGGAATTAAACCCTCAATGAGGGATTAAAATATATTTGGCTGGCATACTTTTAGCAAGTTGAACTATTCAAAATCAAGTCTGGCATGTCAAAATATTTATATCTAATTATATTAATTTCTACTACTATGATCTCCCAGAACAGAAATTTAGAATGGGCAGAAGAGTTTGATGGAAAAAAGATAGATAGCCATATTTGGAATTTCAAGAAAGGCTTGGGCCATAATAACGAAGAACAATATTATACCTCCAGAGCTAAGAACATTCGAATTGAGGAAGGAATGCTAGTTATTGAAGCAAGAAAAGAAAAATTTAAAGGCTCCAAATACACTTCTGCTAGAATTAATACAATCGGCAACAAAATTTTTAAATATGGTAGAATTGAAATAAGAGCAAAATTATCTGAAGGAAAGGGAACATGGCCAGCAATTTGGATGTTAGGAGAGAACAGGCAACGAGATGGTTACCCTGCATCCGGTGAAATAGATATCATGGAACATGTAGGGAAATCTTCTAGCGAAATTCATGGAGCTATTCACTATCCAGAATTAGATAATAAGAAATTGAATTCTTCAGCAGCAAGTTTTAGAATACCCCTGTCTAAAGATGGTTTCCACACGTATGCTATTGAATGGGACCAGAAAAGCATTAATTATTTTATAGATGAACAGCTGTTTCACTGCTTTACTATTGAAGATGCCGAGAGAGAAGGACGAGAGAATATCTTTCAAAAACCATTTTATCTTATTATAAATTTAGCTCTTGGAGGAAATTGGGCCGGAGAAATAGACGATTCCATTTTTCCAGCCCGTTTTTATGTAGATTATGTAAGGTATTATAAGTAGATAAACTTTGAAACCTATGTATTTCTATGTTTTAAGTAGTCCAAAACGTTGCTTTCTATGCGAGCTTCTATATTAGAAAGATCTGCTTTCTCGAATGGGAAGCCTGTGATCTTCTCATAGAGTTCTATATACCTTTCTGAAACTGTATCTATATAAGCATCACTCATTTCTGGAACCGACTGACCTTCTAAGCCTTGAAAGTTATTTTGAATAAGCCATTGTCTTACAAATTCTTTAGATAATTGCTTCTGGATCTCTCCGTTTTTCTGACGCTCTTCATATCCTTCAGCATAAAAATAACGAGAAGAATCTGGGGTATGAATTTCATCTATCAATACAATTTCTCCATCTGCCGTTTTTCCGAATTCGTATTTAGTATCTACTAAAATTAGCCCTCTGGAAGCAGCAATTTCACTTCCTCTTTGAAATAGTTTGTTAGTATAATCCTCAAGAAACTCATAATCTTCTTTATAAACTATATGTCGCTTTAGGAGCTCTTCTTTTGAAATGTCCTCATCATGATCGCCCATTTCAGCTTTCGTTGCTGGAGTTATAATAGGATGAGGGAATTTATCATTCTCCTTCATTCCATCTGGCATAGGAACTCCGCATAGAATACGTTTTCCTGCTTTGTATTCTCTTGCTGCATGGCCAGATAAATAACCTCGTATTACCATTTCTACCTTAAAAGGCTCGCATTTTTTTCCAACCGCCACATTAGGATCTGGAGTTGCTTCCAACCAATTAGGAACTATATCTTCTGTAGCAGCCATCATTTGCGTTGCAATCTGATTTAAAATCTGCCCTTTGAAAGGAATACCCTTAGGCATTACCACATCAAAAGCAGAAAGCCTATCTGTGGCAACCATAACCAAAAGGTCGTTTTCTAAATGATAAACTTCTCTAACCTTTCCTTTATAAACTTTTTGCTGTCCTGGAAAATTGAAATTGGTGTCTATTATAGTATTCTTCATGAAAATTATAAAACCTCAACAAAGAGATCATTTTATTTTTAAATTGAATTCTGAAATTAGTTTTCAGCATGTTCTATTTTCTTGTAGGCCGCAATGATGCTTTTAACCAGCTTGTGTCTTACAACATCCTTATCATCTAAATAGACCATTCCAATACCTTTGGTATCTTTAAGTACAAGTAATGCTTCTTTTAAACCCGAAACTGTCCTTCTTGGTAAATCTATTTGCCCTGGATCACCCGTGATCATAAATTTTGCGCTTTTCCCCATCCTAGTGAGAAACATCTTCATTTGAGCATGAGTGGTATTTTGCCCTTCGTCTAAGATCACAAAGGCGTTATCTAAAGTTCTCCCACGCATAAATGCTAAAGGAGCTATTTGAATAATTCCTTTTTCTATAAAAACCTCCAATTTTTCATGCGGAATCATATCTCTAAGCGCATCATAAAGAGGTTGCATATAAGGATCTAGTTTCTCTTTAAGATCTCCCGGTAAAAACCCTAGGTTTTCCCCTGCTTCCACAGCAGGTCTGGTTAGAATAATACGTTTTACCTGCTTCTCCTTAAGTGCCTTTACTGCAAGTGCCACGCCCACATAAGTTTTTCCTGTACCTGCGGGACCAATAGCAAAGACCATATCATTCTTCATGGCGAGTTCTACCAACTTTCGTTGATTGGCAGTTTGAGCTTTTATTAGCTTACCTCCCACTCCATGTACTAAAGTTTGTCCGCTCTCTGAAGTGGATGAATAATCTTCTCTTCCATTACTGGAAAGAACACGTTCAATCACATTTTCATCGAGGGTATTGTACTTGACAAAATGATCCATTAACATTGTAAATCGCCTATCAAACTCTTCTAGCATGTCTTCATCTCCATAAACCATGATCTTGTTACCACGAGCAACGATCTTTAATTTTGGATAATACTTTTTGAGAAGTTCAATGTGTTCATTTTGTTGTCCAAAGAAATCTCTTGGACTAATTTCGGAAAGTTCGATAATGAGTTCGTTCAAAAGCAGTAGGTTTAAAGTTAGATTTTTAAATCATTTATAGTTTTTACTAGAGTAACAATGTAAGATTTTACTTGATGAAATTTGTCTATTTTTATATAAAATTAATCAGGATTTGGATGAAATAAATTTATCTTCGCCAATATTACAAACTTACAATAAATAACAAGCTTCACCTTTAAAAAAATATCTACAATTGCCTATGGCTATCATTACTTTAACGACAGATTTTGGGGAAAAAGATCACTTCGCTGGAGCCGTTAAAGGTACTATCTATTCAGAAATGGATGATGTACGTATTGTTGATATTTCACATTCAATCTCTCCTTTTCATATTACAGAAGCATCCTATATTATAAAGAATGCCTACAGATGTTTCCCAAAGGGAAGTATTCATATAATCGGGATCGATTCAGAATTAACTCCGGAAAATAAGCACCTTGCTATTTTACTGGACGATCATTATTTTATATGTGCAAACAATGGTATTCTTTCTTTGATCGCTTCAGAAATCAAGCCTGAAAAGATCGTAGAGATCAATATCCATAACACGGTAGAAACCAATTTTCCTGTTCTGGATGTTTTTGTGAGAGTAGCTTGTCATATCGCTCGCGGAGGCACCTTGGAAGTAATTGGAAAGTCTATAGAAAAAATTAAATATTTAAAAGAGATCGAGCCTTATATAAATTCTGATAAAAATCAGATCGTTGGTCATGTGCTTTATATAGATAATTATGGGAATGTTGTAACCAATATCACAAGGAAAATATTTGTAAATGTTGGGAAAGGCAGAAAGTTCAAGATCACGGCACGAACGGCAAAATTCTCTAATATCTATACCACATATAGTGATGCTATAGATTTTAAACAGGAGAAAGATAAACGCGAAGAAGACGGAAAAAAATTGGCCATCTTCAATTCTGCTGGATATATTGAACTGGCCATTTATAAAAGTAATCCTAGCACTGTAGGAAGTGCCTCTACCCTATTTGGACTAGAGCTTAGGGACACGGTAACCATAAAATTTGAATCTTAGATGTTTGTACGAATAGTAAAAATGGGATTTCAGCCAGAAAAAGTTGAAATCTTTTTAAGCGATTTTAAATCTATAAAAACCAAAGTAAGAGGTTTTGAAGGTTGTCTTTTTTTAGAACTTTACAGAGATAAAAGCAATACAAATCAGTTTTTTACGTATAGTTATTGGGAAAATGAACAAGCTCTAGAGAATTATCGAAATTCAGATCTTTTTAAAGTAGTCTGGAAAAACACCAAACAATATTTCAATCAGAAACCAGAAGCCTGGAGTGTAGACAAATTAGTGAGTCTAGACTAAGAATATAGGTTAGAAAAATAAGCAGCATTGATAGCGATTCTCAACAAAGAAATACGATCCTTTTTTTCGGCTCCAACCGGCTATTTAGTAGTTGGAATGTTTTTGACGCTTTGTAGTCTATTCCTATTTGTTTTTACTGGCTCTTATAATATTTTAGATAATGGATTTGCAGATCTTAAACCATTTTTTGATCTCGCACCCTGGATCTTTCTTTTCTTGATCCCTGCCATCACCATGAAAAGTTTTGCTGAAGAAAAGAAGCAAGGCACCATGGAACTATTGCTTACCAAACCTATTGGCACCTGGAATCTAGTAACTGGGAAATTTTTTGGAGCTTTTATAGTAACCTGTATTGCCATTCTTCCTTCTCTATTATATGTGCTTACAATTTATAAGCTTGGTGATCCATCCGGAAACTTAGACATTGGCGCTACTTTAGGATCTTATTTTGGGCTTTTGCTATTGGCTGCAACCTATACCGCCATAGGTGTGTTTGCTTCAGCTTTTACAAGTAATCAGATCACAGCTTTTATAGTCGCTGTTTTTCTCTGCTTCTTATTATTCTTCGCTTTTGAAGGAGTTGCAGACTTTAAAATATTTGGAGATTCCACTTATGGGATAGAGTATTTAGGAATGAGTTATCATTATAAAAGCATGAGTCGTGGAGTAATAGACACTAGAGATATCATCTATTTTATTAGTCTAATACTCCTGTTTATCTCATTTAGCTATTTCAAGATCTATTCAACAAAAACTAAAACCTAGCTCTTGAAGAATTTGACAAAATATAAATGGATTTTTATAGTGATCTTAGGATTGCTATTTGTGAATATCATTGCCTCCAAAGTTCATTCCAGGTTCGACCTTACTCAGGATCACAGATACACCTTATCTCCTGCTGCTAAAACTATTATAGCTAAAATTGAATCGCCTATAATAATCGATGTTTTCTTAAAAGGAGCTTTTCCACCTGAATTCAGAAGATTACAAAATGAAACCAGGCAATTTCTAGAGGAAATGGCTGCTTATAATTCCAATGTAAAATTCAACTTTATAGATCCATTAGCTGAAGGTGATGATGCGAATGCTGTGGCTCAGGAATTTTATGAATTAGGAATGACGCCTGCACGTATTAGTGTGATGGAAAATGGAAAAGCAAGCGAATCTATTATTTTCCCCTGGGCAATAGCTAATTTTAATAACAAGACTGTAAAGATCCCATTGCTTAAAAATAAGTTGGGAACAACAGATGAGGAGCGCGTAAATAATTCGGTGCAGCAAATGGAATATTCCTTTGCAGATGCCATAGGGCAATTGGTAGAGCCCAAAAAGAAGAAGATCGCCATTATGCGCGGAAATGGAGAGTTGGGAGATGCATATATCGCCGATTTCATAAAAACCATTAGACAGTATTATTTTGTTGCACCATTTACTTTAGATTCTGTTTCCAATTATCCTAACAAAACCCTGGAAGATCTAAAAGAATTCGATCTTATAATTGAAGCTAAACCCACAGAGGCATATTCCGAAAAAGAGAAATTGGTTCTAGATCAATACCTTATGAATGGCGGAAAATCTCTATGGTTGGTGGAGAAAACAGCTATGGAAAATGATAGTTTATTCAATCCACGAGGGAGTGCTTTTGCATTGCCAAGAGATCTCAATTTAAATGACTTCTTCTTCTCTTATGGCTTACGCATTAATCCTGCTTTGGTGAACGATATTTATTCGGCACCCATCGTTCTGGCAAGTGGAAATGGAAATGACACTCAATTTTCTCCTTATCCTTGGTACTACAGTCCGCTAACTACTTCTCCAAACGCACATCCAATAATCAATAATATAGAAGCGGTAAAATTTGAATGGGCCAATCCTATAGATATTTTAGGAAACGACATTAAAAAGACGGTACTCCTGTCTAGTTCTCCTCAATCCAAGATAGAAGGAACTCCACGAGAAATAAGTTTGAATTTATTAAATACTCCCCCAGATCTTTCCACTTATACCGCAGGGGAATTACCAATGGCTGTATTATTGGAAGGAGAATTCAAATCTGTGTACAAGAACAGGGTAAAGCCTTTTGATCTGAATGAGGCTATAGATAATGGAAAACAAACCAAAATGATCGTGATCTCCGATGGGGATGTTATCAAAAATCAGCTTCAGAAAGGGCAGCCTTTAGAGTTAGGCTTCGATCGATTTACAGGAAACACCTACGGAAATAAGGAGTTTTTGCTGAATTCTATAAACTATCTTTTAGACGATTCAGGATTAATAGATATTAGATCTAAAGAAATAAACATCGCTTTTTTGGATTCTAAAAAGACAGCTCAAGAGCGTGAAAAATGGCAAGTTTTAAATCTTGTAATTCCGCTGCTATTTTTGGGAATTGGTGCTTTTATCTTTACCTACTTCAGAAAAAAACGCTATTTAAAAAATTAGACTTTTAGTTCATAACTATTAGTTAAGATTAAATATTAACAAAATTCTATACAATATTTTCAAGAAGCCTTTAATTTCAAGGAGTTGACATAAATAATTTCATTTTTTCTGTTAATAAAATATCACCTATTACACTTCAGTTTTTAAAGGATTAAGATATATTTGTATTGATTAAATAACCGTTAGATCCATGAAATTTATAGTATCCAGTACGTATTTATTAAAACAGCTTCAAATATTAGGAGGCGTTATTAACAATAACAACACCCTTCCTATTTTAGATAACTTTTTATTCCAATTAAAAAAGGACGAATTAACGGTATCTGCTTCCGATCTAGAGACTACTATGTCTTCAAAATTGAAAGTAGAATCAGATTCTGAAGGTTCTATCGCTGTTCCTGCAAGATTGTTATTGGAAACCTTGAAAACGTTCCCAGAACAACCACTTACATTTGTAGTAGAAGATAACAACACCATAGAATTAAGCTCTAACCACGGGAAATATGCCTTGGCGTATGCAAATGGGGAAGAATTCCCAAATGCTGTGGAATTGAGCGATCCTAGCAGTACTATTATTCAAGGAGATGTACTGGCTATGGCTATTAGCAAGACCATTTTTGCGTCTGGAAACGATGATCTTAGACCTGTAATGAGCGGAGTATTCTTTCAATTCTCTACAGAAGGTTTAACTTTTGTAGCTACAGATGCTCACAAATTGGTAAAATATTCCAGAGAAGATGTAACAGCTTCTCAGGCAGCAGAATTTATTATGCCTAAAAAACCTTTGAATCTTTTAAAAGGAATTTTAGCAGGAAGTGAAACCGATGTACTTATTGAATACAATGAGTCTAATGCAAAATTCATTTTTGAAGACACTCAATTGATCTGTAGATTGATCGATGGGAAGTATCCAAATTACGAAGCGGTTATTCCAAAAGAGAATCCGAATAAATTGGTGATAGATAGAAGTCAGTTCTTAAGCTCTGTAAGAAGGGTATCTATTTTCTCTAATAAAACCACACACCAGGTTCGTTTAAAGATCGCTGGTGCCGAGTTAAATATTTCAGCAGAAGATATAGATTATAGCAACAAAGCTGAAGAACGTTTAACTTGTTCTTATCAAGGTGACGATATGCAAATTGGGTTTAACTCTCGTTTTTTAACCGAGATGCTGAATAACCTGAATGCAAATGAAGTTCAGTTAGAAATGAGTTTACCAAACCGCGCCGGGATCTTAACTCCGGTAGATGGATTGGACGAAGGAGAAAAGATCACTATGCTAGTAATGCCGGTAATGTTGAATAGTTAGATAAGTGAAGTGTGAGGAGTGAGGAGTGAAGTGTGAAGTGTGAAAAGTGAAAAAAAATCATAAAAAGTCTGCCTTTGTGGCGGGCTTTTTTAGTTTATTTAAATGTGAACTTTTTCTTTTCGTCATGCTGTCCCGAAGCTTCGAGAGTTTCAGTATCTCAGTAATTTCAGATGAGATCCTGCAATGAATTACCATTGACGTATTTTTCGTTGCCCCAAATAAGAGACCCTGAAACTAGTTCAGGGCGACGATACTGTTTTAACTGCCGTCATGCTGAATTCGTTTCAGCATCTTTCAAACGTCAATTTACTACGCTAGATAATTTTTTTTATCATGGGTCTACCATTGACGTATTTTTCGTTGCCCCAAATAAGAGACCCAGAAACTTGTTACCATTGGCGTAATTCCAAGAATCTGAAATATACTCCCTTTGGTCGGTATTGATTTTTTTAATATTTGAGATTGTTCATTTTTTTGTTTGTCCAAATCCCGATAGCAATCGGGAGAAACAAAAGAAAAGGACACTTTTTTGTAGGTGTGTCCAATTACGCTGCCGCATAATTGGAATAGTACTTCCCCGGCTAAATTTTCTCCAAGCCCGCCTGAACGGAACGGGCAGGGCTTCGAAAATTTTACGCCAGGGAAGTACTACACTTGCAAAAAAGAAGTTTTTAAAAAAATAAATCAGCTAGAAACAATCATACGTCAAAAACCTACGCTAGATAATTTTTTTATCATGGGTCTCAGTATGACGCTTTTCTACTTTTAGAAATTGTTCTTTTAAGTTTAATATAATTCTGAAAAAATTACTTTATAAACTCAATAGAGAGCGGATAGTTAGGTATTTCCCCATTGCTAACCTTAATAGCATTTAATATTGGGAAAAGTATAGCCACGATACCAATACCAATTAACAGAAATATACCTAATCCAAATAATAGGATCAATGGAATACAGAAAATGGAATAAATAAATATACTGATCTGGAAATTAAGGATCATCTTCCCGTGAGCATCCATACCAAAGACCTTGTCTTTTTGAGTGAGCCAAATTACTAAGGGCATTACAAATCCTCCAATTACGGTAACTAGATCGAGTAACTGACTTAAATGCGTTAATACTAATAATTGTTTGTCTTCTCTCATGATGTTTGTTTGATTGATGAATATAACTTATAAGTAGTGAATTTAAGAAATATGTTACAAGCTTAGGATTAAACAAGCTCTCATTTCTTTACTATCTTTGACGCATGATTTTAAACGATACCATAGTAGCTTTAGCTACCCCGTCTGGTGCAGGGGCAATTGCAGTGATACGTGTTTCTGGTCCAGAAGCAATAAATATAGTTTCCCCACTTTTTGCGGCAAAGTCTAGAAAAGAATTAAAAAAGCAGCCTACACATACTCTTCATTTAGGAAATATCATTGACGGAGAACGTATTATAGATGAAGTCTTGGTATCTATATTTCATGGGCCTAAGAGTTATACGGGAGAACATACAATTGAGATCTCGTGTCATGGGAGTCAATATATACAGCAAGAGATCATTCAGTTATTAATTCGGAATGGGAGTCGGTCTGCGGAAGCAGGGGAATTCACCTTAAGAGCTTTCCTTAATGGAAAAATGGATCTAAGTCAGGCGGAAGCGGTTGCAGATCTTATTTCTTCTGAAAATTCTGCGTCTCACCAAATGGCAATGCAGCAAATGCGTGGTGGCTTTTCTAATGAAATTCAGAAGCTGCGTCAGGAACTTTTAAATTTTGCTTCTCTTATAGAACTGGAATTGGATTTTGCAGAAGAAGATGTGGAATTCGCTAATAGAGATGAATTTCAGAATTTGGTAACTCGAATCCAACAAGTGCTAAAAAAACTGATAGATTCCTTTGCAGTTGGAAATGTGCTAAAAAACGGAATTCCTGTTGCTATTGTTGGGGAGCCGAATGTGGGTAAATCTACTTTGCTGAATGCACTGCTAAATGAAGAGCGCGCCATCGTTTCAGAAATTGCAGGAACTACTCGTGATACTATTGAAGATGAAATAAGTATTGGCGGAATAGGTTTCAGATTTATAGATACTGCCGGAATCCGTGAAACTCAGGATGTAATTGAAGGCCTAGGAATAAAAAAGACCTTCGAAAAGATAAGTCAGTCGCAGGTAGTAATTTATCTGCTCAGTGCAGATAAACTTGGTCATGCTGTTCCGATAGATATCGGAATTGTTTCAGCATCTCAAGAATCAGAGACCCCAAAATCTCCCGATGCCTCGGGACAAGGTGAAGTTGCTTTTACAAAAAATATCCAAGTAGAACTTCAAAAGATCCATAATCAGTTTCCACAAAAGCCATTGCTTATTATTGTAAATAAAGTGGATACGCTAGAACCAAAAGAGTTAGAAAATTTACAGCAAGAACTAGAAGTCATCTCTCGAGGTGTTGAGAAATCTCAATACCTGTTGCTATCTGCTAAAACAGGCATGGGTGTAGAAGAACTACAGCAAAAATTATTACAATTCGTGAATACTGGCGAATTAAGGAACAATAATACAATTGTGACCAATAGCAGGCATTATAATGCGTTGCTTAGCGCTTTGGAAGAGATAAACAAGGTACAACAAGGTTTAAATGATAATCTATCAGGAGATCTTATGGCAATAGACATTCGCCAAGCTCTATATCATTTTGGAGAAATCACCGGAGAAATCACCAATGATGATCTGCTAGGTAATATTTTTGCTAACTTCTGTATTGGGAAATAAATAGTAAATCTTATTTGTATTCATTTGATACCAAATGAATACAAATCGTTTTAAACAGGGGCTTAACAGCCCCTTTATTATTTAGCTCATTTTCTCATATTAACCTATTGTGCACCCCCTTTTGCACCTAAAGTGCACCCCGTAGTTAAATTTTATAAACAAGATGCACTTTGTGCACCTTGTTGACTTTTTTCTCTTATCTTTATATAAAAGATCTAGATATGAAAATAAATCTTAGAAAAAAGAAATTGACAACTGGGAAGTACAGTCTATATATAGATTATTACAAAGGAAAAATTACCGATGAGAGCGGAAAATCTAAAAATAATAGGGAGTTCGAGTATTTAAGAGAATACCTGTACATTTCACCTAAAACACCTTCGGAAAAAAGAGAAAATGAAGAAACTCTTTTGAGAGCTGAACAGATTTTGTCAATAAGAAGAGCAGAGTACGCTCAAGGAAAGTATGGCATTAAGGACAGGTCTAAAAATAAATTATTGTTCCTTACATATTATGATAAAATAAAAGAAGAACGATATGAGAGTAAAGGAAATTATGACAACTGGGATGCGGCTCAAAATCATATTGAAGACTACTGCAAAAAGAAACAAATAACTTTTGAAGATATAGATGAAGAGTTTGTATTGGGGTTTAAAAAATTTCTGAACAAGAATTCAAGGACTAAATCAAATACTCTACTATCTCAGAATTCCAAATATACTTACTACAATAAATTTAAAGCTGCCCTAAGACAAGCTTTTGAAGATGGCTATACCAGCAGAAATTTTGCAACCTGTGTCAAAGGATTTGCGCAAGGTGAAACAACAAGAGAACATCTAACACAGGAGGAATTACAGGCGATGGCCAAAGCCAAATGTAAGCATGCTATACTTAAATCTGCCTTTATGTTTAGTTGCCTTACAGGACTTAGATGGAGCGACATTAATAAACTTACTTGGTCTGAGGTACGCGATGAAGAAGATGAAACCAGACTAGTGTTTAAGCAGAAAAAAACAGCCGGGCAAGAATATCAGTACATTTCAAATCAAGCAAGGAAACTAATAGGTAAAAGAACAAGCGAAAGTGATCGTGTATTTCAAGGTTTAAAATATGGAGCTCATTTTAATGCAGAGATCCTTAGATGGTGCATGCGTGCTGGAATCACAAAGCACATAACATTTCATAGTGCCAGACATACTCATGCCGTACTTCTACTTGAAAATGGAGCGGACATTTATACGGTTTCAAAAGTTTTAGGACATAAAGAAATACGAACCACTCAGGTTTACGCTAAGTTAGTAGATAAGAAAAAGAAAGAAGCTGCCTATTTAATACCGGAGCTTCAAATGGATTATGAGTTTTGATATTTTCCAATATCTGGCCAGGCTTGCATTCCTTTATCTAGGAGTTAGAATGATTCTTCATTATAATTTTATGTTCATTCATTTCATGGTCAATTCTCCTACCGGATGGAATAACAAAATTGAAAAGCCTCGTTTATTGATATACCTTTTTTGTGGAGGCTTTATGTTTTTAATGTATTCGTTTGAGAGTCCAGAAACAGATCTCCATTTTTCACTATCTCTAATCCGCATCACCACTTTCATTCTTGCATTTACACTTGTGCATTACTCCTGGACATCTAAATTCAAGAATCATTTTAGTCCTCCAAAAAATAATAAGAAAAAGCCATCAGTAAATAATTTTAACATCAATAGCGTCCTAAACGCTTAAAAAAGAGAAAGGAAATTTTGTTCCACAAAGTTATCTTTATGGTGCAACACAAAAAACCTTTCTCTGATGATAAATATAACCCTGTTTTCTCAAATTATCTCAAAATTAGACACATCAAAATTCAAGAAATTAGTAAAATCACATCAAAGTGATAAGCATCAAAAAGGATTCGATAGTTGGTCCCACTTAGTTTCAATGCTATTCTGTCAATTTGCCAAGAGCCAATCTGTACGCGATATCAGCAATGGACTTCGCTCTGCCACAGGCAACCTGAACCATTTAGGGATGCTGAAAGCACCCTCGAAATCTACAGTCAGCTATCAAAATAAAAACCGTAGCTGGGAGCTTTTTAGGGATTATTATTACGTGTTGTTGGAGAGTCTGGGACAGCAAGCGCAAATGAAGCGAACCAAGTTCAAAATAAAGTCAAAAATATTCTTATTGGATGCTACCACCATAAGTCTTTGTCTAAGCCTTTTTGATTGGGCAAAATACAAGACTAAAAAGGGAGCGGTAAAAATGCACACCCTTCTTGATTATGATGGTCATCTACCTGCCTATGTAAATATTACAGATGGCAAGACAGCGGATAACAAAGGGGCTTACGATGTTCCGCTTTTAAAAGGAAGTGTTATTGTTGCCGATAGATTTTACAATGATTTTGCCTTGCTGAATGTTTGGGACAGCAACGGGGTTTATTTTGTGGTCAGGCATAAGGACAACATAAAGTTCAAAACCATCAAAGAGCTGGAATTGCCAGAGAACAAACACCAGCATTTTCTAAAAGATGAGATCATTGAACTGACAGGCGCCAAAACAAAAGGGAAATATCCTAAAAGATTGCGCAGGGTTGCCCTATGGGACGAGGAAAACCAACAGACCATTGAGGTCATTACCAATCAAACGTCTTGGACAGCAAACACCATAACCGAACTCTACAAGGCCAGATGGGAAGTGGAAATCTTTTTTAGGGACATAAAACAACAACTGCACATAAAGTCCTTCATTGGAACTAGCCAAAATGCGGTCATGATACAGATTTGGACTGCGCTGATTACCATTCTAATCCTGAAAGCACTTAAAACACAGGCAAAACACCCTTGGTACTTATCAAATTTGGTAGCCTTTATTAGACTTAACCTTTTTGTGAAAGTGGATTTATACCAATGGCTCGATAATCCTTTTGCGAAGGAACAACCGCCTCCAAATAAATGCATACAAGGGGTTCTTTTTTGAAAATCTATAAAAACAGCGGTGAAGACCAGTAAAATGATTAATTTTTAGGTGGTTAAAATTTATTTAGGACAGGATTGAATTAGAATCTATTGTCCCCGCTAATAATATCACCAATTCCCCCTAAAATACTGCCTTCTCCTTTATCTTTTCCTCCACTTTGAGGTGCGGCTTGAAGCACTCTGTTCGCCAACCTGCTAAAAGGTAAAGATTGTACATAGACTACTCCAGGTCCTGTTAGTGTGGCAAAAAACAAGCCTTCCCCTCCAAAAATGGTGTTTTTAATACCACCTATAAATTCGATATCGTAATTTACATCTTTTGTGAACCCAATGATACAACCAGTATCTACACATAATTTTTCACCAACACCTAATTCTTTACGAGCCATAGTTCCACCGGCATGCACAAAGGCCATTCCATCGCCTTCTACTTTTTGCATGATGAAACCTTCTCCACCAAAGAAACCTCTCCCCAGTTTTCTACTAAATTCGATTCCTATAGACACTCCTTTGGCAGCACATAAGAAAGCATCTTTTTGACAAATGAATTTTCCTCCGTATTTATTAAGATCTAAAGGGAGTATTTTTCCAGGATAAGGTGATGCAAAACTCACCTTTTTCTTGCCTGAGACTTCGTTGGAAAAAATAGTCATAAACAAACTCTCTCCAGTAAGTAGCCTCTTTCCAGCACCAAGTACTTTCCCAAGAAACCCTTCATTTTGTTTGGATCCATGTCCAAAAATAGTGTTCATTTTAATTCCACTATCCATCATCATAAAGTTACCTGCTTCTGCAATAACTGCTTCATTAGGATCTAACTCCAATTCTACATATTGCATCTCTTCGCCAAATATCTTATAATCTATTTCGTCTGCATTCATAATAACTTGTTTATAGAAATAAGTAAGTATAATTTCAAAAATGTTACAATCCTATAATAGAATTTCCTATTTTTTAATCTTTAATCGAACCGTCCATTCAAATTCAAAAGTGGATATTTCCACTCCATCTTCATTTAAACCTATAGATTTCATCCAGAAAGTTTGCCCTTCTCCCGTTTTGATAGTTTCCTGAATTGCTTCAGAAATTAAATGACCATCCTTACAAGTAAATTCTAGTTTACCGGTGGCTTTTTTAGTGAAATGTGCCTTATTTTGAGCAACCAACATAGAGATTTTTTTTCCACTATCCTTAATCTGTCCAATAACCATAGCTCCTGTACTGAGCTCTGCAGCCATTGCCTGTACTGCAAAATACATAGAGTTGAAAGGGTTTTGATTGATCCATTTATGCCTAACTTTCACAGTGCAACTTTCTTCATTTATCTCTTTAACTCTTACTCCACAAAGCCATGCGCTTGGCAATTTCAGAATTAAAAATTTGTTAAGTTTTCCGGGTGTTATTTTCATTATTGGGATTAATTTTTTCTAAAAGTATTTAAAATATATTGAACAGCGAAATGTTAAACTTTTCTTAAATTAAATAACATACAGTACTTTGCTTTGCATAATACTATTTTAAAGATATATATTTGTATAAGAAAATCAATCAACTATGGAAACTACATCATCACAACCGGATAAAACAATAGCTGCTTTTATCCATCTATCTACATTTAGCAAGTATCTATTTCCCTTTGGAAATTTTATTTTTCCTTTAATTTTTTGGACAGCCAAGCAGAAAGATCCTTTCGTGGATCATCATGGGAAACAAGCCTTGAATTTTCAAATAAGTATCTTCCTATATTTTATACTATTAGTATGTATAGGTGTTGCAGGTGTTATTTTTTGGGGAGTTCATTTTAATTTAAATGACCCATTTATTATATCTGAAAACTATATAAGTACAGGGCATCCAAATAATTTAATATCGTTGTTCGTATTCGGAGCAATTCTAGGACTCCTATTTATTGGATTATTCGTTCTTGATATTGTAGCTGTAATTCTTGCTACCATCAAAGCAAGTGAAGGGCAGTTATATAATTATCCTTTGACCATCAATTTCATCAGTCCAACTCAGGTTGTAAAAAATCAATCAAAAAATGAACAGTTTAACAACATTCAAAATCAAACGCTATGAAGATTGAAAACACAAAAGCACAAATGCGTAAAGGAGTGCTGGAGTATTGTATTCTATCGGTGCTGCGAGATAACGATGCCTATGTGGCAGAAATCTTAGACACTCTTAAAGACGCAAAATTATTAGTGGTGGAGGGAACAATTTATCCTTTGCTTACCAGACTTAAAAACGCTGGATTATTAAGCTATCGCTGGGAAGAATCTACCAGTGGCCCGCCAAGAAAATATTATGGCTTAACAGATACTGGCCAATTATTTTTAACAGAACTCACCCATACTTGGGATGAACTACAAACCGCTGTAAAAGTTGTAACCACTCAAAAAAACAAGAATCATGAATAAGACAGTAAATATAAACCTCGCTGGCATTTTCTTTCATATTGATGAAGATGCATACGCTAAACTTCAACATTATCTAGAGGCAATTAAAAGCTCGCTTACCAACACTCAAGGCAAGGAAGAGATCATTGCTGATATAGAAGCTCGTATTGCTGAACTTTTTAATGAGAAGATAAAAGATAAAAAGCAGGTAATAGGAAATACCGAAGTGGAAGCAGTAATCGCTAAAATGGGACAACCAGAAGATTATATGTTAGACGACGAGATCTTTGAAGATGAACCATCTTACGCTAAAACCACTCATACTTCTGGAAAACAACTTTTTAGAGATACCGAAAACTCTTATGTAGGAGGAGTATCTTCAGGATTGGGTCATTATCTAGGAATACAAGCCATTTGGGTACGTTTATTATGGGTTATTTTAACCGTCGCATCTAGTGGCGCATTTGTCCTTATCTATATAGCACTATGGATCTTTGTTCCTGAAGCTAAAACCACGGCAGATAAACTTTCTATGCGGGGAGAAGAGGTTAATATCTCCAATATAGAGCGTAAGATCAAAGAAGGTTTTGATGATGTTGCCGGAAAAGTTAGAAATGCAGATTATGATAAATATGGTAGACAAGTAAAATCTGGTGCCAGTTCTGCTGCTACAGGGATTAGCGCTGCAATTTTAGCAATACTTAACATCTTCGTGAAATTTATAGGTTTACTAATCCTATTAATTGCAGGATCTACTCTTATAGCTTTATTTATAGGTCTATTCACTGTAGGAACCTTTGGTATTGTAGAAGCACCTTGGACAGATTATATTGAAATGGCTGCTATTGGAGCACCAATTTGGGCGATCTCTCTACTTACATTTTTTGCTGTAGGAATTCCGTTTTTCTTCCTTTTCATTTTAGGATTGAAAATAATGGTAAGAAAACTGAAATCTATTGGCACACTTGCCAAAATGGTTTTATTGGGCCTATGGTTATTGTCTGTAATTGGTTTAGTATTCTTAGGAGTAAAACAAGCTACCTTAAGAGCATTTGATGGAGAAATTGTAATCACTGAAAAATTATCAATCACACCTCAAGACACACTGTATTTAGCTATGAGATCTAATCCAGATTATTCTTCTAACACCTGGAGAAAAGATGTAGAGATCATGTATGACGACAATGATAATAAGATCATGTACATAACAGATATAAATGTGGTGGTAAAATCTACAAAAGATTCTATCGGAAAAATCGAAATTATTAAAACAGCAGATGGTAGTGATTATAAAGACGCTAAAAACAGGGCGAAAAACATAAGCTACAACACCAGTTTTGCTGGAAATAAACTTTACCTAGATTCTTACCTTACCTCTAATTTGAATGAATACTATAGAGATCAGGAAGTTAAAGTAACTGTATATGTCCCCGAAGGAAGTGTATTATTTGTAGATGATAATGTTAGTGATTATTACAGATATTCAGATTACGCCGGTGGAATTTTAAAGTACGACCAAGATGAGCATTTCGTGAAAGTAATTGAGAATGAGACCATTTGCGAAACCTGTCCCGTAGAAAGTATAGATTCCAATGATAACTCTTGGAACAATGATGACAACTGGGAAGAATCAGATTCGTTTGATGACGATGATGAAATTAATGTTCGTATAAATTCTGATGGTGTACAGATCAATAACAAGAAAAAAGATAACTGGGAAGAATCAAGCAGGTTTAATGACGATGATAATGTGAAAGTTAGAATTAGCTCTGATGGTGTTCAAATAAATAAAAACAATGATGAGAAGATCAAGATTGATGAAAACGGAATAGAAATTAAAAAGAACTAGTCATGATAGCATTAATTAAACTTATAATCGTATTGGTTTTATCCATTTTCTCTGGAGAAACAACTGAAGAAAAAATAACTGAAAATAGTCAGTATTTAGAGCTATACCAACAGCAAAAAATAGACATGCTCACCAGATCTTCAAAAGCCTGTTTAGCAAGCTAAATAAAGCCCCCAAAATACGGGGGCTTTTTCTATATTAATATGAGCCTCAATTTTTTAAAAGTTGCTCTTTCTAAAAAAAGTTGATTTTAAACTGACATCTTGAGAAAAGTAGTAAGTTTATCTACACTAATCCCTTAATAATAAAAGAATGAAAAATGTTTTAAGAAATGGCTTGATTTTCACTATGCTTTCTTTAGCAGTAGTGTCCTGTAGAGATACAGATGATAAAACAGATGATTTGGATGATGAAAGTGCAATTCGTAAAGAAATGAACTTAGATGCAGATGATAAAGTGAAAGTAAATAATGAAGGTGATAAAGTAAAAATTAAAACTGACGATAAAAAAATTAAAATTGAAGTGAACGAAGACGGTTCAGTAGAAAAGAAAATTAAAATAGATAATTAATTCTATCTGTTTTGAAAAATAAAAAAGCCTCTGCAATTGCAGAGGCTTTTTTATTTCAAAATGTAATCCTTTACAGATTACAAATCAGCTTCTACTTTATTCTCCTTTAATTCTTCCACAGAGCTTAAATAACGTTCTGCATCTAAGGCAGCCATACAACCTGTACCAGCCGCAGTAACAGCTTGTCTATATTCTTTATCCTGTACATCTCCTGAGGCAAACACTCCTGGTAGATTCGTTTTGGTAGATTTTCCTTTAGTAATTAAATAGCCCATATCATCCATTTCCAACTGCCCTTTAAAAATATCGGTATTTGGTTTATGGCCAATAGCAATAAATAATCCGGTAATAGCAATTTCTTCCTTCTCACCAGTAACATTATTTACCATTCTTAAACCTTCTACTACTTGTTCTCCTAAAACTTCATCAATTACGGTGTTGTATCTAAGATCTATATTCTTGGTATTAGTAACTCTATGTTGCATAGCTTTTGAAGCTTTCATCTGATCCTTTCTCACCAACATTGTTACCTTCTTACAAATATTAGCAAGGTATGTTGCCTCTTCTGCAGCGGTATCTCCCCCACCAACTATAGCAACATCCTGATTTTTGTAGAAAAACCCATCACAAACTGCACAGGCAGAAACTCCACCTCCACGCAAGCGTTGCTCACTAGGTAATCCTAAATATTTTGCAGTAGCACCTGTCGAAATAATAACTGACTCGGCCTCTACCCAAGTAGAATTATCTATACAAGCCTTATGAATACCACCCGGCTCTTCATTAAACTGAACTTCTGTAACCATCCCAAGTCTTACTTGAGTACCAAAACGCTCTGCTTGCTTTTGCATATCTACCATCATAGCTGGCCCATCAATTCCTTCAGGATATCCTGGGAAATTATCAACCTCAGTGGTGGTGGTTAATTGGCCACCTGGCTCCATTCCGGTATACATAATTGGATGCATATCTGCACGGGCTGCATATATGGCTGCTGTATAACCAGCAGGGCCCGAACCTATAATCAAACATTTTATTCTTTCTACAGTATCTGACATTTCAATATTTATTTATTCCTGTAAAAGTAGGGAGTTTAGTCAAAAACTTACAGGTTTTCTCATTAAGATTTACTATTTGTTTATAATTCTATTGAATAGCAATGTTTGACAAAGGCAATTTTAATAAATCCTATTAGTATATACTATTTTAAGAATTAACTTTGTCGCCAATGATAGACTTTTCACTTTTCAGCACTTTCGATCTTTTAGGTACCGTGGCATTTGCTATTTCTGGAGCACTGGCTGCTATGTCCAGAAAACTTGATCTATTTGGAATCTTTATAATTGCCTTTGTTACTGCTACCGGAGGAGGAACAGTTAGAGATATTCTAATTGGCAATAATCCTGTAATGTGGATGGAAAACACATTTTATATCTACCTAATTAGTATCATAACCTTTTTGGCTATCATATTTAGGCATAAGATCAATCATTTAAAAACCTCTCTTTTTCTGTTTGACACTATTGGGTTAGGGGTTTTCACCATTACAGGAGTAGAAGCAGGAATAGAAAACGGACTAAGCCCTATAATTTCTATTGCTCTAGGTGCCATTACTGGAACTTTTGGAGGTGTAATTCGCGATATTCTTTGTAATGAGATACCAGTGATCTTTAGAAAAGAAATATACGCTACCGCTTGTATTATTGGAGCTCTTGCCTATGTTATCCTGTATGATCTTAATGTAGATAATGATGTAATTTACGTAGTCACTTCCCTAATAGTAATAAGTATTCGACTAGTAGTGGTGAAATTTAAAATCGCACTTCCATCCTTTTACATAGATCCTCCAGATGAGAAGGCATCTTAATTTTAGTGCGGTAATTTATCCTTAATCAAGCCGTAGATAAAAGTTCCTAAAATAGCTCCTAAGAGTACAACTATTATTGATACATATCCAGCACCAATTAAAGTGTAAATTGGACCAGGACAAGATCCAGCTAATGCCCAACCAAGACCAAAAATAGTACCTCCAACTAAATATCTTGTAATCCCTTTATCCTTTGGAACAAATTTTATTGGCTCCCCATAAAAAGATTTAAGATTATTTCTCTTAATCAATTGCACTCCAATAACTCCTAGAACCAATGCAGATCCAATAATTCCGTACATATGAAAGGATTGAAATTGAAACATTTCATAGATCCTGAACCATGATGCTGCTTCAGATTTGTACATTACAATTCCGAAGAACATTCCTATAAATAAATAACTAAGTATTTTTTTCATTTCTAAAATATTAAGGGGAATAAAACATGAACCATAAATAATCCTCCAATAAAGAATCCTATTACGGCAATAAGTGATGGTAGCTGTAAATTACTTAATCCAGAAATTGCATGACCAGAAGTACATCCTCCTGCATATCTAGCACCAAATCCAATAAGTAGTCCACCAACTAAAAGTAGAGATAAAGACTTCACACTTGTTAAGGCGTCTAAACTAAAAAGTTCATCTGGTAAATATGCAGAACCTGCACTATTGAATCCTAATTCTTTTAGGGTTGAAATAGTGTCCGGGTTTATTGCAACTGCTAAATCATTAGATAAATAATGTGCTCCTATAAAACCTCCAAGGGCGGCACCCACAACTACTGCCAAATTCCATCTCTGAGATTTCCAATCGAAATTGAAAAAATCGGCAGTTTTGTCTGCTCCACACATCGTACAAAAAGTTCGAAGGTTAGAGGACATTCCAAATTGCTTCCCAATAAAAATCAAGAGAAACATTATTATAGCTATAAGTGGTCCGGCTACATACCAAGGCCAAGGTTCAAAGATCCATTCCATAATTTAAAATTTTATTGAGTGCAAAGAACACATTTTTTAGATGGGTTTACAGTAACAAATGTTACAGTCGGAAAGAATAGGGAAAACTTAAAAATAAAAGCCGGAACAAAAAGAATGATCCGGCTCATAATCTTGTAAATGATATTATAAAGGAATATTCCCGTGTTTACGATCTATTTTATGAACACTCTTATTCTCTAACATACTAAAAGCTTTCAGCAATTTCTTTCTGGTATCTCTCGGCATGATCACCTCATCTATAAATCCACGTTTAGCAGCTTCAAACGGATTAGCAAATTTCTCTGCATATTCTGCTTCTTTTTCAGAAAGGATCAACTCTGGATCCTCAGATTCCTGGATCTCTTTTCTGAAGATGATCTCACTGGCTCCCTTTGCTCCCATCACTGCAATTTCTGCAGTTGGCCATGCAAAGTTTAGATCGGCTCCAATATGTTTAGAATTCATCACATCATAAGCACCTCCATAGGCTTTTCTCGTAATAACTGTAACTCTAGGCACCGTTGCTTCACTTAATGCATATAAAAGCTTTGCACCATGCAAAATGATACCATTCCATTCCTGATCTGTACCAGGCAAGAATCCCGGAACATCTACCAAAACTAAAAGTGGGATGTTGAAACAATCACAGAATCTTGTAAATCTGGCTGCTTTTTTAGATGAATCTACATCCAGAACACCAGCCAAGCTCATTGGTTGATTTGCAACAATTCCAATACTTCTTCCACCTAATCTGGCAAATCCAACTATAATATTATTTGCATAATCTTTATGAATCTCAAAGAAAGAGTCTTCATCTATAATTCCCTCTATCACCTCATGCATATCATAAGGTTTATTGGCGCTCTCTGGAATCATATCATCCAAAACTTCTCTTATTTCATCTGTCAATTCATAAGGCAACTTAGTAGCGGTCTCCTTATTGTTCTGAGGTAAATAACTCAATAGATGCTTGATATCTTCCAAACATGCGATATCATTATTAGAAGTTAAATGAGTTACTCCAGACTTGGTGGAATGCGTACTTGCTCCCCCCAATTCTTCTGAAGTCACCTCTTCATTGGTCACTGTTTTTACTACGTTAGGGCCAGTAACAAACATATAACTACTTCCTTCTACCATTATAGTAAAATCTGTCATAGCAGGAGAATACACTGCACCACCAGCACAAGGTCCCATAATAGCCGAGATCTGTGGAATAACTCCGGAGGCTTGAACATTTCGGTAGAAAATATCTGCATAGCCACCTAAAGATCTTACCCCTTCCTGAATTCTAGCTCCACCAGAATCATTCAATCCAATAATTGGAGCTCCCACTTTCATAGCATGATCCATAACCTTGCATATCTTTTCGGCATGTGTTTCAGAAAGAGCGCCACCAAAAACGGTGAAATCCTGAGCAAAAACATATACCAATCTTCCATTTACGGTACCATATCCGGTTACAACACCATCTCCATAAAATTGCTGTTTCTCCATTCCAAAATCTGTGGCACGGTGAGTTACCAAGATCCCGATCTCTTCAAAAGATCCTTCATCTAAAAAGTAATTCACACGCTCCCGAGCGGTCAACTTCTTTTTTTCGTGTTGCTTGGCTATGCGTTTTTCACCTCCACCCAAATGAGCTTCAGCAATCTTATTATTTAAAATTTCTATATTCTTGCTCATAATTTTATTATGATTTTAATACTTTTTCAACTAGTTATTTTAAAGTTTTTCGTCATGCTGTCCCGAAGCATCGGGACAGGGTGACTAGACGATTACCTAATATATTGCATAAAACAGCGACACATCTCCCTTTAATTTAAATGTAAATTAATTGTGAGGTAATCTTGTTAATTGCTGATCTTTTAAATATTGTTTAATTGCAATAATCCCAGCTAATTCTGACTCCTCTTCAATCTTGGAAGCTAGCTTTTCTGCAGAATAATAATTCTTCACAAAATGAGTATCAAAATTCCCGCTGCGGAAGGCTTCATGTTCACACACAAATTTCCCAAAAGGAAGCGTCGTCTTTACCCCTGCAACTTCATAAGAATCTATTGCGGAAATCATCAATTGGATTGCTTCTTCCCTGGTCTTTCCATAAGTGATCAATTTTGACAACATAGGATCATAATAAATAGGCACTTCCATTCCCTCTTCAAAACCATCATCCAGTCTAATCCCTTCACCACTTGGAGTTCTATAGCGTTCTAATGTTCCAACACTAGGCATAAAATCTTCCATAGGATCTTCTGCATACACACGTAATTCTAAAGCGTGTCCCTTTATTTTAAGATCTTCCTGACCAAAAGCCAATTTCTCGCCTCTTGCAACTTTAATTTGTTGCTCCACCAGATCTATACCTGTTATAAATTCTGTCACTGGATGTTCTACTTGTAAACGGGTATTCATTTCTAGGAAATAGAATTTTTTTTGTTCGTCCATTAAAAATTCTACTGTACCAACCCCAACATAATCACAAGCTTTTGCCACTTTAATTGCTGCCGCTCCCATTTCTTTTCGAAGTTTTTCATCTAGAACTACAGAAGGTGCTTCTTCTACCACTTTTTGGTGACGTCTTTGAATGCTACATTCACGTTCAAAAAGGTGAACAAAATTACCATGAGTATCTGCTAATACCTGAATTTCTATATGTCTTGGAGAACCCACATATTTTTCAATGAAGACCGAACCATCACCAAAAGCAGACTCTGCTTCGCTGATTGCACGTTTCATTTGATCTCCTAATTCCGATTCCTTTT
The DNA here is from genome assembly GCF_000424645.1 of Gillisia sp. JM1. Lineage (NCBI taxonomy): Bacteria > Pseudomonadati > Bacteroidota > Flavobacteriia > Flavobacteriales > Flavobacteriaceae > Gillisia > Gillisia sp. JM1. Next base: position 28,877 of record NZ_KE384219.1, read on the forward strand.
CTACAATTCTCATTCCTTTACCTCCACCCCCGGCAGAAGCTTTTATAAGAATTGGAAATCCTATTTCTTTGGCAATTCGTTTTGCCTTCTCCACATCTGTAATAGCCTCATCTATTCCAGGTACCATTGGAATGTCATAAGCTTTTACCGCATCCTTCGCGGCAAGCTTACTTCCCATTATTCGAATTGCTTTAGAACCGGGCCCAATAAATATAATCCCGTTCTTTTCTGCTTCCTCTGCAAAATCTGCATTCTCACTTAAAAATCCATATCCTGGATGAATAGCATCTACATTATGCGCCTTTGCAACCTCAATAATCTTGCTCCCTAATAAATAAGATTGGTTAGATGGTGCTTCTCCAATACAAACCGCCTCATCTGCAAATTTTACATGTGGTGCATTTCTATCTGCTTTAGAGAAAATAGCTACTGTTTTAATGCCCATTTTTCTCGCGGTCTTCATTACTCGTAATGCAATCTCCCCACGATTGGCAACTAATATTTTTTTCATTTAAATCTAGAATTGTAATCTATTATAACTTGAAATCTTCGGAAGAAAAACCGAAGGACTTGTTCTATTCCATTTCAATAAGAAGCTGATTCTTATCTACCGTTTGGCCTTTTTTAACTGAAATAGCCTTCACTACTCCGTTTCTTGGAGCAGTAAGTGTGTTTTCCATTTTCATAGCTTCTAAAACAACTAAATAGTCGCCTTCCTTAACACTTGCTCCTTGCTCCACCAAAACATCCAGGATCAATCCTGGCATTGGAGCCTTAATATCGTTCACTATTTTAGAGGAAACTATAGTTAATCCCATCTCTTCAATTAAAAGATCCAGCTCATTAGAGATCTGCACTTCATAAATATTTGCATTGATCTTTATAGAATAAGTTTTCTTAAGAAAATCTGATTTTATTATTTCAGTCTTAAATGAAGAACTATCCTTTAAAACATGAATTTTAGAAGGTGAAACTTCCTGAGTATCGAGTGAATTAATATCCTTTTCGGTGAATTGATGCTCATAAGAGTCGTTCACCTTTACTTTATATTTTTTATCCATTATTCATAGTTTGAATGCCAATTTTCATTGAAAGTTGTAAATATAGAAAAATGTCCAAGCAAAATTTAATTATTCCGCATTGAAGTTGCTAGGTATAAAAAACAAAAAGACCTTTAAAGTAATTAAACTTTAAAGGCTTTTAAACTTCTAGTTAGGGTAGAAAACGATTAGAAAAGATCATCTCTCTTCCATTTATTATTTAGCTAAATTCGCTTATAGCATCGCTTAGATCATAGACCTTGGTATTCTTAAACTTGTTTTCAAGAATACTACTTCCCGCTGCAGAACGATATCCTCCTGCACAGTGAACCACTATTGGCTTGTCTGTTGGGATTTCATTTAAATTATCTCTCAATTCATTTAAAGGTGAACCAATCGCCTGCTCGAAGATCTTACCTTCAGCAATTTCTCCTTCATTTCTAATATCTACAATGGTGTACTTATCTTGATTATTCTTGAAATCTTTTAGATCCAATTCATCAGAAGAATTTGAAACCTCATTAGATAAGGTAACAAAAGCCATTAATTGCTTTTCGTATCCAATCTTTACAACTCTGCTTAAAGTCTCATCTATTTCATCTACACTGTCTACAACAATATAGAAAGCTTCATTTGGCTCGATGATAGCTCCCAACCAGGTCTCAAATTTTTGAGTTGGAGTGCTTGCCATGATATTGATACTATTAAAAAGATGCGCCTTTTTGAATTTTTCCTGATCTCTTATATCGACTTTAACGATACTGGAATCTAATTCAGTCACGTTCAATCTAAGATCTATTCCTTTAGCTCTATTAATATTTTCTGCTCCTTTTTTATTGATATCTACATTAAAACCAAAGTAAGATGGAATAAAGGGTTGATCTTTTAATATTTCAGCAAGAAATTCCTTTTCCGTTTGCTTTTGAAAAGCCCAGTTTCCTCTTCGTTCGTTCCCTAAGGTACTGGAAGGATCGCTACTCATATTCTTTCCGCATAGAGATCCTGCACCGTGAGCCGGGTATACAATAGCATCATCTGGAAGATCATTGAATTTGTTTTGGATAGAATGATACATATCCTTAGCTAGTTCTACTCTTTTTGCTGTCATGTTCCCAACATTTTCTCGTAGATCTGGTCTCCCAACATCCCCAATAAACAAGGTGTCACCTGTAAATAAAATGGTTTCTTTTCCTTCTTCAGCAACTATAGTAATACTATCTGGTGAATGACCAGGTGTATTTATGGCTTTAAAAGTAACATCGCCCATTTTTAAGGAATCCCCATTATCAAATGCTTTGTGCTTATAATCTGCTCCCAATAATTTACTCACATAAATATCGGCTCCAGTTTCTTCACTGATCTGTAAATGACTACTTACAAAATCTGCATGAGGATGCGATTCAAAAACCGCAACGATCTCTGCATTTTCTTGTTCAGCATATTTGTAGTAAGGCATAGGGTCTCTACTAGGATCTACTAAAGCCATTTTACCGTTACTTACAATTGCGTAGGAATAATGTGCCAACGGGGCATCGTTAAATTGTTTTACTTTCATCTTCTACGTATTTGTTATTTAATTTTTTGTGTTGATTTACTTCTATTTATAAACGGGAACAAAACTTGGCTCCCAAAGTCTTCAGGGAAATCTTCATCTCCCTCAAAACCTATTTCTATATTTTTTCCATTCTTCGGAACATATGCCGAACCAAACAAATAATCCCAAATGCTTAAGGACAAACCGAAATTCATTCCATAGGGATGTGCTTCTGGTAATTCTTTTGAATGATGCCAAATATGCATTTTAGGATTGTTAAATATGTAGCCTAAAATTCCATAATTCCATCCCACATTTGCATGATTTAAATGTCCTATAAAAACAGAAAACATATAGATCACGAAGAATTCTTGTATCCCGAAACCAATCATGGCAAGCGGTATATATTGCACCGATTTATAAATGATGGTTTCCATAAAGTGAAATCTGAATTGAGCGGCAAAACCCATTTCCTTTACACTGTGATGTATTTTATGGAATTCCCATAACTGCGGAATTCTATGCAATTGTCTATGTACATTCCACTGGATAAAATCGGCTATTACAAACATGATAAGCAGCTGACTCCAAACAGGTAAACCCTGAATGTTAATGGCTACCATATTCTCTATCCCGAATAAACCTAAAAAGTCATTGAATAGCTCTACTCCTACATTGGATATTGCATTGTACCCAATTAAAGAGAAAAGAAAGAAATTAAAAACTATATAAAAGGAATCTAACCAAAAGCCTTTTCTAAATGCACCTTGATTCTTTCTCCATGGTATAAGGACTTCTAAAGTCCATACCAGTAAAGACAATCCAATTAGCCAATAGAAATAATTGGTCCACGAGGGATTTGTTATTTCTTGCACCAGATAATTAAAATATCCTGAGAACGATTCTTGTATTATTTTTAAATACTTCTCCAACTTATTTTAAATTTACTAGGCAAAAATAAACATTTGCATGCGTTAAGGAAGTAACATATGTTACACTTCCTATTTTCAATTTTGGTAAGGAGTTTATAATGTTGGGAGGTTTTCTTTTTAGGTAATTATTTTCTAAAGTTTATTCGTAAAATTGAGATACCTCATCAAGTTCCTTTCGCTCGATATCTGGAACATACGCGGGATCTTTTGCATAACCTACCGGCAATAATAAATAAGCCCGCTCATTCGATGGGCGCTCCAATACTTTATTAAGGAAATTCATAGGACTTGGAGTATGCGTTAAGGTAACCAAACCTGCATTATGGATTGCAGTTATTAGCATTCCGCATGCAATTCCAACAGACTCATTCACATAATAATTATTATGTTTTGCACCAGTCTCATCCAATTGATAAACCTTTTTAAAAACTACAATTAACCAAGGAGCTTCTTCTAAAAATGGCTTTTCCATGGTAGTTCCCAAGGGAGCAAGGTCTCTAAGCCAACTTTCACTCATTCGGCCAGAATAATTTTCCTGCTCTTCTACTTCTGCAGCCTCTCTTATCTTAGATTTTAATTCTGAATTTGAAATGGCGCAAAAGGTCCATGGTTGTTTATGAGCTCCTGATGGTGCTGTAGAAGCCGATTTGATTATGTTTTCTATAGCTTTTTTTGAAACTTCTCGATCAGAAAAATCTCGTACAGAACGTCGTTTATCCAGATGTTCAAAAAATTGATTTGAAGTCTTCAAAAGTTCTTCTTTAGATAATGAGCCAGATTCAAATAATGTGTGCTTATACCCGTTGATCACTATCTTTTTTTCTGCTGCTATACTCATCTTCATGATTTATAAATCAGTTTGTAACAATTGTAACATATAAATCTATGCATGTATTATATATTTGTTGATTGAATGAGGTACAAAAATTACATAGGTTTTATATTACTTATCGTTTTTATAGGAAAACTAGTTTCTATAGATGCTAAATTTATAGAATTTACTACAGAAACTGATTTTGTTTCTCACATAAATCCGCATTGTAAAAAAATTAATCTGCAATCTACCAATGCTACTGCACAATATTCTTTACTGAAGTCAGATATAAATGATACTTTTCAGTATGTATGTGCCACCCCTTACAATTTGGAATTATCCAATTGGGATAATTTATTACAGCCAAAATATCTACAAAAAATAGACTACAGAATTTCTACAATTCCGTCGGACTATTTTAATAATCGCTATCCTCCCCCTAAAGTTTAAATCAGTTTTTACATACATTTTTTCATCATTAAAAGTGAATTCACTTTTAATGATCTTAACTAATACATTATAAAATGAAAACTGATATTTTGGTTAGCAAACGCTCTTTAGTATTATTTAGAGTTATGTTAAGCGGTATTTTTTTAGTAGCAAGTTTTAGCCACTTATTAAACTTAGAAAAAACACTACTACGTATAGAACAAGCAAGATTTAAAGGAATCGCTCATTTTTTTGGAGAGCCCAAATTAATGGTCATTAGCTCTGGAATTGTCATGCTTATTGCAGGCATTAGCTTATTAATGGGATACAAAACAAAATGGGCAGCAATCTTACTTTGTGCAGTATTAATTCCTATTACATTAACAATTCAAGTAGGACAAATCACTACTCTAGGCCCTTTGTTTAAGAACATAGCCATTTTAGGAGGACTTCTATTCTTTATTTTAAACGATTTTAATAACAATAAAAAAAATAACTTATGAAAACTATTTTAACTAGTGCACTAATTTTATTAATTGGAATTACATCCTTAAATGCACAAACTATAAAAAATAAACAACACGATAGCTCAAAGAATAACTACGTGGTATTAACCAAAAAAGTTGCCCAATTAAAACCAATATTTTTGGCTGCGGAAGCATTAGCAAATGAAGACGGAAATAATTATGGGGATTTCCAGGTAATTATTTGCGGAAAAACAGTGGAAGATCTCGCAAACAAAGAATTGATGCACGATTTTTTACATCAAGCAAAAAAGCAGCATATAAGCATTGTGGCTTGCGGTTTTTCTCTTAAAAAATTCAAGGTTTCAAAAGAGGATTTATCTGAACAAATTGAAGTTGTAGATAATGGAATTCTTTACGATTTTCAGCTTCAGAAGAAAGGCTACCACAACATAGCATTATAGTAACTATTATAAAATAACTCCCTCATTTTAATAAAAATTGAGGGAGTTTAATACTCAAAATTATAATATAGTAATATGGGAATCTATAGGTTGAAACTTCTACAATAATTCAAAAAAAAATGTAAATGAAAAAAGCCCCAGATCATCGAGGCTTTAGATTTTGACTTGTAAAATAACTTGTATTATATCCTACTGTTTAAATTTTCTGAAATTTACAAAAAGTGAAATTCTGCATACTTCCAGAAGGAGTGGGATGATCTATGTTTTTACCTTCAATAAATTTAAAGCTATCTGGAATAGCAGTTTTTAGTTCTTCTATAGAATATTGTTTGATCTCAATACCGCTGCATTTTGTTGGTCCATTCTCAGAAAAAGTTCCAAGTATCAAATAGCCTTTTGGTGTTATCGCAGATTCCATAGTATCCAAATATTTCTGAATATCTTCTGATGAGGTCAAAAAATGAAATGCAGCGCGATCATGCCAAATATCGTAAGAAATGCTTGGTTTAAAAGCGGTGATATCTGAAACTATCCAAGTAACTTCATCAGCATTTTCACCCAATCTTTTTTTTGCTCTTTCTATAGCATTTCCTGAAATATCCAATACACTTAGGTTAGTATATCCAAGGCTGATTAAATTATCTGCTAAAAAACTATCTCCTCCACCAATATCTATAATCTGAGCATCTTTAGATACTTCAGCAGAGTTAATGAAATTTAAAGAAGTTTCAGGAACCGGCTGATACCAACTAACTTCGTTTAATTTTTTGGTGTCATAAATAGTTTCCCAATGTTTCTTTTTAGACTCAACGTGATCCATATTTATAATTTATTTTGATGCATTCTTCCAACCAGAATATCCTCCTTTTAGATCGTAGATCTTAGTGAAGCCTACTGCAGCTAGCTTTTTTGAAGCCTTTCCGCTTCTATTACCACTTTGGCAATACACATAGATAGGTTCATCTTTATCATACTCTGAAAAACAGGTGATGAACTGCGGATCGAAAAAATCTATATTTTCTGCATTCTTAATATTCCCTGCATTAAATTCATTTGCGGTTCTAACATCAACCAAAGCAACTTTTCCTTCAGAAATTCTCTCCTTGAATTCTGTTGCATCTAAAACAGTGATCTCTTTTATGCTTTGAGCATTTAAACCAAATATTGAAGCGAAGAATCCCATAATAACAATTAATTTTAATTTTGACATATCTTAAATTTTTAAGCGCTTATTTCTTTCCAAATAATATAGATTCCCATTACTAAAACGAACCATCCAAAGGCTTTCTTCAGCTTTTTACCATCTATAAATTTATTCAAATACATTCCAATAAATATCCCTACAATAGACAAGCCAGTAAATATAAGTAAGAACACCCAGTCTATATCCATATTCTGAATATCCCCAATAAATCCTATTAAAGATTTTATAGCAATGATCAATAAAGATGTTGCCACCGCCCTTTTCATAGGGAGTTTGGCTAATAGCACTAAAGCAGGAATAATTAAGAATCCTCCTCCGGCACCTACTATTCCAGTAAGCAACCCAACACCTATTCCTTCTAAAATTATTAATGGATAGTTGTAAACTGTTTTTTCTTCAACATCACTTTCAACCTTATTATTCAAGATCATGGAAATAGAAGACACCACCATGATAATGGCAAAAAAGAGCATAATACCAATGTTCTTGGTTACTTCAAACCCCGCAACAGAAAATAGAGTGTCTGGAATTGCTGGAACTAGATACATTCTAGTAGCGTATACCGCAATAAAAGCAGGTACTGCAAATACAAATGCGGTTCTTAGATCTACCTGTTTCTTCCTTATATTTTTGACTGCTCCAACCAGAGAGGTAGCACCTACAACAAAAAGTGAGTATGCAGTAGCAGTCACTGGATTTACTGCTAACAAATAAACCAAAATTGGAACTGTGAGGATAGAGCCGCCGCCGCCGATTAAACCTAATACAAGTCCTATTATTAAAGCGCCAACGTAACCTAAGATTTCGATAATACCCATTATTGTTTTTTAGAATACGGCAAATGTATTGCACTTACTTTCCCTATACAGTAACATTGGTTACACATTGAATTCATTTTAAAGGTCTATTACCTCAATACTATTTCTGTTAAGTGCAATGGTCCCTTTTAACTCTAATTTCTTCAGTAATCTAGAAATTACAACTCTTGATGTGTGTAAATCATATGCTATTTGCTGATGCGTTGTTTGCACCAATTCATTCTGATTGATCTTGGCTTTATCTCTAAGATATTTCAATAAACGCTCATCCATATTCAAAAATGCAATGGTATCTATAGTGTCCAGCATTTCTGAAAGTCTGGAATGATAACTTTCAAAAACAAAATCCCTCCAGCTTTTATACTTAGAGATCCATTCCTCCATTTTTTCAATGGGAATCATGATCAACTTAGTTGGCATTTCAGCTACAGCACGGATCTCACTTTTGGCATGTCCCAGGCAACATGAAAGAGTCATGGCACAAGTATCTCCACGTTCCAGAAAGTAAAGCAGCAATTCATCTCCATCTTGATCTTCTCGCAATATTTTAATGGCTCCACTTAATAATAAAGGCATAGAGCTAACGCTATCCCCTATTTCTATTATCATTTCATTTTCTTTAAACTCTTTAAGAATTCCTACTTCTGAAATTTCTTCTAATAGTTCCTCTTCAAATACAAACGAATATGCATCAAACACCTCTTGTAACATGTAGTATATTTCTAAAGCTTAAAAATAATATTAATTAATTGATATTTCCAGCATTATACAAAGTGAGTAATTTTATAATAACCAACGAGCAATTTTTTAAACTAAAACAAAAAAAGGTGATGTTTTACCATCACCTTTTCACTTCAGTATTATTTAAGAAAATTAATTCTTCATTAACATTATAGATTTCACGTTTACAAATTCGAATAATCCAAAACCACCATGTTCTCTTCCATATCCAGAATCTTTAACTCCTCCAAAAGGCATATTGGGTATGGCTAATCCAAAGCAATTTATAAATACCATTCCAGTATCAAAGTACTTACTAGCTAACTCAATCGCTTTATCTTCATTTTTAGAGAAGATACCACCACCAAGTCCAAATCTACTGTCGTTAGCAAGTCTCATGGCATCTTCATCATCCTTGGCATGGATTAATGATGCCACAGGTCCAAACAGCTCATCACTGTAGGCTGGTTGCCCCGGTTTTACATTTCCTAAAACAGTTGCTGGATAATAATATCCCTTCCCTTCAGGAATTTTTCCTCCACATAAGATCTCTGCTCCATTTTTCACACTTTCAGTTACCTGTTCATGTAAATCTTCTCGAAGATCTTTTCTTGCCATTGGCCCAATATCACTACCTTCTTTTGTTGGATCACCGTGTTTAATAGCACTCATCTTAGAAACAAAGCCTTTTTTAAACTCCTCATAAACTGCGTCTACCACGATAAAACGTTTTGCAGCTATGCAGGTCTCTCCATTATTATAAAGGCGACCTTTCACGCACATTTCTATTGCTAAATCAACATCTGCATCTTCCAGCACCATATAGGCATCATTAGCCCCTAATTCCAAGACAGACTTCTTTAAATTTTTCCCTGCCAATTCACCAATTACTTTTCCAGCTGTTGGACTTCCAGTTAAGGTAACTCCGCGGACAAGATCATTTTCGATTATTTTATTTGAAGTGTCATGAGAGATTCTTAGAACTGTAAACAGATGTTCTGGTAATCCGGCATCTAGAAATGCCTTTTCAATTAAAAGCCCGGATCCAGTAACATTAGCGGCATGTTTTAATAACACTCCATTCCCAGCCATTAAACTAGCAATAGCATATCTTATTACTTGGTAAGTTGGATAGTTCCATGGTTGGATTCCGTATACCACTCCTATTGGAGAATAGGTTACATGTCCTTTTCCACCATCTGGAAGCTCTCTTTCTTCAGATTTTAAACTTTCTGGAGCGTTAGCTGCGGTCCAATCACAAATACCAACACAAAGATCAACCTCATCACCACCTTGTGTTTCTAATTTCCCCATTTCCTGAGTCATTAGCTTAGCCAATTCATCTTTATATTTCCCAAGACTCTTACCAATTGCTTTAATTACCTTTGCTCTTTCCTCAGGAGATTTTAGTCTCCATTTTAAAAAGGCTTCATGACACTTTTTAACAGCATCTTCAGCCTCTTTTGTACTCATTAATTTATAGGAATTTATTTTTTCACCAGTAGCAGGGTTAATTGTTACTATTTCATCTTTATTTTTCTCTTTTTCTGAAGACATATCGTTTTATTTTAAGTTTGCAATCTTTTTACTTAAAAGTAAAATAAAGCGACTGTAATGGCTCTTAAATGGACGTTAAAGCTTTATTTAAGAGCAATTTTTAATAGCTATTTAACAATTGACCAAGATTTTTTATGAAGTTTAACTAGGTCTGGTTTGGGGATTTTAATTCATAAATAAAGCTGAAGAGCTCAAAAATAAAAAAAGCAACACTTTCGTGTCGCTTTTTGTTGTGGTCGGGACGACAGGATTTAAAGAATCCTAAAAACCCTTGTTGCAAATAGAAAATGAACGCTTGCGGCGTCCTCTTTTTATTTCCATCCACTTACAAAAGCTTAGCTTTTGACGCAGTTGGAAACAAAAATGGTCCAGTCAAGACTGAATCATCTTCAACTTAGTCGGGACGACAGGATTTGAACCTGCGACCACACGGCCCCCAGCCGTGCATGCTACCGGACTGCACCACGTCCCGAATTTATTTGATTCAAATTTAATATTAATTCTCAAACATCAATAAGGTAAACAAAAACATAGCAGCTTATTTGAAGCTTTACAATCTCTCAGCTTTATATTTAGGAAGTGTTTGAAAACCTTTTCTATCCATATTACCCCATCCAGATTTAACTCCTAAGATCTTTTTATAATAGCCTTGGATTTGCCCTAAAACTAAGATTGGATGATATATAAAAGGTTCTAAGTAAGCCGCAAGCAAAAGCTCCACTACTTCCTTACCCGTAGTATAATGTTTAAAATTCTTAACGTATATAAAAATAGAAATAGTAGAAAATATACAACCTAAAAGATATACACATACAAAAAAGAGTATTGCAATATTCCAATTGATAAGACCCAGTATTGTAAATACAATTAAACTTAATAATCCAAAAAATTCTACAATAGGTGCACCTAATTCAAAGAACATCCAATATGGATAATAGAATAAACCCATATCTCTATACTTTCTGTTAAAGAACAGATCCTTATGCAATCTCATAGTTTCCCAAAGTCCACGAGCCCATCTATCCCTTTGCTTGATCAAGATATCAATATAATTTTCTGCTCATGTCAACTGTTTACGTAGGAATGGGTTGTAATAGTTTAGCATTCATGATGATTTAAAAATAACCTTCTTCTATTTACCAGTGATTAAATAACAAACAGAGAACTACGATAAACAGGGGTTTAAGTTTTAAAAATTATTTTTTCCTTTATTTAAATTTCTATTGATGGTAGTGTAAAATGATTCAAATAAAGTGCAAACTAATTTTTGAGACATTATAATTTATTTATCTTTATTTTTTTATTTGTTTAAGCATTTACATAACTGTCATTATATCCAATAGTTATTGCAAAATATGTTTACCCAATTAATTAAAATTACCCTAAAAGCCCCTTTAGTGATATATCACCTACCCAACTTAGTTGCTGGAAAAATTAAATTTTATCCACCCTTCAGTTTATTATTATTTTTTCTAATTATCACTACATCTTTAAATGCCCAAGACACCTTATCCTCAGACGAATTGTTCATAAATGCAAGAACTGCAGCATTTGATGAAGATGATTATCCTAAAGCCATAAGAATTACAAAAAAAGCTCTGGAGATTAGTCCAAATTACTCTGATATTAGAATTTTCCTGGGAAGACTTTATACGTGGACAGATGAAGTGGGATTAGCAAGAAAAGAATTCGACAGAGTGATTGAGACAGACCCTGGGTATGAAGATGCACATCTAGCCTACGGGTACTTAGAATATTGGAACGATAATCCAAAGAAAGCTTTAATAGTAATTGAACCAGGAATCGAAAAAAACCCGGACTCTAAAGGCCTCTTAATGTTGAAGGCTAAAATTCAAAATAATCTTGAAGAATTTGCTGAAGCAAATAAGACTCTTGAAGAATTATTGGTTTTTCATCCTAAGGATTCTGAAGCTCGAGCATTTAGTCAGAAGATCAAAGACCTTTCTTCAAAAAATCAAATTGGGGTAGATTATGATTTTGTCTATTTCGATGAGCGTTTTAGTGATCCTTGGCATTTGGCAAGTGTAAGTTATGGAAGGCAAACTCCAATTGGCTCGGTTACCGGAAGACTTAACTATGCAAACAGATTTACAACTAACGGGGTACAATTTGAAGTAGATGCTTACCCAAGGATCTCCGACACATTTTATGCTTATGTAAGTGGAGGTATTTCAGAAAACGGAGGGATATTCCCTAGATATCGTGCTGGTTTTTCCTTGTATGCCAATCTTCCAAAATCTTTTGAAGCAGATTTAGGCTTTAGATTCCTAAGCTTTAGCCGGTCTACTTGGATATATACAGCCTCTATAGGGAAATACTACAGCAATTATTGGTTCAATTTAAGAACCTATTTAACACCCTCTAATATTTCACTTTCTAAATCTATTTCTCTGTCTGTGAGGTATTATTTAGCTGGAGCAGATGATTATTTAAGTTTGAGAATAGGCACAGGACTTTCTCCAGATAGACCTGAAAATTATATTTTGTTAGATGAAAATAACAAGGTAATTGGATCTCTTGATCAAGAGAATTTAGAGTCTAGCAATATTTCTTTAGGCTATAGAAAATCTATAAAACAGACTAATATATTATCTATAGATGTAGGAGCAGAAAATCAAGAATACGCACTAGATAAAAAAGGATATCAATTCACCGTAGGTGCAGGATTTACCAAAAGGTTTTAAAAATGAAAAAGAACATTGTCTTTACAATTATTTTATTGCTCCTTTTTTTACCTTTATTTATGTGGCTTGCCTGGGTGTTTACACCTAAAACTAAGTTTGTAGCAGCTATTATAGATAAAACAGTGCTAACAAAACAAGGCCAGGAACACATCTCTTTTAACTGGATCCTAAATTATAATAGATATACAAAAACATCCATAGATCCTTATGAGATAGACCATGATTATTTTGGGTTTTTTCCTTTGGAAGATGAGGAATACAAGTTAAAAGGTCTGGAGCGATTTACCTCCAAACAGCTAGATCAATTAAGTGATGATGCAGATATGGTGTATTTTACAGATACTTATGGGATTTATAATAATGAATGGTTTCAGCACACCAACCTAAATGAACGTTCTGGAATGCTATATGGTGGTTTAAGTGATAAGGATTTGGAATTACTAGCTTTAATGAAGGAGAAAAAAAAGCTGATAATTACTGAATTCAATACGATAGGTTCTCCCACCCAATCCAGAAATAGAACAGTCTTTGAAGAGACGTTTGCCTTAGAATGGACAGGATGGACTGCCCGATATTTTGATAATCTAGATCTGGAAGTAAACAAAGAACTACCAAAATGGTTAATTAAAAATTATAAAAAGGCTCATAACAATCAATGGCCTTTTAAAAAATCTGGAATTGCATTCGTAAATGATAAAGAACAAGTGGTGATCCTGGAAGAAGATACACATCTTACTAATCCAATGCCGCAAATTATTAGCACTCAGTTTGCTCAGGAACATTATGGATTGCCTAAAGAGATTAAATATTCCTTTTGGTTTGATGTTATGAAACCTGACACAAATGTTAACCAAGTAATATCATCTTTTGATATAAGAGCCAATAAGGAGGGAATTAAAGAACTTAACAAATATGGTATTCCTAATAACTTCCCGGCAATAACAATGCATAAAGATTCGGATTATAGCTTCTTTTACTTTTCCGGAGATTTTAGTGATAATCCTATAAACTATAATTCATCTTATTTTAAAGGAATAGGGTATTTTAAAGGCATGTTTTACGATGAAGATGATATTACAGAAAGAGCCAGTTTTTTCTGGAAATACTACCGCCCTTTAATGAATACTATTCTTGAAGAATATATTGAAGAATAAGTGGATTGCTATTATTTTGGTGTATAATTAGAATAAATTGAATCGGGTATTATTTGCTTTCCTCTAATAATCTGTGAGTTACGCTGCTTAAAAAGCTCAAAAGCTCCTTTTAATCTATTCTTTTCAGTTTCATCTTCAACTAAATCCTCTCCAAGCTCCTTATTCAGTTTAAAAAGATTAGTTCCATTTAGATGATATTCTCCCATGATAAAATCATTTAAATTTGTTTTGGTTTGCATTAAAGGTAAATAGTGGATATTCTGAAAGCTTCTGGTAGTATCTAGCCCCTGCCCTACCCAACTTGTATATTTTGGTAATTTTATATTATGATTGGTTTTTAGGTAAGACAGTATACTTGGAGTGATATTAAAATGAGTAGAAACAGATTCAATTTCTGCTGTTCTCTTTAATAAGGGAGAATAGATAATTAAAGGCACATGATACCTATCTATTTTTGTACTCATTGGGATCTCTGGAATCCTATGATCTCCTGTTATTAAGAATATAGTATTATCATAATCTGCTCTTTTTTTATACTCCTCGAAGAAGTTTTTCAAAGCATCATCTGCATACATAATGGTCAAATATTGCTTTGAATAATTTCTGTGTGATTCCTTTTCAGAGTCATCAAACCTCAGGTAATCCAGACGTTCCTCAAACTTGGTATTGTATTTATCTACTTCATCTATTAAAAATGGACTATGTGTGGTTACCGTTAAAAGGACACTCAATTGAGGTTTTTCTTCTACTTCTTTTCTTGAATTGAGAAAATACCTGTAGAGTTCCTTATCGTTATATCCCCATGAAAATCCGTTATTTTCAGGTAATTTCTTATATCCTGAAGGGAAGGTTTTCTCATCATTCAATTCATCTATTTTATTCGCATTAAGATAGAGCGCCATGTTATCAAATTGGGCATCACCCGCATAATAGAAAGATGTATTATAGCCATTAAACTTAAGTGTGTTTAATAAGGATAATTGATTAGGCATGTCATTTCCCATCCCTAAATAACCATTCTCTGCAAAAGGTAACGAACCAAGTAAGGAAGGTAATAGAGCAAAGGTTCGCCCTCCTTGACTCAAGAAGTTTTTCCAATACATCCCGTCTTCGGCTAGATCGCTTAGAAATGGGGTGAAATTTCCTAGATAAGCTCCTTCGTTAGTGAAAGCTCTACCTAAACCTTCAACCACTATTATTACAATATTTGGTGCTTTATCTTTTGGAGTAAAAAAAGGAGTTAATACATCGTTAGTGACCTCCTCATGTAAAAAAGGGTAATTCACTTCATCTATAAAATTGAAAGCAATTCCTTCGCTAAACTTGTTGAAAAAATCACCTATATAATTATCGGAATAAATATCAGTTTCAAAAATAACTGGATTATAATAGGTATACGCGCTGCTATAGAAATGATCGGATTTATTGGTTACCAAACTGTTGGCAAAATCTGATTCTAAATTAATCTTTCCAACTGTTTTGTATCCGCTAAAAGACATGAATATTAGAGAAAATATAGGCAATCCCAATGCTACATAAAGCGAAGGTCTCACCTTTTTTGTGAAGAAATGAGTAGAAACTAAAACAATACTTATAAGGACAATGAATATAATAATAGAAATAGCATTTAAACCACCAGATGATCCAACTGTTTGTTTTATGTCTTCTAAGCTATATCCAAAAAGATCTGCTCCCAGCATTACCAAGGCAGCGTTAAAATAATTAAGCAATATTATTTGAATAATGAAGAAGAGCAGCATTAATACCTGAAATGTGATCTTCGCCAATCTTGGAGACAATAAATAAATAGGCACATATATTATGTAGATTATAAGTACCCATTTTAACCAAAACAAAAGATCTAAATACCCGCTCCAAAGCATAAGATTGAAAAATCCGCTAGGCAATCCATTGGTAAAGGAATTTAATGTTAATTCTGCAACACTAAATATAAACATCAGTATCAACCAAATAAGTGAAAAACTCGCAAATGTTCTTGTGGCATGAATTAATCTTTCCTTTAATGAAACTCTAATTGTATCCTTTGCCATTTTATAAACTTTAAAATAGGTGATTTGGGGTAAGCCGTATTTTTAAACATTCAAAAATAGAATTATTTTTGAATAGTACTTTAGACTTTATAGATAATCTATTTTCCCGAAAAGTGGCGATTCAATTTTTAGTTAATTAAAATTGGACAACAGGCAGTAATTAATTTCTCGAGTTCAAAATAAAATTATTCATAGTACGAACATTTTTTAACAAATAACAAACAACATTTGGTATATCATTTAATTAATGTTAATATTATGAATTAATGTCAAAAATAATTTGGTATTATTAAAATTATAATCCAATAGTTAGTTTCTCCCAAATCTACTAATTAAATTAAAACCTATTTATTTATGCACGAAAACCTATTCGAATGTTAGCTACATTAAACGTGTCAACATTCCTGCTAGCCTTTATTCCAGCTTGCATTAATATTGGAATTTTATTTTACCTCCTCTGGTTTATGCCAAAGGGAAAACTGACCAATATTTTCTCTTTATTGTTACTAGCTGTTTTAGCATTACAATTAGAAAATTCAATATTGAGGTTAAACATTTCAGTGGAACTAGCCAGGTATGTAGATAAAATATTAAGCTTGGGATGGTTAGCTATAGGTGCTCTGGCATTGCACTTTTCTATGATTTTTACTGGTTTTAAAATCTCAAATTCAAGAATTTTCTACATTATTCTATATGGACCACTAATTGTCTTTTTTTCTGTTTATCATGCCAACACTACTCCCATTCCATTTATAGAAAATGAATCATGGGGATATCTCATAAATTTGAGACCTCATACTACAGATTTAATTCAAAGATATTGGATAGCTGGTCTAACTTATATAAGTATGTTTATCTTATTTAGATTTGCTTTTTCAAAGAAAAGAGAAATACAAAAAAGAAAGCAAGCCATGCTTATTGCGATTGGAATGCTTATTCCTGGCATTCAAGGTGTCATCACGCAAATAGCATTACCAATGATGGGACTTGTTGAGATACCTATAACATCAACCTTCATAACCTTTCTATCCGTAGCTATTATCATTGCCTTAAAGAGATATAGCCTGTTTAATATATCCGAATCGATAGATTTGGATAAGGTTTTAAATGAATTGAATAGTATGGTTTTTTTCATCTCTAAAGATCAAAAAATACAGTATATGAACACTTCCTCAAAAAAAATCTTCCTGAATGAAAAAATTAATTCATCATTATGTTTAGAAAAGATTTTCTCAACAAAACTTGATTATGATAAATTTTGCGATCAAAACTGTCAAAATGGGCTGCTGAAAGTTATAAAACCTGTTAGGAACTATGAAACGACATTTATTAATCATGAAAAGGATCATATCCATGTGTTGTTCAATAGTCAGCCAATTTATAATAACAGAAAATTTCAAGGCATTATGATCTTTGCCAATGATATTACTACTACAAAAAAACATGTTATAAAAATAGAGAATCAAAATAAAAGGTTAAACGAAATTGCCTGGCATCACTCTCATATTTTGAGAGCACCATTGTCTAGAATAATGGCAATTTCCGATCTTCTTTTAAATGAAAATACAAGTAATGAAGAACTCAACACATTTTTAAATGCTCTTCACAAATCTTGTGAAGAATTAGATTTAGTTATACATAACATCAATGAAAGAGCTGAAAATATAAAATACTAATACTTTTGGATTAATTTATCCTCTGAAAAAATTAGATCAATCTAGTCCTATAATAATTAATAAAACATTCATTCACAGTTAAGATAGTGATATTATTGCATATTAATAGTAATACTATTACTTTTGCGATATAAACCAAAATCATGCATGATTTATTAAAAAATTTTCAAATAACAGTTAATGATAAAACCTACGTTAAAGACCCTGAAACATCAGAATTAGGAAAGCGTATCGTAGAACATAGTATTGTATTAATAAATGAGATTGGATTTGAAGCTTTTACTTTCAAAAAGCTCGGGAATCAGATCTCTTCCAATGAAAGTTCTATATATCGTTATTTTGAAAACAAGCATAAGGTATTGCTCTACCTTGCATCCTGGTATTGGGCTTGGATTGAATATCAGATAGTCATTCAAACCTATAGTATTGCAGATCCTTCAGAAAAACTAAAGAAAATAATAGCCCTAATAACTGCTAAAATCGAAAATGATTCCAATTTCTCACATATAAATGAAAAAACTCTTAATAAAATAATTATAGGTGAATACTCAAAATCTTTTTTAACCAAAGAAGTAGATATAGAAAATAAAGAAGGTTATTTTTCTATTTACAAAAGGCTTATCTCACGTATTGAAAACGCGATAATAGCTGTTAATAAAGAGTATCCTTATCCTGCATCTTTAGCAAGCAATTTAGTAGAAGGTTCGTTGCATCAACATTTTCTTTCAGAACATTTCCCTACATTAACAGATTGTGGTAATGCTGTAACTCCCACTGAATTTTATTCCGATTTAATTTATAATGCTCTAAAAATCAAGTAATATGAAGAAGGAAATTACTCCTTGGCGACGTTTTATAAACCTACTTAAACTAGATAAACGTGATATTAGACAAATCTTCTACTATGCAATTTTTTCTGGCCTTGTTGCGCTTACTCTTCCATTGGGTATTCAGGCAATTATTAATCTTATTCAAGGTGCAGAGGTTTCTACATCATGGATTGTTCTGGTTATCCTTGTAACTCTGGGAGTGGCCTTTCAAGGAATTTTACAACTAATGCAAATACGTATCCTTGAAAACATTCAGCAAAAAATATTTACCCGATCTTCGTTTGAGTTTGCATATCGTTTTCCCAAAATTAAATGGAGCGATCTTCGCAATCACTATCCCCCAGAACTTGCTAACCGCTTTTTTGATACACTAACAGTTCAAAAGGGATTATCTAAGATTTTATTAGATTTTCCATCAGCTATTTTACAAATTTTATTTGGTTTAATATTACTATCACTTTATCATCCTTTTTTCATAATCTATGGTCTTCTATTGGTTATTCTAGTTTACCTAGTATTTAATTTTACCGCTCGCAAGGGATTGGACACAAGCCTTCAAGAGTCTAAAAACAAATATGCTGTAGCTCACTGGTTACAAGAAATTGCCAGATCGCTCACTAGCTTTAAACTTTCTGGTAGAACATCGCTTGCCATGGAACGCAACAATAAATTAACCGAAAAATATTTAGAAGCTCGTGAAAGCCATTTTAGGGTATTGATGTTGCAATTTATTCAAATGGTGGGCTTCAAAGTTCTAGTAACAGCTGGATTGCTATTAATTGGTGGCTTATTGGTTCTTAATCAAGAGATGAACATTGGCCAATTTGTCGCGGCAGAGATCATTATAATTCTTGTAATTAACTCGGTAGAAAAACTTGTCACCGGTCTGGAAAGTTTTTATGATGTTTTAACCTCTTTAGAGAAAATTGGCCAGGTAGTAGATAAAAAACTGGAAGCTCAAGATGGAGTAGATCCATTTGAATTATATGATACCGCAAAAATTTCCCTAGAAAAAGTGTCTTACACTAAATCTGATGGTGGTACCATCCTTGACACAATAAATCTTGAGATAGATCCCAGAGATAGATTGTTTATTGAAGGACCGTCTGGATCAGGTAAATCCACGCTGCTCAAATTGCTGTCTGGTCTCATCGATCCAACTTCTGGAGCGATCTATATAAATGATTTCAGTTTTAAAGGAATGCGCATTAATGCTTACAGATCTCAAGTAGGACAGGTGCTTCCAGAGCAAATGCCTTTTGAAGGAACTATATTCGAAAATATCACATTTGGCAATAAGGATATCACTCTAGATAGCGTAAACCGTATTATAAAAGAAATAGGATTACAGGAATTTGTAAGAAAGAGACCTAAAGGAATAGATAGCCCAATTTTTCCACAAGGGCTGAGAATTCCGCATACGGTTTCTAAACGCATTCTTCTGGCAAGAGCCATAGTACATAATCCAAAAATTCTTATACTTAAAGATGCTCTAGAACATTTTGAAGCACAGGAAGCTCGAAGGTTGATGGAATATTTGGCACATCCAGACAGACCTTGGCTTCTCATAGTTTCTGGTCAGAATGAAAATTGGAAAAAAGTATGTAATAAACATTTAAGACTCAACAACGGCAGTTTCACACTATAATACCAATGCAATGCTCAATATATCGTATAACCAATTGAATAAAAAAGTAAATCTCAACAAATATTCTGCATATGCAAGAGCGCACCAGATTAGACATTTTAAATACTTCAATAGATTTTTGTTAACGTTTGCAATTATTGGAATAATCATATTGTTTTTACCTTGGACACAAACTGTTTCAGGAACTGGCTTTGTAACTACCCTTACACCAGGACAACGACCACAAACAATACAATCTACTATACCCGGTAGAATAGAACAATGGTTTGTACGAGAAGGAGATTATGTAGCAAAAGGAGACACTATTTTATTTATTTCTGAAATTAAAAATGAATATCAAGATCCTAGACTTGTTCAGCGCACTCAGGAACAGCGAAAAGCCAAAAGTAATGCAGTTGTTTCTTATCAGGGAAAAGTACTAGCACTTGAGAGCCAAATTGACGCTCTTCAAAACGAACGAGGACTAAAAACACAACAAGTCCAAAATAAACTAAAACAAGCCGAATATAAAATTAAGAGTGACAGTATAGATCTGGTGGCAGCGAAAACTAATAGAGATATTGCTCAAAAACAATATTTGCGTACTGCAACTTTACAAGAGGAAGGTTTAAAATCTACTGCAGATGTAGAAGATAAACGCCTTAAATTTCAGGAAACCGAAGCTAAATTAATAGGTCAAGAAAATAAATTACTAGCAAGTAAAAATGAACTTATTAACGCTCGCCTAGATATAAATAGAACCGCTGCCGAGTATGCAGAAAAAATAAGCAAAGTACAAAGCGATAGATTTACGGCAAGTTCATCTCAATTTGATACAGAAGCGCAAGTTTCAAAATTAGAGAATGAAACTGCAAATTATGAATTGAGAGATAAGATGCAATTTATTCTTGCACCTCAGAATGGTTACATTAACAAAGCGATTAAAGCAGGTATTGGGGAAACCTTTAAAGAAGGGGAACAGCTTGTAGGCATTATGCCGGCAGATTATGATTTGGCTATTGAGACCTTTGTAATGCCTATAGACTTACCATTAATACATGCAGGAGAAAAAATTAGAGTTCAATTTGATGGTTGGCCAGCTATTGTTTTTAGTGGATGGCCAGACGCATCTTTTGGCACCTATGGAGGGAAAGTAGTAGCTGTAGAAAATTTTATAAGTACTAATGGCAAATTCAGGGTGTTGATAGCACCAAATCAAAATACAGAGCCATGGCCTAAAAATGTGCGTGTAGGTTCCGGTGCACGCACGATTGCATTACTTGAAGATGTCCCTATTTGGTACGAGTTATGGCGACAACTAAATGGTTTCCCCCAAGATTATTACGTACCAAAAAACTTAGATAACTCTAAAGCAAAAAATAAATGAGAAGTTTTAGTAAGTTACTAATAGTACTTTTTATCATTTTCTCAAAAATAGCAACTGCTCAAGAAATAAGTGAGACTTTTACATTTGAGGAATATATAGGATATGTAAAAGCACATCATCCGCTAATGAAACAAGCCAACTTAACTTTAAGTATAGGCGAAGCTAATATGCTGAGTGCGCGTGGTGGTTTCGATCCAAAGATAGAAATAGACTATGATCGCAAGAAATTTAAGAATACTGAATATTACGATCTACTTAATGCCACATTTAAAATACCTACCTGGTATGGTATAGAATTTAAAGCCAATTTTGAAGAGAATTCTGGTCAATTTCTTAATCCTAGCCTGAAAGTTCCTGAGGAAGGCCTTTACAGTGCTGGAGTTTCGTTCTCACTAGCACAAGGCTTTTTAATCAATGAAAGAATGGCCACCTTAAAAAAAGCTAAATTCTTTTTAAGACAATCCCAAGCAGATCGTGATTTCTTAGTAAACGACATTTTATTTAATGCTAGTCTGGCCTATTTTGAATGGCTTGAAGCCTCTAATGAACAAATAATTTATTTAACTTTTCTAGAGAATGCAGAAGTTAGGCTAAACGGGATAGAGCGAAGCGTAGAAGTGGGAGATAAAGCAGAAATAGACATAACTGAAGCAAGAATTTTGGTGCAAAACAGAATATTGGAGCTGGAAATATCAAACCTTAAAAAGAGAAAAGCTGCACTTGAAGTTGGGAATTATCTATGGATGAACAATGTTCCGCTAATACTGGAAGAAAATATAGTTCCAGAATCACCCCCTTTAAATCTATTAGAAAATATTTTAATTCTGGAAGGGATTACAAATATGGATGAGCTTGCCAGGAACCATCCTAAAATAAGAAGTCTTAATGCGAAAATTCAAGGGCTAATTGTAGATCGAAATCTGAAACGCAATAAACTACTCCCAAAGATAGATCTTCAATACAACTTCCTTTCAGAGAAATACGAGCAGTTAAACAGTTTTAATGTTGCTAATTACAAAGCTTTTGTAAATGTTAGTTTTCCCATATTTCTAAGAACGGAAAGAGGCAATCTTCAGCTCGCAAATTTTAAGATACAGAGTATTGAATTCGATCAGGCCTCGGCAAGCTTAGTTATCTCAAATAAAATTAACGAAATCAATTTTGAGATAAGCTCCCTAGACACTCAAAACCAGCTAATACAAAATATCGTATCAGATTATAAATTAATGGTCAAAGCAGAGGAACGAAAATTTTTCTTGGGTGAAAGTTCTTTATTTCTAATCAATACCCGAGAGCAGAAATTGATAGACGCCCAAATTAAAGAAAACTCACTTTTGATTAAACAGCTAAATGCTACTGCCAGATTATTTAATGCGCTAGGGGCTACTGAGGTAAGGATAGATTAATTTTATTAGTTAAGAGAAGTAACTAATAATATAACCTAAGTCATTATTGTTTTACATCCACGGTAACTCGGGCATAAATAAATAATTTCTTAGTCTCGTTATGGTGTTTTCGAACAAAGAATAATACGGAAAAGGTAGTGTAATTAGGCATTTCAAGCGTCTTAAGTGAAACAATCAGTTTATAAAGACGAAAGTCAAATCAGTTAAATGCCCTATGAAGTTACGTAAATATCTGTAATAAATGATTCACCGAATGATTCACCAGACTTATGTATTTAAATGATATTGTTTGATATCATTTAAAACAAAAAACACTGATAATCAACAGATTAACAGTGTTTTGGTGGGTTTTAATACCCATTTGGTCGGGGTGGCAGGATTCGAACCTGCGGCCTCCTGCTCCCAAAGCAGGCGCGATAACCGGGCTACGCTACACCCCGATGGTTATCTATATATCGTTTCGCTCCTCGTTTCTTAATCTTATTTTCCAAAAGCATTGCTTCTGTTCGATTTAAAACTTCTATTTGCAAAACAATTTTTCAAGGAATTCACTGTTTGGTAGAATTAACTCTCCCTAAATTGTATCTTTTCAATCTTTATTGGATATCTGCAGTTTGACCTACATAATACCTTGAACTTATTTCACTAAAAGAATGTATACCAACATCTTTTTGAGATTTAACCTTTTGGCAACCTCCCCGCTTCAGGCGGGACGTGATAACAGGGCTACGCTACACCCCGAAGGTTATCTTTTTAGATAAACTATATATGCTTATCATCATAGTGGCTGCAAATATAAGAATAACTTTCAATCTACCTACACGCGATTAAATTTAAATGAATTATTTTTATCTTATATTAACTCCTGTATTTATATTAAAATCAGCGGTCGATTTTTATTATCATTCAAAAAACAATTTTATGAAATTCAATCTCCTAATTATTAATGTTTTACTTCTAGTTTTTTCTGCCTGTGCACAAAAAGACACCACTATAGAAGCCAGCACTTATACTTATGCTGTTGAAACTGTAGTTGAAGATCTTAATATTCCATGGGGAATGGCATTTTTGCCAGATGGCAGTATGTTAATCACGGAAAAAAGCGGGAAATTGATCCTATTTAAAGATGATACCAAACAACAAATCACAGGTGTTCCCGAAGTTTATAACAGAGGCCAAGGTGGGTTAATGGATGTTATTTTACATCCAGATTATAAAAATAATGGCTGGATTTATATTTCCTATGCTTCTCCTGAAGGGGATGAAGATGGAGGAAATACTGCTATTATGCGTGCAAAATTAAATGGAAATGAACTCATTCAAAAGGAAGTTCTTTATAAAGCTACCCCAAATACCACCAAGGGCAAGCATTTTGGTTCTAGAATTGCCTTTGATAAGGAAGGGTTTCTTTATTTTTCAGCTGGAGAACGAGGAGAAAGAGATATTAATCCGCAAGATATCACCCGAGATAATGGGAAGATCTATAGGTTAAATGACGATGGGAGTATTCCTGCCAATAACCCTTTCGTTGATGAACCAAATGCCAAAAAAGCCATTTATAGTTACGGACATAGGAATCCGCAGGGAATGATCCTTCACCCAACTACTGGGGAAATTTGGGTACACGAGCATGGCCCAAAAGGAGGAGATGAAATAAACATCATTAAAAAAGGCGCGAATTATGGCTGGCCGGTAGTAACTTATGGTCAAAACTATAGCGGCACCTCAATTACCTCAGAATCATCCAGACCAGACATGGAAGGTCCTATTTATTACTGGATCCCATCTATTGCTCCAAGCGGAATGGTCTATATTACTTCAGATAAATACCCACATTTAAAAAATAATTTGTTAATTGGTTCTCTGAAATTCCAGTATTTAGAACTTGATATTCTTGAAGACGAAAAAGTTGTGAAAAGAGAACGATTGCTTGAAGGTATTGGAAGAGTGAGAGATGTTAAGCAAGGACCAGATGGGTTTATCTATGTAGCGGTAGAAGGTCTTGGAATAGTAAAATTAATAACCACGGAAACTAAAAAATAATTTATGAAGTTACTACCTATACTAATTGCAGCAAGCCTATTTGTGTCTTGTAATTCAGGAAAAAAGAAAGATCAATCCAATGTGAATTCAGAGAAAATTACTATTTCTGACTCTCCCGTTCAAAAGAAAGTTTCAGAAAGCTTTAAAAGAGGAGAAGAGGTTTTCTCAAATTTTTGCGTAACCTGCCATCTACCAAGCGGAAAAGGGATACCTGGAAATTTCCCACCATTAGCAGGATCAGACTGGTTAACAGATAAAAGAACAGAAAGTCTTAGAGCTATAAAATATGGTTTATCTGGCCCTATCGTAGTGAATGGAGAAAATTACAACAATGTGATGGCCGCTCAAGGCTTAAGTGATCAGGAAGTTGCAGATGTCATGAATTATATCTCTAATTCCTGGGGGAACACCTCAAAAACAGAAGTCTCAGTAGAAGATGTGAAAGTACTCTCTAAATAAAGTTTTATAATCTATTAACCTATTCTAGATAAACGGGAAATCTAAATTCAATAAAAATGATGGACCCCTCCCCTATTTCAAACTAATAATTAACTTTGCGTCAAAATATTTATAGATGCTTATTATTGGAATAGCCGGTGGTACCGGTAGTGGAAAAACCACGGTTGTAAGTCAGATCATTGAAGAATTAAAGAATGAAGAGGTAGCAGTTATATCTCAAGATTCTTATTATCAAGATACCAGCCATTTATCTTTGGAAGATCGTGTGAAGATAAATTTCGACCACCCAAAATCCATCGACTTTGATCTTCTCGTTTCTCATCTTAAAGAATTGAAAAATGGAAATTCTATCGAGGAACCGGTATACTCCTTTACAGAACATAATAGAACGGGGGAAACTGTAACAATTCAGCCTAAAAAAGTGATTATTGTAGAGGGTATTCTTATTCTTACTCATGCAGATATTCGTGACATGTTCGATATAAAGATCTACGTGCATGCTGACAGTGATGAGCGTTTAATTAGAAGATTGAAACGCGATATCAACGATCGCGGAAGGAACCTGGATGAAGTTTTATGGAGATATCAAACCACCTTGAAACCTATGCATCAACAGTTTATTGAGCCTACTAAAGAGTTTGCAGATATCATTATTCCTACCAATAGATATAACAATGTGGCGGTAGATATTGTTCAAACCATCATCAAGGACAGATTGGTGTAATTTTGTATCTTTAAAACTTATGAAACTAAAGGAACTTCGCAATAATAAATGGTTCAAGTTTATTAGCAATAAATACGTGCTGCTCCTACTTATTTTTGGGGGCTGGATGCTTTTTTTAGATAGTAACTCTTGGTTGATCCATAGAGAACTAGATGAAGAAGTAAATAAGCTAAAAGTAAATAAAGAATACTATCAAAAGGAAATCTCTAAGGATAAAGCTATCATAGAAAATCTTAACGATTCCTTTGAATTAGAAAGTTACGCAAGACAGCACTATTACATGAAAAGAGCTAACGAAGATATTTATATCATTCATTACGATACTATAGACTAAGCAATCCCTTGGTTTTACATATTATATTTTAAAAAAATAAATTATGAGTCACACCTTATTCAACGAATTCCAAGAAGTTTCTGCCAAAGAATGGAAGCAGAAAATTCAATTCGACTTGAAGGGAGCAGATTATAATGAAACCCTTATTTTTAATAGTAAAGATGGGATTTCAGTAAAACCCTTTTATACTGCTGAAGATCTAAAAGATCCTATCTCTATTGCAAATCCAATTTCATGGAATGTCTGCGAAAAGATCTATGTTGTTTCAGATATAAAAAGCAATGAAAAAGCTTTAAAAGTATTAAAAAAAGGTGCGGAGAGTTTATGGTTTGTTATCTCTTCTAAAGAATCAGACTTTAAAGTACTATTCAAAAATATAGATCTAAACGCTACTCCTATCTATATTTCATTTGAATTCCTTTCTGGAGAATTCCTTAATTCTTTAATTATATTTTTAGCAGGAAAGGATCATAAGATAAGTTTACAAATAGATATTATCGGAAATTTAGCGCGTTCTGGAAACTGGTATCACGACCTAAAAAAGGATCATGAGGTCTTGAATAAAATAGTTACTAAAACTGAAGGTTTTAAATCTGCCCTTAGCGTAGATGGTACTTTATATCAAAATGCAGGAGCAACCATCCCGCAAGAGTTGGCCTATATCCTAGCCCATGCAAATGAATATTTGAATCATTTTAATAATGACGAGAATAAAGCTGAAACTAAGCTTCAATTTTTGACTGCTACAGGATCCAATTACTTTTTCGAGATCGCTAAATTGAAAGCACTTCGCTTATTATATGCAAGTCTAGCTTCAGAATATAAGATTTCCGAAAAATGCAACATTTTAGCTCAGCCTTCAAAAAGGGATAAAACCTTGTACGATTATAATTTGAACCTGCTTCGAACCACCACACAAAGTATGAGTGCGGTTCTTGGTGGTGCAGATGAAGTTTATAATTCTCCTTACGATGCCATTTACCATAAGAACAATGAGTTTGGAGACAGGATTGCACGCAATCAGTTATTAGTGCTGAAAAACGAAAGTTATTTCGATAAGGTTTCCAATGCTTCAGATGGGGCTTATTATATAGAGACCCTTACTCAACAATTCGCAGAAAAAGCCTTGGAGATCTTTAAAGAGATAGAAAATGGCGGTGGATTTTTGAAGCAACTTAAGGAAGGGATTATTCAACGAAAGATTACTGAAAGTGCTGTTAAAGAACAGGAACTTTTTGATTCTGGAAAAATCACACTTGTTGGAACCAACAAATTCCAGAATCCGGATGATAGAATGGCAAATGACTTAGAATTATATCCGTTTCTGAAAATGAATCCAAGGAAAACCTTGCTTCAGCCAATTTTAGAAAAACGCCTTTCAGAAAAAACGGAGCAGGAAAGATTGAAAAAAGAATAATAGCATTGATTATATAAAACTCAGTAGCAATTCTGCGAGTTGAGTCCCGATAAATATCGGGAGAAAAATAAAATCCTCGATGAGGGAAACAAATTAAAATGTCTAGAAAAAATCTTCAACATATAAAACTTATAAAAGAGGCTGCTTCCAGTTCTTCGAATAGTAATTCGGATAGCACTTTTATGACTGCAGAAGATATTCCGCTCAAAAAAGTGTATTCAAAAAGTGATATTGAAGAAGCAGAGCATTTAGATTTTGCAGCTGGAATAGCACCTTACTTACGCGGGCCTTACAGCACCATGTACGTAAAGAGACCTTGGACCATTCGCCAGTATGCAGGTTTTTCTACTGCTGAAGAAAGCAATGCTTTTTACAGAAGAAATTTAGCAGGAGGCCAGAAAGGACTTTCTGTAGCTTTCGATCTACCAACACACAGAGGCTATGATAGCGATCATGAACGTGTGGTTGGAGATGTTGGAAAAGCTGGAGTTGCAATAGATTCGGTGGAGGATATGAAGATCCTTTTTGACCAGATCCCTCTAGATAAAATGTCGGTTTCCATGACCATGAATGGGGCAGTACTTCCTATTATGGCATTTTATATTGTTGCGGCCGAAGAACAAGGTGTAGACCTTTCATTATTATCTGGAACAATTCAGAATGATATTTTAAAGGAATTCATGGTGCGCAATACGTACATATACCCTCCTACTCCATCCATGAGAATAATATCTGATATTTTTGAATACACGTCTGAAAAGATGCCGAAATTCAATAGTATCAGTATTTCAGGTTATCATATGCAAGAAGCTGGAGCAACTTGTGACATTGAATTAGCATATACCTTAGCAGATGGATTGGAGTATATTAGAAAAGGTCTGGAAGCTGGAATGGACATAGACAGTTTTGCACCAAGACTTTCCTTTTTCTGGGGGATTGGAATGAACCATTTTATGGAGATCGCTAAAATGCGTGCTGCCAGAATGCTTTGGGCAAAATTAGTAAAACAATTCAACCCGAAAAGCGAGAAATCTTTAGCTTTAAGAACACATTGCCAAACAAGCGGATGGAGTTTGACCGAGCAAGATCCATTTAATAATGTTGCAAGAACCTGTATAGAAGGAGCTGCTGCAGCTTTTGGCGGTACCCAATCTCTCCATACCAATGCGCTTGATGAAGCAATAGCTTTACCAACAGATTTTTCTGCTAGAATTGCAAGAAATACCCAATTATATCTGCAACTAGAAACGAATATTACCAAAACGGTGGATCCTTGGGCGGGAAGTTATTATGTAGAAAACTTAACGCATGAAATAGCTCAAAAAGCCTGGAAGCTTATTCAGGAAGTAGAAGAATTAGGTGGAATGACCAAAGCAATTGAAGCTGGAATTCCTAAGTTGCGAATTGAAGAAGCTGCGGCAAATAAACAAGCGAGAATAGATAGCGAGACCGATATTATTGTTGGAAATAATAAATATCGCTTAGAGAAAGAAGATCCGCTAGTAACATTAGAAGTAGATAATCAAACGGTTCGCTTACAACAGCTGGAAAGATTAAAGCAAATAAAAGAAAGCAGGGATCAAGTAAAAGTGACTTCAGCACTAAAAGCCTTAACCAATGCTGCCAAAAATAAGGATGGCAATTTACTAGAATTAGCAGTATCTGCAGCCAGAGAAAGAGCTACTTTGGGGGAGATCAGCGATGCTTTAGAGGACGTTTACGGAAGATATAAAGCGAAAATTCAAACCTTTAGTGGCGTTTATTCAAAACAAATGAAAGACAACGTATCCTTTATTAAAGCTAGGGAGCTAGCCGATAAATTTGCGGAACAAGATGGAAGACGTCCTCGTATCATGATTGCAAAAATGGGTCAGGATGGCCATGATCGTGGAGCAAAAGTGGTTGCCACAGGTTATGCCGATCTTGGTTTTGATGTAGATATTGGGCCTTTATTCCAAACTCCTGCAGAAGCTGCAAAACAAGCTATGGAAAATGATGTTCATATATTGGGAGTATCTTCATTAGCTGCAGGGCATAAAACATTAGTACCACAAGTAATTGAAGAATTAAAAAAGCATGGCAGAGAAGATATTATGGTGATCGTGGGAGGAGTAATTCCATCTCAAGATTATCAATTCTTATTCGATGCCGGTGCAGTTGCTGTTTTTGGCCCGGGAACTAAAATAAGTGAAGCTGCCATTCAGCTTTTAGAAATATTATTAGATTAAATAACCAAAAAGTATGCAGTCACAGTTAGCACTGCCAACTGAATACTAAAAACTGAAAAACATGGATTATACTAAAAAAATGCTTTTCAGCTAAGAAAAGCATTTTTAATGTATAACGAAAATGTAAAATTATTCTTTACATCCTAGGAATGGTGCAATAATTTTAATTACTTCCGGAGTGGCAAGTGGTTCATCATAGGATTGCGAAACCTCAACAGGACCAAACTCTGTTATATCCACTAGATTAACACCTCCTTGAACAACCTGTTCTTCCCCATCGTAAACAGGTTGTGTAATTGGTGGCATACCTAGGCCTCTATTGTCTAAAGTTATCCAGGGAAGAGTGTCTTCATTAAGGGGAATATCTAAAAATCCGGCCCTAAGGCGTCTTATCTCAGCGGCATGTCTGGCTTCCACAGAATGTATACGTAAAGCTGGCATTAAAAACGGGGTTCCCTGTAAATTTCCTGCCTGCCCTTTGTAAGCCCTGACGCCTGTATCTTCAAAAGCCTGGGCCAACGTTAATAATTGCAGATAAGCGTTATCGTTGGCAGTATCAAAAGGTGCAAATGCACCACCCGCCGTATAATCAAATTCGGGTTTTAATACTGGTTCTACACCGGCACCTTCCAACCCGGCTTTCAAGAATTCCACATGGGCAGTTTCATGTTTTGAGATTTGCATATAGACCGCCTCTGGTCTTCCGTTAGGTAAAACCCCTGATTGTAATGCCTTAATGTAAAATTCGGCTTCTAAATATTCCAGGATCAATGCCAGTTGCAGTGCATTAACAACATCGGTGTTGCTTTGCTTAAGTGCTTCTTTGCCAGATGCCGTTCTAAAACATGGAGCGGCGGCCATTAAAGCCTGTGCCCCAAAAATACCTAAGGTTGCTAGGGCTCCTCTTCTTGATGACATCCTAGCAGTCAACTTATCGGTTGTAAAACCGTCTAAAAATTTTATAATATCCATAATTATTTCTTTAGTAATGTTATTAATTATTCTGTAGGTAAATTATTGGCAGTAAATGGTGTAATAATAAATCCAGTACTACCAACTTCTTGCAAGATAGTTTGAGGTCGCCTTGCCACATCAAGTCCTTGTTCATTAACTACGTCATCTCCCGCAAATTCTGTAAATCCCTCTAAATAAACAGATCTTAATGCTGCTGCATGCCTCGCTTCCACCGATACAATTTTACCTGCCAAGAGTAAATAGAGAGTTAGATCAATTAGATCTCCCGCTCCATTATAAGCGGCAACCCCCGTATCTTCTAAAAGTATTGAAGTTCTCAATACAGAATCACGATCGCTAAAATCAACACTACTAAAATCGAATTCTAGTTCAGGCAATACTTTTTCTGGAGGGGCTACAGAATTGATTGCAGCTTTAAAAAATTCCCTGTGAATAACTTCATGACCCTGAATATCTTCCATATACAATCTTTCTATAGGAGAAGCATTAGCCCAATAAGAGCCATCCAGAACCCTTGTATAAAATGCAGCTTCTAATTGTTCAAGGGCATAAGCAAAGTTTAAAATTCCCAAGTCCCCGCTTCCAAGGTCAAAGACATCCCCTTCATGTTGCCTTTCTTGTGCAAAAGGTTCATCCTCGGGAATACAGGAATAAAGCAGTAAGCCTGAACCTGCAACAGCAAGTCCTCCAATTTTTAAAAAGTGTCTTCGGGAATTTATAACTTCCCTCTTTTTTGACGAAGGTTGCCCTCCCATAGTTAATGGTTGTCTCATAATTAACAAGATTAGATGAATTAGTATTTATGGGAGGAAAATATATTCGTTATTTGAATTTTAAAAGCTAATTAATGTTAAATTAACAACAAAATATATAAAAAAATATCGAACAATTAACGTAGATAGGAAATCACTTGTTATTAAAATGTTAATTTGAGCATTTAAACGTATAAAGTATGTTAATGGAAATTATGAGAATTAATTTTGTCATATTCAATTTCTTTAAAACCTATACTTTTCTAATTTTGGACCTATACCGTTTTTAACAATTATAAATATTAACTTGAATTTAATTTCTTTTAATAAACCTATTAAAAATATATAGCTTGTCGTCTTATGGCTTTAAGCTTAAAACTATAAAAACATGGATTATACTAAAAAAATGCTTCGTGACGATGCCTTGAAAGGGAAAACGATCGTTGTTACCGGTGGTGGTAGCGGACTTGGAAAATCAATGAGCACATATTTCTTAGAATTGGGTGCAAATGTTGTAATCACTTCCAGAAATCTGGAAAAATTAGAAAATACTTCAAAAGAATTAGAAGCTGCAACTGGAGGTACTTGTTTACCATTACAGTGTGATGTTCGTCATTTTGACCAAGTAGAAGCTATGCTAGAAGCATCGGTGGCTAAATTTGGAAAAGTAGATTCTTTATTGAATAATGCAGCCGGAAACTTCATCTCTCCAACCGAGCGATTGAGCGCAAACGCCTTCGATACTATTATAGATATTGTTTTAAAAGGAAGTAAGAACTGTACACTTGCTTTTGGGAAGCATTGGATAGACAAAAAAGAAGTAGATAAGACTATTTTAAATATCGTAACTACCTATGCCTGGACAGGTTCTGCTTATGTGGTACCAAGTGCAACCGCGAAAGCTGGAGTTTTAGCAATGACGCGATCATTAGCTGTAGAATGGGCGAAATATGGAATTCGTTCGAATGCCATTGCACCGGGACCCTTCCCTACAAAAGGTGCCTGGGACAGATTACTACCAGGGGATTTGAAAGAGAAGTTCGATCTTGCTAAAAAAGTTCCTTTAAAAAGAGTTGGAGAACACCAGGAACTGGCAAATTTAGCGGCCTATCTAGTGTCCGATTTTTCTGCTTATGTCAACGGTGAAGTTATCACCATCGATGGCGGGGAATGGCTAAAAGGAGCTGGACAATTCAACTTATTAGAAGCAATTCCGGAGGAAATGTGGGATCAACTTGAAGCTATGATTAAGGCTAAGAAGTAAAAACAAATAAGGATTTTTACCATTAAAATAGACTAAGCAGTTTCGGAATTATCTGAAACTGCTTTTTTAGTGGGGAGATTTCAAGTTGAACAATCAAAACATACAGGTAATCAACTAAAAAACAAGTATTTATATCTAAGATTCGAGAAATAAAAAAAAACGTAACTTCCTCTTATTATTTTTCTTAGCTGCCCTACTGGTTAATTTAATTTTTATAAAAAAAACAAGTAAACAAGTATGAAAAAAATTGTGATGAATTCTATCGCTGCCCTTCTGTTCATTTCCGCAGGAAATAGCATAGCACAGGTCGACAGTAAAAATGAAGTAAAAAAAATTCCTTCGGAAAACATTCCTACAGATCCTAATGTAAAAATAGGCAAGCTGGAAAATGGTCTCACCTACTACATCCGGAACAACGGTAAACCCGAGGACAAGGTGGAATTACGCCTTGCCATCAATGCAGGGTCTATCCTTGAAAATGAAGATCAGCAAGGACTTGCTCACTTTGTGGAGCATATGAACTTTAACGGAACTAAAAACTTTGAGAAAAATGAACTTGTAGACTACCTACAAAGTATAGGGGTGAAATTTGGTGCCGATCTTAATGCGTACACAGGTTTTGATGAAACAGTTTATATTCTGCCAATTCCAAGTGATAATCCAGAAACCTTGGAAAAAGGCTTCCAGATCCTTGAAGACTGGGCGCACAATGCGTTAATGACAGATAAGGATATCGACGAGGAACGAGGCGTTGTTATGGAAGAATACCGACTTGGACTTGGACCAGATAAGCGAATGATGACAGAATATTTACCTAAACTTATGTACGGGTCTCAATATGCTGAAAGACTTCCTATTGGAAAACAAGAAGTTATAGAAAATGCGGATTATGAAACGGTAAGAAATTATTATAAAGATTGGTACAGGCCAGATTTAATGGCTGTAGTAGCAGTAGGAGATCTGGATCCCGAAGTGATGGAACAAAAGATCAAAGATCATTTTTCAAAACTCAAACCGGTTGCGAACCCTAGGGAACGAAAAGTGTTCGATCTTCCAAATCACGATGAAACTTTTGTCGCAATAGCTTCAGATAAGGAAGCTCCATTTAGCCAGGTACGGGTTTATTACAAAGACCTTGAAAACGCTAAGGATATAGTTACAACCAACGATTACAGAGATCAGTTAGTTAAAAATCTTTTCTCTACCATGATAAATAATCGTCTGGACGAACTTCGAAATAGTGCAAATCCACCGTTTACCTATGGATTTTCAAGCTATGGGGGAACCTATGCAAGGTCCAAGAATGCATACCAGTCATTTGCAATGAGCGGAGCCGGCGAGCAGTTGAAATCTCTTCGCGCATTACTTGAAGAAAACGAACGTGTTAAACGTTATGGCTTCAATTCGGGTGAACTGGAAAGGGCTAAAAAAGAGTATCTTGCCCAGTTGGATCGTCAATTCAAAGACCGCGACAAGCAGGAAAGTGGTAGGATCGTTGGCTCCTATGTGAGTCATTACTTGTCCAATTCTCCAATTCCTGGAATTGAATGGATTTCTCAATTTGCCAGCGCTGACCTACCTGGAATAAAGCTGGAAGAGGTAAATAAACTTATCAATGATTTTCTTCATGAGGAAAACCGGGTAATCATTCTTACCGGACCAGAAAAAGAAGATATTACTCAGGTAAAAGAGGATGAAGTTCTAGCCATGCTAAAAGAGGTTGAGAATTCTGAAATTGAACCTTATCAGGAAACAGACATTCGCGAGAACTTAATTACCAATGCTCCTAAGGCTGGAACAATTACAAAAGTTGTAAGCAATGATAAAGTTGGATTCAAGAAGTTGCTTCTTAGCAATGGCGCAACAGTAGTGTATAAAAATACTGATTTTAAAAACGATGAAGTTTTATTTTCTGCATATAGCCCTGGTGGAACCTCGCTGTATTCAGATGAAGATTATCTTAATACCGGATTTGCCAATAGCGGTTTAGCAGAAGCTGGTATTGCAGACCTCTCTCTAAACGATATGAGTAAAATGATGAGTGGGAAGTTGGTTTCTGTTAGCCCAAATATCGGAAGTATTTCTGAAGGTTTTAATGGATCCTCGACGCCTCAGGATTTGGAAACTTTGTTCCAGATGGTACATTTATATTTTACAGATCTTAATAAAGATGAAGAAGCTTATAATTCATTTGTGACCAAGCAGAAAAATTTTCTTGGAAACTTATTATCCAATCCTAATTTCTATTTTCAAAATGAGCTCGGAAAATTTAGAAACGAAGGAAATCCCCGTTACTTAGGATTTCCAACTCCTGAAGCTTTTGACAGCCAAGACTATGATCTTGCCTATGAGAAATACAAGGAACGTTTTTCCAATGCTGGAGATTTTACCTTCTATTTTGTGGGTAACATTGATGAAGCAAAATTAAAGGAATTTGCCTCAACATACCTTGCCAGCCTTCCATCCAGTGGCAAAAAAGAAGAATATAAAGTATCGGAATTTAGAGAGGTTAATGAATATCGCAAAAAGGTGATAAATAAAGGAGCCGACCCTAAAAGCCAGGTTACTATTCTGTGGAATGGGGAAACAAGTTACAATCAAGAGGAAGATTTTGCCCTTGAAGCATTGGGAGAGGTACTAACCATAAAACTAGTAGAAAAACTTCGGGAAGAAGAAGGTGGAGTTTATGGTGTTGGAGCCAGAGGAAGTATGTCTAAAGTTCCTTATGGATCCTACAACTTCAGTATTTCTTTCCCTTGTGGACCTGAAAATGTAGATAAATTGACTGCAGCCGCTTTAGCTGAAGTCGAAAAAATTAAAAATGAAGGTCCTTCAGAAAAGGATATGGCTAAAATAAAAGAATCCCTTTTATTGAACCGAAAAGAAAGCATTAAGCAAAACCGGTTCTGGTTGAACCAACTTTCTGCTGCAGATAGGGAAGAAAAAGACATAAATGAACTGTTGCAATTTGAAGAAAAAGTTGCTGCACTCACGGCTAAAGAAGTAAAGGATGTTGCCAATACTTTTTTAAATGAGAAGTATCTTTTAGGTATACTGATGCCGGAAGAAATGGAATAAGAGAATAAAACCTAATTTAAAACCTGACAGGATTATTCCTATCAGGTTTTTTTGTTCTAGACTGAATGTAAACCAATTACCTTAACTTAATTCTGTTTAAATCTAAGGGGGCGTAAGTTAATTGAGCCTAGATTTAGGAGAAAATCGCATTCCCTATATATTAATGTATAAGCTGTTAACAAAATCATTTTCTAAACCTGTAATAAATTGTATTTTTACCTTCTAAAATAGAATACAATTAATGGGTAAAATCATTGCTATTGCAAACCAAAAAGGAGGGGTCGGTAAAACGACTACTTCAGTAAACTTAGCAGCCTCCTTAGGGGTTCTTGAAAAAAAGGTATTACTAATAGATGCAGATCCTCAAGCCAATGCAACATCTGGTTTAGGGATAGATGTAGAAGCTGTAGAATTAGGAACTTATCAACTTTTAGAGCATTCTTGCAAAGCCGAAGAAGCTATAGTAAAGACTAATTCTCCCAATCTTGACATCATCCCATCTCATATAGACCTAGTAGCTATTGAAATAGAATTGGTAGATAAGGATGAGCGGGAATACATGCTTAAAAAAGCTATCACCCATTTAAAAGATACTTACGATTATATCCTTATAGATTGCGCGCCTTCTTTAGGTCTATTAACATTGAATGCTTTAACTGCTTCAGATTCTGTGATCATTCCTATACAATGTGAGTATTTTGCATTAGAAGGTCTTGGAAAGCTTTTAAATACCATTAAAAGTGTACAAAAAATTCATAATGATAAGTTAGATATAGAAGGGCTTTTATTAACCATGTACGATTCTAGATTAAGACTCTCTAATCAGGTAGTAGAAGAAGTTCAGAAGCATTTTAATGAAATGGTATTTACCACAATCATTCAAAGAAACGTGCGTTTAAGTGAAGCCCCTAGTTATGGGGAGAGCATTATAAATTATGATGCTGCAAGTAAAGGAGCCAGTAACTATTTAAGTCTGGCACATGAAATAATTAAGAAAAATAGTTAAGCGATGGCGAAAGCTACCAAAAAGCAAGCATTAGGACGTGGACTTTCAGCCCTTCTGAAAGATCCCGATCACGATATAAAGTCTGCGGAATATAAAAATGCCGATAAACTTGTAGGTCATATTGTTGAACTGGAACTTACTTCCATAGAAGTAAATCCATTTCAGCCAAGAACAAGTTTCAATGAAGAATCCTTACGGGAATTAGCTTCTTCCATAAGAGAACTCGGAGTTATCCAGCCAATTACCGTTAGGAAATTAGATTTTAATAAATTTCAATTAGTTTCTGGAGAACGAAGGTTTAGAGCTTCCAAACTTATTGGTCTAAAAACGGTTCCGGCATACATTCGTATTGCGAACGATCAGGAATCTTTGGAAATGGCATTGGTAGAGAATATCCAACGCCAAGACTTAGACCCCATTGAGATCGCAATTTCTTACCAACGATTGATCGACGAGATAAACCTGACTCAGGAACAATTAAGTGATCGGGTTGGAAAAAACAGATCAACCATTGCGAATTATTTAAGATTGCTAAAACTAGACCCTATCATTCAAACAGGAATGAGAGATGGCTTTTTATCTATGGGTCATGGTAGAGCAATTATCAATATTGAAGATCCACAAATTCAGCTAGATATTTACGAAAAGATCCTGGAACGTTCCTTATCTGTTAGAGATACAGAGAAATTGGTGAGGGAATTAGCTGGTGGAGACACAAAAAAACCTGCTCCAAAAAGCCCAAATCTTTCTCAGGAATACAAAAAAGGTATTAAAGAATTTTCTGAATATCTTGGAGCCAAAGTAGATATTAAGATCGCTTCAAAAGGAAAAGGAAAGCTTATCATTCCGTTTACTTCAGAAGAAGATTTTAATAGAATCAAAAAAATGATCCAAGGTGAATCTTAAATATATATTAACTGCGTTTGTCTTTTTTATGGTGACTACTATTGTAGTGGCGCAAAAAGACAGTTTGCAGATTAATACCAATCAAGATACTATTGTAGAAACCAAAAAGGATTACAAGGAATACAACCCTCTTGCACCAGCTAAAGCTGCATTTTTTTCGGCAATATTACCGGGTCTGGGACAAGCCTATAACGGGAAATATTGGAAGATCCCTATTGCTTATGCCGGTCTAGGTGTAGGTATTTATTTTTATCTGGAAAACGATAAGCAATATGATAGATACCGTAATGCTTATAAAAGAAGACTTGCTGGTTTTAAAGACGATGAATTCTACGTAAATCCGGCAAATCCTAGAGTTTCTACAGATGCTTTGATCAGAGCTCAAAAATTCTACCAACGGAATAAAGAAATTTCCTTATTAGTTACTGCAGCAATTTATGTTCTAAATATCATAGATGCAAACGTAGATGCCCATCTTCAGCAATTTAATGTGAGCGAAGATCTCTCATTTAAACCTGCCGTTAATTTTGATGAGTATTCTGGGAAGACTCGATATGGTTTATCTTTAAATTTTAATTTCTAATTATGAAGATTGCACTTTTAGGTTATGGAAAAATGGGTAAGACCATTGAAAGAATAGCGACAGAAAGAGGGCATTCCATATCACATAAAATCACTGGTGATATAGAAAACATAGATCTTTCTGAAGCCGATGTCGCAATAGATTTTAGCATCCCAAAGGCGGCCCTTACAAACATAAAAACTTGTATAAACAATAAGCTCCCTGTAATATCTGGAACTACGGGATGGTTGGAGAATTACGAGCAAGCAGTAAAACTTTGTGAAGCTGAAAATTCAGCTTTTTTATATGCTTCAAATTTTAGTATTGGTGTGAATTTGTTTTTTGAACTAAATGAGAAGTTGGCTAAGATCATGGATCCTTTTCAGAATTATTTAGTAGAAATTGAAGAAACACATCATCTTCAAAAACTAGATGCTCCAAGTGGTACTGCTATCAGTTTGGCACAACAAATAATTACCAATTCCAAAAAAACGGGTTGGCAATTGGATCACGCAGAAGAAAATGAAATTCCTATTA
The DNA here is from genome assembly GCF_000424645.1 of Gillisia sp. JM1. Taxonomy (NCBI): domain Bacteria; kingdom Pseudomonadati; phylum Bacteroidota; class Flavobacteriia; order Flavobacteriales; family Flavobacteriaceae; genus Gillisia; species Gillisia sp. JM1. Next base: position 67,974 of record NZ_KE384219.1, read on the forward strand.
CCGCAAAAAGAGAAGAAAATGTTCCCGGAACTCACACAGTTTCTTACAGTTCAGATATCGATTCAATAGAAATTAAGCATACGGCATATTCCAGAGAAGGCTTTGCATTAGGTGCTGTTATTGCTGCAGAATGGATTAGAGATAAAAAAGGGGTGTTTTCTATGAAGGATGTCCTTCAAAATTTGACATAAAGCAAGCACTTCCTTGATCCGCCCTAACACTACGGAAGGCCTGCGAGGTATAGAATTAAAAAATATTATTAAAAATCGAGGCATCCGGATAGCTATCGGAACGGGAAATTTAACCCACAATGAGGGATAAAATGTAACGGTACTGGTTTTTTAGACACTTATACGCTAAACTTAAGATATATGACTATTACGCAGTGGTTCTTATTTTTCCTGATCATTCAGGTGATTCATTTTCTAGGAACTTGGAAATTATATGTAAAAGCAGGACGACAAGCTTGGGAAGCTGCAATACCAGTATACAATGCCGTAATTTTAATGAAAATAATCCACAGACCATGGTGGTGGACTATCTTATTATTTATTCCTATTGTAAACCTGATCATGTTTCCTGTAATTTGGGTTGAAACTATTAGAAGTTTTGGGAAGCATAAATTAATGGATACTGTTTTAGTGGTAATTACTTTTGGGTTTTACATTTACTATGTAAACTACATGACAGATGTAACTTACATTCAAGATAGAAGTTTACACCCTAGAACTGCTGCTGGAGAATGGATAAGTTCTATTCTATTTGCAGTGATTGCGGCAACTTTAGTACACACCTATCTTATTCAGCCATTTACAATCCCTACTTCTTCCTTAGAAAAAACATTGCTGGTAGGCGATTTTCTTTTCGTTAGTAAATTCCATTATGGAGCCAGAACTCCTTTAACAGCTGTGGCTTTCCCTATGGTTCATGATACTATTCCGGTTTTAGGAGTGAAATCATATCTAGAAAAACCTCAGATTCCATATTTCAGATTACCGGGCTTCGAAAAAATTGAACGCTCAGATATCGTTGTTTTTAACTGGCCAGTGGATACAATGAAAAACATGTTTTTTACAGATAAATACTATTACAAGCCAATAGATAAGAAAACGAATTATGTAAAACGTGCTGTAGGAGTTGCCGGGGATTCATTAAGAATTGTAGATGGTAAGATCTTTATTAATTCTGATCCACTTAAATTACCTGGCAGGGCGAAGTTACAGTACAATTATATTGGGATTTCCAAAGGAAAAGCATTTGATCCATATTATTTATATGAACGTTACGATATTACAGATCCTTATAGATATGATCAGTCTTCAAATAGGTTTGTGATCAATCTAACTGAAGAATCTTATGAGAAATTCAAGAATCATCCTAATGTTGAAACTCTTGAACGCATGATTGATTCGGCTGGAAATAAAGAACAAGGTTTGTTTCCAAAATCTAAAAGTCTATCATGGAATAAGGATAATTTAGGCCCGATCTTTATTCCGAAGAAAGGAACGACCACTAAATTAAATCTGGAAACTTTACCATTCTATAAAAGACTTATAGAAGTGTATGAAGGATCTGAACTAGGTATTAACAATGAATTAAGTGTTAATGGCACTCAAGTACTACTTAACGGTCAGCCTACGGACACTTATACTTTTAAGATGGATTATTACTGGATGATGGGTGATAACCGCCACAATAGTCTTGACAGTCGTTATTTTGGATTTGTACCAGAAAATCATGTGGTTGGTAAACCTATTTTTGTTTGGTTTAGTTGGGATACCAATGGAGATGGCATTATGAACAAGATTCGTTGGGAACGTTTATTTACCACTGTAAGCGGAGACAAAGAGCCTACCTCCTATTTACCATATTTCTTGATTGGGTTAGTTATATTATTTGGATATAATTTCTTTAAAAAGAAAAGAGAGTCATAGTGAGTTAATTTAAACCTCATGAAAGAAATCTTAGTAAGTCTCCCCTATTTTGGACCTATATCTCAGTATAAGGAATCAGTAAATGTGACCAAAGTTTGGGTAGAGAAGGAAGATAATTTTCAGAAACAAACTTATCGCAACCGGATGTATATTTATGGCGCGAACGGAAAGTTAAGCTTGAATATTCCTATAAAACATTTACCAAAAACCAAGGTTAAGGTTCATCAAAAATATAGCGAGGTTAAAATAGACAATGATGACAAATGGCAAAGTGTGCATTGGAAATCTCTGAAATCTGCTTACCAAACCTCTCCCTTTTTTGAATTTTATGAAGATGAACTTATCCCATTATTTAAAAAAGAATATCTAACACTATTTGAGTTTAATCGGGATTGTTTTGAAACCGTATTGGAATGCCTTCAATTAGATCTGGATTTTGACTACACTTCTGAATATAAGAAACAACCAGAGAATATCGCTGATCATCGGAATTTGATCAATGCTAAAAACAGAATAACATTACCAGAATACATACAGGTGTTTCAAGAAAAACATGGCTTCATATCCAACCTCTGTATCTTAGACCTCCTCTTTAATGAGGGACCAAATGCTGTAGAATTTCTAAAAGCTATGTAGTTTATTACCAGCTTATAGTTGAAAATATTGGATAATGATCTGATAATTTCACCGGAAACACCTCAAAAGTCTGTATTGTTAAGCCTTCATCTATCATCATAAAATCAATTCGGAGTGGAAAATAACTTAAGTTGAAGGTCTTCCCAAAGCCACTACCCTCTTCCTGAAAAGCATCTTTAAATCTATCACCCTTAACCAGTTTGTATATATAAGAGAATGCGGTGTTATTAAAATCTCCTAAGATCAAGGTCTTGTAAGGAGATTTCTCCACTTCGGCCATCATCATTTCTGCTTGTTTTTGCTGAAGCTTAAAGCCATAAGCTATTCTTCCAAATAGCTTTTTAGAATCCTCTTTTTGCAGATCGTTTATTCCTGGTTTTATATTTAGGGATTGAAAATGAACATTAAAAATACGCAGCGTATCTTCATTCTTAACAACATCTACAAAGATCGCATTATTATTTCCGTCTTCAGGAAAATCTACGGAATGGGTATTAATAATAGGATATTTTGAAAAGATTGCGGAGCCAAATTCTGAGCCACCATCTTTCAGCTTTATAAATTTATAAGGATAGCTTTTCACCATTCCGGAAACTCCAACGAAATGTTCTTGCGTCGCTAAGATATCTGGATCTTTTTCAGCAATAAAACTGGTGATCTTTTCTGGGATCTTATCATCTTCTACCCATTTATAGGCATTGAACATCCGCACATTATAACTCATCAAGGAGATACTGTTTTCTCCTTTAGTTTCTGGCTCACTCGAAAATTGGATCCAGGAAAGTACATAATTATAGCCTAGCAATAAAACTATCAAAGAAAGCAATAGCTGTCTTTTAAAACGAATTGCCCAAAAGAGCAAAAAAATGAAATTAAAAAGAATTAGCAATGGCACCCCTAAGCTGAGTACAGAAAGTAAAGGAAATGATTTTGGAGGCACGTATGGTAGAAGGTAAGAGAGCAATAGCGCGAACGCCATAATAGAGTTCAGGATAAATATCAATTTATCCAACAAGCCTAATTTCTTCATTTATTTGTCTTTACCGGCATGAAACAAGAAATCTTTCTCCTGCTTAGTTAAACTATCATACCCACTGGTACTGATCTTATCTAGAATAGCATCAATTTTTTGTTGTTGTTCATCTTTATTGATGATTGGAACTTTTGTTTTATAAGGGCTTGCGCCTTCCTTCTTATAAACAGTTTTCATTATGGGTTTAGACTTTTGTGAAGAATCGAATAAGGAAACAAACCAATTGATCAATTTCTCGAAGCCACTTCCTATATCATTTCCCATTGCTAATTGCTTGGTATATATATATCCAAAGAAAGCACCTCCTAAATGCGCAAAGTGCCCACCCGCATTACCAAATGGAATTTGGATAATATCTATCACTACCAGAAAAGCAGCGATATACCAGAACTTTATAGATCCTATGAACATCAACCTGATCCTCATATTCGGGACCTTTGTTGCTACTCCAACCAAAACAGACATCACTCCAGCAGAAGCTCCTACCAAATAAGATTTACCTGTAGCTTCAAAGGCAGGAAATAGGTTATAGCTCAACATATAAACCAAAGCACCAATTATAACTCCAAGGAAATAAAAAGTAAGCAGTTTTTTTGAGGAGAAATAATTCAGGAAATATATACCTGCATAATAAAGAATAAGCATGTTAGAGAGAAGGTGCCAGATTCCTGAATGCAAAAAAGAATAAGTAATTATAGACCAGGGTTTAAAAATAAATTCTCCTAGCTCTTTTGGAAAAACCAACCACTCAGTTATAAAATTGGAAGGAAGGTTAAAAAGAAAAGCGATGGTTTTGAGCAGAAAAAAAAGGATAAATACCAACACATTTATCGCAATCAGTTTTTCAACCACTGTTGCTGTTTGTAATTTATATCTGAATTTATCTGCTGGCCCCATTAATCCCACCTATTTTGTTCGAATTGATTCTTTTTCCAATACCACATCATAATAAACCCAAATAGGGCTCCACCTACGTGTGCAAAATGAGCTATTCCTCCACCAAACAAGGAGTACCCGGTAACCCCGGAGAATAGATCTATTGCAATTAATATAGGGATAAATATCTTTGCTTTGATAGGAACTGGTACGAATAGTAAAAATAATTCAACATTTGGAAATAACATACCAAAAGCGACTAAAACTCCATAAATTGCTCCAGAAGCTCCAACTGCCGGAGTATTATAGGCCGTAAACATACTTTCTAAGGTGTCTTTAGAAACACTACCTAATATAGAGGTATTATACTGCCCGGTTTCCAATAATTGCTGAATGTCCATGGGATTCATTCCCGCATCCACTAATGCATTATAACCAGATTCTACATGAAAATAATTAACTAACGAGTGTATTATTGCTGCTCCGATCCCGCAAGAAAAGTAAAAGAATATAAATTTATTCTTCCCTAACATTTCCTCTATAGGACCTCCAAAAGCCCATAATGCGTACATATTAAAAAGGATATGCATAAACCCACCATGCATGAACATGTGAGTAACAACCTGCCAAACTCCAAAATTTTCATTTTGAAAGAACCAAAGGGAAAACAATTTATAAGTATAATCTCCGATGAACATAGTGCCAACAAAAAATATGGCATTTATGATAATAAGTATTTTAACGGTATCTGTAATTCTTCCCATTTACATGAATTTTTTTTCCAGTTCTTCCACTGGCAAGGTAATAAAAACAGGTTTGTTAAACGGGGTTAAACTCGGCTCTTTACAAGCAAATAAACCATTAACAATATGCTGTTGTTCTGTAAAATTTAACAAATTCCCAGACTTTACCGCCATACTCTTCGCTAAAGATTTGGCAAGCAGATCTGTATGAGAAAAATTGTTTTCTGGTACTTCATTCTGAAAATCTACCAGAAGTTGTTCCAGTAACATTTCTACTTCACTTTCTGAAATAGAAGTTGGAATCCCTATAATTTCTGCAGATTTAGATGTTATTTCTGAAAATATAAATCCGGTTTGTTCCAGCGAATCTTTAATGCCTTTTAATAATTCAGTTTCCTGTTGATTAAACTGAAGCACTAATGGAAATAATAACTGCTGACTCACAGCTGCTGAAACTGTTATACTCTTTAATAGTTCTTCGTATAAAATTCTAGTATGCGCTCTATGTTGATCTATTACCAACATTCCATTTTTAAGCGTACTAATAATAAATTTCTTATTTAACTGAAAAGTAGAACTTTGTGCTTCCTCAGTTTTGGGCGCTCCAAAAAGATTCCCTGTTACCTCCTCACTTTCAAATTCTATTTGGCGAACATCTACATCGTCGTTTCCAATGGTTTCAGATTGTAGGCCGGTGTAAAGACCTTCCCAACTAGAGGATTCCTTTTTAAAATTACTTTTAAAGTTAGAAGAAGTTAGAGCTTCATTTTTAAATGGATTAAAACTCCTATCTACTTCTACTTGAGGAGTTGAAGCCCGTTTATTTTCATAATTATATGGCGTATCCAGATTGGGATCTCTTTCAAAATCCAACACAGGGGCAACATTAAATTGTCCTAAACTATGTTTAATTGCACTTCTCAAAATGGCATATAACGCATGCTCATCGTCGAACTTAATTTCAGTTTTGGTTGGATGAATATTGATATCTATACTCTTAGGATCTACCTGAAGGTATAAAAAGTAGCTAGGATAAGCTCTGTCCTTCAAGAGTCCTTCAAAAGCAGCACTTACCGCATGATTTAAATAAGGGCTTTTAATAAACCTATCGTTCACAAAAAAGAATTGTTCTCCTCTGGTACGCTTTGCATATTCTGGTTTCCCAACGAAACCGGAAATTTTCAAAATTTCTGTCTCTTCGTTTACAGGAACCAATTTTTCATTGGACTTTCCTCCTAAAATATTAGTAATACGTTGCCTGTAATTAGAAGCGGGAAGATTGAATAATTCCCCGACATTATGGACTAACGAAAATGAAATTCCAGGATGCGCCAATGCTACACGTTGAAATTCATCTATGATATGACGGGTTTCTACAGTATCTGACTTCAAGAAATTTCTTCTGGCAGGAATATTATAAAATAAATTCTTAACACTTATAGAAGTTCCTTTCGCAGTTACACAAACCTCTTGAGAAGAGATTTCGCTGCCTTCAATTTTTATGCAAGTTCCAACTTCATCTTCCTCTCTTCTGGTTTTTAGTTCCACATGTGCAATTGCAGCTATAGATGCTAATGCCTCTCCCCTAAATCCTTTGGTTTGAAGTTGAAAAAGATCTTCAGCTGTTTTAATTTTTGAAGTGGCGTGGCGCTCGAAACTTAATCTGGAATCGGTGATGCTCATCCCGGAACCATCGTCTATCACACTAATAAGGATCTTCCCAGCTTCCTTGATATATACCTGAATTGTAGAAGCTTTTGCGTCTATTGCATTTTCCAGCAATTCCTTAATAACAGAAGCAGGCCTTTGAACTACTTCCCCAGCAGCAATTTGATTAGCCACATGGTCTGGCAGTAGATGAATAACATCGGTCATGGAAAATTAATTCGAAAAGATGGATAAATCAAAATCTATGATCCATAAGAAAATTAATATCAAAACGATAATAATGTAGATCACGCGCTTATTAATCTCGCGATTACCTCTGGTTCTACTGGAACTTCTTGCATCTGCCCATTGTGCGCCGAAATCATTAGAATTTGTGGTGTTTTTATATTTGTTGAATTTGGAATCGAAGTCGTAAATATTCCCTGTGTCTTTTCCTTTATAATAACGAGGAGTGTAATTATAGCGGGTGTTCTTCTTGGATTTATAGAGACTGAATTTCAAAATACTCGGTGTTTCTTAATAGAACTTCAAATTTACTTAAAAAGCGAGAGAAAAGAAAGCTTGTTCAAGCAAAAAGAAAAGAACAAGAATAATGCCGAAAGATCTATGTTTTAAAACTTGGCGTCTATTCTCAATTGTGCCATTTTAATGGCTGTTACTGCAGCTTCAGAACCTTTATTTCCAAATTTACCTCCGGAGCGATCTATAGCTTGTTGCATGTTTTGATCTGTTAATACACAAAAAATTACAGGGATGTCATTCTGAATATTTAGATCTTTGATGCCCTGAGTTACTCCTTGGCATACAAAATCGAAGTGTTTGGTTTCTCCTTCAATCACACTTCCAATGGCAATAATAGCATCCAGCATATCGTAGCTTTGCTGCATTTTTTTACAACCATAAATAAGCTCGAAGCTTCCTGGAACATCCCAACGAACAATGTTTTCGTTAATCACTCCATTTTCCTTCAAGGTATCGAAGGCACCTTTAAAAAGTCCTTCGGTAATATTTTCATTCCATTCGGCTACAACAAGACCAAACCGGAAGTTCTTAGCTTCCGGCATTTGGCTTTTATCGTATTCGCTAAGATTTTTTCCTTGTGTTGCCATAGAAAATATTTAGTTCATTGCTTCCGCCTTACCTAAATAGATAGCTACTTGATTTGCTTCTGGAGTGGTTGCAAATTCGTCTTTAATTCTATTTAAATATTCAGCAGCTTTTTCACCTTTACCCAACTGGATAGCAGTGGTAGCAGCTTTTAGTAAAAATCTAGGCGTAGTAAATTCGTTAGAACGCATTGTTGCAGCCTTCTCGTAATAATTTAAAGCTTCTTCAGGCTGTTCTAATTGAAGAAATGCATCTCCCATACCACCAACTGCTAAAGCAGATAAGATCTCATCGTCACCATCAAAATCTTCTAAATGATCTATAGCTTCCTGATACTTATTGGTGTTCAAATATGCAAACCCAGCATAGTAATGTGCAAGATTTCCTGCATTTGTGCTTCCGTAGTTATCTATGATATCAAGGAAACCATATTTTCCTTCACCACCATTTAATGCCATAGTATATAAAGAATCACTCTCTGCGCCTGTTCCAGCTAAAGCAGTGTCAAAATATTGTTGAGCTTGAAACATTTCATTAGAAGCTTCTAATTCTTTAGGCTCTTGAATAAAACGTTGCCATCCTAAATATCCTAAAGCAACAACAGCTGCCAATCCTACAATAATATAGATCCATTTTTGATTTTTTGCAACCCACTCTTCTGTTCTACCAGCACCTTCATCTAAGGTGTTGAAAACTTCTGCGGTTGTAGATTCCTCCTCTACTTGATTCTTTCTTTCTTCCTTAGTAGACGGGTTAGAACTTTTTTTCTTGTATGTAGCCATAAAATTGGTTTAATGAGTCACAAAAATAAAATTTTTATTCTTATTTGAAAGAGAAATTATTTCTTATTTTTTAATACTTTCTGTGTGTTTCTATTACCTTTATAAAAATATAATTAATAATTATTAAGCTGAATACCAGCATTTTATGTATCTAAAAACGCTTTCCCTAGTCAATTATAAAAATTTAGATTCCTCCAGTTTTGATTTCGACTGCAAAATAAATTGTTTTGTAGGTAGAAATGGCGTTGGAAAAACCAATATTTTGGATAGTATCTATCATCTATCTTTTGGGAAGAGTTATTTCAACCCAATTACCAGTCAAAACATCAACCACGACGCCGACTTCTTTGTTATTGAAGGCTCCTTAGAAAAAAATGATCGAGAGGAACATATTTTGGTAAGCGCAAAGCGTGGGCAAAAAAAGGTGATCAAAAGAAATAATAAACCATACGAGAAATTTAGTGAACATATAGGTTTTATTCCTGCCGTAATGATCTCACCTGGCGATCGCGACCTTATTATTGAAGGCAGCGATACCCGAAGAAAATTTATGGATGGTGTGATCTCCCAAAGCGATCAGCTTTATTTAAATTCATTGATCTCCTATGGAAAAGTGCTCGCCCAGAGAAATGCACTCTTAAAATATTTTGCTGCAAATGCGAAATTCGATAGGGACACCTTGGAGATTTATAATGCGCAACTTACAGAGTTTGGAAATATCATTTTTGAAAAGCGAAAGGCATTTTTAAATGAATTTATCCCGATCTTCAATAAGCGCTATTCAGAAATTGCTAACAATCAGGAGGAAGTAAGCCTGGAATATAAGAGCCAATTATTTGAAAGATCTATTTCAGCTTTGTTGGAAGATAATCTTCAAAAAGACATGCTCCTTCAATACACCAGTGTAGGTTTGCATAAAGATGATCTTAGTTTTGAGATAGATGGGCACCCTATTAAAAAATTTGGTTCTCAGGGCCAACAAAAATCCTTTCTTATTGCATTAAAGTTGGCGCAATTCGACTTTATTAAAAAAGTGAGTAAGGTAAACCCGATACTATTATTAGATGATATTTTCGATAAGTTAGATGAACAACGCGTTGCTCATATTATAACTCTAGTTGCTAAGGATGAACTGGGACAAATCTTTATTAGCGATACGCATACAGACAGAACCGAAAAAGTGATGATAGAAAGTAACCAAACCTTTAAAATATTCAAACTATGATGAGAATTTGTATGGTATTAATTCTAATGATCATTTTGAGCAGTTGCAATAATAAACCTGAAGATCATTTAGAACATATTAATGGGTATTGGGGAATCGAAAAAGTTGAATTCACAAAGGATTCAGTTCGGGATTTTAAGATCAATGAAATAGTGGATTATATAGAAATCGTTGATAGCGTAGGATTCAGAATAAAAGTGAAACCACAATTTGATGGTACTTATATCCCGGCCGGAGATCCGGAAGACATAAAAGTGAAAATTGTAGATGAAAAAGTGGCACTATATTATTCTACCCCTTTTAATAATTGGAAAGAAATTATTGTAGCTTCCAAAGAAGACGAACTTAGTTTAAAAAATGAGCGAGGATTTATATACCATTACAAAAGGTATAAACCTTTAAAATTAGATCTGGATGAAAAAGAGAATGAATGAGAATATGAAGTTGAGTGAGGCATTAGAAAGTTTTGTCTCTTCAAATAAGCTTCAGAAAGGATTAGATAAAGTAAACGTAAAAGATGTTTGGAATGACCAAATGGGACCTGCAATTGTAAAGTATACCACGGCCATAAAGCTAGAGGGCAGCACGTTATTTATTCAGCTTAGTTCTTCTGTATTGCGGGAAGAGTTGAGTTACGGAAAAGAGAAGATCATTAAGAACTTGAATGAAGCTCTTAAAAAAGAATTGATCACCAAGCTGGTGCTTAGATAAGTTTGAAGTAGGTCAACCTATTCAAATAACTACCGTTATTGGATACTTTAAAAATATTTGAAGACATATTTCCCATCTCCACTTTGAGCCCATAAATCCATTACATCCTTGCTATACCGACCTGAGGAGGGATCTCCTCTGAACTTTAATTCGTATATTTGATAAAAATCGTAAAAATGGATATTGAAGCCAGAAAAATCGAATTTATACAAGAATTTTTAAAAATTCAAAGTGAAGACGTTATAAATCGCCTTGAAAAAGTTTTACGAAAAGAAAACAAAAGTTCTGATGAAAAGGGTTCTCAACCTATGACTATTGAAGAGTTTAACGAACGAATTGATGAATCAATGGAGGATTCCAAAAATGGGAGATTAATCAAAGCAAGTGATTTAAAAGCCAAAATGGAAAAATGGCGTTAGAGGTTTATTGGACTGAGTTTTCTGAACGAGAACTTGAAAAAATTTTTGAGCACTACCAAAAAAAAGTAAGCTATAATGTTGCCAAGAAACTTACGGACGGAATCTATAACGAAGCACTACAGCTCGAAAAACAACCTGAAATTGGGCAAATTGAGGAATTACTCAAAAACAGGGAACAACAATTTAGATATTTAATTTACAAAAGCTATAAAATAATTTATTGGATAAATAAACTTGAGAGTAAAATTGAGGTTAACGACGTTTTTGATACTCGACAAAATCCAACCAAAATTAAAAGGATAGAATAAAGCCAGTTGCAAACATCGGTTATCGCAAATAAAAATAATAGACAATCGAGTAAAAGGTGATTTTTTAGAGACCAAGTAATAAAACGACTAAGTCGACAAGTCCATGTCATTACCCCGCGTCAAGTACGATAACCAGCATGGTTGAGTTCGAAGGCAAACCAACGTAATTCGCTTATTGATAACTAGTTCAAAGGTCTCATCGTTAAGTTAAGAAGATACTGAAAGAAGTTCAGTATTACGAATCCAACAAAATTAACTCGTTAAAACTAGTTTCCGAATAATTTAGACAATAGAAACAAAAAAAGCCATTTCAGAAATGAAATGGCTTTTTAAATTCTATCTAAAAAGTTCTAGAATAATTCTCTTCCAGAAAAGTGAAAACCAGCTTCTATAGAAGCATTCTCATCGCTATCACTTCCATGAACTGCATTTTCTCCAATAGAAGCAGCATATTTCTTACGGATAGTTCCTTCTGCAGCTTCAGCTGGATTTGTAGCTCCAATTAAAGTTCTAAAATCTTCTACAGCATTATCTTTTTCCAATACAGCAGCAACAATAGGCCCTCTTGTCATGTATTCTACTAATTCCCCAAAAAATGGACGTTCGTTATGAACAGCATAAAAAGTTTCAGCATCTTTACGAGACATCTGAGTTAATTTCATTGCAACAATTCTAAATCCTGAAGTATTAATAAGTTCAAGGATCGCACCGATGTTTCCGTTTTCAACTGCATCGGGTTTAAGCATTGTAAAAGTTCTATTCTTAGCCATGTTATGGTTTTTAAAATTTTTGCAAAAGTACGCATTTGAACACTTTATGCAAGATTATCTTTTTCTTTTATGATTATTATAGATTTTTATCTCTCCATAACCATGGTGTTTAATATATGTGCAGTATTAATAGTTTTCTTCGATAAGGTACTATTATTGATGTATCTATAAACCTTAGGTTTGCGGAATCTCTTAATGCCTTTATCATTAATATTTAAGAAGACTTACTTTTACAATTTTAAAAAACCCTTAATAAATGAATATTAAAACCCCAATAAATCAGGTCTCCCTAACAAAGTACACTTTAATTTTCTTTCTCAGCTTTTTATTGTTTTCATGCTCTAATGATGATTCCTCAATCCCATCAGAAGAAACTGAAGAAATCATAGAGCCTCCTTTAATTCCAACTGCCTCATGTGAAAATGGAATGGCTGGAATCTATCCATGCAAGGATTATGATCTAATGGCACGGATGAGTCTTTCTGAATTTAATGCCACCTCTGGAAACGATTCCTGGGGATGGACAGATCCTAGCACAGGGAAAGAATATGTTTTAATGGGGCTTGGAAATGGTACTGCATTTATAGATATATCCAATCCTACAAAACCCATTTATCTAGGGAAATTAGTTTCTCAAACACCTCCCGCTTTGCATCGGGACATCAAGGTATATCAAAATCATGCCTTTGTTGTAAGTGAGTCTGAAGGTCACGGATTGCAGATCTTTGACCTAACTAGACTAAGAAATGTTGCTAAGGCCCCTGCTACGTTTCAAGCAGATGCTACTTATAATGAATTTAATCATGCACATAATATCGTGATCAACGAATCTTCTGGCTTCGCTTATGTTGTAGGCTCTGATACTTTTGCTGGTGGCCCACATATTATTAATATTCAAAATCCATTAAATCCAACCTTCGCGGGAGGTTATGCCTTAGATGGATATAGTCATGATGCACAAGTTGTTACTTATAATGGACCCGATACAGATTATATTGGTAAGGAAATCTATATTGGAAGCAATGAAAATGAAGTGGCTATCGTAGATATTACCGATAAATCCAACCCTAAAAATATTTCTACAATTACTTATGAAAATGTGGGATATACACACCAAGGATGGTTAACAGAGGATCAGAAATTCTTTTTAGTGGGAGACGAGTTAGATGAGTTAAAATTTGGAAATAATACCAAGACAATTATTTTAGATTTCACAGATTTAGACAACCCAAAATCACATACAAATTACACGGGTTCCTTACCCATTATAGATCATAATGGATATGTGAAAGACAATTTATTCTATCAGGCCAATTATACCGGAGGAATGCGAGTATTAGATATTTCAGATATTGACAACAAAAACATAAGCCAAGTAGGATTCTTTGACAGTTACCCATTAACTAATTCTAATGATTTCAACGGAGCATGGAATGTGTATCCTTTTTTTGAAAGTGGAAACATCGTACTAAGTGATATAGATAATGGTCTTTTTATTGTGAAGAAAAAGGAATAGATGTACTAATCTCTTTATTGTATCACAATTTTAAATAGCACTATTATCATCAATTTATAAAATATATATTTTGTAATTTCACCCTCAAATTTAAAGTTTGCATCAGCAGTTTTTATAACAGAAAATTTCTCAACGAGTTTGATTTTTTTTTGAAATTGGAATAGAATATTTCACCTTTGCTGTAATTGCGCTTTAATTGGAATTAAAATATGATTGAACAAAGCATTTTAGAGATCACCTCGGACCTATCAACGGCCAACAACATAGTAATAGTACCGCATAAAGGACCAGATGGAGATGCTATCGGATCTTCACTAGCAATGTACCATTTCCTAAAAGGAAAAGGACACGATGTTACAGTGATTGCTCCTAATGATTATCCAGATTTCCTAAAATGGCTGCCGGGACAGGAAGACATCATGATCTTTGAAAAGGATTATATGCTTTGTAAACCATTGATCTCTAATGCAGATATTATCTTCACTTTAGATTTTAACGATCTTTCAAGAACTGGCGATATGCAGAATTCATTAATAGAAGCTGAAGCCACCTTTATAATGATAGATCACCACCCAGAACCTTCTACATACGCACATCACACTTATAGTGATGCTACTATGAGTTCTACTTGCCAAATGGTGTATCAATTTATAGACAAATTAAGAGCCGTAAAAAGTATCACCCCAGAAATTGCTACTTGTTTGTATACTGGAATAATGACAGATACAGGGTCTTTTAGATTTAGATCTACTTCTAGTGAAACCCACAAGGTAATTGCAGATCTTATCAAAAGAGGAGCCGATAATGCCAAAATTCATCAGCAAATCTATGATACTTCTTCTGAAAGCAGATTGAAGTTATTGGGTGTAGCACTTCAAAACCTAAGAGTAAATAAAGAATTAAGAACTGCTTACATCACTCTTTCACAGGAAGAATTAGATCAAAACAACTTCAGAAAAGGAGATACTGAAGGTTTTGTGAATTATGGATTATCATTAGAAGGAATTATTTTTGCTGCCATATTTATAGAACATAAAGTAGATGGTATCATTAAAATAAGTTTCCGTTCTAAAGGGAGTTTCAATGTAAATCAATTTGCCAGAGCTCATTTCCAAGGAGGAGGTCACATAAATGCTGCAGGTGGAAAAAGTGATATTTCTCTAGAAGACACCATTGTTAAATTTAATAGCGTGCTTCCAGAATATAAAGAAGACTTAGGTTTATGAAGCTAAAACTTTTATATATAACTGCATTAATACTAGGTGTAACTGGATGCAAATCCCCGGAAGCCAGAAGGCCTGTCACCCAAAATTCGGGTTCATTTATCAATGAATCTATTCAAAGAAATAAAAAACTGGTTGCAAAAGAAGAAGCTATTATTCTCAAAATGATCCAACAGGATTCTACTCAAGATTATATAGCTTCCAGTAATGGTTTCTGGTATTACTACAACAAAAGATCTACAGATTCTTTAACTGTTAAAATGCCGGAATATGGTGATGTTGTTAGATTCGATTATAGTATAAAAGCCTTGGATGGAAATTATATCTATGATGTTGGGGAAATGCCCACAAAAAGATATGCTATGGATAGGGAAAATCTTTTCGGAGGTTTAAGAGAAGGTTTAAAACTTATGAAGGAAGGCGAAACCGTCACTTTTATCTTCCCTTCTCACAAAGCATTTGGTTATTATGGTGATAAAGATAGAATTGGTACCAATATCCCTATAATTACAGAAGTAACATTACATTCGATTACCCAAGAAATAAATACTAATAAATCTGATAATTAATTAATATGAAAAGATTAAGCATGCTTTTGGTTTGTGCCATTCTACTTGGCCTAGTAAGTTGTAAAGAGGATTATCCAGACCTTAAAGACGGTCTTTATGCCGAATTCAACACTAATAAGGGTTCTTTTATAGCCGAACTTTATTTCAAAGCAACACCTACAACAGTTGCCAACTTTGTTTCTTTAGCCGAAGGCGATAGTCATAAAATGGTAGACAGTACAGCTAAAGGTAAAAAATATTACGACGGTCTAATTTTTCACCGCGTTATAAAAGACTTTATGATCCAAGGTGGAGATCCAACCGGAACAGGAAGTGGAGATCCTGGTTATAGATTCCCAGATGAAATAGTAGATACTTTAAGTCATACTTCAAAAGGAACATTATCTATGGCCAATGCAGGACCTGGCACTAATGGAAGTCAGTTTTTTATCACCTTGGCTCCCACTCCTTGGTTAGACGGAAAACATACTATTTTTGGTGAAGTTATGGAAGGACAAGCGGTTGTGGACAGTATCGGAATGGTTAAGACTGTTGCCAGTGACAAGCCAGAACAAGATGTAGTTTTAGAAAGCGTAAAGATTATCCGAAAAGGAAAAGATGCTAAAGATTTTAAAGCTGCGAAAACATTCGAATCTAATTTGGCAGACGCTAAAGTTAAAGAAGAAGAAGTGGAAGCTGCTAGATCTGAAATGAAAAAAGAGAACACTTCAAAATTTATGGCTCTAAAAGAAGAAGCTAAAGAATTGGAAAGTGGCATTAAAATTCATTATCTAGAAAAAGGAGAAGATGTGAAAATTCCAGAAGGATCTATGGTAATGGTAAATTATGCTGGATATTTTGAGGATGGTACTTTATTTGACACCAGCTGGCAAGAAGTTGCTGAACAAAATGGAGCACTCAATATTGCTAAAAGAGATCAAGGCGGATACCAACCAATGCCTACAAAATATGGCCCAGATGCGCCTATGATACCGGGATTTAGAGATGGTATAACTGCGATGAATGTTGGAGACCGTGCATTGGTTTTTATTCCCTCCCATTTAGGATATGGAGAAAGAGGAGCTGGCGGAGTAATTCCTCCAAATACTGATCTAATTTTTGAAATAGAAATAGTAGAAATTCAGAAATAAACTCTGATTTTCATAATATTAAAAATCCCGCTTCCAATATGGAGCGGGATTTTTTTTAGTTCAATTCTCAAATTGAGGTTGTCATTCCCACAAAGGAGAATTCTCATTTAAAACTTTGAACTTCATTGAGGTTCTTCAATTCGCTACGCTACTTTCAGAATGACATTTTTTGTCATTCCGACGAAGGAGGAATCTGAATGCAAACTATAAACTTCTCTGAGATTCTTCAATTCGCTACGCTACTTTCAGAATGACATTTTTTGTCATTCCGACGAAGGAGGAATCTGAATGCAACTATAAACTTCGTTGAGATTCTTCAATTCGCTAGGCTACTTTCAGAATGACATTTTTTGTCATTCCCACAAAGGAGGAATCTCATTCAAAACTATGAACTTCATTGAGGTTCTTCAATTCGCTACGCTACTTTCAGAATGACATTTTTTGTCATTCCCACAAAGGAGGTATTTCATTTAAAGCTATGAACTTCGTTAAGATTCTTCAATTCGCTACGCTACTTTCAGAATGACATTTTTTGTCATTCCCACGAAGGAGGAATCTCATTCAAAACTATGAACTTCATTGAGGTTCTTCAATTCGCTACGCTACTTTCAGAATGACATTTTTTTGTCATTCCAACGAAGGAGAAATCTCATTCAAAACTATGAACTTCATTGAGGTTCTTCAATTCGCTATGCTACTTTCGGAATGACATTTTTTGTCATTCCGACGAAGGAGGAATCTGAATGCAACTATAAACTTCTCTGAGATTCTTCAATTCGCTACGCTACTTTCAGAATGACATTTTTTGTCATTCCGACGAAGGAGGAATCTGAATGCAAACTATAAACTTCTCTGAGATTCTTCAATTCGCTACGCTACTTTCAGAATGACATTTTTTGTCATTCCCACAAAGGAGGAATCTCATTTAAAGCTATGAACTTTATTGAGGTTCTTCAATTCTCTACGCCACTTTCAGAATGACATTTTTTGTCATTCCCACAAAGGAGAATTCTCATTTAAAACTTTGAACTTCATTGAGGTTCTTCAATTCGCTACGCTACTTTCAGAATGACATTTTTTGTCATTCCGACGAAGGAGGAATCTCATTCAAAACTATGAACTTCATTGAGATTCTTCAATTCGCTACGCTACTTTCAGAATGACATTTTTTGTCATTCCGACGAAGGAGGAATCTCATTCAAAACTATGAACTTCATTGAGATTCTTCAATTCGCTACGCTACTTTCAGAATGACAGGTAAAAACAATTGTCATATTGAGCTTTTCGAAATATGAAATCAAACCCTTTGCTTAAAAAGGATTCGACAGGCTCAACCTGACATCTGTACTTACTAATTATTTCTTCGGAATATTTTTAAGGATCTCTAAAACGAATTTCCAATATTTCTGTGAAGAAGTAATACTAGCACGTTCATCTGGAGAATGCGCTCCTCTAATGGTTGGTCCAAAAGAGATCATATCCATTTCTGGATAATGACTCCCAATTATTCCACATTCTAATCCTGCATGACATGCAGCCACATCTGCTTTTTCATTGAATAATTTAGTATACAAATTATCTAATACTTTTAAAATATCAGAATCTCTGTTTGGTGCCCAGCCTGGATAATCTCCAGAGAAATTAACTTCACAGCCTGCAAGCTCTAAAGTAGCCCTTAAAGAATTTGTAAGATCGTCTTTAGAAGATTCTACAGAAGATCTTGTAAGACATTTTAAGTTGATATTTCCTTCTTTAATTTCAACTTTTGCTAAATTATTGGAGGTTTCTACTAAACCTTCAATCTCCGGGCTCATTCTAAAGACTCCGTTATGCAAGGCATAGATGGCGTTTAAAATGGTTTCCTGAGTATCTGAATCCATAACCTTCATTGAAGTCTCTACCTTAACAAGGTCTAACTTCATATTTGGTTCCAGCTTTGCGAATTCAGTTTTAATAGCTTCAAAATCCTCCATTAATTCAGACTCGAAAGCTTTGATCTGGAAATCATCTATTAACACTACAGCTTCACTTTCTCTGGGAATTGCATTTCTAAGTCCCCCACCTTTTATTTCAGCAATACGAATTCCGAAATTTTCAGAAGCATTGTACAACAAGCGATTCATCAATTTATTGGCATTTCCCAATCCTTTGATTATGTCCATTCCAGAATGTCCACCCTGCAAACCATTCAACGTGATCTTAAAGGCACTCATATCTTCTGGAGCATCTTCTTGGGTATACTTCCTAGTTGCAGTTACATCTACTCCACCTGCACAACCTATTCCTATTTCATCATCCTCTTCAGTATCCAGATTTAAAAGGATATCTCCTTTCAACATTCCTGGTTCTAAACCTTTAGCACCCGTCATTCCAGTTTCTTCATCTATAGTAAATAAAGCCTCGATAGCAGGATGTTCTATTGTATCACTTTCTAGTATCGCCATAATAGTAGCAACCCCTAACCCGTTATCTGCACCTAATGTAGTTCCTCTTGCTCTTACCCAATCGCCATCTAAATACATTTCGATTCCCTGAGTATCAAAATCGAATTTGGTATCATTATTTTTCTGATGCACCATATCTAAATGAGACTGCAATACCACCGCTTTTCTATCCTCCATTCCTGCGGTTGCCGGTTTTTTAATTATCACATTCCCAACTTTATCTACAAGCGTTTCTAATTTGAGTTTATTTCCAAAGCTTTTTATAAACTCTATTACCCTTTCCTCTTTTTTAGACGGTCTAGGAACCTCATTAAGATCGGCGAATTTATTCCACAAAACTTTAGGTTCTTGTGCTCTTATTTCTTCATTCATAGTATTAATATTTGGTATATTCACAAAGATATTGGTAATTCACAAACCACGAAATTTTTAGCAGCATATTAGAATTTATTTAGGAAGTGAAAAACAGAACAAGCCTCATTTTAGCCATTTTATTGCCAATACAAATTATTGCTATTAAAATAATTTCGGCGTATCCAGATTTCATAGAAACTTGGTACAGCACAGGACTCTATCCTTATATCGCTAAAATAATGCGATTCTCTCTTGGCATATTCCCTTTTTCTTTAGGAGATCTTTTATATACTTTTTTCATTATCTCCATATTCCGATGGATATATATCCGATTTAAAACTAAGTTCAAAGGTTATAGAAAATGGTCTTTAGACCTACTTGCTACTTTTTCTATTATCTATGCCTGTTTTCATCTTTTTTGGGGTTTCAATTACTATAGACTTCCACTCCACCGAACCTTAAAGATCAAGAACACTTATACTACAGAAGAGTTGGTTCTTTTAACAGAAACCTTAATTAAAAAATCGAATCAGGTACATACTGGTTTAGTTGATAATGATTCTCTTAAAGTTGATTATAAATTTAAAAAGACGGCACTCTTCAGAAAAACAATTGAAGGCTATGAAAGTTTAGGAAAAGATTTTCCAAAATTAACCTACCAAGGAAAAAGTTTGAAGCGTTCCTTATATAGCATTCCGTTAACATATATGGGTTTTAATGGATATTTGAATCCGCTTACAAACGAAGCGCAAGTTAATACTCAGATTTTAAAATATAAGATTCCCACAACTGCTAGTCATGAAATAGGTCATCAACTAGGATTTGCTAAAGAAAACGAAGCGAATTTTATTGCCTGTTTGGCCACAATGAATCATCCGGATCCTTACTTTCAATATTCAGGTTTTACTTTTGCACTGCGCTATTGCTTAAACGAGCTTTATGTTCGAGATCAGGTAAAAGCAGATGAACTTTTAAAAACAATACATCCCGGTATTTTAGCTAATTATAAAGAAGTCAGGGATTTCTGGGAAACACATAAAAATCCTTTTGAGCCTATTTTTCAAGTTACTTATAATGGTTTTCTTAAAGCCAATAATCAAGCTGAAGGAATGAAAAGCTATAGTTATGTAGTGGCATTACTCGTTAACTATTTTGACGATGTGGAGAATGCTTTCTAAGCAAATTTATCATTCCACAAATAATCCTTAAATTCCACTTTCTAATTTTAAAAAGCAAACTACTTTTAAACAACTAATTTTATGAGATTTAAATTTCTACTCTTATGCCTAGTCTTTTTTTCTGGGTTAAACTTGTATGCTCAAGATTACTTTCCAAATAACGATGGTGTAAATACCAAAAACACAAATTACACCGTTTTCAAAAACGCGAAAATCCATGTAGATCCTAACACAATTATCGAAAATGGGATGATCGCTGTTAGAGAAGGTAAATTAACTGCTGTTGGCAAAAGCATAGAAATCCCTAAAAACAGTATTGTTATAGACCTAAAAGGCAAAGAGGTTTATCCATCTTTCATTGAGATCTACAGTGATTTTGGGATGAAAAAACCAACAAAAGCTGAAAGCGCGAACGGACAGCCACAGTATAATGCCAGCCGTGAAGGTTATTATTGGAACGATCATATTCGTCCCGAAACAAATGCATTGGAGTCTTTCACCTTTGATAAGACCGAAGCAGAAAAATTTCAGAAAAACGGATTTGGAGCGGTGAATACTCATCTTGCTGATGGAATTATGCGTGGAACCGGAATGTTGGTAAGCTTAAATGCTGAAGGCTCTGAAGGAGATCGTATTTTAAAAGACAAATCGGCTAATTTTCTTTCCTTCGATAAAAGTGTACAATCTATACAATCCTATCCTACTTCTATAATGGGTGCTATGGCATTGTTAAGACAAACCTATATAGATGCAGCATGGTATGAAAAGGGGAATATTTCAAACAAAGATCTGGCATTAGAAGCATTAAATAGAAACAAAACCTTACCCCAGATTTTTAAGACCGATAATTTATTAGATGAATTAAGAGCCGATAAAGTTGGAGATGAATATGGGATCCAATATCTCATTTTTGGAAGTGGAAATGAATTTGAAAGAATTGCTGAAGTAAAGAATACCAACGCCACATTTATTATTCCTTTGGATTTCCCCGAGGCTTATGATCTTGAAAATCCATTTATGGCAAGCAACGTGAGCTTGCAAGATATGAAGCGATGGAATCAGGCTCCAACTAACCTGATGCAGCTTGCCAAAAACAATATCCCTTTTATCTTAACAACACAAAATTTAAAAGATGAAAAGAAATTTAGGGAGAACCTTTTAAAAGCTATTTCTTATGGCTTAGATAAAAAGAAAGCACTTGCCGCTTTAACTACAACTCCAGCAAAATTTCTAGGAGAAGAAAATAAACTTGGGGTAATAAAACAAGGCGCCTGGGCGAATTTTTTAATTACTTCAGGAGATGTTTTTGACAAAGAAACGGTACTATTTGAGAACTGGATACAAGGTCAAAAAGTGGTTTTAGAAAACATGAATACCGTAAATCTTGAAGGTAAATATTCTTTGGCAGTAGACGGAAAGAAGTATGATCTGGAAATTACAGGAAAACCAAATTCTCCTAAAGCCGAAGTGAAATTGGGAGATGCAAAGATCAAATCTAAGTTATCTTATACAGATACCTGGATGCAATTATTATTGTCGTCGCCAGATTCAACCAAAACTGAATATACAAGATTGGTTGCAAAAGTAACTGATGACACTAATAAAATAAATGGCCGAGCTATTTTAAGTAATGGTCAAGAAACTTCGTTCAATGCCTCCAAATCTTTAGATAAATCAAAAGAAAAAGACAAAAAGAAGGAAGATAAAAATGACAGTATTCTTCCAATTGTGTCCCTAAGCTATCCAAATATGGCATACGGTTTCAAGGAAGTACCAAAACAAGAAGATATTTTATTTAAAAATGCAACTGTCTGGACGAATACCGAAAAAGGGATTTTGGAGAAGACAGATGTTTTAATAAAAGACGGAAAAATCGCTGAAATCGGAGCAAATCTTAGCGCAGGAAAAGCAAAAGTTATAGATGCTTCTGGGAAACATTTAACTACCGGAATTATAGATGAACATTCCCATATTGGCGCTTCGGCAATTAATGAAGCAGGGCAAAACTCTTCAGCAGAAGTAACTATGGAAGATGTTATAGACCCTACAGATATCAATATTTATAGAAATCTTGCCGGTGGTGTTACTTCAATTCAGTTATTGCATGGTT
Organism: Gillisia sp. JM1; assembly: GCF_000424645.1. Lineage (NCBI taxonomy): Bacteria > Pseudomonadati > Bacteroidota > Flavobacteriia > Flavobacteriales > Flavobacteriaceae > Gillisia > Gillisia sp. JM1. Next base: position 90,710 of record NZ_KE384219.1, read on the forward strand.
CGGCCAATCCTATAGGAGGGCGATCTGCGATCATGAAGTTAAAATGGGGCTCAAATGCAAAAGATATGATCTTTCCAGACTCCCCTAAATTCATAAAATTTGCGCTTGGGGAAAATGTAAAACAATCCAATTGGGATAGTAAAAGCAGGTTTCCACAAACAAGAATGGGTGTAGAACAGGTGTTTACAGATTATTTTAGTCAGGCGAGAGATTATGAAGCAGCTAAGAAAACCGGAAATTACAGGAAAGACATAGAAATGGAAACCTTGATCGAAATTCTGAATGGCGAACGTTTTGTAAGTAGTCACTCGTATGTTCAAAGTGAGATCAATATGCTTATGAAGGTTGCCGAAGCTTTCGATTTCAGAATAAACACATTCACACATATTCTTGAAGGATACAAGGTTGCCGATAAAATGAAAGAACATGGTGCGGGAGCATCTACGTTCTCAGATTGGTGGGCTTATAAATACGAAGTAAAAGACGCTATTCCTTATAACGCAGCAATAATGCATAATGCAGGTCTTACTGTTGCTATTAATAGTGATGATGGAGAAATGAGCAGAAGATTAAATCAAGAAGCTGCAAAAAGTGTAAAATATGGAGGGATTTCTGAAGAAGAAGCTTTGAAATTTGTGACTCTTAATCCTGCGAAATTATTGCATATCGACAATCGCGTTGGAAGTATTGAAACTGGCAAAGATGGAGATGTAGTTCTATGGTCTGGAAATCCGCTTTCTATTTACAGCAAAGCTGAAAAAACACTTATTGAAGGAACGGTTTATTTTGATATTGAAAAAGATAAGGAACTTCGAAAAGAAATTGCTCAGCAAAAAAATATGCTAACGGGACAAATGCTATCCGCGAAGAACGGGGGAGCAAAAACACAAGCTGCTACCAAAAAAGAAGATCAAAAAATGGGTTGTGACACTTTGGAAACTTACTAATATTGAAAAAGATGAAAAGATTAAATATATTATTTATACTGGGAATTTTAATAATTACTAGTTCAATAAACGCACAGCAAACTCCTGCTGATTCACAATCTGAAGCAATCACTATAGTTGGAGCTACAGCGCATATTGGGAATGGAGAGCTTATAGAGAACAGCCTTATAATTTTTGAAAATGGAATCTTAACTCAGGTTTTAGATGCTACCACTACAAAAATGCAATACCGTGGAACTATTATTAATGCTGAGGGGAAACATGTGTATCCTGGCTTTATTGCACCTAATACTACACTCGGCCTAGTAGAAATTGCGTCTTTGAGACCTACAGACGATGAAGATGAAATTGGTGAGATGTTGCCACATATTAGAAGTTTGGTGGCCTATAATGCTGAAAGTCAGATCGTGGAAAGTATGAGGCCAAACGGAGTTTTAATTGGAGAAATAGTTCCAAGAGGAGGAACTATTTCTGGGACTTCTTCTATTGTTCAGTTTGATGCCTGGAACTGGGAAGACGCTGCAATAAAGAAAGACAATGGATTACATATTAATTGGCCGAATAGCTTTAAACGAGGAAAATGGTGGTTAGGTGAAGAAAGAGGTTTGAAGCCAAATGAAAAGTATGCTGAAGACGTTTTAAAACTATCACAATTCTTCAATAATTCCAGAGCTTATATGGCGGGAGAACAAAAGCAAGAAAACCTGCCTTTTAAATCTATGGAAACTGTTTTTACCAATGGAAAAAAGGTGTTTGTTCATGTAGATGGAGAACGTGAAATTGTAGATGCTATTCAGTTTAAAAAAGATCAGAATTTAAAAGATATGGTTATTGTGGGTGGTTATGATGCTGTAAAAGTTGCAGATCAGATAAAAGCTGAAAATATAGCTGTTTTAGCTTCACGTCCTCACAGCACTCCAAACCAAGATGATGAGGATTATGACTATAATTATAAACTGGCAAAACTACTTAGTGATAAAGGAATTTTAGTAGGATTGGAAAGCAGCGGACAAATGGAAAGAGCCAGTACCCGAAACTTGCCTTTTTATGCAGGAACCGTTGCAGCAAGTGGAATGGACAAAGAAGAAGCCTTAAAATTGATCACCTTAAACAATGCGAAAATATTAGGAATAGATGATAGATTAGGAACTTTAGAAAAAGGAAAAGATGCTACTCTTTTTATTAGTGAAGGTGATGCCTTGGATATGAGAACTAATAAGTTGACAAAAGCATTTATAAAGGGAAGAGAATTGAGTTTAGAAAGTCATCAAACTGAATTATATCACCGATATTCTGAAAAATATGAAAATCAGAAAAAAGAATAGTTTTGAAAACGTTTCTGAATATTCGAAATTAGAAAAAGGTTGTCACTCAGAGCGCAACGCAGTGGAGCGAAGAATCTCAACGAAGCAAAATCCGACTCAATAAGAGATCCCTCCTAAGGTCGGGATGACAAATAGACATCGGGACAGAATTTAAATTATTTTCATTTTTAATCAAAAACCTCTGATAATTTCAGAGGTTTTTGATTTGTAACTATCAATAAGTACTTATTTTTACACTATGATCAAACAAATATCTAGCGCACAGAATCCGGCTGTTAAAAGACTGCTTCAGCTTCAGGAAAAGTCCAGAAACAGAAAAAAAGAAGGTGTTTTTATTGTAGAAGGACTTAGGGAAATTCAGCTTGCCTTTAAGGGGAAGTATATTTGCGAAGAATTCTTTTTTTGTGATTCTTTATTTCCTGCTGAAGGTTTGAGAGAACTGAACACAAATACTGAAAACAAGCCCTTGATTACTGAATTCTCTAAAGATGTTTATGAAAAGATCGCTTATCGTGGTAGCACAGAAGGGGTGATGGCTTTATTTAGATCTAAAGAATTATCTCTGGATTCGCTTCAGCTAAACTCCAAGAATCCATTATTGTTGATTGCTGAAGCTCCTGAAAAACCAGGGAATATTGGAGCGCTCTTAAGAACTGCAGATGCTGCGAATATGGATGCTGTAATCATTGCCAATCCCAAAACCGATCTTTTTAATCCTAATATTATTAGATCTAGTGTAGGTTGTGTTTTCACAAATAACATTGCAGTTGGAACTACTTCAGAAATCATCAGTTTTTTAAAGAAACATAAGATCTCTATTTATACTGCTGCACTACAAGCTTCAAAAAATTATTCTGAAATAGATTTTACTAATTCTTCAGCAATAGTTGTTGGAACTGAAGCAACAGGCTTAAGCAAAGAATGGATAGATCATTCTACTCAAAACATCATTATTCCTATGAGTGGAGAAATAGATAGCATGAATGTATCTGTAGCGGCTGGAATTTTAATTTTCGAAGCCAAACGCCAACGAGGTTTTTTCTAGTAAAACTGAAAGTAGCATCATTTATGCTAATTATCGTTATTCATTCAATTATATCACATATATTAATCTTTTTCTCCAAAAAAATATTCTACGTGAGTGCTGAAATCTTATTTTATATAATTGTTGCAATCATTTTAATCGATTTTATAATCGATAAAATTTTAGATTCTTTAAATGCAAGTCGGTTTAATGATCCAATCCCAAAAGAATTGGAAGATGTATATGATGATGCAGAATATCGAAAATCTCAGAATTACAAGAAAGAGGTATATAGATTCGGTGTAGTTTCTTCTGCTTTCTCATTGATCATTTTATTGGGTTTTCTCTTCTTTGAAGGCTTTGCATATGTAAATGAAGTTGCTGGTAGTTTTACTGAGAATCCTATTTATAAAGCCTTAATTTTCTTCGGGATAATCATGTTTGCCAGTGATATACTCACACTTCCCTTTTCCTATTACAGCACCTTTGTGATCGAGGAGAAATATGGATTTAATAAAACCACAAAGAAATTATTTGTATTAGATAAATTGAAATCTTGGGGTTTGCTGATCATCGTTGGAGGTGGAATTTTAGCATTGATAGTATGGTTCTACCAATTAACTTCCACCGATTTTTGGTGGTATTCCTGGATCATGGTTACCGCTTTTATTGTGTTTACCAATATGTTTTATGCAAAGCTCATTGTTCCACTTTTCAACAAACAATCTCCACTTCAAGATGGTTCGCTTCGGTCTAAAATTGAAGCCTATGCCCATGAAGTAGGTTTTCAGTTAGATAATATTTTTATAATAGATGGCTCAAAGAGGAGCACTAAGGCAAATGCCTATTTCTCTGGCTTTGGTAAAGAAAAGAGGATCACTCTTTATGATACACTGGTTAATGATCTTAGCGAAGAAGAAATTGTTAGTGTTTTGGCGCATGAAGTAGGACATTATAAGAAAAAGCATATAATTGTAAATCTACTGGCTTCCATATTAACCACAGGATTAACTCTGTGGGTATTGTCCATATTTGTTGGAAATGAGTTACTCTCTCAAGCCTTAGGAGTAGAAAATCCGAGTTTTCATATTGGGTTGATCGCTTTCGGGATTTTGTACAGTCCTATTTCAGAAATTACTGGTTTATTAATGAATTATTTATCTCGAAAATTTGAATATCAGGCAGATGATTTTGCTAAAAACACTTATAATTCGGAATCATTGATTTCCAGTCTTAAAAAATTATCCAAATCTAGTTTAAGCAACTTAACCCCACATAAAGCTTATGTTTTTATGCATTATTCGCACCCAACCTTATTACAGCGAATTAAAAACTTAAGCTCTTAGTTTGTAGTTGTTTCTTTACAATGTTAATCGTAATTTTAAGCTATGACAGAAGCTGCAGTAGTAAAAGAAAATAAAGAAATTGCGCGCCAGTATAAAGAATTGTTACGCATAAGTTACAGATCCCTATCGAAAGAAGATAAAAATTTAATTAGATTGGCATTTGATACTTCTGTAGAGGCGCATAAAGATCAGCGTAGAAAATCTGGAGAGGCTTACATATTTCATCCTATCGCGGTTGCAAAAATAGTAGCTTCAGAAATAGGATTGGATGCTACCTCCATTGCTGCTGCATTATTGCACGATGTAGTAGAAGACACCACTTATTCTATAGAAGAAATTGAAAAGATTTTTGGTAAAACTGTTGCTTTGATCGTAGACGGTCTTACCAAGATCTCGCATTTACAGCAGCAACAAGATAAAGATGTTTCTCTACAAGCAGAAAATTTCAGAAAAATGTTGCTTACACTTAACGACGATGTTAGAGTAATCATCATTAAAATTGCAGACAGGTTGCATAATATGCAAACTATGGATGCTATGAAACCAGATAAACAGGTTAAAATAGCTTCAGAAACACTATATATTTACGCGCCTCTTGCACACAGAATAGGTTTGTATAGTATTAAAACTGAACTTGAAGACCTCAGTTTAAAATATACTGAACCTGAAGTTTACAATGATATTCTTCAGAAAATTAGAGAAAGTAAACAAGAGCAAGACGCATATATTGATGCATTTACACAGGTTATAAAAGACTCTTTAAACCAAGAGCAATTAGAGTATACTATTAAAGGAAGGCCAAAGTCTATCTATTCTATCTGGAGAAAAATAAAGACCCAAAATATTACTTTTGATGAAGTCTTCGATAAGTTTGCCGTTCGTATAATCTATAAAGGTGATATAGCAAATGAAAAGTTCTTAGCCTGGAAAATTTATTCCATCGTTACAGATCATTTCAGACCAAATCCTATAAGATTACGGGATTGGATCTCTTCACCTAAATCTACCGGTTACGAAGCTTTGCACATTACTGTAATGGGGCCTAAAGGAAGATGGGTAGAAGTCCAGATTAGAAGTGAGCGAATGAATGAAATAGCCGAAAAAGGCTATGCGGCTCATTATAAGTACAAACAAGGCGTCGAGCAGGAAGAAAAGACCATGGAAGAATGGTTAAACAGATTACAGGAAGCTTTGGAAAATTCTGAAGCCAATGCTGTAGATTTTGTTGAGCAATTCAAACTGAATTTATACGCCAAGGAGATCTTTGTATTTACTCCACAAGGAGATCTAAAATCTTTGCCAAAGGGAGCAACGCCATTAGATTTTGCATTTAGCATACATACGGCCATAGGCCTACATACTCGTGGTGCGAAGGTGAATAACAAATTGGTACCGCTAAGTCATGAATTAAAAAGTGGCGATCAAATAGAAATCATCACTTCAGACAATGCAAAGCCAAATGTTAACTGGTTAGACTATGCAAGCACCGCTAGAGCTAGAGCTAAGATAAAATCTTCGTTAAGAGAAGAGAAAAAAGAACTTGCAGAAGAAGGAAAAGCTGTTCTTGCAAGGAAGTTAAAATCCCAAAAACTCAGTTTTAACGAGAGTATGATCAATGAGTTGGTGATTCACTTCAAACTAAAAACCAGCTTAGATCTCTTTTATAGAGTTGGAATTGGGAAAATAGATAACAAAAGTTTAAAGGAATTTACAGCCAATAGAAGCAATGCTTTTGTGAGCTACTTTAAAAATAAGATCAGAAAAGCACCTGTAGCAGAAGATCTTAACAAAGAAGAAATCACCTCCAAGTACGATCAGATAGTATTTGGTAAGGAAGAAGAGGTTCTTGATTATAAATTAGCTAATTGTTGTAACCCTATTCCCGGAGATCGGGTGTTCGGTTTTATTACTGTTAGTGAAGGAATAAAAGTTCATAAAAAGGATTGCCCCAATGCCATTCAGTTTCAAAGTAATTATGCCTATCGAATTATTCAGGCAAAATGGATAGATTCGTCACAACAAGATTTTAAGGCGATCATAAATTTAAGAGGAATAGATAATTTAGGATTGGTTAGTGAGATCACTAAAGAAATTTCAAAAAGCATGAATGTAAATATGCGAAGTATTAATTTTGATAGTGCAGATGGTGTATTTACTGGTAAAATAACTGTTATTGTAAAAAACAATTCGATCTTAGACACACTAATAGAACATCTTAAAAAAATAAGTGGGATAGATAAGGTGTCAAGAGAATAAACCAATACCTTTGCAAACGAAGCAATATTATGAGCAAGAAAAGTGGAAATAAGAACGATCAGGCTGTAGTAAAGAATGTATTTACCAAATTTTTGGAAGATAAAGGGCATCGTAAAACCCCGGAACGTTTTGCTATTTTACAGGAGATCTATAATAATGAAGAGCATTTTGATATTGAGTCGCTTTATATTAGTATGAAAAATAAGAAATATAGAGTGAGTCGAGCCACCTTATATAATACTATAGAATTGCTTTTAGATTGCGGTTTGGTGAGAAGACATCAATTCGGCCAAAATCAATCGCAGTATGAAAAATCTTATTTTGATAGGCAACACGATCATATAATCTTAACTGATACAGGAGAAGTAATAGAATTTTGCGATCCTAGAATTCAAAGTATAAAACAAACAATAGAAGAAGTTTTTAATATTGAAGTTTCTAAACATTCTTTATACTTTTACGGCACAAAAAAACAATCAACTAATTAGATATTTATGGCAGTAGACTTACTACTCGGATTACAATGGGGAGATGAAGGAAAAGGTAAAATTGTAGATGTATTTACCAAAAAATATGACATAATCGCTAGATTTCAAGGAGGGCCAAATGCAGGTCACACTTTGGAATTTGATGGTCAAAAACATGTTCTTCACACGATTCCATCCGGAATTTTTCATAAAGACACCATAAATCTTGTTGGAAATGGGGTGGTTATAGATCCTGTTATTTTCAAAAAAGAACTTGAAAATCTAGATGCTTTCAAAACGGATTATAGAAAAAATCTTTACATCTCAAGAAAAGCTCACTTAATTCTTCCTACTCATAGGTTGCTAGATGCAGCTTCTGAAGCTTCTAAAGGAAAAGCCAAGATTGGCTCTACACTTAAAGGGATTGGACCAACTTATATGGACAAGACTGGAAGAAATGGGATTCGTGTTGGGGATCTTGAACTGGACAATTGGAAAGAAAAATACAGATTATTGGCAGACAAGCATGAAGCTATGATAAGTTTCTATAATGTAGATGTACAATATAATCTAGCCGAATTAGAAACAGAATTCTTTAAGGCTGTAGAACTATTAAAAACCTTGAAGTTTATAGATAGTGAGCAATACTTACAAACAGCACAAGAAAATGGAAAATCTATTTTAGCTGAAGGAGCTCAGGGATCTTTATTAGATATAGATTTTGGTACTTATCCTTTTGTGACATCTTCTAATACAACTGCAGCAGGAGCTTGTACAGGACTAGGAGTTGCTCCAAACAAAATTGGAGATGCTTTTGGAATCTTTAAAGCATATACTACTAGAGTTGGAAGTGGCCCCTTCCCTACTGAGCTTTTCGATGAAGATGGAGAAAGAATGGGAAGAGTTGGAAATGAATTTGGAGCTACAACAGGGCGTCCAAGAAGATGTGGATGGTTAGATCTTGTTGCGCTAAAATATGCAGTGCAAATAAACGGTATCACCCAACTAATCATGATGAAAGGGGATGTACTAAGTGGTTTTAAAATTTTAAAAATATGTACTTCTTATAAATATAAAGGAGAAGAAATTACACATTTACCTTATAATATAGAGCCAGAAAATGTTACTCCTGTATATACAGAATTTAAAGGCTGGGAAGAAGATCTTACTAAGATGACAGAAGCTTCCGAACTACCTAAAGAATTTATGGAGTATGTGAAATTTTTGGAGAATGAATTAAAAACTCCTATTTCTGTAATTTCTGTGGGACCAGATAGAAAGCAAACTATCCATAGATAATTTTTTTGTATATCCGTTTAGAGTACAGTGACCAAATTATCCTATCTGAAATGGTCGCGTCACCCTGAACTTGTTTCAGGGTCTTATACCACATATTTGAGATGCTGAAACAAGTTCAGTATGACGGTAACAACCTGTAATTAATTAATAAAAAACTATTTACTGGAACAAAAGCGGACATACAGTAATTTTTTTATAAAATATGTTAAACAAAAAAAATGCCTTTCATTTCTGAAAGGCATTTTAACATAATTCAAATTAATCTAGAATTATGAAACTATAAATATTCCACCAATAGCAAGTACTTCATCCATAGTTAATGGTTCATCAAAAGCTTCCTGAACGGCTGGAGCTCCTCCAAAAGTAGGAAACAGTGTAGCAAGCTCTACACCACCTTGTACAGTGTTTGCTTCTCCTGCATAAATTGCGTTAAAAACATCTGGAAGACCGTTACTGGCAGCGGTACCACCGGTTACCCAACCTTTCTGGCCTCTCATCCTACGTACTTGGGAAGCATGTCTTGCCTCTACAGAGTGTACTTGCAAAGCAAAAGTCAATAAAGCATTATCGTTTGCCAATGCTCCAGCCTGACCTTTGAATGCTCTTACACCAGTATCTTCAAAACCTTGGGATAACGCCATAAAGGTTGGATAATCTCCAAAAGGATCTAAGTCTAAACCTCCTGGCGCACCTGTAAAATCAAAAGTTGGCTCAGCAATAGCTTCTTCACCTGAACCTTCTACAGCTGCTTTGAAAAAATCTACGTGAGAAGTTTCATGTTTTAATATTTGTGCAAAAACTGCACGATCTGCCTCAGGGATAAGCCCATCGGTATCCATTGCTATTTGGTAGTAATTACGCTCCAAGTATTCTAAAGTTAAAGCAAAGTTTAACACTTCTGTTGGAGTCGCTTGGAATGCTGCAGCAGACATTGATGCAGTTGCAGCTTTTGCTTTGCTACTGGTAGCGGCTAATGCAAAAGGAATAGATGCCAAAGCAATATTCTTACTTGTATTCTTAAATTGACTGATAGAGCCTCTTCTAGAACTTTTTGTATTTAAAAGCTCTTCATTAGAAAGGTTATCTAATATTTTTAATAAATTCATTTCTTTTCGTTTTAAATTGATAAATTAATTATGAGGTTGGTAATTGATCTGCTGTGAATGGAGTTGTAACAAATCCTGTGTTTCCAACTGCAGCAAGAACCTCACTTGGCGGTAATGCTTTGTCATAGGCCAGTCCAGTTCCCCCTTCGTTCACCAAGATGCCATCTCTAGCAAAATCTGCAGAACCTGGGTTTATTAAATCTGCGAATGCAGAAGCATGTCTTGCTTCAACAGAAACAATTTTTCCTGCAAGCAATAAATAGGTACCGCCCATTGGTGCAGTCACGTCAATTAACTGACCTGCTCCATTATATGCAGATACTCCTGTATCTTCTAATACTAAAGATGTACCAAGCACAGAAGCACGGCTGCTAAAATCAACACTGCTAAAATCAAATTCCAAATCTGGTAATATATCATTTGGAGCAACAGCTGTAATAGCTGTTTTAAAGAATTCACGGTGTATTATTTCGTGATACCAAACATCTTCAAGAAGTGTTTTTTCAGCTGAACCATCGGCCAAGCCTGTATAATAAGATCCTGCAACTACTTGAGTGTAAAATTCAGCTTCAAGTTGTTCAAGAGCATAGGCGTAATTTAAAATTCCCAAATTCCCGGCACCTAAGTCAAAAGCTTCTCCAGGTGGAGGAGTAATAGGGCCTGAACTGTCGTCGTCATTATTACATCCATATAAGAATAAGCTGGATCCAACAACTGCTAAACTTCCCATTTTTAGGAATTGTCTACGCGAGTTACTTTTTTTTGAGTGGGCTTCTGTAGAAACTTCCACTTTGATAACTGGTCTTTTCATAATTAAGTTTTCTAGATTATATCCAAACTTACGGGAGAAAGACAAATTCGGATTTAAACAGCGAGTTAATTTTTTCTTAAAGCAATTTTATAACTATTAATAATAGTTAAAATTTAGAAAAGTTTATGAGTATTAGCCATTCTCCAACAATTTTCGGCATCCCTTCTGAGACTGGTTTAAAGCATATTTATTTTTAAAAATCACTCAAATATATTCAGTTTACTTATTTTTAATTAACCAGCTCTATCATTATATGGGTTTTCATTACTTTTGATTTAAATTATCCAGTTTGAAAAAATCCATCTATTATATAGTTGCCTTATTGCTATGTTTTTGCTCCATTGGTAGCTTATATGCACAAACATCCAAAAAAATAGATTACACCAGTGACAGGACTTTAAAAGATGAAGTTAAATATCCCGGTGCCATTATCTTGAGCAAAGTGACCAATCAGGTTCATTTTATTCATGAAGGGATAGAGATATGGTGTGATCAGGCAATTCACTATGATGAAGCAAATTTTTTTAAAGCCTATGGAAATGTAAGGATGCAACAGGGAGATACTGTTACTATGCAAAGTAAGTATGCAGAGTATAATGGAACTACTCAGTTTGCCTTTGCGAGCGGTAATGTAAAAATGAGCCGACCCCAATCTTCTATAGAAACAGATACTTTATTCTTTGATAGAGTAAAACAACAAGCCTATTACAGGAGTGGCGGAACTGTTCGCGATACTGCCAGTGTCCTTACCAGTAGAATTGGTAGGTATTATATGGATCAGGATAAGTATTCATTCCTTAGTGATGTAAAAGTAACCAACCCTAAATACACTATAAATTCTCAGCAATTGGATTTCTATTCAGATAGTGGTGCTGCTTATTTATATGGACCAACAACTATAGTAAGTGAAACAAGCACTGTTTATTGTGAGCGTGGATTTTATGACACCAGAGGGGATGTTGGGTATTTTGTAAAAAATTCCAGAATAGATTATGAAAACAGAGTTCTTGAAGGAGACAGCTTATATTTTAATCGAGCTAAAAGTTTTGCTTCAGGCACAAACAATATTAAAGTAACCGATACTTTAAATAATAGTTTAATAACTGGTCATTATGCTGAATTCTATCGCGAAAAAGATTCTGTCTTTATAACCAAGCGTGCTTTAGCTGCTACAATTCAGGATAAGGATTCTATATTTATTCATAGTGACACGCTAATGATCACAGGAAAACCAGAAAACAGGATCGTAAGAGGTTTTTACAATGTTAAGCTCTTTAAAAGTGATATTAGCGGAAAAAGTGATTCTATTTATGTGAATCAGAAAAAAGGAATCACGAAGCTTTTAAATATTGGGAATGTGCCTTCAACGTCTGTTTCTAAAAAACGAACACCAGTAATTTGGTCAGATAATAACCAGATGACTGGAGATACCATTCATATTCTAAATAATCCTGTAACAGAAAAACTTGATTCTCTCAAGGTCTTTTATGATGCATTTCTTATTCAGAAAGATAGTATAGAAGGTTATAATCAAGTAAAAGGAAAAGAACTCACTGGATTATTTGTTAATAATGAGCTGTATCAGGTAGATATAATAAAAAATACGGAAACTATCTATTATAGCAGGAATGAGGAGAATGAATTGCTAGGAATTAATAAAACATTGTCTAGCTCTATAAAGATCCTTTTTGAAGATAAAACAATTCGAGACATCTATTATTACAAACAAGTAGACGGTACTCTTACGCCCCCTGAAGAATTTCCCTCAAATGCAAGAGAACTTCCCGGCTTTAATTGGCGTGGAGAAGAACAGTTATTAGAAAAATCTGATCTATTTAAAGGCGAAGAACCCCCAAAATTAACGAAGATCAAAGGCATACCCTTACCCGAGGAGCAAGAGGACTTCTTTGATGAAACTAACGGAGAACCATCCTTATTGAATGAGAATTCCAGATTAACTCCAGATGATCTAAAAGACACCAAAGTTGATAGTTTAGGAGTTCCTATAAAAAAAATTGATTCTCTTTTATTAGACAAGAAAAAAAAATTAGAGAAAAAGAAGAAATCTGGAAAAGGAACTACTAAAATTTAAGATAGTTGAAAGAAGATTTTTTAAAATATCAAGCGCAAACTACTCCGCATCCCTTAGCTATGGAAATATCTCATGCTAAAGGCTCCTATATTTATTCAATACAGGGAAAAAAGCATTTAGATTTTGTAGCCGGAGTTTCGGCATGCAGCTTAGGGCATTGTCATCCTCGTGTGGTAAACGCTATTAAAGATCAAGCCGAAAAATATTTACATGTGATGGTATATGGTGAATATGCCTTATCCCCTGCCGTTGCTTTAACCAAACTTCTCGCCAAGAAATTACCAAAATCTTTAAGCAAAACATATCTCACTAATTCTGGAACCGAAGCTATTGAAGGTGCTTTAAAATTAGCTAGAAGATCTACAGGAAGGTCTGAAATAATTGCAGCAAGAATGGCCTATCATGGAAACACAATGGGTTCCCTAAGTTTAATGAGCTTTGAAGAGCGGGTCGCTCCTTTTAGACCCCTTATTGGAGACGTTAGCTTCCTAAATTTTAATGCTGGAGAAGATTTTAAAAGCATTACAGAGAACACCGCAGCAGTAATACTAGAAACTATCCAAGGAGGTGCCGGATTTATAGTTCCCAAAAATAACTACTTACAAAAACTAAAATCACACTGTGAACAAGTTGGCACATTGTTGATCTTAGATGAGATCCAGCCAGGCTTTGGACGTACCGGTAAATTATTTGGATTTGAGCATTATAATATGGTTCCAGATATCTTGGTAATGGGAAAAGGCATGGGTGGCGGGCTGCCTATTGGCGCCTTTACTGCTTCAGAAAAAGTGATGGATACCCTAATGGACAATCCGAAATTGGGACATATCACCACTTTTGGAGGTAACCCTGTAATTGCCGCAGCAGCATTAGCTACTTTACAGGAGATTACAGAATCTGACCTTATGGCAGAGGCTCTTCAGAAGGAAAAATTATTCAGAGAGCTTCTTGTACACCCACTTATTAAAGAAATCCGTGGAATAGGACTTATGCTGGCTGTGATAACCACTTCAGAAGAAATGGCGACTACAATTATTTTGAAAGCACAAGAGAAAGGTCTAATTTTGTTTTGGCTTTTATTTAAAAAAACCGCCATTAGAATAACTCCTCCCTTAACAATTAATAATCAGGAAATTAAAGAAGGATGTGGCATTATTATTGACATTTTAAATGAAATTGAAAATCAATTCTAACTTGTTAATTACTTTGTTAAAAACAATATAAATACCCGTGCAGTATGAGTGTTATCTTTATAACTTTAATACTGTAGAAATCACGTAATCCCCAGTGTATGCAATTAAGTCATAACGAAGAAAACAATTTCTCACTTACCCGTTTTGAATCTATGCTAAAAACAAACGATGTGTTGTTTTTTGATTCAGAAGAATTTGAGGATATCATTCATCATTATTTAGAGAATGGTAAGATTGCATTGGCCAAGAAAGCCGTGAAATTAGGATTGGCCCAACACCCCACTTCTACGAATCTGAAACTATTTAGAGTTGAAATCCTTGTATTTGAGGATAAATTAGACTTAGCAGATGGTCTCTTGAACGAACTACATACTTTGGAGTCTTCCAATGAGGAGATTTTTATTCAGAAAGCCAATATTTTCTCCAAAAGAGATGATCACAAAAAGGCGATCCAAATGTTAGAACTTGCCCTTGAAATAACTCTAGATACCGCAGATGTTTATTCCTTATTAGGAATGGAATATTTATTCTTAGAAGATTTTGAAAATGCCAAGCAAAGCTTTATGCAATGTTTGGAGGCAGATGAAGAAGATTATTCTGCGCTATATAATATAATGTATTGTTTCGATTTTCTGGAGCAAAAAAATGAATCTATAGATTTTCTAAATGCGTTTCTTAACAAGAATCCATATTGCGAAGTTGCATGGCATCAAGTTGGAAAGCAATATTTTGACCTTAAACAATTAGATAAGGCTTTAATGGCATTTGATTTCGCCATAATTAGCGATGATTATTTTATTGGGGCTTACCTTGAAAAAGGAAAAGTCTTAGAGAAATTAGGTAGATATAATGAAGCAATAGAAAATTACAACATAACTTTAGATCTAGATGATCCCACCTCTTTTGCTTACTTAAGAATAGGTAAGTGCTTTGAGAAATTAGGCATGGACGAATATGCTTTGGAAAATTATTCCAAAACCGTTCATGAAGATCCTTTGTTAGATAAAGGATGGATTGCAATTACCGATTTTTATTTCAAGAAGAAGAATTATAAAAAAGCACTTTATTATATTAATAAAGCAATTAATATTGACGAGGAAAATGTACTTTATTGGAAGCGTTTTGCAAAGATCAATAGCAGGCTTAGTTTCTTTGAAGAAGCGGAACGCGGGTATCAAAAAACTATTGAGCTTGGTAATTACGAGCTGGAAACTTGGATAAGAAGGTGTGATATTCTTATTGGGTTGGGTGAGTACGAAACTGCTATTCAAAACTTAATGCAGGCAGTAGAATTTTATCCTGATTCTGCAGAAATCGAATATCGATTGGCAGGCTTATTTTTTAATTTAAATGAAGGCGACAAAGGATATTTCCATTTAAATAACGGGCTTAAATTAGATTCTGAATACTACATTATCATAGAGGAACTTTTCCCACAGATCTTCAGTAGAAAAAGCGTGAAAGAAATTATCAATTCTTACATAAAGACGTCCTAATTTTTTAATTACTTTTGAAAATAATTTTTTAATCCCTCAATGAGGGTTTAATTATGTGTCCCAATAGCGGTCGGGATGCCTAGAAATTTAAAAGTATTTTCTTCTCGAACTATCGGGAATATTTTTACGGGCTTGCCCCGAGGATCTTGATTATATAAAAATGCAAAGAAGCTTAAAAGATTACCTTACAATTACTCTTAAAGGAATGGCAATGGGTGCTGCAGATGTTGTGCCAGGAGTGTCTGGAGGAACTATTGCATTTATTACAGGCCTTTATCAGGAACTAATTACTACCATTAGTGGTATTAATTTAGGCCTTATTAAAACTTGGAAAGAGCAAGGTATTGTTGCGATGTGGAAAGAAGCCAATGGTTCTTTTATAGTTGCTCTTCTCTCTGGAATTTTGATCAGTATATTCACCGTAATGCGTTTGACCAATTATTTATTGGAAGCGCATCCAATTATGATCTGGTCCTTTTTCTTCGGACTTATTCTAGCAAGTATCTGGTATGTAGCTAAACAAATCCCTAAATGGAATTTTAAAATTGTTCTAGCCTTAATAATAGGTGCCGCAATTGCAGTTTACATTGTAACCTTACCTCCTATGGGGTCAAATACTAGTCTTTGGTTTTTATTCTTGGCTGGTTCCATTGCTGTTTGTGCTATGATTTTACCAGGTATCTCTGGAGCTTTTATATTGGTGCTTTTAGGATCTTATAAAACGATAACAGAAGCTGCCCACGATTTCGAGCTTAAAACCCTTGGTGTAGTTGCCTTAGGCGCTATCGTAGGACTTCTATCCTTTTCTCGTGTTTTAAAATGGCTTTTCGATCATTATAGTAGTATTACTTTAGCTGTTTTAACAGGATTTATAGCTGGCTCCTTAAATAAAATATGGCCTTGGAAAGAAGTTCTAGAATCTGAACAAATAGGTGAAAAAACAATCGTTATTAGGGATATGTCCGTATGGCCCACTAATTTTCAAGGCGAATCACATATAATTGCTGCTATTGCATTAATTCTTGCAGGATTTACTTTAATTCTTATCTTAGAGCGCGTAGCCAACCAAAAACCAATCGCTCAAAATGCAACAAACCAGGACCTTTAGTGACAAAGTATTTCTAGTACTTAAAGGTTTAGCTATGGGAGCCGCAAATAAGGTTCCCGGAGTTTCTGGCGGAGTTGTAGCATTTGTTGCCGGCTTTTACGAAGAATTTATATATTCCCTTCAAAAAATCAATTTTAAAGCTTTTAAACTGCTAATAAATGGCAGATTTAGAAGTCTCTATCATTACGTAAACGGGAAATTTCTAGGTCTTCTAATACTAGGAATGGTGATAAGCTATTTTAGTGTTTCCCAGTTGCTAGACTTTTTAATTGTTCATTTTGAGCTCTATGTTTGGGCTTCCTTTTTTGGGATGATCATAGGATCCATTTACTACATAAGTAAAGAATTCAAAAACTGGTCTAGACGAAGTATTACCTTTATGATGATGGGTGTTGTTGCAGGGATCGCAATCAGTTTTTTGGAGCCTGCCAGAGAAAATGATAATCTTTGGTTTGTTTTTATTTGCGGAATAATTGGCGTTTCGGGAATGACACTCCCAGGACTCTCCGGCTCTTTTATTCTAATCCTTCTAGGTAATTACGTGTTACTGCTGGTAAATTCTGTAAATGCCTTATATGATACCATAGGAGATATATTACTTATGGATTTCTCCTTTGTAGATAATTCGCAAAGAATACGTTTACTGCAGGTACTTGTGGTCTTTTCTTTAGGATCTTTAGCAGGACTCGTCTCGCTATCCCATCTATTAGGCTTCGTTCTTAAACGTTATAAAAAAGAAACCTATGCAGTTATCATCGGGTTTATCACTGGCTCTTTAGGGGTAGTTTGGCCTTGGAAAGAAAAGGTCTATAAGCTAAATGCTGAAGGCAACTTCAGGCTAGATATTCATGGAAATAAAGTACTTGATAATTATGACAGATATTTTCCAATATTTACTAGTTCAGAAACCTGGCTTGCGATCTTTTTCATTATAATTGGTGTTTTTATCGTCTTAGGTTTGGGTTGGTATGAAAATAGAAACAAAGCAGTATGAAAATTTTTGGACTCATTGGAAAGAATATAGATTATTCATTTTCCAAAACATATTTTAATCAGAAATTTTCTTCTGAAAAGATCGAGGCAATTTATAAAAACTTTGATCTCTCAGAGATAACCGAATTCCCAAAGCTTCTTAGAGACAATCCCGATATTAATGGTTTCAATGTCACTATCCCATACAAAGAGGCTATCATTCCTTTTTTAGATGAAATAGACGCTACTGCAAAAGAGATTGGAGCTGTAAATACAATTAAAATTAAGCCCGATGGAACATTAATTGGCTACAATACCGATTTTTTTGGTTTTTCTGAAGCTCTTAAACCGTATTTAAAACCACATCATACCAAAGCATTGATCTTAGGAACTGGAGGTGCTTCTAAGGCAGTTTCTTATGCACTTAAAAAATTAGGTGTTTTGACAACCTATGTTTCCAGAAATAAATCTTCTCACAATTTTATTTATTCAGAATTAACTCCAGCAATTTTAGAGGAATATACGCTGATTATTAACTGTACACCGCTGGGAACTTTTCCTAATATTGAGCAGTACCCACCTATCCCAACACAATTCCTTACTCCAAAACACTTAGTTTTTGATTTAATTTATAATCCCTCACATACAAATTTGATGAAACTTGCGTTAAATCAAAACGCGGAAGTTACAAACGGACTAGCTATGTTAGAGTCTCAGGCAGAAAAAGCTTGGAAAATATGGAATCAAAAATTTTAACACGTCTATTCTCTCAAGCTATAAAATGATATAAAACCTTGTTAGGTTTTTACGGAGTTGTTATCTTTCAGCAATTAATATTTTGACGAACCTTAACATTGAAAAATATGTCTCAGCAAGAAAATGAAAAAATGAAGAATGACGACTTCCCTAAAGAAGATAAAAACACTTCTGAAATAATTACTTCCGCTAGAGAAGAAACTACTTCAGATAAAAATAAGGAGAGTAAAGAAGATGAATCCAAAGAAAATTCATTTTTAGATTCTGACAAATCCGAACAAACTACTTCAGAAAAGGAAAAGTACGAATTGGAGAACGCAATGGTAGATGAAAGTGAAACTCTTGGCAAGTCCTCTGAAACTAAAGAAAAAGAACACGAACTTAGCAAAGATCAAGATCTGGAAGATGAAGAAGAAGAAACTCCGGTATCAACAGAAAAGAAAAGTGTTCAATCTGAATTTGAAGATTCTGTAGCCGAAGATAGCGAGGATGAAACAAATACAGAACGTCATGGAATTGAGAAGAAGGATTTTCATGCAATGACAAAAGAGGCCTTAGTAGCAGAACTGGAGCAACTTATAAAGTCTCAGAAAATTCAGGCAATCAAGGAGCATGTTGAAGAAATTAAAGCAGAGTTCAATGCTAAGTTCGATGAAGAATTAGAAGAGAAAAAAGAAGAATTTCTAGCCGATGGTGGAAATATTATAGATTTCCATTATTCTACACCAGTTAAAAAGGAGTTCAATTCTATATATTTTGATTATAAAGAAAAAAGAAACAAGTATTATCAGCAGCTAAAACAAGATCTTAATAAGAATCTAAATCTTAGGTTAGAGATCATAGAGGAGCTGAAAGGTCTTTTGGGAGTAGAAGAAAATATAAACACAACCTATAAACATTTCAAGGAATTACAGGACAAATGGCGTACTGCGGGTGCTGTTCCAAGAGATAAATACAATACGGTCTGGAACACTTACCATCACCACGTTGAGAATTTTTATGATTTCCTTCATCTCAACAGGGATTTTAGAGATATGGATTTTAAACATAATCTAGAACAAAAATTAAAGATCATAGACCGTGCAGAAGAGTTAACTCTTGAAACCGATACCAATCGTGCGTTAAGGGAATTACAAATGCTGCACAAAATGTGGAAGGAAGAACTTGGTCCTGTTGCAAAAGAATTTAGAGATGATATTTGGGATCGTTTTAGTGAAGCTACACGTAAGATTCATGATCTAAGGCAGTCTTATTATGATGATCTAGAAAAGTCATTTGAAAAAAATCTTGAGGTAAAACAAGAGATCATAGAAAAGTTAAAGACCATTGCAGAAACCAATTTTAGTTCTCACAGCCAATGGCAACAAAAAATAAAGGAGATAGAAGTTTTAAGACAATCCTTTTTTGATGCTGGTAAAGTTCCAAGAGAAAAGAATGAAGCCACTTGGAGTGCTTTTAAACAAGTAGTAAGACAATTTAATCGTAATAAGAATGCCTATTATAAATCCTTGAAAAAGGAGCAATATGAAAATCTCAATAAGAAAAAAGAGCTAATTCAGATTGCAGAAGATAATAAGGATAACGAAGATCTTAAGGCGACTATGCCTTTGATGAAAAAGATACAAACCGACTGGAAAAAGGTTGGACATGTGCCTAGGAAGGATAGTGATAAGGTTTGGAAACAGTTTAAAGCTGCTTGTAATCATTTTTTCGACAAACTTCATAAATCAAGTAATGAAGAAAATGAGGAAGAATCTAAAGCATTCGATCAGAAAAAAGAGTTGTTAGATTCTTTAAAATCTATGGAATTTGAGGGTGATAAGAAAAAAGATCTCCCTAAGATAAAAGCGGCTATAGAAGAATGGAAGAATATTGGAAAAGTACCTTATAATAAACGTTTTATTGAAGGGAAATTCAATAAAGTCCTGGATCAATTATTCTCTAAATTGGATGTAGATCATACCAAGGCTGAGATGATGAAATATGAAAACAAAATTCAGGCTATCAATGATTCCGATGACGAGAAAAAATTGCGAAATGAGCATTATTTCTTGAGCAAAAAAGTGGAAGAAACAAAGGCAGAGATCCGTCAGTTAGAGAACAACTTACAATTCTTTTCTAATGTAGATAACGATAATCCTCTAGTCCAGGCAGTTCACAAGAATATCGCAGAGCATAAAGAGCAATTAATTATCTGGAAAGAGAAATTACAAAAAGTGAAGTCTTTATATTAACAGAAAATTATTTTATAATTAAAAAGGCGAAGTTTCAAAACTTCGCCTTTTTGTTTTTAAGCCTATTTTTAAAGGGACTTAGCTTCTTCCCAAAAAACATCCATTTCTGCCAAACTCATATCGCGTAATGGCGTATTTCTTTCATGTGCTTTGCCTTCAAGATACTGAAAACGTTTTATAAACTTTTTATTAGTACGTTCTAAAGCATTTTCCGGGTTTATATTGAGGAATCTGGCATAATTGATCATAGAGAATAGCACATCACCAAATTCGGCCTCCATTTTATCTTTATCGGCTACATCCACCTCGTACTGTAGTTCCTCTAGTTCTTCCTTTAGTTTTTCAAAGACCTGTTGGGGTTCTTCCCAATCGAATCCTACACCGGCTACTTTCTCTTGAATTCTACTTGCCTTTACTAGGGAAGGCAAGGAAACAGGAACTCCTTCTAAAACACTTTTTTTACCCTCTTTTAGTTTTAGTTTTTCCCAATTCTGTTTTACCTCTTCTTCACTTGCTACTTTTACATCTCCATAAATATGTGGATGCCGTTCAATAAGCTTGTCACAGATACTATTTGTAACGTCAGCAATATCAAACTCACTTTTCTCGCTTCCAATCTTTGCATAAAACACAATATGCAAAAGAATATCGCCCAGTTCTTTCTTTATTTCCTCAGAATCATTGTCCAATATGGCATCGCCCAACTCGTATACTTCCTCTATGGTAAGATGCCGCAGAGACTTCATAGTTTGTTTTTTATCCCAAGGACATTCTGCCCGGAGCTCATCCATTATAGTTAAAAGTCTGTCTATAGCTTTTAATTGATCTTGTCTTGTATTCATAATGATGCTTTTTGTAAAAATACAATTGTGAATTTATTTCTGAAGAGAAATATTTCAATAAATAGCATAAAAAAGCAGCTTTAAAATATTTAAAGCTGCTTTTTTATAAGATTAAATCTGTAATTTATTCCTCCTCGCCAGAAGTAGTTTTTTCTTCTGAAGTTGCTTTATCTTTATCTTTCTCCTCTACAGAAAAATCGTTAAATCCATTACTGATCAATAAATTATACCATTGGATCACTTTTTTAATATCGCTTTGATATACTCTATCTGAATCGTAATCTGGTAAGACTTCAGAAAAATAAGCTTCTAATTCTTTCTTTGAAGCTTTTGCGCTTATTGCTTCTTTTCCATCTTCCTTTTCAAACATTTTCTGAAAAATAGTGCCTAAAGGAACTTCTTCAGTATATGTATAAATAGCGATCTCACTTAATAAGCTTACGTTATGCCGCACATTCACTGCGATCTTTTTCTGATCTATAATAGATTTAGCGATAAAACCACCTCTAGTCTGTGCTGATAACTCATATAATCCCGGTTTTCCGGAAATTGATAAAATTTTTTCTAAACCCATATTGTGTTATAAATTTTGGCTGACAAATATCACATCTCTGCTCTTAATATCAAAAGGATTAACGTCCTTTTTTCATAAGTGGAAAATGCATTCTATAATCAGCATGTACTTTTCCTTTTGAGATATTTGTCAATTTTCCTTTAATTAAACGTTTTTTTAGACTGGATAGTTTATCTGTAAACAAGATTCCTTCAATATGATCATATTCATGCTGAATTACCCTTGCTCCTATTCCTTCGAATGTCTTTGTATAAGATTTAAAATTCTCATCCAAATATTCGATTGTAATGTTAGGTTTTCTAAAAACATCTTCCCTAACATCTGGGATGCTTAAGCAACCCTCATTGAATGCCCACTCTTCCCCTTCTTCAGCAATGATCTTTGGATTGATAAAAACCATTTTCATTTCTGCGAGTTGTGCATTTTCTTCTTCACTAATATTTTCGTCATCTGCAAATGGTGAAGCATCTATTATAAACAATCGAATAGCTTTATTTACTTGCGGTGCTGCTAAACCAACTCCGGCGGCCTCATACATGGTTTCCCACATGTTTGCAATAAATTCTTTTAATTTTGGATAATCTTCTGAGATCTCAATTCCCTTCTTCCTTAACACAGGATCTCCGTAGGCTATAATGGGTAAAATCATTTTAAAATAAATATTGAAAGTTTGATATTGAATTTTTAAGAATATAAATAAGACTGTAAAATTATGGTTGCGCTTATTTCGTCTACTAAGGCCTTATTTTGTCGTTTTTTCTTTTTTAGTCCGCTATCTATCATGGTTTTAACTGCCATTTTTGATGTAAAGCGTTCGTCCACTCTTTTTAATTGCATCACTGGAAACTTCAGCGTAAACTTTTTGATAAATTCTAAAATTGCAACTTCACTTTGCGAAGCAGAATTATCCATTTGCTTAGGTTCCCCTATAAGAACTAATTCTACATTTTCTGAAAGAAAATAAGATTCCAAAAACTTCATTAACTCTCTAGTATCAACAGTAGTGAGACCTGAAGCTATAATTTTCATTTCATCAGAAACTGCAATGCCCGTACGTTTTGTACCATAATCCAAGGCTAAAATTCTTGCCATAGTAAATTTTAAGCAAAGGTAAGGTTTATATCCCTATGCATCCAAAAATTGGTGTGAAGCAGTTATATTTGCTAAAAACTATATACCATGCAATCATTAGAAACTCAAATATCAGAAGCCTGGGAAAACAGGGAGCTATTAAAAGAAGAATCCACGATAAATGCCATTAGGAAAGTGATCAATCTTTTGGATGAAGGAGAATTAAGAGTCGCTGAGCCTACAGCTAAGGGTTGGCAGGTTAATGAATGGGTTAAAAAAGCGGTTGTGCTTTACTTCCCTATTCAAAAAATGGAAACTTTAGAAGCAGGGATTTTTGAATATCATGATAAAATGCCCCTTAAGAGAGGATATAAAGAAAAAGGAATTCGTGTAGTACCAAATGCGGTTGCGAGACATGGTGCCTATATTTCTAGTGGAGTGATCTTAATGCCGAGTTATGTAAATATTGGTGCTTATGTAGATGAAGGAACTATGGTAGATACTTGGGCAACTGTTGGTAGTTGTGCTCAGATTGGTAAGTTTGTTCATTTAAGCGGTGGAGTTGGAATTGGAGGAGTTCTTGAACCTCTACAAGCAGCCCCGGTGATTATTGAAGACAATGCTTTTATTGGTTCGCGTTGTATCGTGGTAGAAGGAATAAGAGTAGAAAAAGAAGCTGTTCTAGGAGCAAATGTAGTACTTACAGGTTCCACTAAGATCATAGATGTTACAGGAACAGAACCTAAAGAAATTAAAGGATATATTCCTTCCAGATCTGTAGTGATCCCGGGAAGCTATACCAAGAAATTTCCTGCAGGTGAATTTCAGGTTCCATGTGCATTAATCATCGGAAAAAGAAAAGAGAGCACTAATAAAAAGACGTCTTTAAATGATGCTTTGAGAGAATATAATGTAGCTGTTTAAATAAAGAGGTTTTCCTCAAAAAATTCCCCAATGAAAATATTAGTGATTCAACAGAAAATGATAGGAGATGTCTTAACATCTTCTATACTCTTTGAAGCACTTAGAAATGAATATCCCAATGCAGAATTACATTATCTGGTTTATGCCCATACTACACCCGTGCTGGAGCATAATCCGTTTATAGATAAGATCCTTCATTTTGATGAAAACACCAAAAAAGCGATTCAATTCACCTCTTTTCTGAAAGAGGTGAAAAAGGAGAAATATGATGCTGTGATAGATGTTTACGCTAAGTTGGGATCTGCAATCACCTCTAAATATTCCAGAGCAAGTATTCGAGTTTCTTTTAAAAAGTGGTACACAAAGCCCTTTCATACCCATCATTTCAGTAGAAATATCACATCACAAACCAACGCAGGACCAGCGATAGAAAAGCGCTTAAGGATGTTAGAACCTATTCTAAAAAACATTCCTAAGGAAATTAAGCCCAAGATTTACTTAACGGAAAAGGAAAGATCAAATGCCAAGGAAAGCTTAGCTTCAGCAGGAATTGTTGATGGTAAATTATTATTGATGATCTCTGTATTGGGAAGCACCGATTCTAAAACATTCCCTTTTAAGTATTTAGCTGAAATTTTAGATCTAATAGCAGCAAAAACAGATGCACAATTCCTTTTCAATTATATTCCAAAACAAAAAGAAGATGCATTAAAAGTTTATGAGCTGTGTAATGCTCACACTCAAAAATCGATTTTTTTAAAGAGCTTTGGACACGATCTCAGAGAATTTCTGGCACTAACCTCTCATTGTGATGCCTTAATAGGAAATGAGGGCGGTGCTGTAAATATGGCCAAGGCCTTAAATGTTCCTACCTTTGCGATATTCTCACCAGGAGTTCCTAAAGAAAACTGGAGTATGTATGAAAATGGTACAACAAATATTTCTGTTCACATAAAAGATTATCACCCAGAGTTGTTTGATAAGTACTCCGCTAAAGAAGTGAAACAGAAATCAAAAGAATTGTATAATCTATTTCAGCCTTCCTATTTTGAAAAGAAACTATTAAATTTCATAACCCCTTATCAGTAAATGAATTATCGTTTTTTAATTTATATAAGTCATACTTACGCATTGCCTATAGGTGGTCCACTTCAAAAAGAAATTTTGGGGCAAGGATATGAAGTGAAGTGGTTTTCAGATCAAGAATATACCAAAGCATATTTTCCGGAACAAGGAGATCTGCTAGATTCTATAGAAGATGTGATTTCTTATAAACCGGATATTGTATTAACAATTACCGATAGTTTGGCAGATTTTATACCAGGAATAAAAGTGCAGGTTTTTCACGGGTTTTTAGCGAATAAACATAGTTTTAAAAAAGGCCATTTCAGAATTAGAGGATTCTTTGATCTTTATTGTACCCAAGGACCTTCTACCACAGGACCTTTCAAAGAATTACAGAAACAACACAAGCATTTTGAAGTGATAGAAACAGGATGGTCTAAAGTAGACCCATTGTTCCCTATACAGAGGAATTCTACCGAAAAACCAGTAATATTGATCTCCTCTACCTTCTCTCCTAAATATAGTTTAACATATGACGAAGAGGTAGTAAATGAAATTGAACGATTATCTAAAATAGGAAAGTGGGAATTCAAGGTTGTTTTGCATCCAAAATTGGCTAAGGATAAGATTGAAATTTTCAAAGATATGCAGAATGAAAATCTAACCTATTACGATACCACAGATATAGTACCCCTCTTTAAAAAGGCAGATATAATGTTTTCTGACACAACCTCGGCTATTACAGAATTTATTCTTCAGCAGAAACCAGTAGTGACTTTTAAAAACAATAAACCCGGTGAACATTTTATTGATATTGCTGAAGTTTCTAAAATTGAAGATGCCATTACCAAAGCTTTAAGCAGACCGCGACCTGTAATGGTAGCAATTCAGAATTATATTGATGTTACACATCCTTATTCCGATGGGAAATCCAGCCAACGAGTAATAAATACATGTATTGAGTTTTTAAATAGCGATAGATCTAATCTGAAAAAAAAACCTCTTAATTTGATTAGGAAATTCAAAGTGAGAAAACAGCTAAATTATTTCAAATTATAAATTAAGATAATTCAGCTGCTGAAATTGGCTACTAGTTTAGATAGCTATTTTTTGTAGACACCAATAAAAGTTTTAAGATCTTTATAGTGTCGCTTAGAAGTAAACTTCAATCTATTTTTAAAGCTCAAAAATCTCCACGAATTAAAGCTGATTAAACTTTCAATAATCTCTGCAGTTCTTTCCTTTGAAATATGGAATTCATAAAGTTTTATAGGGTTTACATTACCGTAACCAGAAAATCTGTTCACCTTATTTTTGGAGTGAATAACACTTAACCAAAGTCTCTGATTTTTAATTTTGGTCATGTTTTTCTCATACTTCCAGGAACCATGACGTTCTCTAAACCAAACTGTCTTAAAATCATCCTTCTTTTCTATAAGACTAATAAAAGGATTATTCAATTTCATTAGAACACCTAAACTGGTGTTTTTTCCTGTTTCCAAAGTATAGCCATCAATTATATCGAGTGCGTGATGATCCTGTTTTTCAAAATAACTTTGGATAACCTCTGTGTAATTTTCGTGGATACAATCGTCATTATCTAAACGAGAGGTAATAATGTATTCTTCGGAATCGAATTCTTTTATATTCTTAACGATTTCCGGCAAAAAGTTAGTCATCCCATCAATAAAAAAGGGTAAAAAATTCTCGTAAGACTTTCTATATTCTTCCACTTTTTGCTTGTAAACCTCCGGTGTATTAGTATCAAAAAAGACTAACTGTAAAGTTTCACTACAATGTTGATGGCATTTCATCCCTTTCGGGGTTTTCTTTGAAGGCGTAGCCGAAAAAGAAAACCCCGAAAGGGTCAGATAAAAAAGTTGATTATTTTTGTTTTACCACAAATAAAAATAATTATGCAACAAATCTATCATTTCAATGCCACTACGAATATAAATATTCGTACCCAAATTCAAACCAATTCTGCTACAAATTCCGAATTGGCATCAAGGTTCAACGTTTCCAAACAAACTATTTCAAAATGGAAAAACAGGGATTTCGTCCAAGATGTTTCCTGTGCGCCCCATAACATTATATATGCTTTGACCGATTTGGAAAAAGCGCTTGCCATAAGTTTGAGGAGTTCCACGTGGCTACCCATTGATGAGGTCTGGGAATCTTTGTTGGAGGGTAACCCGGCAATTTCAAGAAGTTCTGTCTACCGTTGTTTTGTGAAGGAAAACATCAATAAAGTACCTCAGGAAAAGAGGGATATTGCCAAAAAATTCAAAGCCTACAAACCAGGGTACCTACATATAGATGTAACCTATTTGCCCAAATTCGAAGGGCAGTCATATTATTTATTTGTGGCAATAGATAGGGCCACCAGGACTATGTTCTATGAGGTCTATGAAAACAAAAAGGCTGAGAGCACAGAAGATTTCATGGACAAATACCTGGATTTCTTTCCGGTCCATATCAGTCATATCTTAACCGACAATGGACTTGAATTCACCAACAGGCTTATTATGTCCAAAAAAGGAAAACTTTGTGACAAGCCTTCTAAAATGGATGTGAAATGCATGAAGAACAACATTGAACATAGGCTTACAAAACCAGCAACACCAAAAACGAACGGTATGGTGGAAAGAGCCAACGGAACGATTAAAAACAATACCATCCTAAAAATAAAATATCAAAACAAACAGCAGATGGGGAAGGATATGATGGAGTTCCTGTGCTACTATAATTTGTACAGGAGGCATGGTTCTTTGAGAAAAGAACTTAATGTGAAAACTCCTTTTCAAGCAGTTGAAAAATGGTACAAAATAGAACCTGAATTATTTAAAACAACACCCAATGAATTTAAAAATAAAATCCTAAGTTTACAATCTGATCTTAATCAACTTACATCAACAACCTTGTGAAACTCGACAACTAACCATTTAAAGTTTTGATTGGTTTGATTCCTTACAGAACTAAAGCAATAGTTTTCAAAAAGGTCAAAACGCTCTTCTAACCATTCTTCTGTAAGCACTTTTTCATTATTTTTTGTGGTAGTCCAGTCTTCAGCCCTCAAGTTAAAGCGGGTAAGAATATAATGTTGGAACATAACTTTTATTTATAAAATAGATTTTTGTTTTCTTTTAAGACCTCTCAGAAACTAAGCTCTCGTGCATAACATTATAATTTGAATTTTTTCTTCAACCTTTTTTTTCTGAGATGGTTCTCCTGAAATTTATTGGTATAGAACCACATTTTATCAAATACTTCGCTACTATCCTTTTCAATAAATTTCGAATATTCGTTTGCCATAACTTCCACCATTTCCTTTTTTGGAGTTAAACGGGAAAAGTTTTTCATGCGATCATCAAAATTCATTTGTTTAAAATTCATCCTATTCAAATCTACAAGAAAGAAATCATAAGAATTCTCTTTAATCTGAATAAGCGTGTTTCCAGGAGAGTGGTCTAAAAATTCTATTTGATTTTCATGAAGTTTATAGGTGAACCGGGTAAAGGCACGCAATATCTGCTCATGATCCTCAAATTCTGGATTAGTAACTAGCTCCCTGTAAGTTAGGTCGTATTCCAAATGTTCACTTATATAATAACTCTCATTAAAAAGGACAGATGAGTTATTTTCAGCATAAGCGATAGGAAGCGGTGTACCAATATTTTTAGATATTAAAGTTTGGGCATAATCAAAAGATCTCTCTGCTTTAGATTTTCTTAAAAACCTATAAACTAACATATTAATTGCATTTGGGATTTTAAAGGATTTAATATTAATGACCATTCCGTCAAGATCAAAAAGTTTTATTTTATTTCTAGCACCTTTCCCTATCAATGTTCCCAAATGATCAAAATTTTCTAAATAAGATAAGATTTTCCTCTTTTGATTCTCGAAAAGCGGCGCTAATTTAATTTTCATAAAACTGAGTCTTATACATTTACAACAACAATTAAACTAAATATACTATTACTATAAAATCTTGCTATAATGCTCATAGGTCTTTTGTACAAACTTTTTTTCTGTAAAATTATTTAGAAATAAATTATAAGCACACTTAACCATTTGTTCCCCAATACACCTATCATCTTTTAATTTAGAAATACTTTCACCTAAATCTTTAAAATCTCCAACTTCAGCTACATAAGCATGTTCACCATTAGAAACACAGTCATCAACTATCCCTACTCTAGTGGTTACAACAGGAATCTTGTGTTTAAAGGATTCTAAAATAACCGTAGGACCTCCCTCCCTTTCAGAAGTCATTAAAAAAACATTAAATTGAGGGTGAAGCGTGTGTGTGTTTTCAGAGAATCCTAGAAATGAAATATAGGCCTCTAAATTGTATTCTTTTACTTTTTCTCTTAAAGATTCTGTCCTTTTTGTAAAATATCCGATTTGGACTAAGTGAAGGTCTTTAATGTTTAAATCGTTCACAAGGTAATTGAGCGTTTCTACTAATAAGCTCAAATTTTTTGCTTTTGTATGATTAGCAATATTACCAATTATAAAAGTAGAAGGCTCAAGACCTAATGACTCCCTCAAGTCTGTTTCAACAGAACTTTTATATACATTTTCCGTTACCCCATCACAAATAACGGTAAGTTTATGATAATTCTTTGAATTGAGGACAGCTTTAAAATGTTCTTTCACGTATTCAGAAACACAAACGATACTATCAACTCCTTTATAATTATATTTAATCTTGCTCAAAAAACTTATTTTACTACTTACAGCTTTTTTTGAAAAAATCACTTTTACACCTAGATTGTGAAAAATATCTGTTACAACATACCCCGTCAAACTGGCACTGGTGTGAAGATGAATTAAGTCTATTTTTTGCGTTGAAACTATCTCTTTTAAAAATTTTATATAATTTTTGGATAAATGACTGCTCTTAGGAATAGATAATATCGCTATATCTGTTTGCTCAAGCTTTTCAATTAATGGTGAATTATTAAAACAAAAAAGACTTTGATTAACCTCAAAATTTTGGAGACCAATAATCAAAGATAGTAATTGTTGTTCATTACCTCCCCAAACATCGGCTCCAGAAACGTGCAAAATATTCATCCAATTAATTTTAAGCCAAAATTAAACATTTTGATCTAATTACCTTCTCAAGAGAACAGAAAGGTCGAGTTACCTGAGTATTGAAAAATACAGTCAATATGATTATATTATGTATTTTTACGCAATAATTTATTTTTTAAAAGTGAACTTTTCCGAACTTAAATATGCATAGATTAGTGTTGTCTTTTTAAAATCATCTAATACCTATCTTTTGTATTTCTTAGCTCTTTATTCATGAAAATCCTTCATATCTCCGCAGTGAAAAGTTGGGGTGGTGGTGAGAACCATATAGAGAGCCTTTGCAATGAGCTTCATAAAATATCTCCTTCAACACAAAACACTATTTTATGTTTAAAAAATGGACTTTTTCATAAAAAGCTTCAAAATTCAAAAATCGCTTATAAAACCGTTGCCATTAATTTTAAAATGGATCTAAGATTCTGTTTTAAATTGATTGAGATATGCAAAAAGCAAAAAATTGATCTCATACATATTCATGATAGTACAGCCTTAACCTTATGCATTATGGCAGATCATCTATATAATTTGCCCTCATTTATTTTCAGTAAAAAAACCACATTCCCAATAAGATCTCGAAAACAAACATTATACAAATACAATTATAGAAAAATAAAAAAAATACTTTGTGTTTCTGAAGCTACAAAAGCCGTTACTGAAACTAATGTGAATGATCCCAACCTATTAGTATCAATCTATCATGGCACAAATGTCGAGGGTTACAATTCTAATACTACAATAGACTTAAAAGATAAATTTAACATCGAAGCAAATAAACGGATCATTGGAAATATTGCGAATCATAATTGGCCCAAAGATTTAGATACTTTTATTAAAGTTGCTCATAATTTAGTACACGAAAAAGGAATTAAAGACTTTCATTTTATTCAGATTGGTAATTATACCACAGAAACCCCTGCTCTTATTGAAAAAATAGAAAGATTAAATCTATCTGATTATATCACTTTAACGAATGTAATTCCAAATGCATCTTTTCTAATTCCTCAATTTGATATTTCTTTGGTTACTTCTAAAAGTGAAGGCATCCCACAATTTATCTATGAATCTTTTCTAAACAAAGTCCCTGTAATAAGTACAGATGTTGGAGGTATTTCAGAAATCATAGAGCATGGAATAAATGGATTTTTGACTTCTTCGGGGAATCATAAAGTACTTGCAGATCAGATACTCGAACTATTAAACAACCCAGAGTTGATTGAGAGATTCATAACTATTTCATATAAAAATGTCCATGAAAAGTATACTACTGAAATGATGGCAAAAAAAACATTACAAGAATATAAATTAGTTCTCAATGGAAAATAATATAAAACAGGAAATAGAAAACACTCTTGAGGTTTTAAAAAAGGGTGGGATAATTTTATATCCAACAGATACAGTTTGGGGAATTGGTTGCGATGCAACAAACCCGGAGGCAGTTGCAAAAGTTTACAAGCTTAAAAAAAGGGAAGAAAAAAAAGCGATGATTTGTTTGGTTAACTCTGTGAAGATGCTTGAACAGTATGTAAATAAAATTCCCAATATAGCATATGATCTAATAGATTATGCGGTTAAGCCAACCACTATCATCTACGATGATCCTATAAAAGTTGCAAATAATCTAATTGCAGAAGATGAAACGCTGGCAATTCGAGTGGTAGCCGATAAATTCTGCGAGCCATTGATCTATAAATTGAGAAAAGCATTGGTGTCTACCTCTGCAAATATTAGTGGAGAGCCAACTCCAAAATCTTTCTCTCAAATAAGCCCGGAAATTTTAAAAGGTGTAGACTATATAGTAAATTTGCAGCATTCAAAAATATCAGACCAACCCTCCTCTATTATCAAAATTGGTAAAGATGGAAGTGTTAAAGTGATTCGACAATAAGATATGCCTAAAAACACAAACTACAAGTCAGCTTTAAAACATCCCATTTTTAAGATCATCTCTCAAGCAGCAGAGAATTTAAATCTGGAAAGTTATGTAATTGGCGGATTTGTACGAGATTTTCTGCTTGATCGTGGAGAACCAAAAGATATAGACATCGTTGCGATTGGAAGCGGAATTGAATTAGCAACTGAAGTATCCAAGTTGTTACCTAATAATCCCAAGATCCAGATTTTTAAAACCTATGGCACTGCAATGCTTAGAGCTTTCGATCTGGAGATCGAGTTTGTGGGTGCCAGAAAGGAAAGTTATACAGAAGATAGTAGAAACCCGGTTGTAGAAGACGGAAGTCTTGAGGATGACCAGAGAAGACGTGATTTTACTATAAACGCCTTGGCGCTCAATTTAGGGGAAACAAAATTTGGAGAATTAGTAGATCCTTTTAATGGCATCGAAGATCTAAAACAACAACTACTTCAAACTCCTCTAGATCCAGATATCACTTATTCTGATGATCCCTTAAGGATGTTAAGAGCAATACGCTTTGCTGCTCAACTTCATTTTAAAATTGAACAGAAATCCTTGGCTTCAATTTCTAAGAACAAGAATCGAATCAAGATCATTTCTAAAGAGCGGATTATAGACGAGATCAATAAAATTCTTCTTTCAGAAAAACCATCTATAGGATTCGCCTTGTTACATAAAACTGGTCTCTTGCCTATAATTCTTCCGCAGTTAACTGCTTTGGAAGGAATTGAAGAAATTGAGGGACAAAAACATAAAGACAACTTTTGGCATACGCTGGAAGTGGTAGATAATATTTCAGAAAACACTGATGACCTTTGGTTACGCTGGGCAGCACTATTACATGATATAGGAAAAGCGCCAACCAAGAAATTTCATAAAAAGATTGGATGGACCTTTCATGGGCACGAATTTGTAGGTTCTAAGATGGTCTACAAGCTTTTTAAGCAAATGAAAATGCCATTGAATGATAAGATGAAATTGGTGCAGAAACTCGTTTTAATGAGCTCCAGGCCTATTGTTATTTCAGATGAAAATGTAACCGACTCTGCAGTAAGAAGATTGGTTTTTGATGCTGGTAACGATATTGAAGATCTTATGACACTTTGCGAGGCCGATATCACCACTAAAAATCCGAAACGATTCAAAAAATACCATAACAATTTTAAAAAGGTTCGAGAGAAAATAAAAGAAGTTGAAGAGAAGGATCATATTCGTAATTTTCAGCCGCCGGTTTCTGGAGAAGAGATCATGGCTTTTTTCAATTTAAAGCCATCCAGAGAGATTGGAATTATTAAAGAGGCTATAAAAGAAGCAATTTTAGAAGGGGAAATTCCAAATGAATATGAGGCTGCCAAAGCCTTTATGCTAAAAAAAGGAAAAAAGCTTGGTTTAAAATCTGTAGGATAATTTTTTGATACTTACTAGTTGTTTAATACTATTAAAATAGTTCTTTTGTCAATTCGAGCGCAGTCGAGAACTATTGGGATATAAAATTTAGGTTTCGAATTTATCCTGTATTGAGCGAAGTCGAAATGCTCAATCTGACGTTCGAAAGACTAATAAATATTGAATATGAAACTATCGACTGACATCTATGTATAAAATTCAAAAGTAACATTTAACGCTTAATTCATATAAAGTGTATAGAAAATTTATAAAAATCTCGCTGATTCTGGTTTACTTGGTAATCGTTGCCGGGGCCGTTGTACGCATGACAGGATCTGGGATGGGTTGCCCAGATTGGCCAAAATGTTTCGGATATTATATTCCTCCAACTGAGATCACTGAGCTTCAGTTTCAAGCAGATAGAACTTACAAAGAAGGTCAGGTTATCATTGTGGATGAAAGTTTAATGACTGCCGAAACAAATTTCACTACCGGATCTTCATATAATCCACAGAATTGGGTTAAATATACCAAACACGATTATGCAATTTTTAATCCTTGGCATACCTGGATAGAATATATAAATCGGTTGTTAGGAGCTTTGGCTGGGCTTGCAGTTTTGATCGTGGCATTTTTATCTTTAAAATACTGGCGGCAAAACAAGAAGATCACCTTGTTTTCATGGCTATCTGTATTTCTCATGGGTTTTCAAGGATGGCTTGGGGCAACAGTAGTATACTCTGTCCTTTCCCCTGTTAAGATCACCATACACATGGTAATGGCTCTCGTTATTGTTGCGCTCATTTTGTATTTGCTTCATATTTCAAAGGCCAAATCTCAAACTAAAATTGGGCTAAAAAGCTTCAGGAATCTCACGTTTTATGCTGTTATTTTGACATTGATTCAAATAATTCTGGGAACACAGGTAAGAGAATTTGTAGATGAACAAATAAAAATTATTGGTTATAGCATGCCAGAGCAATGGCTTTCCGAACCTTCGGTTATATTCTACATCCATAGATCTTTTTCAATTTTAGTCCTTGTTTTGAACCTCCTTATCTGGTGGCAAAACAAAAAATTAAAATTAGGATTCACTAAAGTAAATTGGGTATTAGCTATTATTGGTTTAGAAATTATCACTGGGATCGCAATGTATAATTTCGACTTTCCAGCTTTATCTCAGCCCTTACATCTAGTAATTGCAACCTTATTATTTGGGGTACAGTTTTATATATTATTGGAAGCTTTGCGTGCTCCTATTCGCATAAAAAGTTTGTAACTTTGCCCCCACAAAAATTATCATAATGGTTTATAGATTTAGAGTTATTTTGGATGCACAAGATGACGTTTTTAGAGATATTGAAATTTTAGAAGAGGACACCTTGGAGGATTTTCATAACTCTATCGTGAATGCTTTTGGTTTTGATGGAAATGAAATGGCCGCTTTTTATATTAGTGACGATGAATGGAATCAGGGTGAAGAAATATCTCAGTTCGATCTTGGCGAAGAACTCGATTCTGTTAGGTTAATGAATGAAACCACTTTAGATAGCGTAGTTTCCAAGAATCAAAGAAAACTGATCTATGTTTACGATTTTCTAAGCATGTGGACTTTCCTAATTGAATTGGCAGATATTGCTGAAATTGAAGATGGTCGTGATTATCCAAACCTAATGTATGTCCATGGACAAATACCTGCCGATGCACCAGACAAAGAATTTGTAGCCGATAAGAATGAATATGACGATGATGATGATTCAGACTTAGATCTGGATAATTTTGATGACCTGTCTTATGACGATATTTGGAATTAAGCCTTCGGACTTTT
This sequence comes from Gillisia sp. JM1, assembly GCF_000424645.1. Taxonomy (NCBI): domain Bacteria; kingdom Pseudomonadati; phylum Bacteroidota; class Flavobacteriia; order Flavobacteriales; family Flavobacteriaceae; genus Gillisia; species Gillisia sp. JM1. The sequence continues at coordinate 125,850 of NZ_KE384219.1, forward strand.
CTGAATCAAGAACCTCTGGGCAAGCCCACGAGGTATGAATTGGAAAATACTTTTAAAAATTCGAGGCAAGCCTCGGAGAATTAAACCCTCAATGAGGGATTAAATTTTCAATACATTATTTAAAACCAAGCACTAAACTTTTCTCTCATTATTAATATCTGAATATTACTTATGATCAATCTATATAATGCGCAAATTGAATCTCTTTCTATTCATAGAGTTGGGAACAAAAGTAGAAACGAAAATATTTTCCTTTCTGGTGCTCCTTTTGAACTGAATGATGAAATTGCTCCTTTGATCAAAGAATATTTTTTGAAATCTTTCAGAGAAAAAGAAGAGAATTATTACCAGTTTACTCATGAAACAGATCTAGAATTCAACGACTTATATAATTTTACAAATCAAATTTTTGATGCTCCAGATACAGTACATGAGGTTTCAAAGAAAATAACAACCTTGTTATTTGAGCAATCTTCCCATCCCCATATTAAAAGTGGAGAAGTGTATGTTGTTTATTTTGAAAATATGCTTTTGGACAACGAAAAGGTTTCAGCAATCGGGATCTTCAAATCTGAATTAAAGCATGATTTCCTTCAGTTTCAAGAAAAAGGTTCTTTGTTAGAAATGGTAATTCAGCAAGGGATCAATCTTCAAAAAATGGATAAAGGAGCCTTGATCTTCAATAAAAATAGAGCTGAAGGCTACAAGATCCTTTCTGTAGATTCTAACAGATATGACACTAAATATTGGTTAGAAAACTTCTTAGGGGTAGATGTGTTGGCAGATGAAAATTTCTACACAAAGAAATATCTTAAGTTTTGCCAAAACTTCGCAAAAGATGTAGTTCTTCCTGCTGAAGATAAAAAAGAGGAAGTAATGTTTATGAACAGAAGTGTAGATTATTTTGCAAAAAATGACTCCTTCGAAGAAAACAACTTTTTAAGTTCTGTAATAGATAATCCAGATCTTATTCCAGAATTTAAAAATTACAAACAAGAGAAGGCACCAAAATATAAGATCGAAGATCTTACTGAGTTTCCAATTGCGAATGCAGCGGTAACTTCAGCAAGAAAGTCTATTAAGAATACTATTAATTTAGATACCAATATTCAGATTAAACTGGATTTCATCAATCCCGAATCTGCTCAAAAATACGTTGAAAAAGGTTGGGACGAAGAAAAGCAAATGTATTATTACTTGGTATATTTTAATAAAGAAGAAAAGAGTTAAACTCTTCTCTTCTTTATATTTACATTTTCGTAATTTCTTTTTACAAATTCTAATGCAGTTCTTAAGATTTGCCCCATAGTCTTAGCTCTCTTAAATCTCATGTCATTGGTAAATAAATAGAGATCTTTTCTAAGCATCTTAACATTCTTAGGAGTAGAAACATGATCGTTGATCATACACCTCACCAATTCCTTAAAACGGGATTGTGCATTGATCATTCGCTTAGCAAGTAAGGAGCGCTCTTCTTTTCTATATTGTTCAATAGAACTACTTTCTAATTTTTCGGTTACCAACTCAACCATCTTAAAATTCTCCTTGAAAAACTGCGGCCGGTACACTTTTAAATTACCTTCATAACACTGCTGATCGAAATCTATAGCCCGAATAGTATATTCCACATGATCAAAATCGTGGGTAGGAATCACTACATAATTGTAAGAGCGCATATCGCCTAACAAACGAATGGTACATCGTTCATTAAATTTCACAAATTGTTTAGCGATCTGGGTTTTGGCGCGATCATTACATAGTGGCAATTTCTCCTGAATAAAAACATCTCCTGGTATTCCAGCAATATGCTCCTCAATTAAGGTTTCTTTATATACCAGAAAATTGATCCTGTTGGGAGAGAGTATGTGTTCGAACTCTAAACCATAAATCCTGGAAGCATCGGCTATCTTTACGTAAAAATAAGTAAAACTATCATTTAGAGTATTTCTTACCCGAATTCTAAAGGGTTTAGAATTTCCAAAAGTGCAATAATCTATAGCATCAATATTCAGATAAGGCAAAGAATCGTCACTCCCATCGGAATGCAAAATGGTATAAACTTGCTTTAAAGATTCATCAATTTCTACACGCTCGCTATCAGAATAATAGCAACGCACCCAAAGTGTATCTTCATCATTTTGATCGTAAACAACAATGGATCCAGAAAATCTAAGCAGATCGTCATAAAAAACATGAATTGTAGTAGCTCTGTTATATTTCTCCAAATATTTATGTAAGCGTTCATTTACAGGAAAGGAAGGTTTTTTCCTGGACATTAACTTTTCTTCCATTCTTAGGATTTTTTCAAAAATACATTATCTGTTTCACTTCTGAAGTAACAAAACGTTAACTTCGACGTCCTATTAAAAAATTCATAATAATTTGGAAACAATTCTTACTATAAATCAGCTTACCAAAAAATATGGAAGTTTAACTGCGGTAAATAATCTCTCCTTTATAATTAAGAAAGGGAATGTTTATGGCATTTTAGGACCAAACGGAAGTGGGAAATCTACAACCTTAGGAATGGTTCTAAATGTAGTAAACAAGACCAGTGGAGATTTTCATTGGTTTGACGGATCTGATTCTACCCACGAAGCATTAAAGAAAGTAGGAGCCATTATAGAACATCCTAATTTTTATCCATATATGACCGCCTCACAAAATCTTGCATTGGTTTGTAAGATCAAAGGGGTGTCCAAAAATAAGATCGATGAAAAACTCGAGATAGTTGGATTGCTAGATCGAAAGGATAGTAAGTTCAAAACATTTTCTCTGGGTATGAAACAACGCTTGGCCATCGCCTCTGCCCTATTGAATGATCCTGAGATATTAATTCTAGATGAACCTACCAACGGATTGGATCCTCAAGGGATCCATCAAATTAGAGAGATCATCAGGAAGATCGCATCTATGGGAACCACTATTCTCTTAGCATCTCATTTATTGGATGAAGTAGAAAAAGTTTGTTCTCACGTAGTGATCATTAGAAAAGGAATAAAACTGTATAGCGGGAGAGTTGATGAAATGAATGCAAGTCACGGCTTTTTCGAGCTAAAAGCAAATGACCTTGTTAAGCTTCAGCAGTTATTGGAAGAACATCCTTCTATTGGAAAGATCACGCTAAACGAAGATTTATTGACTGCCATTTTAGAAGAACCTATGGGAGCTGATGATTTAAACTCATTTCTTCATCAAAGAGGTATGGTACTTTCCTATTTGGTAAAGAGAAAGGAAAGCCTAGAAGAACAATTTTTACAATTAACCAACGAAACTGCACTTTAAATGTTACGATTATTAAATATAGAATTACATAAATTAAAATATAGCAGATCGGCTAAGATCCTTATTAGCACCTATTTTATTTTAATCACTTTTATCGCTTTGATCGCTTCTATTGAATTTGATTTGGGGCCTATACATTTTAGACTGGCTGATCAAGGGATCTTTAATTTTCCTTTTATCTGGCATTTCAATAGTTATATAGCGGCAATTTTAAAGCTCTTTCTTGCAATAGTAATAGTTTCTATGATGTCTAATGAATACAGCCATAGAACTTTGAAGCAGAACCTTATTGATGGGTTGAGCAAAAAAGAATTTGTCTTATCAAAATTTATAACCGTTCTTTTGTTTGCTGTGATTTCAACCTTTTTCCTAATGATTGTTTCACTTATTCTAGGATATTCATTTTCAGATTTCACAGAATTATCCATAGTTTTTTCAGACATGGAATATATAGTGGGCTATTTCATTAAGCTTCTTGGATTTTTTACATTCTGTATGTTTATAGGAATTTTAATTAAACGATCCGCTTTTGCTTTAGGCTTTCTATTTATCTGGTGGATCTTTGAAGGGATTTTATATGGGATCTTAAATTTTAGATTATTTAGAGATAGCGACATTCCAGAAAACATTATGCAATTCTTTCCGCTTACTGCTATGAGCAATATTGTGATTGAGCCCTTTTCTAGATTAAATTTTATTAAAACAGCAGCTAGCCAAATTGGAGAAGAATTAGATAAAGATTATGGCGTGCATTGGTATCAATTGTTGATCGTAATTGTATGGACAGTTATCTTCGTATATTTATCGCTTGCCCTACTAAAGAAGAGAGATTTGTAAATCTTCAGTAAAAACAGCAAATATGAGGCATCCTTTTGCATTGGTAACATTTTTCCTGACACTTCTGTGTCAGCAAGTTGTCGCTCAAAAGGAAGCTGCTAACTGGTATTTTGGAGATCATGCAGGATTAACTTTTAACACTGGGCTACCGGTTGCACTCCAAGATGGAAACTTGCAAACCTCGGAAGGTTCTGCTACAATTTCAGACCGGAATGGGAATCTGCTTTTTTATACAGATGGGAGCAATGTATATAACCGGCAACATTCCATAATGCCAAATGGTATGGGATTAATGGGAAATGTTTCCAGCTCTCAGTCTGCCATAATTGTTCCTAAACCCTTGCATCCGGGTATCTATTACATCTTTACGGTAGACAAACCCGATTATTCTTTTAAAGATGATGATCCAATAGAAGGAGTGAATTATACCGAAGTGGATATGTCCTTAAATTTTGGCTTAGGCGATGTGACACCAAATCAGAAAAACCTCCATCTGATAACTTATAACTCAAATAATTCTCTGGAAAATGAATATAAAAGTTCAGAGAAAATATCTGCAGTAGTCCATAACGATGGTATTTCTTATTGGGTAGTAACACAATTAACGAATAAATTTTATTCGTTTAAAGTTACTCAAAATGGGGTTGAAACTACTCCGGTAATTTCTATCACCCCGAATTCTGTTCCCCCTCTCATAAATAATTATAAAGTTAATGTAACCGCAATTGGGTATCTTAAAATTTCCCCAAACGGAAAAAAACTTGCAGTAGCTTATAGCTCAACAAATTTAGGGGATCCCGTTACAGGGACTAAAAAATCAGGTAAAGTGTTTTTGTATGATTTTGACGATTTAACAGGTAAAATAGATGATGAGAAATTATTGCTTTCTGGGAGTTATCCCTACGGGCTTGAGTTTTCTCCGAAAAGCACAAAATTATATGTTACTGCGAATTTTAATAATGAACGAAATGTCGTTCTAAATAGTTTTTTATATCAGTATGATCTTGAAAGTTCTGACATTAATTACTCTCAAACAATTATCAATAGCTCCTCCAATGTTGCCGGAGCTCTACAATTAGCTATAGACGGAAGAATTTATAGAGCAGGATATCCGCTCTTTGTATCAAATCACAGTTTGCTTTCCGTAATAAAAAATCCCGAAGCAAAAGGAAATGCAAGTAATTATGAGCATAATGTAATAGACATCTCTCCAAAGTTTGTTAAGTTAGGGCTCCCACCGTTTATCCAATCATTATTTCTGGAAAATTTCGATTTTAAGTTCCTATGCCAAGGAGATGAGACCCATTTTTTTATTTCAACCGATGTACCATACGATTCGGTGAAATGGGATTTTGGAGATGGAAGTTTTTCCACTGATGTCGAACCTTTTCACACCTATGCTCAACCGGGGACTTATACTGTGAGCTTAACAAGGATCATAAACGGTGAAGTATTTAATCCTTGGCGAAAAGAAATTACTATAATTGAAATTCCCGAAATATTACCAGAATATGAGTTGATTCAATGTGACTTAGATAATGATCCTACAGATGGAATTACTGAGTTCAATTTGCAGCTGGCAAAAGACCCTATCACTTTGGGAAACAGAAATACCGAAATATATTTTTATGAAACCCCCGCAGCTGCAGTTGTTGACAGTCTTTATCAGAATGCAATTTCGGAAATCTACTTGAATCAAGCTCCCGGTCAATTGATTTATGCAAAAGTGAGCCATTATGGTTCTGAGTGTTTTGATATAGCCGAAGTGACTTTAATTACCAGAAAAGGAGTAAAGTTGAATCCTTCACCAGCGAAAGCTTGTGACCTTGGAAATGGGGAAGCTGAATTCAATTTTAAAACTCTTGAAAATTCCATAAATTCTGAATTAAATTTACCTGCAAATACTAGTCTTACTTTCCACGAGACTGAAAATGATATGGCATCAGGTTTAAATCCTTTTCCTGAAGCTTATATGTCCAAATCGAAAACTGTTTTTATTCTTGCTAAAAGGGATGGGATATGTTACGGTACAGGAAAATTAGATTTAAAAGTCAGCCCTTTTCCCAATTTTCTGGCCTCTAATGAATTTAATTTATGTGCTTCAGAATTTCCACTGAATTTAGGTTCAGAGATAAGCATAAACGATATGCGAAAATTTAGTTTTGAATGGAGTACTGGTGAAACAAGCCCTGGAATAATAGTATCAGAAGAAGGAACCTATTCCCTTCGAATAGTTAATCAGGAATTCGGTTGTGATAGAACCGTTCAATTTCTGGTAAATGAACTTCTAACTCCTGAAATAATAGATATTGAAATTGAAAGTAGTACAGAAAGCAGTGAACTGACTGTTTTCACTTCCAATGATGAAGGAAACCTATATTCCCTGGACGATATTAACGGCAATTATCAAACATCTTCCGTTTTTACAAATGTTCCGGGAGGTTCACATACTATGTATGTAAAAAACCAGAATAACTGTGAAATAAAACAACAGGAAATAGTGATTTTTGGTTTTCCTCAATTTTTCACCCCAAATGATGACGGATACCACGATTCATGGAAACCTTACAAAATTACCGATCCTGAGTATCAGATTAAAAGCCTTTACATTTTTGACAGGTACGGCAAACTCCTTAAACAACTCGATCCTGATGGCAAGGGCTGGGACGGCACATTAAACAATAGAAATATGCCAGGGGATGACTACTGGTTTAATGTGATTCTGGAAAACGGTAGGGAGTTTAAAGGCCACTTCTCCTTAAAAAGATAATATTCCCTTTAAACCCATTTTAATAGGTATTATATTTGCACAATTGCGAAATGTTAAGAGAACCTACTGAATGAAATTCGAAATAAAATCAGATTACAAACCTACGGGAGACCAACCTCAAGCAATAGAAAAGTTGGTTTCTGGTTTAGATAAAAATGAACAATATCAAACCCTTTTAGGGGTTACAGGTTCTGGAAAAACCTTTACAGTGGCTAATGTCATTGAAGAAGTTCAACGGCCTACCCTTATTTTGGCACATAATAAAACCTTAGCTGCACAACTTTATTCAGAATTCAAACAATTCTTCCCGGATAATGCTGTGGAATATTTTGTTAGTTACTACGATTATTACCAACCCGAAGCATTCATCCCATCCTCAGGAACTTATATAGAAAAAGATCTCTCTATAAACGAAGAACTTGAAAAGCTTCGATTAAGTACTACTTCTTCTCTATTGAGCGGAAGACGAGATATTATAGTTGTAGCATCAGTTTCCTGTCTTTATGGTATTGGAAATCCTGTTGAGTTCAAAAAGAATGTTGTTTCTATAGAAAAAGATATGCATATCTCCAGAACTAAATTACTTCATCGATTGGTACAAAGTTTATATTCCAGAACCGAAGCCGATTTTAATCGTGGGAATTTCAGAATAAAGGGAGATACTGTAGATGTCTTTCCTAGCTATGCCGATAATGCTTTTAGAATTCACTTTTTTGGAGATGATATCGAGGAAATTGAGGCGTTTGATCCCCAAACCAATGAGGTTTTGGAGAAATACGAAAAATTAAATATCTATCCGGCAAATATGTTTGTTACCTCTCCAGATGTGCTTCAAGGTGCTATAAGAGAGATTCAGGATGATCTTGTTAAACAAGTCGATTATTTCCAGGATATTGGAAAACATTTGGAAGCAAAGCGTTTGGATGAACGCACGAATTTTGATCTTGAAATGATTCGGGAATTAGGTTATTGTTCAGGAATCGAGAATTACTCCCGTTATCTGGATGGAAGGCTACCGGGCACAAGACCTTTCTGCCTTTTAGATTATTTCCCAGATGATTTTTTAATGGTGGTAGATGAAAGTCACGTTACCATTCCTCAGGTACATGCAATGTATGGTGGTGATAGATCTCGTAAGGAGAATTTGGTAGATTATGGTTTCAGACTACCCGCTGCAATGGATAACAGGCCTTTAAAGTTTGAGGAGTTTGAAGCTATGCAAAATCAAGTAATCTTCGTAAGTGCTACTCCAGCCGATTATGAGCTTCAGAAAACCGAAGGGGTTTATATAGAACAAGTAATTAGACCAACCGGACTGTTGGATCCAATTATTGAGGTTCGTCCAAGTCTTAATCAGATTGACGATCTAATTGAAGAAATTCATATAAGAACAGAAAAGGATCAACGAGTATTAGTAACCACACTTACCAAAAGAATGGCTGAAGAGCTTACAAAATATCTTACCCGTATAAATGTGAGATGTAGATATATTCATTCTGATGTGGATACTTTAGAACGCGTGGAGATCATGCAGGATCTAAGAAAAGGGATCTTTGATGTACTTATTGGTGTAAACTTGTTAAGAGAAGGTTTGGATTTACCAGAAGTTTCTTTGGTAGCTATATTAGATGCAGATAAAGAAGGTTTTTTGAGAAGTAATAGATCATTGACTCAAACTATTGGACGTGCTGCAAGGCATTTAGAAGGAAGAGCCATCATGTATGCAGATAGGATCACTAATAGCATGCAAACAACAATTGATCAAACCAACTACAGACGGGAAAAGCAAATTGCTTATAATACCAAACATAATATTACCCCAACAGCACTGGTAAAAAGTATAGAAAGCTCTCTGATTAAAAATAAATTAGATCCTTATGTAATAGAAACTGCTCCTACTTTAAAAGCAGCCGAAAAAGAAACAGAATATTTCAGCAAACCTCAGTTGGATAAGCGTATTCGGACCAAACGAAAGGAAATGGAAACAGCCGCTAAAGATTTGGACTTTATGACCGCTGCAAGACTTCGTGATGAAATTAAAATGCTACAAGATAAAACCAAAGCATTGAGCTAAAATTGAGCTTTAAGTTAATATTTGTTTTTTTGTGCCAAATTTTTTATAAAATACTAAATATCAATCACTTAATTTAATATCTTTAAAATTCATTCTTCAGATTAACCCTATTTATTCTGGCGGTTAATTGTGATGCAGATGAAATATTATGTCTTTTTTTTATTATTTATACCCTCTTTCGCTTTTTGCCAAGTCGGTATAAATACTTCTTCCCCCAAAGCTCAATTAGATATCGTTTCAAATTCCCCTGATTCTCCACTGGGAATTGATGGAATATTGATTCCGAGAATTCATAAATTCCCAGCAGATCCTCCCACTAAAGATCAGCATGGTATGCTGGTCTTTTTAAATTCTATATTACCCATTCCAAAAAGTGGGTTTTACTTTTGGAATAACGATTTGCTAAAATGGGAGGCTTTATCTGGAAATGCTTCAGAAAATTTCTATAAACCAGCCACAACGGCAAGTCCTAATAACATTACTGATCCACTTTTTAGAAATGGAAATATTGGAATTGGAACCCAAGATATTACTTCAAAATTACAAATAGCCTTAAACTCTTCCGCAGATGCAGCAATTAAGAAAGGACTGGAGGTAGATAATAATAATCCAACTGTAGATAATCTTACAACCTACGGGATAATTAGCGACAATCGAAGTGCAACAAATGGCAATAAATATGGATTTAAAAACAATGTTGGTGGAGTTGGGAATGGGATTCATTATGGCTTTTTTAATGAAACTTATCAAAATACAGGAACCAATGATATTTATGGGATCTTCAACAGGGTGGGAATGACTTTGGGTGCGAAAAGCAGCAATTTTGGGATTTATTCTATTATAGGGAATGAAACAAGTCTTGGAACCATTTATGGCTTATATAGTGTTGCAATAGGAAGCAGTACTGCAAAAGTTTTTGCTGGTTACTTTGTGGGAAAAGTCGGAATTGGAATGACTCCACAGGACGAGTATATTTTCCCGGCTACAAAAGGAAGTAATCTTCAAATTTTAGCTTTAGACAATACAGGGAACTTAAATTGGACATATCCGCATTTTGAAAATTATATTTCCACAACAAGCACTATAGGGGACTATGTTATTACAGATGAAGTTGGCACTTTGAGAATAAACAACGATGTCAATCAGTTACTAATTCCCCTTGCAAACATTAATAAGGGAAGAATTATAAGGTTGATGGGTTGGAATGCGATAGGTACTAAAAATCTGATCTTTTCTAATGCAGATAATTTATATGATGTTAAAACAAATTCGACAATTACTACGATTGGTGCTAATCAACTGTACACCATTCAAAGTGCCGGAAATAGATGGATCTTACTGGATAGATAAACAGGCTTCGAAGGGGTAATTGATATAATCTAGCTATAAAACCTCAACCGAATTCAGTCCTTACCAGCTTAATACTCAGTGCAGAATTTCTGATTCCTATAATACCAATATTTAAGCTTTCTAATTCCGATTGAATTTAAATAAATTAGCGCAAAAGATACTGCCCCTTGGTCTTTATTTCATTTAATTAAACTTTAAAAAAATCTTTAATTAAACATCAATTTTAAATAGGCTTTTATAAGAAATTCAATTCGTTTTTTATTTCAAAACGAATTTGAAATCATCGAAGTAACAGACTTTATGTAATTTATGCTATATGTAAAGTTTAAATTAATGTGAAGTATGTAAGAGGCTAATTCTTAAAATGCTATTTTTAAAATTTTAAACCTAGCTTATGAAAAAACTATATTATCGTAGCCTATCCTTTTTCGATATTATGCAAAGTAAAATTGCTTTTTATCCTACAGTGCTAGCTCTATTCGGAATTTTCTTCGCCTTTTTCATGATGTATCTGGAAAACCTAGGAATTTCCAAATACCTTTTAGAAAAAGCTCCTGTGCTGGTAGTGGATAATGGAAATACAGCTATGACATTACTATCTGCATTTATTTCAGGTCTTATTTCAGTTATAGTTTTTAGTTTTTCCATGGTGATGCTTTTATTAAGTCAGGCCTCCAGTAACTTCTCACCGCGATTATTGCCCGGACTAATATCAGATAAAAAACACCAGATTATTTTAGGGATCTACCTTTCTACAATCCTTTACAACATCTTTATTCTGTTTTCAGTTCAACCTACAGGAGATAAATATCTAATTCCCGCATTTTCAGTGCTAGTGGGGGTTATAGGTACCGTAATTTGTCTCTATGCCTTCATCTTTTTTATTCATAATATTTCACAGTCCATTCAAATAAGCAATATATTAAAGATGATTTATTCAAAATCGAAAAATAGATTGGACGAAGTTATTGAACAGGAAGGCACACATTTGGCTCCTTTCCCCGATAGTGATGACTGGTATGAATACCAGTCAGAAAAAAGTGGCTATTTACAGAATATCTCTTACACAAATATGATTAATTTCAGTAAAGAGCATGACACGCAACTTCATTTTATTCCATTTAAGGGCAACTTCATTTTGAATGGGATTCCATTGTTTAGATCCAAAATTGAGCTTAAAAAAGAGCAAGTAGATCAAGTTTTAAATAATATAAGTTATGCAAGAGAAGAATTGGTGGAAGACAATTATATTCTAGGTTTCAAACAATTAACTGAAATTATTTTAAAATCAATGTCTCCAGGAATAAACGATCCTGGAACCGCAATAAATGCCATAGATTATCTTACAGAATTATTTGCCCTAAGAATGAAAAAAAAGGATGTAAACGTGATTCGCAGAGATGAAATGCCTTATTTAAAAATAACTACTGTAGATTTTAAAGACCTTCTTTATCAAGTTATGGTAGCAATTAGAACCTATTGTAAGCATGATGTCACAATTAATCAGAAGCTTTTAGTAATGTTGCATTATTTACTTCAGCAAGAAACCTATAATGAGGATTATTATGATAATATAAAACAAGAAGCAACTCTTTTGCTGGCAGATGCCAAAGAAGTCATTACAAATTCTGTGGATATTGAAAGACTTACCAATTTGGCTGAAACTTTTACATTCCAATTAAATGAGGCTGCTGAAGATGAATAAACAATTTTACTTAGGATACATTTTTCTTGTTATTCTTTTATAGTTGAGGTTCCAACTCAGGCTCAATCCTCAGCATCAAAAAATGTCTCTACCTTTTTAATAGAGGCACCACAGCTGGATACTCTAAAAAAGATATGGGTGTATTTGCCAGAATCCCATACTTCCAAAACCGAAAAACATCCTGTGTTGTACCTTCAAGATGCTCAGAATTTATTCGATATTTCAACTTCCTATGCAGGAGAATGGAAAGTAGATGAAACTTTAGACAGTTTAGGTTTAGATCTTATTGTTATAGGCATAGAGCACGGCAATGATAAGCGTATTGATGAATTAACACCTTTCCCGCACCCAGAATATAAAGGTGGGAAAGCTGATGCTTATCTGGATTTTGTTCTAAACACACTAAGACCAAAAGTAGATTCCCTTTATAATACTTCTACAACTGCTGAAAACACTTTTATTGGAGGAAGTTCTTTAGGCGGTCTTTTCTCCTATTACGCTACTTTAAAACATCCAGATGTATTTAGTAAAGCAATAGTCTTCTCCCCTAGTTTTTGGTATTCTGAAGATGTTTTCAGTTATGTTGAAAGTATAGAATCTGAAGACATTGAGGATTTACAATTCTATTTTAGAGCTGGAGAAAAAGAAAGTGAAACGATGCTGCCACTCATGTTTAAAATGAAAGAATTGCTTTCTTCTAAGCTAGCTTCAGACACACAAATAAATATCGATTCTATTCCGGATGGGGAGCATAATGAAAAACTCTGGGCAAAATCGTTTCCTGATGCTGCACTTTGGCTACTAAATTTAGACCAATGATTTGAAAGATTTAATAGATATATCAAAAAAAGCCACGAATTCACGAATTAATTAAATTTAATTCTTGAATCCGTGACTTTTATATTATAAGATGAAAATCGACCTATATAAATCTCAATAATTTTAAGGCCACATTATGCCTTCTTAGATTTTACCCATTCTTGCACCATTTCTTCTAAAACATTCAATGGCACTGCACCATTAGTCAGTACTACATCGTGAAATTCCCTGATGTCGAAATCTTCACCTAATTGAACCTTGGCTTCTTCTCTAAGCTCTACGATCTTATTCATCCCGATCTTATAGGCAGTAGCCTGTCCTGGCATTACAATATGTCTTTCCACCATTTTCACACAATCGCTTTCTGCATTTGGTGTATTCTCTTTATAATAAGCAATACCTTCTTCTCTGGTCCACTTTTTAGCATGAATCCCAGTATCTACTACCAATCTACATGATCTCCATAGCTCCATGGCCAATCTTCCAAAATCTGAATATGGATCTTTATAAAAGCCTATTTCTTTGGGAATCAATTCACTATATAACCCCCAACCTTCTGTATATGCTGTATAAGATGAAAATTTCCTGAACATTGGGATGCTATCTAATTCCTGGCCTATGGCTATTTGCATATGATGCCCTGGAATTCCTTCATGAAAAGCCAAAGCTTCCATTTGATAAGTTGGCATTGCACTCATATCATACAAGTTCGCATAATACGTTCCAGGTCTGGAACCATCTATAGCTGGCTGCTGATAAAATGCCTTCCCTGCACTCTTCTCCCTGAATGCCTCCACCGCTTTTACTACAATGTCTGCCTTAGGTTTTGTTATGAAAAGCTCATTTAATTCACCCTTCATATTATTTATTAAGCTTGTAGCTTCTGCTAAATAGCGTTTTTTACCTTCGGCAGTATTTGGATAGTAAAATTGCTTATCTGTTCGCATAAATTCAAAGAAATCTTGTAGAGAACCTTTAAATCCGGTAGCTTTCATGATCTCTTCCATTTCTCCATAGATTCTGCTAACCTCACTTAAACCAATCTCATGGATCTCGTTTGCCGTTAGGCTAGTGGTAGTGGTCCTTTTAAGCCGATTGTTATAATAATCTTCTCCCTTAGGAAACTTCCATGCTCCATGATCTGTTGTAGCACGTTGTTGTTGATCTTCTAGTTTTGCAATTAAATTTTCGTAGCCATTTCTTACAGAAGTATTTAGAGCATTTTCTGCCTTATTAATAAGAGTCAATTGTTCTTTCTCTGTTAGTTTAAGGGTTTTCAACTTACTTTTAAAATCTTCCAATAAAGTACTTACTTCCTTAGAGTTTGTAAAAGGCTTTCCCTTAATTACATTTCGAGAATTCTCAATCACTTTTTCAAAAACAAATTTTGGAGGTACGATCCCATTTTGTTCTCTCACTTTTAATCCTTCAACAATTTGCTCCATCACTTTGGGTATACCGTTCAACCTTTCTATATATGCTTCAGCATCTGCCAAAGAATCTATACGGTGCATATTGATTAAGAAAGCTGGGATTTCAGAATGATATCCGTGCATTTGGTTTATAGGATAATTATAGAAACGGTATTCATAATCTGCAATTTCTTCTTTCAATCCCTGCTTAGCAAGTCTATAGCTTAATTGCGTGCTTTTATCTAAACTAACCTGATCTACATTTTTCTCGAGATATTCTAGACGCTTTTTAGCCTTCTCTAGATCATCTGTATATTTTTGAGTAGAAAAATCATCCCATTTACCATAATCGGTTTTTCTACCTAACATGGTTTGCATCATAGGAGAATCTGCTACATCTTTTTCGAATTCGGCATCGAAATATGCATTTAATTCAGCTGAACTCTTTTCAATTTCAGAGTCGGTTATATCTTTATCTGAAGCATCTTCTTTACAAGAAACCATTACTATTATAGACAAGAGAAGTAATATACTTTTTATTCTAAATTTCATTCAATCAAAATTAAAGTTATTTGTAATTTATTTTATAATGGTAAAATCCTTGATTTCTATTCTTTCAATACCATAAATTCAACATAAGAATCTCCGAAAACAGTATGTGTTTGCTTTTTAAAATCTTCAGCTTTTGCTTTAAAAATATTTGGAACAAAAGTTTGAGGGTTTAGATCTATTAAAGGAAACCATGTGCTTTGAATTTGGATTTGAAGCTTATGTCCCTTTTTGAAAGTGTGATTCACATCTTGTAACATAAAAGAAACTTCCGTCTTTTTATCTGCTTCAAAAGGCTCCGGATTTTCAAAACTATTTCTGAATCTTCCTCTCATAACTTCACTACGCACCATCATATGATAGTTACTCATTTTAAGATAGGCCTGAGTTTCTTCTGTATCTTCAGCATCTTCGGGATATACGTCAATCACTTTTACTACCCAGTCTGCATCTGTTCCTGTTGTGGCAACATTTAAATGGGCCTGAATTGCTCCAACTAAACTCATATCTTCTTCTAGAATTGGAGTTTCAAATACCAAAACATCTGGTCTTCTAGCAGCAAAACGCTGATCATCTGTCATATATTTTCTTGGCGTGAACACCATTTTAATATCTTCAGAATATGGAACTGGCTTTTTAAGATCGCTCACAAAAGATACTTCAGTTTCTGAAGCGGTTTCTGTTAGCGTTTCATCTGCACCTAAATACAACTTTTTGGTAGTCGTTTGTTTTGGAGGCCATACTTCAAAACTATCCCATTGCATGTTTCCAGTATCATACACATAAGCTTCGGGTAAACCAGAATCTTTGGTGCCAGATCCTTTAAGAAAGTGATTAAAGAATTTAGTTTCAATATTCTTCTGGAAATTTTCAGAAATATCATCACCAAAATATACATTCCCGATAGCCTGTCTTTTAGAAGTTCTTGCCCAATCTCCATGGCTCCAAGGTCCAAACACCATCGTATTATAATTATCACTTTTCGCTTCAATATTTTTATAAGATTCAAAAGGACCATATAGATCTTCAGCATCAAATAATCCACCCACGATCATTACCGCTGGTTTAATGTCTTTTAAATGCTGAATTAATCCTCTGGATTTCCAGAACTCATCATAACTAGAGTGATCCTTTAATTGAGTCCAGAAAACATTATCTTCTTTATAGTATTTATCTAAATTGGTAAGCGGACCATTTTCTAAAAAGAACTGATATTGATCTTTAGATTTCAACTCTGGAAATTTGTACCAGGCAGTATCTGATGGCTTAGTCTTTTCATATCCAAATAGAGCCGTAGCTCTCCAGTAACTTAATAAATAAGCCCCGTTATGATGAAAATCATCAAAGAAAAAATCTCCAATTCCGGCTTGTGGTGAAACCGCTTTTAATGCAGGGTGTGCATCTAAAAGTGAGTACAAAGCATAATATCCAGGATATGAAATTCCCCAGGTTCCAACTTTCCCTGTATTGTTTTTCACGTTTTTAACAAGCCAATCTATAGTTTCATAAGTGTCGCTGGCTTCATCTACTTGTTTTCCTTTTTTCTTCGGAATATAAGCACGCATATTATCATAAACTCCTTCGCTCATCCATCTTCCGCGCACATCTTGATATACAATGATGTTACCTTCTTTCATAAGAAATTCATTAGGACCAATTTTAGATCTGAATTGATCTGCTCCATAAGGCTGAGAGCTATATGGAGTACGTTGCATTATAATTGGATACTTTTTAGATGTGTCCTTTGGGGAATAAATAGTGGTATGCAGCTTAATACCATCACGCATCTTGATCTCTACTTCTTGTTTTGTGTAATGATCGGCTACTTTGTAATCTTCTTCAGTTTGAGAATAAACGGAAAGGGATAGAAAAAGGCTTATTATAAAAATAAGCGGGGAAAGGGTTAATTTCATCTGGTTATATTATTTTGTTATTAATAAGAAATAAGCGATTCGCCAATAATATTTTGGTTATAAACCAAAAAAAGCAATTGCTCATTTCATAGTTTCAGATTTTAAAACCTAAATATAGAGAATAAAACCCTCGGGACAAGCCTACGAGCATTGAATGGAAAATTACTTTTGCAAATTCGAAGCATCCCGATAGCTCCCAGTAAGAGAAAATGAACCCTCAATTGGGGAATAATTCTAACCAGAAAAAATCAAAATATTACTCTATTTCAACCTTTCGGATACCTTGATTCAACCAAGCTAAATATTCCTTTTCATCGGGAGTGTAGCCAATAGGAGAATTTAATAGATTTAGATCTGTATCCAAAAGCACATAGAACGGCTGCGAATTATTCTGAAAGTTAACGGTTTGGAATGTTGCCCACTTATCGCCGATTGTCTTTATTTTTTTTATACTCCCGTTAGCTCTAACATAACTGAATTGCCCCTGTTTCGGCAGATCTTCCCTATCATCTACATACAAAGAAATTAGCACATAGTTATTCTTTAAAACTTCATAAACCGCAGGATCGCTCCATACCTGTTCTTCCATTTTTCTACAGTTTACACAAGCCCATCCTGTAAAATCTATCATTATAGGTTTATTCTCCTGTTTTGCAATTTCTAAGCCTTTCTCCCAACTCTTATAAGCTTTTAGACCTAATGGACCCTGAGTATCCTTTTCGTAGATACTATAGAACAACGGTGGTGGAAAACCGCTTAGTAACTTAAGGTTTGCAAAGGATGAGTTGCTTAAGCCCGGGAATAGATATAGCACAAATATGAAAGTTAGTGCTCCAAAACCAAATCTTGTTTTAGTTAACTTCTTCTTAGGCCCGTCATGCGGGAATCTTATTATACCAAATAAATAAAGCATTAATCCTATTGCTACTAAGATCCAGATCCCAATAAAGATCTCTCTTTTTAAGATACCCCAGTGTTCAACAAGATCTGCATTAGATAAGAATTTGAAGGCTAAACCTAATTCCAGAAACCCTAAAACTACTTTTACCGTATTTAACCAACCTCCACTTTTAGGTAAAGAATTTAGCCAATTTGGGAACAAAGCAAACAATGCAAAAGGTAATGCCAACGCAAGACCGAAACCACCCATTCCAAAGGATAATTGAGTTGCTCCACCATCACTACTTAAAGATCCTCCCAACAAGGAACCAAGGATTGGCCCTGTACAAGAGAAGGACACCAAAGCAAGCGTTAAAGCCATAAAAAAGATCCCGACAACTCCGCCTATACTGGAAGCTTTATCGTCCATCTTACTACTCCAACTAGTTGGTAATGTTATTTCGTAATACCCAAAAAATGAAAATGCGAATATTATAAAGATCACAAAGAATACAATATTCAGTGTGACATTGGTAGATATATTATTTAAGATCTCTGGCGCAAGGCTATCCAATAAATGGAAGGGTAAGCTCAATAATAAATAGATTAAAAAGATAAATAGACCATACAAAATGGCATTCATTAATCCTTGCTTTCTGGTTTTAGCTCCTTTTGTAAAAAACGAAACTGTTAAAGGGATCATTGGAAATACGCAAGGTGTAAGTAAAGCGATCAAACCTCCTAAGAATCCTAAAAGAAAAATGGTTAAAAATCCATCCTTATCTTCTACTTCAGGTTTATACGCATCCCAACCTTGTAGATCTAACGTAAGGTCCTTAGTTTTTTTAATATCTAAAGGGGTGATCTCCTCGTTAGCATAGCCTTTATTTACAGAATTATCTGCCACAGAGAATTGAAATGGCACTACATCTGGAGGTAAACATTTGCTATCGTT
This sequence comes from Gillisia sp. JM1, assembly GCF_000424645.1. Classification (NCBI taxonomy): domain Bacteria; kingdom Pseudomonadati; phylum Bacteroidota; class Flavobacteriia; order Flavobacteriales; family Flavobacteriaceae; genus Gillisia; species Gillisia sp. JM1. Next base: position 144,398 of record NZ_KE384219.1, read on the forward strand.
ACACACCATAAATTCAACCTCCACTTCTATCACTGCATCTTTGTCCAGTACTTTAATAGTTTGAAAGAATGTTGCCTCATCTTCAAAATACTTGATCTCCATGCCAAATACCGCATCAAAAATGGTTGGTACATTTGGCTCTGAAGTTTCTCCAACCAACTCAAAGGCTTTCCCAGAATTAGTGAATGTGAAATTTGTTGGAATTGGCCCTCCTTCTTCAATATCCTGCGCATACAAATGCCAGCCCTTTTCTAATTTAGCGGTAAAACTGATTTTATAAATACTATCATTTTCTTTTTCCAAATGAGAATCCCAAGAAATAGGCTCTTCAAGTTGAGACTTTTCATCTGTAGAGGTAAATACTTGGGAAAAAGAAGAAAGGGAAAGGGTTAAAATTAGAAGCAGTGACCAGAAATATTTCATACAGTGTAGGTAATTTTTAATATTTTTTGTGAGGGATCGGTAATGGCAAACCTGTTGTCTGCTCTCCTGTTAACGATCCAAACAATATCATTCCCAGAGCAAAGCAACCAAGTGCTTTCCTTCTCTGGCAAAGATAATTTATTGTCGTTAAAAAAGTCGCTTATCTTTTTCTTTCCTTTCATTCCAAAAGGATAGAAAATATCGCCGGTGTTCCATTTTCTTAAGACCAACGGGAAAGTGAGTTTTTCTTTATTTAAGTAAACACAATTTCGAGCAGTTTTAGAAATTTCTTCAACTTCAGAAAGTGAGAATCTTCCAATGGGTAGCATTACAATATCTTCCCCTTCTTTTATTAGATATTCCATTTCTTTCTGATCAGATTCCTTTTCAGTAAGGATTAAAACATCTCTATCCTTTATCAATCTATGGGTCTCTGAATAAACAAGCTTCCCGGATTGCGCATCTAATAACTGATAGACATCATCCCATTCAGTAAATCCGAAGGTCTTTAGCAATTGATACATTACTGCTTTGGTATTGGGAAGTTTCTGTAAAAAATCTATCCTAAGATTATAGCCATACATCGTCTTCGAAACTATTTCAGGATAGATCAGGCCTATATAATCTTCAACAAGATTTAAACTATCATTAAGATGCGATTGCGTATTAGCAAAACCATCTAATAACTGTGGATTTAATTCTTCCATCACTGGAACAATATCATGCCTTATCTTGTTCCTAAGATATTTATTAGATGCATTGCTACTATCTTCCCTCCATTTTATTTTATGCTCTTCAGCATAAGCTTCTATTTCCTTTCGTGAAAAAGGTAAAATTGGACGGATAACGCTGTTGTTAACTGCTTTTATCCCCGTGAAACCTTCTAAGCCACTTCCCCGAACAAGATTAATAATAAAGGTTTCCAGATTATCATTAGCATGGTGAGCAGTTAAAATATAGTCGAATTTTAAAGAGGTGCTTAGCTCTTCAAACCAATTATATCTTAGTTCTCTGGCTGCCATCTGAATGGAGATCTTTGCATCTTCAGCATAAGCCGTTGTATCAAAATTCTCAATAAAAACCTCTACGTCTAATCTTTCAGCCAGATCCAGAATAAATTCTTCATCGGCATCACTTTCAGCATCACGAAGATTGAAATTGCAATGGGCAATGGAAAAGTTCAATTTTGCTAGTTTGCAAAGATGAGCCAAAACCACACTGTCTACTCCCCCACTTACTGCCAGCAAAAGTTTGCTTTGACATAAAAACGGGAATTCAGATTTCAGGAGATTTTTAAAAGCTTTTTCCATAGAAATCAAAGATAAGAAATAAGCCTGTTTTAAGACTTGGCAAAAAGAGAACTTTTGAGAAGATACTAGCCAAGCAGGTTTTTAAGCCCCAAGAGCTTGCAGCATTGCCTTCGCCTTTAACTGACATTCCTCGTATTCCTGCTCTGGGATAGATTTAGAAGTAATTGCACCGCCTACAGAAAAAGACACATATTTTGATCTTGCATTATAAAGGATACTTCTAATTACCACATTAAAGTCAAAATCGCCATCTGGAGTAAAATAGCCCACTGCTCCACTATATAGCCCGCGTTTACTTTCTTCTAGGTCCTCTATAATTTTCATTGCTGAAATTTTTGGAGCTCCTGTCATGCTTCCCATAGGAAAAGTAGCCTGAAGAACTTCTACAGGAGTGCAACCCAATTCCAATTCTGCTGAAATAGTGGAAATTAGCTGATGCACCTGTTTAAAGGAATACACTTGACAAAGTTCATCCACTTGTACACTTCCTTTTTTTGCTACTCTGGAAATATCATTGCGCACCAGATCTACAATCATCACATTTTCTGAAAGTTCCTTTGGATCTTTAGACAACATTTCAATTATCTTATTATCCTCCTCTTCATTTTCAGCTCTTCGGGCAGTTCCTTTAATTGGTTGGGAGATCACTTTGTTCCCCTCTTTTTTAATATAGCGTTCGGGAGATGCCGAAAGCAAATAGTAATCTTCAAGTTTTAAAAATGAAGCAAATGGCGGGGAAGAAATTTCATTTAGATTCTGAAAGACCTTTGCAGGATCTATAGCTCGATTCTCAGCAAAGTATTCCTGACAAAAATTAGCTTCATAAATATCGCCATGATGAATATGTTCCAGCATTTCTGAAACTTTTTTGATATATTCTTCTTTTGAAATTCTTGGTTGGATAGGCGAAGCTTCTTCTTCAGAAGTGATACCTTTTAAATCCAGTTCTAACTGAAGTATTTCTTCATAATCTGAAACCATCTCATCATCAACCATTTTAAGGTATCGGAATTCAACTTTATCCTTCCCCACCAAAATTAATTTTTGGGGCTGAAAAAAATAGAGATCGGGAAATTCCAAACCATCGAAGTTTTTCGAGCTTAAATTCTCCAGATCATTTTTAAGATCATAAGAGAGGTATCCAAAGATCCAATCTTTGGTGATCTCTTGATATTCTTTTAATTGTTCGAAAGCACCATGATGATCTGTCTTTAAAGCTGTAAAAGCTTCCACTGCAAGTAGGGCTTCAAAATTAGAGGCTGTCTGCGGATAATTATTACTATCTAACCAGGCGATCTCATGGAATTGGGAACTCCATTGAAAAAGCTTCTGTTTGAATGATGATGGATCTTCTAATATAAATTCGGTTGTAGTACGCACTTAGTCTTCAATTTCATGCGCAAAGGTAGTCAAGACATCTTCAATTCCCATATTCAAGACCTCATTTTGAACAGTATCGTTGTCAAAATTATCGTTGAAAGAAGGAAAACTAAAGCTCTCAATTACTTGACCTCCGAATCTTGACAGGATCCCTTTAGTATATTCCAATGAGGAAGCTGCACCACGAGCTCCGGGAGATGTACTTACTAATAGAATTTTTTTATCTACTAAAAAGTTTTTATCCAAGCGGGAAAGCCAATCCAGAATATTCTTAAAAAATGCAGAAACAGCTCCATTATGTTCATTTACAGAGATCATTAGGGCATCATGCTCAGAGATCAGATTCTTAATCACTTGAATATCTAAAGGAAAGCCACTGGTACTTTCTTTATCCACGCTATATATAGGAATATCGTACTCCATTAATTTAATGACCTTTATATCGTGCCCATTAATTCTATTGGCAATATGAGTGATAAATTTATGATTGATAGAAGTGCTACTATTAGAACCCGCAAAGGCCAAGATCTTTTTCATAATAAGTATTTCAAGATTCTCAAAAATACCTAAATTATTGGGAAAGTTTAAAAATGAATTGCGTTAAAAATCTGTTTATTATGTGTTAAAGGTTTTTCCATAGCTTTTTTCTCTTATTCCTTAGCTGCAAAACTTATCTTTGCAGCTAATTAAAACAAATTCAAGTTGACTTTTCAGGATCTTAATTTAAATACCCCATTATTAAATGCGTTAGAAGATTTAAAATTCGATACGCCTACACCTATCCAAGAACAAGCATTTTCGTCTATAATGTCCGGAAAAGATGTAGTAGGGATCGCACAAACGGGAACTGGTAAAACATTTGCATATATGTTGCCTATTCTTAGAATGCTAAGATATTCTGAACAAAAGAATCCGAGAGTTTTAATTTTAGTGCCTACCAGAGAATTAGTGGTGCAGGTTAGAGAAGAGATAGAAAAGTTAACCGCCTACATGAACACACGTGTTACGGGTATTTATGGGGGAACCAACATCAACACTCAACATTCAGATCTTTTACAAGGTTTAGATATTATTGTTGCTACTCCTGGTAGATTATACGATCTTATTTTACGTCGAGCAGTACAAATGAAGTCTATTCAGAAATTAGTGATAGATGAAGTAGATGTAATGCTAGATCTTGGTTTTAGATTTCAAATAAATAATATTATTGAATTGCTTCCGCAGAACAGACAGAACATTATGTTCTCTGCAACGATGACTGAAGCGGTTGAAGAAATTATTGACATTAGCTTTACGCAACCTGTAAAAATATCGGTTGCCATTAGTGGAACACCATTAGATAATATTGAGCAAAGAGGATATAAAATAGTTAATTTCCATACGAAAGTTAATTTCCTGAAGGATCTATTAAAGGATAAAGAAACCTATACAAAAGTGCTTATTTTTGTTGCTTATAAGCGTTTAGCTGATAGGTTATTTCAAAGTTTGGATGAAGAGTTTCCAGAGGAATGTACCGTAATCCATTCCAATAAATCTCAAAATTATAGACTGCGAAGTATCAAACAATTTGGAGAAGGCTTTAGTAGAGTTCTTGTCGCTACAGATGTAATGGCACGTGGACTGGATATAGAAAATGTATCTCATGTAATAAATTTTGATACTCCAGAATATCCTGAGAATTATATGCACCGAATTGGGAGAACCGGTCGTGCAGAAAAAGAAGGGATCTCGTTCTTATTGACTACAGAAAAAGAGCAAGATAACTTAGAGAAGATCGAGAATCTTATGAATATGAAGGTGCCTCAATTTGAGCTACCGGAAAATGTTGAAATCTCAACTATTCTTATTCCAGAGGAACAACCTAAGATCTTCGAGATCAACAATCCAAATAAAAGAGGTGACGATAATGCCCCAGGCCCTGCCTATCACGATAAGAGTGAAAAGAACAGCAAGGAAAATCTTGGAGGCTCTTATAGACGTGAGATCGCTAAAAAGTATAAGAAACCTCAAACCAGAGGAGATAAAGGTGCTAATAGACGCCACAAAAAATAAAATATTTCAACTTTAATTATTTCTCAAGATGAAAAATGTAGAAATACACAGATTGGAGAATGAATTTTTGAGTATAGGCATAAAATCTACAGGTGCTGAACTTTGCAGCATAGTAAATAAACTTACCGGAACAGAATATATATGGCAAGGCAATCCCGCATTTTGGGCTAGCCATGCTCCTATTCTCTTCCCTATAATTGGAGCGCTAAAAGAAGATACTTATTTTTTTGAAGGAATAAAATATCACTTACCTAAACATGGCTTTTTTCGAAATAATGACACAGTTGTTTTAAAACAAAAAGGAAACGATCAGCTCACTTTTAGCCTGAAGTTTTCTGAAGACACTTTAAAAAGTTATCCTTTTAAATTTGAATTAGAAGTCAGTTTTATGCTGAAGGGCAAGGCGTTAAAGGTAAAACACGAAGTTTTTAATCTGGATACTAAAGAAATTTATTTTTCCATTGGCGGGCATCCTGCCTTCAATGCTCCACTTTTTCTAGGAGAATCTTATGAAGATTATTCTCTGGAATTCGACCAAAACTTAAACCTTGAAACACATATATTGACTAATGGAGGATTGATCTCCAATAAAACTGAATCTGTACTAAAAGATGAAAATAGGATTCAATTAAGAAAAGATCTATTCAACAATGATGCGCTGATTTTTGAAGCTATTCCTTCGAAAAAAGTCAGTCTTTTAAGCAAACATTCAGGAAAGATATTATCGGTGGAATATTCAGATTTTGAGAATCTAGGGATTTGGGCTAAACCCAATGCCCCGTATGTTTGTATAGAACCTTGGCTGGGAATTGCAGATTTTGAAGATACCGATCAGGATCTAAAAAATAAAGTAGGCATTAATAAATTAATGCCTACTCAAAGTTTTTGTGCAAGCTATATTATAGAGATAGCCTAAGGATATGTTTTAATTTCTGGTTTTCTTCTTTGCAGCTTTAGCAGCACGCTTTTCTTTTAAACTCAACACAGGTTCTTTCTTTGCTGAATTTTTTGAAGGGGATTTTTCTTTAGCCATGATATTTTTTTATTATGAATAATAGATTAAAAGTAAGAAAGAATATCATTTTAAAGCCAAATGATTTGAATTAATTTTTACCTGAAAATTATTCTGTACCTACTAATTGTTCGCTATCATTGTGAATCCATGTTAGCACAAAAGTAGAGATCCTCCCAATCAAGAAAACCAACCCGCCGAAAAGTGGAGCTAACAAGGCAACTTTAATTCCGCTTGCAAAAAGTGCTGGCTGCACATTTTCAAGACTTTCAAAACTATCAAAAACCTGAATAAGCCCTATCAACTGAGTAAATAAGCCAATTACCAAAGCAACAAGCGCTATTTGATTAACTAAAGAAATCGCCTTATTAAAAACTAGGAAGTTTGATCTCAATTTAACGGAAGCTTTAAAAATTAGAAATATCATTATAAAAAAACTAATTAAAATAAGTGTCATAGGTAGCATTCCCCCTTCTTCCATTCTTTTAAAGAAAGTAGAGAAAAAACCTGATTGCTGAAAGAAAAATAATAGTAAAAGACTTAGCATAATAATTTTGTTTTAAGATTACTTCAGCCAAATTATATCGTTAATAGAGGTTAATAAAATATTTGCGATAGGCTGCGCATTTAAAGCTGGTTTCTACCTATTTATAATAAAGTTCACTCTCAAAAATTAAATAAAAGTTATAATCCTGAGTTTATAGGTTATTCATCGCAAATGTTTGAGATTTTAAATTTAAAGAGGCATATTTAAAGCTTATATGAAACTCTTGCGATTATTAAAATATCTCACTAAAAAGATCTTCCTCCACGGGATATTATGGATGGCTGTCCTACTATTTTTCACTTTCTTTTTCGGAGTAGAAGGAGCAACTTTAAAGAACGTATTTGAATTCTCGTTATATCTGTTGCCTGTTACAATTACAACTACTTATAGTTTTGTCTATTACATCATTCCAAAATTTTTACTGCTTCGAAATTATGCTCATTTCGTTTTTTATTCCATATGTGCGATTATAATTTCTAGTGTCTATATTATATTTTCCACTTTTTACGGATTGGTGTTTTTATCCCAGATGGATGTTGCCTACAGATTTCCTATCACTAAAAGTTTGTTTTTTATAATAATTGCTGTTTATATTGTGGTTTTACTTGCATGTTCTTTCACGTTGCTTAAAAATTATTATAAGACCATTTCTACAAATGAAGAATTAAAGAATTCTGTTTTACAGGGAAAACTTCAGCTAAAAGAACAGCAATTGAAATATTTAAAAATGCAAATTCATCCTCATTTTTTATTCAACACTTTAAATACCTTGTATGCTTTTAGCTTGAACAAGAATGAAAAAACCCCAAAGATGATTTTGCAGCTTTCCAATTTGCTCGATTATATTTTATACCAAACACAAAAACCCTTGGTTTTTCTTTCTGAAGAAATTAAACATCTTAGGGATTATATCGAATTGGAAAAAAATAGATTTCAGGATAAATTAGAAGTGAACTTTAAAACTAAAAATATCTCAGAGTATACACAGATTCCTCCAATGTTATTTCTCCCTTTTTTGGAAAATAGCTTCAAACATGGAAAAGATACCAATGGTACTATAAAGATCGATATTCTTTTAACGCAAAAAGATGGGCAATTATATTTTGAAATTATCAATTCTAAGGGACATACAAACTCAGAACAAAATTTTGGAGCAAATGAAAATGGAATTGGGCTTGAAAATGTAAAGCAGCGGTTAAATCTTTTATTTAAGAACCATTACTTCTTAGAAATAGAAAACTTACAATCTCAATTCAAAGTGAAATTGAATATTCATTTAAACAAAGCATAATGATCGAGAACATTAGTTGTTTATTAGTAGATGATGAGCCTATGGCAATAGATATCCTTAAGAATCATCTTTCGAAAATTGAAAAGGTAACTATTGTGGGAACTTGTAGTAATGCTACAGAAGCATTCAATCTTATTAACGAACAACAGATAGATCTTATTTTTTTAGATATCAACATGCCTGGGATCTCAGGAATTTCCTTTGCTAAATCTATAAACAAATCTATTAAGATCATTTTTACAACGGCCTATAGAGAATTTGCAATAGATGGATTTAATCTTCATGCTGTAGATTATTTATTAAAACCTATTTCGTTTGAACGCTTGTTAGACGCTTTGAATAATTTTTATGAAACTCATAGAAAATTATCAACCTCTAAAATTGAAGTTGAGGAACCTACATTTATTTTTATCAGAGTAGATAGAAGAATGGTAAAACTTATTTATGAAGATATCATCTTTATTGAAAGTTTAAGCGATTATTTAAAGATCCATCTCCAAAATGATGAGGTTTTGGTGATTAGAGAGACCATCACAAATATAGCCAACAAACTGCCTTCTAAACAATTTCTTAGGATCCATCGCTCTTTCATTATCAATATTGATAGAATTATATCTTATAATAACGAAGAGATTTTAATTAAAGAAAAATCATTCCCTATAAGTAGAAGTTACAAAGAACAGGTACTGAATTATCTTAATAATTTCCAATGAAAAAACCCTAATAATCCAAAGATCATTAGGGTTTTTATATAATAAGTAAAGCTTAGTCTTTAAACATGCAAAGCTCTGTCTCCTGTCGCTGCTAGTGCTGCTTCCTTCACTGCTTCTGCATATGTTGGATGTGCATGACTCATTCTTGCTATATCTTCAGCAGAAGCTCTAAACTCCATCGCTGTTACCGCTTCAGTAATAAGATCGGCAACTCTGGCGCCTATCATATGTACTCCTAGAACCTCATCGGTCTTAGCATCGGTTAATATCTTCACAAATCCATCTGTATCTCCACTTGCACGAGATCTACCTAAAGCTCTCATAGGGAATTTCCCTTCTTTATAATCTACACCAGCTTCTTTTAATTCTTCTTCAGTTTTACCAACTGCAGAAACTTCAGGCCATGTGTAAACAACACCAGGAATAAGGTTATAATCTATATGTGGTTTTTGACCAGCGATCAATTCAGCAACCATAGTTCCTTCTTCTTCCGCTTTGTGGGCTAACATTGCACCACGCACTACATCTCCAATAGCGTAAATATTCTTCACATTGGTTTGTAAATGATCGTTCACGGCAATCATTCCGCGATCTCCCATTTCAACTCCCGCAGCTTCCGCATTCAATCCATCTGTAAATGGCCTACGTCCCACAGAAACTAAACAGTAATCTCCCTTAAATTCAACTTCATTTCCTTTCTTATCATCTGCTTTCACAATGATCTCATCTCCCTTGCGCTCTACAGATTTTACTTTGTGGCTCACATTGAATTTCATCCCTTGCTTCTTAAATACTTTGGTAAGCTCTTTAGACAAAGCAGAATCCATATTTGGGATAATTCTATCCATATATTCTACAAAAGTAACTTCAGATCCTAATCTGCTATATACTTGACCAAGTTCTAAACCTATAACTCCACCCCCAATAACTATCATTTGTTTTGGAATCTCCTTTAGTTTTAATGCTTCAGTAGATGTAATAATACGTTCCTTATCTAAATTGATAAATGGCAAATTAGCTGGTTTAGATCCTGTCGCAATAATGGTATGCTTGGCTTCTAAAGTTTCTTGTCCGCCTTCAGTTTTATCTACAATAATATGAGTAGCATCTTTAAAAGACCCCACTCCTTCAAAAACATCTACCTTATTCTTATCCATTAAAAATTTCACTCCATCACAAGTCTGAGAAACTACAGAAGATTTTCTCTTCATCATCTGCTCTAAATTCACTTTTATCTCACCTGGAATATCAATCCCATGCTCTTCAAAATGTTTCACAGCATCTTCATAATGGTGTGAAGAATCTAATAAAGCCTTGCTAGGAATACACCCTACATTTAAACAAGTTCCTCCTAAAGTGGAATATTTTTCAATAATCGCAGTTTTCATTCCTAGTTGTGCGCAACGTATGGCGGCCACGTATCCACCGGGCCCAGATCCAATTATTACTACATCATATGTACTCATAAATAAGTTTTTAATGGTTTTTTTAAATCGACACAAAAGTACGACTTAAAATAGCAATGACCAATATGGAGTGAAGAGGGAGAAGTTAGCAGTTAGCAGTTAGCAGTTAGCAGTTAGCAGTTAGCAGTTAGCAGTTAGCAGTTAGCAGTTAGCAGTTAGCAGTTAGCAGTTAGCAGTTAGCAGTTAGCAGTTAGCAGTTAGCAGTTAGCAGTTAGCAGTTAGCAGAAAATAAAAATTTAAATTGTAAATTAAAAATTCTTTTAAAAACTTCTCATTTCTCAATACTGATATCTTCACTCCTCACCCCCTCACTCTTCACTTCTAACCCTTCACATAAACAACCTTTTTATTTATAAATTCCATCATTCCGTCCTTAGCCAATTCCCTTCCATAACCGGATCGTTTATTTCCTCCAAAAGGCAATCTTGGGTCAGATTTTACCAGCTCATTTACAAAGAAAGCCCCATCAGAAACTCTTGAGGCAAATTCTACTGCTTTGGCTGTGTCTCTTGTAAAGACGCTAACTCCAAGTCCATATTTTGATTGTCCAGATAAGGAAAAAGCTTCCTCAACATTTTTTGCTTTAATGATAGCGGCTAATGGGCCAAAAGTTTCTTCATCAAAAGCAGACATTCCTGGTTTTACATTTCCCAAAATGGTAGGTTCATGAAAACATTTATCCTGTTTCCCGCCCAAAAGCAAAATCGCTCCCTGGGCTATTGATTCTTGCACCTGCCGGTTGAGTTGATCTGCAAGATCTTTTCTTGCCAATGGCCCCACCTGGGTTTCATCATCTTTTGTATCTCCGTTTTTAAGATCTTTTACAGCTTTAATAAATTTTTCTACAAATTCATCATGAACAGATTCCAACAGGATAAATCTTTTTGCAGCAATACAACTTTGACCGCAATTAAGCATCCTTGCTGAAACTGCTGTTTTCACCGCCTTATCAATATCGGCATCTTCAAGGACGATAAAGGAATTATTACCTCCCAGTTCCAAAAGACTTTTCTTAATATATTTCCCTGCTATTTGAGCAACAGCAGATCCCGCCATTTCACTTCCTGTTAACGTTACAGCCTTAACCGAATCATGGGCAATTATTTTTTCTGTTTGATCATGATGCACTATTAAATTCTGAAAAACACCTTCAGGATATCCAGCTTTAGTAAAAACATCTTCTATCATTTCCGCACAGCCAAAGACATTTGGCGCATGCTTTAGCAATCCGGTATTTCCAGCGGTTAAAGTTGGTGCTGCAAACCGGAAAACCTGCCAAAATGGAAAATTCCATGGCATCACTGCAAATACTGTCCCGATAGGATCGTGCCTTACAAAGCTTTGTTCCGCATCAGTTTCTATCACCTCCGGTGCAAGAAAAGTTTCCGCATTTTCAGCATAATAATCACAAACCCACGCACATTTATTAACCTCAGCTCTGGATTCAGAAATAGGTTTCCCCATTTCCGAAGTGATCATTTGCGCATATCCCTCAACATTTTCCCTTAAAACCTCAGCAGCTTTTTTAATTAATCCTGTACGAACCGAGAGAGGCTCACGGCTCCAAGTTTTGAATGCTTCTGCAGATTTATCTAAAATATTATCCAGTTCGAGGGAGGTATGGGCCGTATATCGTCCTACCTGTTCTCCATTGTAAGGATTAACGCTGTTAAATTCCATTGTGTTTTTAATTAGTAATGAAAAAGGAAATGAAGGTTTAAATTCCAAGAATTACCGCCCTCAAATACTTAATTAATTGTTCCGTTGAGCCCCAAATCCCTATCCAGCTTCAGACCAAAAATCTCCTAGCGCTTCCCAAGAAACCTGACCATGTTGGAATAATTTTCCGCGTAGCTTATTCAATTGTTCTTTATCTTTGGAAGGTTTTGATTGAGCCATAGCATTAACAAGTGTTTCAACAACATTTTCCTGCCAGTCAAACTCAGCTGAACTTTGTTTTTTAGAAGCAACTGGTCTGGCAAAATCCTTTTCAGCCTGAATTCTTTCCTTCTTCAAGATTTTTGCAGGGGCAACTGAAGGTTTGTTGTAATTGATCAATTTATATTGCTCCTGAAATCCCTCAAAAGTCTGAGTAACTTTAATCCCAGGCCAGCGCATTTCCACCACTCCTTTTGCAGGTTGGTAAACCGCAGTAAATAATGTTCCAAAACCTTCCTTAAACTTTGTATTATAAAGTGGCTTCTGAAGAAAAGAATCTGCAATTGCCGAAGCTTTTATTCCTTTTTTAGCCAACATCTTTTCCAAAAATGCAGAGCGCTCTAAGGTTTTATTGAAAGCGGCATTCTCAGGCCAGTCTACAATTCCCTGGTGATTGGTAGTAAAAGCTGCATCTGTTATAACAGGTTTTTTATCTGGTGCAAGACGTACCGTTTTAAAAGCACCGGTTTTATCAACCACAGTGACATTGTAAGACATATGGGATGGAATTCTCACTAAAGCTTCAACAGCCTCTTCTACATTGCTGCAGAATTCAAGTACGTATCTCAGAATAAAAGGAATTCCAAAACCAACTCCTACTTCTTTTCTACCCCCAAAAGTGAGGGAAATTGCGAGTCCATCCTCATTCATTCCGTCTACAACCCCGATCAAACAATCGCTGGTAGCAATAACTTTTTTTCCGTTCCAGGCACTCAATAATTGGGTTCCTTCCATAAGATCTGGATGATAATCATAATTACGCACCAATTGTATCTCCTTTCCTGTAAGAACAGCTTGTGAACAGCCACTTATATATGCGGGTGGTTGAAAACCTGTTAGAAATCGTGCGGCAACATCATCTGCCTTAGCCAATTTGCAAAGCTTCTGATACGTCGGCCACATTTTTGGCATGTATTTTTTGAGCGCAGCTTGGGATGTTTCTAGATCTGGAGTGTAAGATGCTCCTTTGGAATTATACCAGGCTTGATATGCAGGCCAATAGGTGTTGAATAATTTTTGCCACTTTTTACCCGGCTTTGCAGGTTCTGAAATTGCATTAAAGTGAAGTTGCATATTTTTTTGAATTATTACTAATGAGTAATTATATTATATAAGAAAGCCGGAAAAGTAAACTGAATTTTCCGGCCTTGCTGTTAAAATTTGTTTTTATTTAGTTAAAGAACCGCTAAGCTTTGGTTTCTTTTTGTCTTCAACCATTTCAGATTTAAATTGGGATCTAATTGCTTTTATCCAATGTTTCGCTCTATTGTTTAATCTAAAATCATCTGTCATCATTCGGCCTCTTGTAACTAGAATTCCCATATCTGCTCCTTCATACAAGTAATCCCCTTTTTTGGAGATCCTTAGAAAGAAAGCTTCATTTTCATTCTCCACAGCTCTTCGGTGGGTATCCATTCTGTCAAATTGAATATGACCTGTATCATACATTCTCCAGATCCCCGATTTTGGTGATTCGGTTACGTATTCAACAGTGTCTTCAGTATGTTTAACGATCAACTGACTCCAGCCATCCAGATTTGCCTGGTTTGACCATCGCTTATTAATAGCTTCAATATCAAGTTCATATTCTATATCCATCCATTCTAGAATGTGGAATACAAATAAGGGTGCATCTGCAAGTGCAAACACCGCGTGATTGGTAATGGAACTGGCTCCGGTAACTCTTGGATTAAGTTCCCCAAGGTAAATTTCTCCATTGTCCTGATCTATCAGAAAATCCAGTTCAAAATAACCTTTATAACCTTCTTCCCTTAACTGATCTCCAAAAAGTTGAGTGTTCTCAATAGCTTTCTGCCTTAATTCAGGAGTAAAAGCATTGGGATAGATCTCGTTCCCACACCAACCGCCTTCGTAAGGAGTTAGCTCTTTAAAACCTACAAGTTCAGTCATAAGAGGTGCTACAATTGTTCCGTGACGAGTTACACAGGCTTCGATTGCTGAACCTCTACAACGAATTCTTTTCATTATTTTCACTTCATCTTCTGCCTCGATCTCCTCTGCATATTTCTGGTATTCTTCCTCATTAGAAATAAAGAAGGTCGTGTGACCAGAGTCTCCAAAAGGTGTCTGGACTACAAGTTGATTCCCAAGGTGACTGGAAACTTCACTCAATTGCTCATAATCTGTAACCTGAGAAAGAACATAAGGAACACAGGCAACACCAGCCCTTTCGGCAATCCTGTTTGTGTTCACTTTATTATCAAGAAAAGTTCGCATTTCGGCTTTAGGAAACATAATTTCCAAACCTAATTTTTCAGCAAGCTCTTCTGTTTTTTCATTGAACATAAGGAACATTGCTTTTCCTGATCTCCCGTCTACAGATCTGGTTTTTAGATAATCCTGAACTTCTGGATGTTGTAGTAAATAGTTGTTTATATCTTCAATTCCTTCAAAATCATCGTGCGGAATTTCTTGTTTCGGAGAAAAAACGTTGGGATGCAATCCATCAAAACATTCGATGTAAGTGATGAACTTAAAGCCTTTGATCCATTCATCTGCCCCTAAAAGATTGAAGTTTGTTGCACTGATAAAATATAAAGGTTCTTCATTTTTATGAAAAGACCTCCTGATATCTGAAACTCCCTTAAGTTCATAATCTACCGGAGTTGTATTTTCTGCTGAAGAGGATTTCCCTGAGTTCTTATTTGATTTTACTAAAGGCATCTTATTCTTTTTACTTCCTTTTGCTCCTGAAGCAACAGTATCTTTGAATTCAGATGAATCCATAGTGGTATCAGTTTTTACACCTTTACTTTTACCTTTGGCAGTAGAACTTTTGGCCTTAGACTTAGCCGAATTAGATTTACCTGAAGTATTTGAATTTGACGAAGCTTTTCCATGGGAAGCTTTTGATTTTGATTTTTCAGCCTTCTGTTCTGCTGTAGTTAGTTTTTTTCCTTTTTCAGCATTGCTGCGCATAGGAACCTGAGTTTTATCTTTTCCTGTTAAGGATGGTGCTTTTGTTTTTTTATCTGTTCCCTTAGACTTGGGAGTATTTGGTTTTTTAGAATTCATAATTGTTGGTTTTATTTTATTAATTTCTTTTTTGAATTATTTCCCATTGCACCCATAGATGTAACGGTTTTTTGCCTGTTCAGTACCGAATCTTTAAATATCCGAAGTCCGAGATCTGCACGGTATCCATGTATTTCAGAAACATCCAGTGCCGTAAGGAACCTGATGATTTCCTTACTCACAACCTGTCCTGGAACAAGCACCGGAAATCCCGGTGGATAAGGAATGATGAAGGATGAGGCAACTAATGTGCGCTCATTTCCCATGGAAGGCAAGCATTCTTCAAGAGGCATGTATTCATAATTTTCTTCATCGTAAGCGAGGAAAAATGCTTCACGGATATTACCGCCTGGCAGGCCGGGTACTGCCTGAAACGAATGATGGAAATAACTAAAATCTGGTAAGGGCGGGAAATCCTTGGTTAGAGAATGTATCCTGTCCTGGTGGATCTTATTTTCTTTTTTACTTAGCGAAAGGAACTCTTTATCCAGCTCGTCTGCTATTTTAAGCAAGGCATTTGTAAGGTAAGTCACACTTCCTCTTGTAGTACCTATATTGGTCATGAATAGAACCGTATTTCGGGAGGTTTTATTAATCTGGATATTAAACTTATCCATCAAATACTTGTTTTTAAAAGTATCTCCATCAACTCCTGTACGGCCTATGTGCAAGGTGATTTTAGTAGGATCCAGCACAAATTCATCATTTTCCCAGGCAGTTTCCATTCGGCTCCAGCCTTCTTTCGGACTATAATATTCTGATAAGCCTGAATTCCTGAATTCCTTCGGAATAAAATCGCTGACGGTCAAAACGTCAAAATATTTATTCAGCCTTGGATGATCATTTATTTTTGCACGAAGCACCATGGCCATTTCTATACTTTTTTCCACAAGCTCATAGCCTTCAAACTGTACTTGTCTCCTTCCCGCATCCAGTGAAGCAAGCATTTGGTAATTTGGTGAAGTGGAAGTATGGGTCATATATGCTTCCATAAAAGTATTTTCTCCTTTTCTTCGGAAATCTTCATCCCAGATATGGATCATTGATCCCTGACGAAAACTACTGAGCGTTTTATGTGTACTTTGGGTAGAATAAACCCGAATTCTAACTTCATCCGGATTTGGCAACTTTAGAAGTTCGTCCTTTTTCAGATTTTTAATATGATCTGCGTATTCTTCCCTGTATTCGTTGCTTCGGTACTTTTCATAAAGCTTCTGAGCTACAAACATCCCTGTTCTTTGCTTATAATTATAAGTAAAGCCCGCAAATGCAAACCAGGCTTCATCCCAAAGGAATATCATGTCCGGCTTAATCGCCAGAATTTCCTGCATCACCTTTTCTACATTATAAACCAGTCCATCGAAAGTGCAGTTGGTAAGCAGCAACATTTTCACAAGGTCCAGCCTGCCCGCTTCTTTTAACTTCAGTAATTTTTCTTTGATCTGCTCCAGCGGAACAGCTCCATACATGGAATATTCTTCAATAGGATAAGAGTCCAGATAAACAGGATACGCTCCTGCCAGCACGAGTCCATAGTGGTGTGATTTATGACAATCCCGGTCGATTAAGATCACATCTCCAGGCTTCACCAATGCCTGAACTACAATTTTATTGGCTGTTGACGTTCCATTAGTCACAAAAAAAGTATTCAAGGAACCATAAGCATCACCCGCCATTTTCTGGGCCTTTTTTAAAGAACCTGTTGGTTGTAGCAAAGAATCCAGACCTCCTGTTGTAGATGAAGTTTCAGCCAGAAACATATTCCTTCCGTAGAAATTTCCAAAATCATTGATCCATCTGGATTTAAAAACTGAATTACCTCTGGAAATAGGCATAGCATGGAAGATTCCGGTTGGTTTCTTACTGTATTCCTTTAGTGCCGAAAAGAATGGCGTTTCATAGCGTTCACTAATGCCTCTCAATATTGTTAGATGCAGTTCTTGAAGGTCCTCTGCCCTGTAAAATATTCTTCTGAAACTCTTTAAGGTGCTGTCCTTAAGATTTCCAAGTGCCGTGTCTGTAACATAATAGGTATCCAACTCCGGTCTGAATTTTTTTACCAGGTTTCCTAGAATTGGTCCCAGTTCTGTTTGGGGTTTGGAAGCCAGATCCAATCCTAAAACCTTTTGAATAAAAGGTTTTAGGATTGGAGTTACCTTTTTAGAATGGTATGGCGGTGCATATCTAATTACGACTGCCTGAATATTATAATTAAAATGCAAGGCAATCAAAGCATCCTCAAAGGACTTCTGTACGACAATCCCATAGTTGAATTGTTCATTTACACCACGAAGCTCTTTTAGATCATTTCTAAGTTTATTTTCTTCCTGCAGGGATATATCCTCCACAAATAAAACTTCGAAATAATTTTTTCTCACTCCGTCTGTAAACTCACCTTTTTCTGAAGTATCTACTCCCAGCTCATCTTCTTCAATAAGATCTGGGTTGCTTCTATATCTATCGCTCACCAGATTTTTTGTGATCTCTGCAATTTTATTTGCCAGTGCAGTATGTTCCTGCCTGTCCAACATTTCGTTAAGAACCCTTAGGCGAGTAATTCCCGGGAAGGCAAAATAGCTTTCCACGCCCTTGAGATTTTCTAAATACTTCCGAACGTTTTGCTTAAAATCCTTTTCTTCTGAAGAACCCCGGTTGCTATGTTCAAGTTTAGTGGATTCATTTTTTAATGTGTTCCATGATTCCAGCCGAAGCTGAGCAACATTATAATGATGTGAACTAACAGGTTTTTTTTCTGGCATATAGTTTATTTTATTGAATGTAAGGCAAGTTTATTTCCTTCTGAATCTATGAAAATGGCAAAATATCCTGAATCTTCATTAATAAGGGTTTTAGTCATTACTATCCTTCCGCCGGCAGATTCCACGCGTTCCAGGACTAAATTGAGATCTTCACCTGCATTGAGATATAAAAGAGGACCAATAACACCGGGAACAGAACCTGGACCTGCGACAATTGCACCTCCAATTCCTTTCTCTGCCGGAAAAAAAGCCATAGCGTAATTGTTGTCAATGTTTTTTTCCATTTGAATTCCGAAGATATCATTATAGAAATCCACCGATTGCTGAAAATTAATTGCAGGAATTTCAAACCAACTTATGTAGTCCTTTATCTTTTCCTTCTTTTTTTTCTTTGTTGTTGTTGGTCCGCCCATATTTTTCTTTTTTATAGTTCTCCAAATCCTTTATAACCTGTAGGATTTGAAGGTGGTTCATATTTGTTCTCCTCCATCTTTAACTTAGCCAGAGTATCTAGTTTCGTTGGTTTTATAAGTGGCCCCAGAGAATTCAGATACGGCAATTGTACTCCATGCTGGTAGATCCCAAATTGGCCTATGTGATCCCTAAAACTTTTAAGAGGTTGTCCTAACCTCAGCACTCCTAGCTCGCGACTTCTTTTCACCCGATCTATATTCAGTTCCAGCGGGAAAATTTCTTCATTTCCTTCAGCCTGATATATCACCCTGCCATCAGGACCGCAAACAAGTGATCTTCCATTACCTCCAGATTCAAGACCATTCACATCAAAGAAGTAGCATTGGTTTACAGCGGCCATTGCGCGCACTATAGATAATTCTATATCCCTGTCTATCGTTCCGGTCATCGTTGGATGCAAAATAACTTCAGCTCCCATCACCGCAAGCGTGCGGACTGTTTCAGGAAACCACATATCGTAGCATATAGAAATACCAAATCTTGCAACTCCCGGAACATCAAAAACGCAAAAATTAGATCCCGGGGTCACTCCAAGTTCGTATGGATAAAAGGGAAACATTTTTCTGTATCTGGTAACAATTTCTCCTTCAGGATTGATTACTGTAGCGGTATTGTAAATCTTTCCTTCACTTTTTTCAAAAATAGATCCCGGTAAAAGCCAGATTCCATGTTTTTTAGCCATAGCCTGCATTTCCCTTTCAAAGTTGCCGGGTATCTCCTGTGAAGTATGTGTAAGTGGCCCATAGGCGCATAATTCACTAAAAACTACCATATCCACCCAAGGATAAAGGCTCATGGTTATATTTAATTTCAGTTTCATCATCTCCACATTGGAAGCGACTGCTGAAACTTTCATTTGTATTCCTGCTATTGCAAATGGTGTCATTTTTGTTTTGTTTATTTGAATTATTAGTTTTCATTCATGCTGGTAATCATTAATTTCAATGCACCAACATTTTTACGACTGCTTCTTTTGGAACCATCGCAATTTCCCGTATTCTCTATTTATACATTTTTTCTTATCTGATTTTCCAGGATATCCAGTCCCTGGTTTAACTGTTCATCTGTAATTACAAGTGGAGAAAGAATTCTTATTACATTTTTAAAAGTCCCAGCACTTATGAGGATAAGTCCATCTTCTGCACAAGCTTTTACAATCTTATCACAGAGTTCATGATTTGGTTTACCGGGATCATTATCTTTTACAAATTCAATTCCTATCATTGCTCCTATTCCACGCACATCTCCAATATCTGAGATTTCTTTCTGAAGATTTTTCATTCGTTCTGTAACCACTTTTCCTATGTGTACAGCTCTTTCGTTCAGATTGATGTCTTTCATATATTTAATGGTAGCCGAAGCGGCAACACAACAAATAGGGCTTCCAATATAAGTACCTCCAATAGTACCCGGTGCTGCGGCATCCATTATTTCGGCACGACCAACGACTGCTGCGATGGGCAGTCCAGACCCCATAGATTTGGCATACGTACTTAGATCCGGCTGTACATTGTAATGTTGCCAGCTTGCCCAGTGTCCTGTGCGACAAAAACCGCTTTGTATTTCATCCATAATTAAAAGAACTCCATGTTCATCACAAAAAGATCTTAAGCCTTCCAAATATCTTTGCGGTACACAATTAAATCCACCTTCACCTTGGATAGGTTCAATAATTATTGCGGCCACAGAGTTGATATCTACAATACTATGAGCGCTATCCCGAAGCCTTGCAAGTTCTGATTCAACGAATTCATCCATTGCCTGAGTTCCACCATATTTATAAAAATTTGGAAAAGGAATCCTATAAACTTCAGGAGCAAAAGGCCCAGAAGAGAATTTGTAATTTACTTTACTCGTAAGGCTCATAGCCATTAAGGTACGACCGTGATAAGCTTCAGTAAAGCAAAGAACTGCCGGCCGTTTGGTTGCCTGTCTTGCAATTTTAATCGCATTTTCTACAGCTTCGGCACCGGTGCTAATAAGCATCGCTTTTGTCTTTTCCCCATGTGGAAGAATCTCGGCTAGTTCCTCACATAATTGAATATAAGGTTCATAAGTAACTACATTGAAACTTGTATGGAGATATTTTCCTGCCTGTTCCCTGATGGCTTCTACCACAGGTTCGGGACAATGTCCTGCATTCACTACGCCTATCCCACCGGCGAAATCAATATGTTCACGCCCATCTACATCGGTGATAATCGCACCTTTTGCATGTTGTACAGTGGCGGTATTAAATACACCTACCCCGTTGGCTACAATATTTCTTCTTCTGTTAAGAAGGTCTTCAGATTTGGTTTGTTGCTCGGTCATATAAATAATAAGATTGTAAAAGGAAATTAGGATTTAAAAATCCTGAGAATGGAAGATTAAAATAAAAGAAGCATTAATCTAAAAATTACCAATGCCTTAATATACAAAATTTTTCTATTATTACGAATTAAAAACGGCCGTAGACACCATAGAGAGAAGGAATTAGACCAAAATACACATAAAGTTCTGTTAAAAAAATCGGCAATACTATTACACAATATTTTTGGTAATAGATTAAATTCCAACAGATTGAACACTATTCTTTAACAGATAGAAGTATTTTACAATGGCAAAGCAGTAGTGCTTTTCACCGGACTAATAATAAAAGTACTTTGAGTGCTTCCAATATGATCCAGGCTAGTAAGTTTGTTTAGCATAAATTCCCTATAGGCCTCCATATCCTTCACCAAGATCTTCAGGATATAATCATATTCCCCACTTACATGATAACATTCCAGGACTTCGTTTAATTGTGCTACCTCCTTCTCGAATTTAATAACATAAGATTTAGTGTGTTGCACCAATTTTAAATGGCAGAAAACCATAAAGGACTTGTCTACTTCTGCAGGCTTTACCAAAGCAACATAACTGGAGATCACTTTATTACGCTCTAATCTTTTTATACGTTCAAAAATAGCAGTTACCGATAGGTTTAATTCTGAAGAAAGCTTTTTATTGGTGATCTTACTATCGCATTGCAGCTTTTGAAGGATCTTTTTATCGATTTCATCTAAGTTCATGCTGAAAAATTTTCGGTTTGGAAGATTGAAAATAGGTGTTTTTAAATTAAATATCTAAAATAAATGGTTATTTCCAATTTTTAAACTGAATTTATCTTTATCTATTGACAAATGATCTATTATTCACTTATTTTGAAGTATATCAAACAACAACTATCATGAAATATAAACCAGCAAATCATATTCAAGACCTTCAATATTTTGGTGAATTTGGAGGAGTGAATCCTTCTATCTCAGATTCTTCTACTTACACTTTTCTTTCAGCAAAGACCATGTTCGATACTTTTGAAGGAAATCAAGATGGTTGTTATTTATATTCCAGGCATTCTACCCCTTCCAACCTTTATCTTGGAGAAGCTCTAGCTGCCATGGAAGGAACCGAAACTGCAAACGTAGCTGCCTCCGGAATGGGTGCGATTACGGGCGCTCTTTTACAACTCTGCAAAGCAGACGATCATATAGTTTCCAGCAGAACCATTTACGGAGGTACTTATGCCTTCTTAAAGAATTTCGCACCGAGACTTAATATCAAAACCAGTTTTGTGGATATTACAAAACTAGACACGGTAGAAGCGGTAATCACACCAAACACTAAGGTTCTATACTGCGAGTCTGTTAGCAATCCATTATTGGAAGTGGCAGATATCGCAGGGCTTTCCAAGATCGCGAAGAAACACGGACTTACTTTAATTGTAGATAACACCTTTTCTCCACTCTCTATAACTCCAACAGAATTGGGTGCCGATGTGGTAATTCACAGTCTAACCAAATTCATAAATGGAAGTAGTGATACTGTTGGTGGTGTAACTTGTGGAACTCAGGAATTTATTAACTCCCTTAGAAGTGTTATAGATGGAGCTAATATGTTATTAGGGCCAACAATGGATAGTTTGCGTTCTGCTTCTATTTTGAAGAATATGAGAACCTTGCACATCCGGATGAAACAGCACAGTAAAAATGCGATGTTTCTTGCGGAAAAATTTGAAGCCGATGGCTTTAGAACTGTTTATCCAGGATTAGAATCGCACCCAAGTCATAATCTATTTAAATCTATGATGAATGAAGATTATGGGTTTGGAGGAATGCTAACTATTGATGTTGGTAGCTTAGATAAAGCAAATGAACTGATGGAGTTAATGCAGGAGCGAAATCTTGGGTATCTAGCAGTGAGCTTAGGTTTCTATAAAACCTTATTCAGCGCACCAGGAACATCTACATCTTCAGAAATTCCTGTAGAAGAACAAATCGAAATGGGACTTTCTGATGGGCTTATTCGTTTTTCTATAGGATTGGATAACGATATTGAACGCACCTATAAAATGATGAAAGATTGCATGGAAACAGTAGGCCTTTTTGAAAACATCAGCCTTAACTAAAAGTTTTTTTACAAATTTATAAGAATGTCTGATAGAATGAATTTTCTATCAGGCATTCTTTTTATGGATTAGTTTTATCTTAGAGACTTTTAAAACACTTATAAAATAGTATCCTCTTTATGAAACCTATTAATTCTTATATAGAACACACCTTACTTAAATCTACTGCGACAATAGACGATATCACAACTTTATGTAATGAAGCTAAGACCTATAATTTCTTTTCGGTTTGTATAAATGGGTATTATGTGCCTTTAGCGGAAGAACTTTTAAAGAATTCAAAAGTGAAGATTTGCACTGTAGTTGGATTTCCTTTGGGAGCAATGTCCTCCAGAGCTAAAATATTTGAAGCAGAAGACGCTATTGGGTATGGAGCAGATGAAGTTGATATGGTAATGAATCTTGGACTCCTTAAATCTAAAAAATTGAAGCTTTTAGAAACCGAAATCGCTTCAGTTAAAAACACAATTGGTAGAAAAGTATTGAAAGTTATTATTGAGACCTGTTATCTTACTTCTGAAGAAATAAGCATTGCTAGCAAAATAGTTGAAAATGCAGGTGCCGATTATGTGAAGACCTCTACTGGTTTTGGTCCTAACGGCGCCAGCTTAGAAGTGGTCTCAGAAATAAAAAAATCAATTTCATCTGAAATGAAGATCAAAGCCTCTGGTGGAATCAGAGATTATATAACTGCTAAAGCCTATATAGATCTGGGTGTGTCCAGACTTGGCACCTCTTCTGGAATTGCCATTCTCAATGGAGAAAAGAGTTTGTTGTAAATCATTACTGTCTGCTGAAAGATTGAGGCAGTGTGACGATACTGGTTTTAACTTTCGTCATGCTGAACTAGTTTCAGCATCTTTCATACGTCAATTTCCTACGCTAGATAAATTTTTTTATCACGGGTCTATCATTGACGTGATTTATTAAATATTTGAATATCAAATAATTAACTTAGTCCTTTAACAGTATCTTTTTTCATTTTCTTTGTTCGCCCAAAGAAAACGAAACAAAAGAAAAGGCGCTTTTTCCAGAGGTATTTTTCAGCAAAGCTGAAAACCAGTTTTGTTTTGCTAAAATCTTTCCAAGGCTTCAAGATTTTTTAACGCAAAACAAAACTTATACTGCGGAAAAAGATTTCAAAGCGCTGCTTTGGAACGTCAACGCCACCGTTTTTCAAAGTTTTTTAATAGGGTCTCAGGATGACACAATCATCGCGAAGAGTATAAAAAAGGACAAAACTCTAAAACAGATTTCCAATTCTCTCCTTCAGAAAATTCTTTAATTTATTCCTTATAAAAGTCAAAAAAACTTCAACAAAAAGCCTGGAAATATTAGGCTTGCAAAATATGTGTTAAAATCGTAACATTACGAACCAAAAAATAAATCTTAATGGAAGGCTCTACAAATCACCAAGAAAATGACCCAATACTTGTAAATCCAGAATTGAATATCTGGGAAGCACTTATCCCTGTATTTTGTTTAATTGGAATGCTTGCCTTTAATGTATATGTTTTTGGAGATGACGCCTTGAGCGGATCTAACCAATTTATACTTTTACTGGGAGGTGCTATTGCTGCAATCGTAGGTGTTTTCAATAAGGTGAAGTTTGACACCATGATAGATGAGGTTGCCAATAATATACAGAGTACCGCTGGCGCAATTCTTATATTACTTATGGTAGGATCTCTTGCCGGAACCTGGATGGTAAGTGGAATTATCCCCACGATGATCTATTACGGACTTCAGATCTTAAATCCCACTATATTCTTACCTGCATGTGTCATTATTTGTGCTATCATTTCTGTAGCAACAGGAAGTAGCTGGACCACTTCAGCAACCGTAGGGATTGCTCTAATAGGTATTGCAAATGCTTTAGATATTTCTGTAGGAATGACGGCTGGTGCAATTCTTTCTGGCGCTTATTTTGGAGATAAGATCTCTCCTTTAAGTGATACCACAAACCTTGCTCCTGCAATGGCTGGAACAGATCTTTTTACACATATTAGATATATGTTGCTCACTACAGTTCCAACTATAGTGATCACCATTATTATATTTATCATTATCGGACTTAATCTGGATGTTTCTGGAACAACAGATACTTCTGCCATCTTAAACACCATAGAAACAACTTTTACAATTACTCCGTGGTTATTTTTAATTCCAGTGATCGTAATTTTCTTGATCGTTAAAAAAACATCTCCACTTATTGCCTTATTAATTGGAACATTATTAGGTGCTGCTGCCGCTGTGATCTTTCAACCAGGAATTTTAATGCAGATCTCTGGCGTAGAAAATCTTGATTTTATTTCTGGATATAAAGCCATTATGAATTCTATGACCGTAGATACGGCAATAGTGACCAACAATGAAACTTTGAACGATCTTTTCTCTTCAGGAGGGATGGCAGGAATGATGGGAACCATCTGGTTGATACTATGTGCCATGGTATTTGGAGGGATTATGGAGGCTATTGGCGCCCTGGCAAGAATAAGTTCTGCATTGCTGAATCTTTTCCATACTACTTTCGGGTTATTTGCCAGTACCGTATTTAGTTGTCTGGCATTAAACGTAACTGCATCAGACCAATATCTTGCAATAGTGGTTCCTGGAAAAATGTTTGCAAAAGCATATAGAGATAAGGGCCTGGCCCCAGAAAACTTAAGTAGAACATTGGAAGATTCTGGAACGGTAACTTCTGTTTTGGTGCCTTGGAATACTTGTGGTGCATACCATAGTGGAGTGTTGGGAGTACCTACATTGTCTTACGCAGGCTTCGCTTTCTTCAATTATATTAGTCCGTTTATGACCCTACTATTTGCTGCTTTCAGCATCAAAATAAGACAATTAACCACGCAACCAGCTCAGGCTTAAGCACCCAACCCAATAGCGATAGAGTTAATCTATCTTAATTTTAAAATACTATAGTCAAAATTTATAATGAGATAAGAAATTAGAATTTCAATAGCCCGCAAGCGCGGGCTATTTTTATATTTTTGCATTAGAAATTAATAACAAATAATATAAATAATATGTCAATAGTAGGAAAAAAATTTCCAGATTTAAGTGTAAACGCAATGAATGAAATGGGCGATACCTTCAAATTAAATATTCTTGAAGAAGCTCAAAAAAACAATAAAAAAGTATTGCTATTCTGGTACCCAAAAGATTTCACTTTTGTATGTCCAACAGAACTACATGCATTCCAAGCTGCATTAGCAGATTTCGAAAAAAGAAATGTGATGGTAGTTGGAGCATCTTGTGATACTCCAGAAGCACATTTTGCATGGTTAAATACTGCAAAAGATAATGGAGGAATTGAAGGTATCACTTACCCAATTCTTGCAGATTCTAACAGAAACCTTAGTTCTCAACTTGGAATTTTAGACATTACCAATGAGGAGTATAATGAAGAAACTGGTGCAGTAACTGTAGAAGGTGATAATGTAACTTATCGTGCGACTTACTTAATAGATGAAGAAGGAACAGTATTTCATGAAGGTGTGAACCATATGCCACTTGGAAGAAACGTACAAGAATTCCTTAGACTAGTAGATGCTTATACGCATGTACAGGAAAAAGGAGAAGTTTGTCCTGCAAACTGGGAAGAAGGAAAAGAAGCTATGACAGCAGATCGTGAAGGTGTGGCTTCATATTTAAGCTTAAACTAAAAAAAAAGATCATGGTAAAGGAATTAGAACAAGATAATCTACACGATATCGTTGCTAAAAAAGGTACTGTAATGGTGCAATACATGGCAGGATGGTGTGGTAACTGTAGAGTTATGAAGCCAAAATTCAAAAAATTGGCTGGAGAGAATGAAACTGCTACCTTTTTAATGGTAGATGCAGAGAAATTTCCTGAATCTAGAAAAATGGCGAATGTGGATAATTTACCAACCTTTGCCGCTTTTAAAGATGGAAAATTAGTGAACCAAGTTCAAACCAATAAATTTGAACTGCTTAAAGACCTAGTAAATGAAGTTACCAGTAATTAAACATTTGCAACGTAACAATGACGCTGAAAAACTTCAAAATACTATAGACGTATTAGAAAGTTTTACAGAACACAGATCTGTGACCGATGAGGAAATGGATGTGATTGGCGAGTTGCTTACAAATTTATGTGGTGCTGTAGAAGTACATCAAATGATTGAAAAAGGGGATTCTGAAATGGATGCCGCGAACAATTTCGTAAAGAAAGTGATGGGTTCTATAGACCGTTAATAGTTAAGATTCTAGATTAAAGAAGGCTGATTTAAAAATTAAATCAGCCTTCTTTGTTTTATGATAATTTTAGTAAAACCCCATTTCATATACGTTAAATTTAACTTTCGAACCAAAGACCATGTTTCCATGTCACAAATAACTTTAAGAGAAAATAAAATTACCACTTATGGTGGTTTACCTGCAACTGGAGAAAAAGCTCCTTACTTTGAATTGATCCGCTCAGATATGTCCAAAGCAAATTTGAACGATTTTAAAGGAAAAAGAGTCATCATGAATATTTTTCCAAGTATAGATACCAATGTCTGTGCTACCTCTGTAAGAAACTTCAATGAACGAGCAACAGGCTTAAATAACACCGTAGTGCTATGTATTTCTCGTGATCTTCCGTTTGCCTTAAAACGTTTTGTAGATGATGAAGGATTAGATAAAGTGACTAACCTATCAGATTTTAGACAAGGTGATTTTGGAAAAGACTATGGGGTAGAAATGATAGATGGCCCTTTAGAAGGTTTGCTTTCCCGAGTTGTAATTGTTTTAGATGAAGAGGGAAAAGTGCTACATAGCCAACAAGTTCCTGATATCTCTGAAGAACCTGACTATCTTACAGCCTTAAAATCGTTGTTATAGTGAAGGATAGTTATCTGGGAAAAAGAATACGTGGCGGAGGTTATGCTATTAAAGGAGCATGGATCTTACTAAAAACAGAACCGAGTATACAAGTACAAGCAGTAATCTCTATTGCGGTTTGTATTGCCGGATTTTATTTTGACATTACAAAGACCGAGTGGATCTTTCAGGTATTAGCTATTGGATTGGTACTAAGCACTGAAGGTCTAAATAGTTCTATAGAAGGAATTGCGGATTTTGTTCATCCAGATTTCCATAGCAAAATAGGATATATTAAGGATGTTGCAGCGGGTGCCGTTCTTTTTGCTGCCATTTCAGCAGTGATCATAGCTTGTTTTATATATCTTCCTTATTTATTTCCAGCATTTTTCAGCTAGAAAGTGGAGAGAAGTAAATGAAAATTCTTTGAACCTCAAATCAAGAACCTCGGGGCAAGCCCAAGAGATGTCCCGATGGTTCCTATCGTGTGGACACAATTTTTTAATATTTTAGCTGACTAATAATAGTTTTGCTAATAAAATGAAAAGGGGATTCACAGACTTAGAGGATAAACGTTTAGTTTATAGAGGCAATAAGATTTTATCGGATCTATTCAGTAAGAGCGTCCATTCAATCCGTCAGATTAGCAGGAATGAATCAGAGGCAAAAGCGGTTTACCGTTTTTTGCAGAACGACAGGGTCAGTGAAAAAGATATTATAGAAAACTTGATTCATAATTGCCGGACGGCATGTGCCGGTAGATTCGTTGTCTGTATCCAAGATACCACAGAAATCAACTTAAGCAGTCATGGCAAAAGGATCAACAAAGATAGCTTTGTGGGCACTACCAATGCAAAGGGCTCCCAAGGATTGGGATTCTTTATTCATCCAAGTTTGGTCTTGGATGCCGTGACTGGTACCCCCTACGGCTATTCTGATATTAAAGTTTGGAACAGGCCCTTAGAGTTCAAATCAAAGCATGAAAGACAGTACGGTAAACTGCCCATAGAAGAAAAAGAATCCTATAAATGGATAGAGGTGTCCAAAAACACACAGGCCTCACTACGGGATGTGGTAGAGGGAATGGTGATCATACAAGATAGAGAAGGGGATATTTACGAACAGTTTGCAATCATACCAGATGCACAAACAGATCTGTTGATAAGAGCCCGTGTGGATAGAACATTGGCAGATAGGTCAAAATTATTCAGTTGCCTGGAAGATCAACCCTGTCAAGGGTTTTATGAGGTACAGGTGGATGCCTGTGCAAAGACCAAAAGAAAAAAAAGGACGGCAAAAATTGAAATCAGATATAAAGAGGTGGAGCTCAAAAGAACCAGCGCAACAAGCAAAGGAGTGGCATCCAGCATAAAACTATATCTGGTAGAGGCCAAAGAGGCGAACTATATTGGCCCCGATAGAATATGTTGGAGGTTATTGACAACCTTGCCTATACAGACAATAGAAATGGCAGAAATGTGCGTGGAATGGTATAAGTGGAGATGGACGATAGAAGAGGTGTTCAAAATATTAAAAAAAGAGGGTTACAATGTTGAGGCTTCAGAGCTGGAGTATGGGTCATCGGTAAGAAAACTAAGCTTATTGATAATGGAGGTCGTCATCAAACTGTTCCTAATGCGGCTAGCATATGCAGAACCAGAAAGAGAGATGAGCGCCGATAGCTGTTTTACAGAAGAAGAGCAAGAGTTTTTAGAGCACCAAATAAAAAGTCTGGAAGGTAAAACAGAGAAACAAAAAAACCACTATAAGAAAAAAGAGCTAAAAAGATATGTTTGGGCGATAGCTAGACTTGGTGGTTGGAAAGGGTATGAAAGCAAAAGACATCCAGGTATAACAACCCTATGGATAGGATTGAAATATTTTAAAGCCGCAATGGAAGGGTGGACCATTCATAAAGATATGTCCACACGATAGGATGGTTCGGGAGGAAAATACTTTTAAAAATTCGAGGTAAGCCCGCCTGAATGAAATTCTTTTCGGGCAGGCCTCGGGGAATTAAACCCTCAATGAGGGATTAAACGAACATCGCCATTAAGCTACCACCAATAGCTCCAGAACTTACACCTGTAATAATTCCTAATACTGGTACACCAATTACATCTCCTAAAATAAATCCTATGCATAATCCAAATATGCAGCCTATACACAAACCAATAAAAATTTGAAGTTTATTCTTGTGAAACTTTTTCATAATCAATTAAATAATATAAATAAAGGGGTTGGTTAAACCTTTAATTAATACTATTAGATCACTTAATAAATCTTAGGGTACAATTTATTCTTAGGGAGACCTCAAAATATTAAACAAAAGCGAATTCCATAAATTCATCTTTTAAAAAATAATCTCGAAGGAAGGGCATTCGGGAATGGAAATTTAAAATTAGTTTATTTATTTGACAAAAAAAATACATTTAATTATTTAAAGAGTTTTACAAAAACAAACACTGCTTTCTACTTCTGCGTACTGGCCGTAATTTTTAGAGATCTCATATCCATTTTTAAGATATAGCCCAATAGCATCTTTAAAGCTCACTCCTGTTTCTAAGATACATTTTTTGTAACCTAGCTCCTTTGACCATTGCTCCAACTCGGCTAACATGTTACTCGCTATCTTCTTTCCTCTTCCTTCGGGCAACACAAACATTCGTTTTATTTCTAGGGTCTCTTCATCATACTTCTTAAAAGCTCCACAACCAAGTGGTTCCTCACCATCATAAGCAACAATTACATGATTTATAGTATCAGTTTTATTGAATTGAGCAAAAAACGCATGCTCATCTCCATCTCTTATCACCAGTTCTTTATCGAGCATTTTATTCAGAAAATTAAAGTCTACATTCTCTGAGTTGGTTCTTTTTAATTCTATCATAATTTGATCTTAAGCTCAAAAATACTTTTATCTAATTCTCTTCCGGTAAATTTTCATCTTTAAAATTTCTCCAGAGATATCATGCAAAATGCAAGGCATATTGCTGGGCACTAGCCAAATTGGCCATTAGTAATACAAGCATACATTTGAATAATAGCTTCTTCATACCAATTCGCTTTCCATTTATAAAGCAATAAGGGCTCCTTGCTATTTGGCAGGCTAATTTCTTCTAAATACTTAAAATCCAGTTTTTCGAGTAATTTTTGTGAACCCAGATTCATCCTATTTGTTATAGCACAAAGCCTGTCCAACTTAAACTAGAATAAAGCGATCTCTTTAATCTTAAAAGCACTTTCAAACGCATAACCTAGCTTTTCATATTCAGGTAAAAACGCGAATCCTAAATCTATACCTTCCACTCCTTCCCTATCATACAATCCGCAACAACCAATCTTTATATTATCAGATTTTCTTGATGCTGTAAAATTACCATAGCCATTTTTCTTGATCACGGGTAATATATCATTCTGGATATAGGCTTCAGCATCTTGTATATTCCTAATATTTCTATCTCCAATAAATTTGCTCCATTTTGGAGTATTCAATAATTCGAAAATAAAAGCGGCATCATCCAAAGTGGTTTGTCTGAGTACTAAGCGCTCAGTTTGGTAGGTTAAGTTTCGATTCATATAGATATTTTCATCAGCTAAAGATCTAAAATTTAAAGTTTAATTCACAACTTGTTTTTCTAAGACCTTTCTATTCCAATTTGCAAGTTCTGCAGCCTTAGTATAGGTAATATGTAAAAAAGCCAGCAACATTTTAGATGGATCATTAGATTGTTGGACGTCCTTACAAGACAAAATAAATTCTCCTATATCTTTAAAAATATTAACTGCTCTTAGGTCTTATTCTTATATGTGCGCTATTAAAACCTTTTGGTTCTGGATAGATATAATTTATAGAAAGCTCCAAATGTCAACATTTCATTTCCAGGCCAAAATCCGCTAGTGCTTACTTCATGAGAGTATGCTTTCTGGTCAACCCAATCTGGTAAATTAGGTATTTCTCCAGGATGTTTAAGGGTCTCCTTCCCAGAAAAACGGGAAACAGCTAGATCAAAACAGCGCCAAAAGAAATATACTGGACTTGATTTTCCAATAAATTCTGCACGAAACTAATTAAAAACCTCGAGGCGAGCCCACGAGGTATGTCCCGATGGTTCGGGAGGAAAATACTTTTAAAAATTCGAGGCAAGCCTTGGGAATTAAACCCTCAATGAGGGATTAAATCAGGAAAAATTGCAATAATCGAGGATAAGAAACCTATTGAGTGATGTTTTATCTACCTCTTAGCATTTCTATTCTTTTAAGGTTTCACAACTGCTTAGAATAATTATAATCGGGAGAAACTGGGCAATTGTTTATAGCATCTCTTAGGTTACAGTTTTTAATGTTTGGAATAATTAAAAAGGGTTAAGGTGGCTGTTAATATTCGTTAAGCAGATAAATTATGTTTAAATTTTACTATAATTTTAATATAGAAAAAAATTAATGAACCCATAAAATACCGCACAGCGGAAAACGATATGAAAGCAAAAGACAAAAACTCAGAAAAGAAAGAAAATTTAAAATACAATCCAGAAATTACCGAGCACGATAAGGACGTTCTTAACCAAGACAACATCCACGGCGATGGAGGCGATGACCAGGAATTGAAAGACAGAAAAAGAAAAGTAGATTTTGCTGGTGAAGATCTAGATGTTCCTGGACGTAATCAAGCAAAAAAAGGAAACGGACCCGAAGGTATTAATGACGAGGAAAACAAACTCTTTAGCCAAGGTGGTGATTCTAAAGATAACTTAGAACGAGATGACGCTGCGAATCAAAAAAAGAAGTAATAGTTTAAAAAATTATTTTTGATACTTCTCAAAAAGACATAAATCTACAGGAAATTACCAAAGCAGTAAAAAACCAATTCTGTTTTATCAATTGGAAACTCTTGTTGGAAATGAATATAGGAGATAAAACTAGACCAATTATAAAAATGATTTATACTATTAAATGGATAACAAAGCTAGATTAATTTATTTCAAATTCTAATTGCTTGTTGTTTTCAAGTGATCTTTTATCCATTTCTGTACCAACAGCAAGACCTATTGCTAAGCCAATAGGAAGCCCTATTGCTATAGACGCTGTATTATCCAGGATTGCAGAGAGTATGATACCCAATGGAATTCCAAATACAGACATTCCAAGAGCTGACCATAGATTGCGATAATAATTTTTAGGAACGATCTCTAGATCGTTATGAAGTGTTTCTAAGACCTTCTTTTTAACCAGCCTAACATAGAAATTTAATTTAAGATCATGATCTGAAACAGCGTTTAGACGAAATATTTCCTCGTTTAATTCCACGACCACTTCGGGAGGTAGCTCTCTATTTTGTAATTCTTGAACAAGTTGTTCAAGCAATGAATAATCCTTATTTAACGCCTCTTTCTTTTCAGAAAAACTGCGGATCTTTAAGCCTTCTAGTTCCATGCTCTAAAATTTTATCACTGTACTTGCAAATAAATTGTAGGGAACTTATTACTGCTTTAATTATATAAGACGTTAGTTTTAATTTTTGTTACTGCTAAATTCACACTTTTTGTGAAAAGAATTGAAATCTATTTCTAAATCATTGTGGATCTTAAAACTACAGCAAAAAAATTTTGCCAGTTTATCCTTTTGGCGCGTAGGATTTACCATAAATACTTTTTCAAATAGAAGACATTTCGAAAGCTATGGGGAAGGGGAATTAAACCCTCAATATGGGCTATGCTTTTGCAACTTCTTTAATGTTCTTACTGATATAAAAGCTTAATAAATAATATGAGAATATCAAGATCAAGAACTCATAACTACTCTTCATCTCGAACGAATCCCCTGAATAAAATATAGCCGATAAGGAGTCAAAAATTACTACAACTACTCCAAAACCCAAAGATTCAATTAATTTTTTAGCTCTTATTTTTTGTATTCGTGGAGTTTCAATTTTCTCTTTAGAAAAAACGAAAACAATTAATGATAGCAGTATGAAGTCTTTTAAAATCCAATTTAGTCTGATAACCTCTAGATTAATATAGTCTGCTATAGGATCAGAAAAAACGAGCCCAATAATTAAAAATAGCAGAATGGGGAGCACAATTTTTCTCAAAGAATTAGGCAATAGTTTTTCGTTCATTTTTTTGTTTTAAAATATGAGTTCTTTAGGTTTTCTTATGCTAAGGATATTATTAAGTAAGAAATTTATCTATTAATGGTTAAAGTAGTATAATGCTTCTCCCATGGCTTTGCCAAAAAAATAAATAGACCCAATACTAAATATCGAGGCATACATGCCTATAAATAATTTTCTAGCTCTTATTGATTTAGCATTTTATATACTTGTATAAGCTGCAAATGCGAAGACAATGAAGAAAAAATAATTTATAATTATGTTTAATTATTGTGAGAAAAACACTTGCTCTATTGGTAAGTATTTACTGATAATGTTACAAAAATATCCGTTTTTGTTTCATCTATTATTTTCTTTATTGGAGTCATTTCACATAAGGATCTAACTTAAGAATAAGTGCAAAGTCTAGAGGTGATATGCAACAGCCTATAATAAAATACTTGTTGATTCTTTGATAGACTTAGAACTTATTCTGCCTATTTAATTGGTAAAAAAGATAGCTCTACTAATATCCTTGGAGCTTATAATCCGCCTGATTTCTTTTTATGACCACTTTATCCTCCATATATATTTCTGAGATTCAATTGCGAGTGGTTTAGAAATTAAAACATTAGAGCGCTTTAAATCAAAATATTAGAGGAAAATTAAGATAATTAAGCAGGTAATATCCCTAGTCCATCTATAATAAAAACAAATAGAAACATCATTATAAAAGTTAATACTAATCCAAGTATAGAAATCCATATTATCCGTCCCCATCCAAACTCTTCACCCCCAGATTCGAGATGAGCCTCCATTCCGGGACCTTGGTAGTATTTTGAAAATAGATATGCGCCCATGCTATAAGTAAGCGGAATTAATAAGGATGGGAAATTTTCAAACTTTGGAATGATCAGGGCTGAAGAAAATATCAAAATAGTTATCGGGATGGTATACGTCCAGGTGGCTTTTGCATTTTCAGGATCGTTTAAGGCTTTATAATTCTCTGCTATAAAATACCCGGCAATTAATGGCCCGCCCAAAAAGGAACCTACCCAAATGGCTCTTTCCTTATAGATCTTATCTGTTGGTGTGGTAGTTTCTTTTAGCTTATCCATGTACTTAATTGAAAAAAATGAAGCTAACCGAATATTGCTCCTATTAAAGCGAGACCGGCAAACTGTAAAGCCGGCAAAAATAAGGAAAAATGATAGAAATCTATGCCAATAGCTTTAGCTAAACTTTTTAGATAATCCGGTAATTATAAGAACTCCACCAGAGCCCATAAGGGCGCCTATCCAGAATCCATGGGTGTTTTTATCTATAAGATAATGTGCCGCAATTCCTGCGAGGAGTATTATAACACCAATTATTATTAGTTTATTCATTTTGTGCTTGAGATTAAAATTAAAAAAAATATGCTTCCAGCTCTATGTGGTCTTAAATTGTATTTTATAAAATACATATAGAAAAAAGACAAAAAAGAAAAAATCATTTAATCCATAAACCGAATAGAACAATCCGGCAAATAGGTCTTTTTCATAAACCTTGCTCACATCATTATTTACAATCCACATAAGCCAAGCTATCACGTAGATCAACTTTTCAACTACAAAGACGCCTACTACCCATTTAGCTTTTCTATAGTTAACAGCTAAAGCAATGTAAGCAAGACCCCAAACCATAATCATTAATAACCCGAAATTAGACATTACTGCAGGGTCTGTCTCGGGAATAACATCATTGGTAAAAAACCTTGATAGTACTAAAACTGGGATAATATTCATGAGCCCCGCAGCTATAAATCCATTACGTAATGTTTTTTCAGTCATAGTCTTTATATTAATTACAAATTAACTCCTTTAAAATTCTAAAAGAAACCTAAACTACTAGCTAGCGATAAAACGAATGGTACCAGTATCATTTTAATTGATAAAATTAACTTCTTGTATATTCAACCGACAAAGAACCGCATAATTCTAGTTTTCCTGAGAATCAAAATCGGGCTAGCTTCTTCTAATGATCTCTTTATCATCCTTGAATATGATTGAGCCCCATTTTGATGGTGTTTTAGTTAAGCGCGCTCCAATCTCACTCAAAATGTCTATCAGTACACTGGAGACATCCTTTTTCCAGATTATAGCACGAACAATACAATGTTGAGAAGTGATTAATTTATAATTATATATAAAATAGCGACAGATTAAAGGAACGATACCTCTTAATCTGCCGCTATTAAAAAATAATTTTAGTCTTCCTTGTATCTAATACAGGCGGCCAAACGGGATTAAGTAATATCTACTAATTGCTCCGCAAGAATAACGTTAACATTTTCTTAAAAATTACACTTAGGATTTTGCAATTCCAGTCAAAATATTAGTAGTTTTGGCGCAGGAAGAACCTGCTTAGTTTACTGAAAACCAAGCGTCCATATCAGTAAAATATTGAGGCCAAATAAGTTCCTCTAGGTTATAAACAAAAATAAACATGAGACTTATATTGATTTTAGTAGTTATCTGCTCTCTTAACATCTCCTGTTCCGATGATAAAGCTCCTCAGGAAGAGATTACAGTGGAAAGTAACTATCTTTTACAATCCATCCCTCCGGAATTATCAGGGGTTAATTTCAGCAATAACATTACTGAAGATGCTGAACATTCCATTATAAATTATATCTACTATTACAACGGTGCAGGAGTAGCAGTTGGAGATGTAAATAACGATGGGCTGCCTGACCTTTACTTCGTGGGAAATTCTACACCTAATAAACTCTACCTGAATTTGGGAGATTTCAAATTTGAGGATATCACGAAGCAGGCAGACGTTGCGGGTAAGGCCAGCTGGCAAACCGGGGTAACTATGGTCGATCTTAATCAGGATGGGTGGATGGATATTTATGTGAGTGCAGTATCAAGCCTTTTGGACTTTACCGGTCATAATGAGTTATATATTAATAACCAGGATGGAACCTTTATAGAGGCTTCTGCAAAATATGGTTTGGATATAGAATCTTATGCCACCCAGGCTTATTTTTTTGATTATGACAAGGATGGTGACTTGGATGTATATATTGTAAATCATAGTGTACACACAACCTATTCATATGGTCCTGCCGAAACCCGAAACGATAGAAAGGCACTGGTAGGTGATTTACTGCTTGAGAACAATAACGGAAAATTTGAGGACGTAAGCGAGATAGCCAATATCTACGGGGGAGCAAATAATTATGGACTTAGCGCCAGTTTAGCCGATTTCAATAATGACGGGTGGACAGATATTTATGTTTGTAATGATTTTCATGAGAACGATTATTATTATATAAATAACCAGGATGGCACGTTCACGGAGCAGGTAGATGAAGCATTTTCCATAATAAGCAATTTCTCTATGGGTAGCGATGCAGCAGATATAAATGCTGATGGGCTGCCGGATTTGATAACTTTAGATATGCTTCCGGAGGAGGAGCGTATCCTTAAGGAGACTGAAGGTGATGATGCCCTTTATTTCATTCAGCAACGCCTGAGGAAATTAGGTTATAAAGACCAATTTGCACGTAATATGCTCCAAATAAATCATAACAATGGTAAGTTGTTCACTGAAAAAGCATTAATGGACGGCGTAGCAGCTACAGACTGGAGTTGGGCCGCCTTATTTGCCGATTTTAATAATGATACTCACCAGGACCTGTTCATTTCTAATGGGATTCTGCGTCGCCCTAACAGCCTGGATTTCAAGAAGTATGTGGCCAGTGCATTCAAGGGGAGAAACCAGGATGATGGCTTGGCCTGGCTTTTCAAATCTATTGACAGTATGCCGAGCGGCAAGGTTTCAAATAAGATCTTTGAAGGAAATTCAGTCACTTTTAATAAACGATCTGGTGAATGGTTAAGTGATGAACCTAGCCTCTCAAATGGTGCTGCCTATGCAGACCTGAATTTGGACGGAAATTTAGATCTTGTGCTTAACAATCTAAATGGCCCCGCCTCCATTTATAAGAACATCAATCAATCTCCTTCCAACTATATTACATTTAAACTTAATTACCTCAAACCTAATCTCAACGGAATTGGGACAACTATAAATTTATACGCTGGTAAAAAACTACAGTCTAAGAGTTTATACAAATCCCGGGGATTTTTATCTGGAATGACAGATCAATTACATTTTGGGTTGGGTAAAAATACT
Source organism: Gillisia sp. JM1 (assembly GCF_000424645.1). Lineage (NCBI taxonomy): Bacteria > Pseudomonadati > Bacteroidota > Flavobacteriia > Flavobacteriales > Flavobacteriaceae > Gillisia > Gillisia sp. JM1. The sequence goes on from NZ_KE384219.1 coordinate 182,342, forward strand.
GCTATAGATTCTGTGGTAGTGATCTGGCCAAATCTTAAAAAACAGGTGCTTACTAATCTGGAATCCAACCGTCTGCAGGAATTAAATTATCTTCAGGATCTAGAAGATTATGGTTTTCGGGCAGCAAAACCAGGCAAGGTAGTCTTTCAAAAAACAGATCAAATAGAATTCCAGCATCAGGAAGACCTATACAATGACTTCCTAAACGAGAAGCTTATTCCTTATAAAGTTTCCACCATGGGTCCAGCAGTAGCAGTTGGAGATGTGACAGGAAATGGATTTGATGATATCTACATAGGAAATGCAGCAGGGAAACCTGCACAGTTCTATTTGAATAACGGTAATGAGTTGGTGATAACTCCCATAAAAGCTTTTTTAAATGATAGTATTTACGAGGATAACACAGCGGTTTTCTTTGATGCAGATGGGGATGGAGACCAGGATCTCTATGTAGGTAGCGGTATAAGTAAAAAAGGGACTGCAAATTTTTCAGACAGGTTATATCTTTTTGATCAGGGAACATTTAAAAGAGCCCCAACTGCTATTCCAGATAATAATTTAGTTACGACAGTTGTAAAGGCTAATGATTTTGATCTTGATGGGGATATAGACCTTTTTGTTGGTAACCTCACAAAATCCCAACATTTTGGATCATCCGTAAATTCCTACATATTAGTAAATAATGGGAAGGCTGATTTCTCTAAACTTGAATCATTTAATCTTAATTCCAAAGTGAACGACGCGATTTGGAAGGATATTAATGGAAATGGCAGGAGTGACCTTATTATTGCTACAGAATGGGATGGGCCCAAATTATTTTTTAACACAGTGACAGGCTTTAAGTTACAGGAACTACCCGGAAACCTTAATGGATTATGGCAAAGCGTATTTACTTATGATATAGACCAGGATGGCGATGAGGACATCCTACTTGGTAACTGGGGATTAAATTCCAAATTCAAACCTACCCCGCAGACACCCCTTAAAATGTATTATCTGGATTTTGACAAAAATGGTAATACAGAAACTGTGATAGCTTACCATAAGAATGGTTCCTATTATCCGGTACATTCCAGGGATGAACTTGCTAGCCAACTTACTATTATCAAAAAGCGCTTTGTGAGGCATAAAGATTATGCTCTTAAAACCATGGAAGATATTTTCACGCCCTACACCTTAAATGAAGCACAACTTAATGAAGTACATAGTTTTGCTTCAGGATACCTCGAAAACAATAATGGAGAATTTTCCAAATTTGTGGAATTTCCATACCAGCTCCAACTCGCACCCATCAATTCATTTCAGAAGATCAATGTGAATAATAACGACCAAATCATTGTTGGCGGAAATTCTTATCGAAGCAATAATTACCAGGGAACCTACACTGCCCTGAAAGGATATATGTTCAGCAGCTTGGATTCTATAGTTCCGATAAGTAATTTTGGAATAGATTCCTTTAAGGAAGAGATAAAGACAATTGAAAAAATTAGCTTCAGAAACCATAATCTTCTGCTAATTATAAGTAACGATGGACTAATAAAAACATACAGATTTGAGAATTAAAGCTTTTTTCATACCTATAGTTTTAGGTATAATAACACTTTTACTTTATAGCTGCGAACCAAAGGAAGAAATTGAGGTAACAGCGGGAGATTATCACCTTTTGGTAGATAAGGTAACAGCAATAATGGTGAACGATATTTTTTCCCCTCCGCAGGCGAGCAGAGTTTATGTTTATCCAAACATTGCGGCCTATGAAGCTTTAAATGCCCACAACGGAAACTACAAGTCTCTAATCCCGCAACTTAATGGCTTCAATAATAATACTGAAATCCCGGTCCCAGACGCCAATACAAATCTTAAGCTTGCGGCTTTGCTGGCATATATGCAGGTTGCTGAAAAACTGGTTTTTTCTGAAGATGTTATACGTACCTATCGTGATAGTTTAACAACTGAATGGTCCCGCCAAAATCCTGAAAGCCTAGAAAAAGCAAAAACATATGCTAATGAAGTTTCGGCAAATGTAATTGCCTGGATGGAGAATGATTTATACCGGGAAACGAGAAGCATGCCCGATTATGATTTTTTTAACGAGGATGCGGCACGTTGGCAGCCCACCCCTCCCGCTTATATGAAAGGTATAGAACCACACTGGGCAAAGATAAGACCCATGGTTATGGATTCAGCCTCACAATTCAAGCCGGCTCCACCACCAAGCTTTTCACTTGAGAAAGAAAGTGAATTTTACCGCGAGTTAACTGAGGTCTATCAAATAAGTGAAGCAATTAGGGCAAATGGCAACGACTCAGAAAAGATGGAAATTGCAAGGTTTTGGGATTGCAACCCCTATGTTTCTATTACAAAAGGGCATTTTATGTTTGCCGAGAAAAAAATCACCCCGGGTGCGCACTGGATAGGAATTTGTAAAATAGCAGCTAGGAATTCGGGAGCCGATTTTGATCTAACTGTATTGGCATACACCAAAACTTCTATAGCACTCTTTGATGCGTTTATAAGTTGTTGGGATGAAAAGTACCGGTCCAACCTTATAAGGCCTGAAACCCTTATTTCAGAACATATAGATCAAACGTGGCAACCAATCCTGCAAACGCCACCATTCCCAGAATATTCCAGTGGACATTCTGTTATTTCCAATGCAGCCGCAAAAGTTCTCACTTCCATTTTTGGTGAGAACTTCGGGTTCATAGATGACACTGAAGTTGCCTTTAATCTACCGAAGAGAACCTTCTCATCCTTTTATGATGCAGCCCAGGAAGCGGCTTTAAGCCGATTATATGGTGGGATTCACTACAGGTTTGCTGTTGAAGAAGGGGCCACCCAGGGAAAAAATATCGGGGATTATGTAAACAACAAACTTCAGTTAAAAATTGAGTCAACTAAAGCAAAAGGCATTATAACTTCTAACCAATAAACCGGTAGCAAACCAACCTTAGCTTGTGATTTTTTAAGGCAGTAAATCGTACTTTTCACATTATCATTTAGGTTTTCCCTGCTGGCAAAAAGAGATTAAATTTTATAAAAAAGTTCCGCCCAAACTCAATGTATGTAAATTTGCCAAGGTCCTTCCTTATCTGACATAGATAATGTGTAATAGGAATACTTTCTTATCGATTAGGATATTTCGTTTTGCCGTCTATAAATAATCACTTTCAAATAGATACCAGGAATTTACTTCTGATCGATCTTGTGTGTGTGTGCTTTTTTGATTTGTTGCGTTAAATTATTGAATGGAGCAATTCTATTTTCTCAATATATCTAACTGTTTAGTATATGAGTTATAAACATTTGTTAACCAAAATAGTTAACAGCTTAAACGCTTTTATAAAAGTTAAAGTGGTGTTCTCTCGTTATACAACATTCTTAGATCTTGAAGCATGGCTTTTACATGAATAAAAAAAGGGTTCTTCCAGGTGCCTTTTCTAGTAAAACTTCTTATTTCTTTGAATTTTATTCGTAGCAGTGGTTCTTCTTTTTAAGTAAGTTTTCCTTCGGCAAAAAGTCTTCTGATCTCTTTTTTGTCAAATTTACCAACACTTGTTTTTGGCACTTCATCAATAAAAACATAGTCTTTGGGAATCTGATATTTCACAAAGTCTCTCGATAAAAATTCAATTAACTCTTCATCTAAAATTTTATCTTCATTATTCACCAATACTATTGAAGCCAAAGGTCTTTCTACCCATTTTTCGTCTGCTATAGCAATTACTGCTGCTTCTCTAATTTTAGGATGAGACATTAATGCCGATTCCAGGGCAACACTGGAGATCCATTCCCCGCCACTTTTTATAAGGTCTTTGGTTCTGTCTTTAATTTCCATATATCCATCTTCATCAATTGTGCTCACATCACCTGTTTTAAACCACCCATCTTTTGTAAAACTTTCAGTAGTATTAGTTTTAAAATAGGAGCTTAGCGTCCATGCTCCTTTTATTTGAAGTTTTCCCATGGTTTTCCCATCTGTTGGAGCCAAAGTTCCTTCATCTGTTACAATTCTTAATTCTACACCTGGAAATGCAGTACCTTGTTTCGCACGAATGTTAAGTTTTTCATTTTCTGAAAAAGGCTCATGTTTTGGCTGAAGCCGGCTAACCGTTCCCAGAGGAGATGTTTCAGTCATTCCCCAGGCTTGGACCCCTTTTATTCCGAAATCTTTTTCAAAACCTTCAATAAGACTCTTTGGTAGTGCAGATCCACCAACAAGATATTCTTCTAGCGCTAATTTTTCTTTTGGTGGATTCTTTTTGATGGCATGATACATCCCTAACCAGATGGTGGGAACCCCATTGGCTTTATTCACCTTTTCTTCTTTCAGAATTTTAACTATAGCTTCAGGCTGTAAATTAGAAGAGGGAAGTACCATGTTTGATCCAGACAAGAGACACAAATACGGAAAACCCCATGCCATGACATGAAATTGAGGTACAATCAATAAAACTGTATCTCTGTTGCTGAAATTTCCAGCATTTGGAGACATAATTGTTGTAGCGTGTAAAAATATTGACCTATGAGAATACAAAACACCTTTTGGCAAGCCTGTTGTCCCGCTTGTATAGCACACACAAGCCACTAGCATCATTTTCATTTAGAGTAGGCAACTCAAAATCTTCTGATTGGGCTGCTAATAAATCTTCATAATGCAATATATTTTGTAAAGTGGTTTTAAAATCTTTAGCTGCGTTTATTAAAACGTAATGCTCTACAGTTTCAAGTAACGGAGCTATTTTTTCTAAAAGCGGAACTAATGTAGCATCAACAAAAATTACTTTATCTTCAGAATTATTGATGATATATTCTATTTGCTTACTTGATAATCGAATATTTATAGTGTGACAAACAGCTCCTACCCCAGATATTCCATAGTATAATTCTACATGAGAACCATGATTCCATGCAAAAGTACCAACCATGTCACCTTTAGTAATTCCTAATTTATGGGTTAACGCATTAGCTAACTTTTTACATCGTTTATACATATCCCCAAAACGATACTCATGCCGCGTTCCATCTGGTAAATAGCTTATTATTTTTTTATGATGATAGACGTTGTTTCCATACTCAAGAATACTATTAGTGGTAAGTGGGTAATCCATTATTGAACCTTCCATACTAAAAAAATTAAATTATTTCTTAATTACATTATCTTGCTTTTTGCAGAATATTCAATCAGTATCCCTAATTTAGGTATTAAAATACTCTGATAGCACGCTTTCTTTTAAATAAATGCCAAGCTGTTTGTATAAGATTGGTTGCGTTGATTAAGCTCAGGATTTATTATTCTTATGTATGCTTGTAGTCTATACTATTTTAAAAAATCAGGATCGGCATAGCTTGGATTTGGGTATTTGTAAAATCCTTCCCCACTGCTTACACCCATTTTCCCTTTATCAATAAAATCTGATTTGATGATGGCAGCACGCTCAAGCCTACTTTTATCTTCCAGTCTTTCACCCCAAAGCATACTTATATTGTATGCCGTTTGCAGACCTACCATGTCCAGAATACCAAAGGGGCCCATTCTTGTTCCCATAGAAATCATCCAGGTTTTGTCTATGCTTTCAAAATCGGAAACTCCGGTAAAAAATAAATCTTGTGCTGCACTGAGTAATGGAACCAGTAAGGAATTTAATATGTAGCCATTTTGCTCTTTGTGTATTGGAATGGGTATCATCCCAATTTCAGAAGCAAACTTTACAACTCTGTCAAATATTTTAGGATCAGTTCCGGCATGCCCCATCACTTCTCCAATATTAGTGTCCCATATTCCATTAGCAAAGTGCAGTGCTAAAAACTTTTCAGGACGGCCTGTATAAGAAGCATAATTGCTAGGCAAGGTGGTTGAAGAATTGGTAGTGAAAATTGTTTTTTCCGGCGCTACTTTAGCCAGTTCTTTGTAAAAGCTTTTTTTAATTTCAATGTCTTCAGGAATAGATTCACTCAGTAGATCTGCGTCTTTTAAAGCTTCCGTCAAATTAGTTGAATAGCTTAATCTACTTAAGGTTTGTTCAATTTCTTCTTTGGTAGCTCCTCTACTCTTTCTAAACAATTCAGCATATTGTTTGTGAAAAGATCTACTGGCTTCCAATCCTTTGTCAAAAGCATCATAGACTACTACATTAAATCCCATGAAAGCTGACTGCCATGCGATTTGTGAACCTAAGGTTCCCCCTCCTGCAATTGTTATATTTTCTATTTTGATCATGTTTAAATTTTAAATTATTAGATCTTTTTATATCGTAATTAAAGTTCTTTTTAACTGTTCGAAATTGAAGCTCGAATAGGCTTACCAAAGCCCACGCTTGTTTTACAACTCCGGCTTTTCTATTTATTCTTATATTTTAAAACAGATCAATCAGTTAGTTTACTCGAATCAAACCGCTGAATCCCTAACTCGAAGGCTTAGTTCCGTAGGGAGTCTTTAAATAAAACTTCATGATTTTAAATATTGAATTAATATTAAAAATACATCTGTATAAATTCATAGGATATGACGTAAATCATATCTGCTAATTTTTTTAAGCACGGATGAATCCAGATGAAGACAAATCTTAGAATATTTCATATAGTGATGATTTATGTTTTGAAAGTGTTTCCAGAAGCATACATCAATTTCATGGCTCTAAATAGCCAGAATTTATTCAATGAATTTCAGATTATTTGAATGAAGCTAGGGACATTAACTGTTAGTCCTATACACTATTATTAGCTATGCAACTCTCAAATGTGGGATGGTAAAAAATAAATCCGGCGCAGGATTGCCTGTGAAGAAGGTTTATGCTTTTCTCGCTTCTATCTGTCTGTTAGTAGTTGTGGCTTTAAGCTGAAGTTATCTAAACTTGCCGCCAAGGTGTTATATAATTATTCATAAATACTTCAAGCTTAAAAATTCTCTGGCTAAATACAGTTTTTCATATAAATAAATAAAGAGAAAACTCCACAGCAGGCAGAGCGCACGGAATTTCTGGTTTTCAAACATCTCTAATTTCTATCAAATAAAATTACTGGTTTCCTTAATTAAATGAGAACCGTTATCAACAGTTACTCAATAAGCAAAGCATGATTTATTGATTCAAAAAAGAAAATCATTCCCTTTGAGGGAAACTAACGTAGAAGCTACAATCACCTATTTCTTTGCTTTTTTGAAGGAATTGGGTTTCTAAAATATCACATTTTACTCGAATACACGTTATTTGCTTGTAACCGATAGTGGTAAGTAGCTTTTCACGTTTAATATTACTAGATAATTATTTATCAGCGTATTAGTGAAAAATGCCCTTTAAAGGTTCTTCCATCACTTAAATTAACTATAAACCAGTAATCATTGGAAGGCATTAGATTTCCATTGAATGTACCATCCCACCCCGTACTGTGTGAAGCTAGTTCTTTTAATAATTTACCATATCTATCATAAATTAATATTTTTGATTCTGGTAATTTGACTACTCCATCTATTTGCCAGCTATCATTGTATCCATCATTATTGGGAGTAAAAACTTTGGGATAACCTATAACTGAGATATCAATAAGGCTAGTACCACAGCCTTTTTTATCTCTAACATATAGGGTATGAATACCTGAACTTACCTTTTCAAAAAATGGAATATCTTGATAATTTGAAAACTCACTATCTAAAGAAAATTCATAATCTCCTTGCCCAAGACTTGAAGTATTAATTGCTATAGTATTATTGTTAGAATTGTCAACCACAGATATATCATTTTGATTAATTTGAGCCATTTCTGATGTATTCACAAAAATATCTCTTGTCCTAGAGCAACCTGATCCATCTGTTTTAGTTAATGTAATTGAATAAGTTCCTGGGGTAAAAACGGTTAAAGTTGGAGCATTAGATAAAATTGTGCCGTCTTGATATGCCCACTCGTAATCATAAACCTCTAAAAGGTTTGTTTCAATTGGATCTAAAACTACTGTAAATGTTGGATCAGAAGAACAAACTACCTGTGGAGTATCTATTGAAAAGTCTGGCAACGGGTCGACAATAAACACTATATCTGTTTTAGCAATACAAGACCTGTTCATTGGGTTTATAACTTCTACTGTAATAGTTTGTGTTCCAGAAGCAAAGGGATTTGGCAGTGGACTTGGTAATTCTATATCTGATTCGCTATAATAATGTACTTCCATACCTGTTTGTCCATTTAAAACATCACTCTCAATTTGTGAAGTATCAAAGTCATGAAATCCATCGGTATCATCGGCTCCATCATCACAGGATATTTGATTTGCTACATGATTAGCTAAAGGTTGTTTATCTACAATAAATTCTAGAGAAGTTTCAGCAAAGCAACTTCCATCACTTATATTATTATTAGTTACTCTGACTGTCACAACTTGACTAGTTGTAAAAAAAGGGTTTGGCAAAGGATTCTGTAATAGATTATTATTCTCATCTAAGTAGGTTATCGTAACATTTGGTAATGATTGCCCTCCAATAATAGTTGATTCTACAAGAGATACATCAAAAGGGAATTCCCCATCTTGATCATCATCACATTGTCTATCAATAGTAACTGGATTTGCCACTGGAATTGGCTCTACATATAAATTTATATATGCTCCTAAACCTAAACAATCATTATCTAGTCCCCCGTCTACTCTAATATATACTTGTTGCGTATTTGGATAGCCGATATTTCTGTGATTTGAAGTATCCATAATTGGATTCTCTTCTGCTAAAGCATCGGCTTCATTTCTGTAATAATTAATTATTAATTGTTGTCCTATAGGAAACATAGCTTCTATTTCAGCATGTATACTACTAAAATCAAATTGTGAAATCCCATCAGTATTATCATCACATACGTAGAAGTCTTTGGTAAATGTATTAGGTATTTGTGTTGTAGTAACAATCAAATTAACCTGACTTGTTCTGTAACAAGCATTATTATTCTCTACTCTTGCCCAAACAATGTCTTTGCTAACAGTTTGATTGGTATAAACTTTTCTACTTGTAATAGGATTATTATTGTTTTCTGCATCTATTTGAGATTCAAAAAAAGAAATGGTTTCATTTGCTGAATTAGTTGTTATTTCTGGAATAACTTCATCTAGATTAAATGCACTAAACCCATCTAAATCATCAGCACATTGTTTAAGTTCAACTATTAATGATATTTGTGGAAGATCATAAATTGTGACAGTTGTAGTTTCGATAGCAGTATCTGTACCAACTGTTGCAGTAACACTAACTTCATAAGTTCCTGGGTTAGAAAACACATGTGTTGGTTCTATATCTGTAGATGTATTATTTACTCCAGAAGAAAGGTCATCAAAATCCCAAACTGCTGAATCTACAACATCTGAAAGCAAAAATTTTGTAGTATCTCCAAAACAAGTATTCTCAAAGGTTATTCCTTCAATATAAAAAAGTGAAGACACAAAAGTTGGTAGACCTAACCCACTTCTTCTTCCTTCGAGATACATTTCATTATATTTATAATTACAGCCAATTCCTAAAACATTAGGGTTTTCTATAATATCTATATACGATCTACCAGATTTGGCAACATAAATCTTAGCGTCTGGACCAAGTTGTAAAGAAGAATATGGCTCTCGTGTTGAAGATTGTAATACTACACCTGAATTGTAAATATCAATTGGCGCACCTGCCAATAAATTATACTGACTAACCCCTGGGTAATATGAAACATATAACAAATCACTATTAGGAGAAAATTCAATTCCATATGGGTTTCCTGGCGGATTTAGATCAGTAATAAGACTTACAACTTTTCCTGTATTAATATTAAAATTAAAAACTTCAACACCAATCCCAGTCCAAGCGACCGCTAACTTTGTACCATCTGGGGATATTTTTATTTGCCCAGTAGTTCTTAAACTACGAATAAATCCAACGGAACTAACTATTGCAGTACTACTAATTCCAGAAGCTGAAACATTATATGTAATAAATTCATTACTATCATATTTGTGAGCAACAACCCAGTACTCATCTGAATTGGGCTTTTTTATAGCAGTTACTTTTTCGTTGACAGGTGTGTGTAATAAATTATTCTTAGATATTACTGCGCCAATATCTCCATTTAAAGACATATTAACTTCTGAGAATTGCAAACCGTTGACACCACCTCCATAAAGGTGAAGCGAATCAAGGGTAAAAACATAATAAATGTTTGTTGTCCCTGGTTTTGGTACTATAATAGCAGAATGAGTACTGGAAGAGTCTCCCTTTAAGCCAGTACCATTTTGCATAATGGAATGATTCTTATTATAAACAGTAATTCCATCTGTATAAAACAACAGATTCCCATCACTATCTGAAATGGAAGCACAACCTTCATTAGTCGATAATTGTCCGTCTAATAAAACAATTGGAGTACCACTATTAAAATCCAAACCTCCGTTATACCCAAAATACCAAATATTGGCTTCATTCTGGGCAAAATTAGAAACAGTAAAACAAAAGAAAAAAAATGTCAACAAAATACTTTTCATAAAAGTTAGTATTTCAAAGGTTTTGATGTTATTATTGTTATTACGCTTACTAACTAGGTGTGATATACATATTCATAAGTACTTCAAGCCTAAAAAATCTCAGGATAAAATATTCTTTCAATAAAAAAGGAGAAATCTAAATAGGTATGGCATCTGGAAATTCTTAATTTCAAACTTACATTTTAAAATTCATTAAGACCAATGGTTTAGTTCTGTAATTATTAACAGTTATTAACACGGTTAAGGCTATTAATATATAGCAATCTAAAACCACTTCCCTCCTCTTTTCGTAAGTTATAGCATGAAGTCAATTCTTTACTCACTCCTGTTTTTTCTTTTCATACCAAGCCTATTGGCTCAAAAAATAGATAATCTAGCATCCTTTCGGGATATTAAAAGCGATTCCTATTTTAGATACCACTACGATAACGATTATTTCTCTGGCACCGATGAGAACTATACCCAAGGTTATAGCTTAGAATTAGTTGCTCCATTTTTAAAAAAGAACCCTGCTAATTACCTCCTTATAAAACCAACGAATTCTGAGATCCGCTTTGGTTTGGCTGTAGAGCATATCGGCTTTACACCACCTACTATTGGTAGTCCGGAAATCCAGTTTGGAGATCGTCCCTTTGCGGCAGCTATTATGCTAAAAAGTTTTGTGATCGCTACAGATACGATTGCTAAGTCCAGATTGCTTTCTTCACTAAACCTCGGACTTATAGGTCCAGGTGCTTTTGGAGAGGAAATGCAGGTGGGCATCCATAAGATCACCGGAAATATTATTCCTCAAGGTTGGCGAAACCAGATCAAGAACGATGTGGTACTCAACTATGAGGTCAGCTATGAAAAACAGCTATTTCGAGCTGGAAATTACTTCTCACTGCAAACAAATTCTACAGCACGAGTAGGTACATTACTCACCAACGCATCGGTTGGACTCAATACTACGGTGGGGCTTATAAACTCCCCTTTTTTAGCAAAAAACAAGAAGAAAAAGTTTCAGTTCTACGCCTATTCTCAGGTTTTAGGAAATTTAATAGGCTATGATGCTACTCTGCAAGGTGGGGTTTTCAATAAAACGAGTCCGTATACAATTCCTTCAGAAGAGATAGAACGTTTTACCGGGCAATTCAACTATGGTCTGGTATTAAAAATAAAGACTTTATTTTTTGAATATTCCAGAACGGTACTTACCCGAGAATTCGAGACTGGAACACCAACAAAATGGGGAGGAATCAGAATTGGCTTTACATTTTAGGTTTCGGGTTTCCGGTTTCTGGTTTCACATCTAATTCTTCATTTTAAAAGTCTCAATTAGTTTTAAATAAAATTACCATTCAATAATGCGATTAAAGCTATAAATCCTAATACAGCTCCTACAATTACTAAAATGGGTAAAACAATGTTTAATATAGCTCGGCCAATTGAGAAATTTTGAATAAAAGCTACACCAGATACCAGATGGCGCGGAATTGCATTCCGTGCACGCATTGATGCAGAATTGCATTCCGTGCCCATAAAGTGACGCAAATACAAAAACTATTGTAGTGATATGTTAGTTTTTTATAACTTCAAATAAAAGCATTACTATGTCAACAAAATATAAAGCTACAACAACTGAAGAAGCTTTTTTTATAACCGTCACTACAGTAGGTTGGATTGATATTTTTACCAGACTAAATCAAAAACTGCTCATCATCAAAGCATTGCAGCATTGCCAACAAAACAAAGGTTTAGAAATATATGCTTATTGTATCATGTCTAGTCACATTCATTTGCTTTGCAAGGGTACAAACGGCTTTGTTTTGTCAGACATCATTAGAGATTTTAAAAAATTCACATCCAAGAAAATTATTCAAACAATAAATGAAGAACCTGAAAGTCGACGTGAGTGGTTGTTAGATTATTTTAAAAAATCCTGTGAACATCTAAAAAGAGAACAACAATACAAAGTTTGGCAAGATGGATATCACGCAGAAATTGTGGAAACCAAATGGTTTATAAAACAAAAAGTACATTATATTCACAATAATCCTGTAAAAGAGAAAATTGTAGCTTTGCCAGAAGATTATTATTTCAGTTCCGCGAGAAATTATGCTGATTTAGAAAATGATCTAGCAGTTGTTTTGTTAGATTTGTTTTGATAGTGGTTGTTGGCAGGGATTGTAGGTCTGCGCTATCAGGATGCAGGCACGGATTGCAAATCCGCGCTATCGGGTTACAAATCCGCGTTGTCGGGTTTATTTTGATAGTGGTTGTAGGTCTGCGCTGTCGGTTTACAAAGTTGTAAGCACGGATTACAAATCCGCGCGGTCGGGATTTACATTTTAGGTATCGGGTTCCGGTTTCTGGTTTCTGGTTTCTGGTTTCTGGTTTCAGATCTAATTCTTCATTTTGAAAGTCTCAAGTAGTTTTAAATAAAATTACCATTCAATAACGCGATTAAAGCTATAAATCCTAATAATGCCCCTCCAATTACTAAAATGGGTAAAACAATATTTAATATAGCTCCGCCAATTGAGAAATTTTGAATAAAAGCTACACCAGATGGCGCGGAATTACATTCCGTGCCCGCATTGATAGTGCAGAATTGCATTCCGTGCATAAAGTGGCGCAAATATAAAAACTACTGTAGTGATATGTTAGTTTTTTATAACTTCAAATAAAAAGCATTACTATGTCAACAAAATATAAAGCTACAACAACTGAAGAAGCTTTTTTTATAACCATCACTACAGTAGGTTGGATTGATATTTTTACCAGACTAAATCAAAAACAGGTCATCATCAAAGCATTGCAGCATTGCCAACAAAACAAAGGTTTAGAAATATATGCTAATTGTATCATGTCTAGTCACATTCATTTGCTTTGCAAGGGTACAAACGGCTTTGTTTTGTCAGACATCATTAGAGATTTTAAAAAATTCACATCCAAGAAAATTATTCAAACAATAAATGAAGAACCTGAAAGTCGACGCGAGTGGATGTTGGATTATTTTAAAAAATCCTGTGAACATCTAAAAAGAGAACAACAATACAAAGTTTGGCAAGATGGATATCACGCAGAAATTGTGGAAACCAATTGGTTTATAAAGCAAAAAGTGAATTATATTCACAATAATCCTGTAAAAGACAAAATTGTAACTTTGCCAGAAGATTATTATTTCAGTTCCGCAAGAAATTATGCTGATTTAGAAAATGATCTAGCAGTTGTTTTATTAGATTTATTTTGACAATGGTTATTGGCAAGGATTGTAGGTCTTCCCTACCGGGGTGTAAGCACAGATTACAAATCCGCGCTGTCGGGATTTTGTTTTGATATTGGCTGCAGGCACGGATTGTAAATCCGCGCTGTCGGGACTAGTACAAACCGACTTTCCCTTGCACCGACTCGAATAGCTTTTTAGAATCGAAACCTACTCCATCTTTAAAGACCAATTCCATTTTTCGAATATTCTTGATGTCTTCCCGTAGATCACCATCTATTAAGATCAAATCTGCTTTCTTCCCTTTTTCTATGCTTCCAATCTCTCTTTGTCTGTTTAGGAATTGAGCACCGTTCAACGTTCCTATCTTAATAGCATCCGGCAATGAAAATCCGGTTTCTACCAGAATTTCTATAGTCCGCTGATTGGCATATCCGGCTACGGTTCTCCCCGCCCCTGTAGGATCTGTCCCCGCAACCAGTTTTCCTCCCTTTTCATAAAAGCGCTTGGTCCACTCCAAATCTTTTTTAAATAAATCAATGGAAGTAGAATCATTATTTACAGATCGATCGTATTTATTTTGAAGGTCTTCTTGTAATTGTGGGATCATAGCGCTCAGTCCGCCACCAGGAACCACCTCATAACCCGTATATGGTTCAAAGACCACTGGTGTTGTGGTTAGGGTAGTATTGTTCTTAATTAGTAAATCCATTAAATCTTCCATTTTTGGATCATCTATATCTGTATCTATCAAACTTTTTCGTGCTTTAAAAGGATCGCATATTTCTTCCATTTTATCTGAAATAAAATCGCTGGAAGCCATAAATCCATGCTCCAGATTGTCTATTCCTAGATTTGAAGCTTCCGCATAGGTAAGGGAACATAAGTGCCCTGTAACTTTGAGTCCGCGTTTATGAGCTTCTGCCACAGATATTCTAAGATCCTCTTTGGTAATATGGTTATATACTTTAAAAGAAGTCACTCCTTTATCGGCCCAGTAGTTCACCAATTTAGCAACCTCAGCAGTGCCATCTATAAAGCCAAGCTCTGGGATGTCATAGCCTTCCCGTTCTATAAAAGGTCCTGTAACATCCATTTTTGGACCTGTCATTTTTCCTTCTTCGATCCATTTTTTTACATTAAGATCTGTTTGTGGCTGAATACTACCGCCGGTTCGCATCGTGGTTACCCCACCCGCCAGGTATAATCTTGGAAAAGTAAAGGTCATTTGGCCCACACTAAACCAATTCTCAAAAGGTTTACTATAAAATAAATGTTCGTGCAACATGACCAATCCCGGGATCACCGTTTTGCCGGTTCCGTTAATGATCAAGGCATTTTTAGGGATTACTACAGAAACCGCATTTCCTACATCTTGAATGATTCCTTTGCTTATCACGATAGTTTGCCCCTCTTTCACATCTCTACCAGTGCCATCTATCAAGGTAACATTTGTAATGGCGATGCTGGAAGTGTCTACGGCTATAAAAGCTTTTACTTGTGGGGTAAATTCTTGTGCAAAACTTCCAAAGCTAATTAGAAAAGTTAGTATCCATATATGTGAGGTTTTTATCATCTAATTTTATTTTTTAAAAGGTTTGTGGCTATAGACATTAAATTTAAACGGGTTTAAAATGACATCTCGACTAAGCTCGATGTGACATTAAATTGATAATAGCGAGACAACTCTAATTTACAAAAGGAATCCTTCGTACCAATTTGTATACTATTAATTCTCTTGAATTTTTTTCAGCATATCTTTCCCATTTTCATTATTAGGGTCCATTTCTATGGATTTCTTATAATTAAGAATTGCTAATTCCTTATTTCCCGCTTCCATATAAGCTTCTCCTAAACTGTCGTACACATTAGAAGATTCAGGAAATTCAGCCACATTAAGTTCAAAAACGGCAAAGGCTTCATTCATTTTTCGAGCTTGTAAAAATTGATATCCCAAGGCGTTCATGTCATTTTCCCTCAGAATATATTCCTTAGAGCCTTTTTGTTTTTCAAATGCCTTTAAGCCAGCTTCCAATCCGTTTTTAGTGATCTCATCCATCAGGAAATTTGCGAGCGTTTTCTGCGGAAGATCATAAGGCAGTTCGTTCATGATTTTGATAATGTTCCGGCTCATTTCTCCCAGATTCGTTCTCCCGGTATTATTAAGCAACACAACTAGTTCCTGATTGGCAGGTATTCTATCAATAATGGTGTTAAAGCCATTTATTCCACCTCCATGCCCGATTACAACTAAACTATCTTTTGAACCATTAGCCATCTTATTGGTTCCCCAACCATAGCCATAGGTTCCACCTCCAGATTTAATGTGCGGAGCAAATAAGAGATCTTTATTTTCCTTGGAAAGTAATTTATTTTCTGCAAGTGCTCTATCCCATAGATAAAGATCTTCTACTTTAGAATAAAGAGATCCTGCCGCATATGGAATAGACATATCCAGATAAGGTGCATTGGAATACGAATTCCCGCGCTTTTCGTAACCAGAAGCTCTATTTTTAAGGATCACATCATGATTATCGAAGCCCGTATCTTTCATGTTTAATGGCTGAAAGATCTTTTCTTGCAGGTTTTCTTCATAAGATTTACCAGTAACTTTTTCTATGATCACCCCCAATAAGAAATAGCCTGAATTGCTATAAGCGAATTTTTCTCCAGGAGCAAATTCCAATTCCATATCCTTGAATAGAGAGATAAAATCGTTTGGCGTATATGGATTTCGGCTGGTCTCCTCGAAAAATTTAGGAAAGGAAGTATAATTAGGAATTCCCGAGCTATGCGTGAGTAAATGATGCAACGTGATCTTATCTCCGGTAGCTTTAGGGTAGTTAGGAAGATATGTAGAGACAGGAACATCCAATTTCAATTTCCCTTCCTCAACAAGTTGAAGGATCAACATGGCTGTAAATTGTTTGGTGATAGAACCCAGCCTGTGTTTTGTAGTTGGAGTATTAGGAATATCCCATTCCATATTTGCTTTTCCAAATCCGTTCTTATAGATAACTTCACCATCTTCAGCTACCAATAAAGAACCATTGAACTGCCCATATTCTGTATACAAACTCATAAGGTCTTCTATTTGTGCCGCTTTAGATTGGGCATTTAGAAAATGATTATTTAACAAGCCAAGAAAGCAGCAAACGAGAAGGCTTTTTAATACAAAGGCTGGTTTTAGGAACATAGTATGGTGTTTTAGAAAGGTTGAAATTATATTATAATTAATTAATTATCAACAGACTAAAATAACGAATATTTAGATTAGTCCTGCTTTTATATTATTATTGAATGTAGATTTTTGATCTAATCCTATAAAAAAGCGACTCAAGTTTTTACTTGCACTCAATGACTAATGCATGAGATTTTGAAATCACTTCTTTAAGAATTCTAATTTAAGATGGCAACGATCCTCAAGGGAGCACCACTCCCTCCCTTTATTTTCATTGGTAAGGCTATAATTTGAAAATCTTTACTTGGTAATTTATCCAGATTCGTTAAATTTTCGAAAGCTGGGATGTTCTTGGACAGCAGAATAATATGACTTTCAAAAGTTTGAGATTGTCCATAATCTATACTGGGTGTATCTAAACCAATCGCATGAATATTTCTGTTTTCCACTAGCCAATTTGCAGCTTCCGGAGCTAATCCTGGAAAATGTAATTTTTTAATAGCTTCTTCTCCCCTCTCATTGGTTCCTAAATATTTCATTTTATCTGGATAAAATTTTGAGAAACCCGTTTCCAGCAATACGATAGCTCCTTGAGGGATCTCCATATTCTGCTCTTTCTCCCATTTTTTAAGGTCTTCTATGCTAATAAGATAGTCAGGATTTTTTATGGCATTTTCTGAAACATCGATTTTAATAGCATTCCCAATTAAATTTTCTAAAGGTATTTCATCTACTGTTTGTTTGTTGTTTGCAAAATGGATGGGCGCATCTATATGCGTGCCCCCATGCTCTGCAGTTGCAAAATTATTAGCCGAGTAATAAAAGCCTTGATCTGTTTCGCCTTTTGAAACAACTTCCAATTCAAATTCTTTTGCAGTAACCCAGTAAATAGTTTCTTCTGAAAAAACATGGGTGAGATCTATAATTTTACCTTCTAAACCTTTATCTTTTTTACTTTCAAGGCCATCGTTAGATGTACTCGGATTGTTATTACATGCAACTAAGAATAAAAAGGGAACTAAAATTTTTAATACAGCACTTTTCATGATATTAATTTAGATTCATTTTTCAACTAAGAAGCTTTGGGCAAATCCACGAGATATATCCCAAGCTATCAGTAGGATAATAATTTTAAAATCGCGGCAATTCAATAGCTATTTGGGCGGGGAATTAGACCCCAAATGAGGGATTAAATTTTTCAAAAATTATATTTTTAGGGTTACCTTCATCAAATCGGTCTTTATTCAGAAAAAACTCGTTCTTTCTCAATAATTTTGTTGAAGCCTCGTTATTTTTTTGTGTGAAGGCTTCAATTTTATTAAAACCCAAAACATTGAAACCAAATTTTAAAACTGCTGTCATTGCTTCGTTCATGATTCCCGAATTGTGAAATATTGGATCTAGATCGTAACCTATTTCAGCAGTTTTTCTATCTTCAGAAAAATTCCACAAACAAATAGAACCAATCATTCCAAAATCATTTTTAAGAGAAATAGTCCACTGAATTGTTTCTGAATTTTTGATGCCTAGTTTTGTTCTTTCTATAAAATCTATCGCTTTCTCCTTCGTGTCTGCATTCGGCCGTTTTACAAATTGATTCACAATAGGATCTGTTCGCAAATAGGAAACTCGTTTCCAATCTGACTTCAATAATTCTCTTAAAACCAATCTTTCTGTTTTTAACTGAGGAAAAGGTTTAAACTTCATATTTGATCGAATTTTTTATTTCTTCTTCAAAAGTATATCAAAATAATTGATAGATTTCTCGAACATCTTTTGGTATTATTTCTAAAGTTCTTGAGTTGCCTGATATTTGCAAGAGTTATAGGGAAGATGTTGAACAATTTTAAATATCCAGGCATCCTCTAAAATGTTGCATTTAAACAACTGTTATTATGTATAAATTTAAGCCTCTCCATCTTTCAACTTTAAAATAGTTTGTCGTTCTCGATTTACCATTAGCTGTGTAACATCTGGTCTTGAATAATGCCCGGAAGGATCAAAATTCTGGCGTTCCTCTAAAACCCGATTAAAATCTAGTGTGGCTGTTAGAATTCCTTCTTTATCCACCACCGGTTCTAGTACCCATTCCCCATCTGGTCCCGCAATACAAGAACCTCCATTAGCTAGAACCTCAGGAGCATTTTCTAGTATTTTCGAAATATGCGGAGTTGCTGCTGGAAAATCATTTTTGCTCATTAAGCTAGACACCGAGATTACATAAGACCTAGATTCTCTGGCTATAAAACGGGTGATATCTTTGGTATTGTCAATGGTTCCTGGCCATACTGCAATATGTAAATTCTCTCCTTGTCCATATAATGCTGCGCGCGGTAATGGCATCCAATTTTCCCAGCAGTTTAAACCGCCCACAGTAAATTCCTTTAGTGAATGCACTTGCAATCCATTTCCGTCTCCGGGAGACCATGTTAGGCGTTCTTCATAAGTTGGCTGGAGTTTTCTATGCACAGAGCATATTTTCCCGTCTTGATCTATATAGACCAAAGAACAGTATAAACTGTGACCTCCTCTATTCTTTGGACGCTCGATAATTCCAAGATAGATTGCTATTTTATTTTCTCTTGCGAGGGTACAAATTTCATTGAGTTCTCCTAATTCTATTTGAATCGCATTTCTAAGATAATGAGCATGAAGCTCTTTTTGAACTTTCGAATTAAATTCGGCTCCATTGGTTAAGGATACCCAAAACGGATAACCGGGGAGCAAGCCCTCTCCAAACACCACTAATTCGCATTTTTTTGCTGCAGCATCAACTATAGAAGACTTAATCTTTTCAATAGTTTTCAGCTTATCCAGCCAAATTGGAGAAATTTGAGCCAATCCCACTTTTAATATATTAATATTTTTCATGTTATTTTTTAAAATTAATTTTAGATAAAAGCCAGAAGATCATATAAAAAAAAGACTTTTCGACTAGTTTAGAATTATGTTTTTTTCTTATAATGATCAGCGATCTGTTCTTTAAAAATTATATTTCAATCTCTGGAAATTCAGAGATAAAATTAGGGGAGTTGATTGCTGAAATTTTTGCACTAAAATGATAAATAGTTTTTATAGGGTTCACCCTAAGGGTTTTATTAAAATATCTATTGCGGTTAAGTCGCAAACATTTTTAAATAACTGTTCTGAAAGATAAGAAATATCTTGTTTCACGCTGTAATTACTAATATGGAGGTATGCCAATTCTAAAGTGTTCTTAATATATAAATAGAGAATCACCTAATTTCGTTGAAGTAAATTGCTGCTTAGATCCCAGGCCAGTATATTCAAAATAAGAGTTCATAGAGATGTATTTATTCTATTAAAGAGGTTAAAAATATTAAATATAACAAATAGGCTGTAGAATATACTTTCAGAATTTTAAATAATAAAATCCTTAGATTTGAGTTTATAAAAGTTAAAGTTCCTAATTGTTAATATTGAAGCCTGATTCTTTATTTTAGAATCTTGCTAAATTGTATTTTTACCCAAACTCCTTTGAGAATTTATGCCCAAGAAAAAAGCCTCAACCAGAAAAACTAAAAATACGAAGATCAAAAAACCGGTATTTAAGCTTAACAGGCAGCAAAAAGTGGTTTTAGGCAGCTTCCTAATTTTATTGGGGGTTGGCTTGCTAATTGCTTTTATTTCATTTTTATTTAACTGGCAAGCAGATCAAAGTACGCTACAGGATTTTGGAAACCGTGAACTGGTTGCTAAAAACTGGATGAGCAAGTTTGGAGCAAGTATCAGTGATTTTTTCATTTACAATGGTTTTGGGCTGGCTGCTTTTATTCTAGCCAGTTTAGTAACACTTACCGGAGTTTATCTTTTCTTCGATTTTAAATTGAAAAATCTTTTTAAGTTTTGGTTCTGGGGATTATTAATGATGATCTGGTGGGCAGTCTTCTTCGGTTTTTTCGCTGAAAAGAATGCAATGTTGGGAGGTCGTGTAGGTTTTGAGATCAATGATTATTTACAAGATTACATCGGGCTAATTGGAACTGCTTTATTGCTAACATTTATGCTCATTTCATATCTGGTTTTTAGACTAAAGGTCACTCCAGAACTTATAGGTTCGTTTATCAGTTCTAAAAAGAAGGAAATAAGAGATGACTTTGAGACATCTTCAACAGCTTCAGCACATTCCCCACCAGCGAATAAAACTTACGAAGAAGAAGATTGGGTTTCTGAAGTTGTACCGAAAAAAGGATCTACCAATATTGAAGATAAATCCGCTCCTACTCCACTTACAATTAATAAAGATATTCCAAAGCCAACTCCAGTTGCAATAGAGGAAGATTTAAAAATGGAAGTGGAAACTGTAGAAGAGGAAGAAGTTGAAGACACTCTTAGTAGTAAGTTAGTAAAAGATTTTGGGGAATTCGACCCAACCTTAGATCTTAAAAATTACAAATGGCCTACTATAGATCTACTGAAGGATTATAACGCAGGAGGTGGCGGAATAACTGTAGATCAAGAAGAGTTAGAAGAAAACAAAAATACCATTGTCTCTACTCTTAAGAATTATAAGATCGAGATAGCACACATAAAAGCTACAGTAGGACCAACTGTTACCTTATATGAGATAGTTCCCGAAGCGGGAATTCGTATCTCCAAGATCAAGAACTTAGAAGATGACATCGCCCTATCCCTTGCGGCCTTAGGTATTCGAATTATTGCGCCTATTCCCGGAAAAGGAACAATTGGTATTGAAGTGCCAAATAAGAATGCAACTATCGTTTCTATGCGTTCTGTGATCGCTTCTCCAAAATTCCAAAATGCCGAAATGGAACTACCAATGGCACTAGGAAAATCTATTTCCAACGAGACCTTTGTGGTAGATCTTGCCAAAATGCCTCACCTGCTAATGGCTGGTGCTACAGGACAAGGAAAATCTGTTGGTCTAAATGCAATTCTAACCTCGCTTCTTTACTGCAAACATCCGGCAGAAGTGAAGTTTGTATTGGTAGATCCAAAGAAAGTAGAACTTACTCTTTTCAATAAAATTGAACGTCATTACCTGGCGAAACTTCCGGGGTCTGAAGATGCGATTATCACCGATAATTCTAAGGTAATTGCTACCCTTAATTCTCTATGTATAGAAATGGATGACCGTTACAACCTTTTAAAGGATGCAATGGTTAGAAACATTAAAGAATACAATGTAAAATTTAAAGCTAGAAAACTAAATCCGGA
This sequence comes from Gillisia sp. JM1, assembly GCF_000424645.1. Classification (NCBI taxonomy): domain Bacteria; kingdom Pseudomonadati; phylum Bacteroidota; class Flavobacteriia; order Flavobacteriales; family Flavobacteriaceae; genus Gillisia; species Gillisia sp. JM1. The sequence continues at coordinate 204,424 of NZ_KE384219.1, forward strand.
GAACGGACATAAGTTTCTTCCTTATATCGTACTAGTGATTGATGAATTTGCTGATCTTATTATGACCGCTGGAAAAGAAGTGGAAACCCCTATCGCGAGATTGGCTCAGTTAGCTCGTGCTATTGGGATCCACTTAATTATTGCTACACAAAGACCTTCTGTAAACGTTATTACAGGGATCATCAAAGCTAACTTCCCTGCTAGAATTGCTTTTAGGGTGACTTCTAAAATAGATTCTAGAACAATTTTGGATTCCCAAGGAGCCGATCAATTAATTGGTCGTGGAGATATGTTATTTACTCAAGGGAATGAACTGGTGCGTATTCAATGTGCATTTGTGGACACTCCAGAGGTAGATAAAATTACCGAATTCATTGGTTCTCAAAAAGCATATCCAGATGCTCATATACTCCCAGAATATGACGATCCTGAGAGTGGCACAGGACTTGATATAGATGTAAGCGAGCGAGATAAATTGTTCCGGGAAGCTGCAGAAGTTATAGTGATTGCACAACAAGGTTCTGCATCTTTACTACAACGAAAATTGAAGTTAGGATATAACCGCGCCGGTAGAATTGTAGATCAATTAGAAGCCGCCGGAATTGTGGGTCCTTTTGAAGGAAGTAAAGCCCGCCAAGTTTTAGTGACAGATCTCGTCTCTTTAGACCAACTATTAAACAATTGAGACACAAAATTAAAAAACTAAAGATGAAAAGATTAAGTATTGTAATGATTGCCTTATTCAGCGTTTTCGCTATGAATGCTCAGGAATCTACAAAAGCAAAAAAATTATTAAGCGAGGTATCTTCTAAGGTAAAAGCCTATGATAATATGGTGATCGACTTTAAATACTCTCTAGAAAACACTGCAGAGAGCGTAAGTCAGGAAACACGCGGTGATGTTAGTATTAACGGAGATAAGTATTTATTGAATTTAATGGGTACCACTCAGTTATTCGATGGGAAGAAAATTTACACCATCATCCCAGAGGATCAAGAGATCAATATATCCGATTATGTAGAAGAAGACGCTAATAATATTACACCTTCTAAAATGTTTTCTTTTTACGAAGAAGGATACACTTACAAATGGGATATTTCTCAGGATGTAAAAGGAAGACAGATCCAATATATTAAGTTAACACCAATGGATAGTAATGCCGATGTGAAAAATATTTTATTAGGTATAGATAGCCAGACCAAACATATCTACAACTTAATTCAAACGCAGGATAATGGAACAAAGATCACTATTACTGTAAAAAGTTTTAAAACCAATCAGCCATTAGCGAAGAATTTGTTCAGCTTTAATGAAGGACGATATAAAGATTTCTATATCAATAGATTAGACTAAATTGAGAATACTAGACCGGTACATATTAGTAAGTTATTTAAAAACATTTTTAGTAGTTTTTATCATCTTGATGTTCATTTTTGTACTTCAAACCATTTGGTTGTACATAGGCGAACTTGCCGGAAAAGATATAGATGCAGGAATTATTTTAAAATTCCTGCTTTATTTTTCTCCAAAACTAGTACCGCTTGTTCTACCCCTTACCATTCTGCTTACTTCTATAATGACCTTTGGAAGTTTTGCAGAAAATTACGAATTCGCCGCCATGAAATCAGCAGGAATTTCCCTGCAGAGAGCGATGCGAAGTCTAACGGTTTTTATAATTTTTATTAGCCTTGTTGCATTTTTCTTTTCGAACAATGTGATTCCCGCTGCAGAATTTAAATCTATCAATCTAAGAAAGAATATTGCACAGCTAAAGCCTACAATGGCAATTTCTGAAGGGGTCTTTAACGACATTCAAGATTTTAATATTAAGGTGGATGAAAAAACTGGTGACAACGACCAGTACCTAAAGAATGTGATTATTCATCAAAAATCTGCAAGAAGTGAAAATCTCACGGTCATAAAAGCTACTGAAGGAGAGTTAGTAGGAAGCACAGATTCTGAAGTACTTTCCCTTATATTGAAAGATGGAAATTATTATGATGAAATTCCGCAGAAAGATCCCTCTAAACGGGACAATAAACCTTTTACAAAGAGTTATTTTAAGGAATATATAATCAATATAGATATTTCTAATTTTAATAATGTAGACATGGATGACGAGAATTATAGAAATTCTCAAAACATGTTGAAGATTGGAGAGCTTTCACAGAGTATAGATTCTTTCTCTACTTCCTACAACCAAGAATTAAATAAGTTTGCCGATGTTATTTATAGCCGTACCGGAGCAAGTTATTTTGCATCTAATTACAAGGCTAAAGATTCCATTACCAATTTTGATGAATCTATTCTAGAATTATATGATAATAAGGATGCATTACAAATTGTAGATCTTTCCTTAGGGACTGTAAATGCAGCTCTTTCCAGCGTATCTATTAAAAAACAGGAATTCCAGAATAGCACAAGACAACTTAATAAATTTGAAATTGCCCTTCATGAAAAATATGTTTTAGGTGTTGCCTGTATCATTTTGTTCTTCGTAGGAGCCCCTCTGGGAGCCATAATAAGAAAAGGAGGGATGGGACTTCCTATGGTCGTTGCCATTTTAATCTTCCTTACCTATCATTTTATAGGGATCTTTGCTAAAAACAGTGCAGAAGATGGAAGTATGAGTCCGTTTCTAGCATCTTGGCTTTCCACGTTAATCATGTTGCCATTAGGAATCTTTTTTACATATAGAGCAACCACCGATCAAGGTTTATTGGCTTTCGGTAATTTTATGGCTCCAATCAATAAGCTTATTAAAAAACTCTTCAGGAGTAAGTCGGAAACAAAATAGATTAAATATCTTTGCAGCCTGAAAAAGAAATTATAATTATGCCGCAAGCAATCCAAAATAAACAACAATTAAAATTACATTCTATCCAGGAAGCCATAGATGACATCCGGGCTGGTAAGATCATTATTGTTGTAGATGATATAGATAGAGAGAATGAAGGGGATTTTCTTGCTGCAGCAGAAGCTGTAACACCAGAAATGATCAATTTCATGGCCACTCACGGTCGTGGTCTTATTTGCGCTCCTATTACAGAGGAGCATTGTAAAGAATTGAAGTTGGATATGATGGTTGGTAATAATACCGATCCATTGGAAACGGCTTTTACAATCTCTGTAGATCTAAAAGGAAATGGTGTTACTACAGGGATCTCTGCAGCCGATAGAGCAAAAACTATTAAAGCATTGATAGACCCTAACACAAAACCTATCGATCTTAGTAGACCTGGACATGTGTTCCCTTTAAAAGCTAAAGAAGGCGGGGTATTAAGAAGGACCGGACATACAGAAGCTGCTATAGATTTCGCTAGATTAGCAGGTTTTCAACCAGCAGGAGTGATCGTAGAAATCATGAATGAAGATGGAACTATGGCAAGATTACCTCAGCTAATTGAGGTGGCCAATAAATTCGATCTTAAGTTAGTTTCTATTGAAGATCTTATAGCTTATAGAATGCAACATGACTCTTTGATAGAGAAAAAAGAGGATTTCGATATTCAGACTAGGTTTGGAACTTATAGAATGAGAGCCTACAAACAAACCACAAACAATCAGGTTCATATTGCACTTACAAAAGGTGTTTGGAAGACCAATGAAGATATCATGGTTAGAGTAAATTCAACACTTATCAATAACGACATCTTAGGAACTCTTACCAATAATGCCGATAAGAAATTGGACGATATGTTCAAGGCCATAAATGATGAAGGCCGTGGAGCAATAGTCTTTATTAATCCTGCAAACCAATCCCTTAATTTGCTAAGCAGACTTTCAGAATTAAAGGAGCGTCAGAAAAAAGGAGAGGTAAAAGCACCGCCAATAATAATGGATTATAAAGATTTTGGAATTGGCGCACAAATTCTACACGATCTTGATATTCACAAAATTAAATTATTATCTAACTCGCAGCAAACCAAGCGCGTGGGAATGATTGGTTATGGATTAGAGATCATGGAATATGTAAATTATTAAGCTATTATTCCAGCTCAATAATTACATCTGAAATAGGTCTTCGTACCTTTTTAAATTCAGAAAACATATCATCTTTTGCTCTAAATCCAACAGGCAACACCAATACCGATTTAAGATTTAATTTATCTAATCCAAGGACCTCATCGTATTTTTCTGGCTCAAACCCCTCCATTGGGCAAGCATCTATAGCTTCGGTTGCGGAAACTGTAAGCAAAGTTCCCAAAGCTAAAAATGCCTGATTAGTAGCCCAAGTTGTGATTTCATCTATATGTTTATTCTTAAAATCTTCTATTAAGAAATCTTTAAAAGGTGAAAGGATCTCGTTAGGGGTAGCACGGATCTTTTGAACATAGTTAAAGTAATTCTCTATAAAGTTTTTATCTATTTCCCGTTCTATACACAGTACCAATACATGAGATGCAGACCCAACCTGCTGCTGATTCATAGAATATTTCACGAGTTTAGATTGAAGCGCCTTATTACGAACAATTACCATTTTAATAGGCTGCAAACCGTAAGAAGTTGCAGTTAAATTAAAGGCATGCTTAAGGATCTCTATTTTATCTTCTGAAAGAATTCTGTTTTCATCAAATTTTTTAGTGGCATACCTCCACTTTAAGGCTTCAATATTATTCATTATTTCTCTTCAAATTAAGGATACAAATTTAGACATAACTATTTGCAAGAAAAAGTAACTATAGATTTTATTCTTATTTTGCAGAATTATGGACTTGCAATATACAAATCAATCAATGATAAAAATACTACATTTGTCAAGCACCCGTTATCATCAAATTCTACAAACTATATAGATGAACAGGCTTAAGAAATATATAATTTACATATTAATTGTATTAGGAGGAGGTATCTCTTTTATTTGGGGACTTAGTTTCTACATAATCGACACTACTTCAGATGAAATTTATTCAAAAATATCTGATCTTCCAATATCCAATACTGTTATTGTTCTTGGTGCCAGTGTGCACTCAGATGGGAAACTATCACCAATATTAAGAGATCGTGTAGATACTGCACTGGAAATTTATAAATCTGGGCGGGCAAAGCAGTTTCTTTTAAGTGGTGACAATAGACGAAATGATTATGACGAGGTAAGTGCGATGAAGAATTATTTATTGGAAAGAGATGTGCCAGAGAATTTAATTTTTACAGATCCTGCAGGATTGGATACTTATGATAGCATGTATAGATCAGACTACATTTATAAAATCCCAAATGCTATTGTAGTTACTCAAAAATTTCATCTTCCTAGGACTCTTTTTATAGCTGAAAGCATAGGCTTAAACTATATAGGCTTTCCTGCCAAGCACAAATATTATGAGACCGAAAATAATTTGATAAGACGTGAAAAACTTGCGAACCTAAAAGCAATGTGGGAAATTTTAACAAAACAAACGCCTGAAAATATGGGTGAGGAGAATCCTGTAAATCGCTTTTAAATTTTGATATACATATTTTCTATTATTGTAATAGATTTTACTATCAACTAAAACCAAAGCAGTATGTTACTTTGGTTACTACATATTATTATTGATGCGGGAGTTTTACTACTTGCTGCAAAATTTATGAGCAAGGTTGAGTTAAAAGGCTTCAAATCTGCCTTAATCGTCGCTTTAATTATTGGGGTATTCAGTTTTCTTTTAAGCTGGTTATTAACCTCCTTGCTAAATATTGCAACACTTGGTATATTCTATTTCTTAGGATTAGGGTTTATAACTAAAGTGATTGCGTATGCTGTCATTATTGAACTGGCAGATCAAGTAAGTAAAGATTTTAAAACTATAGGTTTTGTAACCTCGATCTGGCTTGCAATTATACTTGCGTTAGCTGGTGCGATAGTAGATACTATTCTATTTTAAAATTGTAATCTCTCATTGAGGGTTCAATCCCCGTCCGATAGCTATAGGGCTGTCTCGAATTTTCAAAAGTATTTTTTTTCCGAAGTACCAGGACATACCTTTTGGGCTTGCTCCGAGGTTCGTGATTTTTCTTTTCAATAATGCAAAGCGCATCAGGTATATCTTGAAGCGCTTTTTTAATTGATATTATTATTGTCTATCTCTAAAGAGTTAGAATTGATCTAATCTTAACTCTAACCGCAGGCATAAAGACTATATTTGAAGCTTTTAAAAGCTACTATGATAAAATTGATTGTGACCGATATGGATGGAACTTTGCTCAATGATGAGCATCAAATACATCCAGATTTTTGGGATATTGAAAAGGAACTGTCCAATAAGGGAATTATGTTCTCTGTGGCCAGTGGAAGACAATTTTATAATCTGGAAAGTAAATTTGAAAGGATTAAAGATCGTATGCTGTTTTTTGCTGAAAATGGCACCTATGTAGTTTATAAAGGGAAAGAGGTCTATCTGAATCCTTTAAAAAGAGAAGATGCCAATAAGTTTATTGAAATTGGCAGAAAACTTGAACATACTCAATTAATATTGTGTGGAAAAAACGCGGCTTATATAGAAACTGAAGATAAAAACTTTTATAAAGAGATCAATAAATATTACGAGCGTTTAGAAATTGTAGAAGATCTTACCAAGGTAGATGATACTGTCCTAAAAGTAACGCTTTGCAATTTTAATGGTGTAGAAGAAAATACCTTTCACCATTTTAACGATTATAAAAACGACTTCAAGGTAGCCATCGCAGCAAGTGTTTTTATAGATATCACTTCACTTTCAGCAAATAAAGGGAATGCTATTATTGGGATACAGAAAGAGTTGAATATTACTCCCGAAGAAACCTTGGTTTTTGGCGATTATTTAAATGATCTGGAAATGATGCAGAATGCTAAGTTTAGTTATGCTATGAAAAATGCACATCCCGATATTAAAAGTGCCAGTAAGTTTATGACAAGCTTCGATAATAATGAAAATGGAGTACTCCGAACTATTGCAGAATTAGGGCTTCTCAAGAACTTAGAAATAAAAAATGGATTGTAATCAAGAACCTCGGGGCAAGCCCACGAGATACTGTATTCCAATCCTAATTATTTTTACATATTTTTAATTAATATCTTTATGATGCAAAAAGAAGGCTTCATTCAATTCGTTGAACAGAAGTCTATCTACTGGGCGAAGTTTTCTTCGCCCTTTTTCTTTAGCATTATGGCAAAAAGAAAGCTTATTCTGCATCATTACCCGAAGTTCAACACATACCGTAATTCTCAATGTATGCCTCTTCCTTTTTCCATAATGTATATATCAAGATCAACAACTTGCGCATTACCGCCACAATACCTTGTTTTTTAATAGTACGGTTATGATTGACACGCTCATAAAAATTTTTCAGGGAACTATTGTGCGTTGCTGCCGTTAATGCGGGCATATAGAGTGCCGACCTGATCCGTGCGTTTCCCTTTTTCGATATCCTAGTCTTTCCTCTGTGTTTTCCTGATTCCTTTGCCACCACATCCAGGCCTGCATAACTCACCAACTGGCGGATATTGTTGAACAGTAAAAAACCATTTACCTCAGAGAGCACCTTGACCACTGTAATAAAACGAAGCCCCTTGACAGTTACAATATTCTGGATTTTTTCCCAAAGTCCTTCATCTGCCTTTACCAATGCCTTGAGCTCTTTTTCAACAGCCTTGAGCTGTTTTTCATAAAAAGCGATCATCTCTTTTTTAATTTCTACCACTTTTTTATAGGTATAATGGGCGTAATCCATAGCGTGCAGCTGCGATTTTGCAGCTGTCAACTCTTTCTTCAAGTTTGTGTGTTCCCTTGAGAGATCCCTGATAACCTTAAATTCCTTGCTAGGAGGTGTCCAGTGATCTTTCTTGTCCAAGGCCTTTTCTATCCCAAAGGTTGCAATCATCTTGGAATCAACCTTATCTGTCTTGGTCTTAAGGTTATTGCTCTTTGCAAAATAGGTCAGTTTCTGTGCCAACTGGACACTTACTTTTTCCCCATTCTCATAGAGAAAGTAAGCCAGGTTTTCATAATAGACACCCGTTGCTTCCATAACATACACGGTGGGCTGCACTGAGCCCTTCTCACGTTTTTTGCACCATCCCCATAATGCCTTCATCCCTTTGGTAGTGTTGGTAAACGATTTTGTGCCCTTGATAAGCACACTTCCATCTTGTCTCATTACTTGGTAACAGGCATAGAAACTTTCCATTCCTATGTCGATACCCACTATTTGTTTCAATACTCTTTGATCTACCATTATCCTTGTTTTTAATTATTAAGAATAAGGATTTTCCCACCGTCTTTCCTCTTAGTTGATACGAAATCTAAACATATAGTCATAGTTTCTCAATACTGTACAGACTCCTAGAAAAATACAGGATAGGACATATTCTCGTGGTGGACATACTTTAAAAGTTGTCTTGGTATAAAACGTAATCCTATCCTGCTCTTATTTCTTAAATGTTTGTGCCAAAATTAATAGTAATTTTGAAAGTCAATCTTAACTATGCAAACATAAGAGGTATGAATTGGGAAATTCTTTCAAAAGTTCGAGGCAAGCCCGCCTGAATGAAATTCTTTTCGGGCAGGCCTCGGGGAATTGAACCCTCAATGAGGGATTAAATGTGAAGCTTTTTTATTTATTCGAGGCCTCTTCTAATTATAAGTAACTATTGTTCCTTCATCTAAAGACAATTCCTTTTCCAAATCATTAGGATCTATCGTTTTAATGTATTCGTTGTATTTAGCAACGTAATCTTTTAAGGTATCCATCTCTTCGTCTATCAGGTTGTTATTTAACCTGTCTGTAGCCAGTTGTAACCATGGAGATTCATTCTCATAATCGTAAGCACCAAATACCATAAATGGAGTTCCATTTCTAAGGACTTTTTGACCATTAGAATTCAGCTCCCATTGTTTTGCCCAGTCATAAATATATTGCGCATCCTCCATATAAAGTCTAACACAAGCATGACTGGCAGGATATCCCGGTAAGGAATATTGATGCACTCCTACTCCTTCAAAATTCATGAAATTAAAGTAATATGGTAAAATCCAAGCTTCATCTACTGAGCTAATTTTCCTTTTAGCTTTATAGTTTCCATAATGTAAGCCATTTGGAGTAGGTGTAGATTTTTTTCCAGAACTTAAAGGGCCCCATTTTATAAGGTTTCCATTTTCATATAAAGCAAAACCTTGCACCCGTTGAGAGATTAAAACTGTTTTAGGTATACCACTAACTAAACCTAGTTTCTTAGGAAAAGGTGAATAGCTAAATATATCATTGAACAAAGTATCTGGAATCACAATACTTTTACCAATTCTAACTTGGCTGGCTTCAATCCTATTAATCGCATAGATCACTTTTTGTTGAGCTTCAGAATATCGACTTTTAAAGCTATCTAATTCAACTGAAGTATTCAAAGAATCTATTTTATAATTTATTACCAAAGGTGGTGTTACCTTTTCTTCAGGAATCTCAAGGATACTATCTTTTTGTTTAGTCTTTTTATCAATATTTTCCGACTTGTTAGATTTTTTGTCTTCACAGGAAATACTAGTTAAGACGATACTCAATATAAAAACAAATAATAAAGTAGGAGTTTTAAATGGGGGTTTCATATTCATTTGGGCAAATTCGGTTTGCATAGAATTGTTGAACAAATTTCGTAGTATTGAGATTAAAGATCACGCTGTTTTTATATACTTTAACAAAAACTGAGGCCCACTTAATAATAAATTAATACTTGAATCTTTAATTTGTAAATGGCAAACCTCCAGATCTCTAACATATTTTGGAGAAATATAAAGTTTTAGTAAAATAATTCTATCAAAGTGTGATTAGTCAATAAATAATCCTATATTTGCGTAAATTAAATTTATATATAATGAATAGAGGTACCGTAAAGTTCTTTAACGACACTAAAGGATTTGGATTTATCACAGACGAAGAGTCAAACAAAGAATATTTTGTACATGCAAATGGTCTTGTTGATGAAATTAGAGAAAACGACGAAGTAACGTTCGATCTTGAAGAAGGAAGAAAAGGATTAAATGCAGTAAATGTAAAACAAGCTTAGGCTTCGTTTATAGTATACTATACTTTGACAATTTTAAAGCTTTACACAATGTGTAAAGCTTTTTTTTGTTCTAAACTTTTCTAAAAACTTTCTTGGAACGATTTTAGAACATTATCTTTAATAATTATAATTCAAAAAAAGCCCTTTGTTCAATATAAAAGCCAAATTCATTCTTTTTGCATTGTTTTCTTTTTTGCAGATTAGTGTTTTTAGTTTTACCCCTAATATGAAAGATCTAAATACTTTTAAAGTTACCAATAAGATAATTCCCAAATCTATTGCCGAAGAAGTTGCTGTTGCTCTTTCTTATTATCCAGAATTAAAGGATACTCCAATTGAGTTTAGATTCAAGGAAAAGATCAAGAAGTCTTTTATGCAGGCTCAGCCAAAGTTTTCAGGAATATTTAGAAACAAAAAGAATCGTTCTTATTTTGTAATGATAAGTGAAAGTTTTCAAATTGAAAATGAATCATTCTCTATTTCAGAAGTACCATCAGATGTACTTATTGGTTGGATAGGGCATGAACTTGGACATATTATGGATTACCAAGAACGAAGCGGATTTAATCTCATACAATTCGGGATAGGTTATCTAACTTCTCATAAATTCATTAAAGAGGCTGAAAGAGCTGCCGATACCTTTGCTGTAAGTCACGGAATGGGAGACTATATACTTGCTACTAAAGATTTTATTCTAAACCACGCGCATCTTTCTAAGGTATATAAAGATCGTATTAGGAAGCTGTACTTATCTCCAGAAGAAATTCTATTATTAGTAGAAGAATTGAAAGATTAGTTGGGTTTCAGTTATAAGCTACTAATAAACTCTTCCCATTCTCCGAACTTCTCTTCGTTCATTACACGTTCCATTTTTACTTGTCCACCTTTCTTTTTATTCAAGGCATTCCACTCATAAAAATAATTTGGAGGAATAGTAGTAACCTTTACCCCTTTTAAGGCTTTAGATCTAGCCACCTTATAATTTTTATTAGCATTTTTTAGAGACTCGTCTAAGGCCTCAGCAAGTTCTTCATTATTCAATTTAGTCTCTGTTCCTAAATACCAAGAATGATGAAATTCACCATCGATGCGAACCGCAGCCAAAGTGAATTCTGGGATCTCGATATCATACTTTTTCTCTAACTCTTGGATAGCATCGTTCATTTTATTCACAGAAAGCTGAGAACCAACTACATTTAGAAAAAACTTAGTTCTTCCCGTGATCTTGATCTCATGTCTACTAACATCGGTAAATTTAATAGTATCACCTATTAAATACCTCCATGCTCCAGACACCGTACTAATAAGTAATATATAATCTTCCTCTTCTTTTACATCTTTTAGCTGCACTACAGAAGCATTGTCGGTAATTGAACCATCTTCATTTATATACTCAGCTTTAAAAGGTACAAACTCAAAATAAATACCATTATCCAGGACCAATTTCATAGAATGGGTTTCTGGACGCTGCTGATAGGCCATAAATCCTTCTGAAGCCAAATAGGTGTCAATCACTGTCACGGGATGAGCCAATAATGCATTGAAGCTTTTCTCGTAAGGCTCAAATGCTACTCCACCAGAAGTATATACCTGGAAATTTGGCCAAATGTCATGGATGTTATTTACATTGTGATGCTCAATTACTTTTTTAAACATCAATTCAATCCAAGATGGAATTCCGGAAATAGCTCCAATATCCCAAGTTTTAGCATTTGCTGCAATCATTTCTACACGCTCATCCCAGTCTTCAATCTTTGCAATTTCTTCTCCTGGCTTATAATAACTTTTAAACCAGAATGGAATTTTGCTTGCAGAGATCCCACTTATCTCCCCTTCTTCATGATCGCCCTCCTTTTGTAAATCTGTAGAACTACCTAGCATCATGATCTCCTTTTCAAAGAATTCTTTGGGAAGATCAAAATTAGTTAAAGCCCCAACTTGTTTTATTCCTGAGAGCCGGATTGCTTCTACCATATCATCAGAAACAGGGATGCGCTTACTGGTTTTACCAGTTGTACCAGAACTTAATGCGAAATACGGTGGAGTTCCGGGCCAAACAACATCTGTTTCCCCTTCATGCATTTTATACCACCATTCTTCATTGATCTTATTATAATCGAAATTCGGGATACGCTCTGCATAAGCCACACGGATATCCTCAGCTTCCAGAATCTCTTCAAAATTATAATGTTTCCCAAAAGCAGTATCTTTTGCTTTGTTCAATAAACCAGTCAGGACTACTAATTGGGCTTCATCGGCATTAGGTTCAGAAACAATTTTATCTCTTAAATCTATTAAACCCTTTATAATTGATCCAACTATTGCCATAATGCCTTGATATTTAATTTAAACTTATAATTTTGAAGTTAGGCAAAAGTGAAAAATAGCCTCAAAACATGGGCTATAATTATATAATTTTTAACCTTTCTGAGGAGTTGAATTTAGGAATTCATCAACCTAATACAGCTCTCTACACACTTTTCACCATCTATAGCTGCAGAAATAATTCCACCCGCATAGCCAGCTCCTTCCCCACATGGAAATAAGCCTTTTATTTGAATATGCTCAAAGGTTTTTGGATCTCTTGGAATTCTTACAGGAGATGAAGTTCTAGATTCTGGGGCATGTATTATTGCCTCATTGGTATAATATCCGCGCATAGCTTTACCAAATTCTTTAAAACCCTGCTGAAGGGTTGAATGGATGAATTCTGGAAAAACATTTTTTAGATCTACGGAAGTTATTCCTGGTTTATACGAAGTTTCGGGTAAATTAGTTGAAGTTTGACCTTCTACAAAATCTACCATTTTTTGAGCAGGAACACGTTGAGTTTTGCCACCATACAACCAAGCAGCTTGTTCTATGCTTTTCTGAAATTCCATCGCAGCCAGAGGAGAATCTCCGAACGCTTTAAAATCATTCAGTCTTAATTCTACCACTATTCCAGAATTAGAAGTGGGCTGATCTCGTTTGCTTGGAGACCACCCATTCGTTACTACTTCTCCCGGGCTTGTGGCGCAAGGAGCAATCACACCTCCAGGACACATACAAAAAGAGTACATTCCTCTTCCTCCAATTTGCTTAACAATACTGTATGGAGACGGAGGTAAAAATTCTCCTCTGTCATCACATTTGTATTGTATCTTATCTATTAATTGTTGTGGATGTTCTATCCTAACCCCCAAAGCAAATGGCTTGGCTTCAATTTTAATTCCTTTTCTATGCAGTAATTCAAAGATATCCCTTGCAGAATGTCCAGTTGCAAGGATTATATTCTTCGCATTAAAATGCTCCCCTTTTAAAGTCTTTATTCCCTTGATCGTATCATTTTCAATTATAATATCGGTTACTCTTGTTTCAAAAAGCACCTCCCCTCCCATTTCAATGATCTTTTCACGAATACTTGCAATTATTGCCGGTAGTTTATTGGTTCCTATATGAGGATGAGCATCTACTAAAATTTCACTGGTAGCACCAAAGGCTACTAATAATTCTAATACCCTATTTACATCTCCTCTTTTTTTAGATCGGGTGTATAATTTTCCGTCGCTATATGTTCCGGCTCCACCTTCTCCAAAGCAATAGTTGGAATCTTCATTAACAATATGTTCTATATTTAATGCCTTAAGGTCTCGTCTTCTATCACGAACATCCTTACCCCTTTCAATAATAACCGGCTTTTTACCTAATTCTATACATCTGAGTGCTGCAAAAAGGCCAGCGGGTCCAGCGCCAATTATAAACACTTCTTCTTTATCGCGTACATTAGGATATTCCGGCAATTCCAGAGGTGTTTCCTTCATAGATTCATTTACATACACGTCAACCTTCAAATTGATCTTCACAGCCTGCTGTCTGGCATCTATAGATCTTTTTAAGATTTCTATATGTCGAATTTCTTTCGTGGAAATTCCCGAATGCTTTGAAACCTCTCTCAATAAAAGTTCCTTCTTGGCTGCTTGTTCTGGGCTTACACGTAATTGATATTCGTATTTCATGACTCTAAATATGAGGCAAATTTAAGTATTTCTAAATTCTTATTAGTTACACGTATTTTTAATCTTTCCTTGTGGTATTTATTATAAATCAAGAGCCTCGGGGCAAGCCCACCAGGTATGTCCCGATGGTTCTAGAGGAAAATACTTTTGAAAATTCGAGGAAAGCTTAAGGGAAAGAAACCCTCAATGATGGATTTAAAAGACTCAGCTCCATATTTATATATAAACATGGAGCTGAGTCTTTTAAGATTATACTATTATTAACCAGATTAAATGAGGGTCTTTTTCTTATATAAAAATTAAAACTCTCTTTAATACCAAGGAGTTCAGCATTGCTTTTAATGGATTATACATTTTTTTCTTGCAACAATTCAGTTAATACCTCTTTGAAAACAGCAACTGGTTGGGCCCCGGTAACAGCACTTTTTTGGTTAAATACTATAGTTGGCACTGAGTTAACCCCTAAATTTTTCCAGTATGCCTCTTCAGATTGAACCTGAGATCTAGCATCATCACTTTCTAATCTTGCCATCCCCTCATCTACATTTAGACCAACCTCTTTCAAGGCTAACTTTAGAATCTCTTTTGTAGAAACATCTTTTCTTTCACTAAAGAAAGATTCAACTAAACGCATTTTCAAATCTGTTTGTTTCCCATTTTCCTTTGCATAATCCAGCAAAATATGTGCATCCCTAGTATTAACCATTCTCATTTCTTCGAAATAGTCAAATTTAAACCCTAGTTCAGCTCCAACTTCCGTCATATTCTTTTGGGAGCGTTTTTGATCTTCTAAACTTGCGCCGTACTTATTTGCAATGTGCTCTTGCACATTTTCACCTTCTACCGGCATATTTGGATTAAGTTCAAAGGGATGCCATTCAATTTCTACTTTATTCTGAATTCCCATTTCAGAAATAGCTTTTTCTAAACGCTTGTATCCAATGGTACACCAAGGGCACACCACATCTGATACTATATCTATTTTGATTTTATCGCTCATGTTATTTTTTATAAGTTGTTTTATTCAGAATCAAAATTAGCTTACAATTTCACTAATTTGAAGTTCTCCTTCAACATTCGTATAGTTAGGAACATCCGCCGCAAATTTTTCAGCATGAGGTCCAAAAGACGATTGAAATGATTCTATTGAATCGAATGTTAAATGGGCTATTGCTACATAAGGTGCAAGTTCCCCAGGAACTCTTCCTCCAATCCCTATATTAAATTCAATCCCTTTTAGTGAATCTCCCAAAGTTTCAGCAATCATTGGTAAATGAGAGTTTTTATAATATTCTGAATCGAATTTTGTCTTTGGTCCGTTAGGATACATTACGCTTACTTTTATCATCTTTATTTTATTACAAAAATCATGTTATTATTTATTTATTCTGAAAAATATGCCATTACAAACTTATCAGAAATACTCTGATAAGTTCTTGCAACTTGCTAAGCCATTTCAACTGGAAACAAATTAAATTCGTTCGTATTAATTACCTTCCGAAGTAATTCCGGAAGGCCTATTAATCATTTTACAATCTAGCGTGTTAAACTGTTTCATTCTATTTTTTCCAAGCGAATTTTTGAAATGGAGCATCTACTGGAGTTTTTGCAATGTGATTAGTATAATTACTGATTACCTTTTGAGATAAGCCTAATATGATTTCCAAAACTTGTCTTTCACCATATCCTGCAGCATAAAATGCTTGAATTTCATTATCATTTACATTCCCTCTATTGCGCACTATAGATAATGTCATTTCTCTTAAGGCTTCTAATTTTGGGTTTTCAAGTGGCGTTCTGTTGCGCAAAGCTTCTGTGATTTTTTCATCTACCTTCATCATCGCTGCAATACCTGTATGTGCCGGTACACAATAATGACATTCATGTTCTACGTTGATACTTTGCCATACAACAGTTAATTCTTCATTGTTAAAGGAAGAATCTACAAATAATTGATGAATGGTCTGATAAGCTTCTAGAATCCCTGGCGCACCAGCTAATACCCCATGCAAGCCTGGCACCATACCGTATGCTTTTTGTGAGTTTTCTAATAATGATTTACTATCTGCTGGTGCAGATTCGATTGTGTAAACTTTTAATGTACTCATAGTTTAAAATATTTAATAAATAATTGTTTATGTTCTCTAAGCAAAAGCTTAGTCCTAATTAAAAAATGTAAGCTTTTATAAAATTTAATTAATAATTTCTATTCTAATTCTACCAATTTTCAATTAAATTTTGGATGTATGCATTAAATGTTCCCTTTCGAAATCTCTCATACAACAAATGCATTTCGTCATCTGAAAGAACTCTCAGGAACTTAGGATATGTATTCTCCAGTAATTCTTGAAATTCTTTATAGGTTCCGGATGATCTCGCACTTTTTCTTAGCAGTTTGGTAAGTTCTTTTTTAGTGAAAGTTTTACCATTTGAATGAAAATTAACTTTCGAGGTTTTAGATTGCCTCAAAAAATCTCGATACTTAAACTCCTCGTCTAAAAGTATATCTGATGTAAATTGATTGAGTCCCTTTTCAATCTTAGATGCTGTCCTGGAGTTAGAATTTAAAACTGCCGCATAGTCTTGAGCAGAGAGCGATACTGAATAAACCAGTAAAGTAAATATTAAAATTAAATTTTTCATATCGTTAAAGTTTTAAAATTGTTATTTGTGCTTATCTAAGCAAACGCTTAGATTAATAGTAAAAAAATATTACATTTTAATCAAGAACCTCGGGGAATTAAACCCTCAATGAGGGATTAAATATCATTTCAATGTAATCTTCAAGTTCAGTTTCATTTTGGATCCTGGAACCTAAAGAAAGACCTAACATAGATGTTGTTAAATAATTGGCTTCCTTCTCTACTATTTCTTGTGATCTATTTTTATCTTGTTTTAAATTATTTATAAATAAAGATTTTAGCTCCTCTGTAAATTTCATTAATTCCACCATAAGATCTGGTTCAGCTTTATTCCCAAGTTCACTTACAGTATTACACACAAGACAGCCTTTACCCTCTTCATTTTCTTTTGTGAATTCTAAAAAGTCATAGAAGAATTGCTTAATTCCAACAAGCCCATTATTAGAATTTTTTAAAATATTTCTAATACTATTTAACTCACTTTTATAGGCCTTAATACTTTCAACAAAAACCCCATGTTTATTTCCAAAACTTGAATAAATAGAAAATTGGTTGATGCCCATTTCCTTTTCCAACATACGTACCGAAGTTGCTTCAAAGCCATTACGCCAAAAAAGGTTCATCGCCTTTTGGATAACATCTTCTTCTTTATATTGTTTAGTTCTTGCCATTGTTTTTTATTCCTATGCAAAACTATGCAATTGCTTAGTTATAAAAAAATCCTTTAACTTTTCCTTAATAATACAACTGCTAAATCTTAATCCCAATATGTTTAAATCAAGAACCTCGGGGCAAGCCCGCCCGAACGGTACGGGCGGGCCCACAAGGTATTTCCCGATGGTTCGGGAGGAAAATACTTTTAAAAATTCGAGGCAAGCCCGCCTGAATGAAATTCTTTTCGGGCAGGCTTTGGGGAATTAAACCCTCAATGAGGGATTAAAATTTTATTCTTTTTTGTATCTGTTATACTCGGCGTTAAAATAAGTTTTCAATAAAAAATAAAAACGAGTTCTCTAAAATTTTTAGTTCTTATTTTAGCAGCATGGAATTAAAGCCAGATAAAAAAGCGCTAATAGATTTAGCTTACGCTAAGATGTATTTTGGTAAATACAAAGGATTATTTTTATCTGAAATACCTGAATATTATCTTATCTGGTACAGGCAAAAAGGATTTCCAGAAGGAAAATTAGGAGATCAGCTTCAACAGGTCACTGAACTTAAAGTAAACGGGATGGAAAGCATACTTCGAAATATCCGCCTTAGATACCCTAATAATTAAGCATCCCAACCAATTATTGTATTGATTTCTCACCTAAAATATTAGGCTTAAAATTGCGAGCTTTTTTCTATTCTTCTTTGTAATTTAGCGCCCTGAATTAAGCAACACAACAAATACTTACAAAATGGCCGAAACCAAGTATATTTTTGTCACTGGCGGGGTTTCATCTTCTTTAGGAAAGGGAATTATCGCTGCATCTTTGGCAAAATTATTACAAGCTCGTGGCTTTAAAACCACAATTCAGAAATTAGATCCTTACATAAATGTAGATCCTGGAACTCTTAATCCTTACGAACATGGCGAATGCTATGTGACTGAAGATGGAGCAGAAACAGATTTGGATCTAGGTCACTATGAGCGTTTTTTAAATGTAAAAACATCACAGGCCAACAACGTTACTACCGGTAGAATTTATCAAAGCGTTATTGAAAAAGAGCGCCGAGGAGAATTTTTAGGAAAAACAGTACAGGTTGTACCACATATTACCAACGAGATCAAAGAACGTATCCAAATCCTTGGTAAAAGCGGTGAATATGATATCGTAATCACAGAGATAGGTGGAACGGTTGGTGACATAGAATCCTTACCTTATATTGAAGCTGTTAGACAACTTAAATGGGAGTTGGGAGATGTTAATGCCTTGGTAATTCATCTTACTCTTGTGCCCTACCTAGCGGCTGCTGGAGAACTTAAAACCAAACCAACCCAACACAGTGTAAAAACTTTGATGGAAAGTGGGATCAAGGCAGATATCTTGGTGTGTAGAACAGAGCATGAACTTTCTGACGATATTAGAAGAAAGCTTGCCATCTTTTGCAATGTTCGCCAAGAGGCTGTTATTCAATCTATAGATGCTTCAACAATTTATGACGTTCCTAATCTTATGTTAGAGGAAGGTTTAGATACTGTTGTACTCAAAAAATTGATGTTACCAGATGATACCATTCCTAATTTGGAACTTTGGAATCAGTTTTTACAACGCCATAAAAACCCTAAGTACGAAGTTAGAATCGGACTTATTGGGAAATATGTAGAACTTCAGGATTCCTATAAATCTATTTTAGAATCTTTTATTCATGCTGGTGCTGCAAATGAAGTAAAGGTAACGGTAGAGAGTATTCATTCAGAATTCATCAATGAGAATACCATCAAGAATAAGATCGCTCATTTAGATGGGATTTTGGTAGCTCCTGGTTTTGGAGAGCGAGGGGTTGAAGGTAAAATAGATGCAGTTCGCTATGCGCGTGAAAACAATATTCCTTTCTTAGGAATTTGTTTAGGAATGCAAATGGCAGTAATAGAATTCGCTAGAAATGTGCTTCAGCTAAAAAATGCCAATTCTACGGAAATGGATAACGAAACCAAGCATCCTGTTATAGATATTATGGAAGCTCAGAAAAAAGTTACTCATAAAGGAGGAACTATGAGATTGGGCGCTTGGACTTGTAAGCTTTCTGAAGGTTCGCTTGTTAAAGACATCTATAAATCTGATGAGATTTCAGAAAGACATAGACATAGATACGAATACAACAACAAGTATAAAAACGAGTTAGAAAACGCTGGATTAAAAAGCACAGGTATTAATCCTGAAACCGGTTTAGTGGAGATCGTGGAGTTAGAAGGCCATCCTTGGTATGTGGGAGTACAATATCACCCAGAATATAAAAGTACAGTTGCTAACCCACATCCTCTATTTGTCGGTTTTGTTAAAGCTGCCGTAACCTACTCAAAACTAAAAAAGAGTGTCAAATTGACACAAAATCAATAAACGGTCATTTTTTTGACTAACAATAACTCTAAGTGATAGAGAACACTTAGTTTACTTTATATTTTAACATGGAAGAAAAAAAATTTGACGTACAATCCTTAATAGGATTTTTCCTTATTGGTGGACTTTTAATATGGATGTTGTACAACAATTCCTTTGAGAATAACGAAGCTGAAGATAAACAAGATACTATAGAACAGGTTGAGACTGTTCCTCAAGAAACTAATACTTCACAAAAAGATGTTGCTATCCAGGAGATGGATTCTACAGCAAGAGCTAGAGTGCAGGAATCATTAGGAACTTTTGGTTATTCTGCAACATTAGCTTCAGCATCAAATGAAACTACTAAGTTAGCTAACGATGTTTTAGATTTAAACATCGATAATAAAGGTGGTTATATCTCTGAAGCAAGGATGACTCAGTTTAAAACCTACGATTCTATTCCTGTTTATCTTATAAAGGATGGAAATGCATCTTTAAACTTAAATTTTACCACTTCTGACGGTCGCGTGATCAATACAAAAGATATGTATTTTGAACCTACTTTATCAGAAAGTGGAAACAATCAGGTGCTTTCTATGAAACTAAAGGTTTCAGAATCTGAATATCTAGAATATGTATATGTGATGAAACCGGGAGAATATATGTTGGATTTCAGCATTCGTTCTCAAGGTTTAAGAGATGTT
Organism: Gillisia sp. JM1; assembly: GCF_000424645.1. NCBI lineage: Bacteria > Pseudomonadati > Bacteroidota > Flavobacteriia > Flavobacteriales > Flavobacteriaceae > Gillisia > Gillisia sp. JM1. The sequence continues at coordinate 224,809 of NZ_KE384219.1, forward strand.
ATAAGTAGTTCTAATGCTGTGAATCTAGACTGGCAACTAAAAGGATATCGACATTCTAAGAGTATTTCCTATGAAAACAGATATACCGAATTAGCGTGGGAATATGAAGATGGGGATGATGACTATCTTGGACAAGGAGAATTGAAGGATGATGAAGCAGATGATATATCCTGGGTTGCTTATAAACAACACTTCTTTTCTTCAATTTTATTAACCGATACTCCTTTTGCTACAGGTAAATTCATTTCTAAAAATCTTGTTGATGATGAAGAAATAGATACCGTTTACACCAAGGAATTTGCAACTACGTTGCCATTAGAGTTAAAAGGCGGAGAACTTAATTATAATATGAATTGGTACTACGGACCAACAGATTATAAAATTTTAAACGATTACGATAGAAACCTAGATGAAGTTGTACCACTAGGTTGGGGGATTTTTGGTTGGATTAACAAATATGTATTTATTCCGTTTTTCGCGTTCTTATCAGGGTTCTTACCTAGTTATGGGATTGCAATTATTGTAATGACTATTGTAGTAAGAATTGTACTCTCACCAGTAACTTACAAGTCTTATTTATCTCAAGCTAAAATGAAGGTTTTAAAACCTGAAATTAATGAGCTTAACGATAAGTATAAAGACAATGCAATGAAAAAGCAGCAGGAAACTATGAAGCTTTATAGCAAGGCAGGAGCCAGCCCTATGAGTGGATGTTTGCCAGCATTAATGCAGATCCCAGTCTTTTATGCCTTATTTCAGTTCTTCCCTAGTGCCTTCCAGCTGAGGCAAAAAGGATTCCTTTGGGCAGATGACCTTTCTAGTTACGATACTATAGCAGAATTGCCATTTACTATTCCATTCTATGGAGATCACGTGAGTTTATTCCCGATTTTGGCATCAATTGCCATCTTCATTTACATGATGATGACAACTGGTCAAACAATGCAGAACAATCAGCAACCGGGAATGCCTAACATGAAATTTATCATGTACTTATCTCCTATAATGATGTTGTTCTTCTTTAATAACTATGCGAGTGGACTTTCGTTGTATTACTTTACTTCAAACCTTATTACCATTGGGATCATGCTTGTTATTAAGTATGCAATTATAGATGAAGAAAAGATCCATGCTAAGATCCAGGAGAATAAAAAGAAACCTAAGAAGCAAGGAAAGTTTGCTAAGAAGATGCAAGACATTATGGAGCAAGCAGAACAACAGAAAAATAAGAAATAAAAATATTTAATATCAATTAAAAGGTTCGATAAATAATCGAACCTTTTTTTATTTAATTATTTAGTCCTGAAAGTTGCTTTCATTATAATTTATAATAAAAACCTATTTTCAAAGTTATATTTGAAATCCTATCTTTACAATCCAAATTAAAACCTATTGATATGAAAAAGATCTTTTTACTATTTTTTAGCTTTGCATTATTAACCTCTTGTACTAGCGATGATGACGCAGGAAATACAGGTGACGACCAAATCCTAGGAAAATGGTTTGTTACGGAAATTAATAACAGTGGCTCACTAAATTTGTCTGTAAGCGAATGCAACAAACAATCATTTATAGATTTTAAAGTAGATAGTAATGCAGACTCTGCATTTTATACTGAAAACGGAGGTGAATGTACATTAGAAGATTCAGATACTTCTGCTTGGAGTAATGAAGGAAATTCTAGATATAAATTCAACATCCCTTTCGAAGGAATTGGTTCTCAATCTGGAAGAGTAGAATTTGACAGCAGTTCGAGTTTTACCTTTTTTCCTGATATTCTTGCTGGACAAAACACCAATATTATATTCGAAAAAAGATAACATTTTGAAAATATAAAATCAAGAGAGAAGGGTAGTTTTTACTACCCTTTTTTAGTTAGCTTAAATTAAGAACAAGGGCATCAAAAAAATCACGTTTTCGTCAAGCTCAGACCCATGATAAAATAATTTATCTAGCGGCGGAAATTGATGTATGAAAGATGCTGAGCATGACGGAAGATAAAACCAGTATCGTCACCCTGAACTTGTTTCAGGGTCTCTTATTTCGGGCAACGAAAAATACGGTAATGTTAACTTGTTTCAGCTTCTAAGCTTTTAGACCCCAATCCGTTGAGATCCTGAAATAATTCCGATAGCTAATGGAACAGGATGACGAATCATTTACTATTTAGAAAACCACTTATAATTTCGTAATTTTGCAGACGGAAATCCGACAATTATAAGAATTATCAAACCTCCGATTTGTTGGAGTGAAGGAAGTTAAAATATGAAAAAAGTAGTGGTTGGTCTATCTGGAGGAGTAGATTCTAGTGTGACCGCATATTTATTGCAACAACAGGGATATGAAGTTATAGGCTTGTTCATGAAGAACTGGCACGATGATACCGTAACTATTTCTGATGAATGCCCATGGTTGGATGATAGCAATGATGCTATGATGGTTGCTGAAAAATTAGGGATTCCATTCCAAACAGTAGATTTAAGTGAGGAATACAAGGAGCGTATTGTAGATTATATGTTTCGTGAATATGAGTTAGGTCGTACTCCTAATCCAGATGTACTTTGCAATCGAGAAATAAAATTTGATGTCTTTATGAAGATCGCTCTTTCTTTGGGAGCAGATTATGTTGCCACAGGACATTATTGTAGAAAAGGTATTATAGAGAAAGATGGGGAAACTGTCTACCAACTTTTAGCAGGTAAGGATGACAATAAAGATCAGTCTTATTTCCTATGTCAGCTTACTCAAGAACAGCTTTCTAAAACGCTTTTCCCAATTGGAGAGCTTCTAAAACCAGAGGTGCGAAAAATTGCTGCTGAACAAGATCTTATCACTGCCGATAAAAAAGACTCCCAAGGTCTTTGTTTTATTGGGAAGGTTAGATTACCAGAATTTCTTCAGCAAAAACTGAAAGCAAAAGAGGGAGTAATTGTAGAAATAGATTCTCATAGAGAACAATATCAAGATCTACCAGTTCATTTCAACTCTAAAGCAGAGAAATTGGAGCTTCTTTCTAAGAAGTTTCAGTATCAACTAGCAGATGGAAAAGTAGTTGGAAAACACCAAGGAGCTCACTATTTCACTAAAGGACAACGAAAAGGTTTGGCAGTGGGTGGAACGCCGGAACCTTTATTTGTAATAGATACAGATGTAGATGAGAATATTATCTATACAGGTCAAGGAAAAGGACATCCGGGCTTATTTAGAAAAGCGTTGTTTGTTAAAAATGAAGAAGTACACTGGGTTCGTAAAGATCTAGCAATTGCGCCAGATTCTGAACTTAAAGTTCAGGCCCGAATTAGATATAGACAAGAATTACAGGAAGCTACCTTGCATCAAACCGAGAACGGACTATATGTGCTGTTCGAAAAAGCGCAATCGGCAATTACAGAGGGACAATTTGTTGCTTGGTATTTAGAAGATGAATTGGTGGGGTCTGGAGTGATTTCTTAAATTTTATTTTATTTTATTTTATTTGAAGATTGAAATTAATTGAGAAATATGGGATATCCGCAATTAATATCAACGCGGGCTTGGTCATGCTAAGACCCGTGATAAAAAAATTATCTAGCGGAGGAAATTGACGTATGTAAGATGCTGAAACTCCCGATGCTTCGGGACAGCATGACGGAAGTTAAAACCAGTATCGTCACCCTGAACTTGTTTCAGGGTCTATCATATAGAGATAACTTAATTGTATATCAACGGTAATAAAAGCGGAATCACAAAAAGACTTCCACAAATTCACGAGAGTAAAATTATTGTATTCGTGAATTCGTGGCCTTTAAATTAAGTTAAACTTGGTCTAGATGTTCCTAAAATTTGAATAAACCTGAATCATAAAATATGCAGAATAGAATTACCGAACTTTTCAATATTAAATACCCATTAATTCAAGCAGGAATGATTTGGGCAAGCGGGTGGAAACTTGCAAGCGCAGTAAGCAATAATGGTGGATTGGGAATAATTGGAGCAGGCTCTATGTATCCGGAAATTCTAAGAGAACATATTCAGAAATGCAAAAAAGCAACCGATTTCCCATTTGCGGTAAATGTTCCTATGCTCTATCCAGATATAGATAAGGTTATTGAGATCATTATTGAAGAAGGTGTTCAAATTGTTTTTACCTCAGCCGGAAACCCTAAAACTTGGACCAAACATTTACAGAGCCACGGTATAAAAGTGGTTCACGTGGTGAGTAGCGTAAAATTTGCGTTGAAATCTCAAGAAGCAGGAGTAGATGCTGTTGTTGCTGAAGGTTTTGAAGCCGGAGGACATAATGGAAGAGATGAAACTACTACGTTCACCTTAATCCCAATGGTAAAGGAGCAGCTTGAAATACCACTTATCGCCGCCGGAGGAATTGCTACAGGCAGAGGCATGCTTGCAGCGATGGTATTGGGTGCAGATGCAGTACAAATTGGCTCGAGATTCGTTGCTAGTAACGAAGCATCTTCACATCAAAATTTTAAAAATAAAGTAGTTGAAGCAAAAGAAGGAGATACCCAATTAACTCTGAAAGAGTTAGCTCCTGTGCGCATGATTAAAAATAAGTTCTTTAATGAAATACAAGACCTGTATCAGACTGCTCCAACAAAAGAGGAACTAATGACCTTACTAGGGCGTGCTCGTGCCAAAAAAGGGATGTTTGAAGGGGACATGGAAGATGGCGAATTAGAGATAGGCCAAATCTCAGGACTAATTCATGATATAAAACCAGCAAGAGAAATTATTCAGGAAATTATTGCTGAATTTGATATAGCTAAGTTAGAAGTGGCTAATTTTTAAGCCCTCATTGAGGGTTTAATTTCTTGTTGCGATCCTATCGGAATGCCTCAAATTTTTAAAATTATTTTCCTCCCGAACCCTCGGGACATACCTCCTGGGCTTGTCCAAAAGTTCTTAGTTAACTAAATTCTTCAAGTTTAGTTAATTCGTCCTCAACAAATTTCTGCCATTTAAGTTCGGCTTCTGTGTTTAAGCTGTGATTGGATTCTTTATCAAAAACTTTTTGCATAGCGCTTCGCTCTTTATCTATGTTCTCATGTAATTTGTTTAGATAGTCTCGGGAATCTTTATTTAATTTAGAACCGTCCACATTTGCCAATAACTTTCTCAATTTTCTGGCGTGCAACTCAGAAATATCAAAATGTAGCTGTTCATGCTTTAGCAAATATTCGCTTTTTGAAGCTGGCTGTACCCAACTTTGTTCAGGATAAAAAAAAGTTTCTACTTTATAGTCCAATTCCATTCTATGTGAAGTTCCTTTTAAACCCCAAGAGTAAGAAAGTCCTGTATTCGTATTCGCTTGAAAAAGTGTTTTCTCTAGCGGAACTCCTTGAAAATCCTCCCATGTTAAATGAGTTTCTTCACTCCAATAAATTTTTAAGTCTTCAGATTGTGCAAATGCAAGTTTGGAAATAGATAGAACTAATAGGAAGAAAAGAGTCTTCACTTTTTAATATTTAAAAATAATATTCTTGATAATATCCGGATGAATACTCTGGATCACCGGGCATGTTTTAGCAGAGTTTTCTAATACAGTTTTATCCCTATCGGTTAGTTCGCCTTTTACAGTTACAAGAACATCGATCTTAGAGATTCTTCGAGGATTAGCTTCCATGTGTTTTGTAACCTCAGCAAAGGTCCCTTTTATATCTAGATTGTGTTCATTGGCTTTAATTCCCATAATAGTAAGCATACAAGAGGCCAATGCAGTAGCTACTGTGTCTGTTGGAGAAAATGCTTCTCCCTTTCCGTTGTTGTCTAAAGGAGCATCCGTAATAAATTTATTACTACTCTGGATATGCTCACATTCTGTGCGGAGATCTCCTTTATAAATTACTTTTGAGGTCATGGTTATTTATTTTGCAACACTAAGGGTAAGATCTTTATTAAGCTGCATAATATAAATAGCATCATTATAAAAACCACCATTGGTTTTAGGCTTATAAAGGAATTTATTTTCTACGTATTCTGTGATAATATTTGCTTTTACTGACTCTTCTATGGTTCCCATTGCAGCTAGTCTTAACAAAACATCTAAGGTAAGATCGTAACCACGTACTGTGTATTTATTAGGAATATAGCCATATTTGGTCTCGTAGGCTTCAATAAAACTATCTGTCACAGATTCGTCAAACTCCTTATATTCTGAAGGAAAATGGAAACGCAATTCCCCTAAATGTTCATTGACGACTGCATCACTTTCAAAAGTGCTGTTTTTGTAGGTTGTAAATAAGGTGATCCTGTTATTTCTAGCCATTCTATTTAATGCTGAAGTTGCACTTCCAAGCAAACCAATACTTTCAGATTCCAAGATCACCCAATTCTCACGAGATTTATCAAGTACAGAAGCTATAGTAGATTCGGTAATATTATTAGCTTGTGGATTTACGATTCTTGCTAAAGGCAAGGCACTTACCAACTTACTTTTTATTGCTGAAGAAGCTGCATCTGCTATTATAATTACATTTTTTCCTTGAGAATTGCTTTGAAGATACGCAATCATCCCTTCTCTCAACATATCATCACTTGGACGGGATTGGTACAAATTTGGGAGCGCTTTTAACTCTCTATTGGTCATCGGTGAGATCACAGGTACTTTTAGATTCATTAAGCTAGACGCCGCTTCCTCAGAAGTCGCTTGCAATAGCGGACCTATAACAGCATCTACATTTCTGAAATCATTAGCTGCTATTGTTTGTGAAACTTTTCCAGAATTATTCTGAGTGTCATAAACACGAAGGTTTGTAGAGATCCCCAATTCTTTAGCTCGTTCAATTGCCATTAAAGCACCGCTATAAAAGTCTAAAGAGATACGCAAAACACGATCCTTCTGAATTAACTCTTTGGCATTAGAAATAGAATCCTTATTAATTTTGCTGAGATTATAAGGAAGCATCAAAACCAGATTTTTGGTCTCGAAGTTCTTTAGGTTCTTTGAAAGATCCATTTTCGATAATTCTGAAGTCGGCATTAGTTCTTCTCCTAAACCATCTACTTCTTCCAGTTTATTTCCTTTAGAGTCTTTGGTTGGCACTTTCAATATCATACCCCATTTTAATCCATCTTTTAAAGCAGGATTCAATGCTACCAAAGAATCTTCAGCAACCTGAAATCTTCTGGTTAAACTATACAGGGTTTCCTGTGGCTGCACTTCGTAAAATTCAAAAGCATCATCGGTAATTATCACCGGTTGGTCCAGAACATTAGTTCCAACTTTTAGCATTATTCCTGGTTGTAATACTCCAACCCTTGGGTTAAGAGCTTCCAATTCCTTTACCGTCATCCCATATTTACGGGCGATTCCATATTTTGTCTCTTTAGGAATAATAATATGCTCTCTCGTTTTTCCAATCTGAGAGGAAGGTTTGGAATTAAATACTTCAGGATTTCTTTCTTCTATTATCACTTTACCTGGAGCAGGTCTTTCTTTTTTTTCTGCAATTATAACTTTATCAGGAGCACTTTCATCTATAACAAAAACAGGGATCTGAATAATTTCTCCATTCTGAAGTTCTTTTGAATATAGCTGTTTATTATACTTTTTAATATCATCTACACTAACCCCATATTGCTTAGACAGACTATATAAGGTTTCCTTTTTCTGAACTTTATGTGAATTAAAACTCACTACTTTTTTAACAGAAGCCTCACTTTGCTCCGAAGACATTGGAATTACCAACTTTGCATTAACCTGCAAACCTTCCTTGGCTTCGGGATTTAGTTTAAGTAGTGTTTCTTGGCTTATATCATATTTGTTAGAAATACTATATACTGTTTCCCCAGCGGCAACCGTATGGTATTGATATGCCTGACCAAAGGCGCTAGTAGTAAGAACTTGAAAGAACAAGCATATAATAATTACAAACCTCATCTGTTATATTTTTTACTGATATTAAATTGGTATCCAATAATTATTCCCACTCTATAGTTGCAGGCGGTTTAGAACTAATATCGTACACTACTCTATTAACGCCTTTTACTTTATTTATTATGGTATTGGATATTTTTTGTAAGAATTCGTATGGTAGATTTACCCAATCTGCCGTCATCCCATCGGTAGATTCTACCGCTCTTAAAGCTACTACTTTTTCATAAGTTCTCTCATCACCCATTACTCCAACGGAATTTACGGGTAATAAAATCGCTCCCGCTTGCCAAACCTTATCGTACAACATCCATTCTTTAAGACCATTGATAAAAATGGCATCAACTTCCTGAAGGATCCTTACTTTTTCTGCGGTAACGTCTCCTAAGATACGTATTGCCAATCCAGGTCCTGGAAAAGGATGTCTTCCTAATAATTCCTTTGCAATTCCTAGTTCTGCTCCTACCCTTCTTACTTCGTCTTTAAATAAGGCTCGTAAAGGCTCCACTATTTTAAGTTTCATGAAGTCTGGTAAACCACCTACATTATGATGTGATTTGATAGTTGCCGAAGGTCCTCCTGTAGCAGAAATAGATTCTATTACATCTGGATAGATAGTTCCCTGTGCCAAAAATTTCACATCCTGGATCTGGTGTGCTTCATCATCAAATACTTCAATAAAGGCATTTCCAATCTTTTTCCTTTTTTCTTCAGGATCACTTATTCCAGCCAAGGCATCCAAGAAACGTGCCGAAGCATCTACGCCTTTCACATTCAAGCCCATATCTTTATACTGGTCCAGAACACTATCGAATTCGTTTTTTCTTAGTAAACCATTATTTACAAATATGCAATATAGGTTCTTACCGATGGCCTGATGTAAAAGTACAGCAGCTACAGAAGAATCTACTCCTCCACTTAAACCAAGAACCACTTTATCGTCCCCAATCTTTTCTTTCAATTCTGAAACCGTCATATCAACAAATGCTTCAGAAGTCCAAGTTTGTTCTACCCCAGCGATCTTAACAAGGAAGTTTTCCAGAAGTTGTTTCCCATCTGAAGTGTGATATACTTCAGGGTGGAATTGAATAGCAAATGTTTCTTCGCCATCAATCCTATAAGCAGCATTAAGAACATCTGCAGTACTTGCTAAACGCACAGCATTGGTTGGCAATTCCTTAATGGTATCACTATGACTCATCCACACCTGAGAATTTTCTGTGATATCCTCAAACAATGCTTCCGCATCTTTTATAATAGAAAGATTTGCTCTACCATATTCCCTAGTTTCTGAGGGCTCTACTTTTCCCCCGTGAAAATGAGCGAGATATTGAGCTCCATAACAAACAGCCAATAAAGGCATTTTTCCTCTGATTTCAGAAAGATCCGGATGCGGCGCATCTTCTGCTCTCACAGAGAAAGGGCTTCCAGAAAGGATAGTTGCTTTAAAGCCAGAAATGTCTTTTGGAGGGTTGTTGTATGGGTGGATTTCGCAGTAGATATTGAGCTCTCTAACTCGTCTTGCAATTAGTTGCGTATACTGGGAACCAAAGTCTAAAATAAGTACGTTTTGCTGCATGCGCAAAAGTAAGAATTTGAACTAATAATGTCCTAGCAGATCTATTATTTTATATCTTTAATTGCATATAAAATCTCCTTTTATGAAATACCTAGTTGCTATTATTTTCTCTATTGCTATTGTTTTGGCTTCATTCCTTCTTGGAAATGCTTATATAAAAAGAGCACAGCCGGTTGGGGTGATCTCTGTAACCGGATCTGGAAGCGAGAATTTCACCTCAGATCTTATCGTCTGGGAGGGCCAATTTGTTAGTGTCTTTCCAGTATTAAAACAAGCCTACGAGAATTTGAACTCAGATAAAGAAACCGTAAGAAACTATTTGGTTGAAAAAGGAATTCCTTCAGAAAATATTGTTTTTAATTCTGTACAAACCAATGAGCAGCGAGATAATCAATATCAAAACGGGAATTATGTTGGCAGCACTTTTAAAGCTTATGAATTGATCCAATCGGTTAAAATTGAATCTACAAATGTAGAATTGATAGAATCTGTTTCCAGAGAGATTACTGAACTACTGAATAAAGGAGTACAATTCAATTCCACTCCTCCAAGATATTACTATACAAAAATAGCCGACCTTAAAATTGAAATGATATCCAAAGCTACAGAAGACGCCAGAGTGAGAGCAGAGAAAATTGCAGAAAACAGCGGCGGAAATCTGGGAGAGCTAAATAATGCTAGCATGGGTGTTTTTCAGATCACAGGCCAGAATAGTGGCGAAGATTATAGCTGGAGTGGCGCCTATAACACGCAGGATAAAAAGAAAACCGCCTCTATTACTATGCGTTTGGAATATGAAATTGATTGAGTTAATCTTGGGATGTTTGCACTTGCTTAATAGTAGCATCCAGTTGTTCAAAAGGAACAAAGCCTTGCGCAATTAAATAATATTTATCTTCCTTTTTAAGAATTACTGAAGGAAATCCTGTAACTCCGAAATTGGTAGCTAGTTTAAAATCTTCTAAAGCTTTTTCTTTATAAATAGGGTCTTCAAATTTTCTTCTGAACTCTTCTTGGTCAATGCCATATCTTTCTAAATACGGGAAATATGCCTCAACTATGTTCCAATTGAACCCATCAAAATAAATAGCTTCTTGTATGGTGGCAGCAAAATTAAGTGCTTCTTTTGGCCTTAGATCTTTAACTATGGATAAAGCTATCGAAGGTGGAATGGAATCTAGGATTCTCTCTCCATCTTCTAAAACCTTCATGAATTTATCGCCAAACTCTACCCCTGTTCGCTCTGTTACATTCTTATAAGCACCCTTCAAATAATCTCTTATGGCACTTACAGGTTGTTTGCGCTCACCCGATTGCATCCCGCCTGAAATCACTTGGAAATCGAATTGGTCTTTATAAGTGGATTTTAACTTTTTTATTACCGGAGAGAAACCATAACACCAACTACAAAGTGGATCGTAAACGTAATATATCGTATCTTTAATCATCCTTTTTGTTTAAAAGGCAAAGATAATTTTTCATTTCTAAAATTGAATTAAGCTTATGTTAAACGACTTGTTTCAAGAGGCATGGAAGTCTCTAAATGATGCTGCATCTGGGAAAGAGCACCCCTTTAATTTTTGTACTCTGGCAACCATTGGAAAAAATGCATCCGTGCGACAACGCACTGTTATTTTAAGAGGTGTTACCGAAAATAAAAGTTTGCTGTTTTATACCGATCTAAGATCTAAAAAGATCAAACAGATCGAACATAATTCAAAGGCCAATGGACTGTTTTATGATCCCAAAATTCAACTTCAATTAGTATTTAAGGGAAATATTTTAGTACATACCGACGATGAGGCCTGGGAAGAACATAAAGATAAAATAGATGGGAAGGCGGTGAACAACTACAATACCTTATTAGCTCCCGGGAAACCAATTAAGAATCCATTCTCTGTGGAACGCACCAAAAATTTGAATTTTGGACTCTTGGAATTTAAACCTGTGAAAATGGAGTTTTTAAAGCTCAAAGAAGATTCCAATCATCTCCGGGCTAGATACAAGATAGAGGAAGGGATTTGGAAACAGACCTTTTTGGTTCCTTAATTTATCTTGATTAGATTTCTCTAGTCTAAAAATTCCGCGACTCGTTGCAATAGTAAAAGACTCTTCACTTCGCTGTTATTCGATTAGAATGGCACTTTTTGCTGTAATTCCAACGACAGTAGGGATTTGGTTTATTTCTTTCAATAAGAAGATCCTTTGACAGGCTCAGGATGACGAATAAAAATGAAATAAAAGGGAGTCTTCACTGCGCTATTATTCGATTAGAATGACACTTTTTGCTGTCATTCCGACGAAGGAGGAATCTCAATGAAACCAAATCAGTCTTTTCCAGGATCAAGGAAAAAACTTGGGGAGAAATGTATCTTTGCAAGCAAAACACTTAGAACTTGGATAAAGAATTAGCCCGCTATTTATTGCCAGAAGGCATATTGGAATACTTCGAGATCATCAGTCATAAATCATCAACAGACAAGGTTCATTTCTATTTAGAAGAGAAGAACATTCTACCCAAAGAACATCAATCTGAAATAGCACAATCCAAAGGCTTCTTACCAGAAATAACGGTTGAAGATTTTCCGCTAAGGGGTAAATCCGTATTGCTCCATATAAAACGGAGGCGCTGGACCCTGGTCAATACAGGAGAGATAGTAAAAAGAGATTGGAACTTAATAGCTAAAGGCACTCGGATAACTAACGAGTTTGCCTCTTTTTTAAAAGGTATCGCTTGATACCCACGCTGTAAGTGCTAAACGCTTTGGTGACTATTATAAGACCAATGGTAAAACACTGCAGTACCACTACAAAAATCATCTTAGCGACTTCAAAGATTGGACGCAAAAAGAGCATTCACAGGATTGGCTGCTCTATGGAAAGAACTTGGGCAAATATTTGAGTTTAGATGAAACCTCTTTATCCAACGGTGAGCTTTACACTATTCTAACAAACAAAGTAGCCAAGGGAAAGAAAGGCAGCATAGTGGCCATTGTTAAAGGAACCAAAGCAGATGATGTCATTGAGGTACTAAAGGGAATCCCAGTAGAAAGGCGCAATATGGTAAAGGAAGTCACTGTGGATATGGCCGGGAGCATGAATTTGATCGCTAAAAAATGTTTCCCTAAAACCGAAATAGTTACAGATAGGTTTCATGTTCAAAAATTAGCCTCAGAAGCAGTGCAAGAAGAACGTATCCGATTAAGGTGGGAAATTATAGAAGAAGAAAACAAAGCTATTGAAGAAGCCAGGAAAAATCAAAAAACATATAAACCAGAGCTTCTCGGTAATGGGGACACGCACAGGCAGCTGCTCGCTAGAGGCCGATACCTATTGTTCAAATCAAAAACCAAATGGACAGCAAGACAAATAGAAAGGGCCGAAATATTATTTGATCTATACCCAACTATTGAAAAAGCATACAACTTCTCTCAAGGGCTAAGCCATGTTTTTAGAAACAACACGAACAAAGATATAGCTAGGCTGAAATTGGCGCACTGGTACAATAAAGTCGAAAATTCCGAATTTAAGTCTTTCAATACCATTGCAAGATCCGTACAACTGCACTACGAGACCATCCTAAACTATTTTAACAACAGAAGCACCAACGCTTTAGCGGAATCCTTTAACGCAAAAATAAAAGAATTCAGAGCTTCATTTAGAGGTGTCAGGGATGTGAAATTCTTCCTCTATAGACTAACTAAATTATATGCATAATTTTTGAGCTCCCCAATAATATGGTTTGACCCCTTTTCCAGAGATTCCTCACTTTATTCGGAATGACAATTTTATAAAAATTTTAACCCAGCCAAAAACCTAAAACAAAAAAAACTCCTTAGTTTCCTAAGGAGTTTAAAAAAGGGTGGAAGACCGGGTTCGAACCGGCGACCCTCGGTACCACAAACCGATGCTCTAACCAGCTGAGCTACAACCACCATTTATTCGCGGATGCAAATGTATATTTTTTCTGTAATTCTGCAAAGAAAAAAATGAAATTAAATTAGGTCAAAAATAGAATCCACTGCAGGATAACGTTCTACGGTAAAACCTTCTGCATGTTCAGTTCCAATAAGTCTTCCCAAGTCTCTTGCGCGATAGGTAATACTATCAAAAAAGTTATCGCTAGAGATAGGTGTTGCGGGTTCACTACTATCTTTATCAAAAAACTGTGTCTTATAAGCCTTCACAGAATTCAACTTTATATCCATATATCCGGTAATATCAACTGCAATATCCGGAGTGATATTTTTCCATTGAATATAATGATATACATGCTTTGGCCTCCAAGGCTCCTGCACTACCCCATTATCTTTTGTTTCAATTTTTAAAAGTCCGCTCAAAAAGCAGGCATCGCTCACTAATTTAGAGCCTTTCCCATGATCTATATGCCTGTCATCTATCGCGTTGCAAAACACAATCTCTGGCTTATATTTCCTAATAATTCTTATAACCTCTAACTGATGTTCTTCATTATTGATAAAGAAGCCATCTTTGAATCCTAAATTTTCTCTTATTTTTAAGCCAAGTATCTTGGCCGCATCTGCAGCTTCTTGGTCTCGGGTTTCAGCAGTTCCGCGAGTACCCAGTTCTCCACGAGTAAGATCTAGAACTCCGACTTTTTTACCTTTATCTACCTCCTTAGCGATTGTTCCTGCACAACTCAACTCAATATCATCGGGATGTGAGCCAATGGCCAAAATATCTAATTTCATATAAGTAATATTCTCTCTATTATTTTTTAAGACTTTAATTCTTTAACAGCCTCCAAAGCCTGCTCTAAATCTGCAATAAGATCTTCTTTTTCTTCAATCCCAACAGAAAAACGCATCAGGTTATCTTTGATTCCCTCTGCCTCTCTTTCTTCGGCGCTTAACAATGCGTGAGAAGTTAATGTTGGTAAAAGAATGGTAGACTCAACTCCTGCAAGACTCATTGAAGGCTTTATCATCTTTAATTGCTTCTGAAATAAAGAAGCATTTATACCCTCTTTCAATTCGAAAGAAAGCATTCCTCCAAAACCTCGCATTTGAGATTTCGCTAGCTCATGATCTGGATGCGATTTTAATCCTGGATAGTATACTCGTTCCACATCTTCATGCTTTTCCAGGTACTTAGCCAGTTTTTTAGCATTCTTATTCTGAGCTTTAACTCGTAAGCCCATTGTTTTAATACTTCTTTCCAAAAGCCAAACGGTATAATCGCTTAAATTACCTCCAAAATTCTTAGCTAACTGAAAAATGGTATCAATATGTTCTTCCGTAGAAATAACAGTACCAGCCAGTATATCACTATGACCACCCATGTATTTAGTAGCAGAATGGATAACAACATCTATCCCGAAATCTATAGGATTCTGATTCACCGGAGAAGCAAACGTATTATCTATCATACTTACAAGGCCGTGCTCCTTAGCAATTTTTGATATTGCTTTAAGATCTGTAATTGTAAGTAACGGATTGGAAGGCGTCTCTATATAGATAATCTTAGTATTCTTTTTGATCTCAGCTTCAAAACTTTTAGGCTTTAAGTCTTTTGTGAATGAATAGGATATTCCGAATTTTTCAAACTCCTCAACTATCAGGTTTCTAGTTCCGCCATAAAGGGTGTTTTGCAGCACCACATGATCTCCACTTCGTAAAAATGCCAACATAGCCGTACTTACTGCAGCCATTCCGCTCCCAAAGATCAAGGCAGCTTCTCCGTTTTCTAAAGCAGCCATTTTCTCAGCTAATGCAACCTGATTAGGTGTATTAAAATATCTTGGATATCGTTTCACCTCTACATCTTCAAAAGCATAGGAAGTAGACATATATAATGGGGAAATAGCCCCTTTAAACTGAGTATCATTTAATTCTCCTGCATGAGTGCAACGAGTGTTAATTCCAAGTTTTTTATCAATCATAAGCTTTGCTATTTAAGTATTCAAAATTTTGCTCTAATGTAAAAAGAATTTATCTAAACTCTTTTCAACAAAAGCTAATATCATAAATTCTGAAACTATTTTTCAGAAATAATAACCTGTGTTAATATATAGAGTTAAACTTAGTTTAAAGTCCATGCATTCCACACTTCCACAATCGATAATCCGTATCTTGGTATCGTCAAAATAATATGAAAAAGAAAATTATGAGCGAAGTTAAAGCATATGCTGCATCATCTAAAACTGCAGAACTGGAACCATTCAAGTTAGAAAGAAGAGATATCACTAAGGAAGATGTAGAAATAGATATTCTTTACTGTGGAGTTTGTCACAGTGATATTCATACTGTGAAAAACGATTGGAAAAACTCTCAATATCCCGTAGTACCAGGACACGAAATTGTTGGCCGTGTAACCAAAGTTGGTGATAACGTTCCGAATTTTAAAGAAGGAGATCTAGTTGGAGTTGGATGTATGGTAGATTCTTGCCAAACTTGCGATTCTTGTAAGGAAGATCTGGAACAGTATTGTGAAAATGGTGCGACTTTCACTTATAACAGTAAAGACAAACATTTAGGAGGACATACTTTTGGAGGATATTCAGAGAAAGTAGTAGTAGATAAAAAATTCGTACTTAACGTTCCTGAAAATCTAGATCTCGAAGCGGTAGCTCCCCTACTATGCGCAGGTATTACAACCTTTTCTCCTCTTAATCATTGGAATGTGAAAAAAGGAGACAAAGTTGGTGTAATTGGTCTTGGCGGATTAGGACATATGGGAATTAAATTTGCTCATGCAATGGGTGCTCATGTTGTAATGATCACTACTTCCCCAGAAAAAAGTAAGGATGCTACCAAATTAGGAGCAGATGAAGTTTTGATCTCCAAAGATGAGGGCGAAATGAAGAAACATGCTAATTCTTTCGATTTCTTACTGAATACTGTACCTGTTGGGCATGATACCAATCCTTATATCGCATTACTTAAAAGAGATGCGACAATGGTACTGGTTGGAGCAGTAGAACCTTTAGATCCAATTCATGGAGGTGGTTTAATTGCCAGTAGAAAAAGTATTGCTGGTTCTCTTATTGGTGGAATCAAGGAAACACAGGAAATGTTAGATTTTTGTGGGAAACACAATATAGTTTCGGATGTGGAGATGATAGATATCCAAAACATCAATGAAGCTTATGAAAGAGTTCAGAAATCTGATGTGAAATATCGATTTGTGATAGATATGAAGTCGCTTAAGGAGAGCTAAACCCTTTTCCAAAATAATTTATTGAGGTTGCTTTTAAAGTTCATACTTTAGGTCATCTGATTAACTTTCAGATTGTGCTGAATTGAGTTTTAAAAGCAGCCTCTTTTTAATTTAACAATTAACCAAATACAACATGGGAATATTTTCATCTTTATTAGGAAATGCAGGCAGCATAGAAACAGCTGTTCTGGAAAAGGATTATGGGAAATTATTAATTCCTTCGGAAACTATTGAAGCTGGATTCAAATTGATAAGAGACACTTTTATATTTACAGATAAAAGATTGATCTTAATAGATGTACAAGGCTTGACAGGTAGAAAAATGGAGTATTTCTCGGTAAGCTATCGAAGCATTTCTAGATTTAGTGTTGAAACCGCTGGAAGTTTCGATCTGGATGCCGAATTAAAGATCTGGATCTCTGGAGAACAAAACCCTTCCATTTCAAAAAGATTCAATAAGAGTGTGGATATTTATGAAGTCCAGAAGATCTTGGCGGAACATATCTTATAAAGTAAGCTTTCAATTTCTTAAATGTAGAGCGAAAAACCTACAGGCTTTTTTATCTTTACACTATGAAATTACTTTTTACGAATATTGAAGAACTGCTTCAAGTTAGAGAAGCTTCTGTTTTAAAACTTTCAGGAAAAGAGATGAATATACTTCCAACAATCAAGAATGCTTGGTTATTAGTGGAGGATGATAAGATCTCCGACTATGGAAAAATGGATGACCTTTCTGAGATTTCAGCAGATAAAACTATAGATCTCACCGGAAAAATGATTCTTCCCAGCTGGTGCGATTCTCATACCCATATTGTATACGCGGGGAACAGAGAACAAGAATTTGGACAGCGAATTAGTGGTCTATCTTATGAAGAGATCGCCAATAATGGCGGAGGAATTTTAAATTCTGCTACAACTTTACAAAACACTTCTGAAGAGGATCTTTACGATCAATCTGCAAAAAGACTAGAGGAGGTTATTCAGCAAGGTACCGGCGCAGTAGAGATAAAATCTGGGTACGGATTAACAAAAGATGCTGAGCTCAAAATGCTTAGAGTGATAAAAAAATTACAGCAGAATTACAGCCTACCTATAAAAGCTACCTTTTTAGGAGCTCATGCCCTACCCTTAGAATATAAAAATAAGAAAGAGGAATACATAGATCATGTGATCAATGAAATTCTTCCTACAGTTGCAGAGGAAAATCTTGCGGATTATATCGATATTTTTTGCGAACAAGGATATTTTACGGTAGAAGACACCAATAAATTATTAAAAGCTGCAGCCAAATTCAATTTACGTCCTAAAATTCATGTGAATCAGTTCAACGCAATTGGTGGTGTGCAGGCAGGAGTAGAAAACAATGCTCTAAGTGTGGATCATTTAGAAGAAATGAAACCAGAAGACATCCAGGCATTGAAGAATTCTGAAACCATGCCAGTAGCATTACCTGGATGTTCACTCTTTTTAAGCATTCCTTATACCCCGGCAAGAATGATAATTGATGCAGATTTGCCACTTGCCCTAGCTACAGATTTTAATCCAGGAAGTGCCCCCAGCGGAAATATGAACCTAGTGGTATCTTTAGCCTGCATTAAAATGAAAATGACTCCGGAAGAAGCCATTAATGCAGCAACTATAAATGGCGCCTACGCTATGGATTTAAGTGAAAAAGTAGGGAGTATTACCAGAGGTAAGCTTGCCAATTTAATAATAACAAAGGCTATTCCATCTTACACATACATTCCGTATGCTTTTGGGAGTAATCCTATTGAAGCAATTTATATTAAAGGAAAATTGATCAAGTAATGGAAGGGATTAAAATATATAATTTAAAGGACGTCGAGAAGATTATAAAAACTCGAGATGGAGAAACCAAGTTTGGGGAGCGGGTACATTTTATAGAGGATCTCGAGAACTTGGCTACTATTGATGCCAAATATGTACTTTTCGGGATTCCAGAGGATATTGGAGTGCGTGGAAATCTAGGTAAAGCTGGAACTTCAGGCGCGTGGAAATGCTGTTTAAATTCGCTCTTGAATATTCAGGCAAATCAGTACACCAAACCAGAAAAATTGATTTTACTAGGTGAAGTGGATTGTGGAGAGGCAATGAAAAAGGCTTCGAACATAGATCCTGCAGATCCTAATTATTATTTAAAACTGGGAGATCTTATTAGCAAAATAGATGAAGTAGTAAGTGGAATTGTCGCTAAGATCATTTCCGCAGGGAAGATTCCAATAATAATTGGCGGCGGGCACAACAATGCCTTCGGAAATATTAAAGGGGCTTCTGAAGCTCTAAAAAAACCGCTGAATGTTTTAAATATAGATGCCCATACCGATCTTAGAAGAACCGATTACAGGCACAGTGGTAATAGCTTTAGCTATGCAAGAAAAGAAAACTTTCTAGGGAAATATCGAATTTTCGGACTGCATCAAAATTATACTCCAGAATATATTTTCAATGAAATGAATCAATCTGCGAACGATGGCTATCGTCTATTTGAACATTTAATTTTAATGCCTTCAGAAAAGATCGTTAAATCGTTTAGAGAAGAGATGGAATTTGTATCTCACGATAATTTTGGATTAGAACTAGATTGCGACGCAATAAAGGGCTTTCCCAGCAGCGCTCAAACTCCAAGTGG
Source organism: Gillisia sp. JM1 (assembly GCF_000424645.1). Lineage (NCBI taxonomy): Bacteria > Pseudomonadati > Bacteroidota > Flavobacteriia > Flavobacteriales > Flavobacteriaceae > Gillisia > Gillisia sp. JM1. The sequence continues at coordinate 244,093 of NZ_KE384219.1, forward strand.
ATTTGCGATTAATATGATAAGAAATTTTATCAGAATTGCTTCAGAAGAGGAACATGTAAAATATTTGCATATTTGTGAAGCTGCACCTACAGTGGAGACAGGGAACAAAATAGGAAAAGCTTTAAGTTATTTTATAACAGATTTTATTATATAATGGAAATACTATCATACTCCCCAAAATATGCCGAAGACTTTAAAAATCTTAATATCGCGTGGCTAGAAAAATACTTTTGGGTAGAACCGCATGATGAAGATGTTCTTGGGAATCCAGAGAAATACATCATAACACCGGGTGGAAATATTTTCTTTGTGAAAGATAATGAAGAAATAATAGGGTGTGTAGCCTTAATGAAAATGGAAGACGATATTTTCGAACTTACAAAAATGGCCGTAATTCCTGCTGCCCAGGGAAAGAATATCGGGCAAAAACTAATGGAACATACCATTAATTTCACCAAGGATAAAAATTGGAAAAAACTAATAATCTATTCCAATAGGAAACTTGAAAACGCTATTTATATTTATAAAAAATATGGATTTGTTGAAATCCCTATCGAAGAAAACAATCCGTATTCCAGAGGAGATATTAAGATGGAGTTGCACCTTTCATAAATATTTATTAATTGCGAGGGATTCCCTCCTAGCTTTCATAAATTTATGTAATCAACACAAACAAGGCCCCTTACGGGGTTTTTTTGATTGACAAAATTTATACTAATTAACTAAAACATTCAAAATGAAAAGATCAATAATTGCCATATTTTGCATGGGTGTATTGTTTAGCTCTTGTAAAAATGAAGAGAAAAATGAAGCGATTTCTGAAACTGAGCTTACAGCTGAAGTAGATCAGGAAATGGAAACTTCAAATGCTACTTTGGAAATTGAACCTATCTCTCACGCTACAGCTTTGTTAAAATGGGGAGATGCAGTGATCTATACAGACCCTGTTGGCGGAGCTGATGTTTTTGAAGGTAAAGCTGCACCTAGTTTTGTTTTGATCACAGATATTCACGGAGATCATATGGATGCTAAAACTTTGGAAGCACTCAATTTGGGAGATACAAAGATCATTGTTCCAAAAGCGGTTAAAGATCAATTGCCAAAAGAGATGGAAGCTAATTTAATTGTAATGAACAATGGCGATACTAAAGAAATTATGGGGTTTTCAATTAAAGCAATCCCAATGTATAATTTACCTGAAGCCAAAGATGCAATGCATACTAAAGGAAGAGGTAACGGCTATGTAGTTGAAAAGGAAGGTCAACGTTTATATATTTCAGGAGATACTGAAGACATCCCAGAGATGAGAGACTTGGAGAATATAGATGTAGCATTAATTTGCATGAACTTGCCATACACTATGACTGTAGAAGATGCAGCAGATGGAGTTTTAGCATTTGCACCGAAAAAAGTATATCCATACCATTACAGAGGAAAAGATGGACTTGCAGACGTTTCTAAATTCAAGGATTTGGTAAACAAAGGGAGCAAGGAGATTGAAGTGGTTCAATTGAACTGGTATCCAGAAATGAAGTAAAATGACAAGCTAAAAATAACCGGTCTTTGCTTGAAAATAGGTGAACAGGTTATAGATCACAAATAACCATAATAAAAGGATGATAAAAGCAACAATATAATTGTTCTTTTTCATCCTTTTTGGGTTTTTAATCGCCGTTGCCCTAGCCTCAGTAATTACAATTTCCGGTATCAGTTTTATGGATACCGTTATTAATAGTGGCACTAGAATTAGGTCATCTAGAATACCTAAAACGGGAATAAAGTCGGGTATTAAATCAATAGGACTTAATAAATATCCCACTGTTATACCTATTAGTAATTTTGCAGTCCATGGAGTTCGAGGATCGCTATAAGCGATAGATAAAACCTGGATCTCGTTCTTAAGCTTCTTAACCTTTGATTTAAGTTTATTAAAAAAATCCAATTTTTATTCTTTGGATAATTTCTGAAAAACACCATTGGTCCAGCCAAATCCGTCCTGTGTTGGATACTCTCCTCCCCCGCTTTCCTTGGACAAATCCTCCACATTATATTTTTCAAGCATCTTAAACGTTTTTTGATATACTCCTTTATTTATTTCAATCCATCTATCCTTTATCTCATTTGCCAGTACAGTATAGCCGTAATTTCTTAAACCTTTAATGGCCATCCATTGCAATGGTGCCCAGCCATTGGGCGCATCCCATTGCTGTCCGGTATGGTTGGGCGTTGTAACTAGCCCACCGGGTTTTAAGAAAATTTCCTGGATTTTTTCCTGCACCAGCTCCGCCTGATTTTCTTCAGCAAAATTGAAGAATAAGGGATAAACCCCTGCAAGGGAAAAAACTTCAGTCTGGGAATTGTTTTTAAAATTATAATCCATGAAAAATCCCTTTTCAGCATTCCAGCAATATTTTAATATCGCTTCTTTACGGCTTTGGGCTTTATCACTGAAAATTTCAGATTTCACTGGATCACCTTCTAATAGATAAGCTTTGGATAAAGTCATCTCTAAATTATACAACAGCGAATTTAAATCTACTGGAATAATATCTGTTGTATGGATAGTTGAAAGTTCGTAATCTCCATCTACTTTATCCAGCCATCTGCTCGAGAAATCCCAACCCGACTCTGCTCCTGCCCTTAAATTCCTATAAATATCGTCCTGCTTAAGCTTAGGGAAATCTGAAAGTGCTTTATCTGCAGTGGCAACATCTTCACGGTAACTTTCCGGACGGGGTGTGTTTTTATTATCCCAATATCTATTAAGTATCGAACCATCGGGCATCATTACCACGCGTAAATAATCTTCTTTACTGGAATTAATTTCTTCATTTCCTTTCATCCAAAAATTGTATTCTTTTTCCAGGGGTTTTAAATATTCTAAATAAACAGAATCGGATTTGTTATCTGCAAGAATTTCTACCATGAGGGAGTAAAAAGGGGGCTGGGACCTGCCTAAATAATAGGTGCGATTGCCATTTGGAATGAAACCTTTTTCATTAATAAGGTATGAAAAATTATCTATCATGTTTTCAATGGTCTCTAGCTCATTATCCTCAGCTAAACCAAGCATGGTAAAATAACTATCCCAGTAATAAACCTCTCTAAACCTTCCTCCAGGAACTATATAAGGTTTTGGTAATGGGATAAGGGTTCCCGATATTTTTTTATCTGCCGGGCGTTTTAAAACACTCCATAGTTTTGCTATATGAGTGTTGATAGAGGAAGAATCTGTTACATACATGGATGAAACGGAAGGAAGCTCAAAATTATTTGCCACAAACTCCCTAAGGGATGTAGATGATTTGTCTTTTAAATCGGCATATTTATTTTTAATTACATCCACATCGTATAATGGGACGGCATCTACAAAAGTTTTACTATCCTCAAAAATATTTTTGTCGGACTGGACATCATAGAATAGTGGCCCGTAAAGTTCTTCTGGAGGTAATATTTTATTGTTTTGCTCCTCAATAATTTTGCTGGAGGTACAGCCGGAAAGTATAATAAGAATTAAATAGTTGAATAAAATATGGGAAAAAGATCTCTGCATTTTCATAGTTATTGTATTGATTACAACATTATAAATAAAAGCCTTAGCTTTTGTCATTACTGAAGTGTAGCTAATATAGCAGGTTATTTTTCAACTTCTAATTCCCGCCCCTAAAAACTATTTTTTTTATTACTGGCTCCTTCATGTTTCTGGAATATAAAAAGGGCAAATCTAAATGAATTGCCCTTTTTTGAATTATATATTAATTGAAAGATTATCCATTAAAAAGTGGAAGATCCTGCATCATGTCTAGCACTTCTGCTTCCACTTTTATCAATTCTGCATCATCTTCAAAATTTGTGATCACACGATCTATAAGATCTACGATCTTAGCCATATCATCTTCTTTTAAACTGCGGGTTGTAACTGCTGCTGTTCCAATACGGATACCAGAAGTAACAAAAGGAGATTTATCATCAAAAGGTACCATATTCTTATTCACAGTGATCTCTGCCATTCCCAATGCTTCTTCAGCTTGCTTCCCTGTGATATTTTTATTCCTAAGGTCTATTAACATCATGTGGTTATCTGTTCCCCCAGAGATCACATTATAATCTTTAGCTACAAATGCTGCCGCCAATGCTTTTGCATTTTTCTGAACCTGTACCATATAATGAAGAAAATCATCTGTAAGAGCCTCTCCAAAGGCTACTGCCTTGGCTGCGATAATATGCATTAAAGGCCCTCCTTGATTTCCTGGAAACACTCCACTATCCAATAAAGCTGACATTTTTTTAAGATTTCCATTCTTCAATTTCAAGCCAAAAGGATTATCGAAATCTTTACCCATCATGATAATTCCACCTCTAGGTCCCCGTAAGGTTTTATGAGTTGTAGAAGTTACCACATGACAGTGAGGTAAAGGATCTCCCAAAAGCCCTTTAGCTATAAGACCTGCAGGATGTGCGATATCTGCAAGTAAAATGGCACCAACACTATCTGCTATTTCTCTAAATCTTTTGTAATCTATTTCTCTTGAATATGCAGAAGCTCCTGCAATGATCATTTTAGGTTTTTCTCTTTCAGCGATTTCTGCAACCGCATCATAATCTATTAATCCAGTTTCCTTAACTACACCGTAAAATACAGGATTGTATAATCTTCCAGAAAAGTTCACAGGAGATCCATGTGTTAAATGACCTCCATGGGAAAGATCAAAACCAAGAAATTTATCTCCCGGTTGCATACAGGCATGAAAAACAGCAGTATTTGCTTGAGAGCCTGAATGTGGCTGCACATTGGCATACTCGGCATTAAAAAGCTCTTTTAAGCGTTCTATAGCTAGGATTTCTACCTCATCTACGATCTCACACCCACCATAATATCTTTTTCCAGGATATCCTTCAGCATATTTATTTGTTAGTACAGATCCTGCCGCTTGAAGCACCTGATCACTCACAAAATTCTCACTAGCAATTAGTTCTAAACCATTCAATTGACGGTTTCTTTCAGCTTCTATCAGATCAAAAATTTGTGTATCTTGTTGCATGGTAATTTTTTACGTTAAATATTCCTCAAAAGTAATAATTCCAATCGGTTAATTGCTGGAAAATAATAACTTTGAAATCAATACATTTAAGAATAAAACAAAATAACATATGCCTATTACAGCAAATGATCCTAAAAGAAAAACCTGGCTGGACATTCCAAGTAACACTGATTTTCCAATTCAAAATATCCCGTTCGGAGTATTTTTAACAAGGGATGACATAGTTACCATTGGAACCAGAATTGGTGATTACGCCATTGATCTAGGCGCCCTACATCAACTAGGATATTTTGACGAAATTCCACTTACAGACGATATTTTTCTTCAAGATACTTTAAATGATTTTATTGCGGATGGAAAAAAAACCTGGCGTTTGGTGAGAAACCGAATCGCTGATATTTTTGACGAGAAAAATTCACAATTAAAAGATAATCAAGATCACCGAAATACGGTACTTTTCACACTAGATGAAATCGAAATGCAACTGCCTGTACAGGTGGGAGATTACACCGATTTCTATTCAAGTAAAGAACATGCTACCAATGTTGGAACCATGTTCCGTGATCCAGACAATGCGCTTTTACCAAACTGGTTGCACATTCCTGTTGGATACCACGGAAGAAGTTCTTCTATAATTCCAAGCGGAATTCCTGTACACAGACCTCAAGGTCAAACTTTACCTGCAGGAGCTTCAGAACCTGTTTTTGGACCTTCCAAATTAGTAGATTTTGAATTGGAAATGGCTTTTATTACTACCGTTGGGAATCCTTTAGGGGAACCAATTCCTATAGACGAAGCTGAAGATTATATCTTTGGAATGGTGTTGTTTAATGACTGGAGTGCCAGAGACATTCAGAAATGGGAGTACGTACCACTAGGGCCATTCTTAGCTAAGAATTTTGCTTCATCTATTTCACCATGGATCGTAACATTAGATGCATTGGAACCTTTTAGAACTAAAAGCCCGGAACCGGAAAAAGAATTACTTCCTTATCTACAAACTAAAGGAAAGAAAAGTTTCAATATCAATTTAGAGGTTGCTATTCAGCCAGAAAACAAAGAGGAAACAACCATTTCCAAGTCCAATTTCAAATATATGTATTGGAATATGAGTCAGCAATTGGCTCATCACACCGTAAATGGTTGTCCTATTAATTCTGGGGATATGATGGGTTCTGGAACTATCTCTGGACCAACTCCAGATTCCTATGGATCTATGTTAGAACTCTCATGGAAAGGAGAAAAACCTGTGAAATTAAATGATGGTAGCGAACGTAAATTTATTCAAGATAACGATACAGTTATCATGCGAGGATATTGTGAAGGAAAAGATAGAAGAATAGGTTTTGGAGAAGTAAGCACTAAACTTTTACCAGTTTACGAACCTCAAACCAAGAAAAAATAATTTCTTACTTTATAAAAAAAATGGCTATCTAATTAGTATTAGATAGCCATTTTTCAATTCAAATAATTAACACTACCTCTTAGTGGAGTGATCTTTTTTATGATCATCTTGCTTTTTAGGCTGACTTTTGGCGCCAGATTCTTGACCTTCTTTGTGATCTTTCTTTTGAGGATCTTTTTGATTTTCCATGGTACTATATATTTAAATGGTTAATAAATAATAGTATGAATATACGTGTAAATTACTAGTTAATAGGCATTTAAAATAACTTTAACCTTTCTTATTAAAGGATTACAAAAGAAAATTTTAAGAAGTATACGTGTTAAATTATATAGTCTTCAATTTATTAACATCAATCTCACTATGTGAAGCATCATAAACAGCTTTTCCATCCTTGATCACTATCAATTGCGGACTTTCATGGGGAACATTAAATCTTGATGCGATCTTATTGGAAATATCTCTATAACTTAATAGATCTAAGAAATATAACTTAACTGAATCTGGATCTAGATTATAATTTTGCTCGAATTGTCTTAGTACCATTCTACTTATTCCACAAGATGTAGAATGCTTTAAAATTGCAATTGGTTGGTTAGATGAGTCTTCAGCTATTTCCTCTAGTGTTTCAACTTGAGTTAACTGGATCCAAGGAACAGAAACCTTTTCTGGCTTATTATCATCATTATCAGACTTAAACATTTTATCAAAAAATCCCATATATTATAATTTTAGTGTGCAAAAATAGGATTTCAAGTAATAAAATTCTCCATCCCGGTATTAAAGTTTACATAATGAAATCTAAATCGTAACTTAATGATAATTGAAGCGGACAAAATGTCTGCGCAAAACCAGTGTTATCAGCCATTTTGACAGTGTGATTTTACTGGTATATGCTTTGATATTCAGTTTTATGTTTAAAACTACAACTTATGAATTTAAATAACTTCACTATAAAATCGCAAGAGGCCATTCAGCAAGCGCAACAACTTGCACAGGAGTTAGGTCATCAACAAATAGAAAACGAACATATTTTTAAAGCCATTACCTTGGTCGATGAAAATGTAACTCCCTTTCTTCTCAAAAAATTAAACATCAATGTTGGGCTTTTCACTCAAATCTTGGATAAAACATTAGAGAATTTTCCAAAAGTTACCGGTGGAGAAATAATGCTCTCTAGAACTGCTTCCAGCACTTTAAATGATGCGAGTAGCATTGCCAACAAAATGAAAGATGAATATGTTTCCATAGAGCATCTCATTTTGGCTATCTATAAATCTTCAAGTAAAGTTGCACAAATCCTGAAAGATCAAGGCGCTTCAGAAAAAAATCTTAGAGCAGCTATAGAGGAATTGCGTAAAGGAGACAGAGTAACTTCACAAAGCGCAGAAGAAACCTATAATTCTCTAAATAAATATGCGAAAAATCTAAATAAGCTAGCTGAAGAAGGGAAGTTGGACCCTGTCATTGGTAGGGACGAGGAGATTAGAAGAGTGCTTCAAATTTTATCTAGACGAACCAAAAACAATCCGATGTTGGTTGGAGAACCGGGAGTTGGGAAAACTGCAATTGCTGAAGGATTAGCGCATAGAATTATAGACGGAGATATTCCGGAAAACTTAAAGAACAAGCAGATCTTCTCTTTAGATATGGGAGCTTTAATTGCAGGAGCCAAATATAAAGGGGAATTCGAAGAGCGTTTAAAAGCAGTGATCAAAGAAGTTACCGAAAGTGAAGGAGATATCGTGCTATTTATAGACGAAATCCATACGCTTGTTGGTGCTGGTGGCGGACAAGGCGCTATGGATGCAGCAAATATTTTAAAACCAGCTTTGGCGCGTGGGGAGTTAAGAGCAATTGGCGCTACAACCCTAGATGAATATCAAAAATATTTCGAAAAGGATAAAGCTTTGGAAAGACGTTTCCAGAAAGTGATCGTAGATGAACCAGATACAGAGAGTGCCATCTCTATTCTTCGTGGAATCAAAGAAAAATATGAAACTCACCATAAGGTGAGAATTAAGGATGAAGCCATCATCGCTGCGGTAGAACTATCTGAACGCTATATCACCAATAGATTTCTTCCCGATAAGGCGATAGATCTTATGGATGAAGCAGCTTCGAAGATTAGAATGGAAATCAATTCCAAACCTGAAGAATTGGATGTTCTAGATAGAAAAGTGACGCAATTGGAAATTGAAATTGAAGCTATAAAACGCGAAAATGATGAATCCAAATTAAAAATACTTACTGCAGATCTTGCTAACCTCAAGGAAGAACGTAACGAACTTAATGCCCGCTGGAAAAATGAAAAAGAGGTTGTAGATAATATTCAATCTGCTAAATCTGATATTGAGCAATTTAAGTTGGAAGCTGAAAGAGCCGAACGTGATGGAGATTATGGTAAGGTTGCGGAAATTAGGTATGGAAAAATAAAGGAAGCTCAGGAAAAACTCGAACAGCTTCAACAACAAGTTGAAGATAATCAGGACAGTAAAACTCTTATTAAAGAAGAAGTTACTTACGAGGATATTGCTGAAGTTGTAGCGAAATGGACTGGAGTGCCAGTTACCAAGATGCTGCAAAGTGATCGTGAAAAATTGCTAAAACTGGAAGACGAATTGCACAAACGTGTTGTGGGGCAGGAAGAGGCAATACAAGCCGTAAGTGATGCGGTAAGAAGAAGCAGAGCCGGATTACAGGATGAGAAAAAACCTATTGGAACTTTCTTATTCTTAGGAACGACAGGAGTTGGAAAAACAGAGTTAGCAAAAGCATTGGCCGAATATCTTTTTGACGATGAATCTGCGATGACCAGAATAGATATGAGTGAATATCAAGAGCGTCATGCTGTAAGCAGATTGGTAGGAGCGCCTCCGGGATATATTGGTTATGAAGAAGGTGGACAACTTACAGAAGCAGTTAGAAGAAAACCATATTCTGTAATTCTTTTAGATGAAATTGAAAAAGCGCATCCAGATACTTTTAATATTTTGCTTCAGGTACTAGATGAAGGTCGACTTACAGATAATAAAGGAAGGTTGGCCGATTTTAAAAATACGATCATCATAATGACCTCTAATATGGGTTCAAGTATTATTCAGGAGAAATTTGAAACTGTCAAGGATCTAGATACTGCTATGGAAAGTGCAAAAGTAGAAGTACTTGGATTATTAAAACAAACGGTAAGACCAGAATTTATTAATAGAATAGACGATATTATTCTATTCACACCACTTAACAAAAAAGATATTTTAAAAATTGTAGGACTGCAGTTAAATGCACTTAAAAAGATGCTTTTAAAACAAGGTATTGTGCTAGATGCCACAAAAGAAGCATTAGCATATCTTTCCAGAAAAGGTTATGATCCTCAATTTGGAGCTCGACCTGTAAAAAGAGTATTGCAAAGAGAAGTTTCAAATAAACTATCTAAAGAGATACTTTCCGGAAAAGTAAAAACAGATAGTATTATTCTTCTAGATGAATTTGATGATACACTCGTGTTCAGAAATCAGGAAGAACTTGCTGGGACTAAATAAGATTATTTTTTGGGATTTCATTCTAAGATCTACAGCACTGAAATCGGAGTTCGAATAGAAATAAATATGAAATTAAAAAAGCTGCACTTAAGCAGCTTTTTTAATCATAAGTATCATACTTAAATGATCTAAATCACTTTTCTTTTCTGTAATTTTTAGTATCATATTCATCACGCTCATATAAGGAATCATCCTCAGGATATTTGGTTTCGTTGCGATTATAAGAATCAAGCACTACAATCTCATATTCTCGATCTATGGTACTGCCTTTTCTTTTACGTCTAGTTTCAGCAAAAGTTTGATGGGTGATTTCATTAGTATTAACCACTTCATCATTGTGGTTTAAGTTCACAAGACCAATTGGAATTATAAGATGATTCTCACCATCCTTATTCATCACTTCGTGAACCCCACCTTGCGCTGTTCCGGAATAAGGTTTATGATTTGCTTCAATAATAGAAGGATCAACTTCTACATCCAGATATACTACTTTTTCGGTATTCTTATTTACAAGCAAATTTTCAACTTTTCCAATAACTCGTTGGTCTTTATCTTTAACGTGCCAACCTCTAACATCCGGATCGCCACTTTTTACTTTATAGTCTGATAATTCGTCTAAATAGAATAAACTTCTGTTTTTTTCGTCTTTCATGGTTTCTTTTATTTCATTGAATTTAATAAAGATGAAATCTTATTGAAAAAAGATTTTACTTCATTCTTTTGATTTAAGGTTTCCTTACCTGCCTCGATTTTAGAAAATGCGGAATCAATTTCTGCATAAGCATTGCTCATATCCGGAAATTTTTCCGTTTGAATAGTTTTTAAAGCTTTAAGAATATGCTTTCCAGAATCTTTAATGCTATTAGCATGAGTTACTTTCATTGGATCTTCAGTAATCTCCTGCGCTTCATTTCTCGCATTTTCAAGATCTGCATCTATATCAACATCTAAATTATTCGCTGTTGCATCAACGGCGGAGATAAGTTTCATTAATGCTCCATTGGTATATTCATGGTCCACGCCCATTTCAGGATTATTTATATAAGTGTCATATTCATTAATTGCTGTGACATATTGCATATTTTCAGCATCCTCGTATTCCATGGTTTCATTATCCATCTCGTCATCATCCATGACCTGTTCTGTATTCATATCGTCCCCATCATCCACATCGTCGTCTGCCAATACAAAAAAGTATAATAAAGCGGCGATGATTAGAATAGCTAATAGAATCCATGGCCATATTGGACTTTTCTTTTCAATTTCAATTTCTGCCATAATGATTAGTTTAAATTTTTAAATGATTGATTTTTGAAAATTTCGTTTCATTCATAAATAAGTAAAATAAAAAAAAGACGATGATTAACTATCGTCTTTTTTCAATTCTCTTTTACCACTTATCTATTTCGTCACGTAATTCCTCTTTGGTTTTACCGGTCTTTTCTTGTAAACGTCCCATCATTTCATCAAACTTACCTTCACTGTAAGTTACATCATCATCTGTAAGTTTACCGTATTTTTGCTTGAATTCACCCTTAACTTGTTTCCATTTTCCTTCAATTTGGTCATTATTCATAATTTTGGTTTTTAGTTAATAATAATTAAACTTAAGACTTACATTCTACGAAATGTCTCAACAAACTCTTATAATAATCTTAAGGATTTGTTATTTTTACTTTTTAGCCAAATAAATGAGAAAACTATTACTTCTTTGCCTTATAATCTTTACCCTTACGGCCTGTGGAACTTCAAAAAAGATTTTTAAAGAAAATATTGAGCTTCGTTTTTTAGACGATTATGTTTTACCAAGCAATCTGGAAATTGACGGAACTACTGTTGGTGGGTTGTCTGGCATAGATTATAATGATGGTACTTATTATTTAGTTTGTGACCATCCAGGTAATCCAAGATTTTATAAATCTAAAATTGAATTCTCCCGTAATAAAATTGATACTATTATAATTTCTGAAGTTGTTAAACTAGATAGAAACTCAGGCTTTTTAAAAGAAAACACTTTAGATCTGGAAGGCATTAGAATAGACGATAGTTCTGAAAATATTGTTCTTAGCAGCGAAGGTGCTATTTCTAAAAATCAGAAGCCATCGATTTTCTATGTGAATTCAGATGGAGAATTTATAAAAAACTTTGAGCTCCCAGATTATTTCACTTCAACAGGAATTCAGCAACCAAGAAATAATGGTGTTTTTGAAGGTTTAACTAAAGACTATAAAAATGAAGGTATTTGGGTAGGCATGGAGCTTCCACTTACCAAAGATGGCTCAAAACCAAAGCTATTCCCCACTAGATCTCCAATAAGAATCACACATTTTAATAAGAAATCTGGAAAAGCCGATGATCAATTTGTAATTTCTTTAGAGAATATTTCTAAGATCCCATGGCTGTACTTTGCCGTTAATGGGCTTACCGAATTAATCCAATATGCACCACATCAATTTTTAGTATTGGAAAGAGCATTTTCTGCCGGGCACGGTAGCTACGGAAATACAGTTCGAATTTTCAATATAAATACTAAAAATGCCACTAACACCTTAGAGTTCCAAAATCTAAGAAAACAAAAGTTCACAAAAGCCACTAAGGAACTGGTGTTCGATTTCAAATCTGTAAAAAAGAGATTAACTGAAGGAATCATAGATAATATCGAAGGAATGACTTTTGGACCAGACCTTCCAAATGGGAACAAAAGCTTAATTCTAATTTCAGATAATAATTTTAATTCATTGGGAAAACAACTAAATCAAGTAATTTTAATGGAAGTCATATTTAAATAATATCTCATGAAAAATCTTTTTCTTATTCTGTTTACACTTTTAACCAGTTGCAATTTTCAGAAGTCAGAATCCTCAGACAAACACCTCTTAAAACAAGTAGAAGAATCTAAAGTACATTTGAATAATACCACTTATTATCTTATAAGACATGCAGAGAAAGATCGAAATGATCCTTCAGAAAAGGATCCAAAGCTTGAAGAGACAGGTCTTAAAAGAGCTGAAAAATGGGCAGAGGTATTAAAAGATGTATCTTTTGATATGGTTTATAGCACTAATTATAATAGAACCAAGGAAACTGCACAGCCTATTGCAAAGGCAAATTCATTGGAAATAGAAATTTATGAGACTAACGATCCATTTAATCAAGAGTTTCAGAAAAAGACTAAAGGAAAAACAGTGCTAATTGTTGGACATAGCAATACTACCCCGGCTTTTGTAAATGCAATAATGAAGAATAAAAAATATGAAGATCTTCCCGATGATGAAAATGCTGCGCTGTTCATAGTGACTGTTTCTCCAAACAAAACAATTTCCACACAATTACTTTATATTAATTAATATCACTTTAACTCAACAGGATCTTTAAGTAGCTGAGTACTCATAATACAATTATAGTATCTTTGTAGCCTAAATTGAATTTATGCTTTTTGAAGACCTACCCTTATCCCAAACCATTCAGCAGGGAATATCTGAAATTGGACACATTACTCCTACTCCAATCCAGGAAAAAGTTATTCCGGAAATCTTAAGAAGGAATGATGTAATTGCTTGTGCCCAAACAGGAACAGGAAAGACAGGTGCGTTTGCAATTCCATTATTACAACTCTTAAACAAGCGTGTAGAAGATGATAAAACAAAAGGCACACTCTCTGTATTAATTGTTAGTCCTACCCGGGAATTAGCGGTTCAAATTGCAGAGAATATTAAAGATTATTCAAAATTCACGAATATAAAATCTGGAGTTGTGTTTGGTGGTGCTTCCATGCAGCCACAGATCAACTTACTAAAGGATGGATTGCATATTTTAGTTGCAACACCTGGAAGACTTTTAGATCTTAGAAAACAAGGCTATATCAATCTTGAAGAAGTGGAGGTTTTGGTTTTAGATGAAGCCGACCTTATGTTAGATATGGGCTTTATAGATGAAGTTCAGAAAATAATTAGACTTGCTCCCAATTTGGTGCAAAGGCTAATGTTTTCGGCTACTATTCCACCAAAAGTTCAGGATTTAGCGAAATCTTTGCTACAGAACCCCGAAAAAATTGAATTGACCACCAATTCTTCCGCAGCGCCTTCTATTGAACAAAAATTGTATATGGTGCCTAAGCAAGATAAAGTAGAATTATTGCTTTATGTAATGCGAAATGTGGTTAAAAATAAATCTGTTCTCATCTTCAGAAGAACCAAGTTTGGGGTAGAAAAAGCCTTACAATCCTTGGTGAAAAACGGATTCAAGGCCGATGAACTCCATGGAGATAAAAGTCAGACAGACCGTACTTCTGCCTTGGAGAGATTTAAAAGTAAAGAAGTAAATATTTTAGTTGCGACAGATCTTGCTGCTCGCGGATTGGATATCGATTCTTTAGATTTTGTGCTGAATTTTGATATCCCATGTATGCCGGAAACTTATGTACATAGAATTGGGCGTACAGGTAGAGCAGGCAGTGTGGGAGCTTCTATTTCCTTCTGTAGCGCAGATGAAAAGAAATATATCCAATTTATTGAAACCTTGATAGGAAATAAAATCCCTATTGAAACAGAACATCCTTATCCATTAGAAAAAAATGCAGAACCTGTGGTTCATAAAAAGAAAGGCAGCAAGCATAAAAAAGGACGCAAAGGAAGTGGTTCTAAAGCCAATAAGAAAAGGTGGTATAAATAGAGGGGAATCTATTGTCATTTCGACCGCAGGGAGAAATCTCAGTATGTCATTATGCTGTTGTTTGAGTTATTGTGTTATTGTGTTATTAGGATTCAAAAACATATTATTGTATATCCGTTTAGAGTCCAGTGACCAAATTATCCTATCTGAAGTGGTCGCGTCACCCTGAACTTGTTTCAGGGTCTTATACCACATATTTGAGATGCTGAAACAAGTTCAGCATGACGGTAACAACCTGTAATTAATTAATAAAAAACTATTTACTGGAGCAAAAGCGGACATACAGACATATTATAAAGAGATTTCTCAGTCGTTAAAAAACTCCTTCGAAATGACAACAAAAAAATAGGTTTGACCATTTTCTAATTAAGTCGTATTTTAAATCTCCTAAAGCTTTAGCTATGAAAAGAATTTTAATCCTTGTATTGAGTTCTGTTTTTCTATCTGCATGTTCAAATAGCGATGATAATCCAAAAATTGACAGCGAGTTAAGCGGAACCTGGATGCTTACCAATATCAGTTGCTTTTGCGGATTTGATCCTGAAACCAACTTCAATGATTTCAGCCTCAATTTTAAAAACTCAGAAAACAGTGTTCTAGTACAGAATCCAAGAGAAGATTATTTTTATATAGCCAACTCGGGAAATTACAATTATACTGTCACGGATGGTACACTAAAAATAAATGGTTCAGATGATTTTAAATATACTGTAGACGGAGATATTCTTACTCTAACAAGAATAGACGACCCGCAAATTGCAGATGACGAATTGGATCTTACTTATAAGAAGATATAGTGAGATTAGATTAAAAAACAAAAAACTCCGAAGAGCTTTCTTCGGAGTTTTTTATAAATTAAATATCGAATATCTAACGAGTCAACTTTTTGTATTTAATACGCTTCGGCATTAGATCTCCACCTAATCGCTTCTTCTTATTCTCCTCATAATCTGAGAATCCACCTTCAAAGAAATAAACTTGTGAATCTCCTTCAAAAGCAAGGATATGAGTACAAATTCTATCCAGGAACCATCTGTCGTGAGAGATCACTACCGCACAGCCTGCAAAGTTATCTAAACCTTCTTCCAGCGCACGCAGGGTATTCACATCCAGATCATTCGTTGGCTCATCCAATAACAAGACGTTACCTTCTTCCTTAAGCGTCATTGCAAGGTGCAAACGGTTGCGCTCTCCACCAGAAAGCATGCTTACCTTTTTATTCTGTTCTCCTCCCCCAAAATTGAATCGGCTTAAATAGGCTCTGGAATTCACTTGTTTTCCTCCCATATTAATAAGCTCTTGTCCATCACTGAAATTTTGCCAGATAGTTTTCTCCGGATCCATATTAGAATGGCTCTGATCTACATACGCGATCTTTGCCGTATCTCCAACTTCAAAACTTCCTTGATCTGGAGTTATCTCCCCCATGATCATTTTAAAAATAGTGGTTTTACCAGCCCCGTTAGGCCCAATAACTCCAACAATTCCTGCCTGAGGTAAGGTGAAATTGAGATCTTCATAAAGCAACTTATCACCAAAGGCTTTACTTACTCCTTTTGCATCAATAACATTGGTTCCCAAACGAGGACCATTAGGAATATAGATCTCCAATTGCTCGTCCATTTTCTTCTGATCCTGACTCAGCAATTTATCGTAATTATTCAATCTCGCCTTTTGCTTGGACTGTCTTCCTTTCGGAGACATACGAGACCATTCTAATTCTCGCTCTAGTGTTTTTTGACGCTTGCTTGCTGTTTTTTGCTCTTGTGCTAAACGTTTAGATTTTTGGTCTAACCAAGAAGAGTAGTTCCCTTTCCAAGGAATTCCTTCCCCACGGTCTAGTTCTAATATCCATCCTGCAACATTGTCAAGGAAATATCTATCGTGAGTTACAGCGATCACCGTTCCTTTATATTGCCCTAAATGATGTTCTAACCAATGTACAGATTCGGCATCCAAGTGGTTAGTTGGCTCATCCAGTAACAAGACATCCGGTTCTTGTAATAATAATCTACATAAAGCAACTCTTCTTCGTTCTCCACCAGATAATACTCCAATTTTCTTATCTGAGTCTGGAGTACGCAAAGCATCCATTGCGATTTCCAATTTGGTATCTAATTCCCAAGCATTTGACGCATCTATCTGATCTTGTAATAAGGCTTGCTTATCCATGAGTTTTTGCATCTTATCTGCATCCTCATAAACCTCAGGAAGGCCAAACATATCGTTGATCTTGTTATACTCATCTAAAATTGCAACAGTTTCAGCAACCCCTTCTTTTACAACTTCCAATACAGTTTTTTCATCATCCAATTGCGGTTCCTGTTCAAGCATTCCCACAGTATACCCCGGGGAGAAAACCACATCTCCCTGATAATTCTTCTCCACTCCTGCAATGATCTTCAGTAATGTAGATTTCCCGGAACCATTCAGTCCTAAGATCCCAATCTTTGCTCCGTAAAAAAAACTTAAATAAATATTTTTAAGTACTGGTGTATTCGCTCCCGGAAAGGTTTTTGTTAACCCAGACATGGAAAAAATCACCTTATTATCATCTGCCATTTTATATGTTTTTATAGTTACAATCGAAAAAATTTAGTTTTAAAAAACTGTCTCAATCTCATAAGGATTACTTTCATATCCAAAATAAATTCAGAATAATATCTTTTGAAAACCTCTAAATTTTTGAAAGTACAAATATCCTAAATTTAAATCTCTTCCCCGCATAGCAAACCTAAATTATGCGGGATACAAACCTAAACTTCTTAAAACGATCAATAATTGCCCTGAGTGATACGCATTGTGTTCTATTACCAACAAAACCTCTCGTAGTAAAGTATGCTCAGTTCCCTTACTAACAGGCTTCAAAAGATCGCTCTCTGTATCTTGTAAAAAACCTATTAGCTCCTGCTGTTCTTCAAAAAAGTGTGACTTCAATAATTCCCATTCTTCCAAAGAATCAATCATGTTTTTCTTTGGCCAATAATCCTGTGGCCACTCATGAGTTGTATAATCTTCATCTTTAATAAACTCTAAGATGTCCTTTTGTGCAAAACGCATATGATAGAAGATCTCATAGAAAGAATACGGCAAAGCCTTAGGTCTCCTGCAAAGTTCTTCAGAAGAAATAAATTTTAACAATTCTTCCACTGGCATAAAAGCTGAACCTCCTTTTAAATGTGTAATTAATTGATTTTTATAATCTTGCATTTGCTAATTTTTGAAATTAAACCTTTTAAATTATCGATATCATTGAAGATATAGCTTTTCATCAGGATATTTTAAAAACTTTTCAGCCTTAAAAATTATCTCGATTTTGTATTTTAGCCAAGATACTGAGGCAGGAATGAAAACCAGAATTTACTCTTGTTCTATCAGTACCTATTTAAGCACTAATATTCGGACAATATAATACTACAATTACTATGGATCTTAACTTCAATAAAAATGAAGATCATAATAAACTATTACTTTCTACATTAAGACAGAAGCTCGCCACAGTTAAACTTGGAGGTGGAGAAAAACGTATTGAAAAACACCATGCGAAAGGTAAAATGACTGCCAGAGAGCGGATCAATTATCTTTTAGATGATTCTGATGCAGCAATTGAACTTGGGGCTTTTGTAGGAGAAGAAATGTATGAAGAACATGGCGGCTGTCCTAGTGGTGGTGTTGTGATCAAAATAGGACATGTTGCAGGAAAGCAATGTATAGTAGTTGCAAATGATGCGACAGTAAAGGCTGGAGCCTGGTTTCCTATTACTGCCAAAAAGAACTTGAGAGCTCAGGAAATAGCTATAGAAAACAGACTACCTATTATTTATTTGGTAGACAGCGCAGGGGTATATCTACCAATGCAAGATGAAATTTTTCCTGATAAAGAACACTTCGGAAGGATCTTCAGAAATAATGCAGTAATGAGCAGCATGGGAATTACTCAGATCTCGGCTGTGATGGGAAGTTGTGTTGCGGGTGGAGCTTATTTACCAATTATGAGTGATGAGGCTATTATTGTAGAGAAAACTGGAAGTATTTTCTTGGCCGGAAGCTATTTGGTAAAAGCTGCTATTGGAGAATCTATAGATAATGAGACCTTAGGTGGTGCTACTACGCATTCTGAAATTAGTGGTGTTACAGATTATAAAGCAAAAGACGACAAAGATGCCCTAAATAAGATCAAGTCTATAATGGATAAGATCGGGGATTATGACAAAGCTGGATTTAGTAGAAAAGATCCTATTAAACCTAAATTAGATCCTAATGAAATTTTTGGGATTTTACCAAGAAAACGTAACGATCAGTATGACATGCGGGAGATCATCTCTAGATTAATAGATGATTCTGATTTTGAAGAATATAAGAAAGAATATGGGCAAACAATTATCACTGGATATGCGAGAATTGATGGTTGGGCAGTTGGTATAGTTGCCAATCAGCGTAAAATTGTAAAGACCAAAACCGGGGAAATGCAATTTGGCGGGGTGATCTATTCCGATTCTGCCGATAAAGCAACTCGTTTTATCGCAAACTGTAATCAGAAAAAAATTCCTTTGGTATTTCTTCAGGATGTTACCGGATTTATGGTAGGTAGTAAAAGTGAACACGGCGGTATTATTAAAGACGGTGCAAAAATGGTTAGCGCCGTGAGTAACTCTGTAGTTCCAAAATTCACTATTATTATAGGTAACTCTTATGGTGCAGGAAATTATGCGATGTGTGGGAAAGCTTATGACCCAAGATTAATTGTAGCCTGGCCAAGTGCCGAACTTGCTGTGATGGGTGGAACTCAAGCTGCTAAAGTATTGGCTCAAATAGAAACTGCATCTATGGCTAAAAAGGGTGAAAAAGTAGACGAGAATAAAGAAAAAGAAGTATTCGATAAAATAAAAGCCCGATACGATAAACAAACTTCGCCATATTATGCAGCTGCCAGATTATGGACAGATGCAATTATAAATCCTTTAGACACTAGGAAGTGGATCTCTACAGGTATTGAGGCAGCGAACCACTCGCCTATCACTAAAGATTTTAACTTAGGAGTAATCCAAACATAATCTATGCGATACCTTTTATATATTTTTTTTACGCTTTTCTGTTCTGAAGGATTTTCTCAAGACTCCTCTGCTGTGAGGAAAGTTGTTAGATCATATATTGATCTCAAAACTTATAAGGAAAAAGGGGATCCTTTAACTAAACAGGACACCATAGATTTTATGATTAGAGGAGAGGACACTTTGGTGCTTGTCCCAAATGAGTTTATAAATGACCTTCGCCATCGAAATGGAGTTCGTGTTAGATATGAACCAAAAGACTCTCTCTTTCTTGAAACCTATAAAAAAATTGTTTTTGGTAACAAAGAAAATTCGAAAGCGACTTTAAAAATATGGAAAGAAGACATAAAGATCTATTTTGATACTTCTGTACCAAAATTACATCGCACGGCTCTAATGGATTTTGCTGAAGGTCTTTCTGCGGATATAGATTCTCTAAATATTGAGAAGGTTAATGTTAAAGCAGAATCCAATTATTTGGTTTATTATATAAACGATGAAAATGATCAGGATTTTGAACCTAGAATCACTCAAAAAACCTCTGGCTATTATGTTACTTGGAATGGCAGACAGCAATTAATCCAAGCATCTCTAAAGGTAAATACTACAAATATAAAAGCCCAAAATTATCAAATTGCAAATTTGAAATCTAACTTCATAAAAACCTTGGGCTATTTTGGAGTTGACCCCTCTATAAATTGTAACAGTTATTTTTCAAATTGTCCCATGATCAGAAACTTCACCAGTAGCGACATGGAAATCTTAAAATATCATTATTCGTACGGTATTTGCAAAGGTACAACTAGAGAAGATTTTGAAGATCTTCATAGTAAAATGAAAAAGACTTTAAAAAATCGGCCCGACGCAGAATTATTTATAATGCATACTCCATAAAATTATATATGAAAAATATATCGCTCCTAATAATAATTATATTTCTTGGTGTAAATTCAAGCTTCTCCCAAGTATTAAGTAATAAAAACAAGCAATACACCGAAGCAGATTCCTTAAGAGGCTCCTTAAGACCGGAACGCTCATACGATGTTTTAAAATACCATCTGCAAGTACAAATTGATCCAGAAGAACGATTTATCTCTGGCTTTAATACCATCACTTTTAAAGCTGAAGAAGATTTGCCTGTTATGCAGATCGATCTTTTTGAAAACATGAGGATAGATTCTATTTTACATGGAGCCGAAAAATTGGGATATAAGAGGAAATTCAATGCTGTTTTTGTGGAATTTGAAGAAGCCTTAAGTGCTGAAACAACAGACTCTATTCAAGTATTTTATTCTGGAAATCCTATAGTAGCGAAGAATGCTCCTTGGGATGGTGGCTTCGTATTTAAGAAAGATGAAGAAGGAAATCCGTGGATCGCAGTTGCGGTTCAAGGAACCGGTGCTAGTCTTTGGTATCCCAATAAAGATCATCAAAGTGATGAGCCGGAAGAGGCACTGATAGAAATTGCGGTCCCAAATGGGCTTACCAATGTTTCTAATGGGAGATTGCTAGGAACAACAGATTTGGAAAATGGCTACACTCGATGGAGTTACAAAGTGAGTAATCCAATAAACAATTATGACATCGTTTTTAATATCGCAAATTATGTTCATTTCCAGGATAAGTATGAGGATTTAGATCTAGATTATTATGTCTTGCCTTACAATCTTGAAAAAGCTAAAAAACAATTCTCAGAGGTAAAACCGATGATGGAATGCTTCTATGAAAAATTTGGGGAATATCCTTTCAAGGAAGATGGTTATAAATTAGTAGAGACTCCATATTTGGGAATGGAGCACCAAAGTGCTGTAGCTTATGGAAACTATTATAAAATGGGCTATTTAGGCCGCGATCTTTCTGGAACTGGGATCGGATTAAAATGGGATTTTATAATTATCCACGAATCTGGACACGAGTGGTTTGGAAATAGCATTACTGCCAATGATATTGCAGATATGTGGATACATGAGGGTTTCACCACCTACTCTGAGGCTGTTTATGTAGAATGTAGATGGGGAAAAGAAGACGCTTTAAAATATTTGGAAGGACTTAGAAAAAACATCGGTAATAAATCTCCAATAATTGGGGATTACGGGGTAAATAGTGAAGGCTCTGGTGACATGTATCCCAAAGGCGCTAATTTATTAAACACCTTAAGAAGCATCTATAATAACGATGAGCTTTGGTGGAAAACTTTGAAAGATTACACACTTACTTTTAAGCATAAAACAATAGACACAAGAACAGTTGAGAATTTCTTTAATACTCCGGTAAAAATAGATCTTCAGCCTATTTTCGATCAATATCTTAGATATTCTGCAATTCCAGTATTAGAATTTAAGGAGACAGGAAAAAGAATCAGTTATCGCTGGAAAACAGACGTAGCAGATTTCAATATGCCAGTAGATGTTTTTATAGATAAAAAAGAAATTCGACTTACTCCTTCAAATACTTGGAAAGAACTTTCAAAAAAAGTCAAAGATCGGGATGACATTAAAGTCAATGAAAAAGAGTTTTACATAGAAACTAAATTTATAAAATAAATTGAATCAATATTTATTGAAAGCTTCCAAGGTAAAATATAAACTTGGAAGCTTTTTTTATGCAACATTCTGATTCCTAATATTTCATAAAGTAGCTAGTTATCAGTAATTTAATTATTATTTTTTTGAGTTATGATAACTATAAAATCTCTTAATAAGTGGGCTAATGCACATACTTATTATTCACTGGACATTCTAAGGATTGCATTGGGAGTTCTTTTTACAAAAGGACTTCAATTTATTTCTCAAAGCCAGATCTTTATGGAGCTTTTTAAGCCACTTCGCGATTTTGGATGTATAATGATAGTAATTCATTAGGTAGCGCCAGCACATTTGGCTGGAGGCCTAATGATAGCCTTTGGCTTGCTTACACGTTAGGCATTAATCGCAAAACTTCCTATACTTCTTGGCGTGATCTTAATCAACTTTATTGGAGTAATGAATCCCGGTAACTTAATAATCGCCATTACTATTTTACTGCTTACGTGTTTCTTTATAATCTATGGCTCCGGAAAGCATTCTGCAGACTATTATTTAAAAATGTGATATTAATTTTAAGGAATAAGCAGTAATTCAGTTTGCCTTTCATTTACATATTTAAAAGAGTTTTCTCCCCAAGACCCTGCTTCTTCAAGCATGATTCGTATATCTTTATCCCACTCCGGGATTGCAACCGTGGTGTTTAATTCTATAGCATAGGTAGTGTTTGGAAACAACTTGTAATCTCCAGTTCCGGGAACTCCATCCTGAGAATCCCACATTCCAATAGTTGGACCGGCAGAATGGCCATAAAGTCCTAAAGGATGTGTATATATTGAAGGTTGCAAACCCACAGCCTTAGCTTCCGAAAGAGATTTTTTAAGAATTTCGTTACCAGATCTCCCAGATTCGAAATTAGAAGTTAGTATATCCTGAAGCTGATTTCCCTTGTTAAGTGCATCTCTTAGAAATTCAGGAGCCTCAGTTTCTCCATCCTTTAACACATAAGCATGCTGTTGGCAATCTGTATTCAGTCTTAAATAACTTATCCCAAAATCACAATGTAAAAGATCTCCCGGTAAGATTGTTGTTTCTCCATATCCATTTGAAAAAGCATCTATATGGTCTTTTAATTTTTCTTCTTTTCTCTGGATGTCAACCGTTGGATGAAACCATGTTTCCAATCCAAGAGCTGTTACTTTTTGTCTCAACCACCAAACAACTTCTTCAGAAGTTGTTTGCCCCGGAACAATCACTTTCTCGCTAAAAGCTTCAGCAATAATATCATGAGTCATTTTAACCAAGATCTTATAAAATTCCATTTCTTTCGCTGTCCTAGTCTCTATCCAACCAACAGCAAGATCTTCCGCAGAAACAAGCTTATTTCTATATTCCTCTGGTAAATGAGTAATAAATTCTTCGTGATCGGTTTTAACCAGTCCATCTGCAATTCCGAAATTTTTAGAATAATTCAAACCTATTTTATCTGGATTTCTTTCAGTAATAATATCAATCAAGGCTTTCCACTGGTTAGGCTGCTTTTCCTTGTCCCAGGCAGAGTTAATACTTTCTCCAATATTATATCTCGCAACAGCAAGTCGTTCTACCTTTTTAGAATTTTTCGGTTTGTAAAACACAAGAATTGTTCTTCTCCTTGCGTTTAGCCAGGTAGCGGGAAGCATAGTTTTTAAAACGGGATCTTCATTATATTCTCTGGAGATGATTACCCACATATCAATCCCTGCACGTTCCATTAGTTGGGGCAAGGTATTTTCAAACTTATCCTCTAACAATTCGTCAATTACTTTGGCTCTATTTTTTTCTGAAAGGACTTGCGCATTCAATGAAAAACTGAAGCACAGAAATAGGAATAAAATTTTATACATGAAAAAGCATTTTTAAATCAATATAGGAAGTTACTTAATTTTGCTTCGAAGAGTATTTTTTCTATGGATCTTTCCGTTAGGAGTTTCCTCGAATTTGTCAATTAGATAGATTTTCTTCGGAATCTCATACTTATCCAACTTTTTTACTGTCTGAATTTTCACTTGAAGCTCCGATAATAATTCTTCAGAGAAATGCGCTTCAATAAATAAGACTAATTTTTCTCCAAGTGCATTATCTGGCATTCCAATAAGAAAAAAGCGGCCATCTATTACTCCGCATAGCTTTCTTTCAATATCTTCAGGATACAATTTGATCCCTCCAGAATTTACCACATTATCATATCTACCTTTCCAGAGAAACTTCTTATAAGTAAGAATCTCCACGACATCATTGGTCACTAGGACCTCATCTGCGATATTAGGCGCATTAATAATTAAGCAATCCCTTTTATCTTTAGAAATATGTATGTTAGGCATAAGTTTAAAAGGAGCTGGCTTTTTCTTATTCTTTTTAGTGTTCAATTTTTTAGCAGCCATGTGAGAAACTGTCTCTGTCATTCCAAAAGTTTCATAAACTTTAGTATTTAAACCCTGAACCATTTGTTGCAAATTGGGGGAAACCGCCCCACCACCAACTATTAATTTCTTGATTAGATGTAGCCTACTAATAGAATTATCTAACTGAAATGGGGTCATTGCACAAAAATCGTATGTTTTATACAAATTATCCAAGGGATTAGAAGAAGGTGGCACAAGATCTAATTCCCAACCTAAAACCATTGCGCGCACTAACATCATTTTACCTGCGATATATTTTGCGGGTAAACACATTAAGGCAGTACAGCCTGAGGGTAATTCAAAAAATTTACCTGTCGCTAATGCAGAATTTATCATATGCTCTTTCCTGACCTTAATCTTTTTTGGTTTTCCAGTAGATCCAGAGGTGTTTACCTCAATAAACTCTGATGGTTTTAACCAATCTAAAATAAAATCACCAACCTCTCCTTCATGCGGTTCTCCTTCCTTAATGAAGTTATAAGCCACTTTAGCCAAATCTTCATTAGAAAAATGCAACTTATTAATTTTAAAACCTTTATGAGTATCTGGAAGACAAAATTTATCAATCATTACAGTTGGTTTTTAACGAAAATATTGTTACTTAAACCTAAATTTAACAAAAATATTTATGAATTTCCTATGTTCTGAATATTCTTATCAACAATCGGAGCCTCTACTTTTCCGAATAGTTTTTCTTTCCAATCACTCCATCCATATTTCTTAGCCATTATGAACAAAAATAACGGATATACTACGAATATTGGAATAAGCACATCTACACCCGCTGTTGGGTTTGATATATCTATTAATAAAGAATTTGTTTGAAACGCGGTCCAATCTGCCGTAACCAATACAGCTGTTAGTAAATTATTCCCGGCATGAAAACCTAAAGCCAATTCCAAACCTTCGTCCATAAGCGTCATAATACCTAATAGAAAACCTGTTCCTATATAATAGATCATTATAATATTTCCCATTTTTGTCACTTCCGGATTAAAGAAATGTAACCCACCAAATACAACCGAAGTCAATATTAATGGGACCCATTTATTCTTAACCAACACTCCTATTCCCTGCATCAAATAGCCTCGGAAAAGATATTCTTCAAAACTGGTTTGCAATGGGATCATAATCAAAGCGATGATCAGCATTATAAAAAATGGCTCAGGTTGGAAATTAACTAAGTAATCCTGGGGGTTTGAATAATAATCGAAAGCTGTAACTGAAATAGAAAAAATTGCTACCAATCCAAATCCGAAGAAAAATCTACCCCAATCTACTTTTTTACGAGAAGTAGTAACTGTTCTAATAGGCTGATAATGGATAAATTTCACCACAAAGAATAACGCAAAAAGTCCCACAGCAAAGGTGAGTAACAGTAAAAACAAATTTAAATTAGAATCTAGGATTTTCAGCATCTCTGCTTCTTCCATTCCAACCATATCCATACCTCCTTCCATAAACATGGCTACCGCCAATGGAATTTGCCCGAGTATTACTGCGAAAATTATTATGGAGACCCCTAGTAAATATCTCCAAAAACTATGCTGATAATTAAATGCTTGCTTAATGAACATGTATAAATTATAGATTAAAGCCCCAAGACGTTTCAGGGTTGTACGTGATAGTTCCTCTTTTCACCTCCAACGGAGACTCAAAATTGTTTGTATAAAGGCCACCGGTACCAAGACCTTGAGGTAACTGGGACTTTTTAGTGTAAGTCCATTGACTTATGGCATTTAAACCTACATTGCTTTCCAAAGCACTCGTTACCCACCAGCCAATCTCCATTTCATGTGCCAACTGCAGCCACTCTTCTGTCCCTTTGTATCCTCCAATTAGACTTGGCTTAAAAATGACATACTGAGGCTTGATTGTTTGTAGTAATTTCTTCTTGTTTGTTACACCGGTAACTCCAATTAGCTCTTCATCTAATGCAATAGGAATGGGTGTGATCTCGCATAGTTTCGCCATATCACTAAATTGTCCTTGTTTAATAGGCTGTTCTATACTATGAATATTAAACTGGTAAAGTCGCTGCAGTTTTGCTAAAGCATCCTCTGGGGAAAAAGCTCCATTGGCATCTACTCTTATTTCTATTTCTTCGGAAGAAAATTCAGATCTTATAAATTTTAGAAGATCTAATTCAGCACCAAAATCAATTGCACCAATTTTCAGCTTAATGCATTCGAAACCATTTTTTATCTTTTCGAGAATTTGCTCCTTCATAAAGGATTTTTCACCCATCCATACCAATCCATTTATTGGGATTGAAGAATTTCCATTGGTGAATTCTGAAGGATGTAATAAAAAAGGAGTTGAGGCTTCCAAAGATCTAAAGGCCATCTCTACACCAAATTGTAGTGAGGGAAAATCTAAAAGTTGTTCCCAAAGTGCATCAACACCAAGAGAGATATTTTCACAAACCCAAGATAGTTTATTTTCGTAATCTGGTCTATCATCTATACTCAGAGATCTTAAGAGTCCACATTCTCCTACTCCAACTTTTTCTTCAGAAGTTATAATTATAAACCAAGTTTCTTTAGTGGTAAGAACACCCCGCGAGGTCCCGCTTGGGCGTTCAAATTCTAAAAGATGTCTGCGGTAAGTTGCCTGCATTAAGAATTAGTTATTTTTTCTGAAATTATAATTCAATGCTTTCACCAATTTCAAGTAACATAAGGTCTTTGCCTTTTTCATAAAACTTACGTTTAGCATCTTCGTGGTCTATTTCTATGTACCCAAAAGTATCGTAGTGGCAACCTATTATTTTGTCACATTCTATAAAATCGCTCGCAATTATGGCATCCTCCACACCCATTGTAAAGTTATCTCCAATTGGTAAAATTGCCAGATCCAATTTAGTGCTTAGTGGAATGAGCTTCATATCCATGGTAAGCGCCGTATCTCCTGCGATATAAATATTTTTATGTTCGCCTTCTATAACAAATCCTCCAGGCTGACCGCCATACGATCCGTCTGGGAAAGAACTGGTATGTATTGCATTTACATACTTGACTTTTCCAAACTCAAAATCCCAGGAACCACCATGGTTCATAGGATGCACTTCAAAACCCTTATTTTCATAATGTGTTGCGATCTCAAAGTTGCTCACAATGACAGCTCCTGTATTATTTGCAATAGCTTCAGCATCTAAAATATGATCCTGATGCGCGTGAGTAAGCAAAATATAATCGGCGTTTAACTTATTGATATCCACTTTGTCTTTAGAAAGTTTATTTCCTGTTATAAATGGATCTATAATAATATTGATATCTCCTATTTTAATACTGAAGGAATTTTGTCCGTAGAAAGTTATAATCATTGCAAAAAGATTGGAATTTCAATAAAAATAAACAATGAAAGAAGATTACACCCTAAGCAAATGTTAAATTTATTAGTGGGATTAAATCAGCAAACCAATTCCAAATAAGGCTGCGACTGCAAAAGTGGATAATGCTAATATTTTAAGTTCCGGATCCAATTTGCGAGGATCTTTATTTTGGACCACTCTTTTCAAGTGAAGCACCAAAGGAATAAAAGCCAATATATAGATAAAATTATTTAACTCTTTAGAAGTTAAAACACTAAATATGAGAAATAAAAATATAGCTCCAAGAATTAAAGTATAATGATAATTCTTAGCCCTTCTCTCTCCCATCTTAACTACAAGTGTAACTTTTCCCGAAATTTCATCGGAAATCCTATCTCTCATATTATTAAGGTTTAATACTCCTACGCTCAGCATTCCTATGGCCGATGCAGGTAGTAAGGCTATCCAATATATTTCTCTTGCATAAAGAAAATAGGTTCCTAAAACTGCTACCAGCCCAAAGAATATAAATACAAAAACATCTCCCAAACCTCTGTAGCCATAAGCATTTGTACCAACCGTATATTTTATTGCCGCCGTAATAGCACTTACTCCCAAGAGAAAAAAGATGGTGGCATACCAAAAATGATCCTTTCCAAATGCTGAATAAATTAAAAGTACCGCCATCAACAAAGTTAAAATTGCCGTAAGCACCATCCCTTGTTTCATTTCTTTTTCTGAGATCAATCCGCTTTGCAAAGCTCTTGGTGGGCCAACTCTATCCTCATTATCAATTCCTTTTATTCCATCTCCATAATCATTTGCAAAATTAGATAATATCTGCAGTCCTAATGTGGTGCCTAAAGCAAGGCTAAAAATCACAATGCTAAAATATCCTTCATGAACCGCGATAGTAGTTCCTACAATAATTCCGCTAATGGATAATGGTAAGGTTCTCAACCTTGCTGCACTTACCCATGTTTTAAATCCTGTCATTTTAATTCATAATTTTTACAACCAATTCCTTCAGCAAGTCGCCAGAAGGGACATTTGTAGCTCCCACCCCTTTACTTTTAACATCTGTTTCGCGCAAATAAGAAATGATCTGGCTCACCTTTTTCATGGGATAATTTCTAGCTGCTAGCACATAATCTGCTACAAAATAAGGATTCACCTTTAACACCTTTGCTACATTGGCCTTGGACTTATCGGCTATACCATGATATTGTAAAATTTGAGAAAAATAACCAAACAATAAAGATACTGTTACAACCATAGGATTGTCTTTGGTGTTTTGTGCGAAGTAATTAATAATTCTATGCGCTTTTAGTGTATCACGCATTCCAATTGCCTTTCTAAGTTCAAAATTATTAAAATCTTTACTTATCCCTATATTCTCTTCAATTAGTTCTGGAGAAATACTAGTCCCTTTTGGGGCTATTAATTGTAGTTTTTGTAATTCATTATCGATCTTACTAAGATCCGTTCCCAAAAATTCCACCAGCATTTGCGATGCTTTTGGCGA
This sequence comes from Gillisia sp. JM1, assembly GCF_000424645.1. Taxonomy (NCBI): domain Bacteria; kingdom Pseudomonadati; phylum Bacteroidota; class Flavobacteriia; order Flavobacteriales; family Flavobacteriaceae; genus Gillisia; species Gillisia sp. JM1. Next base: position 273,605 of record NZ_KE384219.1, read on the forward strand.
AATTGCATACCCGCTAGACTTTAAGGTTTTCTGAATCCAATCTGCCACCTGATTTTCATAAAGCCGCTTGCTTTCAAAGATCACTCCGGTTTTAGCTACCGACTTATAAAGCTTTTTACGTTTATCAATTTTTTTATATTTATAACATACTACCAAAGTTGTGGTAGGCTGAGGCTTATCTGAATATGCTTCTAACTTTTCAATGGTTCTGGAAAGATCCTGTGCCTCTTTTACAATGATCACCTGTCTTTCGGCCATCATAGGATATCGTTTGGAATTGCTAATTATTTCATCAACTGTAGTGTCTCGCCCATACATCACCATCTGGTTAAAACCTTTTTCTTGCTCCGGCATTAGATGATCTTCTATATAATTAGCGATCTTATCTATATAGTAAGGCTCTTCACCCATTAAAAAATAAATGGGTTTTACCTGTCCGTTTTTAATTGAGTTAACTATTTGAATTGCGTCTTCCATAAGGGTGTAAGGCAGTTAGGCATACTTGATTTGAGGCTTTTTCAGCTCAAAAGGGGTTAATTCTACAAGATCTTTTAAGTTACAACTCAGTATTAAATAGAAAAATTTCTTAGCTATAACTTTATAATTTTGTTTATTTGAACTGATGCAAAAATTGAATTTCCCGCAATATACATTTCGCTTCAAAAATAGCGAAAATAAAATAGCCGCTTTCGATGAGATTAGGAAAAAGTTTATAATTCTTACTCCAGAAGAATGGGTAAGACTGCATACCGTTCAATACCTGATTTCAGAAAAAAAATATCCCAAAAGCCTTATAAATGTTGAAAAACAACTGAAAATAGGAAAGAGAATAAAAAGGTACGATGTAGTTGTGTATAACTCAAAAGGAGATATACATATAATAGTAGAATGCAAAGCTCCCTCCATAAAGATCACCCAGGATACTTTTGATCAAATTGCAAGATATAATATGAGCTTAGACGCCAATTATCTTATGGTAACCAATGGTTTAGACCATCATTTTTGTCAATTAGATTACGAACTGGAAAAATACCATTTTCTACAAAGCCTTCCAGAATATCAATTATAGGGCACTCGCTTTAATCTAAAAATTATTCTGTTTACTTTTGAAGCCACAGAATGAAAAATAAGAATTCAGAATGAGTCAGACTGTTGCTGTAGTAATATTAAATTGGAATGGGCTGGATCTTTTAAAAGAGTTTCTCCCAGAGGTAGTAAAATATTCTAAAGAAGCCACCGTCTATGTTGCAGACAATGCTTCTACAGATACTTCAATTTCTTTTGTGGAAGCTCATTTCCCTGAAGTAAAAATTGTTCAAAACAAAGTAAACGGTGGTTATGCAAAAGGCTATAATGATGCCTTAGCAGGACTATCTGAAGATATCTTTATTTTGTTAAATAGTGATGTTAAAGTCACTCCCAACTGGATACTCCCCATAGAAGGTGTTTTTGAAAAAGATAAAAGCGTTGCCGCAGTACAACCAAAGATCTTAGATTACAAAAAACCAACTCACTTTGAATATGCTGGTGCTGCTGGTGGTTTTATAGATAAATTTGGCTACCCTTTTTGTAGGGGAAGAATCTTTGATAGTCTTGAAAAAGACAACGGACAATATGATGACGAAATAGAGATCTTTTGGGCAAGCGGAGCTTGTTTAGCTATAAAGCGAGATAAATATTACGAAGTTGGCAAACTAGATGAAGATTATTTCGCGCATCAAGAAGAAATAGATATCTGCTGGAGGCTTCATAATTATGGGTATAAGGTTATTTATACACCAAACTCTGTAGTCTATCATGTGGGTGGGGCAACTTTAAACAGGATGAACCCAAAAAAGACATTTTTTAATTTCAGAAATAGCTTATTTAATCTGATAAAAAATGTGCCTTCCAATAAAATTTTATCGGTACTTTTTTTACGAATGGTTTTGGATGGGATAGCTGCATTTAAATTTTTATTCGAATTAAAATTAAATCACTTTACCGCTGTTTTTCAAGCACATATAAGTTTTTATTCACAATTAAATAAATTTTTGAAAAAGCGTAAAAAACTCCCTAAGAAAGATAATTATTACTCAAAAATTTCCGTTGTTTGCAGGAATTACGGATTGGGGCAAAAAAAATTCTCCGATTTTTAATTTTTCAAGGCAAAAAATAGTATATGGGCACTAATTTTGATAGCTTTGAGAAAATCTAACAATAAAAAATTTACATCAAATTATGAAGAAAATCATGTTACTTACGGCTACTGCCGCTTTATTACTTTCTTCTTGTGTGTCACAGAAGAAATACGCTGAGCTTGAAACTTTACAACAAGAAACAAAGGATCAATTAAACACTGCGACCGTTAAATTGAATTCTTGTTTAGACGAAAAAGACAGATTAGGAGAGCAAATAAAAACCCTTAACGACCAGAATTCTGGCTTAATGAACAATGTTGGAAATATTGCTACACTTTCTACCCAACAGGCTTCAACCCTTGAAAAATCTTTAGAGAGCATCAAGGAAAAAGACATGAAAATAAATCGTATGCAGGATGCAATCACTAAAAAGGATTCTGTTACACTTGCATTAGTTACTAGCTTAAAAGGAGTTCTTGGAAACATGAACGATGAAGACATTAGTATTAATGTTGAAAAAGGTGTTGTATATGTATCTATCTCAGATAAATTATTGTTTGAAAGTGGAAAGTACAATGTAACTTCTCGTGCAAAAGAAGTATTAGGAAAAGTTGCAATGGTAGTGAAGAACAAACCAGAGATCGAATTTATGGTTGAAGGTCACACAGATGATCAAGCAATGAAAGGTGGAGTAATTGAAGACAACTGGGATCTAAGTGTTAAACGCGCTACCTCTGTTGTAAGAATTCTTCAAAATGAATTTGGTGTGCCACCAGAAAGAATGACTGCAGCAGGAAGAAGTTACTATATTCCTGTAGCATCTAACGATACTGCTGAAGGACGTTCTAAGAACAGACGTACAAGAATCGTGATCTTACCTAAATTAGATCAATTCTACAACTTGATAGAAGAAGGAATGAAAGAAGCTAAATAAGCTGACTCATTTTTAATAATACTAAAGCCTCGCAATTGCGAGGCTTTTTTTATGTCTCCTGATTTCAATATCAAGGTCCCTTCGGGTAACCAATGGATATGAATCGGAGAATTCTATTAAAGATTTCTAGCCATGCCTCGGGGAATTAAACCCGTAATGAGGGATTAACTCTTCAAAAAGTCAATTAGAATTTTATTGAATTCTTTTTTATGGGTAAGTATCAAACCATGGGGTGCATCTTTGATAACCTCATATTTTGCATTGGTGATTTGGTCCTTACTTTTTTTACCTCCAATCTCAATTGGTACTATTTGATCTGCTTCTCCGTGAACCACTAAAGTTGGAACATCAAATTTCTTTAGATCTTCTCTAAAATCGGTAAGACCAAATGAATCTACACAATCTACAGTCGCTTTTGGAGAGGCTTTGCAAGCAATACTCCAATTTAAATGAACCTGATCTTTGCTTATTCTCTCTTTATTATCAGAATAGTTTACAAACTTGTCACCAAAACCAGCTAAAAATCCAGCTCTATCTTCCCTTATATTTTTCTTGAATCCTTCAAATACTTCTTTATCTAAGCCTTCCGGATTATCACTTGTTTTAAGCATAAAAGGAGGAACTGCAGATATTAGTGCTGCTTTTGAGATCTTATTGGTTCCATAGTTCCCAATAAATCGGGCTACTTCTCCTCCACCCATAGAAAATCCAACTATTATAGAATCGGAAAGACTTAGGTGATCAATTAAATTATTGAGATCTGAGGCTAAAGTGTCATAATCATATTTTCCCCAAGGCTTATCACTTTCTCCAAAGCCTCTTCTATCATATGTAATGCATCTAAATCCTGCATTTACAATTTCTTCTACTTGATATTCCCACATTCTATGACTTAATGGCCAACCGTGTATCAAAATAACTGGTTGTCCTTTACCAAAGTCTTCGTAAAATATATTTACTTCTTCTGCTGTTGTCTTAGATTTAAAATAATTCATTCATTTTCTTTTTTAATTAAACTTTATAGCTAAAGCTAATTTTTTAAAAGGGGCATTAAAAAGAATCGAGCAGGTTTAATATGCAATTAACTAGTTATCGAAATATTTACATAAAATCTATATTCCCTTTACCTTCTCTTATTACTTCAGGTTCAATCCCAGTTAAATCTACTACCGTAGAAGCGATGTTGTCCCCATAACCACCATCTATAACAAGATCTACCAGATTATCCCACTTTTCAAGAATTAATTCAGGATCTGTTGTGTATTCAATAACCTCATCCTCATCTTTAATAGAGGTTGAAACTATAGGATTTCCTAATTCTCTTACAATCGCCCGGCAAATATTATTATCTGGCACCCTGATCCCTACTGTTTTCTTTTTCTTAAAGACATTAGGAAGATTGTTATTTCCTGGAAGAATAAAAGTAAATGGCCCAGGCAAGTTCCGCTTTAGCAATTTAAAAGTTGGGGAATCTATTTGCTTCACATAATCTGAAAGATTACTAAGGTCTTCACAAATAAAGGAAAAATTAGCTTTGTCTAATTTCACTTGTTTTATCTGTGCAATTCGCTCTAAAGCATTTGTATTTGTAATATCGCAACCAAGGCCGTAAACAGTATCTGTTGGATAAATAATCAAACCTCCTTTTCTAAGTACATCAACTACTTTTTTGATGTCTTTTGGATTCGGATTCTCTTCGTAAATTCTAATTAAATTAGCCATAGTACTATTCTTTCTAAGTTGGAAAAATCACAAATTAATAAAAAGATATCTGCTGTTTAAAATATATCCTATGATGCAATATTATGAGCACCCCTATAAAACTTATAATATCAAGTCCGTTAAAAACTTTGTTGGGAAATGCTGTATCTAAATTTATTCTATATGAGTTACTTCGCTTTCAAGTTTTAAAACTTTGTCGCCATCTAACTGTTCTATCAATAATGCCCTATTTCCTTTTTCGCCAATTCGGGTAATTTCAGATCCTTTAATGGTTTTGGTAATCTTTTCTAAAAAGGTATCAATTACTTTTCCTTCGGCTTCACCAGAACCCCATTTCCATTTTACATTACTACCTTTTCGAATCATATATTATAGAATTAGAGGAAAACAGTTTATAAAGAATTAAATTATGAAAGCACCTTCAGTTTAGCAAATCTCAATAGAAGTTTTTTTACTCCACCATTTTCAAAATCGATCTCTGCTTTTTTATCTTGTCCAATCCCATCGATATTCAGCACTTTTCCTTTTCCAAAACGAATATGTTCCACTTCATTTCCTGCTTCCAATTTCACAGTGTCTTTTATCGAGGCTGTAGGATAATCTGTAGCAGTTGGTTTAAGTTTTCTAAGCTTCCTAAGTTGCTCTTCGTTAGGTTTATGTGCAGGTGGCGGTGTCCCAGATTTTGGTTTAGATTGCCTGAATTTACTTTTATCTACATCCCCAAAAATATCAAGATCCATAAGAGGTTTATACTTATAGTCATCCTGAGGAATCATATAATCCAAGTAAATTTCATCTATCTCCTCAATAAACCTGCTAGGCTCTGCGTCTACCAATTTCCCCCATCTATAACGGGATTGTGTGTAAGTTAAATATGCTTGTTTCTCTGCTCTTGTAAGTGCTACGTAAAACAATCTACGTTCTTCTTCTAATTCAGACCGCGTACTCATACTCATTGCTGAAGGAAACAAATCTTCTTCCATCCCCACAATATAAACGAATGGAAATTCCAGACCCTTTGCTAAATGTATGGTCATAAGCGCCACATGATCCTCATTGGTCTCCTTATCCATATCTGTTGCCAAAGCAACATCTTCCAGAAATTCAGCTAAAGAGCCCGAAGCATCTGCCAGTTCTTGCTGTCCTTCCACAAAATCTCTAATTCCGTTAAGAAGTTCTTCAATATTTTCAATTTTCGCTACTCCTTCTGGCGTCCCATCTTTTTTAAGTTCTTGAACAAGTCCAGTTTTCTTGGCTACCGTATCTGCAACCACAAAAGCATCAGCGTTTTCAGTAAGAATTTTGAAACTTTTGATCATGTTCGCAAAATTCGCCAACTTGTTTCTGGTTCCAGAATTTATCTTAAGATCTATATGATCCAGATTTTCAATAATCTCAAAAATAGATTTGTTATATTGATTTGCGGCAATGGTCAATTTATCTATAGTCGTAGATCCTATTCCCCTTGCAGGAAAATTGATGATCCTTTTTAAAGCTTCTTCATCATTAGGATTTATCAACAATCTCAAATAAGATAGGACATCCTTGATCTCTTTTCGCTGATAAAATGAAAGCCCTCCGTAAATTCTATAAGGGATTTCTCTTTTACGCAAAGCATCCTCCATAGCCCTACTCTGGGCATTTGTTCTGTATAAGATTGCAAAATCTCCGTTATTCATTTGCTTTTGCATCTTGTTCTCGAAAATAGAACTCGCTACAAATCGCCCTTCATCGCCATCTGTAAGCAATCTATTTACAACGATTTTTGGTCCGTCGTCATTTGCCGTCCAAACCACTTTATCAAGTTTGGTCTTATTTTTTTCTATAATGGAGTTAGCTGCATTTACGATGTTCTTAGTGGAACGGTAATTTTGCTCCAAACGGTACATCTGCACATTATCATAATCTTTCTGAAAATTCAAAATATTATTGATATTCGCTCCACGGAAAGCGTAAATACTCTGCGCATCATCCCCTACCACGCATATATTCTGAAATTTATCTGAAAGTGCTTTTACAATCAAATATTGCGAATGGTTTGTATCCTGATACTCATCTACTAAAATATATCGGAATCTGTTCTGATATTTCTGAAGCACCTCTGGAAACCTATTCAAGAGCTCATTAGTTTTCAGCAATAAGTCATCAAAATCCATTGCTCCAGCTTTGAAACAGCGCTCTACATAATTCTTATAGATATCCCCAAGTCTTGGCTTTTTAGCCATCGCATCGGCTTCCCGCAATTCAGGATTTTGAAAATAGGCCTTAACGGTGATTAAACTATTCTTATAGGAAGATATTCTTGAGTAAACCTGCTTATATTTATAGATATCCTTATCCAATCCCATCTCTTTGATAATTGCTGAAATAAGGCGTTGAGAATCTTGAGTATCATAAATGGTGAAATTTGAAGGGTAGCCCAGTTTATTGGCCTCGACACGCAACATTTTAGCAAATATGGAGTGAAATGTACCCATCCACAAATTCTTCGCTTCACTACTTCCAACAATTTGTGAGATCCTCTTTTTCATTTCCTTTGCGGCCTTGTTGGTAAAGGTTAAAGAAAGAATATTAAAAGGGTCTACCCCTTTACTCATTAAATAAGCAATTCTATAGGTAAGTACCCGCGTTTTCCCAGACCCTGCTCCTGCTATCACTATCATTGCCCCGTCTTTTTGAAGAACGGGAGCCCGTTGTGCATCGTTTAATTCTGCTAAATAAGATTCCAAATTTATCCTTTATTTTAAGCTGTGAATTTAGCCAATTAAGATGTACTTTAAAACTCCTTTTGGTCTTACTTTTAAACAAAGGGTCTACAAATTATGACATGCCTATTATTTTAAATATATTTATAACCTTGATAACCACTCAATACTTTTATTTAATAAAAGGGTATTAATAATCGACATTATGAAAATAAATTCTAAAATCCATGGTTTTATAGATTATCTGGTGGTATTGGTTTTGTTAATATTGCCAAGTCTTCTTAATTTACCTGAAATCACTGCTATTGTTACCTATGCTTTAGGAGGTATTCATCTCCTTTTAACTTTGTTCACCAATTTTGAAGTGGGACTAATAAAAGTAATTCCTTTTAAAATCCATGGCTGGATTGAATTTATTGTATCCGTTGCTTTAGTAGCAGTTGCCTTTTATTTAGGAAATATTGAGGGTGAATTTTCTCGTAACCTATATTTTATTCTTGCTGCAATAGTTTTTGTTATCTGGTTGATAACAGATTATCGCTGGACAGCATCGCTTAAATAATTCTTCTTTAGTTAAAATTCCCTATTATGAAAAAAATCTGCATATTTCTTTTTTGCCTCTTTTCAATTAACAATTATTCGCAAAGCATAGATCCCGAAATTGAAAAAGAAGCTAATAAGCTCGAACAGCAAGTAATCGAATGGCGCCGTGATTTCCATGAACACCCAGAACTTTCTAATCGCGAATTCAAAACTGCTGAAAAAATAGCGAAACATCTCAGGAGTCTTGGTTTAGAAGTTCAAACAGGCGTTGCTAAGACTGGAGTAGTTGGAATTCTAAAAGGAAATAATTCAGGAAAAGTAGTTGCCCTTAGAGCAGATATAGATGCTTTGCCAGTAACTGAAAGAAATGAGCTACCCTTTAAATCTGAAGTTACTACAGATTTTTTAGGAACCAATACCGGTGTAATGCATGCATGCGGACACGATACACACACTGCCATTTTAATGGGAGTTGCCGAAATACTTTCGAAAAATAAAGACAAGATAAATGGTACTGTAAAATTCATTTTTCAACCTGCTGAGGAAGGTCCACCCCCTGGAGAAAAAGGAGGAGCCTCTTTAATGATTGAAGAAGGTGTATTAAAAAATCCAGATGTGGATGCCATTTTCGGGTTACATATAAATTCTGGAACACCAGTTGGTACAGTTCGGTACAAACCAGAAGGCACCATGGCTGCTGTAGAGCGTTTTGTAATAAATGTAAAAGGAAAGCAAACTCACGGTTCTGCCCCATGGAGTGGTACAGACCCTATTTTAATTTCAGCAAAGATCATTGATGGATTACAAACTATAATAAGTCGTGATTCTAAATTGGTAGATGGTGCAGCTGTGATCACAGTTGGAAAAATCACCAGTGGAGTTCGTTTTAATATTATTCCCGAAACTGCTGAAATGATAGGTACCATAAGAACTTTGGATGCTGATATGAAAGCTACTATTTTAAGAAGAATGAACGAAATGGTACCTGCAATTGCTAAGGCATATGGAGGAACTGCAACTGTAGAAATTCAGAATAATACTGCTATTACCTACAACGATCCGGAGCTAACCAATAAAATGCTTCCTACACTACAAAATATTGCAGGTAAGGATAAAGTTGAATTAGTGAAAGCCACAACTGGTGGAGAAGATTTCTCTTTCTTTCAGGAAGTAGTTCCTGGGTTTTACTTTTTTCTAGGTGGACAAGCTTTAGGAACGACTGAGGCTGCTCCACATCATACTCCAGATTTTTATATAGATGAAAGCGGAATGTTGTTGGGTGTAAAAGTGATGTCCCAGTTAGCTTTAGACTATTTAAACAATTAGAATGAACGAGGTGTTAAATATTTTAGGAAGTATTCCCTGGTGGGGATGGATTATAATTTTCCTAATCCTCGTTGCAATAAAGGATATATTTTTTAGTAAAGAACACATAATTAAACACAATTTTCCTGTAGTTGGACATTTGCGTTACTTTATGGAACGCATAGGGCCCGAGCTAAGGCAATATATTGTTGCAAGCGATAGAGAAGAACTACCCTTTAATAGAAATGAACGAGGATGGATCTATGCATCGGCTAAAAATGAGAATAACTATGAAGGTTTTGGAACCAATGAAGACATTTATAGAACCAACTATATCTTCATAAATAACTCCATGCTTGCATACAAGCTCGAAAAAGACCATCCAAATTCAGAACACCCTTATTTTATTGCCTGTGCAAAGGTGATGGGTTCCTTCAACAAAAGACAAAGACCTTATAGACCTGCCTCTATAATCAATGTTTCAGCCATGAGTTTCGGCTCGCTTTCGGCGAAAGCGGTAGAATCCCTAAATGAGGGATGTTTATTAGCAAATGCCTATCATAATACAGGAGAAGGCGGGCTTTCACCTTACCACCGGAAGGGTGCAGATGTTGCATTTCATTTTGGGACCGGTTATTTTGGAGTTCGTGGGGATGATGGTAATTTCTCCTTAGAAAAACTCATAAAGCTAGTGCAGGAGAATCCCCAAATTAGGATGATAGAAGTCAAATTGTCTCAAGGTGCCAAACCCGGGAAAGGTGGAGTATTACCGGCATCTAAGATTACAAAAGAAATTGCTGCGATTAGAAACGTGCCATTGGGAAAAGATGTTTTATCTCCTCCAACACATTCAGCCTTTAATAATATTCCAGAAATGGTGAATTTTATTGAGGAAATAGCAGAGGCCACCGGTTTACCAGTTGGTATAAAATCTGCAGTAGGCCAATTGAAGCAATGGGAAGAATTGGCGAGTATAATGAAGAAAACCAATCGCGGACCGGATTTCATTACTGTAGATGGCGGTGAAGGTGGGACTGGAGCCGCTCCTCCAAGTTTTGCAGATCATGTTTCCCTACCATTTATAAATGCTTTTACAGATGTTTATAAAGTTTTTCAGAAGGAAGAAATCACCGAAAGAATTGTTTTTATAGCCAGTGGAAAACTTGGTTTTCCAGCAAAAGCAGCGATGGCATTCGCAATGGGTGCAGATTCTATTAATGTTGCACGTGAGGCCATGATGAGTATTGGCTGCATTCAGGCGCAATCCTGCCATAACAATACTTGTCCAACTGGGATAACCACTCATAATAAATGGCTACAGGCCGGAATCAACGTTAAAGATAAAGCTGAAAGAGTGAATTTTTACTTTGCTAAATTTAAAAAGGAATTGCTGGAAATGACACATGCGTGTGGTTATGAACATCCCTCTCAGTTTACCATGGACGATGTGGACATTAATTTAAGCGATAAAAATATAACAATGACCCTTGCCTCTACGTTTGGGTACCATAAATCCCCGGTTCTGTTTACCTCGGTGCAAGAACATATGGATTGTCCATATTTGGGCGGAACATATTCCAAGGGAAAAGAAGTAAAAACTAAAGAAGCAGAAACCGAAGATACCTCTGTTTACGACACTAATTAACTATGAACGACATCAACATTATTGATCTAATATTTTATCTACTACCAGCAGTAATTGTTGGCTTGATATCTTTTTATTTCTTCAAAATGCATATCTCGAATGAAGAAAAAAGAAGGGTCTATCAATTGAGACTGGAAAACCAAAAAATCGCACTCCCTATCAAATTACAAGCATTTGAACGTATGGCCTTGTTCTTAGAAAGGATTTCTATGGGAAAATTATTGCTTAGGATAAAACCAAAATCCAATGACTTAAAGGCGTATGAAGATATGCTTGTGCAAACTATAGATCAAGAATTCGATCATAATTTAGCGCAGCAAATCTATCTTTCTCCAGAATGTTGGAATGTTATAAAAACTTCTAAAAATGCTACAATTGGTATTATTCGGAAAACAGCTAAAAAGGAAGATGTTAGTAATGCCGATGAATTAAGGCAGGATATTTTGAACGCATTAATGAATCAAACACCCCCTACAGAAGCTGCTTTAGACTACATTAAAAAAGAATTACGAAATATAATTTAGCACTTCTTTTAGCTTTTAATTAATGCTCTATAGCAAAAGTTAGATTTAAACACTATTCCATTTATTTGTTAAGAAAAAATTGGTACCTAAAGAATCTTCTTGATAGATATTGCTTGATTATTCTTCTTTTGGATACCACGTTCCATTGCATAATCAAAACCTTGTTGCCACCAAGAGGTCATAGCCTTTTTATTAAAAACCAAGGAGTTTTCGGTTAATTGAACCGGTGTGTAATAGGTGTTTAATTTCACTTGTTTATTCATAGCGGCGAGTTTTCCTTCAACCACATCGTGATATTCAACTTGATCCAATAGGAATCCGAAGAGATTTATCATTAAAGAAAAAGGGTTTTTCCCCAGCACTTTATTATACTCCATATTCTCGGCTTCAAGAATAATTGCATCCACTTCAGTAGCACCTCGTTTAATAGCTTCTCGAATAGGCACAACACATCCCAGACCCCCATCGGCATACTCATATCCGTTTTTAGTAGCAAGGCTCATAAAAGGAATATAATTACAGCTAATCCAAATCCAATCGCAAAAATCATCGTAAGAGAATTCGTGAATAGATTTATATTCTACTCTGTTTTTAGATAAATTAGATACTGTAACAACAACATCTTTGGCTTTATTTTTCACAGATTCAAAATCTGCTTTTGAAAAATCTTTTTTTATGTTTTTACGTAAATTTTTACTTTCTCCAAAAGTTCTTTTTTTCTTAGCAAACTGAAGGAACATATTAAAATAGTTGATGGTAACATATTCCCTACCATCTTTCTTTTTAACCACAAATGGGTTAATGTTAAAGATTTTTCGTTGGGTAACATTTGTGTAAATATCGTACACCTTTTTAATGTTACCATCTGCTAAGTGAGGAATGAGCAAACTTCCCGTAGAAGTTCCTAGAAATAAGTCATATTTTCTACCTTCTTCTTCCATTAAATACTGGGCAACTCCCCCAGCAAAAGCTCCTTTGCTTCCTCCTCCTGAAATTACCAATGCTCGCATTAAGGTTCAATTTGGTTCAATTCTTCATTTTTATACTTGGCAAAACTAAAACCACTCTCCCACCAACGTTCCATCTTCACCTTATCAAAAATAAGAGAATTAGTTGTTAACACGGTAGGAGTGTAATAGAAATTAATGATTACATCCTTATTAGCGGCTTCAAATTTCCCGATTCTTATATTCTGTCGTTCAATTCTATCCAACATATATCTGAACAAATTAGTAATCAATGAAAACACATTTTTTGATGGCAATCTATTAAAATAGGTCACTTCTGTTTGAAGGATAATCGCATCAATCTCTGTAGCGCCACGTTTTATGGCTTCTTCTATTGGCACCATAGATCCAAAGCCACCATCGGCATATTCACAGCCATTCTTTTGAACCAAGCTCATAAAAGGCACATAATTACAGGAAATCCAGATCCATTCGCAAAAATCTTCATAGGAGTAATCGCGTATAGATTTATATTCCACTTCATTCAAAGAAATATTAGAAACTGTAACCAATATATCTTTCTCACCCGCTTTTAACTCCTCAAACTCCTCTTTGGTAACTGTATTCAGGATAAGTTTTTTAAGATTTTCGCTCTCTCCAAATGTTTTTTTACCCCTCATAAAATTACGGAGCACATTAAAATGATCTATAGATATTTGGTCTTGCCCATGCTTACGTTTAATTAAAAATGGTCTATTACTAAAGATGCTTTTTTGATTGACTGAGGTATAAACTTCTTTGATCTTCTGAGTCTTATTTAGCGCTAAATGAGAGATCAATAAACTGCCAGTAGAAGTTCCTAAAAAAAGATCATAGTCATTGCCCATCTCTTCAATTAAATACTGCGCAACTCCACCCGCAAAAGCTCCTTTACTACCTCCTCCAGAAATTACTAATGCCCGCATTAATCTTGTAATCTTTTGGTTAAAAATTCTAAGTCTGGATTTTCCATAGTATCACTTAAAGCTACATATTTTGTACGATATTCTTTATCTTTCAATAATTTATCCAATAAGCTTTTACAATAATTTCTAAACCTATGGTTAGAATGTTGACCACCTTCTAAAAGATCTAATAAATTCTGTTCAGAAAAAGCATTTATCTGATATAGATAGCCAAAGGCATTTTGTCTTAATCCAAAAGGGAGAGTTTCACTCGTGTATTCTGATAATTCTTTGTAATAGGCTGGTTTCTTTTCTGAATCTATTTCTGGGCTTACTAGATTGATGACCAGCCACAACAGTCTTACGTTCTTATTTTGAAAACCTTGAATATCTTGTGTTTTATTTAAAATTTTTTCTGTTTCCTCTGGAAATTGCATCCATACTTTTAAAAGCGTATTTTCCTTTGTTATATACGATTCATCATTTAAAAGTCCAATAAATTTCGATTTTATTGCTGAAGGAATTGAATCTATACTTACTGCTACGGCTTGCCTAACTCTCAGATTATTAGTTCCAAGAGCCTTTTTATAAAGGGACATTGTCTCATTAGTATTCTCACCAGATAACTGAAAAACAACTTCTTGCCCAATATATTCGTTTACCGGAAAATCTAAAGCTTTATCTAAATATTCTTTTTTAATTGAAATGGAAGTTTCTCTTAAAGAAGCCAGTTTCATGTACTTTGAGATAAATTCAGATCTCTTTAAAGAAGCCAATGCTTCGGTTCCTTGAAAAGCACTTTGTTTTAACCAATCCTGTTTCCAAGCAGAAATATCCATTTTAGAGGCATCTTCTACTGCTCGCACAAAATCATCTGTGGTTACATTGGAATATGCATTCTTCAAAAGATAGTTTTTAACTGCCTCCTTAAAATTATCTTCTCCAATCTGCTCTTTTAAAATATGCAATGCCCAAGCTCCTTTCTGATAGAATGTAAGGGAACTTGCATCAGGATTCAGTAAAGACTCACCTTTCCCCGAGTCGCTTAGTTCTTTTAATTGTTCTGCAGATTCATATAATTTCCAGTAAAAATAATCTTCCCCAAAAATCTCTTTTTCTGCGAGCCAAGCATAATACGTGGCGAATCCTTCATGCAACCAGTGGTGTTTCCCATTAGTTTCTGTAACCATATCTCCAAACCACTGGTGAGCTAGTTCATGTGCATTTACAAAAACATAATTCTGATCTATGAAAGCCGTAGAGTCTATTAGGAAAGAATCTGAAAAAATTGTGATGCTGGTATTTTCCATTCCTGAATAAATAAAATCCTGAACGGGAACTTGTTTGTAGTTCTTCCAGGGATAGGCTACACCAATTTCATCTTCGAGAAAATTGAAAATTTCTTTAGTATATCTATAGGTTGGTTCTACTTTAAGTGAATCTTTTGGCTCAAAATATAGCTCAATGGGAACTGCCGTTTTAGATTGTAAAGTGAGTTTAGAATAATTACCGGCTGCAACTGCCACCAAATAACTACTCATAGGTTTTTCCATCTCAAATTCCCATTGGGCTATAGAGTCATTAAGATCTCTTTTATTTACTAATTCTCCGTTGGAAATAACTTGGTAATCCTTATTAAAATTGAAAGTTAAATTGAAAATTAACTTTTCGGTCATGTCATCAAAACTTGGCAACCAATTGGAATTATCTCTACCCTGTCCTTGAGTCCAAACTTGTTTACTCACATTTTTTTCCTTTGGAGCATCCCAATTAATAAAATACATAGCTTGTTTTGGCTCGGCATAATATTTTAAAGTAAGCTGATATTCTTTCTTGGGAGAAAAAGCTGTTTTTATCCATATTCTGGAGCTATCGTTAGAATACGAAACCTTGTTACCATTCAGAAGAACTGATGAAAACTCCATGTTTTTGGCATCAATAAAAATAGAATCTTGTGGGCTAAGGATTTTAAATTGATAATTCACTTCTCCTTCCACACTTTTTTTCTTCGGAAGAATACTTATTTCAGCATCCACCTGTATAAAATCTACTTTTTTGGTTTGATCTAAGGAGCTATCATATTGTGCATAACCCGCAATACTGAATATGCAAAAAAGAAATAAAAAATGGTATCTCATTCTATGGGGCTTCAATAAGTTTGCAAATTACAAAATCTGTCTATTAATTTAGGAATCTTAGAAAGCGATTGTTTTTGATGATCACTTATGTTAGAATCTGTTTCAAATTAAAAGCCTCGGGGCAAACCCACGAGATACTGGTTTGGGAAATAATCTTGAATTTGAGGCAAAGCTCAAGGAAATCAACCCTCAATGAGGGATTAAAAAAGGAATTTAATATCTTCGTTTTATGAATGCCAATTTTCTACAAACCCCCATAGATTATTTAAAAGGAGTTGGCCCCAGCCGGGCTGAGTTATTTAGAAAGGAACTAGGCATTCATACCTACCAGGATCTTATAAATTTCTTTCCCAATAGGTATCTGGATAAAACCAAGTATTATAAAATAAATCAACTTCAGCAAAATTCTGCAGAAGTACAGGTGCTTGGGAAAATAGTTGCTTTTAGAACTATTGAACAAAAAAGAGGCAAACGTCTTGTTGCCGATTTTGTAGATGAAACCGGAAAAATGGAATTGGTATGGTTTAGAGGTCAAAAATGGATTCGGGAGAATTTAAAGCTTAATGTTCCTTATGTCATCTTCGGAAAGACCAATTGGTTTAATGGACTGTTTAGTATGCCACATCCAGAAATGGAATTACTGGAAGAACATGAAAAAAGTTTACGAACTGCAATGCAACCCGTGTATCCGTCTTCAGAAAAATTGACCAATAAAGGAATTACAAATAGAGTAATCAATAAATTAATGCAACAATTATTTATTGAAACCAAAGGAAAATTTTACGACACTTTACCACAAAATATTCATGAAGATCTAAAATTAATTTCGCGTGCAGAAGCACTTTTTAATGTTCATTTTCCAAAGAGCCAAGAGCTATTATCCAAAGCACAATTCCGGTTAAAATTTGAAGAATTATTTTATATTCAGCTCCAACTTTTAGTTAAAAACATGCTCCATAAAAAGAGAATTAAGGGTTATGTTTTTGATACCATTGGAAATAATTTTGAAACCTTTTATAAAGAACATTTACCCTTCGAATTAACTGGTGCCCAAAAGAAGGTGATCAAAGAAATTAGGAGTGATCTTGGGAGCGGCGCACAGATGAATCGACTTTTACAAGGAGATGTAGGTTCCGGGAAGACTATAGTAGCCTTAATGTCAATGTTAATAGCACTTGACAACGGATTTCAAGCATGCTTAATGGCTCCTACTGAAATTTTGTCAGTACAGCACTATACAGATTTAATTGAATTATGTAAAGAACTGAACACCAGTATAGAACTATTAACTGGTTCAACTAAAGCTTCAAAAAGAAGAGAAATTCATGAAAAACTGGAAAATGGAGAATTAGACATCCTAATTGGCACTCACGCTCTGTTAGAAGACAAGGTAAAATTCAAGAATTTAGGCCTTGCGATCATAGATGAGCAACACAGATTTGGAGTAGAACAACGCTCCAAATTATGGAAAAAAAATGAGCTCCCTTCACACATTTTAGTCATGACCGCAACACCAATTCCAAGAACACTTGCTATGAGTTTATATGGCGACTTGGATATCTCTGTTATAGACGAACTTCCACCTGGAAGAAGACCCATAAAAACAGTTCATAGATTTGATAGTAATCGCCTAAAAGTTTTTCGATTTATAAGAGATGAAATTGAAAAAGGGAGGCAAATTTATATAGTATATCCATTAATTCAAGAATCCGAAAAAATGGATTACAAAGATTTGATGGATGGTTATGAAAGTGTCTCAAGGGAATTTCCAATGCCCAAATATCAGATTTCCATTGTGCATGGACAGATGAAATCTGCAGACAAGAATTACGAAATGGATCGTTTTATAAATGGCGATACTCAAATTATGGTGGCGACTACCGTAATAGAGGTTGGTGTTAATGTTCCAAATGCCAGTGTAATGATTATTGAAAGTTCCGAAAGGTTTGGCCTTTCACAATTGCATCAGCTTCGTGGTCGTGTTGGACGGGGAGCAGAACAGAGTTATTGCATCTTGATGTCCGGACACAAGCTTTCTGAAGACAGCAAAACTCGCCTTCAAACAATGGTGAGCACTAATGACGGCTTTGAACTCGCAGAAGTAGATCTCAAATTAAGAGGTCCTGGTGATCTTATGGGAACCCAACAAAGTGGAGTTCTTAATTTAAAGATTGCAGATATTGTAAAGGATAATCAGATCCTTAAATCTGCTAGAGATTATGCTAAAAGATTACTCACTGAAGATCCAAACCTAGAACTACCCGAGCATAAAATGGTGAAATACACCTACCAACAAGTGGCTAAGCACAAGAATATTTGGAATTATATTAGCTAAAACCGGCATGATATATTTCTTAAATGCTGATTATTAGATTATTGAAACTAATTTCGTAACTTTAAGCCCCTGCGGTTTACATAAATAGTAATCGCAATTCCTGCCCTAATTAATTTTAAAATCCCCAATTCATAGTATTGAGTTCAATTTCTCCTCCCAATAATATTGTAATACTAATATTAAATTAAAATTATGAAAGCACATTTAAACCTTAAGTGGTTTATAGGCGTATTGCTTATAAGCCTGAGTCCTTTAGTTCTAGGACAAGAAAAATCTGAACCAAATTTATCAGATAAATTACACACAGAATATAAAGCGAATGGTATTGAGCAAAGCCTTAAAATGTATGAAGAACTAAATTCCGACAAAAGTTATACCGGATTTGAAGAACCTTTAAATGTCCTAGGTTATACTTTGATGTTAGAAGACCAAGATTTAGATGCCGCTAAAATGGTGTTTGAAGCTCAAATTGCAGAATACAACGACCAAGCTAATCCATATGATTCCTACGCAGATCTTTTATTAGAAATGGGAAATAAGGAAGAGGCTAAGAAAAATCTCAAAAAATCTGTTGATTTAGCAGAAAAAGGTGAAACTGATCTTGATCAGCAGATATTTGGTGCATCCAAAGCAAAACTCGCAAAATTGGATAACAAGCATAGAGTGTTTGAATTTTTAGATGGCAAAAGCGATGTAGATATAACCAGATATGATAATGATAAAATAGCAAATAAAAACAAATTGTACAGCACTGCTAGTTATGATGAAAGCGGTAATATATTAACCCTCAACTTTACAAATCAGAATGATGAAGTAGTATGGAAGCGTATAGTTGTTTATGATGCCATAGAAGATCAATACGATATGGCATTTTTAAACACCTCAGACCCCTTGGGAATTAGCATGTCACACATAAAAGTAAAGGATCTGGGAAATAATAAGACGGAATTAATAGAATCTTATGTAGATAGAAAAGGAAAAGAACATAAGATGAAGCATGAGATAATGAAAAACGATGGCGCTGTAGAATGGGTTGTTTTTGAGCAAGCAGAAGATTCCAATAACTGGGAAAAAGTAATGGTTCAAAATTTCAGCAAATCTAAGTGATTGAACAGAATTTTATAAAAGTTCATAAAAGGAGGTGGCAACACCTCCTTTCTTTTTTGCCACAAATACCATTAAAAAATAATTTTGTTATTATGTCAATACCTTTGGTAATACTATCTTTGCAGCTTGAAAAACCTATTCGATGAAAATTTCATATAACTGGCTTAAACAATTTATTAAACTTCCCGATAACCCTGAAGAAACCGGACATTTACTAACAGACCTAGGTCTTGAAGTAGAAGGTATCACTAACTTCCAAAGTATCAAAGGAGCATTAGAAGGTATTGTTACAGGACATGTTTTAAGTTGCATTCCACATCCAAACGCAGATAGATTACAACTATGTAAGATAGACGTTGGAAATGGAGAAGCCTTGCAGATAGTATGTGGCGCACCTAATATTGCAGCTGGTCAAAATGTACCCGTTGCAACTATTGGTACTACGCTTTATGATGATAAAGGAGAAGCTTGGGAGATCAAGAAAGGAAAGATTAGAGGAGAAGCCAGTCACGGGATGGTTTGTTCTGAGAGCGAACTAGGCTTAGGAAGCAGTCATGACGGGATCATGGTTTTGAAGAAAGACCTTATCCCCGGAATGCCAGTAGCAAAGATCTTCGAAATTGAAAATGATCAAGTATTTGAAATTGGGCTAACTCCAAATCGTGCGGATGCCATGAGTCATTGGGGTGTTGCTAGAGATCTAAAAGCAGGTTACCAACAACAAGCCTTAAGCTTAGAGCTTATAACTCCATCTGTAAGTGGTTTTCATGTGGATAGTAGAAGTTTAAGGATACCTATTCAGGTAGAAGATTCTAATTTGGCACCAAGATATTGTGGAGTAACAATTTCTGGGATCAAAGTTTCAGATTCGCCGCAATGGCTTCAAAATAGATTAAAAGCGATCGGGATAAATCCTAAAAACAATATTGTAGATGCAACCAACTACGTAATGCATGAGTTGGGGCAACCTTTACACGCTTTTGATGCTGAAATGATCGCCGGAAACGAGATTCATGTAAAGACATTAAAAGCTGGAACAAAATTTACCACATTAGACGAAGTTGAAAGAGAACTGCATGCCGAAGATCTAATGATTTGTGATGCAGAAAAACCTTTATGTATTGCAGGTGTATTTGGCGGCATAAGCAGCGGTGTTTCACAAAGCACAACCAAATTATTTATAGAAAGCGCCTATTTTAATCCTGTAAGTGTCCGTAAAACTGCTAAAAGACACGGTTTGAATACAGATGCCTCCTTTAGGTTTGAACGCGGGATAGACCCTAACATGACGGAATATGCTTTAAAAAGAGTTGCCATTCTAATTAAAGAGGTTGCCGGAGGTGAAATCACCAGTGATATAGATGATCTTTATTTCAAAAAAACAGAAGATTTTCAAGTGTTCTTGACCTTCGAAAAAGTTAACAAACTTATTGGGCAAAACTTAGCTGAAGAAACTATCAAGTCTATTTTAGCTTCTTTGGAAATTCGAGTGAACAATATTACCGAAACAGGAATGGGTCTTACCATTCCTTCTTACAGGGTAGATGTTCAAAGAGAATCTGATGTTATTGAAGAAATATTAAGAATTTACGGATATAACAATATTGAATCTGGAACTAAGCTTAATGCTTCTATAGCTAATTCAGGAAAATTTGAAGATTATAAGCTTCAAAATCTAATTGCCAATCAGTTGGTAGGACAAGGTTTCTTTGAAACTATGGCAAATTCTTTAACTACTCCAGCATATATAAAATTATCTGAGCAGTTAAAGGAAGAACAGAATGTGGTAATGCTGAATCCTTTGAGTCAGGATCTTTCAGTTATGAGACAATCCTTGCTGTTTTCTGGATTAGAGGCAGTGAACTACAATATTAATAGAAAGCAGGCAGATCTAAAGTTATTTGAATTTGGTAAAACCTACCATAATTATGAAAGTGGAAGAATAGAAAATAAACACCTTAGCCTTTTTGTTACTGGCGACAAGTTTTCTGAAGGTTGGAATACTGAAAATAATAGCGGAAATTTCTTTTACACAAAAGGAACTATAGAGCGTGTTTTGGAAAGATTAGGGATCAATTCAATTAAAACAGGAGAGGTGAAATCTGATGTTTTTTCTGAAGGAATTTCCATAAGCTCCGGGAAAGCGAAATTGGTAGAATTTGGAGTGATCAAGAAATCTATTCTAAAACATTTTGGAATCCAACAAGAAGTATTATTTGCCGATTTTAATTGGGATCTAGTACAAGAAACCGCAAAAAATCAGAAAACAAAATTCGCTGCAATTCCAAAATTTCCTGCCGTTCGTAGAGATTTCGCATTGTTAATTGATAATTCTATAAACTATAAACAAATAGAAGATATAGCAAAGCAAACAGAAAAACGCTTATTGCAATCGGTGAATTTGTTTGATGTATATATGGGAGATAATTTACCAGAAGGTAAAAAAAGTTATGCCGTAAGTTTTAAATTTCAAGATGAAAACAATACACTTACAGATAAACAAGTAGATAAGATTATGAGTAAACTTCAACAACGCTTTGAGAAAGAACTGCAAGCAGAACTAAGATAAATAAAAGAAGCAAAGTAAAAAGCCTTATTTCTATAATAGAAATAAGGCTTTTTTTTATGATTTTATAATTCTAGAAAAAACTTTTCATTTAATAAATAGTAAAATCATTTTCGCACTTGTACACCTAAATTCAATTCTTCACAACTATTGCTAGGTCATATTGAAGGTGCCTGAATCATTTCAATAAATAAATACAGAAAAAATTATTGAAACATCTTCAATAACCTTTTCTATAAATTAATTCCTAAAGATTTGAGAGGCTATTTATCTATTAGCTTAGCCTCTAAAATTGATCGAAATATTACTGTTTACTTTCAACCACTGTGGCATTTGCAGGTACGGAATAAAAATTTTCTGGTTGCGCCTCATTGGAGACACTTATAGTATTAAAATCGACCCTATTCTTTTCCTCTTTCACCTCACCTTTATCAACATTATACCAGGCTATGGATGTAGGTAAAAATATCCCGTCTACCTCGGACCATTTGTCATAACTAATATAGTTAGGCCATTCTGGTTTTTTGTCCGATCCAAAAGTTGCTTTGTAGGAAAGCCAAGCCATTTTGTATGTTTCTGGATTATAATACAAATAATATTCATCACTAGAGGAAGCACCCACACCAGAATCAAAAGTAATTTTTAAACCATGATAATTATTTCCATTAATTTCTTTATCCTCTGCTTTAGAATAATTCGCATCTTGATCTGCCAGTACAAATGGCATAGCATAAAAATAGAACATTAGATTATGCATAAAAATGGCATTCCCTTTGTAATTTCCATTTTTGTTGAGTACCCAAGCATTATTACCATCATAGCCTATTTCATAATCCGTAGTCACTGTTTTGTCCATTCTATTCTTCAAATCAACGATATGCTGTTGAGATTCACTTCCATCACCAATAGTGAATTTTAATGTTTTTCCATTATTCCATTGTTCAATTCCGCCATGTGCCTCAAGCACTTTAGCAAAATCCTCCGGATATCGGTTATCAGTCATTTCTTGATTCGAAGAAGTTGTAGACTTCTCCTCCTTGAACTCTTGCTTTTTTGATGTTTCCTGGCAGGAAATAAGTAAACATAGTAAACTAAATAAGGCTAATTGTTTCATAGTTTTTATTTTGAAGTTGATTTCTAAATCTGTCTTGCGTTAAATTTTAATTTATATCTATACTACTCTTATTAACAAGAACATAAGAAAAATGTTCTTCTCTAAATCACTTAATCTTTATAAAATAATTCTCTCATGTACATAATAAAATATCTTCGTTTTATATTATCCAGAATCCTTTAATATTTAAAACTTAGAGTACATCAATGTTTTCAATTATTTTTGGACTTATCACCAAGGAATAATAGAAAAACTATAGATTTAGTCTCTTTGTTATATTTCTAGTTTCTCCCGCAGTAAATATAGCTGCTCCCAACAATAACATATCTTTCAATAAAAATTGACCTAGCATAGGAGATAGAAATGGAAAGCCACTTCCGTCTTGCCATATGGCACCAGCAGCGGTATTTAATATATAACTAAGTGTAACAATAGCCATTATTATAACTCCATAGCTACCCAAAACAGAAAGTTTTGGTGCTAGAGAATATAAGACTTTGATCAAGCCGAAAACAATTTCTGTAATACCTATTAATATAGAAAACCCTTGTACACTCATCAAACTATAACCCCAAGACAGAAGCCCACTATTTTCTATTAAGGGTTTAATTCCTTCTGCCTCATACATTGTGAATTTTAGTCCTCCTATCCACATTAAAATAATAACAAGACTGTAACGAATAATAAAGGCAACTATTTTTTCTAAATTATTACTAGTGGTATTCCTAAAATTTTTTTCTTTACAAATATTTCTTTTTTAGAGGTAATTATATTAAAACCATAGGATTTTGATTACCGAAACTTGTTGAACTTTCTTACATATTTATAAAACTCTTTTTTTGCTTTCAAATTAAAGCACACAAAAAAATTTATCACATAAATTTAGGGATTATTAATGGAGAAAACTAGAGCCTGTCTAGATTCTTATGAGCGACAGATAGTTTTCATGAAACATAAAATCCAGAGAAAACAAGCGAAAATTATAAATATCAATCGTAATTATAGAACCAAACCTATATTTACATTCCACAACTCCTAAATTTTACAGATACGTTGTTATTTATCCTCTAAAGAACTAAATTAGAGTAAACTAATTATTTTAAAAATGGAACTGCAAGGCACTCATATTCCTGATAAAATTCTACAAAACAGAAATAAAAGAATTTCTGAACAACATTTATTGGAAGAAGTACAAGAGATATTTGATCGAGAACAAATTAAAGATGATCTAATTCTAAAAAATATTACTGAAGGAATTGAAACCGAATCTAATTCTTTAAAATTCGATTTCTTAGAAACTTCAAAAATTTATCACCTTTCCGATATCGAAAAGATATGCATAGATTACAGATTGCGATTTTTGAACAGTTCCTTATTTAAATCTGAACTACCTTATGAAGCGATCTCTAAAATAAAGCACTTAGAAAAAATTCATGAAACCAAGTTGGAAGGTTTTAAAATAATGGCGCCTGCAAAGCTATTCAAACTGAAGAACGCAGATGACCCCTTGCTATTTGCACCTATAGGAAACCAATATTACTATTTGATCCATTCTTGGGGAAAAGACCTACATCCTTTTAGGAAACTAATGATGTGGCCTTTTAAAAATCTAGAAAACTTTATTTTACTTTTATTGGTAGTTAGTTTTTTTCTTACCACTCTTGTCCCTGAGGGTATGTTTAGCCAGAAACAGACAACTACAGAATTTTTAGTGATCTTTTTGTTTATGTTCAAATGGATTGCTGGATTGGCTATATATTTTGGTTTTAAAAAAGGCAAGAATTTTAGTGAAGCCATATGGAGAAGTAAATTTTATAATGCCTAGTTGTCGAGTTTCACAAGGTTGTTGATGGAAGTTGATTAAGATCAGATTGTAAACTTAGGATTTTATTTTTAAATTCATTGGGTGTTGTTTTAAATAATTCAGGTTCTATTTTGTACCATTTTTCAACTGCTTGAAAAGGAGTTTTCACATTAAGTTCTTTTCTCAAAGAACCATGCCTCCTGTACAAATTATAGTAGCACAGGAACTCCATCATATCCTTCCCCATCTGCTGTTTGTTTTGATATTTTATTTTTAGGATGGTATTGTTTTTAATCGTTCCGTTGGCTCTTTCCACCATACCGTTCGTTTTTGGTGTTGCTGGTTTTGTAAGCCTATGTTCAATGTTGTTCTTCATGCATTTCACATCCATTTTAGAAGGCTTGTCACAAAGTTTTCCTTTTTTGGACATAATAAGCCTGTTGGTGAATTCAAGTCCATTGTCGGTTAAGATATGACTGATATAGACCGGAAAGAAATCCAGGCATTTGTCCATGAAATCTTCTGTGCTCTCAGCCTTTTTGTTTTCATAGACCTCATAAAACATAGTCCTGGTGGCCCTATCTATTGCCACAAATAAATAATATGATTGCCCCTCGAATTTGGGCAAATAGGTTACATCTATATGTAGGTACCCTGGTTTGTAGGCTTTGAATTTTTTGGCAATATCCCTCTTTTCCTGAGGTACTTTATTGATGTTTTCCTTCACAAAACAACGGTAGACAGAACTTCTTGAAATTGCCGGGTTACCCTCCAACAAAGATTCCCAGACCTCATCAATGGGTAGCCACGTGGAACTCCTCAAACTTATGGCAAGCGCTTTTTCCAAATCGGTCAAAGCATATATAATGTTATGGGGCGCACAGGAAACATCTTGGACGAAATCCCTGTTTTTCCATTTTGAAATAGTTTGTTTGGAAACGTTGAACCTTGATGCCAATTCGGAATTTGTAGCAGAATTGGTTTGAATTTGGGTACGAATATTTATATTCGTAGTGGCATTGAAATGATAGATTTGTTGCATAATTATTTTTATTTGTGGTAAAACAAAAATAATCAACTTTTTTATCTGACCCTTTCGGGGTTTTCTTTTTCGGCTACGCCTTCAAAGAAAACCCCGAAAGGGATGAAATGCCATCAACATTGTAGTGAAACTTTACACCTAGTGGTATAAAAAAAATTAAATCTCTACTTATTTAGATTTCTATAACTAACTTAGTTTTTCTAAATTTTAAATAATGAGTGAAGATCAAGGTTACGAACATGTATATACTGGACCAGAAACAAATGTCCAATATTTACAGGAAATTTTTAATAAAGCAGGTTTATCTAATAGAGTAAGAAATGATTTTGATTCTGGCCTTAGAGCCGGATTTGGCGGAGGATTACCAGGACAAGTTCAATTATTTGTGCTAAGCTCACATCTAAAAGAAGCTTTGGAGATTGCAAAATCCACATTTCCAAAAGATTTTAAGGATGGAGAATAGCATCCCTGAAAATCGAAATATTTGGCACCTAGTATTAGGAATTCTATTTTTTATATATGGGTGTTATAAATTATACACTCTTACTGCTACTACTAATCAAGAAGAAAACACTTTTGGATATGTTATTGCTATAGGCTTTATAGCCTTTGGAATCTATGATCTCTATAAATATTACAAAGGATCTAAATAAATAAAAGCCCAAAAAACAATGTTTTTTAGGGCTTTTATAATATTTTGAGATCTGTAATTATGCTACTACAGCATACATTTTATCGCGTTGCTCTTTGATCTTTTTATCTTCCATATACTCATCAAAGGTCATATGTCTGTCTATTACTCCAGAAGGGGTTAATTCTATCACTCTATTTGCAACTGTTTCCGCAAATTCATGATCATGAGTAGTAAACAATACTGTACCCTTAAAGTTTTTTAAGGAATTATTAAAAGTGGTAATAGATTCAAGATCCAAGTGGTTTGTAGGCTCATCTAGCATTAGAACGTTCGCACGCATCATCATCATTCTACTCAACATGCATCTTACTTTCTCTCCTCCAGATAACACTCTCGAAGTTTTTAAGGCTTCTTCTCCACTAAAGATCATCTTACCAAGGAATCCTCTAATATAAACTTCCTCTCTCTCTTCTTCGGTCTTAGCCCATTGTCTCAACCAATCTACTAAGGTGTAATTGTTATCAAAAAACTCTGCGTTATCTAAAGGCAAATAAGAATGAGAAGTAGTTACTCCCCAATTGAAAGTACCTGCGTCTGCTTTTTGTTTCCCATTTAGGATCTCATAAAACGCAGTAGTTGCTCTAGAATCTTTAGAATAAATAACGACCTTATCTCCCTTTTTCAGGTTGATATCTACATTTTTGAAAATCACCTCTCCATCAATAGATGCTTCTAAACCTTCAATATTTAATATTTGATCTCCCGCCTCACGTTCTCTTTCAAAAATAATAGCAGGATATCTTCTACTTGAAGGTTTAATACCTTCTATATTTAGCTTATCTATCATTTTTTTACGAGAAGTCGCTTGCTTAGATTTTGCTACGTTTGCGCTAAATCTTCGAATAAACTCTTCTAGCTCTTTTTTCTTTTCTTCGGCTTTCTTATTTTGTTGTGAGCGTTGTCTTGCTGCTAACTGAGAAGATTCGTACCAGAAAGTATAGTTTCCACTAAAATGATTTATTTTACTAAAATCTATATCAGAAATATGGGTACACACTGCATCTAAAAAGTGCCTATCGTGAGAAACTACGATTACAGTGTTTTCGTAATTTGCTAAAAAATTCTCTAACCATAAAATAGTTTCGTAATCCAGGTCGTTGGTAGGCTCATCCATAATAAGCACATCTGGATTACCAAATAAAGCCTGAGCTAATAAGATCCTCACTTTTTGTTTTCCATCCAGATCCTTCATTAATGTATAATGATGATTTGCTTTAATCCCTAAATTAGAAAGTAAGGCGGCTGCGTCACTATCTGCATTCCAGCCATTCATCTCTTCGAATTCTACTTGCAATATCCCTACTCTTTCTCCATCTGCATCATTAAAATCTTCTTTGGCATAAATGGCATCCATTTCATTTTTAATTTTATGCAATGGCTTATTCCCTATAATTACCGTTTCCAGCACCGAGGTTTCATCATATAAATTGTGGTTCTGCTCTAAAACAGACATTCTCTTTCCTGGCTCCAAATGGACGTGACCGCTTGTAGGATCAATTTTTCCTGAAAGGATGTTTAAAAAAGTAGATTTTCCGGCACCATTAGCTCCAATGATTCCGTAAATATTACCCTGAGTAAAGGCTGTGTTTACTTCATCGAATAATATACGCTTGCCAAATTGAACCGATAAATTAGAAACTGATAGCATATTCTTACGTTTTCTTTCTGAAATTTTTGCAAAAATAACCATTATTGTCCACGTGATAAAACATTAACGTTTTAATTAATCCTTTTAACGAGTGGTTAACATGAAGCAAATATCTCAAAATCTATATTTGTAGCAATTCATACTCTATCTGCTTAAAAAAACAAGCAAGAATTACCCCAAATGAAATTAAAATTACCTCTTTTACTAATTATTTCTTTGTTTTTTCTCTCCTGCGACAAGGAAAACAAAACTTCTAAGGAGGTTTATATAAAAGGCCAAATAGCCAATCCCAGTAGTGAGTACGTTGTTATTTCTAGGAATAACATAAATATTGATACACTGCGATTAGATAAGAATAATAGATTTGAAGGAAATCTAAAAGACATAGAAGCAGGCTTATATGTTTTTAGACATCCGCCAGAAAATCAGATAATATATTTAGAGCCAGGAGATAGTACTTTAGTATGGCTTAATACTCTAGAGTTCGATGAATCTTTGAATTTCAGCGGAAAAGGTTCTGAGAAAAGCAATTTTCTTACCAATTTATATCTCCTTAATCAACAAGATAACGATCTTATTTTATCTTACTATAAATCTGATCCTTCGGAATTTGCTAAGAAAACAGATTCTATTAGAGCCCATAGAAAGCAAAAACTGATTGATCTTGAAGAAAAATATGAGGTTTCGCAAGATTTTTATAAAATTGCAAATTCAAGTATTAACTATGAGTATTACGATCTTAGAGAACGCTACGCATTTCTAATTAGAAAATACAACCCGAGCTTAGTAGATAAGATCCCATCAGATTTTCATGATTATAGAAAAAATGTTTCATTTAATGATCCTATTTTGGAAGATTCATATGTTTATTTAAATTTTATAGATGATTTTTTAAGAACAAAAACTTTAGAAGATTGCGCTAAAAACAAACCAAACGATAAAAATTGCACTAATTTAAATAGTTTCGAAAATATAAGGTCCCGTATAGAATTAGTAGACTCCTTAATTCAGAATAAAAATATAAAGAATACATTTTTAGACAGATTAGCCTCACAAGGAATCATTTATTCCCAAAAAGAAGAAAATGTAGATTTGATCTTAAATTTATTAAAAAAAATGGATTATTCCGGAAACATGAAAAAAGGAATAGCTCAGATGGCTAAAATCCAATCAGATTTTTTACCAGGTAATTCCCTTGGTGATAAGGTTTATATAAATACGAAGAAGGATACTGTTAAGCTTAAAAGTTTTTCGCGTAAACCAACAATCACTTATAGGTGGATGAGCTCTTCTCCTTCGCATTACATATGGCAACAGGAAATTATTGAGAATTTACAATTTAAATATCCAGAAGTGAATTTTATAGGTATAAATCTAGACATGGGTGATACTGATAAATGGATTAAAGTTATTGAAAACAATTCATTCGATCCTGAATTACAATTTCAAGCCACTAATATTCGGGTAGATGAGAACCTTCTTAAAAATTATTTGAATAAGTTAATTTTCATGGATGCTAAGGGTATTATTATAAGAGGAGATCTTCAAATAAACACTCCAGACCTGGAAAATAAGATCTTAGAATTTATAAGTCAGCAATAACAAATTTCATCTTGTAAGAAAAATAAAAAAGCCTGATCAAATTAATGATCAGGCTTTTTTATGTTAAAATATGTTTATAATTAATTCCCTTTATTATAATCTTCAAGGAATTTAGCCAGTCCAATATCTGTAAGTGGATGATTTAGCAATCCTTCTATAGACGACAATGGCCCTGTCATTACATCTGCTCCTAGTTTTGCACAATCTATAACATGCATAGTATGTCTTACTGAAGCTGCCAAGATTTGAGTCTCAAATTCGTAATTATCGTAGATCAATCTGATTTCTGAAATAAGATTTAAACCATCTGTAGAAATATCATCTAATCTCCCAATAAATGGAGAAACATAAGTTGCTCCCGCTTTAGCAGCTAATAAAGCTTGCCCTGCAGAAAACACCAATGTGCAATTTGTTTTAATTCCTTTGTCGCTAAAATATTTAATGGCTTTTATACCATCTTTAATCATAGGAACTTTTACTATAATCTGTTCGTGCAATTCAGCTAATTCCTCACCTTCTCTAATAATTCCTTCATAATCTGTAGCAATAACTTCCGCACTAACATCGCCATCTACAATATCACATATCTTTCTATAGTGCTTAAATATATTATCCTTCCCTGTAATTCCTTCCTTAGCCATGAGAGATGGATTTGTGGTAACCCCATCTAAAACCCCTAGTTCTTGAGCTTCTCTTATCTGGTCAAGGTTTGCAGTATCAATAAAAAATTTCATAGTGTTATGTTTAAATAAGTTTAATACTTGTATTTACGCATTGCAAAATTACAATTTATAATGCTTTAGCAAGATCTTCTCATATAATTTGTCTGGAAGAATTCGCTTTAAAGCTATTGAGAATTTTTGTAAAGGTTCCCCAACTTTATAATGTCCTCTAGGCTTTGGAGTATTTATAATTTTAAAGATCATTTTAGCCATAAGCTCTGGGTCTTTACCTTCATCTACATGCTTATTCATAATATCCAACGTGTTCTGATACGCTTTTTTATAAGGAGAGGACTCCAAAACCGGAGCGTGGTATCTCCCAGCAGCAATATTGGTTGCAAAATCGCCTGGAGCCACATTGGTCATATGGATATTAAAATTCTTTAGCTCCATTCTAAAAGCCTCTGTAGTTAACTCTAGAGCTCCTTTGGTTGCAGAATATATTCCGCGGTAAGGCAATCCCATATATCCCGCAATAGAAGTAATATTAATTATAAGTCCTCCACCTTGTTCTCGCATTTTAGGCAGTACGGCTTTTGTAACATTCAAAGGACCAAAATAATTGGTATCGAATGCTTTTTTGATCTCTTCTTCAGGAGTTTCTTCAATAGGACCTGTGATTCCGATCCCTGCATTATTAATTAGAATATCTATTTTTCCTTCTTTATCTATCAATTCAGAAATAGCTGAAATGATAGTTTCATTCTTAGTAACATCTAATGCCAAAAGAGGAAAGGAAGTTGATTGAGTCGGATTTGGATTTCTACTTGTTCCGTAGACCCTAAAATTATTGGACATCAAGAATTCTCCTATGGATTTTCCAATTCCGGAAGAGCCTCCTGTAATAAGAACAATTTGTGGGGAAGTATCTGTTTTCATGATCACAAAGATGCGATAAAATTTAAATATCAGATACAAAAAATGGCAAGCGACCCACATCACACCGCTACGACCACTTACCCTTGCTGCGTTCCCGCCCTGGGGGATTCAGCAGGAGCTGGTTGTGTGGGACTTGCCGCTGCAAATATACAATGTTTACTACATTTTGCAAGGATTTTTTAAATTGAATTAATTAAATTAGCCCAAAGCAAATACCAATATTTTCATGAAGAAAGCTAAGTTCCTGTTACTGTTTATTTTAAATGTTTTATTTATTTCCTGCGGAAGCAATTCCGATAAAAATAAAAGTGATTTTTCTCTCAGTTTTGTGAGATCTAAAGCCGAATTTGAGGTAGGTGAAACAGTAAAAGTGTGTATTCAGAATCCTAAAAACAAAAAAATAGATTCTACTTCCTTTTATTTTGAATACCAATTATTGGGAACTGTAACAGCTGCTCCCGAATTAGAAATTCCTTTAAATTTTGAAAAACTAGGAAATCAGAAGATCAACGCAATTGTTTTTTCTGAAGGAGCAACGGACAGTCTTCAAATTGACTTTAAAATTTTTAATAATACTGCCCCTGAGATATACACATATAACATTATAAACACCTACCCTCATGATGTGGGAGCCTATACTCAAGGCTTAGAGTTTTTTAATGATACTTTATATGAAAGTACGGGACAATATGGTACTTCAACATTGAGAAAAGTAGATTTTAGAACTGGGGAAGTTTTTGAAAAAACAGAATTATCCGATCAATATTTCGGAGAAGGTTTATCTATTCTTAATGGTAATATTTATCAACTTACCTGGAAAGAAGGAGAAGGACTTATTTATAACCTTGAGAACCTCAAAAAAACAGGTTCTTTCAAATATAATAATAGTAAAGAAGGCTGGGGCTTGTGCAATGATGGTAAACAATTCTACAAGAGCGACGGAACCGAAAAGATCTGGATCTTAAATTCAGAAACTTTAGCTGAAGAAACTTTTATACAACCCACCACAAATAATTCTATCTCTACGCAATTGAATGAATTGGAATGGGTAGAAGGGAAAATTTACGCAAACACCTATCAAAAAGATGGAGTTGCCATCATTAATCCCACGAATGGGGCTATAGAGGGAATTATTAACTTTAAAGGCTTAAGAGATAAGGTAAGTCAGCATCCTAAGTTAGATGTTTTGAATGGGATCGCTTATAACCCAAATACTAAGAAATTGTATGTCACTGGGAAGAACTGGGATAAATTATTTGAAATTGAAATAATTAAA
The DNA here is from genome assembly GCF_000424645.1 of Gillisia sp. JM1. Taxonomy (NCBI): domain Bacteria; kingdom Pseudomonadati; phylum Bacteroidota; class Flavobacteriia; order Flavobacteriales; family Flavobacteriaceae; genus Gillisia; species Gillisia sp. JM1. The sequence goes on from NZ_KE384219.1 coordinate 305,921, forward strand.
AAATGAGTGGTACTCCCGAAATCTTTGAAAAAACTATCACTGTAAAAGCTTCAGATCTAGATGAACTGAAGCATGTAAATAACGTTCAGTATGTCCAATGGATCCAAGATATTGCAAAAGAACATTGGGAAAAACGAGCTTCAGAAGAAATATTGAACACCTGTTTCTGGGTCGTGATTCGTCACGAGATAGATTATAAACAACAAGCTTTCTTGGATGATGAATTAATAATTCAAACTTTTGTAGGCGAACATACTCATGTAACCTCACAAAGATTGGTAAACATCTTGGACAAGGAAACCAATAAGGTACTTGTAAAAGCCAAGTCCACTTGGTGCTTGATGGATTACAACACCAAAAAACCAGTAAAGATCTCACAAGAGATGTTACGGGTTTTTTATATGTAATCTCTAGAGAAGGTTTTTCTATAAAATTTTAGCAACCTTATCTACCGCTGCTATAGTTTTATCCAGATCTTCATAAGATAAAGCCTCAGTTATAAACCAAGTTTCAAATGCACTCGGTGCAATATAGATCCCTTCAGCCAACATTCCGTGAAAAAATTCTTTAAAGATATGGTTATTAGCATTTGCTGCCGAGGCAAAATCTGTTACCGGAGTTTCAGAAAAATGAATTGAGATCATTGATCCTATTCTGTTTATAGTATGCGGAACATTGTTAGATTTTAAAACTGCACCGAAGCCTTCGTGCAAGTAAGCAGTTTTCTCATCTATACTTTTAAAGATCTCTCTCTTACTATCCAATTCTTCTAGCATCGCCAAGCCAGCAGCCATTGCCAAAGGATTTCCACTTAAGGTCCCAGCTTGATACACAGGCCCAGTAGGTGCCAAATAATCCATGATCTCTGCTCTGGCAGCAAAAGCACCAACTGGCAATCCGCCACCAATAACTTTACCAAAAGTTACTATATCTGCGCGTACATCCAGTCTTTCCTGAACTCCACCTGGAGCCAATCTAAACCCAGTCATTACCTCATCAAAAACCAGTAAGATATCATTCTCATCACATAGTCGGCGTAATCCTTCCAAGAAACCATCTCTTGGGGCAATACAGCCCATATTTCCCGCCACAGGCTCCAAAATAATACATGCAATTTCTCCCTGATTCAGTTCTACAAGATTTCTAACATCATCAAGGTCGTTATAAGTTGCAAGCAAGGTGTCTTTGGCTGTACCTGTAGTCACCCCAGGACTATTTGGAGTTCCAAAAGTTACGGCACCACTCCCCGCTTGTATTAAAAATGAATCACTATGACCATGGTAACATCCAGCAAATTTTATAATTTTTTCTTTTCCTGAAAAGCCACGCGCCAGTCTCACAGCACTCATACAAGCTTCTGTTCCAGAATTCACGAACCTTATTTTGTCAATATTGGGTACCATTTTTACTGCCAATTCAGCAATCTTGGTTTCAATCTCTGTGGGAGTTCCAAAAGAAGTTCCTTTTTTCGCCTTTTCAATAACCGCATCTACCACCGGTTTAAAAGCATGACCAAGGATCATTGGCCCCCAAGAATTTATATAATCTATATACTTGTTTCCGTCTTCATCATATAAATAAGCACCTTCAGCTTTTTCAATAAAAATTGGGGTTCCTCCAACTGCACTAAATGCTCGAACTGGAGAATTTACTCCTCCAGGTATTACTTTCTGTGCAGCTAAAAACAATGCACTACTTCTTTTATAATTCATAATATATTTTCAATTTTATACTTATTTCAAAATCAATTCCTGCCCAATAGAAATATTGTTATTAGATAAATTATTGATCTTTTGTAAGTCCTCGACGCTAATATTATTTCGTTTTGAAATAGAATATAAGGTGTCTCCTTTTTGTACTATATAATTATTAGACCCATTTGCTTGAACAGCCACTTCTCTTCTGTCTCTTTTATAGGTATTACCTAAAACTTCACTATCAAATCTATCAAGATTATACCGTTCTATTATTTCTATTAGCTTTTTGGGATACAATCTATCTGTGGCATACCCAGCAGCACGAAGGCCTTTTGCCCAGGCTTCATAATCATCGGGATCCAATTCAAAAAGATCTGCATAGCGCCTGCGCTGGCTTAAGAATAAAGAATGATCGCGATAAGAATATTTAGGATCGTTATATTTCCTGAAGCATTCCTGAGATCTATCATCATCATGATAAACCTTATCACCTTCCCAGTCATGGCATTTTATTCCAAAATGATTATTAGCCCTCCTGGTGAGCTCGCCTCTTCCCGCTCCAGATTCCAAAATTCCTTGAGCCAGAGTAATACTTGCCGGGATCTTATAAAGTCTCATTTCTTCTTGAGCTATCTCATAAAATTCAGCCACATACTCTTCTACCACATTTGCGTACGAGCCTCTGGGAGCACTTTCTCGTTTAGAAGAATTCTTGTCATCTCTTTTTGAAGAAACTTCTTTTATCTCTTTATTTTTATGTGAAGCCACCTTCTTTTTACTTCCACAAGAAGTTAGAAAGAGTAAAAGAAAGAGCCCTACGAAAAGCTTATGAAGTTTTATTTTATACATCTAGTAACGGAAGATTTTTTTTGATCAATAATTCATTCATTCCGGCGATACCTTGAAGCCCTCCAGTATGAATGGCTAAAATACGAGAATTTTGAGGGAATTTAGAATTTTCTATCATATTGATAATCCCATATAACATCTTACCTGTATAAACGGGATCGAGCGTAATCTCGTATTTTTTATTGAACAGGTTTATAAAATGTATCAACTTAGAATCCACTTTTGCGTAGCCTCCAAAATGATAATCGGTTACTAAACTCCAATTATTTTGTGTAGTATATTTTTTTATTTCTGATGAGATCCAATCTCCTTTAAGTGCTGGAAATCCTAAAATTTTTTGATTGGGTTTTGAGGCATTTATAATCCCCGCAATCGTACCACCTGTACCGATAGAACAACAGATATAATCAAACTCCTTATCTTCCTCTTTTAAAATTTCTTCGCAACCTTTTATCGCCAAAGAGTTTGTTCCTCCCTCCGGAAGAAGGTAGAAATCTCCAAATTCTGCCTTTAAATTCTCGATAAAATCTGGCTCCTCTTTTCTTCTATAAGTTTCTCTGGAAATAAAATGGAGCTGCATTCCGTGAGCTACTGCATATTTCAAGGTCTCATTAGTATCCAAGGTTTTCTTTATATCCTTCCCTAGCTCTTCTCCCCTAATAATTCCTATCGTCTTTAAATCATATTTCTTACCTGCTGCAGCGGTTGCTGCAATATGGTTAGAATAAGCGCCGCCAAAGGTCAAAAGCGTTGGCGAGTTGCTTTTTAAAGCTTCAGAGATATTATATTTTAATTTTCTAAATTTATTTCCTGAAACAAAAGTATCTATAAGGTCTTCTCTTTTTATATGTAACGAAATGTTGGAAGGTTTAAAATGAGCAACCAGTTGATTGGTTGAAAAAGTAAAATTAAAATCGGCTTCCTGCATCATTCTGCAAAGATTCAAAAAATGCATTCAGAATAAATAAAAAATGAGAGTGAATTTTTGAAGAGCTTAAAGATATTTCAGGAAACCCCAAAATCTTCTGTCTTTTATATATTTCATGTTGAACTCATTTTCGTAAGCCTCTCTTTCAAAAGATATATTTCGGTATGCTAAAAATTTATTTTTATACTGAAGATATCTGACACCAAATTCTATCCCGTACCACACATAGAAAAACACGAGGAGCATTTCTGCTTGCTGCTTTAAATGGATCTTTTCATGATTTAGTAAAACAGGATCATTCTTGAAACTTTTATCTTTTAATATAACAAATGGCCATAGGCTAATCCCATTGAAACCTTTAGCGAGTAGAAATTTGTTTACCAGAACAATCATTGGCGAAAGTTAAGAATTTGTATTTTTGTGATATGAATAATTTTTCAAAAAAGATCCCTTTAGAGGAAGGTGATTTCTATATAACACCAGAAGGCTACAGGTGTTTTACAGAGCAATACCATTTAAAAAGAGGATATTGCTGTGAAAGTGGTTGTAGGCATTGCCCTTATGGGTATAATAAGAAAACAAACTCTGTATAATTTCATAATATTTCCTTCAAAAGAAGCTTACATAAAAAATCAATTTAAAATAGCGCATTAATGAATTTTAAAGATCTTATCCTACAGGGAATTCCTTCAACACTGCCAGAGCTAAGAACTTATGATCTATCTGTAAATCATGCCCCTAAGAGAAAAGAAATTTTAAATGCTGAAGAAAAAAATCTTGCTTTAAGAAATGCATTACGATATTTCGAACCAGAACATCACTCCACTTTAATAGAAGAATTCAAAGAAGAATTGGAAACCTACGGAAGGATCTATATGTTTAGATTTAAACCGACTTACGTTATTTATGCAAGGCCGATTGAGGAATATCCGGGACCTTGTTTGCAAGCGAGAGCTATTATGCTAATGATCCAGAACAACTTGGATCCAAAAGTTGCTCAACACCCTGAAGAATTAATCACTTATGGTGGAAATGGTGCCGTATTCCAAAACTGGGCACAATATTTATTGGTGATGAAGTATTTGGCACAAATGGAAGACGACCAGACCTTGGTTATTTATTCCGGACATCCAATGGGATTATTTCCTTCTAACAAAAATGCTCCACGCGTGGTAGTAACCAACGGAATGATGATCCCAAATTATTCCCAACCAGATCACTGGGAAAAATTCAATGCACTGGGCGTAACTCAATATGGCCAAATGACTGCAGGCAGCTATATGTATATTGGACCACAAGGTATTGTTCATGGAACTACTATCACCGTATTAAATGCGGGTAGAAAAATAGCCAAGAACAACGAAGATCTAGCAGGGAAACTTTTTATCACTTCTGGTTTAGGCGGAATGAGTGGAGCGCAGCCAAAAGCGGGAAATATCGCTGGATGTATTACTGTTTGCGCTGAAATAAATCCGAAAGCGGTTCATACGCGTCATTCCCAGGGATGGGTAGATGAAGTTTTTACAGATCTTAATGAATTAACTAAAAGAGTAAATATAGCTAAGCATAACAAAGAAGTGGTTTCCATCGCTTATGAAGGGAATATTGTAGATGTATGGGAACATTTTGATAAAGTGAATCTTTTTGTAGACTTAGGAAGTGATCAAACTTCATTACATAATCCATGGGCTGGTGGTTATTATCCGGTAGGGATGAGTTTGGAGGAATCTAATGATATGATGGCTAATGATCCGAAGGAATTTAAAATTAAAGTCCAGAAAAGCTTATGCAGACAAACTACTGCAATAAATAAAAACACCAAGAAAGGAACTTATTTCTTTGATTATGGAAATGCATTCCTTTTAGAGGCTTCTCGGGCAGGTGCTACTATTTATAAAAATAAAAGTGGAGAGTTTGTAGATTCCAGTGCTTTTAAAGCATCAGACCTGGAAAGCGCTCCTTTTGCATATCCTTCTTATGTGCAAGATATTATGGGTCCGATGTGCTTCGATTATGGATTTGGACCATTTAGATGGGTTTGTGCATCTGGATTTCAGGAAGATCTAGACAAAACAGACAAAATTGCTACGGAAGTATTAGAAAGATTAAAAAAGGATGCTCCAGAAGAGATCCAATCTCAATTATCTGATAATATAAAATGGATAAAGAATGCCAAAGCCAATAATTTGGTAGTTGGGTCTAAAGCCAGGATTCTTTATGCCGATGCTATTGGTAGAACTGAAATTGCTAAAGCCTTTAATAATGCTATTGCAGAAAATAAAATAGGCACTGTTGTTCTAGGTAGAGATCATCATGATGTTTCAGGAACAGATTCTCCCTTTAGAGAGACCTCCAACATTTATGATGGTTCAAGGTTTACGGCAGATATGGCAATCCAAAATGTAATAGGTGATAGCTTTAGAGGAGCTACCTGGGTGAGCATTCATAATGGTGGTGGCGTTGGCTGGGGAGAGGTTATAAATGGTGGTTTCGGTATGGTTCTTGATGGTACAATAGAAGCAGAAAACCGCTTAAAATCTATGCTGTTTTGGGATGTAAATAATGGTTTAGCAAGACGGTCTTGGGCACGAAATAAGGAAGCAATTTTTTCTGTAAAACGTGCGATGGATCAAGAGCCAAAACTTAAGATCACGATCCCAAATCTTGTAGATGATGCGTTGTTTTCAGAATAAAGACCACAAACCATTTAAAACTTGATTTATGAAATTCTTTAAAATTACAGCCGTGCTATTGTTGTTAGCTGTGGGCATGACCTCATGCAATACAGTTAAGGTAGCATCAGATTACGATCAGAATGTAAATTTTAACCAGTACAAAAGTTTCGCGTTTTTTAAACCTGGAATCGATAAAGCTGATATTTCAGATTTAGACAAAAAACGAATTTTGCGAGCTATAGAAGAAGAAATGATGTCGAAAGGCTTTACCAAGTCTGAAGAACCAGATCTTTTGGTTAGTATTTTCACTAAAACTAAAGAGAACATCAATATTTATCAAAATAATAGATTTGGATATGGTTATGGTTGGGGATGGTATCCTTGGTACTGGGGAGCAGGACAGAATACTGTTAGCACAACTAGCGAAGGAACTCTTTATATAGACCTTATAGATTCTGAAGGAAAAGAATTGGTATGGCAAGGAATGGGTACCGCGGCACTTGCTAAAGAAGTGAATAAAAAGCAAGAGCGAATTAGCGAGATCGTAAAGAAAATTTTTGAGAAATATCCTCCGGGACAAACAAATTAATATAACTAAAGCCTCCAAATTGGAGGCTTTTTTATTGCTTACTATTATTCAGAAATAAGCAAACACAGTATATTTGGGTTCCTATTTTGTATATTTATACTCACATTTAATGAGTTATCAACTATGTTAGAAAAAATTGAATCTAATGAGATTTTAGATAGGCTTCCTGCACATCTAAAGCAATTTATTAAACCTCAGGATTATGACGAATACAGTGCTATAAATCAAGCACTTTGGAGGTATGTGATGCGTAAAAATGTTGAATACTTAAGTAAAGTAGCTCATAAATCTTATTTAGATGGTTTAAAACAAACCGGGATCTCTATAGATCATATTCCCAACATGTATGGGATGAATAGGATCTTGCAAGAAATAGGCTGGGCAGCAGTTGCTGTAGATGGATTTATCCCACCAGCTGCATTTATGGAATTTCAAGCTTACAATGTATTAGTAATTGCTAGCGATATTAGACAAATAGATCATATAGAATATACTCCCGCACCAGATATCATACATGAAGGAGCCGGGCATGCCCCTATTATTGCAAATCCGGAATACGCGGAATACTTAAGGCGATTTGGTGAAATTGGCTGCAAAGCGATCTCTAATGCCAAGGATTATGAAATGTATGAAGCCATTAGACATTTATCTATCATCAAAGAGGCAGAAGATACTCCCGAAAAAGAAATTAAAGCAGCGGAAGATAATGTAGATTATTTACAGAATAATATGGGGGAGCCAAGTGAAATGGCCCAAATAAGAAATCTTCATTGGTGGACAGTAGAATATGGTCTTATCGGTACGGTAGAAGAACCTAAGATCTATGGAGCAGGATTACTCTCTTCTATTGGCGAAAGCGCTTGGTGTATGACCGATAAGGTTAATAAAAGACCCTATTCCATTGAAGCAGCAAAACAGGAATTTGATATTACAAAGCCACAGCCACAATTATACGTGATCCCAGACTTTGCTCACCTAAGCAGTGTTTTAGAAGAGTTCGCAAATTCAATGGCGTTAAGACGTGGAGGCTTGGAAGGAATAAATAAATTAATTAATTCTAAAATTCTAGGTTCAATAGAATTAAGTACCGGGCTACAGATCTCGGGAGATTTCACCAATGTGATAGAATCAGACAACAAACCGGTATACTTTCAAACTACAGGAAAAACAGCCTTATCCTATAGAGACAAAGAACTTGTGGGACATGGTGTAAACAATCATCGAGAAGGTTTTGGATCCCCAATTGGGTTATTAAAAGGAATCAACTTAGCCATAGAAGATATGAGCCCCCGCGATCTTAAAGCTTATGATATTTATGAAGAAAAGAAAATTTCCTTTGAATTTGAAGGAAATATAAAAGTAAGCGGAAGGATTGTTACAGGAACTCGAAATTTACAAGGAAAAATTATACTTATAAGACTTAAAGGTTGTACGGTTACTCACGGTGAGGAAACCTTATTTAAACCAGAATGGGGACATTATGATATGGCGATAGGGAAAAATGTGATTTCAGCATTTGCAGGCCCTGCAGACCCTTTATCCTTCGACCTGATAACCCATACCCCATCAAGTACGACAATTAAGAGTAAAAAGAATCCAGAGAAATTGGAACTGGAATCATTATATGAAGCAGTAAGGGATAGCAGAGAAGGTAACAATACAAAATTTTCTCTTCAGGCCGCTTTCGATCTGGTGCAAAAGCATCATCATAACGATTGGTTGCTTTCCGTAGAAATTTATGAATTAATATTTCATCAAGATCCAAAACTCGCTAAAGAAATTAAAGAGCATCTCAATAAATTAAAAGTGCGCAGACCAGATGTGGCTCATCTTATAGATGGCGGATTGGAGTTAATTGAAAACGATCTAGTTCTGGATTAAGAATAAAAAATAACTTATTGGATTAAAAACCCCTATCAATTATCTCTTAAAATAATTGATAGGGGTTTTGTATTCTACTAATTTGGAACCGACAAAAGCCAAGTAAAGAATCGGTCAGCAAAAAAGATTTAAGGGGTTTTCAAAAAATAATCAATCAGCATCTTGGCCAAAAGAATAGAAGAGTGCTCAAAGAACTAGTTGGAAAATATTGAGAATAGAAATTCGAATTTTTTAAAATTGCAGCTGAAGTTATTGCTTGGAGAAGATAAAACTAAAATTTCAAGGATTCCATAGAATCAGAACTTTCAATCTCATTGCCATTATATTCCAAGGTCCACCCCATTGTATTTGTGAGAATATATATCTTTTGGAGCTCACTGATCAACCTGTTTTTAGCATTGGACTTAAGAGTCGACTTTTCTATTTTCGTCTTTAAGGATTTCTCTATTCTCTTCTTAATATTGTTATAATCTTCTGCTTCAAACTGATTTAGATAATCCTGAGTTACATCGTAATATTGAATATTGGGATTTATAGAGATCTCTTCTTCAGGAATAAAAGTTATGGTAACCGTTTTCGTTTTAGGATCAATTTCCGTTTTAAGCTTACTTAAATCATATGCAATAGTTACTTCTGCATTTACAATGATCAATGCTTTTTTCCTTGCAGAAAGCACATCTAAATAGAACTTTTTAGAATCCTTATATGAGAATACCTGAGCAAAGTTACCTTCTATAACCACTAATTTTCCTACATTTTTGATCTGTTTCTCAATCAAACCTGTACTTTCAATTAGCTGTTCTCTATCTTTCTGCTTCTCGTCAAAATACTGATAAGCAATAAAGCCAATAATTACTAAAACTACTAAAAGTAAAACTTTTCTCATGTCAAAAACTTTGACGCAAGATACAAATATGTTTAGATGCTATTTCAATTTATAAGAGTCGGAAAGACATAAAAAAAACTAATGGACGGCCCCACCCGTCCATTAGCTAATAAATCTAAAATCTACCCCAACAAATTTTAGAAACTTAGTTTTAAAATCAAATCAAAAGTCACAATGTGAAAGTGATATTACCTTTAAAACTTAAATAAATTTACAAAATAAATTTGTGAAACAATATATTCTCAAAATATAATCATGTTAAATTTATACTAATAAAGGATTTTACGCTTTAACTTATCATTGAGTTATTAACAAATTAATATTTCGATAACATAAAATTATGTTTTTCAGAAATGTCTTTGAGAAACTAAATTATAAAAGAATATTTTTAAACTCAGAAGTAGGAATTTTATTTTTCAGGCTAAGGATTTTTTCTTCCAAATCTCTCAAAAAAAGCTGATGCTTTACTGAGTTTTCGTTGAAAGCTTTATGCCCTAAACCTCTATGAATTATTTCAATAGATTTAAATAATTCTAATGCTTTTTTCGCTATCCATCCTTCAGTAAAATGTGACCAGATATAGTCTATCGCAAGAGAATTGGGATGTACCATGTCTTCGGCATAAAATCTATAATCCCTTAGGTCATCCAGCATAATTTCATAAGCAGGAAAATAGAAACAAGAATCTGCATTAGTTATTTTTTGTGCTGCTATAAATTGATGAATTCCTGTAAGTAAATGTGCTTTACTTTGTTGGTTTTCAACAAACCCATCTTTAAGGTGACGCACTGGAGAAACAGTAAATATTATTTTAATGTCTGGATTTATTGTTAATAAACATTGAAATGCATTGTTGAAAACATCTTCAATTTCTTTAACTGAAAGCAGTTCTTTTTTAAAATATTTCTGGTCTAATTTATGGCAATTGGCTACAGAAAGGTCTGTTTCCTTCTCTTTATAATACCAAGAAGTGCCAAGAGTGAACACAATATGGGTAGCATTTTTTATAAAAGAGCGTGTTTTATTAATCCCTTCATTTAATTGAAATAATAATTCTTCTTTATTTGAAGAATTTAAACAAGAATGAGCATCAAAACAATGCCACTGTTCGTTGTGATAGAATACATCTTTTTCTTCATAATTATAAGCAGTAGCAACTTTTTCAATGAAATTACCAATTGCTCCGGGATGGTAAAAAATCCCAAATGGATTTCGAAGGTTCTGAAATTGATAGTAATCCAGCTTCTTTCCAATATTTTCAACAAAACAAGAACCTAAAAGTAAGATCTTAGAAGTATGATCTATTTTAGGTTCTTGTTCTATTACGGGTACAGATGTCCTGAATTTCATTTTCTTGTATCTCTGTTCCTATTTGTAAAAAGCTATTTACTCTAAAAAACTTTTGGCATTTTCCAAAGCTTCAGCAATTCCTTGTGGATTCTTACCTCCTGCAGTTGCAAAAAATGCTTGGCCACCACCGCCTCCTTGGATATATTTCCCTAATTCTCTAACTACTTTTCCTGCATCTAAATTCTTCTGCTTTACCAATTCTTTCGAAATAAAGCAGGAAAGTAGAGCCTTTCCATCATTTTCTGCTCCCAGTAATAAAAATAAATTATCATTATTTTCACCAAGCTGAAATGCAAGATCTTTTATTCCACCAGCATCTAGATCTACTTTTTTAGCTAGAAAAGAAATTCCATTGATTTCAGTTATTTCCTTTTGTAGTTCCCCTTTTAGATCTTTTGCTTTCTCTCTCAATAAAACATCTAACTGTTTCTTAAGGTTTGCATTTTCTTCCTGAATATTTTGAATCGCTTTTATAGGATTGTTAGTATTCTTCAGCTCAGCTGAGATTTCACTTAAAACTGAAGTTTGCTCTGTAAAGTACCTCTTAACAGCATCTCCAGTTATGGCTTCAATTCTTCTTATTCCTGCTGCAACAGCAGCTTCAGAAGTGATCTTAAAATACCAGATCTCTGCAGTATTTTTCACATGAGTCCCACCACAAAGTTCCATAGAATTTCCAAATTTTATAGCTCTTACAGAATCCCCATATTTTTCTCCAAATAAAGCAATCGCACCTTGATCTACAGCTTCATCGTAAGTTAAATCACGTTGCTCATTTAATTTAATTTGCTCCTGAATTCTTGAATTAACAAAATGTTCTACTTTGGTTAATTCTTCGGAAGTAAGTTTGCTGAAATGAGAAAAATCGAATCTTAAATGATCATGATTCACCATAGATCCTTTTTGCTCTACATGAGTTCCAAGAACATGTCTTAATGCCTGATGTAGTAAATGAGTGGCAGTATGATTTGCTTCTGTTCTTCTTCTTTTAGTAGTATCTACCTTAGCCATTAATAAACCAGCTAAGTCTTTAGGTAAGGTTTTAGTGAAATGAATGATTAAATTATTTTCTTTTTTAGTATCAAGAACCTCAATCTTTTCAGCATCTAGACTTAACAGAAATCCCTTATCCCCTACTTGTCCTCCACCTTCTGGGTAGAATGGTGTCTTATTTAATACTATTTGAAATAATTGACCGTCTTTCTTGCTATCAACCTTTCTATATCTGGTAATTTCTACCGGCGACTCTACAAGATCATAACCTACAAATGGGTTAATATCTTCTTTTCCGCGAACATTCCAATCTCCAGCAGTAACTATAGATGCTGCCCTGGATCTATCTTTTTGTTGTTTTAATTCGGCATTAAATTTACTTTCATCTAGGCTATAACCCCGTTCTCTTAATATAAGGGCTGTAAGATCAATTGGGAAGCCAAAGGTGTCAAAAAGCTCGAATGCTTTTTTTCCTGAAACAACTTCACCTTCAGTTTCATCAATGATCTTTTCTAGCAAAATAAGCCCTTGATCCAAAGTTCTTAAAAAAGACTGCTCTTCTTCTCTGATTACATTTTCAATTAAAGATTTTTGAGATTTAAGCTCTGGGAAAGCTTCTCCCATTTGATTGCTTAAAGTGGCAACCAATTTATAGATAAAAGGTTCCTTAATATTAAGGAAGGTAAATCCATATCTAATTGCCCTTCTCAAAATACGTCTTATTACATATCCTGCGCCAGTATTGCTTGGTAATTGACCATCTGCAATAGAAAATGCAACTGCACGAATATGATCTGCAACTACTCTTATCGCAATATCTGTTTTCTCAGATTCCCCATAAGTTGAGCTTGTTACCTTTTCTATGCTGGAAATTAGCGGAGTAAAGACATCGGTATCGTAATTAGATTTCTTATCCTGAAGCACCATACATAAGCGTTCAAAGCCCATTCCTGTATCTACGTGTTGCGCTGGAAGCTTTTCAAGTGAACCATCAGCTTTTCGGTTGAATTCCATAAAAACAAGATTCCAGATCTCTACCACCTGAGGATGATCTGCATTTACAAGATCTCTTCCGGGAACCGCTGCTTTTTCTTCTTCAGTTCTAAGATCCACATGAATTTCAGAACATGGTCCACATGGTCCCTGATCTCCCATTTCCCAAAAATTATCTTTTTTATCACCGTAGATAATTCGCTCTTCAGGAACAATTTCTTTCCAAAGATCATATGCTTCTTGGTCCAATCCCAGATTATCATTGTCTGAAGATCCTTCGAAAACAGAAACATATAATAGATCCTTTTTAACTTTAAAAACCTCTGTTAAGAGCTCCCAAGCAAAATGAATTGCTTCTGTCTTAAAATAATCTCCGAAACTCCAATTCCCTAGCATCTCGAACATTGTATGATGGTAAGTATCCATCCCAACTTCCTCCAAATCATTGTGTTTCCCGCTAACACGAAGACATTTTTGAGTATCTGTAACTCTATTATGTTTTGGCACGGTATTTCCTAGGAAATATTCCTTAAATTGGTTCATTCCTGCGTTGGTAAACATCAAGGTTGGATCGTCCTTAATGACCATTGGAGCAGATGCTACAATTTCATGGGATTTAGATTGAAAAAATTCGAGGTATTTTGAACGTATCTCTTGAGATTTCATATGCTGAAAAAAGTCAAATAATTAATTAATTGGAGGATGAGAAAACAATTTTTATATTTGTTCGTTACTCATTACCCATTGCATGATTTTTGCAAGATTATATACTCGCAAAAATAGCATAATTTTAATATATGTCGAAGGTTAAATATTATTACGATAGTGAAACACTTTCATATAAAAAAATAGCACATAAAAGTGGAAGAAAATTCGGTTTTGCTCTTATTGGAGTTGCCGGAGCTTTTCTAGCTGGTTTTATTTTATTGGTTATCTATATTAATATTCCTCAAATAGAGACGCCCAATGAAATGGCTCTCAAACGAGAATTGCAAAACATGCAATTACAATATAATATAGTCAACAAAAAAATGGATCAGATCGAGAATGTCTTGGCTAATGTAGAAGACAGAGACAATAACATCTATAGATTGTATTTTGAATCTAATCCCATTCCAGAAGAACAACGTAAAGCTGGATTTGGAGGGATTAACCGTTATAAAAATTTAGAAGGATACGAAAATTCTAAATTAATTACAGAAACAAATCGTAGAATGGACATTCTTTCCAAGCAAATTGTAGTACAGTCTAAATCTTTAGATGAAATTGCAGTTCTTGCTGAAGAAAAAGAAAAATTACTAGCAGCAATTCCTGCTATCCAACCTGTGAAAAATGAAAATTTAAAACGTATTGCTTCTGGTTATGGATGGAGAAATGATCCATTTACTAAAGTTAAAAAATTTCATTATGGAATGGACTTTTCTGCACCAAGAGGCACGCCGGTGTATGCTACCGGAGATGGTCGTATAGAACGTGCAGATAATAGATCTACAGGTTATGGAAATCATATTAGAATAGATCATGGGTATGGCTATACCAGTCTCTATGGACATTTGTATAAATATAATGTTCGTAAGGGTCAAAAAGTGAAGCGCGGGGATGTCATTGGATTTGTGGGAAGCACAGGACGATCAGAAGCCCCTCATCTACACTATGAGATCTTTATGAATGAAGATCGAATAAATCCTATAAACTTTTACTACGGAAATCTTTCTCCCGAGGAATTTGATCAGGTCCTAATCAAGGCGCAACAAGAAAACCAATCTCTGGATTAATGCATATAAACCTACCGGAAAAAAGATACTATGCTATCGGCGAAGTTGCCGAAGCTTTTGGAGTTAACACCTCGCTTATTAGATTTTGGGAAAAAGAGTTCGATGCTCTAAAACCAAAAAAGAACGCGAAAGGCAATAGGCTATTTACGCCTCAGGATATTAAAAATCTTGAACTTATCTATCATCTTGTAAAAGAGCGGGGTTTTACATTAGAAGGAGCAAAAATTCATTTAAAAGAAGAAAAGAAAAAAACTCTTAGTAACTTTGAAATTATACGTAAACTACAGACCGTAAAATCTGAATTAACAAAAATCAAAAATCAACTATAACATGAAAAAATGGCTTATCCCGACAATTGCAATTATTGTCTTAGGTATTATAATTTACAGTACCACTGTAGGATTTAACAACACAGCAATTGTAAAACAGGAAGATGCTAGAGAGACTTGGTCCAATGTGGAAAGTTCTTATCAACGTAGAAACGACCTTATTGGCAACTTGGTAAACACTGTAAAAGGGGCAGCAGATTTCGAAAGAGGAACACTTACAGATGTTATTGAGGCTAGATCTAAGGCTACGGGAGTAACAATAGATCCAACCAATATTACTCCAGAACAAATGGCTCAATTCCAACAAGCACAAGGTGGCGTTTCTTCAGCTTTATCAAGGCTTTTAGTTACAGTAGAACGTTATCCTGAGTTAAAAGCCAATCAAAACTTTCTTCAGTTACAATCTCAATTAGAAGGAACAGAAAACAGAATTAATGTAGCAAGAGATCGCTACAACGCAGCTGTTACTGAATTCAATAAGTACATTAGACAATTCCCGAATACTATTTTTGCAGGTTGGTTTGGATTTGACCAGATGGTGAGATACGAAGCCGATGAAGGATCTGAGGATGCTCCAGATGTAGAATTCGATTTTAAATAGATCTTAATATGAGTAAAGTAGAAGATTTTTTGACCAAACAAGATGAAGAGGAAATTGTTGAAGCGATAAGGAAGGCAGAAAAAGCTACTTCCGGAGAGATCCGCGTACATATAGAAAAAACCCATGGAGCTACAGATATTTTCGAACGCTCCATGGAAGTTTTTCATCTCTTAAAAATGGATAATACAAAAGAAGAGAATGGAGTCCTTATCTACGTTGCGGTTGAAGATCGGGATTTTGTGATTTATGGGGATAGCGGTATTAACAAAGTTGTTCCAACAGATTTTTGGGAGAGCACTAAAGACGCTATTGTTGCCCAATTTAAATCCGGTAATTTCAAACAAGGTCTTATAGATGGAATCTTAAAAGCCGGAAAAGAATTACAAACACATTTTCCCTGGAACGAAGATGGCACAAATGAACTCTCCAACACTATATCTAAAGGATAAATGCTGAATTCCAAATTTTCATTTCTAATAACTTTTTTATTTTTACTTTCATTTTCAATTGATGCGGTCGCACAATTGGATGTTCCACCCAAACCTAAAGAGGAAACAAGTGTATATGACTCTGCAGATATGCTAACTCCTTCTGAAGAGCAGTTACTGGAGCAGAAACTAATTAATTACGCAGATACAACTTCCACACAAATTGTAATTGCCACAATAGAATCCCTAAATGGAGAATATATTGGTTTATATGCTCCAAAATGGGCGCAAGAATGGGGAATAGGGCAAGCTAAAGAAGATAATGGATTACTGATCTTGCTTTCTAAAGTAGATAGAAAAATATGGATCACCACCGGGTATGGGTTAGAAGAGTATTTAACCGATTTCAACACAAAAGACATTATAGAAAACATCATACTGCCTGAATTTAAAAATGGATCCTTTTATGGTGGATTGGATCAAGGAACTACTGCAATATTTCAAGTTTTAGACGGAAGTTTTGAAGGTTCTCCGGTAAGGGAGAATAAACCTTCAGGGATCCCTATCAATTTAATTGTGATGGGAATTTTCTTCGTGATTTTTCTTATTTCCTTGGCAAAAAAGAATCGAAACAATAAAGGCGGACCGGGAAGCAGAGGCGGAATGGGAAGCACAATATTAGATGCTATTATTTTAAGTAGTCTTGGAAGAGGTGCTTTTGGTGGCGGTAGCTCAGGTGGTGGCGGTGGCTTTGGTGGCGGAGGAGGCGGTTTTGGCGGTGGCTTCGGCGGCGGTGGCTTTGGTGGTGGTGGTGCCGGTGGAAGCTGGTAATTACTCAGTTAGCAGTTAGCAGTTAGCAGTTAGCAGTTAGCAGTTAGCAGTTAGCAGTTAGCAGTTAGCAGTTAGCAGTTAGCAGTTAGCAGTTAGCAGTTAGCAGTTAGCAGTTAGCAGTTAGCAGAATTTAAATATTCGGAATCTTAAAAAATAGCATTGTTCTATTTAATTTTTAAAACAAAAACCTAAAGCGATAACATTTTAAATAGAAAAAATCCCAAGAGAAACTCTTGGGATTTTTTCTATTGAATTTAGATTTTAGAAAAAGTTACTTTTTTCTAAAATATACAGATACCGGTACACCTTTAAAGTCGTACTCTTCTCTTAGTTTATTTTCTAAATAACGCTTATAGGGATCTCTTACATACTGCGGAAGATTACAGAAAAATGCAAACTGAGGCTGTGGAGTAGGCAATTGCATACAGAACTTGATCTTTACATATTTCCCTTTCCAAGCCGGAGGAGGATAACTTTCTATAATTGGCAACATGCGCTCGTTAAGCTCGCTAGTTTTAATTTTCTTGCTTCTATTTTTAAATACTTCAACTGCAGTTTCTATCGCCTTGAAGATTCTTTGCTTAGTTAATACCGAAATAAATACAATTGGCACATCTGTAAAAGGTTCAATTTCACTTCTAATTCTGCGCTCGTATTCTTTCATGGTATTGGTTTCCTTATCTTCAACCAAATCCCATTTATTAACCAAGATCACGATCCCTTTTCTATTACGTTGTGCAAGCCAGAAAATGTTTTGGACTTGACCGTCAAAACCTCTAGTTGCATCTAAAATAATAAGACACACATCACAATTTTCTATAGCCCGAACAGATCTCATTACAGAATAAAATTCCAGATCTTCTTTTACTTTAGATTTTCTTCTAATTCCGGCAGTATCTACCAAATTAAATTCGAATCCGTATCTATTATATTTTGTATCAATTGCATCCCTAGTAGTTCCGGCAACATCGGTTACAATATATCTCTCTTCCCCGATCAATGCGTTTATAAAAGAAGATTTTCCTGCATTTGGTCTTCCTACTACAGCAAAACGTGGTAATTCAGATTCTTCTTCATCTTCTAATTCTGGCAATATCTCTATTAATGCATCTAATAATTCTCCAGTTCCACTCCCACTTGTACTAGCAATTGGATATAATTCTCCTAATCCTAAAGAATAGAATTCTACTGCATTTTCCAGTCTTTTAGAATTATCTACCTTATTAACAGCTAACAATACTGGCTTATCTTGCTTTCTAAGCAAATTTGCCACATCCTCATCCATCCCAGTAACTCCAGATTCTACATCTACCATAAAGATAATAGCATCTGCTTCTTCTATAGCTAGTATTACCTGCTTATCTATCTCAGATTCAAAAACATCATCACTACCCTTAACGTATCCACCAGTATCAATAAGGGAGAATACTTGACCATTCCAGTCGGATTTCCCATAATGACGGTCTCGGGTTACCCCACTTACCGAATCCACAATAGCCTCACGGCGTTGAATTAATCGGTTAAAAAAAGTGGATTTACCTACGTTTGGTCTTCCCACAATGGCTACTATATTGCCCATATCGACTTTAATCTTAAATTAGGCTGCAAAATTAGGGTTTTTAGTTGAATAATAAGGTAGAAAGAAGTCTTGTGTATAAGAATGCAAAAAAGCAATTTAAACTACTTTTTAAAAGTAAAATATTATTGATGAAATAGAATTAGTTTTCACTGATTCAATCATTTAAAGAATCCAAAAAATTCACAAGTAATTCTTTTCCTTCTTCCCAGATTTCAAATTCTTTCGCTCCGCAGATATGATCCTTTTTTCCAATATTTATAAGGGGGATGCCCAAACAATCAGACCATTTTTCAGCAACCTCTATAGCGCACCACTCATCGTTTTCGCTAGAGACCATGATCCCAGGGATAGAAAATTTAATTTGCGGCATCGGTACAAAACCTGAACATTCTTTTGGAAAATCATCCCGTTCTATATCTGGTAAAGCCACCATAAAAACCCCTTTTACGCCATTTAGTTTATTCAAATGATCGGCATGAATTAAAGCACCACCACCAAGGCTATGTGAGATTAGTATAATAGGTTTCTCGCTATACTTCTGAATATAAGTTTCTAAATTTTTAACCCAAGCTTCTCTATCTGGATTTTCCCAATCTTTCTGAATTACCCTTTTAATTTCTGGAAAGGATTTTTCCCAATTGGTGTGCCAATGAGTTTCTCCAGAATCCCCAATCCCCGGGACATTTAGAAACTGGTACTTTTCTGTATACTTCCTTAAGGCATTATTAAGCGTCATTCAGAATAATTTAATATAGTCATTAATAAAGCACTCTAAACTTAATTGTGTGTTCTATCTTTTTCAATTCTTTAATAACCTCTGTATCGTAAGCCTTATCTATATCTGTAATTACATATCCAATTGTCTCATTGGTTTTAAGATATTGTCCCACAATATTAATATCATGAGCCGCAAGTATCTTATTAATTTTAGCGATGATCCCTGGTCTATTCAAGTGAATATGGATTAATCTATGGGCATTCTCTAAAATAGGTAATTGTAGATTAGGGAAATTCACAGAGTTGGTTGTTCCTCCTGTATTTATATAATCTATAATCTTCCCAGGAACAAAATTCCCGATATTCACCTGTGCTTCTTCTGTGCTACCTCCAATATGTGGAGTTAAGATCACGTTTGGTAAATTTCTTAAAGCTGACTCAAAAGTGTCGTTATTTGTTTTTGGTTCTTCCGGAAAAACATCTATTCCTGCTCCCCTTACTTTCCCTGATTTTATGTTTTGCTGAAGAGCTTCAATCTCAACCACATGGCCTCTACTTAAATTTAGTAAGATCACCCCTTCTTTCATCTGCTCAAACTGTTTTGCAGAAATAAGATCTTTATTCTCTTTTCTTCCATCTACATGTAAACTAACAATATCAGATTTCTTCAACAATTTCTCTAGACTACTACATTTTGTTGCGTTCCCTAAAGCTAATTTTTCAACCAGATCATAATAATAAACATCGAATCCAATGGCTTCAGCAAGAATAGAAAGTTGAGAACCAATATTTCCATAGCCGACAATTCCTAGTTTTTTTCCGCGAATCTCAAAACTATTACTGGCAGATTTGTCCCAGTTCCCATCATGCATTTTGGAGATCTTATCTGGAAGATTCCGCATTAACAGAATAATTTCTCCTATTGCCAATTCTACTACACTTCTAGTATTGCTATAGGGCGCATTAAAAACTGCCACTCCTTTTTCCAAGCATGCATCAAGATCTATCTGATTAGTTCCAATACAAAAAGCTCCAACTGCAATTAATCTATTTGCATTGTCTAAAACTTTTTTGGTAAGCTGGGTTTTAGAACGTATTCCTAAAACTGAAACATCCTTTATCTTTTCAGATAATTCCTCTTCATCCATCGCGCCGGTATATATAGTAACATTATAACCTTCGTTCTTTAATATTTTCAAAGCATCTGGATGGATGTTTTCCAAAAGCATCACCTTTATTCTGTTCTTAGGATAAGAAATAGCTTTATTCATTTTATGCATATATAAGAATTCATCTAAACTTGGTGTAATATGGTCAGCTTTTTTCAAAACGCTATCTCTTTCTACGTTTTCTGTAAAAGCATAGAATTTATTTGCTAGGCCTGCTGCTTTAATTTCATAATCTGTATAGCCATCTCCAATTACATAAACATCTCCCTGTAGATCCATCGATTTTAGCTGTTCTACTTTGCCATTATTAGAAGAAAGAACATTATCCTTATTAAAACTTATAATATTATCTGCGTCATCAAAAACAAAATCGTTTGCAAAAACATGATCGGCTTTAAGTCCAAGTTCTTTTACAATTGGAATTATAAACTCTTTGAAACCATTGGAAATGATATAAATATCTTCTTTATTCTCTTCAAAAAAAGATTCGTTCCTAACAAATGAGGTAGAAATTCTAGTTTTTAAGGTTTCTATTAATGGTTCAAGATGTGCTTTTTTAGCATTCAATAATTTTAAACGCTGCACTAGAGATTCTCTAAATGACAAGCCACCCTCCATTCCGCGATCTGTAAGAGATTTTAATTCTTCCAGTTTTTCCTTTTTGTTTTTATCTCCAATAAGGGAGATCTCTCCAAGAATATCTAGGGCTTCTACTTGAGTAAAAGTGCTATCAAAATCTATCACATAATTTCTCTTGTTCTCCATACATCGCGAATTCTAAAATTTATTTTTGCATCCATAAAACTACTATTAAATATGCTGAATTTTGAGAGGATGGAGTGAAAAGTATATTAAATAAAACTAAAAAATCACCCTAAACATTTTATTGTGAATCTAATAGATTAAAATCATTCTCATTCCGAATTGTGTATCTGAGAAAGTTTAAAGTCAGATTTTAATAATATTGCGAGTTTTCATTTTAGCAATTATTAAATATGGGCTATTAAGAGGCTAGTGTTAAGGCTTTAGTATTAAATTTATGGAGAATCCTCAAAAAACTCAATTCAAAAATTTTTCTTATTTTTAGAAAACCAAGGTGTTTTAATTTACACCTGCGCTCCCTACATACTTCGCTTTTTTTTGCAAGGCTGAATAAATTCATTTTGCTTAAAAGCATTTTAGATTCAACTGAATATTTTTAATTAACCAAAATCCGAATTATGAAAAAAATCTTTACTGGACTAATTTTAATTTTGTGTTCCTATTTCTCTATGGCCCAAACGCTCTCTGGAACAGTTACAGACGTTAATGGAACCTTACTGCCAGGAGTTTCCATTATAGTTGTTGAAACTAATAAGGGTACCACCACCAATTTTAACGGCGAGTATTCTATTTCAGCAAAAGAGGGCAATACCCTGAGATATACTTTTATTGGAATGAGTACTCAAAACGCGATCGTTGGCCCTAGTCCTACATTGGATGTTGTACTGCAAGATGATGTAGAGTTATTGAATGAGGCAATTGTAACCGCCTTCGGGATTAAAAAGGAAAAACGATCTGTTGGATATGCTGTGCAAGAAGTCAATAACGAAGAATTAACTAGAAACAATAATACAGATGTGTTGGGTGGACTTCAGGGGAAAGTAGCCGGTGTAAACATTAATGCCAGTAGTGGGGCGGCTGGCGCAGGATCCAGCATTATTATTAGAGGAATCACCTCTTTGAATCCAAATGCCAATAACCAACCCTTATTTGTAATAGATGGAATTCCAATAAGCAATGAAGCACCTACGGGCAGTCTATTGCCAAGTACAGGTTCCAATGCACCTTCTAGTGCAGAACAGTTTTCTTTTACCAATAGAGGTGCAGATATAAACCCAAATGACGTAGAAAGTGTTACTATCTTAAAAGGTCCTGCAGCTACAGCATTATATGGATTAAGAGCTGCAAATGGAGTGGTAATAATAACCACTAAAAAAGGGGAGAGTGGAGTAACCAAGTATAGTTTTAAAACCTCTTTAGGAGTTAACGAAGTAAGCATTGTTCCTGAAGTACAAACCAAATGGCGAGAAGGCCGTGGTGGGGAAATTGTTTCTGTTCCTAATGATAATGCACCAAGTGGTTACGATTATAATGATGGCAGGACTTTTGGTTTTTGGAGTTTAGGCCCAGAGTATGCTGAAGGAGAACCTATTTATGATAATTTCAGGGATTTCTTTAGGACCGGAATCACTTTAAATAATTCATTTAATGCAAGTGGTGGTGGAGAAAGCTATACTTATTTTGGCTCGATATCCAGACTGGATGATAAAGGAATCGTCCCAAATACAGATTTTGATAGAACCTCTCTCAAACTTACTGGCTCTTTAAATATCACAAATAAGTTCACGGTAGATCCTTCTATCACTTACATTCGTTCTGAAGGAAGATTGCCCAATGGAGGTGATAAATCCATAATGAGTTCCCTTTCATATTGGACTCCGACTTTTGATGTAAATAATTATTTACTTCCAAATGGAGATGAAAAAAATTACACAGCAGGAATTATAGATAATCCCAGATATTTTGCTGAAAATAGTTATTTAGATAGTCAAGTAGATCGGATTTTGGCAAATGCTCAATTTAATTATGAATTTACAGATTGGGCGAGCGTTCGATACCAAATTGGGATAGATAATTACCATGATTCCAGACGAAGATTTGTTCCACCAGACATAGATGCGGGATCTGCTACCCAAGGTTTTATTGTAGAAGAAGCTCTAAATTATAATGAACTGACTTCCAATCTTTTTGTAACACTTTCTCATGAATTTAATGAAGATTTTTCAGGAAGCCTTTTGGCAGGAAATCAAATTTCACATATTGAAACTAGAAGGCTTACCACTCGTGCAGAGGGTTTGGACCCCATCAATTTGGGAGCTTTTGGACAAGCCACGAACTTTTTTACAGATGAAGCCGGTACCGAAAGAAATATAAGCGGTTTATTTGGAGATCTTAGATTGGAATATAAAAATACATTTTATTTAAACATAACTGGCCGTAATGACTGGTCTTCTACCTTACCAACAGTTAATCGAAGCTTTTTCTATCCCTCTTTTAATTTAAGTTATGTGCTTTCTCAAAGCCTTAGAGATGCTGGAGTTTTACCTGACTTTCTAACTTTTGCCAAATTAAGGGCTTCTTATGCTGAAGTAGGTAAAGATGCTCCTCCATATGTGGGAGTGTATTATGATAATCCATCAAATTTTCCTTTTGGCACAGTAGATGGATTTTCCAGGGATAGTGAAGGTGGTTCTAATCAGTTAAAACCAGAACGAACATCCGCTCTGGAATTTGGTGCTGAATTTAAATTTTTTGAAAATAGATTAAGTTTCGATCTTACCTATTATACCCAAAAAAGCAAGGATCAAATATTACCAGTGCCTGTAGCCCAAAGTTCTGGATTTAACACCTTTGTCTTAAATGCTGGTGAAATTGAAAATAAAGGATTTGAGGCATTGGTGAATATAGTTCCTATTAGAACAGATAATTTTAATTGGGACATCACATTAAACTTTTCTACAGTAGATTCTGAAGTTCTATCGCTACCAGAGGGCATAGAAGAAATAATTTTTGCAGATAGCGGCTTTGCCGGGGTCATTTCCAAGCTGGAAGTTGGTGGAGCACCAGGAGATCTTTTTGGCTATGTTTGGGAACGCGATGAAAACGGAAATAGGATTATCCGGGAAGATGGTTTTCCGAGGGTAGTTGCAGATAGTCCTTCAGATAGGGTAAAAGTTGGAAATGCATTACCAGATTGGTTGGGGAGTTTAAGCAGTACTGCTAAATACAAAGGGCTTTCTTTATCTTTTTTATTGGAGAGAAAAGAAGGAGGGGATCTTTATGATTCTGGCCAGCGAAATGGAATTAGAAATGGAGTTCTTAAAATAACCGAGTTACGGGATCAAGAAATTGTTTTAGACGGGGTATTGGAAAATGGAACTCCAAACAACATCCCAGTTGTAATTACTGAAGATTATTACCGCAGTTCTTCCATCTATAACAGGGCTTCAGAAATCCTGGTTCAGGACGCTTCCTGGTGGAGACTTAGAAATGTAACCTTATCCTACGATCTTTCCAGCAAGATCTTGGATCCTACATTTTTAAATAGTCTAAGCCTAAGTTTTACAGGAACCAATCTCTGGATAGACACTACTTTTAGAGGCTATGATCCTGAAGGAAGTCAATTTAGCGCCGGTACCAACGCCTATGGATTTACTGGCTTGAATATTCCCAATACCCGTTCTTATTTATTTGGTATCAACTTAAACTTTTAGAATATGAAAACCATAAAATATATTATACTCACATTGATCGCAATTACAACCTTAAACTCTTGCGATGACTATTTGGGAGACAATATAGATCCCAATAAAGAATCCTTGGATAATTTAGAAGCAAAAGATCTATTGTCAACCTCCATTGTAAATACCTCCAACGCATATTATAGTACAGCATTGGGGATTTCACAATATTCACAGCAAATAGCTTCCTATTTCGAGCCAAGTGCAGATACCCAAGAAGAAACCCAGTTAAGTGGAGCTTGGAATTTAATTTATTTACAGGCACTTCCAGACCTGGCTGCAGTTATTTCCCTAGCTGAAAGAGATAATTTACCTGCATATATTGGGATCGCCAAAATTTTACAAGCTACAAACCTTGGGCTAGCTACAGATAATTGGGGAGATGTTCCTGCATCACAGGCAACAATGGGTCAAGAAAATTTTACTCCATCATTCGATTCTCAAGAAATGGTCTATAATCAAATAAATACTTTGTTAGATGATGCTATAGAAATTTTAGGTGCTTCGGGGAATACTTCAGCAGTTGGAGAAGAAGACCTTATTTATAATGGTGATCTATCCCAATGGCTAAAAGCAGCATATTTTTTAAAGGCCAGATATGCAATACATTTAACTGAAGTGGATCAGACTACTGCAATTGCGCAAGCATTGGCAAATGCCAATAAATCTTTTACCAGCAATGCCGACGATTATCAGTTAATGTATAACACTCGTAATTTTAATCCGTGGTATGCCGGAGTTGTATTGCCCAATAACACAGGTAATTTTTCGGTCTTACTTTCAGATCAAATAGTAAGTTTAATGGATGGTACGTCAATTCCTTTTTCATCTATAGAAATAGATCCCAGATTGCCAATTATCACCACAACTGGTGAAGACGATACAGAATATCTTGGCGCTTTAAATGGGACTGGCGGTTTTCATGAATTTGGAGCTACTGAGGAAGATGATAATATTAGTGCAAACACAAATTTTGGGGCAGATAATTTTTATTCTTCCCAAACTGCTCCAATAATTATGGGAAGCTATGCTGAACTGAAGTTTATTGAAGCCGAAGCATTATTTCTACAGAATGGTGGAACCGAAACTTCAGAGGGAAGTACTGCTGAAGCCTACACAGCATATTTAGAAGGAATCCAGGCAAATTTGGATAAACTGGGAGTATCTGGATCAAAAAGTGCTGCTTATTTGGGGGATGCTTCCGTAGCTGTAGGATCAGAAAATCTTACGCTGGCACTTATAATGAAAGAAAAGTATATTGCTACCTTTTTAAACCCAGAAGCCTTTGTAGATCTAAGAAGGTATGATTTTGATCCCAATGTTTTTATAGGGCTTGAATTACCTTTTAATCACAATGAAGATCTTAATGGTGAATGGGTTCGAAGAGCACAATATCCTTCTTCTGAACAAACTAGAAATGGAACTGAAGTAAGCAAAGTTCTAAAACCAATTAGCGTAGGAGTGTGGTGGGATAGAGACTGATAACTTGAATTATGTTAGACCGCTCTGTTGTTGGATATAAGTCAAAGATTGAATTTCCACTTATAATTCAGTTTAAACTTTTTTACCATACAATTATACTTATCTATTATCGAAAAGTCCGTTTTCCTAGTAAAATTTGAAAGCGGACTTTTTTTATACAATGATTCCTATTCTGAAAACTTAAAGGCCCATTAATAATTACTTGATCATCTAAAGAGTTCGTTACTTCAAGATTAGTACAACCATTTGTAAAAGCAGGATAGTTTGTATAAAATTGGAAAAAGATTCACTTCTAGGGTTGTACCAATCTCTCAGATATTGTATTTTCAAAATTCGAAAAAAATGCATCTTCTGCATATAAAACGGATCCCTAATGAAAATACTTCATACTGCCGACTGGCATATTGGTAAAAAATTACATAAACACGACCTCTCCCAAGATTTCGATCTTTTTATAGATTGGTTGCTTAGCTGCATCAAAAAGAATGAAATAGAATTACTGCTGATTTCAGGAGATGTTTTTGACCTTGCCAATCCTTCCTCCGAAGCCAGAAAGCAATATTATAAGGCCTTATTAAAATTAAGAAATCTAAATTGTAAGATCATTTTAACCGGTGGAAATCATGATTCCCCTGCTATGTTGGATGCTCCGGGGGAGATTCTGCGGGAATTGGAAATGCATGTGGTTGGTAGTCTACGTGAAAATATTGAAGAATGTATTATACCCATTAAAGGAAGATCGGGAGAAGTAGAAATAGTTGTTGCAGCACTCCCCTATTTGCGGGATGCCAATCTTCGTTCTGTTTCCGATGGCAACACTTATGATGACAGATTAGAGTCAATTAAAATGGGGATCCAAAACACCTTTTTAAGTGCTGCGGAAGTCTGCAATGACAAATTCCCAAGTATTCCAGCTTTGGCAATGGGCCATCTGTTTGCTGCAGGAGTGGAAACTTCAGAAAGTGAACGCGATATCCAAATAGGAAATCAAGCTGCTTTTCAAGCTTCTCAATTTGGAGATTTTTTCAACTATATCGCTTTAGGTCACATTCATAAACCTCAAAAAGTGAACGGACTAGTTCCAACTTATTACAGTGGCTCCCCAATTCCACTTTCCTTTAGTGAACGTAAAGATGAAAAAAGGGTTCTGATACTGGATTCTGGAAAATCCTGGATTCCGGAAAGTATCCCAGTTCCCATTTTTAGAAAATTACTGAAGCTAACTGGAGATCTTAATGAACTTCAAACTAAACTCTCGCAGCTGATTAATAATTCTTCTCTGAATAATTTGATAGAATTAGAAATGATTGAAGAGCAGTATGATGCAACTAAATTATATGAACTGGATAAGCTGATCCAAAATTTTAATAGTCCAGGATTTGAAATTGTAAAAAGCCGTGTGAACTTTAAAAATAAACTATCTGGTGCTAGTGAATTATATGCAGGCACAACCCAATTAGAAGATTTAAAACCTAGAGAAGTGTTTTTGGAATTATTAGCAAAACAACCATATGAAACAGATATAAGCAAGGAGATTTTAGGCGCTTTCGATGAACTCATGGAAGACTTACAACAACAAGAAACTCCAAACGAACTCTAAGCAATGAAGATCTTAAAAATAGAATTTCAGAATATAAATTCCCTTCGAGGGGAACATCAAATAGACTTTACCAATTCACCTTTTACAGAAAGCTCTCTTTTTGCAATAACCGGACCCACTGGAAGTGGAAAATCAACCTTATTAGATGTTATTTCTTTAGCTCTCTTTAATCAGGTTCCTAGATTAGGGAAGATCTCAAGATCTGAGATCTTGAATAAAGGTGCTATTCTTACTCGCAATCAGAAAGAAGCTTTTGCAAGAGTTACTTACGAATGTAAATATGGAATTTTTAGCTCTCAGTGGAGTATTTCTACCAATAGAAATGAAAAATTACGGGAATATGAAATGGAAATTTCTTCTGTAGAAAACGGAGCTATTTTAGACCTAAAGAAATCTGATGTTCCAGGCAAAAATGAAGAATTAATTGGGCTTAATTACAATCAGTTTATAAAATCTGTGGTTTTGGCTCAGGGAGATTTCGCACAATTTCTTAGAGCGAAAAAAGATGAACGAGGGGAATTATTAGAAAAGATAACCGGCACCGGGATCTATAGAAAACTAGGAATAAAAGCTTACGAAAAATTTAGAGCCAGTAATGCGGATATCAAAGAGCAACTTTTCAATATTAAGAGAATTGAAGAGGAATTATTAAGTCCTGAAAATCTGGATACCTTTAAAAAGGAGTTTCTGGAAAAAACAAGCTTTTGTGAGCCATTAGTTAAGGAAGTTAAACTTAAGGAAGAGCAAGTAAAACTAAAAAAGGAAGTTCTTTTGCAAACTTCTGAAGTAGAAAAAACCAAGGTTAAGCTTAATCAAGCTTCACAAAAATTAAAATCTTTTGATAGTATAAAAGGTTTGCAATTGTTGCAACATGAAAAACTTCTATCTGTTTCAGAAGATTTAAGAAACTGGAAAACATGGTCTATAGAAATAGCTTCTTTAGATAAAGAACGTGAATTGCTTCAGCAGAAAAAAGAAAAGAATACAGAGCATATTTCCACCCAGCTGACTAACATTCAGAAATTCATTAAAAAGCCAATAATAGCTAATGAAGTTGCCTCAAGCTTAGAGCAATTTAGTTCTCAAGTGAGCAGCCTGCTTGAGGAACGGAATAAAAAAGGAGCGGAATGGAAAAACTTACAACAAATACTAAGAGTGGAGTTGAAAGAAGTTCCATTGGTAATTACAGATTCTCCAGAAGAAGACCTTCAAAAACTTGATAGTTTAAAACAAAATTCGACACAGATAATTGAAGATCTCAAGTCTAAACTAAAAGATTTTCAACTTCAAGACATTCCAAAGGAAAGGACTCATATTAGAAAAAATCTGGAAGAAACCCGTGAAGCCAAAAATTTCAAAATAGAATTGCAGCAACTGCTTTTTTCCCATGCCGATAAATTAAAAGAAAAAGCGCAACTTCTTCCTATTACTAAAGACTTGCCTAACAAAATAGCGCTATTAGATTCTAGAACCACTATTGAAAGTAAGAATCTTGATAATTTAGAATTACAAAAAGAGAATTTGTTGATGCGCACTCAACTGGAAGATTACCGTAATAAACTGATAAACAACGAGCCCTGTCCGCTTTGTGGAGCAGTACATCATCCTTATACAGAACATCTCCCTAAAGAAGATGATCAACTTCAGCTGCAGATTACAGCAGCTAAAAATAGTTTAATGACCTCTACCAAGGAAATGGCAACATTAAATTCTGAGTTAAAATTAGCTACTTCAAGCTTAGCTGTTTTAGAGGTTGAGATAAAAGAACTGGAAGAGAAATTAGAGTCCAAAAAGGAGTTATTTACTGCCACTTTTAAAAACTATAAAGTAGAAGAAAAAGTAGATTGGGATACTAAGATCTCATATTTTGAAGAGCAACTTGATAATCTGGAGACTTACGAAAAGGAACTTTCCAATTACCAAAAGATAGAGAGAGGTATTCCAATCCTGAAAGAAATGCAGGAAATTCTAAATGATGGCAGCAAATTAAAATTGCAGTTAAATAAACTTTATACAGGAGCAAATATTCATGCAGATTGTAGAGAATTAGAAGGAAAATGGATCCAATTGAACCAACAAAAAGAGCATCTAGCTGAAGTGTTTAAAGTAAGCGAGGCTAAAAGAAGCGGTTTTATAGGCAAGATTACAGAATTAGAACCACAACTTTTAAAGGAGCTACTAGAAAAAGGTTTTTCTACTATTTCTGAGGCAATTGCAGCTTTATTAAGTGATACGCTATTTAACGACCTTAGAACAGAACGTGATTCCTTACGTACAGAAATAGCATCGGCTACCACTACCTTAAAGGTGATATCTACACAATTAGAGCAGTTAAAGACTAAAGATGTAGTAGCAACTACAGATCTGCTTCAGCAAGAGTTAAACACAAAACAGCAGCAGTTAAAGTCACTTCAAGACGAAAGCAAGGAATTGGAACGTGTTTTAAAGAACCATGAAGAGTCTTTAGCAAAATTACAATCTATAAAACTTGACATTGCCGAGAAAGAGAAAAAAACCAAGCGCTGGACTCTATTAAATGAGTTGATAGGTGATGCAACAGGGAAGAAATTCAACGATTTTGCGCAAGACCTTACCTTATCTCAATTGCTACATTTAGCAAATATTAGACTGAAAGATCTTAGTGATAGATATCTTATAGACAAGCCTACCACAGATGAAGACGACGGATTAGTAGCTATAGATCAGCATATGGGTGGGCAACGCCGCTCTGTAAAAACACTTTCTGGCGGAGAAACCTTTATTTTAAGTCTTTCCCTCGCTTTGGCTTTAAGTGATCTGGCTTCCAAAAATGTGGAAATAAACAGTCTGTTTATAGATGAAGGTTTTGGGACGCTGGATCCTGAAACACTGGATCAGACATTAGATACTTTGGAAAGATTACAGGCAGAATCTTCTAAAACTATAGGCATTATAAGCCACGTAGACTCTTTAAAAGAAAGAATAGCAACTCAGATAAAACTCACCAGAAACGGACAAGGATATAGCAGTTTGGAGGTTGTTGGTTAATGTTTCCGTTTTCCGTATTCAGGATTGAGGTCTGAGGTTTCAGGTTTGTGGTTTGTGGTTTGTGGTTTGTGGTTTGTGGTTTGCGGTTTGTGGTTTGTGGTTTGTGGTTTGTGGTTTGAAAATAAAAAAAGTTATAGGTATATTTATCCTTTTCAATTTATTGCAGAAATGGCCAAAAAAGGAGCTCAAAAGAACACTCAGAATAAAGCAAAACACACCAAGCTTCTAAATAGGAAGAAGAATAAACTTCGTAAAGAAAAAGAGGCACATAAAGAACGCCTAAAAGCTATAGTGAATAAAGCAAAAGAGCAGAAAAATAATGACATCAATATATAATTACCCTATATAAGTTTTGGATAATTGGTTATTGCTAATTGTTAATTGTCATTCATAAACCTAACCATTTCCTGATATCTATTATTCCACGGCCAGAGAAATTGAGTCATCATTGGGATATGCTTCTTATCTAAAAGTATTGGTTCCAGATCTGGTTGAAATGGTTTTAATGCTTCCAAAAACCTTTTGTTTGCCACCCTAATAGAAGGATAGGTTTTCTCACCAACATACATCATGATCTCTGGAGTGTTTTCAGACACATAAAAGATTGGTGAAGCTTTTTTCCATACTTCTGGATCATCACTCCAAGTGCTGAGATAGTTATCTGTAGTTGTTGGTGGATATTGTTGTAGATAGTGATGCATATCCAGACCAGCTGCATCATTTAAGATTATTCCAGAAATAGAAGATGGTTCAATTCCATATTCCTCATTCATTGTAGCTAAAGCAACCAGATGTCCTCCAGCGGAATGACCTGTTAGAAATAGTTTTTTAGGATCTCCTTTATATTCACCAATGTTTCTTTGAGTCCACTTAATGGCTTCAGCTACTTGAGTGGTCATCACTTTATAATCTGCTTCAGGACTTAAGGTGTATCCTACCACAACAGTGGTAATACCTTTCTTCGCGAAATTTTTTCCGTAGAAATCATACAATTCCTTTTTCCCACTATTCCAATTTCCGCCATGAACAAAAACCAGAACAGTATTGTTTTCTGAATTGGATGTTTTGGGAGTGAAAATATTTAAGCTAGGCTGAGAATTACTATTTGAAGTAGATTGTAAATAGGGAACATTTTCGATCTTTTGTACACTACAACCAATCAAGAAAAAGCTCATTAGAAGAAACAGGGAAGGGATTGCAATTCGCATTTATGTTATATTTTATTAATGAAATTCGTAGAGGGTACTTACCCAAACCTTAATTGACTCTAAAAAGCAATTATCTTTTAAGCTGCAAATTAGGCAATTTTATAAATTAAAATAAACTATCTATTTATTTGTATTTCAAACTTAACCAGTTTTTTTCTCGTATATAAAATATACGGCTGAAGAGAAAATATCATAAAGATCACATGAAGAAATGGTGAGCTGATTGCAGTTTACATTTCTATTCTAAAATTTTTCAATGAAATTTTCAGAGAGCACTTATCTATCCTTTAATCGGAAAATTTATATAGGATAATCTTTTGTTAAAAATCAACTGAATGTCCAAATTAAGAATAAAGAATTCGTTTATTTGGAATTCAGAATGTTTAATCTTTTAACTCAATAATTAAACAAAATAGAAAACATGAAAAAAATCAAACTCTTTAGCTTACTATTTATTTCAACAATTTTATTTGTGAATTGTAGTAACGACGATGATGCTATGCAAGAAATAATTGTAGAAGAACCAACTGCTACGGCAAATACAAAATCCTACAACCTATCTTCTGTAGCAGATCCAAATATTTCAGGAACTGTAACAGTAACTGAATTCTCTGATAATTCTATTCAATTAGATTTGAATCTTCAAAATACGCCAAGTAACGGCGTTCATCCTGCACATGTTCATTTTAATACGGCTGCCGAAGGTGGTGATATCGCCGTTAGCTTAGAGGCAATAGATGGAAACACTGGAAAAAGTTCTACTAATTTCACAACTTTAGATGATGGCACAGCCATCTCTTATTCTGAATTTTTAAATTTTGATGGTTACGTAAATGTTCATTTGAGTCCAGAAGATTTAGGGACTTTGGTTGCACAAGGCGATATAGGGCAAAATGAATTAACAGGAGAAACTAAAACCTACGATTTAGGAAGCGTTGACTTTCAAGATATTAGTGGAAATATTACTTTTTCTAAGAGAAAAAATGGCGATGCCTTAGCCGCAGTAAACTTGGAGAATACAACAGCCGGAGCAATGTATCCTGGACACATCCATATGAATACGGCTGAAGAAGGTGGTGATATTGTAGTTACTTTGAATCCTGTAAATGGTGATACTGGTGTTGGAAAAACTAATATCGCTGCTTTCGATGATGGATCTAGCTTTAATTACGAGGCCATTTTAGTTTACGATGGTTATGTAAATATTCATCTTAGTGCAGAGGAATTAGGAACTTTGGTCGCTCAAGGTAATATTGGTTCTAATGAAGGTGAAGATGAAAATGCTTCTGCGACTTCTTTTAATGTAACTAATACTGGAACAACAGCATATATATTCAATGGTGGAAGCTTCTCAGATGCAAATAACCCTGAACTTACTTTAAAGCGTGGAGAAACTTATGAATTTGTTGTAAATGCTTCAGGACATCCTTTCTTTATTAAAACTGCTCAAGGGAACACCAACGCAAATGCCTATAGCAATGGTGTTACTAATAATGGCGCAGAGCAAGGAACCATAACTTTTACAGTACCCGCAGATGCCCCAGACACCTTATTTTATAATTGCCAGTTTCATAGTTCTATGACGGCTAAAATCAATATTACAGATTAATTGTACAGCCTGTAAAAAAGTAAAACCTCAAAGAATTTTAAATTTCTTCGAGGTTTTTTTTCTATTTAAATAAGTTTCCTCAATATCAGTCATAATAGCATTTCTCTATTGGAATTTTAAAAGTTTTTATTTTGAATGCCACTAAATCAAAGAAATCGTATCCAATTTTCATGATAATTTTATTTCCAAGTTGAATTTGAATTAAAAAAGATATACTTAATATTTAATACCGTTTATATCCCTTTTTAAATAAGAGGTATTCTTAATAACTGATCCTGAAACTTATCTAATACAATCTTTCCTTTTTAAACGAGCATCAAAATCTCCTGTTAGCACATCATTTATTCTCTCAATTTGAAGAAACAAGGAGAAATATGCAAATCAAGCAGATCAACTTTTTTTGCATGAATTACTTATTAATATGACTAATTTACAGGAGAAAATATTCGATGTAGCAAATAAACTTTCGCAAAGGAAGCTTTTAGAAGTGCATCTAATAAAAGATAAATAAGTACTTACATTTAAATTACAAATAATATGTCTACTCTAAAACTTGATGACATTCCAAATCAAAAAGAGAAAATAGCCATTGTTACCGGCGCTAATGCCGGACTAGGTTTTGAAACTACATTGGAACTTGCAAAAAACGAGATTAAAGTAATAATGGCATGCCGTAATTTGAATAAGGGACAAAGCGCCAAAGATGAAATTTTGAAACAAGTTCCAAAAGCCAAGTTGGAGATTATAGAAATAGACCTAAGTGAATTAGATTCTGTTCGAGAATTTGTGAAGTCCTTTCTTGCAATGTATAGTAGTTTAGATCTATTAGTAAATAATGCCGGGGTGATGATGCCACCTTATCAAAAAACTAAAGATGGGTTAGAATTACAGATGGCTGCAAACTATTTTGGGCATTTCCTATTAACAGGATTATTAATTGATATAATCACAAAAACTGAAAATTCCAGAATTATATCTCTTAGTTCCATTGCACATAAAAATGCTTCAATCAACTTTAAGGATTTGCAAAGTGAACAGAAGTATTCCAAATTTGGTGCTTATGGGCAGAGTAAATTGGCTTGTTTAATTTTTTCAAAAGAATTACAACGAAGATTGGAGGCTAATAAAAAAACAAATACCATTTCTATAGCAGCCCATCCTGGTGCCTCTAATACAGAATTGGCAAGACATTTACCAAAACTGGCCTCCATACTTCTAACTCCTTTTCTACTATTAGTTACACATTCTCCAAGAAATGCAGCTAAACCAACCTTATTGGCAAGCTTAGGTAAGAACGTAGACGGAGGCGATTATTACGGGCCACAAGGATTTATGGAAATGAACGGTAATCCTGGATTGGCAAAAGCTGAATCTCAGGCTTATGATGTCCTAGTTGCAAAACGTTTGTGGGAAGAGTCTGAAAAACTCACGGGTATTAATTTTTTGAGTTATTAGTTACATTTCCCAAAAAAAATCGAAGATAATTTTGATGCAAACTTTCTTAAAAATATTCAATTTGATAGCACCTATAGTGCACGTTACTAAAAACACCTACACATCTACATCTAAAAATATTTGCGGCACGGCAAAACTCCAGTCTATAATATTTTAGACCCAATAAATTAACCAAAAAGAATCAGCACTAAATAGCTTTTTTAAGCATACTCCAACTGATCAAAATAAAACACGTTTTTCTCTCCATACTTCCTCAAATAACTATTTAATATTTTATGGGTATGAAAAGTGGATTCCTGAAGTTTTAGAAAAGGCTCATAATCTTCAATGGATGCTATTTGAACTTCAGAATCTAAGTAACCATAACCTTGATATCTTCCCTCTTTCACTAGAATAAAAGCATCCTCCTCAAAACGCCTTCCTTTTTCCCGGATCACAAACGTCGGTTTTTCTTGGCCTAGACTATTTATAGCTTCAGTAACTTTTAAATTATAATCTGATACAGACTCATTGCCATCACAAACCCCTTCACAATTCTTCAACTTGTAATGTGAGCATTTTTCCATACTGCTCTGTAAAGTGCAATATCGGGGGCATAGCTTAAAATTTTTACATATGAGCTCCAGCTTTTCAGTCGCTAAAGACCGATTATAAAAGGTGCCAACAGAATCTTGTATTCTCTTTGTCTTGCCGATTCCAAGCTGAATTATTCCACGCTGATTAATATAACTAATGATTTGATAAGTTATCCCTGGACGCTTTTGCGCACTATTGAATTTTGGATAGTGTTTCCTAATATATTCTGCTTCCAAGAGTAAGGCTATTAACTCATTCCCTGTGCTTTCATGATCTACATGGTAAGTCTCCTGCCCCAAGAGGTATTCTTTGGACATCTTATCGTAAAAATGTGATAAGACACGTTTTTTAATGTTGATTGCTTTTCCCGCGTATATTACCTTATGTTGTTTATCCTTAAATAAATAAATCCCTGGTTCTTCTGGCAACTCATGAATTTCTTCAGCGGAAAGATGTGGTGGTAAAGTCGCTTGCTTGGAATGTGCATGTAAAAAAGAATTAAAAATCTGTCCATCTGTATCTAAAGATAATAAGCGCTGAAATAAGATAACTGTAGCATCTGTATCTCCTTCTGCCCTATGCCTATTTGTAAGTGGAATATTTATAGAATCACACAATCTCCCTAAACTATAAGATAATAATCCCGGGATCAGTTTTCTGGAGAGACGAACTGTACACAATTTTTTTCGATTAAAATCGAAGCCCAATTGCTTGAATTCATTGCGAAGCACATTATAATCGAAATTCACATTATGAGCTACAAAAATAGCATCCCGCATAAACTCCTCGATCTCTTTGGCAACTTCATCAAACTTTGGAGCATTCTCCACCAATTCATTATCGATCCCCGTTAGTGCGGTTATCTGGGCAGGAATGTGCTTTTCAGGATTTATAAGCGTGGTATATTTATCTTGAATTTCTCCACCTTTAAGTAGCACAATACAAACTTCGGTAAGTCTATTTCCATTGATCCCACCACCAGTGGTTTCCACATCTATAATTGCAAATAATTTATCTTTCATTTCATAAATTCTGAAGCTATAAAAGTAAGCATTATTTATGATAAATAGGATTATCTCCTAAATTTAGGATTTAATCCAACAACAGGATCTATAGCAACAATTAGCTAGAACCTGAAAACACAAAAAACACCTCTTAAAATCAAGAGGTGTTTTTTATATTAAATCAAGAACCTCGGAGCAAGCCCACGAGATGACTTGGAAAATACTTTTAAATATTCGAGGCAGGCCTCGGGGAACCTGCCCAGCCGGTCAGGCGGGTTAAACCCTCAATGAGGGATTAAAATGCTATGATAGAAAATTATTTAAGTTCTGTCTCTTCCACGAGGCTTTCTTCCTTATTTTCAGATTTTTCTGTAGCATTAAATTTTTCTAACTTTTCTTCATCTCCAGAGAAGTATGGAAACACATCTAGAATTGGAGATTCTGTGATAGCAGGAATGGAATACTCTCCCATGGTATTATCCATTGCCTGAGAAGTATTCTCAAAAGCCTCTTTTACATCATTAGCCTGCACCAGCATATAAATATTGGTTTTTTTCTCCTTTCCGCTATTTTCATCTAATGCAATTAGAGAAACTTTAGATTTGAACCATCTATCGGAATTTTCAAAAGGATGAACCTCAGATAAATTAGCCACTTTTATATTTGTAATTAGAAACTCTTCACTAGTATAAGCAGCCATCTCCTCATTAATTCTGGCTTCTGCTTCTGTAAACGAAATTGCATCTAATAAATAGGTTTCTGTAGTTACTTTTTGTTCTCCAGAATCATGTGTTTTTCTGTATTTTACTTTACACTCATACCAAGTTGCGCTCATATCTTTATTTTTTGGATGCCAAATATAAATTTTAAAATAAGCATTGACGATAATCCTGATAATAGATATTCACAATCTGTTTTTTATTCAGTTTTTAATATAATGGAAATAGATATTGAAAATAAACCTCTATATAAAACCGCTAAAATTTACAGTTAAAGAGCTAAATTCTGGCATCACCATAAAATGATATAAATCTGAGTTAAATTAGAATTCAAGAACCTCGGGGCAAGCCCATGAGGTATGACTTGGAAAATACTTTTAAAAATTCGAGGCAAGCCCGCCTGAATGAAATTCTTTTCGGGCAGGCCTCGTGGAACCTGCCCAGCCGGTCAGGCGGGTTAAACCCTCAATGAGGGATTCAACTTTAGCATACCTGACAATCCTCATATTATCTAACATACTACCTTATTATTTTTGAAACTCTAAATAGGAATAATTATGAGTTCAAATTTAATTTCTAAATACAATATTGCGGGTCCTAGATACACTAGTTATCCAACTGTCCCTTACTGGGATAATAAAAAATTCTCATTAAGGTCCTATAAAGAAACTTTAATAAGAAGTTTTAAAGAAAGTAATACCTCTGAAGGAATTAGCATATATATCCATCTTCCTTTTTGCGAAAGCCTCTGTACTTTTTGTGGGTGTAATAAAAGAATTACTAAAAATCATTCCGTAGAAATACCTTATCTCAAATCTGTAATCAAAGAGTGGGAAATGTATTGTGATCTTTTGGGTGAAAGGCCGGTTATAAAAGAGCTACATTTGGGTGGAGGCACACCAACTTTTTTTTCTATCGACAATTTAAACTTACTATTAGATGGCATTTTTAGAATTGCAAATAAAGCAGAAAATACAGAATTAAGTTTTGAAGGACATCCCAATAATACTACAAAAGAGCACTTATCTTTATTTTCTAAATTAGGATTCCAACGGGTTAGTTATGGCGTTCAGGATTATAATGAAAAGGTGCAAAAATCTATTCATAGGGTACAACCTTTCGAAAATGTAAAGAAAGTTACACAAGACGCTCGGGAAGCTGGATTTACTTCTGTTGGTCATGATATTATTTTTGGTCTGCCTTTTCAAACTAAAGAACATGTTGTTCATACCATAGAACGTACAAAAGAATTATTACCAGACAGAATTGCGTTTTATAGTTATGCTCATGTACCATGGATAAAAGGGAATGGCCAGCGCGGTTATAAAGACGAAGATCTTCCAACTGCAGAGGAAAAGCGTGAACAATACGAAATTGGTAAAAAAATGTTGCTAGAAGCTGGCTATTTTGAGATCGGAATGGATCATTTTGCGCTTTGCACAGATAGTCTTTACCAAGCTATTGAAAACAAAACATTGCACCGAAATTTCATGGGCTATACCACCTCCAGAACCCGAGTAATGATAGGACTTGGAGTGTCGGCCATAAGTGACAGCTGGTACGGATTTGCTCAAAATGTAAAAGGAGTGGAGGAATATCAGAATTTGATTGAAAATAACATTTCCGCGATATATAGAGGTCATATTCTTACAAAGGAGGATCTGGTAATTAGAAAACACATCCTTAACCTTATGTGTAACTTTAAAACAACTTGGTTCACGAGGGAAGATTATTTTGAGGATCTGCCAGAGGTTATACATTCTTTAAAAGAGATGTATGATGATGGATTGGTGGAATTCGATACTAATTTTTTAAAAATCACAGAACACGGAAAACCATTTGTGAGAAATATATGTATGGCTTTTGATATGCGATTACAAAGAAATAAGCCGGAAACCCAACTATTCTCTATGACAGTTTAGTTGATTTTATAAAGTATTTAAAAAGCCTGAGAAAGCGTATTAAGTTAAAACAGAAACCGTAAAAGGAAAATATCAAGACTTAGAGGACCTATAAGCTTAGGGGAAAACAGAAATTGAAGTACTTAAAAAAATAAAATAATTGATTAAAATTCTTAGAAGTAATGAGTTTACATATTGAAGCTAAAAAAGAAGAAATAGCTGAAACGGTATTGTTACCGGGAGATCCATTGCGAGCAAAATGGATTGCTGAAACCTTTCTTGAAGATGGAATCTGTTATAATAATGTTAGAGGGATGCTTGGTTATACAGGTTTTTACAAGGGGAAACGCGTTTCTGTTCAGGGTACAGGAATGGGTATCCCTTCAGCAATGATATATGCTCATGAACTGGTAAATGAATATGCTGTAAAAAACCTTATTAGAGTAGGAAGTGCAGGAGCTTTTCAGCCAGATATGAAATTACTCGATCTTGTTATTGCGATGTCGGCTTCAACCACTTCATCTTTAAACCGGTCCAGGTTTGATGGTGGAGATTATGCGCCAACAGCGAGTTTTAATCTTTTTATGAAATCAGTGAACCATGTTAAAGGGAAAGGAATAGCTTTTAAAGCTGGGAATGTTTTGTCTTCAGATATTTTTTATGATGAAGATCCTGAATACTATAAAAAATGGGCAAACTATGGAGTACTTTGCGTAGAAATGGAAACAGCAGGTCTCTATACCCTCGCTGCAAAATATGGAGTAAATGCCTTATCTATTCTCACAATTTCAGACTCCCTTGTAAACGGGGATAAGGTTTCCCCAGAGATGCGAGAAAAAAAACTGGGTGAAATGGTAGAAATAGCACTTAATTCCTATTAGTTAATACCTTATTCCACCGGTATCCATCCTACTTTACATACTCAAAATTTTCTCGGAGTTAATGTAAGATACCTTGTCCATAACCAGGCAAATTACATCCATAATAATATTTGTAAAGGCCTACTGGGGGGAAGAATAAAAAATTCTTATCACATTTTCGATGAGCTATCATTGGATTGCAATTTAATTAGTGACCAATTTTCGTTGAACTCACGAATTGCGGAATAAGATAATTTCGATTCCAAACAAGTATAGCCACAATATTTTGATTTTTCTCAAACCTATTATCTGAACTTCTCAAAAGATATAATCTCAAAATGATTAAAGCGAGATATTTAAATTTATTAGATGATTTTTTAGCGAAACCTTAAGAATATAATGTTAGAGATATTCTTAACTTCATAATAAAAATGAAAAGCTCTGGTATTTTCTTTCTAGTTTTAACCAGTATTGTGCTAGTATTGGTCGCGATTATTTCAGTTTTAAACTTTCCTTTTCCTCTTGTTTTTTATCTGGTTTGTTTTGGGCAACTATTATTAATAATTACGGTGTATAAGGTTCTTAAAGAAGATTATAAACCCGATAGTACCTTTGAAGAGTTCTATGAAAAGGAAACTGGAGATACTAAGGAGTGATTATTCTTAAATATTACAACTTGTTTTTTAAATCAGTAATATCTGGTTAAAGTCAAAAGACCGCTGAGCTTTAAGAAACAAGACTTGGCTTGCTATTAATTTACTGATAAACCGTATAAATTTCGACACTATTTATAGATGTCTTATTTTAAACATAAATTTTAAAATTTAAAAAATAAGGCTAAACTATTTATAATGGGCTTAGTTCGTGCTTAAAAAGTTCTACTAAAAACGAGTGCTTTTAATATATTTAGAAGGCATAATTAACCTCTATAAAGTAGCTTAAACATTTTAATAGTTACCTGTAAAAACATCTCTGTATTTATAATTTTCATTCCTATGCAATCATAAAAAATTACAGCTAGCGGATTTTTTCAATCCTGCTTTAAATCTTTACCTTTACTCCAAATTATAATATTCAAATCTTTGCAGAAAACATTTCAGGATAAAGGTCAAATTTTCAATATCTTATTCGAGGCTGCCTCAGAAGGGATCATTGTGGTTGATAGTACCCAACACATAGTTGCGGTAAATGTAGCTGCAGAAAATATGTTTGGATATGAAAAAGGGGAGTTAAACGAACAACACTTGAATTTATTAATTCCCACTAAATACCATACGAATCATCATCACCATTTCGAGGATTTTATAGAACACAGTGAGAAACGGCAAATGGGTCATGGTAGGGTCCTTCATGGAATTAAAAAAGATGGTTCCTTATTTCCAGTTGAAGCAGGCCTAAACCCTTTTAAGAAAGATGGACAAGAATTTGTGATGTCTCTAATAATAGACATTAGCGTACGAATGGAAACCGAGCGCCAAATACATGACCTCAACTCTCATCTAGAGGAAAAAATAAAAACCAGAACAGGTGAGCTTAGTGAAAGCATCAATAAATTAGAAGAACTGAATAAGAATCTTCAAAATGAGATTTCAAAAAGGAAAGCTGCAGAAGAAAAAATTAAAGATGCTCTTCAAAAAGAAAAGGAGCTTAGTGAATTAAAAACAAAATTTCTTTCCCTGGTCTCGCATGAATTTAAAACTCCTTTAAGTGGAATACTTACCTCTGCTACACTCGCCGAAAAATACACTGAAAATGAGCAGCAAGATAAGCGGGAGAAACATTTAGGCACCATTCGTAATAAGGTGCATTATCTTAATAATATCCTGAATGATTTCTTATCTATAGAAAGGCTAGACAGTGGGAAAGGCCAATATAAATATGCTTCATTTAGCCTTAAAAGGCTCATAAATGAAGTAGTTTATAACGCAAATGTCACCTTGAAGGATGGGCAGGAAATCTTATATCCAAAAGACATTAAAGATGAAGAACTTTATCAGGATGAAAAGATTCTGGAGTTAGTACTTTCAAATATTTTAGGAAATGCTATTAAGTATTCCCCTGAAAATACTACCATTAAGCTTGACGTATTACTAAAAGACAGTAAAATATTTTTTAATATTCAAGACGAGGGACGAGGAATCCCAAAAAAAGACCAAAAACATATTTTTGAGAGATATTTTCGAGCAGAAAATGCTTTGCTGGATCAGGGAACTGGTATTGGTTTAAATATTTCTAAAACCCATTTGGTAAATATGGGTGGACAAATAAGTTTTTTAAGTGAAGAAAATAAAGGAACCCTATTTAAAATAGAAGTTCCAATATCAAACCCCGGAAATAGCATTTAGATGAAAAAAATATTGCTGATAGAAGACGATGTCACTGTACGTGAAAATACGGCAGAACTACTTGAGCTTTCAGAGTATGAAGTCGTGACCTCCAATGATGGGCGTCAGGGTTGTATCAAAGCACAAGCAGAATTACCAGATATTATCATTTGTGATATTATGATGCCAGAAATGGACGGTTATGGGGTGCTTCAGGAACTTAGTGAGAACCCTAAAACAGCCAACATTCCATTTATTTTTCTTTCAGCTAAAACAGAGCATAAAGATATTCGGCGAGGAATGGATCTGGGAGCCGATGATTATCTTACTAAACCATTTGAGGAGCTGGATCTATTAAGTGCAATAGAAAGCAGATTAGCGAAAGTTGCAATTTTAAATTCTTTTCAAAAAGATCAAAATTCAACAGAGGAAAATGGGAAATTAAAAAATATTTCGGAGCTCCGTGAACATTTCGAGTCCAAT
Source organism: Gillisia sp. JM1 (assembly GCF_000424645.1). Classification (NCBI taxonomy): domain Bacteria; kingdom Pseudomonadati; phylum Bacteroidota; class Flavobacteriia; order Flavobacteriales; family Flavobacteriaceae; genus Gillisia; species Gillisia sp. JM1. Next base: position 348,782 of record NZ_KE384219.1, read on the forward strand.
CCAATATTGAGTTTTAAAAAAGGAGAATTTATATACGAAAAAGGAAAACAGTCCAATTTCTTTTACCTTGTTAAAAATGGGGTTGTAAAAACGCACCATAATGATGATAAAGGAAAAGAACTTATTACATATCTATATAAATCTGGTGATTTCCTTGGAAATGCTAGTGAAGATCCTCATGCTTCAAATTCCGATTATGCCACGGCAATGGAAAACACCGAGCTCTATGCCATCTCGCGAGAAGATTTATACGAAATATTGCTTCAAAATCCACATATAAGTATAAAACTACTAGAAATTCTGAATAGCAATCTTGTTGGGCTTAAAAAGCAACTAATGAATATGGCATATGGTTCTGTTAGAAAGAAAACCGCAAGAACCATCCTACTTTTTGCTGAAAAAATAGAAAAATATCCTTTACAATCTATTCGGATATCCCGCTCCGATCTTGCTAGTGTAGCTGGTATGGCCGCAGAAAGTTTGATAAGAACGCTTTCTGAATTTAAAAAAGAGGGCTTAATAGAGATTGAGGGAAGAAACATTAAATTGCTTAACACACAAGCATTAAGAAATATTGATTAATAATTTAATGGATCAGGTTTGCTTCCAATATTAAACACTGATTTTCTTTGAAATGGCCACGTCAACCTGTCCCGAAGCCTCGGGAGTTTCAGGGTCTCAACCCCTTATAAGTAGGTTGCTGAAACAAAACCGGTACTTATCGACAACATTACACAAAAATTGGGTACTGTTAGTTGAAAATTACTCGGTGGAACAAAAGCGGACTATCAATCAAGAACCTCGGGGCTAGCCCACGAGTATGTCCCGATGGTTCGGGAGGAAAAACACCTTTTAAATTCGAGGCAAGCCGGCCTGAATGAAATTCTTTTCGGGCAAGCCTCGGGGAATTAAACCGTCAATGAGGGATTAAATAAGACAGTAACTGATTTTCATCATTTTTAAGGCTGTGCACTTGTTCTAATTTTGAATAAATTAATTAGAACCAGCACGAATGAATGTCTTAATTCTGACAGATTTTTCAGAAGTATCGGAGAATGCCAGCAAGTATGCATTAGATTTTCTAAGAGAAACACCCTCAACAATTTCATTACTTAATATTCAGGATATTAATTTCAATATGGAGTCTAGCGAAAAGCTGGGCAAGAAAATGCTGTTAATCTCTGAAAAGATGCATGCCGCCATAGAAAATTTAAAAAATTATAGTACCAATCCCGAACATAAATTTCATCTTAACCTATCACTGGATAATTTAATTACCGCTGTTAGACGCTGTGTTGAAGAAAAGAACATAGATCTTATTTTCATTGGTGCGGCTAGTCAAACAGAACATAAGCATCCTTTACTTGGTAATCATGCATATGAAATAATTCAAAAAATAAAGTGTAATATTTTAGCAGTACCTGGTAAGGTACACTTTGTTGATCCTAAACGAATGATCTTACCAATAGATTATTCTGTCCTTTCAGAAAGAAAATCGTTCCAGGTTCTAAGAGATCGAAACTATGTGAAAAGTGAGAGTTTAACCATAGTAAATGTTAACGAGAATGAGAATTATGCTTTGAAGAAAAAAATGATCCAGGAATTATGGGAAAGTGATTCTAAAGAAAATATGGATTATAGATTTTTAAATAAGAATGCATTTTTTAACTCAGATTTTTTATTGGAAATTCAGGATAAATTTGATGTTATTGTTATTCTTGGTAAGAATTTGAGTATCTCTGATAAGCTTTTAAATAGCCGTTATGGGTTGTTTTCCAAGATATGTAACAAATTACCGATCTTGATTCTGCATGAATAATAATGGAAGTTTATATTCTTTTTCATTGTCGTCCAACAAAAGATATAAGATCGCTGCACTGCTAGATTCAAGACGTAAGACTTTATTAGAACTAATTGAAAACCAATATTTTAATCTGTATAAATTTTTGAAAAAGGGAAAAAATAATTCTGTGTTCCAATAGCAAGCTCCTAAACATTGAAAAAAGTCTTAATCCAGGTTAATTCTAGCCTCACCGAAATCCTGAATTTTTTACCTGACAATACTAATCCTTTTTCAAAAGCAGAAGTAAAAAAAAACAAATATTAGAAGAGGGAATTTAAGAAGGTCTGCTTTGGTAGATTCTTAAAAAAAGGTGTGTAGACATTTTTCTGGCATTATCTTTAAGCCGCTGAGCCATTTCTCCTTCAAAAAGCTCATCTATAGTTTGGAACCAGAGGTTCATCCAGATTCCAAAATGATACTCTTTAATACTATTATTGTGCTCCTTATCTACCTTAGCATGCGCTATTGCGGGATTTCCACGAAACCCACCAGTATAAAAAAGGTTCGTTTCCCAAAAATCTGTAAGCCTTTCCATATGCTCATCCCAATTTTGAATGTTATTAAAAAAATAACCTATTTCTTCATTTTTCCGGACTTTACTGTAAAAGCTTAATACAAGTTTATTTACATCTGCTCGGTTCTTTAGATCCTCTTTCATGTATTATAATATATTCAGAAGTATAAATGAAGTACTAACCAAGATACTAGCAATTAAAGAATTAAAAACAAATTTGGCTTTTAATTGTGCAAGAACAGAGGCATTATACCACATACAAATAACTACAACAAGCCCTAGCTGGATCATATCTATTACAGTATGACCATTCATCAAGATAAGCATAGCTGCGATGGAACCCAAACAACTGGAAACAAGAATTCCCGTTGTTGCTCCTGCAAAATAATCCTGTTTAAATTCTGATAGTTGTTTTTGATAAATTGTCATGATTTTAGCATTTTAAATTATAGGTAAATTTAAGTTTTAGTTGGCTCAAGAAATATGACAGAGATCAGTTAGGGCTAAAAAAAAGCTGACTCATTCCGGTTAAAGAAAGTTCAGCTTAGTAATCAAAAACCTCGGGACAAGCCCGCCCGAACGGTACGGTCGGGCCCACGGGGTAAGTCCCGATGGTTCGGGAGAAAAATACTTTTAAAAATTCGAGGCAAGCCCGCCTGAACTTATCGGGCAGGCCTCGGGGAACCTGCCCAGCCGGTCAGGCGGGTTAAACCCTCAATGAGGGATTAAAATAAAATTTTATTAAGCCTTACTATTTTATCAACTCAAAAGAGGTTTTTTCGAGTTCTTCTCTATAATTTGGATGGGCGATACTTATTAAAGCTTTGGCGCGTTGCTTTAAATTTTTTCCGAAGAGATCTACTACGCCGTATTCTGTTACAATATAATGCACGTGAGCCCTTGTAGTAGTAACACCTGCTCCTTCCTTGAGATAAGGTACAATTTTACTGAATCCTTTATTGGTAATAGATGGCAATGTGATAATCGCTTTGCCGCCTTCAGATAAGGATGCTCCACGCATAAAATCCATTTGACCTCCAACACCTGAAAATTGATATTTACCAATGGTATCTGCACACACCTGGCCAGTAAGATCTATTTCTATCGCCGAATTAATTGCTGTTACTTTTGGATTTTTCCTTATAATAGCGGTATCATTAGTATAAGCAGCTTCCTTAAAATGGACAATAGGATTATCGTCTATAAAATCATATAGTTTTTGAGATCCTATAGCAAAGCAAGTCACCAATTTACCTGTTTTTACAGTTTTTTCTTCTCCTGTTATCACTCCGTTTTCAATTAGAGGAAGTATCCCATCAGAAAACATTTCGGTATGAATTCCCAGCCTTTTGTGGTTGGTGAGGTTGTTTAAAACAACATTGGGTATTCCTCCAATTCCCATTTGTAAAGTAGCGCCATCCTCCACTAATTCCGCTACATACCTTCCAATTTTCAATTCGGTTTCAGAAGGAGCCAGAATATGGGAAGTATGAATCGGTTGATCAACCTCTACCGCAATATCTATCTGGCTTATATGTATTATACCATCCCCGTGAGTTCTTGGCACTTGTCGGTTTACCTGAGCAATAACTTTTTTAGCAGTTTGAATGGCAGCCAAGGTAATGTCTACTGAAACTCCTAACGAGCAGTATCCATGTGCATCTGGTGGGGAAACCTGAATAAATGCTACATCTAAGGCTAAGATATTTCTTTTGAAGAGTAAATGTATCTCGCTTAAAAAAATAGGAATATAAGATCCAGAATTTGAATTTACTGCTCCCCGTACATTGCTGCCAACAAAACAGGAGTTGGTTTTAAATGTTTTATTGTAAGGTTCTTTAGTATACCAGGCCTCCCCTTCCGTATGCATATGAAAGATCTCAATATCTTGTAAATCATTATATCTTTCACAAAGAGTATCTATCAATAAATTTGGCGTCATTGCAGCGCCCTGAACAAAAACTCTTTGCTTAGATTTCACTTCTTTAACAGCTTCTTGAGGAGAAACAATTTTTATATTTTTCATAAATACTTTTTATGTTTTTATAGTTTAATACGTATATCCATAAACAGTCCTAAAAGTTAATTTTAATATCTCAAAGCCGAATATGCCTTTACCCCAGCCCTAAAGGGTGGTCATATTCTTAAATTCGGAATAAATCTAAAATTTTTACTCTCTTTAGGATCGTTGAAACAAAAATTCAGCATTATTAAAGTTCAGAATATCCTTTAGGACGCACAGCGGATATACATTTAGCTTAAAGAAAACTAATGTGTCCTATTATATTTTTGTCAGCAAATCAAACTGTACCTCTATCATCTCATCTACTTCTATGAGTCCGAGAGCCTTTTTAGGTGGTTCAAGACCAAAATCTCGAATATTCATTTTGAACTTTCCTTTGAACCGACTGTTTCCGGTTTGAACCGGTAATTCGTAGTTGTTTTCTTTTCCGGCAATCTGAACTGTGATAAATGCTTTAAGATATTCTGCTGAAATAAACTCAACCTTATCTACCGAGATCATAATTTCAGGATAGTGTTCTGCTACCAACAAGTCCTGAAAATCTGAATTCATTCTTTTATTTCCGCAGTCGAAACCTTCGGTAAGGAATTGAAGCTCAAAATCATTGAAAATAAAACATTCTTCCTGCTGAGCAAAACTTACAATCATAGATTTACTAATATGATCGATATTGAAACGGCAATCAAATTTATTCACATTTGTACTACCGCCTATAATTAATTCACTCTCTGGGAGTATTTCGATACTCACCTTTTCAAAATCATTCTGAGCATTTAGCGTCATTACAGAAAGCAAAAAAACCATGTATAATAGTAATCGTTTCATGATTAATAGATTTGAAATTATCAGAAAAAATTTCGGGCAGAACTACTTAAAAACTATGTATTAAGTAACTCTACCCGAAAATTATCATGTAAATATTAGAAGCTAATTACAGCTTCAAAAACAATTCCGTTAAATTGTCCATTGCTATGAATATCTGCTACAGGATAGTCGTTATAATTTTGGTTAACGTACTCCAATTTAGTCAGGATATTCTTGGTCATAAACCAACCTGCTCCAAGATTAAAACGGTCTACGCTCACATCTTGTCCGCTAGCCAATTCTCCATCTACAACATTATAGCGACCTCCAACATATAATTGTTCTTTTGCACCAAATCTATAGATAAGTTCTCCTGCATATTGGTTCCAAACTCTTTCGTCGGTTTCGTTGACAGATTTCCCTGAGGCTCTTTCATAAATCCCGAAGAATTCAAGTCCACCATACTTCAAGAATGGATTAATCATAATAGAAGTCAGTTCGTTTCTTAGTCCTGGATTAACTCTTCCGGCTCTAAAGCCATCTCCACCACCATCTACATCTGTAAACACATTGTAGTAACGTGATCCGGCACGATCACCACTGTATAAGTAAGCGCTACCTGTTTGAGCAGTATGATAAACAGATCCTGTTAATCTAAATCTAAAATCCTCACTAATTAAATTATCATAACCAACTTTTGCAAGCAAAGATGGGCTGGTAGACTTTGGATTTGTAACAGATTGGTTTAATTTACCATTGGTAGCACCTACCATGGCTAAAATACCATTATTGAAATAATAAACTTCTGCACCAACTTCAGTTGTAAAACTGTCCATTAGATAATTTCCAACAAACGGATTATATAAAGCCATGGCATTATCTGTTCTTCTAAAGTGAGCATCACCATAGTTACTTTCCATATGACCAATTTTGATTCTCATGTTTTTCATAAGACCTTCAGCAAAACCTTCACTTATAAAGTCCAGTTTATCTATTTGTAGATAACCACCCTTTACCCAGGTTTCTTCGTGGTGTTGAGAAGATAAGTAAGTTCTAAGATGAAGTTGCACGCCATCGTAAAGCATAACATCAAAATCTAAATTTGCAGTTGCCAGGTTAAAGTTTCCGCCTATTTCCTGTAGCACAGGAGTATCTAGATTCCCGGAATTTTCGTGATCTATGTCTTGAAACTGAAGCGCAAATGCACCACCAACTCTCACATAAAGACCGTCAAAATTAGTTACACTGTCTTTTGGTGCTTCAAATTGGCTAATCCCTCTTTGATCTGGATTTCTGAAGTTATCAAAATCTCTTTGGCTCTGGGCCATTGTTGGCATAGCCAATAAGACCATAAGCGCTAAACTGAAGTATTGAATAATGTTTTTCATCTTTATTTAATTTTGAGGTTTGGTTTATTTATTAAAATGTGTTTCAAATTTTATTAGTACTTCTTCTCCGGTTTTAATGGTTCCGAACATAGCTGTTGGAGGGTCGATTTTAAAATCGGTCATGTTGAGTTTATATTGACCTGTTAGAACAAGTTGATCCGAATCACAATTGAGATTAAAATTGAGGCTGACGTCCTTCTTCACCCCTGCTATCATAAGACTTCCCGTTGTTTTTACTTTATATTCGTTACCAGAAAGTTTTTCGATAGCATTCACTTTATTTAAAGTGAAAGTGATATTCTTATATTTATCTGTGTTTAGAGCTTTATAAGTGTTCTTATCCATTCCATTTTTCCCACTCACTAAACTTTCAGCTACCGCGGTAAATTCAAGTTTCTCGATCTCTTCGAGTTCTCCTTCATCAAAACCTACGCTTAGCAAACCGCCGGTGTTTTCCGCTTCAATTGTCCAGTCATGAATGTTGGAAGTACCATCTATCAAAAGACTGGAAGTTTTATTATTTAGATTATAAGATTGAGCATTTACTCCAAAGCTAAAAAGAAGTACTGCTGATAACATTATTAATGTGCTGTAAGCTTTCATATAGATTCTGTTTTTAAGTCTATACAAAGTTGGGGTAGTAGTAATTGCTAAATAATGATGAATGTCACATTACACGATATTTCACAAGATCTCCTTTACCAGCATTATTCAATATAATATGACAGCCGTCATTTTTTAAAGTCTGCAAATCCATAAAATTCGCATTTCTAACTTATAGAGAATATGGTGACTTGTTATCATTGTGGAGAAAACTGTATAGATGATATTATACATTATGATGAAAAGTCGTTTTGTTGTTCAGGCTGTAAAACTGTCTTTGATATTCTCAATTCAAATGATCTCAGTTATTATTACGACTTGGAGAGATCTCCTGGCACAAGTCCTAGAAATCAAGAAGGGAAATATGATTATCTGGACAACGCAGATATCGTAGAAAAATTATTAGAGTTTAACGATCTCGATACTCAGGTTATCTCCTTTGTGATCCCTAGCATTCATTGCAGTTCCTGTATTTGGATCTTGGAAAATCTGAATAAATTAAATAATGCCATCAAGAGCTCTCAGGTAGATTTCCCAAAAAGATCCATTCGGGTAAGCTATAATTCAGATACCATATCATTAAAGGAATTGGTGATATTATTAAATAGAATTGGGTACGAACCTTCTATTTCGCTGGAGAATTACAATAAAAAAGCTAATGTAATAGACCGAAGCCTTATATACAAATTAGGAGTTGCGGGTTTTGCCTTTGGTAATATTATGTTTCTGTCTTTTCCTGAATATTTTGAGGTAGAGGAATTTTGGCTGGATCAATTTAAAGTTTTGTTCCGCTGGCTGATGTTTGGCTTTTCTATACCTGTAGTCTTCTATTCGGGTTCAGATTATTTTGTTTCAGCATATAAAGGATTGCGGGCTAGAATACTGAATATAGATGTTCCTATTGCATTAGGGATCGCTGTATTGTTTTTAAGAAGTTCTGCGGAAATTATTCTGAATTTGGGTACCGGTTTTTTCGATAGCCTAAGTGGATTGGTTTTCTTTTTACTTCTCGGAAGATATTTTCAGCAGAAAACTTATGCCTTCCTTTCTTTTGACAGAGATTACAAATCCTATTTTCCAATTGCGGTCACTCGCTTAATTAATTCAATAGAAGAACAGGTCCAAGTTTATAAAATAAAAAAAGGAGACCGTATCTTAATTAGAAACGAAGAATTGCTCCCTATGGATGCTGTTCTTATAAAAGGAAAGGCTTCTATAGATTATAGTTTTGTGACAGGCGAGGCCGAGCCTGTAGTCAAAAAAAGTGGAGATAAACTTTTCGCCGGAGGACGTCAACAAGGCGGTATAATAGAAATTGAAGCCTTAAAAGCAGTGAAGCAAAGTTATCTTACCCAACTTTGGAGTAATGAGATCTTTAGTAAAAATAAGCAAAGTAGCTTTCAAAGCCTTACTAATCAAATAAGCAAACGTTTTACCATTGCGGTTTTAAGCATCGCAATACTTTCGGGCATATTCTGGCTTATTTATGATCCTTCAAAAGCCCTGAATGTTTTTACAGCAGTGCTAATTATTGCCTGTCCTTGCGCTATTGCATTAGCAGCCCCATTTACCCTGGGAAATCTTCTTCGCATTTATGGCAGGGAAAAATTTTACTTGAAAGAAGCATCGGTAATCGAGCAAATGGCGAAAATTGACACAATCGTGTTCGATAAAACCGGAACCATAACTACCAACAAACGAAATAGCATTTCTTATGAAGGTATAGAACTAACCAGATCTGAAGAGGAAATACTAGGTGGTAGTCTAAGGGCTTCCAATCATCCACTGAGTCGTTCCTTATATCAGCTTCTAAAAAAGAACAATATTGTTACACCCGATGAATTTCTGGAACACACTGGAAAAGGTATTGAAACGACCTATAAGGATACCAGTTTTAAAATTGGATCTGCCGATTTTGTAAAGATCAAATCAATTTCCAATCCTTCAGTCGAGCTGAAGAAACCTGAGAAAACTTCTGTCCATATTAGCAGTAACAATATTTATAAAGGCTGTTTTACATTCAGCAATGCCTATCGTGAAGGGCTTTCAAAATTATTCGAAGATCTAAAAACTAAAAAAGACCTCATCATCCTTTCTGGAGATAATGATGGTGAGCGTGAAAATTTAGAGCTCATGCTGCCAAGGGATACTAAAATGTTTTTCAATCAGCAACCAGGACATAAACTTGAATTTATAAAAAAACTTCAGCAAAACGGCAAAACTGTAATGATGGTTGGCGACGGACTGAATGATGCCGGAGCCTTAGCACAAAGTGATGTTGGAATTGTTGTTTCTGAAGATATAAATGTCTTCTCCCCTGCTTGTGATGGAATTTTGGATGCTTCGGTATTTAAAAACTTGGAGGATTATATAGATCTGTCTCAAAATGGGATCAAGATCATCAAATGGGCATTTTTGCTTTCACTTCTGTACAATCTAATTGGTCTCTCCTTTGCCGTGACAGGACATTTAAGACCAGTGGTAGCAGCTATTTTAATGCCGTTGAGCAGTATAAGTATCGTAGTCTTTACTAGTGTTGCCACACACCTATTCAGTAGAAAAATATCAAGGGATCTAAAACATTAAAAATATGAAGCATCATAATTATACTTACAACCTATTCCTGGAAAAGGACTATACGGCAATCGAAATAGTGAATTTCTTATATAGAGATTTAGAAACAAACGATCCTAAAACCAAGTCTCTGGCTGTAATTGAAATATTGGAAGTATTTGTTAATAGACTCAAGAGTGAGATCTACACCATAAGGATTGAATTAGAGAATGAAGCCGGGAATCATTTTAAAACTCTTACAAATCAACTTGCAGCAGCAGTTACCTACTTAGAAAAGATCATTAATAAAACGATCGCTCACTATAAAAATGGAATAAATTATAAGCTAAGAAAATTGCAACAAATGAGACAAGAAATAGCTGTGATAGGACTGTATCTAGAGGTTTAACAGCATTAAATTTTTTTGCATATATAACTCAAAACATGATTTTGGTCATTTTTTGAAGTAGACTAGCCAAATACTTTTACAGCAGATTAAAAAACTATGAATATTATTTACATGTTGCTAGGAGTAAGCGTAGTTGTAGCTCTAATTTTCTTCGTTGCATTTATTGTTTCAGTCAAAAAAGGGCAGTATGACGATGTCTATACTCCTTCAGTTCGTATGCTTTTTGAAGACGAACTAGTTAAACCTAACCCAGATAAAAATCAATCTGTTTCTAAAGAGAAATCCAACTAACTATGGAATTACAGCAGTTTTATTACGATAATAAGGTCGTAAAGAAGTTTATTATCGCCACTATGTTTTGGGGTTTAATAGGTATGAGCATAGGTCTATTATTAGCCCTTATGTTCTTATTTCCAAACATTACCGATGGAATTCCATGGTTGAGTTTTGGTCGTTTAAGACCCTTACATACCAATGCAGTGATATTTGCCTTTGTAGGAAATGCCATTTTTGCAGGGGTTTATTATTCCAGTCAGCGATTGTTAAAAGCAAGGATGTGGAGCGATGCTCTTAGTAATTTTAACTTCTGGGGGTGGCAGGCAATTATTGTTGCTGCTGCTATTACACTCCCAATGGGTTTTACCTCATCTAAAGAATATGCAGAGCTAGAATGGCCTATAGATATTGCTATAACATTGGTATGGGTTGCTTTTGGAGCAAACCTTATAGGAACCATGATCAAAAGGCGACAACGACACTTGTATGTAGCAATTTGGTTTTACCTCGCAACTTTTGTTACCGTTGCCGTGCTTCATATAATTAATAATATTGAAATCCCTGTAAGTGCTTTCAAAAGTTATTCTGTGTATTCAGGAGTTCAAGATGCGCTTGTACAATGGTGGTACGGGCATAACGCGGTGGCATTTTTTCTTACTACTCCGTTTCTTGGGTTAATGTATTATTTTGTGCCAAAAGCGGCAAATCGTCCCGTTTATTCTTATAGGCTTTCCATTATCCATTTTTGGTCGCTCATCTTCATCTATATATGGGCTGGTCCTCATCACTTATTATATACTTCTTTACCAGATTGGGCACAAAACCTTGGAGTTGCCTTTTCAATAATGCTACTTTTTCCATCTTGGGGAGGGATGATCAATGGATTGCTAACCTTGCGTGGAGCTTGGGATAAAGTTAGAGTAGATCCGGTTTTAAAATTTATGGTGGTTGCAATTACTGGTTATGGGATGGCCACTTTTGAAGGCCCTTTGCTTTCACTTAAAAATGTAAACGCCATTGCGCACTATAGCGATTGGATTATTGCACACGTTCACGTTGGCGCCTTAGCCTGGAATGGATTTTTGACTTTTGGTATGCTATACTGGATGGTACCAAGATTATTCAAAACTAAATTATGGTCTGTAAAATTAGCCAATGTCCATTTTTGGATAGGAACGCTGGGTATAATTATGTATGCATTACCAATGTACGTCGCCGGCTTCCTTCAAGCTTCTATGTGGAAACAATTTAATCCTGATGGAACCTTAACTTACGGAAACTTTTTGGAAACAGTTACAGAAATTATACCGATGTACTGGATGCGTGCCATTGGAGGTAGTCTTTACATCGTGGGAGCGATCGTAATGTTGTATAATATCATCAAAACCGCAAGACAAGGTAGCGCAGTAGAAGATGAACTAGCTGAAGCCGCAGCTCTTACCCGTGTAACCATTAAGCGTGTTAAAGGTGAAGCTTACCATAGCTGGTTAGAAAGAAGACCTGTTAAATTGACCATTTTCGCCACTATCGCTATCCTTATTGGAGGGGCAGCTCAAATTATTCCTTCTTTATTGGTAGATGACTACGTGCCAATAATTTCCAGCGTAAAACCGTATACACCATTAGAACTGGAGGGCCGCGATATTTATATCCGCGAAGGTTGTGTGGGTTGTCATTCACAAATGGTGAGACCTTTTAGAAGTGAGGTAGAGCGCTACGGTGAATATTCCAAAGCTGGAGAATACCGTTATGACTTTCCTTTTCTATGGGGAAGTAAACGTACCGGCCCAGATTTGCATAGGATTGGTCAAAAATATTCCGATAACTGGCACTTAAATCACATGTACGATCCGCAAAGCACTTCAGCAGGTTCAATTATGCCATCATACCAATGGATTATTAAAGATGAGTTAGATAAGAGCGACACCCAAACTAAAATGAGAGCTATGCAAACGCTAGGCGTGCCTTACTCTGATGAAGAAGTTGCCAATGCCGAAAAATGGATGTTAGAGCAGGGGACTAAAATAGAAGAGAATCTATATTCCGATCCAGATTTTGCTTCTACTTATGAAGCCGATAAAAAGTACGCTTCAGAAAATGATCTGGAATTTACCGAAATGCGTAATCGAGAGATCGTTGCGCTCATCGCATACCTTCAACGTTTAGGTACCGATATTAAAGCGAAAGACTTACAGGAAATTTCTAATAATTAAAAAAATAAGGCAATGTTTAAATTTGTAAAAGGCCATATGGAAAGTATAGATGGTGTAGGGATCTATCCTCTTGTTTCCCTACTAATTTTCTTCATTTTTTTTGTAGTCCTATTCTGGTGGGTAATCACCGCGAAAAAAGATTATATAAATAAAGTAAGTAATCTTCCACTGGAAAAAGATGATGAGCTAGATAATTCTAAACCACTTCAAAATAATTAATAATGAAACTAGTTTATTCCATATTACGAGTAGTGGGCCTTGTTGCATTGGCCATTGTTTTGGCAGAAATAAGTCTCGAAAATAATGATAAATACGCGTTTGAAGTCTATCCATTTCTTTGGTTAATAATTGGGGTGGTCTTTCTTATTGCTATCGCTATAGAAATATCTGCAGGTGCACTACATAGTGTCTTATATAAAAGTTTAACACCAGAAGCTAGAGCACAATTCGATCTAACAGAAAATTCTAAAAAAGAAGCGAAACTGGAATGGTGGAGAAAAGCCTATAAAAACTTATTGGATAAAAAGCCTGTTGAAAATGAAGGCGAAATAATACTTGACCATGACTATGATGGAATCAGGGAATTGGACAATAATCTGCCCCCCTGGTGGCTCTATGGGTTTTATGCCACCATAATTTTTGCATTTGTATATATGTTTAAATATCATGTTTTTGATGGCACCACCCAACGTGAAGAATATTTAATAGAAGTTGCTGAAGCGCAGGAAGCAGTGGATGAGTACAAGAAAAATGCGAAAGGATTATTAACTGCAAATACGGTGGAACTCCTAACAGGAGAAACCGATATTAAAGCTGGGAATGCAATTTTTACAGCTAATTGTGTGGCTTGTCATAAAGTTGATGCCGGTGGAGGTATTGGTCCCAACCTTGTGGATTCATATTGGATACTTGGCGGTGGAGTCAAAAATGTGTTCAATACGATTACTGAAGGCGGACGCCCCGGTAAAGGAATGGTTGCCTGGAAGACCAATTTGAAGCCAGATGAAATCGCTCAAGTGGCCAGTTACGTTTTGAGCCTTCATGGTACCAAACCGGCAGATCCTAAAGAACCTGAAGGAGAATTGTATGTGGACCCGGATGCGCCATTAGAGCAAGTAGAAGTGGGGATGAAAGATTCTACTTCTGTAGAAATTAAGATAGGGTATGATGGGGAATAAAAAATCCCACCCCGGACTGTGAAAATGAGCCCATTGGGAACTGTTTTGACTTTTGTATCTCTACGGAGCGTGAAATAATAGAATTAGAAATCAAGAACCTCGGGGCAAGCCCGCCCGAAAGTTACGGGCAGGATCAAGAGCTATGTCCCGAAGGTTCGGGAGGAAAATAATTTCAAGATTTTGAAGCATCCTGATAGCTTTTGGGACGGATAATTAAACCCTCAATTAGGGTTTTAAAATAAGGATAATATTTTGGAAAAGCAGGAGAACGAAAGATTTAGGGATAGTATAGGCACGTTGACCGAAGAAGGAAAGCGATCCTGGGTGTACCCCAAGAAACCTTCGGGAGTCCTATACGAATATCGTAAATATGTAAGCTATATTTTACTGGCTTTTTTGGTGTCCGCACCTTTTATTAAAATTAACGGCAACCAGTTTCTAATGTTCAATGTGCTAGAACGCCGGTTTAATATTTTTGGTTTTCCATTTTGGCCTCAGGATTTCTACCTGTTCGTGATCATTATGTTGATTGGCGTAATTTTTATCGCATTATTTACAGTGGCCTTCGGAAGAATATTTTGTGGATGGATCTGTCCGCAGACCATTTTTATGGAAATGGTTTTTAGAAGGATAGAATACTGGATAGAAGGTGATCGTGGGAAACAAATCCGGTTAGAAAAACAAGAATGGAATGCAGAGAAGATCAGGAAAAAAGGAATAAAATGGAGTATTTTCTTTGTGATTTCTTTTTTGATCGCCAATGTATTTCTAGCTTATTTAATAGGAAGTGATCGACTGATGCTTTATGTAATGGATGGACCGGAAGCACATCTTAGCACCCTGCTGTCCTTGGTGATCTTTACCGGGGTCTTTTATTTTGTTTTTGCTTGGTTTAGGGAGCAGGTATGTATAATTGCTTGTCCCTATGGTAGATTACAAGGAGTCTTATTAGATAACAAATCTATCGTTGTGGCTTATGACCATAAACGTGGAGAAAAAGAAAAAGGTCGGGCAAAATTCAAGAAGAATGAAGATAGGGAAGCTAGTGGGAAAGGTGATTGTATAGATTGCTTTCAGTGCGTAAATGTTTGTCCTACCGGAATAGATATAAGAAACGGTACTCAGTTGGAATGTGTGAATTGTACGGCATGTATTGATTCCTGTAATGACATCATGGAAGCAGTAGACTTGCCAAAAGGATTAATACGTTTTACAAGTGAAGAAAATATTGAGAAAAAGACCAAATTCAAATTTACTGCCAGGCTAAAAGGCTACACCGCAGTCCTATTTATACTCGTTTCCCTCTTAACGGGAATGTTGTTTTTAAGAAGTGATATAGAAGCCAATATTTTTAGGTTACCAGGGCAATTATATGAACACAAAGAAGGAACTATAATTAGCAATGTGTACACTTATAAATTGCTTAACAAAACTTCCAAATCTTTTGATAAAATACATTTTGAGCTAGTTTCTCATAAAGGAATTATCGAAACAGTTAAAAGCGATCTTATTGTTCCTGCACGCGGGATGGCAGAAGGCACCTTATTTATCGAGATAGACCAAAGTGCCCTTAAGAACGAGAAAGATAAAATAAAGATAGAAGTGTATAGTGGTGATATTTTAATTGAAACCACTAAAACTAATTTTCTGGGGCCAAGAAGTTATAGATAGATGTGAGGTGTTAGTAGTGAGGAGTTAGTGGTTAGTAGGGATTAGTGAGTAGTGAGTAGTTATCAGAAAAAAAAGATACTAAAAATTAAAGAGTTGAAATGCGAATATTGAATGGGTGGTCTTAAAATAATCAACCAAAGGATAAAATTTGTGAAACTCTGCGGGAGAATTTGAGGAACTGAGAGCTTTGGGAGGAAAATACTTTTAAAAACTCGAGGCATCCCGTTAGCTATCGAAACCGGGAATTGAAACCTCAATGAGGGCTTTTAACAACTTATAAAAAACAAAGATTATGAAAATGAACTGGGGAACAGGAATGGTATTGGTTTTGGCTGCATTTATAAGCTTCATTATGTATTTTGTGGTGACCATGCTAACAAACAAAGATTATAATCAGGATCTGGTTGTTGAGGACTATTATAAGGCCGAGTTGCATTATCAAGAGGAAATAGATGCCGAAGAAAATGCACTGGCGTTAAAGGATAATGTTTCCGTTTTAAACACAAATGGTACTTGGAGTGTGGTATTACCAAAAGCTATTGATTTAACTGAAATTGAAGGTGCAATTCGATTATATCGTACTTCTAACAAAGTACTTGATTTTGAGATTCCGCTAACTGGTTTAAAAACAAATGAAGTAATAATTCCTAATGAGAAAATGATAGATGGCCGCTGGAATATTATGGTCAACTGGACTTATAAGAACGAAGAGTATTTATTCAAAAAAGAGATCAATTATTAGAATATGCTATTATCAGCCTTCATATTTGGTCTATTAGGAAGTTTACATTGCGTGGGAATGTGCGGTCCTATTGCTTTTTTATTACCTGTAGATAGAGATAATAATTTACGAAAACTCTTTCAGATCTTTCTGTATCACTTCGGAAGGCTTTTCGCATATAGCATTATTGGTTTAGCATTTGGACTTGTTGGAAAAAGTCTTTCGCTTTTTGGGATGCAGCAGCAACTTTCTATTTTTATAGGAGTACTAATGTTGCTTGTTATATTTCTTCCAACCAAAATATTTAATAAATATAATTTCTCAAAACCTCTTTTTGGGTTGATTGGTAAAGTTAAAAATAGCCTGGGAAAAGAGCTTAAAAAGAAAAATCCGGATACGTTCTTTACCGTAGGCTTCTTAAACGGGTTTTTACCTTGTGGTTTGGTTTATATGGCTGTATTTGGTGCCATAGCTGGAGGCAGCGCATTGCAGGGAAGCCTTTATATGTTGCTATTTGGTTTGGGTACTATTCCATTAATGACAACTGCCATCTGGGTTGGAAATTTTTTATCTGGAAAAGTCCGTCAACATGTAAGAAGATCGATACCTGTATTTTTAAGTATTATAGCCATATTATTTATCTTAAGAGGACTTGGTCTTGGAATTCCTTATGTATCACCAAAACAGATGACTGAAAACGTTGGCGCTAATTACGAATGTCAACCAATTACAAATAATTAATCTTTAATAATTGAAATTATGATTCTACAAACTATTATTCCCCTCGTTAATTGGGGTATGGGAACTGCGCTAATTATTGTTTTTGGAGTTGTTTGTGTTGGCTTGGTCATCTTGGTTATAAACATGATAAACAGTGATAAGAAGTAGTATAAGAAAATTTTACCTTTTTGAGAATAATTTACACGAAGGATTGATTCGGCATGTGTTCTTCAACTTCAAATTACCCACCTGGTATCACTCCTTTTCCTTAATATCTAATGATTTTGTTCACTGTGGAAGAAAATGTGAAAAGCCCATAAATATATTAATTAGCATTCATAAGATTTAGCAACCTCTAAGTTAAGCATGAAGACTATTATTATATGTTTTAAATATTGATTATCAGTTATTTATACGTGAAAATAGATAGTTTTGTTTTGGGAGAAAATTTGCTACAATTCCAAATTAAGGATTATAAGAATCAATGTCCTCTTAAGTCCTTCCCTGTTGGATATTCCCTAATATAAGTTTGGTTCTAAAATAAAAAAAGTCACTAAAGTGGGTCAGGAACTATTATTTTAATAAGTTTGTCTTGTAAACTTTAGGGGTGTTCTAAATTTTTAGAACTGAGAAAAACCCTTTGAACCTGATCCG
The DNA here is from genome assembly GCF_000424645.1 of Gillisia sp. JM1. NCBI lineage: Bacteria > Pseudomonadati > Bacteroidota > Flavobacteriia > Flavobacteriales > Flavobacteriaceae > Gillisia > Gillisia sp. JM1. The sequence goes on from NZ_KE384219.1 coordinate 366,352, forward strand.
GTTAGTACCAGCGAAGGGAAAAGTAACAAACACATTTCTATATGTGTTACACACTTTTTTATAATTGTACATACTCCTAAAATGTACATTTATTTCAAAACTACCCTTTCTCAAATCTTTTAAAATTTACAGCATATTTTAAAATATACTGTACTATGATCAAATTACTGGTTAATGAGAAATCTATAGAAATCAGCAACGATTTCAACATCCTCCAATTACTTAATCAAATAAACTCACCTCAAGATGGTATAGCCGTAGCAGTTAATAATACCATTATTTTAAAAAATTCATGGGAGTCTAAAACATTATTGGAAAATGATAATGTTTTAATAATTAAAGCTACTCAAGGCGGATAACTAAGCCAGCCAATACTAACCAGTTCAAACCATCTTATTCCATTATGAAAAATAAGGACACCGCACCAAAACAAGGAACAATAACAAGACAGTCATTTCCTAATTCTAAAAAAATCTATGTAGCAGGTAAAATTCACCCAACGATTAAAGTTGGGATGTGTGAAATATCTTTAAGCGATACGAAAGATTCTTTAACAGGAAAAATGACTTTCAATGAACCCGTAACCGTATATGACACCTCCGGCCCTTATACAGACCCTAATAAGGATATCAATATACATAAGGGTATAGAAAGAATCCGTGAGCAATGGATTTTGGACAGAGACAATGTGGAAGAATTAGATGAGTTTTCTTCAGACTATTCTAAGCAGCGTTTAAACAACAAAGACTTGGACCATATGCGCTTCTCATTGTTGAAAAAACCACTACGCGCAAAAGAGGGACATAATGTAACACAGTTACATTATGCTAAAAAAGGAATTATTACTCCAGAAATGGAATATATCGCCATTCGTGAAAATCAACGAATAGATGAAATGACCGAAATCAGAAAGCAGCACAAAGGAGAACACTTTGGAGCTTCCATTCCTGCTAAAATCACTCCAGAATTTGTTCGTGAAGAAGTTGCCAGAGGTCGTGCTGTAATCCCATCTAATATCAATCACCCCGAAGCCGAACCCATGATTTTGGGCAGAAATTTCTTGGTGAAAATAAACGCTAATATTGGAAATTCCGCGACTACATCGTCTATTGAAGAAGAAGTTGAAAAAGCGGTTTGGGCATGTCGTTGGGGAGCAGACAATATTATGGACTTATCCACTGGTCAAAATATCCATGAAACCCGGGAGTGGATTATACGTAACTCTCCAGTACCGGTAGGAACGGTTCCAATTTATCAGGCATTGGAAAAAGTAAATGGTGTTGCCGAAGATTTAACCTGGGAAATATTTCGTGATACGTTGATTGAGCAAGCAGAACAAGGAGTTGATTATTTTACAATCCATGCCGGAGTGTTGTTGCGTTATGTGCCTATGACCGCCAATCGTGTAACTGGAATTGTTTCCAGAGGAGGTTCTATAATGGCGAAATGGTGTTTGGCACATCATAAAGAAAGTTTCTTATACACCCATTTCGAGGATATTTGTGAAATTTTAAAGAAATATGATGTTGCTTTCTCATTAGGAGATGGTTTACGTCCAGGTTCTATTGCCGATGCAAATGATGAAGCCCAGTTTGCTGAGCTGGAAACCTTGGGAGAGTTATCAAAAATAGCTCGAAAACATGAAGTACAGTGCTTTATTGAAGGACCGGGTCACGTGCCAATGCATATGATCAAGGAAAATATGGAGAAGCAAATTGAAGTTTGTGACGAAGCGCCATTCTATACTTTAGGCCCATTGACCACTGATATTGCTCCAGGCTATGACCACATAACTTCCGGTATTGGTGCTGCAATGATTGGTTGGTTTGGGTGTGCCATGTTATGCTACGTTACACCTAAAGAACATTTAGGCTTACCTAATAAAGAAGATGTGCGTGTAGGAGTGATAACTTATAAAATAGCTGCGCATGCTGCCGATTTAGCAAAGGGTCATCCAGGTGCCCAACATAGGGACAACGCGTTGAGCATGGCTCGTTTTGAATTTCGCTGGGAAGATCAATTTAATCTAGGTCTGGATCCAGAGCGCGCGCTGGAGTATCACGATGAAACGCTACCTGCAGATGGCGCAAAATTAGCCCACTTTTGTTCTATGTGTGGGCCAAAATTCTGTTCCATGAAGATCTCCCATGAAGTGCGAGACTTTGCAGCTAAAAATGATATTGTGGAAAATGAGGTTATTCAAAAAGGAATGGATGAAAAATCTCAAGAATTTAAAAATAAAGGATCAGAGGTTTATTTATAATTAATTTGGAAGTTCCCTCGCTTTAAAAAAAGCGTGGTCGGGCTTTCCGTTGTATCTTTTGCCCAAAAAGCAAAAGGATGCCACTGCAATCCCTAACTCAATACAAACCTTATGTTGAACTTGTTTCAGCATTATTTTAAATAAACAAACTGTATGTCCGCTTTTGTTCCAGTAAATAGTTTTTTATTAATTAATTACGGGTTGTTACCGTCATGCTGAACTTGTTTCAGCATCTCAAATATGTGGTGTAAAACTCTGAAACCCCCGATGGTTTGGGACTGGGTGACGCGACCATTTCAGATAGGATAATTTGGTCACTAGACTTTAAACGGATATACAATTAAACAAATAATCTATTATGATACTTCTAATAGCTCCAGAGAAAGATATATCCAACGAAATAGAAATTCTACATCAATTATTTGAAGAAGGATTAGAATGCTATCATTTCAGAAAACCATCTAAAAATTACGAAGAGCATGTGTCGTATTTAAATAGAATAGATAAAAAATATCATGGCAAGATTGTAGTACACAATTTTCACGAATTAATAAATGAATTCAATTTAAAAGGCATTCATTTTCAAGAACAAGAAAGAATAGAGAATATAGACAATCCAGGGAAATATTTTAAAAGCTTGGAGATGTACGGGAAAACAATTAGCTCTTCTTTTCACGAACCGGAAGATATAGAAAATTGCTATTTCGAGTTTGATTATCATTTACTAAGTCCAGTGTTTACTTCGATATCCAAACAGGGATATGAAGGTCGTGGTTTTAATGTGAATCATATAGATAAAACCATAATCGGGATGGGCGGTGCCATTTCTGGAAACATCGAATCTTTTAAAGCTTTAGGCTATAAAGGTGTGGGTATTTTAGGAGGGATTTGGAACAGCAATAAACCTGTGGATGCTTTTAATGAAATAAAAAAACTATTTTGAGCAAGCACAAATACATACTAACAATTGCAGGACATGACCCTAGTGGCGGTGCGGGAATCACTTCAGATATAAAAACATTTGAAGCCCATGGCCTCAATGGGCTATCTGTATGTACGGCTATCACCGTTCAAAACGATATCAGATTTAAATCTTGCACTTGGATATCTACAGATACTATTTTAGCACAAATTGAAATCTTATTTGAAGAATTTGAAATCAAGGTTGTAAAAATCGGAATTGTCGAATCTTGGCAAGCCTTGCTGCTGATTTTAGAAAAACTACATGCATCAAACCCTAAAATAAAGATCATTTTAGACCCAATATTTAAAGCAAGTGCAGGTTTTGATTTTCATTCAAATGAAGAACAGAGTTTATTGGATAAAATTTGGAAACACTGTTATATTATTACTCCAAACTATGACGAAATTCAAAATTTATATCCCAGAATGAGTACTGAAAAAACCCTCAAACACATCAGTAATTTCACAAATATCTATTTAAAAGGAGGGCACAGAGCAGATAAAAAAGGATGGGATGAATTGTACCAAAGTGATCAATTGAAAGTAAGTTATCCTCCCACAATAGATGAAGTTTCAGCAAAACATGGGAGCGGCTGTGTATTTTCTTCAGCTTTGGCCAGCAACATTTTATTAGGCTTAGCAATTGAAGACGCCTGTAGAAATGCAAAAAATTATATAGAGCAATTTTTAAATTCCCATCCATCGTTATTGGGAAAACACATAAAAAAGGAAATACAATGATACCTAAACTACATTATATCTCACAAGGTGACAGTCCAAAAGAACATTTAGACAACATAATTCAAGCCTGTACTTCCGGAGCCGAATTAGTTCAGCTACGTCTTAAAAATTTAGACGATGCTACGCTGCTAAAAACAGCAGAAAAAGCCAGAGAAATTACTCATAATTATCAAACCCGTTTGATAATAAATGACCACTATAAAATAGCTAAAGCGGTAAAATCTGATGGAGTGCATTTGGGAAGGAAAGATGCGTGCCCTTTGGAAGCTAAAAAGCACTTATATAGCTGGCAAATTATTGGAGGTACTGCAAATAGCATTCAAGATTGCAAAATTCTTATAAACAAGAAAGTGGATTATATAGGATTGGGACCTTTTAGATTTACCCGTACCAAACAAAATTTAGGTCCTATTTTGGGATTGACCGGATATGAAACCCTCTTAAAAGCACTCAACACAGAAATTCCCATTATCGCCGTTGGCGGAATTACTCTAAATGATGTTCCTGAAATTTTAAAAACAGGGGTTTATGGAATTGCTATATCGGGAGAACTTACTAGAGATTTCAACCAAATCAATCAGTTTAAGCAACTATTACCAAGTTCTGAATTACAGGAACAAGTGTGGAAATCAAATCAAAAAACATAGTATGACAGATTTACTTAAAATAGCTGATAAAACCTTCAGTTCAAGATTGTTTACTGGGACGGGTAAATTCAGTAGTTCGCAGAAAATGCAAGAGGCCATCCTTGCCTCAGAAAGCGAATTAGTTACCGTTGCCTTAAAAAGAGTAGAACTAGATAATGAGTCTGATGATATTTTATTTCATCTCAAAAAAAAGCACATTAACCTGTTGCCAAATACATCTGGCGTAAGAACAGCTAAAGAAGCTGTCTTTGCAGCGCAATTGGCCAGGGAAGCCTTAGAAACAAATTGGATAAAATTGGAAATCCATCCAGATCCAAAATATTTACTACCAGATCCAATCGAAACTTTAAAAGCAGCTGAAGAGTTAGTGAAATTAGGTTTTGTTGTAATGCCTTATATCCATGCAGATCCTGTTTTATGCAAGCGTCTGGAAGATGTTGGTGTACAGTGCGTGATGCCTTTGGGTGCCCCTATAGGTAGTAACAAAGGGATTAAAACCAAGGATTTTTTAGAAATTATTATAGCACAAAGTAATGTACCTGTGATAGTAGATGCTGGCATTGGAGCACCATCTCATGCAGCTTATGCCATGGAATTAGGTGCCGATGCGGTTTTGGTGAATACGGCGATTGCAGTCTCTCAAAATCCAATACAAATGGGTATAGCTTTTAAATTGGCTGTACAGGCAGGTAGAATGGCATATGAAGCAAAACTGGCTTCTGTCAAACAATATGCAGAAGCAAGCAGTCCTTTAACATCTTTTTTGAATGAGTAATTTTAAGAATATTTTCGATTTATACAACTGGGATACAGTGGAACACGAAATTTATAATGTTTCTTCTAGTGATGTTCAGCACGTATTATCAAAAGATAAGATCACATTAGAAGACTTCAAAGTATTAATCTCTCCTGCTGCAAAGCCCTATATTGAGCAAATGGCGCAACGAAGCAATGCGCTTACTAAAAAACGCTTTGGAAATACCATCCAAATGTATCTCCCTATGTATCTTTCAAATGAATGTCAAAATATTTGTACGTACTGTGGTTTCAGTATGACAAATAAAATAAAGAGGAAAACGCTTTCCGATAAAGAAATTCTTGAAGAAGTAGCCCACATTAAAAGCTTGGGCTATGACCATATTCTTCTAGTTACTGGCGAGGCCAACAGTACGGTTGGTGTTTCCTATTTAAAAAATGCCATCAATGCAATACGAAAACATTTCTCGAACATTAGTATCGAAGTGCAACCTTTAGATCAAGAAGAATATGAAACTCTAATTGAAGAAGGCCTGTATGCGGTTTTGGTATATCAAGAAACCTATCATAAAGCAACCTATAAAGTACATCACCCAAAAGGAAAAAAATCTAATTTTGACTATAGGATGGATACTCCTGATCGGCTAGGAAAAGCTGGAGTTCATAAAATTGGAATAGGCGCTTTATTTGGTTTGGAAGACTGGAGAGTCGATAGTTTTTATACTGCTTTACATTTAAAATATTTGCAGAAGACCTATTGGAAGACGAAATACTCCATTTCGTTTCCTAGGCTGCGGCCGCATGAGGGTGATGTGCAACCTAAAGTTGAAATGACAGATGCCGATCTCGTGCAATTAATATGTGCATACCGTTTGTTGGATGAAGATGTAGAATTGTCCATGTCTACACGTGAGAGTGCAAAATTTAGAAATAATATTATCAAGCTCGGAATAACCTCAATAAGTGCAGAGTCTAAAACTAACCCAGGCGGTTACACCGTTGCTCCAGAATCATTGAAGCAATTTGAAATTTCAGATGAAAGAAGTACTGAAGAAATTAAAAAAATGATACTATCCCAAGGTTATGAAGTTGTTTGGAAAGATTGGGATACTACGCTTTCAAAATCAGTTTGAAATGGAATTAACAGCAGCAGAACAAGAACAATACAGCAGACATTTACTTCTTGATGAGGTAGGAATAACTGGACAACTAAAATTAAAGCAAGCTAAGGTGTTGGTAATAGGTGCCGGCGGACTTAGTTGTCCTGTATTACAATATCTAACGGCTGCGGGAGTTGGTACAATTGGGATTGTGGATGATGATACGGTGGCGCAATCAAACCTTCAACGACAAATATTATACACTCATAAGGATATTGGCAAAAGTAAAGCAGAAGTGGCTGTTAATCGATTGCAAGAGTTAAACCCGTATATCCAATTTAAATCCTATCAAACAAGACTAAAAAAGGACAATGCTCTTGAATTATTAGAACCCTATGATATTATTGTTGATGGAACTGATAATTTTCCTACTCGGTACTTGATCAATGATACTGCTGTATTGCTAAATAAGCCCATAGTATTTGGATCCATTCATAGGTTTGATGGGCAGGTGTCCGTATTTAATTTTAAAAATGGGCCAACCTACAGATGTTTATATCCATCACCACCAAAACTAAACGAAGTTCCTAATTGCTCAGAAATCGGCGTCTTAGGTGTTTTGCCCGGTATTATTGGAACTTTACAAGCCAATGAAGTTCTAAAAATAATTTTAGGCCTGGGAAATATATTGTCAGGGAAACTATTAATTTTTGATGCGCTTTCCATGAGACAATCAATATATTCTTTTGAAAAGAATACTTCGCATGGTATAATATCATTGGAGGATGATTACCAAGTGTGCGACGGTATTCCTAAAGATGCCAAAGAAATTAGTTTTCAGGAATATAAGAAACAATCATCACTATATAATGTGCTGGATGTAAGAACCCAAGCTGAGCGAGATGAATTCTACATTAAAAGTATTCATATTCCATTAAATGAATTGTCCGAAAGATGCGATGAAATTCCTTATGATAAGAACTTGTTGGTGTTTTGCAAATCGGGAGTACGAAGCAAATTAGCCATTGGAATACTAGAAAACAAGAGTTTTAAACGAGAGCTTTTGAATTTAAAGGGCGGGTTAAAAAGCTTTTCGCAGGAAGAGAAAAGGTAGAAACTCCATACTTTTTATTGTTTTATGATATTTTGCAATAAATAAAATAAATATTAAAAATTATGCATTATAGCTTAAAAGAAAAGGTTTGTTCATTAGTGTTTTTATTATTTAAGGGCACATGATATAATTACCGGTAACATTATCCTTACGTTGGCTATAATATTGAAAAAACAAAAAAACAAAAAAATAATCTTTCTAAAACGCTATGTTTAGATATTTATTTATCGCCTCTATCGAACAAAGAATATGACAAAATAAAGCATCAGATTAAACTATCAAAGGCTAATTTTTTGCCATTGTTGAGCTGAGATATTTTTAGTCAGCACTATTTTAAAACATGTGAAAAACTGGAAATAGAAAATGATATTAATATGGTAAAAGCATTTGCAGAAAAAGCAAATTGGAAAAATGAAATAGGTACTATTTTCAAAAACAGAGATTTCGATGCATTAATTATCACCAATATAGATCAAAAAATACTTTGGGTTAATGATGGTTTTACTCAAATGACAGGCTATTCTAAAAAATTAGCACTTAATAAGACACCTAATTTCTTACAAGGCATCAATACCTCGATAACAATAAAGAATAAAATTAGAAATAAATTGAATAATTTGAAACCATTTACGGAAATTATAACGAATTATAGAAAGGACAATTCCTCATACGAATGCGAGGTTAAAATCATCCCCATGTATGTAGAAAATGTAACACACTTTTTAGCAATAGAAAAACAAATAGTATGAATATTGAAGACCGAATTAAAACATCCACAACAACTATTTTTAAAGCAGTATTTCCAAATACAACAAATCATTACGATACCTTATTTGGGGGAACAGCAATGAAACTAATGGACGAGACAGCTTTTATAACCGCTACTAGATTTGGGCGGCAACAAATGGTTACTGTAAGTAGTGATAAAATCGATTTTAAAAAACCAATCCCTGCAGGAACTATAGTAGAATTAATTGGATATGTGACACATGTGGGAAATACGAGCTTAAAAGTTAGAGTAGACATTTTTGTAGAGGAAATGTATTCTGATTTTAGAGAAAAAGCAGTTTCGGGAGAATTTACCTTTGTTGCTATAGATGAAAACAAAAAGCCCGTGAAAATTTTATAGTCAACGATGGTTATCGAAAAAGATGGTAGACGATTAGAAAGTGACGTTTTAGATATTAATTTAGGGTATATAAAAAAATCAAATAGTATGAAATCACTTAGTGTGATAAAAAATTATCTTTTTAATTTCCATTCAAAACCTTAGAATCTATTTGAAATTGATGACGGATTTAAGAAGGTGTTAAAGTTATTGAAGCTCCTACCCTATTCTGGTAATATTCTATTGCTGGTTATTGAGACGCTATTTATTCAGATGCTTTCTCAAACCGGTACATATTGATTTTTCTTTATATTATATAATTTGAAATCCAGCTTCGAATGCTGGGTGTTTTTGAAATCTTCAGTAAAGAACTTTCTGAAAGACCCTGTAAAGCTTACATTTTTTTTCTTAAGACAACAAATCAAAAAACATTAGAATATTCTACTTTAGGATTGCGCCAAAAATATGAGATAGTAGTTTAACGATATTCAGAGGTAATACTTTCCGAAGAAATAGTACTTGATAAGGTTTCTATGACTCCAAGCGCAGCTCTTTCTCCAGAAATCATAGCGGCATTTAACGAACCATTTAATTGTGTGTCCCCTGCTAAAAATATACTCGTCGTTAAACGCGTCTCAGATGCTAACATTTCACATCGTATATCCTTTAATTTTGGTAAGGCCATTGGTATATCATACTGCTTTATAAACTTACAAGAATCAATACCACAATGTTCTTTTAATTCTACTTTAACCCTTTCAATAAGTATTTCATTGGATAGGTTTTGATTATCTACTACAGTTACTGAAAGCAATTCTTTATTTGCTGTTTTAGTGGTGCCAATACTTGTGTGGTAAAAAATATTATTTATTAGTGTTCCTTCTTTAGAAATAAGACCGATTATTGGTTTGATAATAACTCTGTCTTCAGTTTCAAAATATAAGGTATGGCAGGAATTCCATTTGGTTGATTGATTTTTTAAATTGGAAATCAAGCTACTTGCCTCTGTAGCAACTATAGTGAAATGACTTTCCAATTTTGTGTTATCATCAAGAGTTATTTCCCCATCTTTTATTGATGCTACTTTCGTATTAAATTTGAAAGTAGTATTGTTTAGGTTTTGTAACAGTTGCTTTGGAATCGCTTCAATTCCAGCTTTCGGTAAACTTGCATACCCTTCTCCAAACATTTTATAAACAAACTCGAACATTCTACTTGATGTTTCAAGTTTTGTCTCTAGAAATATCCCACTGAAAAAAGGCTTAAAGAATTTAGAGATCATTTCTTCAGAAAAACCAAAATCTAATAAATATTGAAGCGTTGTCTTTTCCGATTTTGCAAAAATCTCAGGCAGGGATGTTTTCTTTAGAAGTTGATTAAGCTTCAATACTTTTACTTTATCTGAAATAGTTCCTATGCCTGAGGTCAATGTTGGGATGAGTAAAGATAGGTCTCTTAAAGGGTCTCCAATTGTTTTTGTATTTCCATTATTAAAAATAGTTGCTCCAGGAAGAAATTTCTGTAATTCTAAGGCTTCAAAATTCAAATATTTCTTTGCAGCTGGATATGCCGTGAGCAATACTTGAAATCCGTGATCCAATTGATAGCCATCTATAATATCGGTTTTCACCCTCCCACCAACACGATCTGTTGCTTCAATAATAACCGGACTAAAACCATTATCTTCTAAAACTCTAGCAGCAATAAGTCCGCTTACTCCAGCGCCAATGATATGTATTTTATAGTCTTGTTTATTCATAAGTTTATTATTTACTAAAAAAACAGAAAAGTCTTCCTATTGGCTAATTTAATAGTTTAAATTTTGTTTAACTATTTACTAGCAAAAGTAAACAAATATATAGGTATGTTTGCATCAAAGTAAAATTTTAGATAGTTAATACTTATTATAAATATGAACAAAACAGCCATTATACGTTGTGAACATTTCAACGCAGCTCACAGATTACATAATACGAATTGGAGCGATGAAAGAAATCAAGACGTTTTCGGGAAATGTAATAATCCTAATTATCATGGACACAATTATGACTTAGAGGTAAAAATCATAGGACTCTGTGATCCTGAGACTGGTTATGTAATTGACACCAAAATTCTTTCCCGCCTTATTAAGGAAAAAATACTGGACAGGTTCGATCACAAAAACCTAAACTTAGATACAAAGGAATTTGAAAGCTTAAATCCTACTGCAGAAAACATTGCAATGGTTATATATAATATACTTAAACCAGATTTAGATGAAAGTCTAGAGTTGAAAATAAAGCTATATGAAACGCCAAGAAACTATGTTGAATATCCTTATTTGTAAATAGCATAATTTATAACAGTCTATGAATGGCCGATAAGCTCATAGATAAATCTTATATTATTATGTTAATTTTGTTTATTGTTTTTGGTTATTTATTAAACAATATTGTAAATTTGAATTTAAGATAAAGAGATTTAAAAGTGGCTATTTAAACTTCGAAAATATTTTAGCCGAACATAATATACTTTTATATAACAAAATAGATGGAATTCAAAACAGCAGATTTCGCACCTACCAATGGTAACAGAATTAGTAATTTTTCCTTTGACGAGATAGGAGATGACCATTTTTATACTGGCTTAGAAACTCCCATGAAATCGGATGCATTTGAAATGTCTGATCTAGAGAAAAAAGAAAAAATCTCTGATTTATTTGCACAGATAATGGATGTTATGGGACTGGATCTTACAGACGATTCGCTAAAAGGAACACCAAATAGGGTTGCTAAAATGTATATTGAAGAAATATTCTCTGGACTTAATCCTGCTAATAAGCCTAAGATTGCACTTTTTGAAAATAAATATCAGTACAACCAAATGCTGGTTGAAAAGAATATTACATTTTATTCTAATTGTGAGCATCACTTCGTCCCAATAATTGGTCAAGCTCACATAGCTTATGTGTCTTCAGGAAAAGTTATTGGCCTTTCTAAGCTCAATAGAATAGTACAATACTATGCTAAACGTCCACAAGTACAAGAGCGATTAACAAATCAAATAGCAATGGAGCTAAAGGCTATATTAAATACAGAGGATATTGCCGTTATCATTGACGCAAAGCATTTATGTGTTTCGTCTCGTGGAGTTAAAGATGATACTTCTGCTACCGTAACCTCTTATTATAGTGGAGTATTTGAAAAACCACACAAAATTGCTGAATTACAAAACTACTTGAACCAATAAATTAGTTAGATAGTTAAAAATCATAAGATGCATTATAAACTTAGACATGCCATCTTTTGATCTAAAATTATTTATTGGTTTAGGAATACGGGAGCTAATAACGGCTATCGCAAATAGTCGGTAAAATTCTAAAGAGAATCGGGTTATCCATTGAAATTGGATATTTTGGCACTTTTGGGATATACAGCAGCCTTTTTTCAGAAATACATTGGTACAAGTCTAGGTTTAATAATTTCAGCCGGCATGTTAGCGCTCTGGGTGGCAATTCCAATCGGTATTATTTGCAGGATGGTCAAACGTCAAGATTTTTAAATTTTATGGCATTTTTTCTTATATGTATTCTTGATTCAGTCCTTTTTTTGGGGATTGCAACTATGCAAAGTGGTCTTCGAAAAAGCAAATGTATAGCCTTCAATTTATCCTATATTTTTCTGGTAAAAAGTAACATCTAAATTTCAGGAAGGCTTCAACAGAAATCAATCAACATATGACCTGTGTCATATAATACATACAGAGGATTGAACATCTTTACCAATTAAAAATTAATCCTAATGCAAATATCAACACCTCATAATTTCCACATACCCGTTATGGGTCTGGCCTATTCTATAGATTCTCCCATAAAAGTTGCTTGTTATGGTATAAACTCTGCTATTTCTATCATAGAAGATAATTTAGTGGAAGCCATGCGGAAGCATTACTCCCAGAAAAATGGCGAAACTTATATTCCTATAAGCGCAAAAGAGAAAGATTATCGAGTAAAACGAATCAGCAGTTACCTTAACCTAATGCAAAGTCTGGTAAATTCTAAATTTGAAAAAATTAAGAATTCATCTTTTACACTAGGTTCAGACCTTATGAAATACTTTGAGATGCTCCCAGATACCGGAGATCTTAAAAGAACATTTCAGGAGTTTTTGTTGACTAAAAATCCGTTAGAAAAGGAGTGCCTATGGAACCTTCTTAAAGAAAAAATGGAGCCTGGCGCAATCGAAGTAAATATAATGACCAAAGTGGACAAGGACAATCTCGACAAAGAGGATATACCTATCCCGAATGCTTCAGATGCACTTTCTGCTTTAAGAGCTTATGCTATTAGTGATCTAAAGAATTCTTCCATTATTTTCTCTGCGGGCATGAATCCCAGATTGTATAATTATATGGAAAATTTCAGAGAATTAGACGCCGATGCTTCTGGACACTTTCATAAAAAAGTGGTGATAAAGGTAAGCGATTACAGGTCTGCAATCATCCAAGGTAAATATTTAGCTAAAAAAGGGATCTGGGTAAGTGAATTCAGGATTGAATCTGGTTTAAATTGTGGCGGTCATGTTTTCGCCACCCAAGGATTGCTTATGGGTCCCATTTTAAATGAATTTAAAGAAAAAAAAGAAGAACTTCTTGAAAGCTTGTTCAGCTTATATAATCCAGCGATAATAGCAAAAGGGCAGCAAGGATTTTCCAAGCCCCACGCTGTAAAAATCACCGTACAAGGTGGTATTGGAACTTCAGAAGAAGATAATTTGCTACATAATTATTACAAAGTGGATAGTACAGGATGGGGAACACCTTTTTTACTTTGTCCCGAAGCCACGACGGTAGATAAAGAAACGCTTCAGCTATTGCTGAATTCTAAAGAAAAAGATGTGGTAAGAAGTCAGTCTTCCCCTCTTGGAGTAGGTTTTAATTATTTAAAAGGAACCAGTGCAGAAACCGAAAGACTCAATCGCATTGAAAAAGGAGCACCCGGAAGTCCTTGTACCGAGAAATTTTTAGTTTCCAATACTGAATTCACAAAAAAGCCAATCTGTACCGCTTCTCGTAAATATCAAAAATTAAAGATCAAGCAGCTCGAAGAAAGTGATTTATCTGAAATAGAGTACCAGCAGCAAAAAGAAGATGTACTTAGTAAAGAATGTCTCTGCGTAGGACTTAGCAATTCCGCAGCATTGAATTATGAAGTACCATTCCTAAAAAAACAGCAAGCTGTAACTATTTGTCCCGGTCCCAATATTGTCAATTTTTCAAAGCTATCCACTTTACGCGAAATGAGCGACCATATTTATGGCCGTTCCAACCTTATGCATCAAAAAGGCAGGCCACATATGTTTGTGAGGGAAATAGAATTGTATATCGATTTTCTTGAACAACAAATTACACGTACGCAAAATCCAGAGAAAAGAATGCTTAAAAACTGGGGGACTTTTTGCAACAACCTTATTGATGGGATTGATTATTATCGGGAATTGTTGAAAAAACAAATATTGGACAACAATCCAGAAGAATTTGAAAGCTCTCTAAAAAAAGCCGAACTAACCATTATGAAGTTAAAAGACAGTCTTCTTAAGACGAGTTAATAATAATCTAGAATCTCGGAGAATTAGCCCCTTAATTAGGGGTTTAATCGATTTAAATTTATAAAAATGGTACAATTAATAAAAAATTCGATAGCAAAAGCAATCAGTTATACAGAATATAATTTGCTTTTCAAGCAATTGGTAGCTGAAGGAAGAACAACTGGAGAAGCTAGCCCAGAGAAAATAAATTTCACTAAACTTAATTTTAGCAGAAATAAACGCCTGGACAAAACCATCCAGCTATCAGAAGAACAAAAGAAATTCTTTAAAGATATAAATGAAAAGCAAACCTGGCTGGTAATTACAGAATCATGGTGTGGAGATGCGGCCCAGAGTATTCCATTCTTTAATAAAATCGTTGAAATCTCAGAAAATATAGAGCTTAAAATTGTTTTGCGCGATGAGAACCCAGAACTTATGGATGCTTTTTTAACAAATGGGTCGCGTTCTATCCCAAAGCTCATTCTACTAGATAAAAACTTGCAGGTGATTAATCATTGGGGTCCACGCTCCAAAGCAGCTGCCAAAATGATGGATGATTATATTCTGAAAAAAGGGGAACGAGACGACCAACTTAAAACAGAACTTCAAGTTTGGTACAATAAAAATAAAGGGGAGGCTATTCTTCAAGAAATTCAGGAATTAATGGTTTCTGAAAAGAGATTGGAAATCTTATAGAAAGAGGAACAAGTTTTCAATTTAACTTATAGAATCAAAATATCCTGATTGGTGATTTTAGTTTTGTAAAAAATGTTTTAAAAGCTTGTGAATGAGTCGTTCGAGCCACTTTGTATATCGCCCAGCAATCCAAAAATGGGATGCGGCCAAACCTTGGTGAGATCTCAAAGGCCGTAAATTCCCCGGAAGCTTTTTCCGCCAAAATTATGCAGAAACTTGCCAAACATGGAGTGATTAAATCCAGAAAAGGTCCTTCAGGTGGATTTTTCATAGCTCTTAGCAGTAAAACGAAACCAATAGATATCGTGCTCGCAATAGATGGGGATTCTATTTATAACAGCTGCGGACTGGGGTTGGCGGAATGTTCAGAATCTCACCCCTGCCCTCTCCATGACGAATTTGTAGCAATTCGCGGCGATTTAAAAAAGATGTTGAACAATACTGAAATCATGACCCTTACTGGGAAATTAGATTCCGGGTTCACATTTTTAAAACTTTAAATAAAAACTAACTTATGGATAATAAAAAACCCTTAAAACGCCACGAAGCATTAAAACCACTTAGCCGTCAACATCATTTTGGACTGCTCTTTTCGTGGAAAATTCGAAAAGGATTTACAGAAGAAATTTCTATTGATCGATTAAAAGGGTACGCAAACTGGTTTTTTATACATGAAATTGAACCTCATTTTAAACTTGAAGAAGATCATGTTTTTCCAATTCTAGATGCTAGGCATCCATTAATAATTCGTGCTTTAAAAGAACACCGGCGTATTGAAAATCTTTTCAATGATCATGATCATCTTAAAAATTCTCTTAGCCTTTTAGAAACAAAACTGGAGGCACATATCCGGTTTGAAGAACGGGTTTTGTTTACTGAAATTCAAGAAATAGCCACAAAAGAGGAATTGAAAAAAATTGAGAAAATACATTTTGATTCAGGTTCTAAAGAAGATTATCCAGACCCTTTCTGGGAGAAGAGTTAAGACTATAAAAAACCAGCTTCATTTCGGACTATTTTAATCTTTTTGAGATAAAGTTTACAGTCAGTATGCTTTATATTACTGAAATTTTAAATATATAATTCAATAATCTCGGGATAAGCGCACGACGTATAGATTCTGAAAATGTATATTATTCATCTAAAATAATTTTCAATATTGGATAGCAACGGAAAGAAAAGCCTAGAAAATTCAATATTTAATATTAGTATTGTCCGGTAAAAAAAATAAGGATTTTGGTGAGGCTAGAAGTAACGCGGATTAAGACTGTTTTCAATGTTTAGCAGCTTGCTATTGGAACACAGAATTATTTTTTCCTTTTGAAAAATTTATACAGATTAAAATATTGATTTTCAATTAGTTGAAATGAAGTCTTACATCTTGAATCTAGCAGCGCGGCGATCTTATATCTTTTGTCGGACGACAATGATTTAATATAATTTATAAAATCTTGTTTTAATGATTTTTAATAATAGCTTAGTAAGTGATTAAGGGTGTCTTCCAATTTTTAATATCAATTTTGTATAAAAGTGAAATAGCAATGAATACAATCGATAAAGCAAAACTGTCACCAAGTGTTTCTACTGAAACTAAAAGACAATCCATCTATGATATTACTATTAATGCTATAGATGGGAAACCAATTACGCTTTCAGCTTTTAAAGGCAAAAAAATATTTTTTGTTAATGTCGCTTCAGAATGTGGCTTTACCAAACAATATAAAGACTTACAAAAGCTTAGTGATAGCTATCCTGAAGAACTGGTTGTCATTGGTTCACCTTGCAACCAATTTGGTAAACAAGAGCCTGGAGATGCTTCCCAAATTCAGGAATTTTGTGAGTTGAATTTTGGTGTGAAATTTTTACTTACCGAGAAGTTAAATGTAAAAGGAAGTAAACAACATCCATTATTTAAATGGCTTACTTCGAAAGACCTCAACGGCAAAAAAAGTTCTAGTGTAAAATGGAATTTTCAGAAATATTTAGTGGACGATAAAGGAGATCTAATTGATTATTATTTTTCAATCACCAAACCAATGAGTTCAAAAATTACTAAGCACCTGTAATGCAAATAGACATCATTCGGCTTTTATTAGATTTTGGATTGGTTGTGTTGATTTGGATCATACAACTTATTGTATATCCAAGTTTTCTTCATTTCAGCACAAAAAACCTAGTTACTTGGCACAGAATATACACTTCCCGTTTTAGCGCTATAGTGATACCCTTAATGTTTGGGCAACTTGGTGTATCTATTTATCAATTATTTACGCAAACTAGTTTTTACACAGTGAGTAGTCTGGTGGTTATTATACTTATATGGATCTCTACTTTTTGGATATTCGTCCCAATTCATTCTATCATCTCAAATGAAAATTCGAGCGAAAGTGATTTGGTAACATTAGTAAATAAGAATTGGTTGAGAACCTTTTTATGGTCGCTATTATTTGTATACAGCTTTTTTGAAGTATTGGATTTCTATAAATAGAAAGAAAATAGAAATCGACAATTATTCTGATTATACGCTTTTGTGGGTATTTCGGAGGGACCATGCCACTGATTTCGGTCAAACAGTGCCACTTTAAAAGATACTGCAATTATATAAAAAATTAATGTTATTCCTTCCTTAGGATTCCTTTTCTTAAAGATTCTCCCTTTAAGTCGATACGATGAGAAGCGTTTACGATTCTATCTAATATCGCATCGGCCAGAGTCCCTTCCCCTCCAATAATTTCATACCATGCAGAGACAGGTATTTGTGATGATATTATAGTAGTTTTTAGCTTTGTTCTAATATAAATATGCCTTATATTTATTTAAATATTTTATAGATATGATACCTTCAGATTTCAGAGATTTTTTTGTTACCAGTTCATCTGCAGTTCAGCAAGAGATAGTGGCGTCGCTGCTATCATTATCTTTACAAGAGAGTGAAGTAAAGGACAGCAACCAGGCAAAAGCAATTACTTGCCCCCATTGTTCAGAAAAGCGTGTTAGCGCCAATGGCAAGCTCAAAGGGGTTCAACGCTATGTTTGCAATGGCTGTAAGAAAAACTTTAGTGAGACCACAGGGAAGTTCTGGTATAATATAAAAAAGAAAGAGAAATTAAATCGGTATCTATTCTGTCTTTTGTCAGGCTATAGTATCAGGAAAAGTGCAGAAGAGACGGGGATATCGATCCAAACATCCTTTGACTGGCGCCATAAATTGCTCACGTCATTCTCTAGTGTTTCGGTAGAAGGGTTCCAGGGCATAGTTGAGAGCGACGACCTGTTCTTTGCCTACTCAGAAAAAGGGGGACGTCATTTAGGTAGAAAACCAAAAAAGCGAGGGGAAAAAGCAAGTAAGGCTGGTATAAGTGATGAAAAAGTAGCTGTTGTGGCTACTTGTGACAGGTCTGGGAACAAAGACTTTAAAGTGGCCACAAGAGGTCGTATCAGCAAAAAAGACCTAGATAAGATACTCAAGGGAAAACTTGATAAGGCGGAGGTGCTTTGTAGCGACAGCCATAGAAGTTATGGTGCTTTTGCAAAAGCCAATTCAATAACCCACAAGAAGTTCAACGCCTCAAAAGGTCAGCGGACTGTAGAAAAGGTATATCATGTCCAGAATGTGAACAATATGGATATGAGATTGAGAAAATTCATGGACTCTTTCAATGGTGTGGCCACAAAATATTTACAGAATTATTTGAATTGGTTCTTGGTACTTGAAAAAATCAAGAACTCAACTAGTAAAATGGCAACAGTTGCGTCTATTGCCTTTGCTTCAAATAGCGCATGGTACGAGTACAAACAACAACTATTTAATATGCTAATTAGAACTTAGCTTAGTTTTTTTATTGTGGCGGTCATCAATAATATCCATAAGTGTTTCCCTGTCCTGATTATCAAAAGCCTGCAGCCCAAAATCATCAAGAATAAGCAAATCGGTTTTTATCAATTTCTCCAGCTCCTTCAAATAGGTTCCGTCCACTTTACTGAGTTTTAGTTTTTTAAATATTCTTGCGGTAATAGTATATAAGGTCTTATAACCAGAGAGACAGGCCTGATGCCCTAATGCCTGAGCGAGATAACTTTTACCAACTCCCGATGCCCCACAAATAATAAGACCTTCCTTGCGGGCTATAAAATCAAGCGTACTTAGCCGTGCAAACATATTCTTATCCAGGTTCCTGTCAGGGGAGTAATTAATATCAGCAAGATTTGCATTTTGTCTAAAGCTGGCCTGCTTTAAAAGACGATCAATTTTCTTGTTCTCCCGGTCTTCCCATTGATGATCTGTAAGCAGTGCCAGGTACTCATCACAGGTCATTCCATCTAACCGGTTATCTTTGATTTGCTGAAGGTGTAAATTGGCCATAGCGCCCAATCGCATTGCTTTTAATTTTTCAATTGTCTGATTGTTGTTCATTATTTTTAATTTAATTAGTGAATGTTATTTGTATGCAGAGGCACCACGTATGTTAGGATGAACCGGGATATGAGCTTTCGATTGTTCCAGGTCCTGGTAAAACAAAGATGCTTTATCCATATTGTTTTTTAGGATATTCTTTATATGCTGGTAAGATGATGCCTCTCCCTCCAGCGCTCTTTTACAGGCGTTATTGAGTCTTTCCGAGCCATAGGCTTTGTGAAGTTGAATGACTCCCATAGCACGTTTATAACCTATTTCAGGATAGTCATGGGAGGTGAGAATTCTCTCTATACACCTCAGTACATATGCCCCATGAGGGGCTGCTTTCTTTTTGAAGAATTCCGGATTCCAGTCGGAATAAAATTTATGAGTGCTACTGAGATGCGTAGTATTGGTGATGTAACTCCCCTTGGTTAAATTACGCTGGTGTAGTGCTATTCTTTCCTGATAGAAATAAACCTCTATCATATCTTTGGTGTAATGAATGCAAGTCTCTTTTCCAATATACCGGTAGGGTACGCTATAATAGCTCTTATCGGGAGAGAAGTAAACATATCCCATTTTCTGAACTTTCGCCTTTCTATAATCCTTCAGCTCATAGGAACTTGAGGGAAGTGGTTTTAAATACTGGCGTTCAACTGACTGAAAAAGTTCAATACGACTTGCCTCTTTGCGTTTAAACAGTAAGTTATTATAGTTGATCAATAATTTTCTTATCTCCCGGTTAAGATCCTCTAAAGAAAAGAAGGTCATCTCCCGAAGGGGATAATAGATCCGTTGATACGTGAGATGCACCGCATTCTCCACCAAAGCCTTATCCTTGGGGAGCATAACTCCGTGCTGGATTGATCACACAGTTATAGTGACGTGCAAAGTCTTTAAAGGTGCGATTGATCTCCGCCTCATATTTACTGGCCCTTGTAACCGCTGATTTTAGATTATCAGACACAATAGCTTTGGGAACTCCCCCGTAAAAATTTAAGGCACCGGTGCAGCAGGCAATGAGATCTCTTCGTTTCTGACTCAAACAGGCTTCCACATACGTATATTGACTGTTGGGAAGGATGGCAACGAATACTTCCACTGGAATGATTTCTCCGGTTTCTTTATCAACTATATGAAGTTTCTTCCCGGCAAAGTCTATAAACATCTCTTTTTCGGCCTCATGTTCCAGTTTCATAGAACCCTTTGCCTTGGCATATTTTCGCCGGTAATGTTCTAAAAATTGGGTATAACTATAGGGATCCTCAGCTAACTGGACATATTGCTGGTAATGATACAAGAAGGTAAAGCCGGGATGATTCCGGGCTTTATTGACCCCCTCAAAGTATAACATCAGCTCATTTTGGCGCTCAACATCAATAGTAGTGTGCGAGGAAAACAATTCAGATAAGGCTGCATTATCAAAACAAAGCAATTCTATAAAAGAATAATCGCTTGCCGTGAACAGCTTCATATAGATGTTTACAGTATTGCGTGAGATTCCTAAAGTGGAGCCAATTTTACGGTTACTGACCCCATCAAGATGTAAGGTGATAATTTGTTTCAAGTCCATTGGATCAAGTTTATTGGCCATATCGCTGTGTTTTTAGCGACAAGGTAGTTTTTACTTGATCTTTTAAAGTGGCACCATTCGAACCGTAATAAACAGCTGGAAATTCATCGAAAGGAATTCAAACCTAAAAAATGGCATCATTCAAACCGTAAATCATTACAATTTAAATTAACCAAAAGTGGCATCATTTGAACCGTTTTACCTGGCACCCTAAGACCGTTTTGCCTGGCACGATTCGAACCGTAATATCCACCAGCTTTTTCTCCCACTCAATAAATTTGATTTTTGATAAAATAGATCTCACGTTTTTTAAAAAAATGAAGTCTTTATAGAAGGATTTAATTTCTTTAGAAGCGCTTAAATTCTTAGCTACCCTATAACTCGTCGCTAATTGACCAACACCGTTTAAATAATATTGTATTGAAGATTTATTTTTATAATGAAAAACAAGATTGATAAAAAATATTGGAATGAGTAAGAGAAACCATGTTGGATTAAAAAAGCTTAGGATAATAGATGAGATTGCAGCTATTGATAGAAAACAAAACAGCCATATTTTATTAGACTTTTCTACACTTTGTGATCGGAATATTTCTTCTAAGTAATATGCTTTATTAGACGACAGTTTGTAAAGCTCTACCTGACTTTGAATTCTTAATGATTGGTTTGATTTAAAAGTTTCAGTCAGTTTTCCAAATCGCTTTAAGTCTGAAACACTTGTTATTGTTCTAAGTTTATAGTAAAGGTATTGTTGACCAATTTTTGAGGTTGTTCTGTCCAGAAATTTGAAAATATCATCTAGATCTAAATCATTCCAGGTATGGTCGGATATTGTTTGGAATATTTCTTTTTGAGATTCATGATTTTTATAAAACTGATCAATTAAATTGAAATCGAAATACTTTTCATTTTTAGGTTTCCCCCAAATTTCTAGTAAAGTTTTTCTTGCAATTTTATTCGTCCGTTTTTCTAACTGGATAGCAATAAGGTACATTACAATTAATATCAGGATAAAGGCTAAAATCCAGTTCATATAAAAGCTAAATTCATAGTTAATGTTGTTTTGCGTAGTTATTCTTATTTAGATATAAAATTTATAGCTTCTTGAATATTTTTATCAGCAGACAGATTTTCAAAATTATCTTGTTTATTTATTTCAATATCTGGAGTTATGCATTCATAGAATATCCCATTTCTATCGGAGTCGTAGCCAATAGTTATAGCCATATAGGCTCCAAATGCTAAAGCCATTTTAGTATTCGTAGTTGTCATTCCCATCGTATTTTCTCCAATGAAGATAGTATTCCCTCTTCCTTTAAAGGCTAATGCCACTACTTCTCCTGAACTCGCAGTAACGAGACCTGTTATAATAGCAACCTTTGTTTCAGTCATTTTTGTTCCGACTGGTTTTATATATGAACTTTTAGAATGGTTATCATAATATTTTCCTTTTTTAAGTTTAATAGTTGTAACTAATTTTTTGTCAATATTCATCATTCCATAAACAGGATTATCTCCTAGAAAATCATATAAAGCCAAAAGCATAGGCATGCTATTACCACCAGAATTAAATCGCAAATCAATGATCCAACCCTTCAAATTTTTGGATTGCTTGACTTTACTAATTTGGTCGTATAATGGTTGAGAAATTCTATGAATATTTCTAGAACTAATATCCTCAAAACTTATGGATGGTATTAAAATATATCCATATTCTTCATCAATTATTTTAACTTCAAATTTGGGTTTTGTCTTAAATTTGGATAACCACTCTGGGCTAAAATCATTTCTATTCGGCCCGCTATACGTGGGGGTGTATATATTTTCCCCGAGATAAACTGAACAATGATCGGCTCCTACGTTGTCAAAAAGAAAAGTTATTTCTTCAAGAGAATTTTTGAAATTTTCATATTTCAGTAACCTTTCTTGTAGAGCAGATTCTGTTTGAGCCCAATTCACTTTATCCCTGTACAAATAGTTAGATTTCATAACCGAAACGATTGAGTTATAAAAAGTAGAAATGCTATCTTTAGTTGAAAGATTATTTTGAGCAGTTCCGTTAATTACTGAACAAAGCAGACAAATAATTATTAAGTTTTTCTTCATTTATTGATGTTTGGTTTAATTACGCACAAGGGTCTTTGTTAACGCAATAAGGGCGTGGTAGGAGCACGTCACGATATCTATCAGGATTTGCGGTTTAGACGTTTAGTTTCTTGGTGTCTAAAATATCACTTTTCAATGGAAAGCCTGATATTTGAAGTTAACCGATGCTGTTCGGAGTTTAGTTTAGGCTAATTCGTTTTTACTTGTCCTTTTTAATTTTGAGTATTAAGATTGCTTGACTTACTGCAGTCAATTCTCCTGGTCCACTTTCATAAAAATCGACACTCACTTTTTCACGATTATTATAAACACCAACAATTGTTATTTCACTGCAGCAATAGAAAAAATATTCTCCGATTACTATTATCAAATTATTATTGATAAAATCAAAATTTAGATTTTTTAAAATTTCTGCTTGATTCGGATTTACTCTTTCAATTTCAGGAATGAAAATATTCCATTCATTTTCATTTTCAAATACTTTAAACTGTTTTGGAATTTTATTTTCCTCGGAATAGCTTAAACTATTTTCATGAATTATCTCATATGAAATCCGGTCACGAGTTTCTTCCTTACTACAGTTAATAAATAAGAACATTAAACCAATAATCATAATAATATTTTTAAAAGTCATATTTCTGTTTATTAATTAGACGCAAAAATTCATATTTGGTTGCTTCAAAATTTGCTACAGTGGTCTCGGTTAACACAAGTTGCGGGAGTAGGGATACGGACTTGTCGGTTTAAGTATTTTCTTTCTTAGGATTCTAAATTACACTTTTTCGATTAAACCCGTTATTTGCGTTAACCGTTGTTTGAAACTGTATTAGTTACTATGGTATATTCTTTAAATCTTGACTTCCAACTATTGCCATTATTGCTACTAGATTCTCATCTATTTTATAATAAATACTATCCGAACCGCAAACACATCGTCGGTATCCTATTTTTAAGAAATCAACTGATTCAAAAGAAAATGGTCTTTCAGCAATATCATCAAAATATTCAAAGAAAGTGTGGAAATATTTATCCGCTTGATCCATTCCAAAGTTTCTAACTCCGTATTGATGAATTCGTATTAAATCTTCTTTAGCTTCATTACTTAATTTATATTTAGCCATTTTTCAGTGAAGACTTTGATTGGTGTAAAATCTGGTCTTTACTGTCATTTGTAAATCCACTATTTTCAGCTTTATCTAATTTGGCTTTTATCCAATTAATTTGAACTTGTTGTTTTCGGGCTTGTCTGATTAAATCATTTACTAATTCACTCTTAGTCGAATATTCTTTTTTATCTACTTGATCTTTAAGCCATTCATCATTTGGCTTAGTAAAAGATATACTTTGTCGTGACATAATATTCAGTTTTGATGTAAATTTACACCAATAAGGTATCAAAACCTAGTTAATAATATTGTAGCCAAATGGTTTTGGTTAAGTCAAGTGGCGTGGAGTTAGGACACGAACTTGTCGGCTTGGTAGTTTGTCACTTGGTCTCTAAAACAGTACTTTTCATTGGAATACCCGCTACTTGCGATTAACCGATTTAGCTATAGTTAAATAGCAGCATTTATTTATTATGGAAATCGCGGTTTTCAACATTTATATTTTCAGGAACCAAATAGTCAATTATTATTGTAGAATTATTTGAGTACTGTGTATGTTTAAATTGCAGAACCAATTCATTTTCTGAAAGAGCCGTAATTTTGAAGTATTTATAGTTTTTATCGGTATTCAGCAATTCAGGTATTTCTTCACTTTCTAATTTAATAAAACTTCCATTATCGTTAGTTACTATTTTCCAGGAAGCATCTAAAGATTTACCGCAATCAAAATAGTCAGAATTATTATCCCGCATCATTGAGTTTCGTTGATAAGAAATTCTATATGAAAGGAAACAATCACCCATATTCATCCTATGCCCATTGTTGAATCTTTTTGCGAGTTTCCAGGTTTTAATTGAATCACCAGCAATTAATTCAGCAGCATTCTCGGGTAAATTAAAAGTTTGTTTTTCCTTATCCTGACAGGAAATTATCATCAATAAAGAAATAATAAATAATGACTTTTTCAACATCGCGTTTTTTAATTACATCGGTCTTTGTTCCTGTTTAGAGCGGAGTAGGGACGCGTTCTTGCCAGCTTAGTTATTTTGTTACTTGGTCTCTAAAATAATTATTCTCACTCAATTGCCAGCTATTTGCACTTAACCGATGTTGGCAAAAGTTATATTACAAAATATTTTGTATTATTTGGATTCTCTTTTGTTATTTTATCTATTTGATTAGTATACTTAGAATAAAAAAGGTCACAATCTATTTTCAATTTGTTAGTAACAATCATCAAGATTTTTAGAACTAAAAACAGTTAGAAAGGTAGAATTTTGTTCTGCAAAAGATTTTATAGTAGATATTTTTAGTTCATTAACTTCCTTAAGCTCAATTTTATCTAGTTCTGATATCCGAGCTTCAAAAAGTTCACCTTCTACAGCTACAAGAGGAAAATAAATATTTATAAATTTCTTGTTTGATTCATTCGATTTTTCTACAAAGTATTCAACAGCACTGAGTACACTTTGGGTTGCTGTATATGCAAGGTCCTTTCCATTTCCAAATGCTCTAATAATTGAATAGCCCATCTTTTGTTTATTCGGAAATATTAAATCAGATTTGAAATCACTATTCTTTGAAATATCCCTCAATAATTTATGTCCGTTCTTTGTTGTCATTATCGGTAAATTGTTGCTTGTGAAATTTTCAACTTCGTCATTATTAAATGATACCCAAGGCTTGTCCATCGAGGACTTGCATTCAATAATAAATGTCAAATTCACCCAAACATCGTTTACAAGCTTTTTAGTATGAGCAATAATGTCGGTTTCTCTAAATTTTCTAGTAATTGGATCTTCATAAAAAATTGATTGTGCAACTATAAATCCGGCTTTAGAAAATGACTTAGCAGTTTTTAGCTCAAACGGATATCCGTTTTTTTCAATCCATTCTATAATTTTTTTCTTTTTTTTCAAATTTTATTTAATTTTTGCCAACGTCTCTTATAAAATCAGTGTGAGCTGGCGAGCTAGGTTATCCGCAGTACAATCAGGCGTTGGTAATCGTCCAAAATAAGTCGGTTGTAAAGAAGTTTATAAACAGAATTTTAGAATATTAATAGGTAAATCAATGTCCAAATAGCAAGAAAGAATAATCCCATGGAAAATAATTCTACGATTTTTTCTTTATCCTTTTTTGTAATTATCATATAGGCAAGGTAAATAATCCAAATTATTACTAGTGGTCCTCCCGCACTTAAAAAAGATTCAGTCATTTTATATTCTAAAGTCAATTTATCTAGGCCAGCTTTGGTTGAATCATCAGAGCTAAACGACGAAAAAAATAACATCAAAGTAAGTGAATAAATTACGTTTTTCATTTTTCTATATTTTATTGATCAGATCTTAAAGTTTGATTACCTTAAATTTTTGCAACGGTCTTGTTTAACGCAAGTAGGCGGAGTAGGGACGCGAACTTGTCGGCTTAGTTGTTGTTACTTGGTCTCTAAAATAATACTTTTCATCAGAATGCCCGCTATTTGCTGTAAAACGATGTTACCTGCTGGCCGATGTTTCTATTAAATCTTTCAATAATTTATAATCATTATCTTCCAATAGATTGATATTTCCAGATGTCGCACTTCTAATAATTATGTCTGTTTTTCCTAAAGTATCAATCATAGGAATTATCTTAGAACTATAATTATTATAAAAACGAATTAAATCTCCTTTGCAGCACGGAATTTTATATCCACTTTGAGAACTTGTTATTAGAATCTTATTATCTCTTAAATTCCCGATAACTTCCTTACTGAAAAGGCGCTTTGTTAAATGAATATCTCTAATCTTAATTCTATCAATGATTTCATCGGAAAAGATATATTCATATGGATCCTTTTTAAATCTATAAATTAAATAGTTCAAACAGATTATTTGATTTTTTATCTCAATTTCTGTTCGATTTTGATTGGCATTTACAAATTCATTAATTCTAAAAAATATGAAATCCACTAATTCTTGATCATATTTTTGATCTCCATCTTCTATTTTTCGGAATAATTTTGGCGGATTTTCTGGCCATTCCCGCAGATGTAAAATATGTCTATTTAAAATCTGAAGAATTTCTTTACTTCTATATTCGACTTT
The DNA here is from genome assembly GCF_000424645.1 of Gillisia sp. JM1. Lineage (NCBI taxonomy): Bacteria > Pseudomonadati > Bacteroidota > Flavobacteriia > Flavobacteriales > Flavobacteriaceae > Gillisia > Gillisia sp. JM1. The sequence continues at coordinate 393,580 of NZ_KE384219.1, forward strand.
GTCAGGCTCATAGCATTTTGCAATACTTCCCGCAATGAAATCAGCTAATTGAATTAAGGGTTCTTCTTTACTATCTGAAAATTTGAATTCTGGACCTTTGAATAATTCTGTTTGTTTATGATTTTTCTCCACGTAACTAATAAATCCATCCATAAATTTTTCAGATCCGTGATTATCTGAGACCAACTCTAAATAAGGATAATAGTCATAAAGTTCGTGATCTAGTAATCCGTTTACATATTTGTAAAAACTGTCTCTGAATTGAAGACCACTATCTTCGAATACTTTTCTTTTATCAACGATTACACTATAAATTCTGAAATCAAGTTTAGAAATATCTTTTAAGAAGTTAATTCTTTTGTCAATATCTCTAAAGGCTTTTGAACTAGATTTTATTTCTGGAGCTTGGGTATGTTTCCTTGCTATTTCTCTGAATTCTTCTCTAACTCGACTATTTGAATTTTCATCAATTATAATTGCGCTGACAATAAAAAAGGTCGAAACACCTCCTTTTTCAAAATGTATACTTTTATCACCAGATTCATCTATGTATCCTATTTTCTTACTCAAATTTTTCTTGTTGGCTTGCAGGTAACGCGCTATATCCTTATTAAAAGCTCCTTTAATACATATTAATTTCAGGATAAAATATGTTTTCAATAAAAAAGGGAGAAATTCTAAATAGGTAGGGCACCTGGAATTTCTGTGTCAAACATAATTCTATTTTCCTAAATCATCTCACTCTTAGGTGTACGAGTTATGAACACTTATTAACGAGAAAAGTGATATCCTTAAAAAAGTCTCAATTCACCAAGCAATTTTTTTTGAAGGAGTTGGGTTTCTGAAATTATACGTTTTACTGAATTATCCCTTACTTGCCATAACCGACGTTTTAGTTAGTTAAATTTTGAGTTTTTTGTATTTGGTATATAGATTAGATCGCTTAATTTATACTTCATTAGATTCTAAAAATGCTATTTTATTTAAAATCGCCACATTTGCGAATATGCGTTGTTACCTAAAGCTCCGACATGTTACAGTAAGAACTTTAGATTTTGGGCATTGCGGAAAGGGAATCAAAAAACTAGTTTTTGAACCTAAATTAAAACTTCAGAACCTTGGTCGCATTTTGAGACTTCGAGGTAAAAAAAGAATAAAAACTGTTTAAAAACATTTTTTTCTAAACAGTTGCTCTATATTGCCGCGCAAAACCTAAATCTACTATGAAAAACACAATTTTAATCTTTGCTTGCTTTGTATTTTCTTTTGGGAATGCACAAATAAATTTTGAAAAAGGGTATATCTTAACTTCAAATGAAGTTAGAAAAGATGTGCTCATTCAAAATCACTATAATATGGATAGAAATGGCATTGTAGAATATAGACAAAATCAAGATGTTGATATTACCAAAGCAACGGTTAATGATATTTTAGAATTTGGGATAGGTGATGATATTAAATACGTTAGCAGGAATGTTGAAATTGAAGTTCCTGGAACTGGTAATAACAAGGTTGAATCTGCCAAAGATCCGGTTCTTATAAATAAACGTGTCTTTCTAAAAGTAATTCTTGAGGGTGATGCTAATTTGTATGAATATGCTCCTGGTGGCCAGACAAAATATTACTATAATATATCAGATAAGGAAGAAATTAAACCATTAATCTATAGAAAATATACAAATGAGAACAATAAAATTCTTGAAAACAATGAGTTCAAAAAACAACTATTTGATGATTTGCATTGTTCCAATGATACTTCTGCAAAACTTAGAAATACTAATTATAGCAGCAATAAGTTAACAAGCTATTTTGAAGAGTACAATAATTGTGTAAACAGCATTTCAACCCGCTATTTTGAAAAAGATAGTAAAGTAAAAATAAATCTTAACATTAAGCCCGGTCTGAATTATTCCACTTTTCAATTAACTTTTGGTTCTATATCGGGGCCTTCACGAGAATTCAGTAAAAAATCAAGTACTGGCTTTAGACCCGCTATTGAAGCGGAAGTCATTTTACCCTTTTTTAAAAATAAGTTTGCGGTTTTTGCTGAGGTGGCTCACCTAAGTTTTGATTATAAAGAGGATCGTTATGACCAGGAAGTTTCAGTGTCATTTTCAAGTCTTGAAATACCTTTAGGCTTTAGATATTATATGTTCTTAAGTAATAATTCAAAGTTATTCATTGATGCGGCTGTTGTTGCGGTAGCAAACTTTAATTCTGAGGTCAATCTTCAAAATTATGATATCACATTAACGAACAAGCCCTATATTCAGTCGGGTATCGGGGCTAAATTTTTAGATAAATATTCTGCAGAAGTAAGGTATTCCTGGTCTAGGGATATTATAGAAAGCAAAGATAGACAATGGTTTTCAGATTTTTCTTCTATCGGTTTGATATTAGGTTATACCATATTTTAATTAGTAATCTGAAATTTTAAAAAGTGCAAAGTATCCCTAGTAGATCAAGCAGAATTTTTTGATTCAGAAGAGAGAATCATTTTCATTTAGGAAAAGAATAACTTAGAAGTTACACTTAGACTTTTTGAAGGAATCGGGTTTCTAAATTAATTTGCTCTGGGGCATTATGTTTTGCTTTATCAAGTACCAGTGATAGTTGAATTAAAAACTCAGCTGCTCTTTAAAAAGATAGGATTGCCTTCTGGAGATTTCGATTTCTTCTCCAGAATTCATTTCTATTTTTAGTTTTCCGTTGAACCACGACACCACTTTTTTAACATGATTAATGTTAATTATCTGTTGTCTGTTGGCTCTAAAAAATACATCACTAGGTAATTTTTCTTCAACTTGCCCCAAAGATTTATAGATCAAAGGTTTGTTGTTTTCAAAAAACACACGGGTATAATTACCAACAATTTCAAACATAAAAATATCCGCAATTTTAACCAACCAACACTTCTCACCATCTTTAATGAATATCTGTTTGTCTAAACTCAATGCATCTTCACTTTTAGATTCTGATGAGGAACTGACACTAGTTTTTTCAATTACTTTTTCTATGCATTTAGTAAATCGTTTTTGATTAATAGGCTTCAGTAAGTAATCAAAAGCATTGTATTCAAAGGATTTAATGGCAAACTCATCAAATGCAGTTGTGAAAATAGTGATAGGAACATCATCTAACATTTCCAACAAATCAAATCCATCTTTTTCTGGCATATTGATATCTAAAAATAATAGATCTGGTTTTGTTTCATTAATCAACTTGAAACCTTCGTCTACATTTTTTGCTTCGCCTAAAATTTCGATTTCGTTATGTGCCTTCAAGAGTTCTTTTAACTCATTACGAGCCAACCTAGAATCTTCTACAATAACTGCTTTCAATGATATCATGCTACTGGGATTTTTATAATGGCAACCACTTGATTTTCTATTTCTTTTAAACTGAAAGTCGCTGCTTCGCCATAAAGTAATTGAAGACGCTGTTTAATGTTTTTCAAGCCTAACTGTGTACTGTTTTCGCTTGGTCTCAATATCCCTGTATTAGCGACCTCTATGAGTAATTGTCTATCTTTTATATTTGTGCTTAGACTTACTTTTCCTCCTTCTTTCAAATTCGAGATGCCATGTTTAATAGCATTTTCTACTAGCATCTGAATGATCATGGGTGGAATCTGTGTGCTTAAAGATGCCCTATCAATGTTTGTTTCGAACTGAAGTCGATCTTCAAATTGAATTTTAGAAATCTCAACATAATTTTTAACCATTTCCAATTCATCTTCTAAAGCAATGGCATTTGCATCACTTTTTGTGAGTGAATAACGCAAAGTTTCAGACAAGCTAGTGAGCATATTCCTGGCTCTTTCAACATCTTCTAACATCAGTCCACGAATGTTGTTCAAACTATTAAACATAAAATGTGGATTTATTTGTCCTTTCAAAGTGTTTAACTGAGGTTCCTTGAGGTTAGATTCAAGTTGCAATCTTGTTTCCCTGCCTTTATTTAATTCCATTAATCCTTTTACTGCAACATAAAATCCTGACCATACAAGAAAATAAATAGTATAGTTAAGAATGAAAAGTATGTTACTTTTTAATCCCTGAGATTCATGATCAAAAACATCTGCTCTGTCATAAATAAAATGATAAGTAAATTGAATATATAAGGTATAGGTTATATAGAACAATAAAATTGAACCTAATAATAAACCCAAAATTTTGAAAGCATCTATACCTTTTAGATCATCAAATTGAATAAATTTATTGATCGATCTTTTAAGTTGGTGGGTATAAAAGATGGATAGCAAAAAGACACTTATGAAATCCATTGTAAATTGCCAAATTTCTAAATTCAACCCATTACCATTAATCCAATAAGCAAAAGCCATAAGGCCAGTTATCAAAGACCAGAAAGCTATATTTAAAAGCCAATAAATGGTTTTTTTTGTAAACACAATGTTTTTTGTTAGCTGATAACCAAACTTAGCATTTTAATACTAAGTAGGATTTATATCAAGATTATTTTTCAATTGTTAATTCGGAATTTCTAAAGCTCACAATTCTATCCTCATTTGGAGCTATTTCAAAACTTAATCTCACCAAGTCAGCCTCTTCAAAATTAGGGATAGCATATTCAAGGTTTTTATTTAAGTCCTCCACGTATTTATCAAAATCAGTAAAATTACAATTGCTTAGTCTAAAATTATGAAAGTCTCCGTAAACTCCATCCGGCAAATAAAATCCATTTGCATTTATTCCTTTTTCTACAATTGTACACTCGCATTGCTCTGCTAGCACTTTTTCTATTTGTGCATTATCTACATTTTTATCCAAAAATGCATCTAAAACTATGGTGTCAACAAAAACAAATGCAATGATAGCTAGCAACATAAGGAGTATTTTCTTTTTCATGATTTCTAATTTTTAGAATATTGGATTAAAGCCCATTTAAAGTTTTGAATTCAGTCTGCAATTGTGTTTCTATAGCTTCTAAATCTTTAGTTGCCTTTTTGAAACCCAATATTCCTAAAACAGCAGTTATTGTAATAAATATTATGGCTGCAATTATTGCTTTAAGGTCAGATCCTAAATAAGAAGATAGAAAAGGAATTAATGATATAACCCAAATTGAAATATAAAGAAGTTCGAACTTTTTCCGACTTCTTATATAGGCTTTAAACTTCGAAATGCTAGAAGGCAAGGATGTAGGTGTATAGGTTTTTTGTTCAATATTTTTTAGAAGTAAAAACTTAACTATATAAACTACCAATACAGCAATTCCTATCAACAAAGAAATGATTGCAAGCATGTTTTTTTCTGAATAAAACATGAATATGAATGAAATGCATGTAAGAAAAATAAATGAGGCTTTTGCCATTTTGGAACCCACTATTAGCATTTTGAATTTCTTTAATTGATACTGGAAGGTATCTTGACTTTTTGTTTTTAAATTCTTCATAACAAATGTTTTAATCCCTCATCGAGGGTTTAATTCCCCGAGGCCTGCCCGATACGTTCAGGCGGGCTTGCCTCGAATTTTTAAAAGTTTTCCTCCCGAACCATCGGGACATACCTCGTGGGCCCGCCCGTACCGTTCGGGCGGGCTTGCCCACGAGGTTCTTGATTTTATTCAACCCGTTACCAATTCAAATATAAACTCGACGATTAAGATTAGAATAGCGATCATAGTGGTTTGTTTTCATGATTAATAGTATAAACTTACGTTAGACTTTCTTTTTAAAAAACTATTATATGATGAGTGGTAATTGGAGAGGGAGGAATGGAAAATCGGCTTTTGATTGAATCAAATTGACTCATGAAAACTTCCTAAAAGTCGAAATTATTTATGTTTTTAATTCATTGTCGTCCGACAAAAGATATAAGACAGGGCAAACGCATTAAAAAAAGTTTAAGTTAATTGGGTAAAAAAGAGTGCCAATCACTTAAAAAACCAGCAGAATATTTGCTGTTTTCAGTTTAAAATATTGTATATTATACTGATAATCAATATTTTACACATTTGAAAACCGCCCAAAAACTAAAGACCATATTTGGTCAAATACCCGACTTTAGACGTTCCCACAAGCAACTTTATGATTTGGAAAGCATCCTTCTCATCGGGATCATTTCAGTAATCTGTGGGGCAGATTCATGGAACGAAATGGAAAACTATGCCAACTCAAAAGAAGAATTCCTTCGCAGCTTCCTTGATCTGCCCAATGGCATCCCTTCGCACGACACATTTAATCGCGTTTTTTCCAATATTGACAGTGATCAATTTGAAAAGTGCTTTATACAATGGGTCAGTGATCTTGCACAACTCCAGCCCAGGGAAATCATTGCCATAGATGGCAAAACAATCAGGGGTGCCAAAGCTGGCGGTAAAAAATCCCCGGTGCACATGGTCAGTGCTTGGGCAAACGACAATAATTTGGTCTTGGGACAAGTCAAGGTTTCTGAGAAGTCAAATGAGATTACTGCCATTCCAGAATTATTAAAGGCCTTGTCCATAGAAAACACCATTGTAACCATTGATGCCATGGGATGTCAGACAGAAATAGCCAAGGCCATCGTCAATAAAAATGCAGACTATATCTTGGCCGTAAAAGACAATCAACCTCAGTTGCTGGAGCATATTGAAGATGAATTTAGATTTGGGAAAACCATGGAATCAAACCTTGTCCAAGAACTGGACCATGGCAGGATAGAAACCAGGACATGCAGTGTGATCGACAACTTTCAGTTTATTGAAAAGACCAATAACTGGGAAAACCTGACAAGTGTTATAAAAATAGAAAGCAAACGTGAGTTTAAAAACTCAGAAAAGCCTGCACAACATGCAATAAGATATTATATTTCAAGTATAAAGGCCAGCTCCCAAGATTTCCAAAAGGCCATTCGTTCCCATTGGTCCATAGAAAACAAGTTGCACTGGACTTTAGATGTTGCTTTTTCAGAAGATGCTTCTAGAAAAAGAACAGGCAACTCCACTCAAAATTTCTCGATACTCAATAAAATCGCATTGAATTTGTTGAAAAATGAAAAATCATCCAAAATAGGCGTTAAAAGCAGAAGGCTCAAAGCGGGATGGGACAACCACTATCTGATAGAAGTGCTGAATCTAATGAAAGTTTAATGCGTTTGCCCTGAGATATAAGATCGCTGCGCTGCTAGATTCAAGACGCAAGACTTTATTCCAACTATTTGAAAATCAATATTTTAATCTTTATAAATTTTTCAAAAAGGAAAAAAATAATTCTGTGTTCCAATAGCAAGATTTTAAACATTGAAAACAGTCTTAATCCGATTTACTTCTAGCCTCACCGAAATCCTGATTTTTTTACCGGACAATACTATTTTTAATTGTTATTATTTTAAGTGTTGAGCAAAGAAACCTAAGATTGTTTTGTACAGTTTATTAATCTCATGAGCAAAACCATAAATATGACATAAGCGATCATTGTTGTCCGATAGAAGATATAAGACTGCTGCGCTGCTAGATACAAGACGTAAGACTTAATTTTAACTAATTGAAAATCAATATTTTGATCTGTATTATTTTTTCAAAAGGAATAAATAATTCTGAGTACCAAACGTAAGCTCCTAACATTAAAATCAGTCTTAATTTGCGTTTATTATAGCCTCACTGAAAGCCTGAATTTTTTACCAGACAGTACTAATTAACTATATAAGCCTATTGTTTTCGGAATTTATTTGGCTGGCAAAAGAAAAGCGAATAGTTCTTATACGACTTTGCTTTAAATTCGAGCAAGAAAATTGATTTCTAAAAATAAAATCACTCTTTCACAAAAACCATACAATGCTGCCAGGGCAAGTTGCTGATGTTTTCCTTAAGGATAAAACCATTGGCTTTAAATTCCTTAACGGCCTGCATTTCGGTCATTTTGTGTAATCTTTTTATAGGAATAGAATCATCTTCGCCGCGGTACTCGATAAGGTATATTTTGCCATTTTCTCGTAATGCCTTATTCATGGAAGCTAGCATTTCCATAGGATAATTGAATTCGTGGTAAACATCTACCATTAAAATCTTATCTACTGAGTTTTCCGGAAGGTTCACGCTTTGCTCTGTTCCTTTTATAATCTCAATATTCTTTAATCCTACTTCTTTTTTTTGATTTCCAATCGCTTTCAGCATTTCATCCTGTATATCTACAGCATAAATGAGACCTTGTCTGGCAAATGGCGCCATTTTAAAAACATGATAGCCTGAACCCGCGCCAATATCAGCGATGCTGTCGCCTGGTAAAATTTCCATATTTTTAATTAGCCTGTCGGTGTTTTCCTCCTTTTCGCGTTCAGGACGCTCCAGCCAACCAATACCTTGAAAACCCATTACGTGAGCGATCTCTCGACCTTTATACCATTTGCCTATTCCATCAAAACTGCCAGATTTGCATACATAGTTCTCGTTGGAGGTTTCCGTTTGCCCTTTGCATTGAAAAAAGGTCAAAGCCAAGGTTGACATTAATAAGAGGTATAAAAATCTTTTCATGATATCTTTTCGCTTATTCCAAATTTACAAAAAGCGTGGTTAATTTATTTTTTCAATCGCAATCTTTTCATTTTTATAATCTTATGGAGTATTGCAATTATTTGAAACTATATTTATATACTAAATTTCTAAAAGGGAGTCTATCTCAAATTAATATTCATTTGAGACCAAACTACATCTAACCCCTCAAAACCCAAAACGAAAGCTGTGGGTTTTTTGCTTTCTGAAATCTTGGTTGTTCTTATGAGTGCAGTTATAGATATAATATCCAAATGCATTTTCTAGTTCTCCACTATCAGCCCTAATGTGGTATTGTTAATAGCAAGGATATTCAAAACCTTAATAAGTTTTAACAAAACTCCATAATACTAATCGAACTAAAAATGTTAAGCAATAGTTTTGTTTAACCTTAACAAAAAATGCTTAAACATTGTGTATCTTTACGGTATTAGTATAGAAGCCTATTTCTAGAAAGTATCATTTAAAAAATAAAAGATGTTCGGACTATTCAAAAAGAAATCAGAAAAAGAAAAATTGCAAGATCAATATGAAAAGCTTTTAAAGGAGGCGCATAACCTATCTACCACAAATAGAAAAATGAGCGATCAAAAAACCTTTGAAGCAGATGAAGTAATGAAACAACTTGAAAAGTTGAACTAAACTCCTTGATTAAAATGCCAGAAGATAAAAAACCAGATAACGTAGTTTTTAATCCGGAAACTCAAAAATATGATGCGGCACTGAAACCTTATGCAACTTCTGTTGGGGCACCGGTAATAACTACTCCTGATACTATTACTTGGAAAAATAGGAGTATCAATAAAATAAACCATAAGGTTGAAGCAAAATATTTAGAACTCAAAGCTGAATATGATAAAATGATGCAAGAGTTTGAATATAATAAACTCATTTTTAATTCAAAATTTACCTTCGAACCTATTATTGGGGAAGTCTATCATTTATACAAAAGAGAGAATGAAGAAAGCTTTCTTTCCATTATTGCACCAGAGCAGTGCAACTTTAATCCTCTGGGGAGTTTTTACTTGAATGCAGACCAAATCTGGGAAAAAATATAATTTATATGAATGAAACGAAAGAATTTACAGAAAGAGAATTAGACCGTATTATAGAAATGGCTTGGGAAGACAGAACGCCTTTTGAAGCAATTGAGTTTCAGTTTGAATTGCCAGAAAAAGAGGTTATTAAAGTTATGCGTGGCAATTTGAAGGAATCTAGTTTTAAGCGTTGGAGAAAACGGGTCAATAGTGGTGTAAGCCAGAAACATTTGAAAAAACGCCTGTCCGGTATCAACCGATTTAAGTGCTCACGCCAAAAAGCGATCTCAGGAAATAAAATAAGCAAACGATAAATGGAATTATTTGAACAGCAAGATTCGATATTTCCAACTTCTTATTCAGAAATACTTCAGCGTATTCGCAATATAGATCCTGTTAAATATGGCTCTTCCCGAAATTATATAAACGGTTCTGTCACTTATTTATCTCCTTATATTTCTAGGGGAATAATTTCAACAAAATTTGTGTTTGCTGAAATTTTAAAAAAAGGATACCAGCCTGCTCAAATAAGCAAATTCATTCAGGAGTTGGCCTGGAGAGATTACTGGCAACAAGTATGGATTGCAAAAGGAGAGGCTATTAATGAAGATTTAAAACACCCACAATCATCAGTTTCCAACACAGCCATTTCAAAAGCAATTATAGAAGCCAATACAGGGATTGAAGCTATAGATACTGCCATTCAGGAATTTTATAGAACAGGCTATCTGCACAATCATCTAAGAATGTACATTGCTTCAATAGCTTGCAATAGTGGGCAAAGTCATTGGAAATTGCCTGCGAAATGGATGTATTATCATTTACTAGATGCAGATTGGGCAAGCAATGCCTTAAGTTGGCAGTGGGTTGCTGGATCGAATGCAAACAAGAAATATGTCGCCAATCAAGAAAACATCAATAAATACTGCTTCACAGAGCAAAAAGGTACTTTTTTAGATGTTCCTTATGAGACTTTGCCATTATCAGAGATTCCTGAAATTCTAAAAGATATAGAACAGTTAGTATTAAAAACACCTTTACCAAATCCTAATCCGATTGTAATTGATGAAAAGCTTCCAAGCTGTATCTATAATTTCTATAATCTGGATCCACTCTGGAAAAAAGATAGTTCGGCAAATAGAATTCTGTTGTTAGAACCTTCTCATTTTGAACAATACCCAGTGTCTCAAAAAACGATTGACTTCATAATTGAAATTTCCAAAGAGAATATTCCTAATATTCAGATCTATGTGGGAGAATTTGATGAACTTATTAAGAATTATAACTTCGGAGCTATTTACTATAAAGAGCATCCTTTGAACGATCATTATAAGGGAATTGAAGAAGCCAGAGACTGGATGTTCGATGTGAAAGGCTATTATCCATCTTTCTTCGCTTTTTGGAAAAAATGTAAAAAGCAGCTGGTCTTTTGAAAAAACAGGCTATAAATATTGTTTGGTTAAAACGTGATCTTCGCTCACAAGATCATGAACCCTTATTGAAGGCAGAGCAAGCTGGGATCTCGTATCGTATTATTTATTTGCTTGAACCTTCTCTTCTTGAGTATCCGGACACCAGCTTAAGGCATTTACAGTTTATCTATCATTCTATTCTAGCCTTAAATAAGACATTAGCCCCCTTCAATAGAAGCGTAGATGTCTACTATGGAGAAGCAGTAGCTGTTTTTAAATTCTTAAAAGAATCTTTTGATATAAAAAGTGTTTTTAGCTATCGAGAAAGCGGAACTCAAATCACCTGGAAACGCGATAAAGAAATAAATTCGTTTTGCAAAGAACACCAGATCTATTGGCAAGAATCACAAAGAGATGGAATTCTGCGAGGTATAAAAAATAGAAATACTTGGAACCAGAAATGGCATGAAACAATGCATACGCCACTAATTGAAAACAAGTATTCAGTTTCTGAAGAAAAAAAACGTGAACATCACTTTTTAATACCAGAAAAATTAGAAACTCAGTTAAAGGATTATCCTAAACCATATCAACCTGCAGGTGAGCAAAATGCTTGGCGATATTTAAAATCGTTTACCACTCGAAGAGGTTTTAATTATCAAAATCATATTTCTAAACCTTCAGAAAGTAGAATTTCTTGCAGTAGATTATCACCCTATTTAGCTTGGGGGAATATGAGTATAAAACAAGCTTTTCAGTTTATAGGGACACATCCTAACGGAACAAAAAACAGCAGAGCTTTTTCTGCAATGCTTACCAGACTGCATTGGCATTGCCACTTCATTCAGAAATTTGAGGTAGAATGTAGTTATGAAACCGAGTGTATTAATAAAGGATATGAGCGTTTATCACATAATAAAAATGAGGACTTCCTTAAAGCCTGGAAAACGGGTGCAACTGGCTATCCCTTGATTGATGCTTGTATGCGAGCTGTTGAAAATACCGGTTGGATTAATTTTAGAATGCGCGCAATGTTGGTTTCGTTTTTAGCATTTAATCTAGACCAAGATTGGCGGGAGGGTGCCTATCATTTGGCAATACAATTTTTAGATTATGAACCAGGTATTCATTATCCGCAGTTTCAAATGCAAGCGGGGACTACAGGAGTTAACACAGTGCGTTTGTACAATCCAGTTAAAAACTCACAAGAGCACGATCCAGATGGTATATTCATTAAAAAATGGATTCCAGAGCTTGCGAATGTACCTATTGCAAATATTCATGAACCTTGGAAAATGACTGTATTGGAGCAAAGCTTTTGTGGAGTTAAAATAGGAGAGGATTATCCACTTCCTATCGTAGATTTACAAGAAAGTGCCCGAATAGCGAGAGATAAAATTTGGGGGCATAGAAAACATCCTGCCGTTCAAAATGAGAAGAAACGCATATTAAACACCCACGTTAATAGATCACAAAATGATTTACACTAAAGAACAAATAGAACAGCTTGACCGCATTACCAGACTAAAGATCATCAATTCGGTTTCAGGTATAAAGCCTGCAAATCTTATAGGTAGCATAAATAATAACGGGCAAACCAATCTGGCTATATTTAGTTCGGTAATACATTTAGGAAGTGATCCTGCGCTTTTGGGTTTTGTATGTAGGCCGCAAACTTCAGAAGTTGGTCATACTTATACTAATATTCAAGAAAATAGTCAGTATACAATTAATCATATTCATCCAGAATTCGTAAAAAATGCCCATTATACTTCAGCCAAATTTGATAGCAACATTTCAGAATTTGAACGTTGCAATCTTTCCGAAGAATATGTCAAAGATTTTAAAGCACCTTTTGTAAAAGAAAGCAGCTTTAAAATGGGAATGCGCTTTAAAGAAGCGCTTGATATTAAACTTAATGGGACTATATTAGTAATAGGAGAGATAGAGCATCTTATCCTTCCTGATACTGCAATAGTTGATGAAGACATCGATTTAGAGGCCACAAATAGTATTGGGATTTCAGGCTTGAATAGCTATTATTCTTTGAATAAAATTGAAAAACACCCTTATGTAAGAGTGAACGAAGTACCAGAATTTTAAATTGAAAAAACAACATCTTCCTACAAAAACATGTGCCGTTTGCGAGCGTCCTTTTACCTGGCGTAAAAAATGGGAGAAGAACTGGGATGAGGTAAAATACTGTAGCGAACGTTGCAAAAGAAATAAATGAAAAGTATCAACTTAATATTTCCGCATCAGCTATTTCAAGAATCTCCACTCTTTGAAAGCAATCGCCCTGTTTATATAGTTGAAGAATATTTGTTCTTTAAGCAGTACTCCTTTCACAAGCAAAAAATAGCTTTTCATAGAGCCACCATGAAGCGGTATGCAGATTTCCTTCGGAAGGATAAAAATCTAGAAGTGCATTATGTGGAAGCCACTGAGGAAATTTCGGATATCAGACTACTCATCCCTGAACTAAAAGATAAGGGGATGGAACATATCAATTATATAGATCCAACAGATAACTGGCTTCAAAAACGATTGGATAACAAGCTTCTTGAAAGCGGAATTAAATCAACTAAATATCCTTCCCCTTTATATTTAAATACTAAAGAAGACCTTGCTCCATTTTTTAAAAGTGGGAAAAAGAAATTTTTTCAGAAAACCTTTTATATAGAGCAGCGTCAACTGCGAAACATACTTATTGAACCTGATGGTAAACCAATAGGCGGAAAATGGAGTTTTGATGATGAAAACAGAAAGAAATATCCTGTAAAAAAAACACCACCAGCTATTCAATTTCCGGATGTTGATGAGTATTTTGAAGAAGCCCAAAAGTACGTAGAAACGCATTTCTCAAATAACTTAGGAAATCTTACTAAGCATTCATTATATCCAACGAGTTTTGAAACTACAAAAGCATGGTTAGACCAATTTTTTACACAACGCTTTATGGAGTTTGGTAGGTATGAGGATGCTATTGTTGATGAACACGCTATATTAAATCATAGTGTTTTGACTCCAATGCTGAATGTGGGTTTAATAACTCCTAGAGAAGTTGTAGATGCTTGTTTGGTATATGCTGAAGAAAATAAGGTGCCTATCAATTCTACCGAAGGTTTTATACGGCAGATAATTGGTTGGAGAGAATTTATTAGAGGTGTTTATGAGGCTAACGGAAGTGAAGCGCGCACCACCAATTTCTGGAATTTCAAAAAGAAAATACCGGCTTCTTTTTATGATGGTACTACAGGAATTCTACCCATAGACCAGACAATTAAAAAAGTGTTGCAAACTGGTTATTGCCATCATATAGAACGCTTAATGGTTTTGGGCAATTTTATGATGCTGTGCGAATTTGATCCAGATGAAGTTTATAAATGGTTTATGGAACTCTTTATAGATTCTTATGACTGGGTGATGGTTACTAATGTTTATGGGATGAGTCAGTTTGCAGATGGAGGTTTGATGGCCACCAAACCTTATATAAGCGGGAGTAACTACTTAATGAAAATGAGTAATTACAAAAAAGGAGAATGGCAGGCAACTTGGGACGGGCTCTTTTGGCGATTTATGCATACTCATCGTGAATTTTTTCTATCGAATCCAAGATTAGGAATGTTAGTGCGAATGTTCGATAAAATGCCTGCTGAAAAGCAGGAAAAGCATCTGGAGAACGCAAACCAGTATTTGTTAAACTTAGCAGATTAATTATGACAAGTAACAGGGAATCCTATTTACTGTGGTAATTTTTTAAAGCGGTTAATTTTTTTTTTATAAGTGTTTATAATTCAGTATTTTAAACGATAAGTTAATACAGTCCGCTACATTTAGACCTCTAGGATTATCAATAAGCTAGTCTTGGTTTGCAATACTAACTTTTCATGGGTTTATTTTGAATGGAAGTTTATGGAAGCTCAGGGTGTAAACAGAATAAAAACAATAATTATGATGCTATTTAATACAACAGATACTAACCAGGACTATTTAAGAGAAAGTAAAAATACAGTAGGCAAAGCATTCTCTTTTTTAGAAAAAATAAAAATGGGAGGCGTAGGCTCTGGGAAATTAGTTGTTGAAGAATTTAGCGCTAAACTGCAACCCAAAGATCTGCTGGCGTCAGCTATTAATTATGCAACAATTGTATTAAGACCCAAGGGAATCATTGTACATTTCAGTAATGGATTAAACCGATATTCTTGGGTAATACCCTATTATCGTTTAGTTATCTATAATACTCGAACCTTTACTATTCACGCTAACGGGCATTTTATAAAGTGTAAAAGAAACAAAAACTATCATGACAACAAAAAATTTCTTGATAAGATGATAGATCTAAAAAACGACTCTTTAAATTTAGAGTACTATGATGGATAAAGGGAAAAACCACTAAAAATACAATTATGGCACAAAATATAATTCTATTCATTTTATTACTAACTACTATGCAAACAGCTAGCATTTTCGACTTTAATAAAAAAGCAGATATAACTAATTGGACTATTGTAGATGATGTGGTTATGGGAGGCAGATCATCAGGAAATTTTTATTTAAATAAAGAAGGTAATGGTGTTTTTGAAGGTCGTGTTTCCTTAGAAAATAACGGTGGTTTCTCTTCTTTGAGGTACGATTTTGATGAAATAAGTACAAAATCGTATTCCAAAATTGTTATAAAAGTTAAAGGCGATGGGAAAAGCTATCAGTTTAGAATGAAAAGTAAGTCGGCAGATTATTACTCTTATGTCACTTCTTTTGATTCATCAAAAGACTGGGAGACTATCGAATTGCAACTTACAGATATGTATCCAGCATTTAGAGGTAGTGACCTAGATATGCCAAATTATGATAAGGAGAGTATCGAAGAAATAGCTTTCTTAATTGGTAATAATAAAGCAGAAACTTTTAAACTAGAAATTGAATCTATTGTTTTAAAGTAAATTGTTCTGTCATCCCCTCCTAAATCCTCCTCAGAGGGGAGGAATTAAAACAAAAATGGGCTTTAGTGAATAATTTTACTTTTATTTCTTAGCCATACTTAGAAAATATTACCAATTTTTGAAAATATGTCAATGGTAAGAATTTATATATTTTACTAAAAATTTCGTTTTGTTAGAAGTATTTAATTAAAAGCCACGAATTCACGAAAATTTTTTAGGAATTTTTTCATAATTAATTAGAGAATTTCTGAAAATGAAAGAATATTTGCTCCCTTCCCTTGGGGAAGGGTTGGGGATGGGATGAGTTATAATCATTATACTCTCATCCCCTCCTAAATCCTCCCCAAGGGGGAGGACTTCAAAACAGAAAAGGGTTTTAGTGAATAATTTTACTTTTATTTCTTAGCCATACTTGGAAAATATTACCCATTTTTGAAATACGTCAATGGCACTTTGTTTCAGTGTCTCATCTCTACATAAATAAGATGCTGAAACGATTCCGATAGCTATCGGAACAGCATAACGGAAGTTAAAATCAGTATCGTCACCCTGAACTTGTTTCAGGGTCTCTTATTCGGAGTAACTTTGAAAACACGTCAATGCTAACTTGTTTCAGGGTCTCATCTCCACATAAATAAGATGCTGAAACGAGTTCAGGATGACGGAAAGCATACGATATAATTAGTTAAAAACTACTCACTGGAACATAATGGATATTACGGTTTGAATCGTGCCAGGCAAAACGGTCTTAGGGTGCCAGGTAAAACGGTTCAAATGATGCCACTTTTGGTTAATTTAAATTGTAATGATTTACGGTTTGAATGATGCCATTTTTTAGGTTTGAATTCCTTTCGATGAATTTCCAGCTGTTTATTACGGTTCGAATGGTGCCACTTTAAAAGATCAAGTAAAAACTACCTTGTCGCTAAAAACACAGCGATATGGCCAATAAACTTGATCCAATGGACTTGAAACAAATTATCACCTTACATCTTGATGGGGTCAGTAACCGTAAAATTGGCTCCACTTTAGGAATCTCACGCAATACTGTAAACATCTATATGAAGCTGTTCACGGCAAGCGATTATTCTTTTATAGAATTGCTTTGTTTTGATAATGCAGCCTTATCTGAATTGTTTTCCTCGCACACTACTATTGATGTTGAGCGCCAAAATGAGCTGATGTTATACTTTGAGGGGGTCAATAAAGCCCGGAATCATCCCGGCTTTACCTTCTTGTATCATTACCAGCAATATGTCCAGTTAGCTGAGGATCCCTATAGTTATACCCAATTTTTAGAACATTACCGGCGAAAATATGCCAAGGCAAAGGGTTCTATGAAACTGGAACATGAGGCCGAAAAAGAGATGTTTATAGACTTTGCCGGGAAGAAACTTCATATAGTTGATAAAGAAACCGGAGAAATCATTCCAGTGGAAGTATTCGTTGCCATCCTTCCCAACAGTCAATATACGTATGTGGAAGCCTGTTTGAGTCAGAAACGAAGAGATCTCATTGCCTGCTGCACCGGTGCCTTAAATTTTTACGGGGGAGTTCCCAAAGCTATTGTGTCTGATAATCTAAAATCAGCGGTTACAAGGGCCAGTAAATATGAGGCGGAGATCAATCGCACCTTTAAAGACTTTGCACGTCACTATAACTGTGTGATCAATCCAGCACGGAGTTATGCTCCCCAAGGATAAGGCTTTGGTGGAGAATGCGGTGCATCTCACGTATCAACGGATCTATTATCCCCTTCGGGAGATGACCTTCTTTTCTTTAGAGGATCTTAACCGGGAGATAAGAAAATTATTGATCAACTATAATAACTTACTGTTTAAACGCAAAGAGGCAAGTCGTATTGAACTTTTTCAGTCAGTTGAACGCCAGTATTTAAAACCACTTCCCTCAAGTTCCTATGAGCTGAAGGATTATAGAAAGGCGAAAGTTCAGAAAATGGGATATGTTTACTTCTCTCCCGATAAGAGCTATTATAGCGTACCCTACCGGTATATTGGAAAAGAGACTTGCATTCATTACACCAAAGATATGATAGAGGTTTATTTCTATCAGGAAAGAATAGCACTACACCAGCGTAATTTAACCAAGGGGAGTTACATCACCAATACTACGCATCTCAGTAGCACTCATAAATTTTATTCCGACTGGAATCCGGAATTCTTCAAAAAGAAAGCAGCCCCTCATGGGGCATATGTACTGAGGTGTATAGAGAGAATTCTCACCTCCCATGACTATCCTGAAATAGGTTATAAACGTGCTATGGGAGTCATTCAACTTCACAAAGCCTATGGCTCGGAAAGACTCAATAACGCCTGTAAAAGAGCGCTGGAGGGAGAGGCATCATCTTACCAGCATATAAAGAATATCCTAAAAAACAATATGGATAAAGCATCTTTGTTTTACCAGGACCTGGAACAATCGAAAGCTCATATCCCGGTTCATCCTAACATACGTGGTGCCTCTGCATACAAATAACATTCACTAATTAAATTAAAAATAATGAACAACAATCAGACAATTGAAAAATTAAAAGCAATGCGATTGGGCGCTATGGCCAATTTACACCTTCAGCAAATCAAAGATAACCGGTTAGATGGAATGACCTGTGATGAGTACCTGGCACTGCTTACAGATCATCAATGGGAAGACCGGGAGAACAAGAAAATTGATCGTCTTTTAAAGCAGGCCAGCTTTAGACAAAATGCAAATCTTGCTGATATTAATTACTCCCCTGACAGGAACCTGGATAAGAATATGTTTGCACGGCTAAGTACGCTTGATTTTATAGCCCGCAAGGAAGGTCTTATTATTTGTGGGGCATCGGGAGTTGGTAAAAGTTATCTCGCTCAGGCATTAGGGCATCAGGCCTGTCTCTCTGGTTATAAGACCTTATATACTATTACCGCAAGAATATTTAAAAAACTAAAACTCAGTAAAGTGGACGGAACCTATTTGAAGGAGCTGGAGAAATTGATAAAAACCGATTTGCTTATTCTTGATGATTTTGGGCTGCAGGCTTTTGATAATCAGGACAGGGAAACACTTATGGATATTATTGATGACCGCCACAATAAAAAAACTACTATAATATCATCACAAATACCTGTCTCTGCATGGTATGAAATTATTGGAGGGGAAGGGACTCTGGCCGATGCGATATTAGATAGAATCGTAAACGCTTCTCATCGTATCGACTTAAAGGGAGAATCTTTAAGAAAAGGAATCCTAAGGAAGGAATAACATTAATTTTTTATATAATTGCAGTATCTTTTAAAGTGGCACTGTTTGACCGAAATCAGTGGCATGGTCCCTCCGAAATATCCAGCTGGACAGTGAATATGCCCTATTCCTTTGGTTCTTATCAGAGATAATAAAAATCACTTTCAATTTAGAACCAATACTTTTTTACAGTTTTCAAAAATCATTAAAAAATAAAGAAGAAGATATCAAAGAACTCTTCCTATTTATTGGTGAGATCGACTCTGCGATATCTTGTGCTTCAATACAATCTGGTAACACCAACTATTGCAAACCAAATTTTATAAGCGGAAAAGAAGTTTTTACTGAAGATATCTACCATCCGTTGATTGAAAATTGCATCACTAATAATCTAAATTTAGAGTCTAGTAGTTTGCTATTGACAGGATCTAATATGTCTGGTAAAACAACATTTATAAGGACATTTAGTATTAATGCGATTTTAGGGCAAACATTAAACTTTTGTTTCGCTACAAAGTTTGATACTCCTTTTTTTAAGATTTATTCTTCAATTAGAATTTCTGATAATCTAATGAATAGTACGAGTTATTATTTAGAAGAAGTTGTGAGAATTAAAGAATTAATTGATGCTTCAAAAATAGAAAATTGCAGTCTATTTATATTAGATGAGCTTTTTAAAGGAACCAATACAATGGAAAGAATTGCAGCTGGAAAATCGATTTTATCCTATTTGAATAAAAAAAACCATATTGTCATGGTTTCTACACACGATTTGGAACTCACCGAATTTTTAAAAGACGAAAATTTTGATCTATATCATTTTTCGGAAACTATAGAAAATGGCCAATTAATTTTTGATTATAAGATTAAACCAGGAAAGCCGAAGAGTGGAAATGCTATCAAAATTTTAGAGTTATACGATTATCCTTTAGAAATTATACAGAATTCAAAAGGTATGGATAAAATAACTTTGGCTAATATGGGTAATCGCAAATAGCAGTCATTATTTTGAAAAAAATAATTTTAGAGACCACGTAATAAAACAACCAAGCCGACAATCCCGAAAGCTATCGAGACGGGGGAACCTGCCCAGCCGTTCAGACGGGTTGAACCCTCAATGAGGAATAAAACTAAAAAAAACAGGCTTCAGCTTTGTGCATTTCTGAAAATCTGTCGATCTTCCGCAGCAAATAAACCCTAGTCAAAAACCTTGGCTAATTCTTTTATTATATAAAGGAGTCAAGATCAAAATAAATAAAGAGGAAGTGAAAAAAGCGGAAAATGAGAAGGCAAGCTGGACTATTTGTCCGGAATGTAAGGGACGCGGCAAAAAAAGCCGAAGGCTCCGCAAGAAAGTGCGACTCCGCTACCAAAAGGAATTAGATCAATTTGAAAAAACGAAGGCTGAAGGCATTGCTCCAATTCGTCCGAAGCGGCACCTCGATCCATGCTTGAACTGTTTCGGATCCGGCTTGATTCCTTCTACTAATCCTCCTATAGCAGATAAAGAAAACTACCCACAGGTTGCTATTATTGGTGGTGGTATAGGAGGAGTGGCTCTGGCTGTGGCTTGTTTGCACCGCAGGATTCCTTTCACCTTATATGAGCGCGATAGCGACTTCGAGGCTCGATCTCAGGGTTAT
Organism: Gillisia sp. JM1; assembly: GCF_000424645.1. Lineage (NCBI taxonomy): Bacteria > Pseudomonadati > Bacteroidota > Flavobacteriia > Flavobacteriales > Flavobacteriaceae > Gillisia > Gillisia sp. JM1. The sequence goes on from NZ_KE384219.1 coordinate 414,345, forward strand.
GGACTCACTTTGCAACAAGCTAGTAAAGCGATCGAGGGATTGGGGCTTTTCTCGCTAGAAGAAGGAGTAATTTCAACAAGACATCTGGTTCACACTACAGAAGGAAAAGTGATCGGGGAATGGGGTACTAGAAAGTGGACGCAGCAAGATATAAAAACGTCACCGAAACGGACAAATGTGCATATCGCACGGCAGTCTTTGCGTTTAGCGCTACTCGAGCAACTCGGGGGACATGATGCTGTGCAATGGGGGCATGACTTAGTAGATCTTAAGGAATGTGAGGGTGAAGCTGTTGAACTGAGCTTTCAAGTGGACGGGGAGCTGAAGAGCACAAAGGCAGATCTTGTGGTTGGAGCCGATGGTATTCGTAGTTCGGTGCGGAGGTTGATGATTGGGGAGGATAGAACTCCTTTACGGTATCTGGATTGCATTGTGATATTGGGTATTTGTCCTTTGGAGGCTCTTGAAGGTGTTGACAGTTCTTTACTGGACTCGGCCACGGTATTTCAAACCGCCAATGGCAATGAGCGGATCTATATGATGCCTTATACGCCAGACTCGGTGATGTGGCAACTTAGCTTCCCGATGACAGAAAATGAGGCTAAGGCCTTAAGTGCTCAAGGAGCTCAAGCACTCAAAGAAGAAGCCTGTCGCAGAACTCCCTGGCACGATCCCATTCCGCAGATTTTGGCTGCGACCCAGTTAGCTCAGATTTCTGGTTATCCCGTGTATGACCGAGAATTACTAGAGTCAGAATTGTTGGAAAAAAGCGGACAAGTAACACTAATCGGAGATGCGGCTCACCCAATGAGTCCCTTCAAAGGACAGGGAGCAAATCAAGCGCTGCTGGATGCATTGTCGCTGGCCCGAGGGATCTCAAGAGGATGTAGACCCTTATCTCAATGGAGAAAAGTTGGAGTGAGGAATAGTGTATTAAATGAGTTTGAATCAGAAATGTTAGAACGCAGTGCTTCCAAAGTGAAAGATTCCGCAGCCGCTGCACAGTTCCTACATTCCGAAGTTGTACTGCATGAGGGTGATGAGCCCAGAGGACGCTATCTAAAGAAAAAAGATGCATAACGAGGCGCTAAGCCCAAATTTAAATAGTTGGTTATGTTAAGTGCCTCAACAATTTTAATGTTGGAAAGTAGAGCAAAATATATAGGGGCTTCTCTCCTACTCCAATGTGCAATGAATAGTTGCTAAGTCACTAGATCTTTTTCCATTTAGCTTAGTGACAACAAAATAAAGCCTAACAAAGAACTTCAGCCTTGTACTATTTTTTCAAATCCGCAATAAGTTAAAAAACCTTATGTTTTTTTTATAATAGAGCTATGAAATATTTTGTTTCTTCATACTAACTGAAAAAATAGACGAAATGAAAGCGATTCATATAACCACATCCGGCGGACCGGAAGTATTAAAATTAAAAGAAACTCCGAAGCCAGAATTGGAGAAAAACCAGGTTTTAATCAAAGTGAAAGCTGCGGGTGTAAATCGTAGCGATGTTATAACACGTAAAAACATGAGCACCTATGGCAAAGGATCTACTGAAACCCTGATCCCCGGATTGGAAGTTTCTGGTGAAATAACGGCCCTTGGTGATAATGTAAGTGACAAAAAAATTGGGGATAAGGTCTGCGCGCTTATTTCAAGTGGCGGTTATGCCGAATATGTTGCGGTTGAGAGTTATCATTGTCTATCAATACCTGAAGGAATAAGTTTGACAGACGCCGCTTCAATTCCCGAAACTGTTTTTACGGTCTGGTTCAATGTGTTTCATTTGGGAAATCTTCAGCCTGATGAAAAATTACTGATCCACGGTGGCACAAGCGGTATTGGCACTATGGGCTTACAAATGGCTAAAGCTTTGGGCTCTAAAATATACACTACCGCTGGTACTGATAAAAAGATTGAATTCCTTAATAAAATGAATTTAGGAAAAGCAATAAACTACAAGAAAGAAGCTTTTGAAGAAGTTTTTAAAGATGAAAAAATAGATGTAATCTTAGATATGGTAGGTGGAGATTATACTCAAAAAAACCTCGAAATTCTAAATAAAAAAGGTCGGCTAATCAATATTAACGGAATGAAAAGTATGGACGTAAATGTCAATCTGCGTACCATAATGGGTAAAAATCTCATCTTAACGGGAAGTTTTCTAAAGCCCCAATCTGCAGCCGTAAAAACCCAGATTGCGAAGGACGTGGAAAAAAATATATGGCCACTCTTCCATTCTGAAAAAATCCGTCCCGTTATTTATAAAAAGTTTCCGCTAGCCGATGCTGCAGAAGCACATAAGCTCATGGAAAGCAGCGAGCATATTGGGAAAATTTTATTGACAATGGACTAATTGCTGGAGTTCAATAATTTTGCTTCTTATAATGTCAGAATACTTTATCTAAATATTTTCAATTCATACAATCTTTGAAAAATATTACAAATGGGGAATACGATCCTCAATTATTATTGATATTTAGGGAATAGCTCCTAAAGACGAGAGAAAATCTTTTAAACACCTCCTGTTTTTTTAATAATATGTCTATATTTGATATATATAGACATATTATGAATATTAGCTTCACAAAAAAACAGGAAGAGTATATCTCTAAGCAAGTGGCATCTGGAGAATATCAGAATAACAGCGAAGTTATAAGAGATGCTTTACGGCTACACGGAATCTACCGTGAGAAAGTCATTCAAGATTTAAGGAAGGAAATTGAATTAGGTTGGGACGGTCCAGACAGTATATTGACGATGGATCAGATTATTGAATCCAAGAAAAAGTCTTAATGGATCATTACATTTTATCCCGAAAAACCCATGAAGATATCGATGAGATATATGACTTCGGAATTTATGAATTTGGTAAGAATAAGGCACTTGATTATTTAATAGAGCTACGAACCTATTTTCAATTTATTTTAGATAATCCTAGAATAGGCAAGCATCGTAATGAAATTAAAGAAGGACTTTACAGTTTTCCTTATGCTTCCCATATCATTTTTTATAGGGCTTTTAATACTCACATTAGAATTGTCCGGGTGCTTCACGGTAGTCGAGATTTAAAGAAGTTTTTAAAATAGAAACAAACTAATAGATTAAAGTTGCTCTGGAAGAAATTGGAATCAAACAAGTTGGCGAGCAGAACAACTAGTTAAGAGTTTAACACTGTAAATGCTATAGGCCGAAATACTTGATATAAATTTCAGTTTTTAGAACGAAATCAAGAACTTCGGGGCAAGCCCGCCCGAACGGTACGGGCGAGCCCAAGAGGTATGTCCCGATGGTTCGGGAGGAAAATACTTTTAAAAATTCGAGGCAAGCCTCGGGGAATTAAACTCTCAATGAGGGATTTAATTTTTCCGCATAGGCATCGAATCAATTAGATTAAATATCTTGTCCATAGAAACACAACTGGTATCCTGCATTTTGATTTTTCCATCCAAGCCTATTAGATAAATCTCGAACGGACTGCCATTTGTATCAAATTTTTTGTACAAATTGGTGGCAGCTGTCCAGTCTGAGTCTTTTGCTAAACCCAATTTCATTTTATGCTCAAATACCCGATAAACAATCACTTTTCGTTCTTCCAGACCTTTTACACCATTTTCCAGTTCTTTGAGCTGGCTGGTAAAATTTTCATCTTCAAGATCCTCCGTGAGCAATAAAATTAACCGATTTTCCCAATGATGCTTGGAAAGGTCTTGTGATTGCAATGGCTGCACGAAAAGAAATAATAGTAAAAATGGAACAATAATTTTCATGCTTAATAATACGACTTTTTGTAGGAAACTACTAGTGAAGAGTGCTTTTCTATTTATACTCATTTCTGCCATCAATCTGTAAAGTGTGATTCTCAGATAGCTATTAAATTATCCTTTTTTTGTCGTTAAACGAATATGAAAAGCAGGCTTCTAATTTTGATTTTCATCAAAAAAAAGCTTCACATTTCTGCAGGACTGTTAATTTATTGTCTATTTAAACCCTTATCTACTTAAAATTGCCACATTTTAATACGAACTATTAGTGATCCTTAAAAATTAAATTGTTTATCCGTAAAGTATCATAAAATGATAAATAACGTCTGAACTTGTTTCAGAATCTTATAACACTAATAATCAATACAGTAAATTGAGACCCTGAAATAAATTCAGGGTAACTAGAGGCTCAGGTACCTTGTTGGACGCAAAACGGATATACACAAAAATTAATGAATAAATTGGAATAATTAAACGAAGGACTTCTATTTCTCTCTCCTAAATAAGCCCATTCAGATTGCTTCTAAAAAAAGACTTTTTAAAATATTTTTAGACTTCAAGATTCCAAATGAAGAAAAAAAATTAACTATGGAGAAAATCAGGAGGTTAACTATTCAAGAAGCTCGTGGCAAGCCAGCCCCGAATTGTACGGGTAAGCCCACGATGTATTTCCCGATACTTCGGGAGTAAAATAGAGGCAAGCCTCGGGAACCTGCCCAGCCGATAAGACTACAAGAGTTTTAACGAATTGCGCTCTTGTTATCAGCTATTAGGGCATCATCTAATTTTTTTAATCTTGATAAAAAATACCAAATAACTTAACAGAAGATTTGAAGGAATATAGTGAGGTTTGTGTACAGAATTCCTTGATGATAAAAAGAACAAAACAATAATTCTAACAGATTATAGAGCAAAAAAAAAAGAGACTATCTTTTATGATTGTCTCTTTTTTTTCAATATACTTTTTAATTATTTAGGCATTACAACGGTATCAATAGCATGAATTACGCCATTTGAAGCTGCTACATCAGCGATTACCACTGTAGCCGTTCCTTTATTTGCATCTGTTAAAATTACTTTTCCGTCTTTAATACTTAGGTCAATTTTATCACCTTGAACCGTATCTACTGTGAACTTTCCATCGTGTTTGGCTATAGCATCCGTTACTGCTGCTGCCTCAAATTTTCCAGCTACTACATGGTATGTAAGTACTGCAGTTAATTTGTCTTTACTTTCAGGCTTTAATAAACTTTCTACTGTACCATTTGGTAATTTAGTAAATGCATCATTCGTAGGTGCAAATACTGTAAATGGGCCTTTTCCGCTTAATGTATCTACTAGGTCTGCTGCTTTTACTGCCGCTACCAATGTACTAAAGGAATTATTACCTGCTGCAACACTTACAATATTTTTTGTTTCATTTGAATTTTCCATAATATATTTTTTGAATTTTAGTTATAGTTAAAGGTAAAAACAATTCTGATACTGTTTAATCTATTTAACAAAATATTAAACAAAACTTATGACAGCTCTTTATTGTGACGAAATACAACCTGTTAACTCATTACATATAGAAGTTGTATTTAAGATGTCGTAATATTTTATACATCTCTGGGCTTATTTTAAAAAATAAATGATAATTTTTAAAGCATTTTAGAATTAAAGATTCCAAATGAAGAAAAAATTAGCTAAAAGTAAATCAGAACGTTAACTATTTAAATAAATACTACTGAAAAATTAAACAAAAAAAATGAGATAATATGAATTATGATATTATAGGAGATGTTCATGGCCACGCAGAGGAATTGGAACAATTATTACAAAAAATGGGTTATAAACTTAAGAACGGAATTTATGACCACCCAGATGAAAGAAAGGTGGTTTTTGTCGGAGATTATATTGATCGCGGTCCCAAAATTAGAGAAATTCTACATATCGTAAAAAACATGTGTGATAGCGGTAATGCTTATGCACTAATGGGTAATCATGAATATAATGCGGTGTGTTTTCATACCAAGGATAAAGAAAATGGCGGATATTTTAGAGCTCACAATTTTAAGGAAATTAAGCAGCATTACGAGACCCTCCAACAATTTGAAAACTTCCCTGAAGAGTGGGAATTATTTCTAGATTGGTTCAAAGAATTACCGCTTTATATAGAATTTGATAATTTCAGGGTTGTTCATGCTTATTGGAAGGATGAGCATATTAACTGGATAAAAAATAATTATAATAATGAATTAATATCGGATTTTTTAAAAAGAGCCACGACAAAATATTCAGAGGAATACAACATTATAGAAGAAACCTTAAAAGGTAAGGAAGTCTCTTTAGAAAATGGCTTTTGGTTTATTGATAAGGATGTGGCTGCAAGAACTGAATGTCGTTTTAAATGGTGGCTGCCCCTAGAACAAAGAAAATTAAAAAATGATGTGCTAATGCACTGTCCTGTGTCCGTTGGAGAAACAGAAAACACAGAACATGATGAGATTGTATACTCTTCTGAAAAACCAGTCTTTTTTGGTCATCATTGGTTGCAGGGAGAGCCAGTAATAGAAAATCCTACCGCCATTTGTTTAGACTATAGTGTTGCTAAAGCTGGTAAGTTAATAGCTTACCGACTAAATACAGCTATGGAAAATAGTAGTCCTATAGAGCTTAGTAATTTAATCTGGTAAACTAAAAGATGGATCAGATATCACATTTAATAGATTTAAATCTGGCTTTACATTTGTTACACCTAAAGGATGATTTTAAAAAATTCAGAAATATTAAAAGAGGCTACCGAAACAAACTCTTTTGAGGTAACTTTATGAAGTATATCTGATTTTAGGTAATATTAATATCCTCTTTTAATTCGCTAGCCGATAAGGCTACGAGAATTTTAAAGTATATGCTCTTTCTAAATTATTTAATCGCTATCATTTTCGATGTTCTCTGCCGCTAATAATTCTTTTTTTGTATTCAAATTTTGTAATACCAGCGTATTTCCTCCAACTGTCAAATCCAATAAGGTATAAGATTGCTTTAGGACGAAATCCAGCATTTTCAGTTCATCTTTCAAGATGGCTTCTTTTACTGCTTTCTTGAAAGATTGTGGATAACAGGCAAAAAGTGGAGAAATATTTTTACCATCAGTAGACACGACCATTTTGCCGGAAGTCGCCAATACTATCAACCTCTTTAAAGATTCACTATTTATCGAAGGCATATCACAAGCCAGAAGTATCAGCATTGGAGAGCTGGAAAATTCAAGAGCAGTATATAAGCCTCCGAGAGGTCCTTTATCAGGAATTAAATCCTGATAAACAGGTTTACCAAACTTCATATATTCGTTATTACTACTAATAATACTGGTAGGCATATTTAGCTTTTCGAGCACCCTTAGTATATGTGATATCATAGGTTCTCCTTTGAAATTGACAAGACCTTTGTCACTTCCCATTCTTCTGCTCTTTCCTCCAGCCAGTATAAAAACTTCTATTTCAGATTCCTTTATCAATATTTCTTTTATTTCAGATTATAAAAAGTAAGTTTTGATCAATGTTGCTGCTTTCAACTCCTCCTGTTCAAAATTTAATTCTTGTTGGTATATGGTATTTATTCGCTAGCTAGCTATAAATTTCAATCTGTTATAAATTTAAGCTTTTTTGTTTCAGTCGCGGTTTATTTCCTCTTTGCAGCCTGGCTGATATGGATTTTAACATTTTTCGGAATGTCAAGAAGTGACCCGTGATAAAAAAAAATATCTAGCGTAGGTTTTTGACGTATAATGTTTCTAGCTGATTTATCTTCTTAAGAACTTCTTTTTTGCAAGTGTAGTAGTTCCTCGTCGTAAAATTTTTGAAGCCTTGGAGAAAATTTAGCCGTGGAAGTACGGTTCTAATTATGCGGTAGCATAATTGGAAACACCTACAAAAAAGTGTCCTTTTTTTGATTCGTTTTTTTGGACACGCAAAAAAATGAACAATCTTAAAAATTAAACAGATCTTTACCGACCAGAGGGAGTGTATTCCAGATTCTTGAAATTACGTCAATGGTAGTAATAAGGTAATAGGCGTATGTTATTGAGGTGTAAGGAAATGAATTCCCGTTGGAAGGATTCCCCGAGGGGTTTTTAAATATTATTAGTATTTAGAACAAATATGGGAGAGCTACAGTATTTGATTCTCTATTATTGATGGATTATGGTGTATTCAAAAATATCCTCTAATTGAACAATATTATTTTTTCTTTTTCAAATCAAATCAGTTAACTTTAAGGGATTGTTGAAAATAATAAACTACTACTCTAAAAAACAGTACAATGAAAATAAGGATTCGTGGAAATTCGGTGCGTTTTAGATTAACCAAGAATGAAGTTGAGCAATTATGCCGAGAAAAATTTATAGAAGAAACCACCAATTTTCCGAATCTGGACTTCAGATATTCCGTAAGGGTTTCAGACACCAAAAATTTGGATATTGATTTTGCCAAAAATCAAATCTCGTTACAAATTTCTGAAGAACTTTTACAGGGCTGGGACACCAATAACAGGGTTGGCTATTCGCATTCTGTTCCCACTTCTAACAGCCAGACTATAGCCATTTTACTGGAAAAAGACTTTACTTGCCTGGAGGATCGTGGCGAAGATGAATCTAACAATTATCCTAATCCTAAATCTCTAACGCATTAAAAATGGAAAATAAATTCAATAGAAAAGTAAATCATCGAGGTCCTACAGAATTTCGAGACCTCGAATTTAAAGATCCGATAACCCATGCCGCCGGGAAACTCGCCATTAAAGAAACCCTAAAACATACCTTTAAAGAAATGGGCGTGATAGATTCTATGCGTGGCCTTTTCACAATTAATCAACAGGATGGATTTGACTGCCCCAGCTGTGCCTGGCCAGATCCCGAAAAACCGTCTAAAATTGGAGAGTATTGTGAGAATGGTGCCAAAGCCCTGGCAGATGAAGCTACTCATAGTCATATTGACGCCGAATTTTTCAAGAAATATTCAGTAGAAGAACTTTCAGAATTAACCGATTTTCAGCTTAATAAATTTGGAAGGCTTGTGGAACCTCTTGTTTTGCGAGAAGGAAAAATTCATTACGAAGCAATATCCTGGCAGGACGCTTTTGATTTAATAGCAAAAGAATTACGCAGCTTAGCGTCTCCAAACGAAGCCATATTTTATACCTCCGGCCGTTCCAGTAACGAAGCTGCCTTTTTGTATGGTATGTTTGTCCGTGCTTATGGTACCAATAATATGCCCGATTGTAGCAATATGTGCCACGAATCCAGCGGAGTTGCCCTTAACGAAACATTGGGAATAGCAAAAGGAAGTACCAAACTGGAAGATTTCTACGAGGCCGAGGTAATTATTATTGCCGGGCAAAATCCAGGCACCAACCACCCAAGGATGTTGACTGCCTTAGAAAAATGCAAGCAAAACGGTGGCTACATTATCGCAATTAATCCCTTGGAAGAAACCGGATTGGTGAATTTTAAAAATCCGAAGAACCTTAAAGGGCTCGTGGGCGGTGGAGAAGATATTGCAGACTTGCATTTAGCGGTAAATATCAATCAGGATATCCCCTTGGTTAAACTAATTTTAAAACGTCTTGCAGAAAAAGACGCTCTGGATGAAACTGTTTTTGATCATCAATTTTTAAGTGAATACACCCAGGGTTATTCAGAATTAATAAACGATCTAAAATCGTTCAACGAAGACGAATTGCTTGCAATGACGGGAGTGCCGGACGAAAAAATAAATGAAGCAGTTGAAATTTTAGCGCATAAAACTAAAATTATTGTGTGCTGGGCAATGGGACTTACCCAACATAAAAACAGTGTAGAAACTATTCGTGAATATGTAAATTTATTGCTGTTAAAAGGTGCAATAGGTAAGCCTAATACTGGTACCTGCCCGGTACGTGGACATAGTAATGTACAAGGTGACCGCAGTGTGGGAATTATGCATTTTGTAGATGAGGAATTTAATGAGCGTATTAGAAAATACATGGGTTTTGAACCTCCAACTGAAAAAGGGATTGATGTAGTAGAATCTATGGAAGCCATGCATACTGGAAAAGCAAGTGTTTTTATCGCATTAGGAGGTAATTTTTTAATGGCTGCTTCAGATACAGATTATACTGCAGAAGCGCTGAGTAACTGCCAAATGACGGTGCAAATAAGTACAAAACTGAACCGCTCTCACTTGGTAACAGGCAAAACAGCTTTAATATTGCCCACTTTTGGAAGATCTGAAAAAGATGAGAAAAATGGGAACGCACGCTTTTTAACAATGGAAAGCAGTATGGGCCGCATTAGGCAATCTAAAGGAATTTTTAAACCTGCTTCCACTAGCATTATGAGTGAACCGGAAATTATAGGGAATCTCGGTCACACCTTTTTTAAGGGAACCCACCCAGTGGCTTGGAAAGCGATGGGAGAAGACTATGAACTTATTCGGGAGAAAATAGATCTGGTAGCCAAAGGCTTCGAAAAGACTAGCGAACAATCAAAAGGTTTTGGGTATTACCTTCCCAATAATTCCCGGCATAGGGATTTTAGTATGTTGCCCAATGGAAAAGCTCAAATCAGCTTAAACAAACTACCGGACCATAAGTTACAAAAGGAGGAATTAATGCTGATGACTATAAGAAGTCACGACCAGTTTAATACTACTATTTACGGGATGGATGACCGGTATCGTGGAGTTTATAATGAGCGCCGGGTGATTTTTATGAATCAAAGTGATATGGCACAAAGAAATTTGAAGAAATTTGAAATTGTAAATTTAACCAGTACTTACGATGGTAAAAAAAGGACTGCTTATCAATTCAAAGTCCTGCCTTATAAAATTCCGCCTGGTAATGTCGCGGCTTATTTTCCAGAAACCAATCCTTTAGTTCCTTATAATCATTTTGCAGAACGAAGTAACACCCCTATAAGCAAATCGGTGAAAATCCGAATTGAAAGGGGGAAATCAAGAACTTCGGGGCAAGCCAACGAGGTATGAATTGAAAAAATACTTTTAAAATTCGAGGCAAGCCCGCCTGAACATATCGGGCAGGCCTCGGGGAATTAATCCCTCAATGAGGGATTAACGAAGAGATAGTATAATCTAAGTAGACAACTTAAAAAAATCAAAGCCCCATGTCAAATCGATAATGGGGCTATTTGAGGACAATGAGGATTAACTGCGTTGGCCCTATGAAGGGAATCCCGGGCAAGCATGGAAACCCACGCCACGCTAAAAAAAGCGTGGCTTTATTTTTTGTTTTACAAAAACGCCTTCAATCTGAAAAAGCTTGGGCGTTTTTTTTAAAACAAAAAACCCGCAACTTTCGTTCCGGGTTTCCTTTTGCGGAGAATGAGGAACTATCCATAATCTTATTTATCTAGGTTTAATAAGGTCTAATACCCCTCCCTAAATTTTTACGCACCGAATTACTCACCTATATAATATTTAAATTTTTTTTGCATAGTGTCCAAAAGATATCTTTTTATTATCATACCTAAAATTGACAATATCCGATTATGTTTGTTGTTTTTTAAATTAGTCTGATAAAAAAATTCATAAGGTTTATAATATTATGGCTAAGTGTAGGTAAAATTAAATTTCCAGAAAACTTTCTCAAAATACCTAAACTCAACGATGTGATTAAAGTAAGATAAACTATAGTTATGATATCAACTTTGAATTCCATTGTTTCAGTTAAAACCACTCCGTGCGCCATCGCAAAAAGAAAGGTAACTATTATAAAACCCCAACCAAATAGAACTCCTTTAACTTTTTTAGATGGAACAAATGCTTTGCTCAAAATCCACAACAAAATACCACGAAAAACTATTTCTTCCGTAATGCCTGGTAGTGTGGCTTGAAATAAAAATTGTTGTAAATTAAATTCACCTCCTTTAGGAAATAATATCATTTTGAAAATAAAATCAAATATTAGAAACCCAGTAAAAATAAATACTCCAAATTTTATTGTCCTATTATTAAACTTTGTTGTGAAACCAATATCCTCTCTAATCTGTTTTGAATGATAAAAAATAAAAATAAGTGCAAATATTAAACTCAAAATCATACCACTCCAATTTCCTTCTAAACCTAAAAAATCTAACTTAATGTATTCATGGCCCAATATTCTTGTATAAGAGTCAAGTAAAAAATATCCTCCGAAAAGAAGTAGATATTTAGGATTAGTTTTTTTTGTGGTGATTTGTGCGATTATTAATAAAGGTAAAATTATTGCTAACCAAATCAGCGGTGTCCATAATGACATAAGAATTAATTTTTAAATTTTCCACGAAGGTATTTACTTTTAGTATTCAATTAGCGACACTTTTGTTCCAATATTTCTTAGAGAATTTTTTTTCTAATTCGTGTTAATGTTTGTCTCTCAATACCAAGAAATGAAGAAAGATGTGTTAGGGTAATGCGATTGTGTAATCTTGGATTATTCTCTATAAAATTGAGATATCTTTGTTCAGCATTTTCAAATAGAAAACTCTCAATACGATTCTGACGTTTAATGAGTAAGTATTCTGCTACGAGTCTTCCATATTTTTCAAAATTTTTAAATTTTGAGTAACATTGCTGAATTGATGTATAGGGAAAATTTACAATTATACAGGGTTCTAATGTTTTAATGTAAAATTTTGATGGTATTTGTTGGATAAATGAACGATAATCTGTTGCAGTATTATCCTCGCATAGCAAAGCGGTTGTAATTTCTTTTCCATCATCAGATAGGTAATAACTTCTTAAAAGACCACTGTATATAAAACCTATACTTTCTTGAATTATTCCCTCTCTCAAATAAAACACTTTGCTTTCAACCTCTGAAACAGTAACTTTTAAAATAATAAAGGCCAGTTCATCTTCTGTTAAATCCGTGCAAATAGCTGTTATTGATTTTGAAAATGCATTCTTTGCCTCTATGTTATCTTTGGATTCTTTCATTCACAATTTTTTAAATGCATAGAAAAGTTCGGAGAGTATTCTCAATTCATTTAATTGAAAAAGAGTGGGTTGAGTTAGTTGTTTATTCTTGGTTTTTAAAAAATAGCTAGTTGAACGATGTTGCCTGTAGTCGTTCAATTTGTCAAAGTTAATTCAATAGCCAATAAACTATATTTTTCATTATCTCCTTTTAAAGTTCCACTTTTACTTTTCCAAACTTTTCTCCATTTCCCAATTGGCCTATAACGCCGAAACGGAAGCAATCAATGAAAATGATGTGACTACAAATCAGAAAGATCCAGATAGATTTGTATCTCTCCATTTATACCCAAAGCCAATCCTGTCAACTTGTGCCCTTCGACTTTGCTCAGGATAAACTGAAGTCGAAAGCTCCAATTCTATCTCGACTACTCTATAATTGACGTATTTTACAAGACACTGAAGATCAATATATTAAACTATCTTTATAACGACATCTTTTTCATTTTCTTTGGCGCCCAAAAAAAAAGAAACAAAAGAAAAGGCGCTTTTTCCAGAGGTATTTTTCAGCGAAGCTGAAAACCAGACTTATATTGCTAAAATCTTTCCAAGGCTTCAAGATTTCTTAACGCAAAACAAATCCTATACTGCGGAAAAAGATTTTAAAGCGCTGCTTTGGAACGTCATTACCATCGTTTTTTAAAATTTTAAATTAGGTCTCGATATGATAACATATAATCATTGAGTTAGAGTTTAGGAAATAAATTGAATAAATGTAAATAGGTAAAGCTATTTCAATTGGGCATAATACTCCAATCTAAACCACATCCTCTTTATAGATTTACTGATTTTCTATTTTCAGTGATCATTTAATTCTAAACAATATTTATCTAAATAAACGTACTGCACTGATATTTTCAAGAAACAACATAAAAACAACAAAAGGGAAAAAATCTAATTGTCTTATAACTGCTTTACCAAGGTAACCTCAATGCCCATATCATTTAATTTTTGCTTGATGGATAAAGATAGGTTGTCATCCGTAATGATATGATCAATACTTTCAAGTCCGCAAATGCGGCCAAAACCTCTTTTGCCAAATTTAGAAGAGTCGGCTAAAACAATGATCTTTTGTGCGCAATCTATCATTTTTTTGTTAAGAATGGCCTCTTCCAGATTTGTAGTGGTACAACCATAATCAAGGTCAATGCCGTCAACCCCTAGAAATAATAGGTTACAAGAAATATTGCTCAAGATCTGCTGCGCGTAGTGCCCTATTACAGAGCTTGAACTATGCCTTAAGTGGCCTCCCAGCTGTATTACATCTATCGTATCGTGTTTTAGCAATTCAAGGGCAACATTTAATGACGAAGTGATAACATTCAATTTTTCTTTAGGTTTTATAACCTTTGCCAATTGTTGTACCGTCGTGCCAGAAGCAATCAGTATGTAATCATTTTCTACGATAAGGAGCGCGGCTGCTTCAGCGATATTGGACTTTTCTTCAACAGATATCATTTCCTTTTCCTGAATGTGTTTTTCGTTGATGTAAGGATTTTCAAAAGACGCCCCGCCATGTGTTCTATAAAGCAAACCTTTTTCTTCAAGAAGTTTCAGGTCCTTTCTTATTGTTACGGCAGAAACGCCAAGTAGCTCGCAAAGTGTGGCTACTTTTATATGCTTCTCAATCTTTAACTGATCTAAAATCTGTTGGTGCCTTTCCATTGTAAAATCTAATTATGCTTAGTGTTTTAGTCTATACCTTGTAAATATAAGATGTTCTAAGCGGATAGAAAATTTATTTCCTTTGGTTTCGTTTTTAATCGGTTAATCGTGTATTTTCAATTAAAACGAAACTTTAACTTTCGTTATTGATCGTTTTGCTGTATTATATTCTAAATTTGTAAAGAATCAGAAATACTATAAAATTAAATGGAACAAAATATTTTTAATAGAGAGCATCTCGTAAATACAATTCCCGACGTAAAAACCTGGGATGTGGTAATCATTGGAGGTGGGGCGACGGGACTAGGGATAGCTTTGGATAGTGTTACAAGAGGTTATAAGACCTTACTCCTAGAACAGGTAGATTACGCAAAAGGAACTTCAAGCCGAAGCACTAAACTGGTTCACGGTGGAGTGCGTTATCTGGGACAGGGAAATATTGATCTGGTGAGAGAGGCCTTACATGAACGTGGCTTGCTGGAGCAAAATGCCCCCCATTTGGTTAAAAATCAAAGTTTTGTTATTCCAAATTACCGCTGGTGGGAAGGTATTTATTACACTATAGGTCTCAAAGCTTATGACCTTCTTGCCGGAAAACTGAGTTTAGGAAAATCAGAGCACATCAATAAAGCGAAAACCGTAGCGCGCCTTTCCACATTACGCCAAAAAGGACTTTATGGGGGAGTGGTTTATCAAGATGGTCAATTCGATGATTCGAGACTGGCTATAAATATTGCGCAAACTGCTATTGAAAAAGGCGCTACTTTACTTAACCATTTTGAAGTAACTGATTTAATTCAAAACTCTAAAGGAAAAATTACGGGTGTTGAAGCAAAAGATACTGAAACAGATCAATCCTATTTTTTTGATGCCAATTTGGTCATTAACGCTACTGGCGTGTTTTCAGACGAAATATTGAGAATGCAGAAAAAAGATGCCAAAAAATCCATCGTTCCCAGTCAGGGTGTACATTTGGTTTTTGACAAATCTTTCCTACCTGGAGACGATGCGATTATGATTCCTAAAACTGATGACGGTCGCGTGTTGTTTGCAGTGCCCTGGCATGATAAAGTTTTAGTGGGTACTACTGATACTAATCTGGATGATCATAGCCTAGAACCTCAGGCGCAGGAACAGGAAATTGAATTTATTTTGAAAACCTTCAATAATTACCTTTCCAAGCCCGTAAAACGCTCTGATGTGCGTAGTATTTTTGCCGGCTTACGTCCTTTGGCAGCGCCCAAAGATGATTCCGAAAAAACTAAAGAAATTTCAAGAAGCCATAAAATCATTGTTTCAGAATCCGGTTTATTGACAATTACCGGTGGAAAATGGACGACCTACAGACGTATGGCTCAAGACACCATAAATAAGGCTATTTCGCTTAAGCGATTACCTAAAAAAGAGTGTAAAACCGAAAACCTTCCTATTCACGGGGCAATGCCTACCGAAGATCGCAACCAGCACTTGTATATTTATGGTACGGATCAACAAGGGATTGCAGATTTAATAAAGGAAAATGCCACTTTGGGAGAAAAACTACACCCTAGACTTCCATTTTCAAAAGCAGAAGTGGTTTGGGCTGCTCGTTACGAGATGGCACGCACCGTAGAAGATGTTCTCGCACGTCGAGTACGTGCCTTATTCTTAGATGCTGATGCAGCCATGAAAATGACTGAAGAAGTCGCTACCTTATTGGCGAAAGAGCTCGACCGGGATGAGGCCTGGAAGGTCAATCAAATTAAAACGTTTACAGAACTGGCAAGACACTACAGCATTGATTATGATGCGGTGCCAGCATAATAATTTTTTTCATACATCTCAGCAGCTTTAGGCTGAGGTGTATTTAATACTAATTTTTAAAATCCAATCTTGCAATGGAAAAATACATCCTCTCCTTGGATCAAGGAACTACAAGTTCTCGCGCAATCGTTTTCGACAAGAAAGGAGACATTATCTCGATCGCACGAAAAGAGTTTAAACAATATTTTCCGAAACCTGGTTGGGTGGAACACGATCCACAGGAGATCTGGTCTACACAGGCCGGTGTGGCAGCAGAAGCAACGGTTTCAAAAGGGCTCGACGGAAAAAATATAGCTGCAATCGGTATCACAAATCAGCGGGAAACAGTTGTTGTCTGGGATCGCAAAACGGGTAAGCCCGTCTATAACGCCATTGTCTGGCAGGATAAGCGGACTGCGGAATATTGTGATGAATTGAAAGAGCAGGGTCACGCCGATATGATTCACGAGAAAACCGGACTGGTGATTGATTCTTATTTTTCGGGAACCAAAGTGAAATGGATATTAGACCATGTGGAAGGTGCCCGTGAAAGAGCGGAAGCCGGAGAACTTGTAATGGGAACGATTGACACGTGGCTGGTCTGGAATTTCACCAAAGGGGAACTGCACATAACTGATGTTACAAATGCCTGTAGAACGCTTTTTTACAACATTAATACGATGGATTGGGACGACGAACTTTTGGAATTATTTGATATTCCGAAAAGTATGCTTCCAGAAGTTAAAGATTCCAGTGAAATATATGGACATACAAAAACCACCATTTTCGCTTCTAAAATCCCGATCGCAGGCATTGCAGGCGATCAGATGGCTGCACTCTTTGGACAAATGTGTACCAAAAAAGGAATGGTGAAAAGTACGTATGGTACTGGTTGTTTCATGCTTATGAACATAGGTGAAAAACCAATAATCTCAAAGAATAACCTATTAACCACGGTTGCCTGGAGAATTGACGGAAAAACAGAATATGCGCTGGAAGGAAGTATTTTTATTGGTGGTGCTGTAGTACAATGGTTGCGTGACGGACTTGGAATTATTAAAAGGTCTGGTGAAGTGGAACATTTGGCAGAGTCTGTAGAATCTACAGATGGCGTCTATTTTATACCGGCTTTTGCAGGATTGGGAGCTCCTTATTGGAATCAGAAAGGAAAAGGTACTATCTTCGGAATAACCAGAGGCACTACTGATGCGCACATTGCCAGAGCCTCTCTTGAAGCAATTGCTTATCAAACAATGGATATTCTAAAAGCGATGCATGCAGATTCGGATATTGAAATTAAAGAATTACGTGTGGATGGTGGAGCATCGATAAATGACACCCTGATGCAGTTTCAAGCTGATATTTTGGACTCAACAACCATTCGACCCAAAATTATTGAAACTACCGCTTTAGGAGCTGCTTATCTTGCAGGACTTGCCGTTGGTTATTGGGACAGTCGGGATGAGATTGAAGAAATGTGGCAAGAAGATAAACGCTTCCATCCCGAAAAAGATAAGACCATGGTGGAAGAGGGAGTTAAAGGCTGGTACCGTGCCATCAAAGCTTTAGAATATTGGACAACTCTTTAAAAACACATTATGACTCCATTTATAGCAGAACTATTAGGAACAGGAATTTTAATCCTTCTGGGAGGTGGCATTGTTGCAAATGATATCCTAGAGAAAACCAAAGGAAACGGTGGTGGTTGGATGGCCATCACCACAGCCTGGGGCTTAGCCGTATTTGCGGGTGTGGTAGTGGCAGGACCCTACAGCGGCGCTCACTTAAATCCGGCTGTCAGTATTGGTCTGGCCGTTGGTGGTCTTTTTCCCTGGGCAGATGTGCCCACGTATATCTTGGCACAACTTCTCGGGGCAATGGCGGGATCTTTTCTCGTATATGCCATGTACAAAGACCATTTTGACGCAACTGAAGACGGCGGGCTTAAAAGAGCCGTTTTCTGTACAAACCCAGCAATTCCTAATAACTTCAGGAATATTTTAAGTGAAATTCTGGGAACCTTCGTTTTGGTTTTTTGTGTATTCTATTTTTCTGAAGCTGAAATTAACGATGGTAACGGTACAACCGTGGGCATGGGTTCCATTGGGGCAATACCAGTTGCTTTTGTGGTATGGGGAATCGGTCTTTCTTTGGGAGGTACAACAGGTTACGCCATAAATCCGGCCAGGGATTTAGGACCACGTATTGTACATGCTCTTTTACCCATTAAAGGGAAAATAGGTAGTGATTGGGGCTATTCCTGGATTCCCATTGTGGGCCCTATAATCGGTGCCGTTATCGCCGCACTTTTATTTCTTTTGCTCTAATTAATAATCACATATAAATTTTATGAAGCTTTTAGAAAGAGCTGCATTTCTTGGATGTTTTTTAAATTTCGGAAATATAGCAGCTCAGGATGAATTACTTTCAGTTACCAACGAAATTGAAGAGCCAGAATCGATGCAAAACATGCCTTTTGACCTGAACCTTCAAGTAAAAAACATGCACTTATGGAAAGGACTTCGCGTTGCCGAAGCTCCTGTGGTCGCTGCAGATCTGCACTTTAGTTCTCAAGACGGAAAGTTTAGAGCCGGTGTATGGGGCGGAGTAGGGTTTACCGGCGATTTTACAGAATTTGACTATTATGTGTCCTATGCAGATAATGGGTTTTACATTTCTATCTGGGATATTAATAATTTTAGCGATTATCCTGATGCTGAAATTTTTAATTATAATAAAGCTGTAACCTCTCATTTCATAGACGTGACGGTTGCATATAAATTGACTAGAATCCCCTTAAAGTTTTCATGGAGCACACTGGTTCAAGGGCGGGATACCTACATCGCAGATAACGGAAAATTAAAGAATGCTTTTTCTAATTATGTGGAAGCCACCTACACCCTTTATGATGAAGAAAGCTGGTCTCTGGGGGCTTATGTGGGAGGCGCTTTTTCGTTCAGGAGCGAGGCACATTTTTACGGGGATCATCCCAATGTCACCAATTTTGGCTTCATTTATAACAGGAATCTTCGGGTTCTACAAAGTTATCAGTTACCCGTTTCTGCCACAGTTTCGTGGAATCCGGAACAGCAATATGGTTCTGTTCAGATTGCTGTAAATCTCTTTTAAGCGAATTGTATTTTCTCAAACCGCTTAGTATTCTTCTTTTTTTTTACGTGCCAGTAGGTTGATGAGCCCCTTGATCAATTATGTAATTTAATAGTTTTCTCTTATCAAACTTTATTGTCAGTGCTAAATTCAGAAACTACCTTAAATTTCAGATCTTTTTTGTAAAAGCGGGTAAATTGTTATCGAATGTTTGCATATCCACCTTCATTCCCAAATTGAAAAATCTAAAATTAAAGCCGAATACACTTTTTCCCCAAACCCAACTTATTCTCGAAATTTTTTTTTAATAAGAGGGATTTCGCCCTTTTAGAGATGAGAGCAAACGAAAATTCAACAGTATGTTTTTGTTTAGGACACTTTGCAGATATAATTTGAATTCAGTAATTGAATGTTTTTAAAAGCATAAATCCTTAAGGATTTTGTGCTTTTTTTTTACAGAATCTACACCTACATAGTTCTTTAAACTATTCTCCGCTCTTAATAAAATAATTCTAATGCTCTAGAATAGTTTCCGAGATGTTATTTTAGTCGCCTTCTTAATCTAAAAAACGCTACTTGCCCTTAACATTGACTACAATATAGGCACAATACTTAATTCACCCTTAATCTTTAGATAAACCGGTTTAGTGATTCATGCTATAATTTCGCCTTTGAATAATGATACAACGGGAATTAATTTTTTCGTGCACTTTTTAAACCGAATCTTTAAATTAAGACAACATTGAAAACCATTACCCTAAAACAAAAATTGCTTGTTGTGAGCAGTCTCTTTGTACTCCACAGCCCGATTTTGCAGGCAAAAAACGACTTACAAACAGTCAAAAACGACTCATTTACGACCGTTTTTGGTTTAAAAACCCAGCAAAACATAACTGGTAGCGTTACCGATGAAATAGGTATGCCGCGTTCCATTCAATAACTTAACGCAACAAATCTAAAATAATAGATTTGTAAAATGGAAGTAAAAAAAACACAGGCGACTTACCTGTAAAGAAAGAGTCATTATTCAGACCCTTCTTTGAACGAAAAAAAGAACCAAAACCTAAATGAAAAAATGCTTGATAGATCTCGACCTACAATTTCTAAGGAACCCTCATTTTACGAAAGTAAAAGCCTGTTTCAACAAATAGTTACGGAAGGCAATCAGCTTCATCTATTAACTAATTACTTTTGCAATATTTTGTGAATAAAGTTCCCTGCATGATTTGTTATATTCGAAAGAATCAAATGAGAAAGATTACGTCAAAAGGCTAATACTCTAAACAAGTATTAGCCTTTTAAGAATTTCATGAAATAGCCCGCATAATTAATAATTATGTATTTAGGATTATGCTTAACGAAATCAAATTGCATTAATTAGGATTTTTATCACTTTTGTCGTGACCTTCCAATTTCACCAACTTATTGTAAATCCCTAAAAGAAGAAAAGGTGCTGCCCACTGCCCCACAAAAAGTGCTGTTTTACTTCGATCCATCAATTTAAGAGTTAAGGATCCTCCCATAGAAGCTATAGCAGCTGCTAAAAATACTCCTGAAGGAATTTTTGAAGTTTGTTTTTCAATTTGTTTGGTTGCTTCACCTTCTGCGTGATCATTTTTTAAATTAGTCATAGCTTTATTATTTAAAATTTTATTAAAGTTATTTCATAATTTAATTTTATAAATCACAATTTGTAAAATATTAACCATCTTTCAATTTTTAACACTCTGGAATCTGATTGCTTTGATAATTAGTACTCTACTGATTTTACTAATACATAGAATCAAAAATTTTAAATAGTTTCTAAATTTTATTTGAGTTAGCTTTAGTATTATTATGTATTCTATTTTATCAAATTTGGCTCAACTATTTAGTTTGTTCTTATTATTGGATTCAAAATTAAAATTTATGTGCTACGAAACTACATCTACCAAAAAGGCTAAACAGATTGAAAAACATTTTAATGCTGAATTTCAAATCAGCGATGAATACGAACCATATTTTCATAAATCAGGCTTTAGCTATTCCAATTTACAAATAATCAAAATGAATGAAGCGGAAAAAATCTACCCCGCAGCCTGGGGTTTGGTTCAAGATTGGGGTTCTAAAGATGTTAGCTCTTTCAGAAAAAAATACAATACTCTGAATACTAAAAGTGAAACCCTTTTTAGCGGATTGTCTAAAGATAGCGCAATGGAAAAACGATGTATAATTTTGGTCGATGGTTTCTTTGAGCCTCATAAAAAAGGAGGAGTTTCAATTCCCAACTTTTGCTACATACCTTCCAAACAATATAATGACGGAAGAGATCTTTTTGCTTTTGCTGGTATTTACTCAGAGATTGATAAAACCTCCGATTCTTTTACTTGTTCAATATTAACTACAGAAGCCAACGATTTTTTTGAAGAAATTCATAATGTAAAGAAACGAATGCCTTTGGTACTAGATAAGGAACTATACCACGAATGGTTTAATGAAGGATTAGACAAGGAGAATATCACAGAATTAATGAAAAATGGTTTTACCTCTAAGGAATTTTCTGCTCATCCTGTAAGTCGTGATTTATATAAGAGAGGTTTGAATACAAATCAAGAATATATCATTGAACATATAAATAAAGAAACACTGTTTTAAATAACTTTTAAATTTAGCAAGTTCAATTTAAGCCGATTACATTAAACCTAAACATCTATTCTCAATTTATTAAAATTTGAAACAAATCTATACTATCTGCTACGTAAGTAAGGCAAATCCCAATTTGACAATTGAGGAGATTAATACAATATTTGAACTTACTGAGGAGAACAATAGTTTGCATAATGTTAGCGGTATTCTTCTACACTCTCTCGGGAATTTCTTTCAGGCATTGGAAGGGGGAGAAAAATTTATCGTAGATTTATATGAAAATAAGATTCTAAAGGATTCAAGACATTCCGAAGTTTTTGAAATCTATAGAAGGAATATAGCAATACCTGTATTCTCAAATTACCTTTTTTAATTTCAGGCTATAACTACTTCAAGTCAACTTGACAAAATCCGTAAATATCTTGAATCCAATAAACGAGTATCGACTTCAGAAAAATTAAGTCGATTATTAAGGCCATTTATAATTTGGATTAAAATTAAAATTGAAACTATTGGTGACGATGTGCTAATAAAATTGGAGGTCGACCATCGAAAGGATTTCCTTGGTTACCAATAGTTTTAGATCCTTCTCCTAATGTAGCTGCGCGTCTCACCAAATCGTTTCCTCTAGGATAAAATAGGGTTGAAAAGGTTGTTTGCATCGGTGCGTTATTTTATTATATCTTAAATATATAAAATTTAATAACACGAATTACACGTAACACCTTCTAATACATACTATTGGATGTAATTCGGTGCGTATATAAATTTCGAAAAACACGCACCGAATACCGCTCCTTTTATTTGATATTGAATGGTCTTGTTTGATATGAAGGAAAATGTAAAAAGCCCATAAACATAATGTTTATAGGCTTTTGGGGAGATTTAGTAATCTCTAAGCGGAGAATGAGGAACTATCCAAATTTGGCAAAACTCTACTATCCCTGGCGCTTCAGAGGGATTAAAAATTCTAGTGTAACCGAATTTGAGATTTTTAATAAAACTTTAACAAAAAAGAGGCCCAACTCCCTTCATTTCAAAATAAGGAAAAATGGTGCACATTTTAATTTAGATTTTATAGAGGATACCTCTCTGAAGTAATGCTTAACGAATTTTAAACTAAATATTAAATATCCTCTTCTAAAGTCTTTCCTTTAGTTTCCGGAAATAATTTAAAAACGAAAAGTAATTGAAAGATCATAGCTAACGCAAAAAAACCAAAAGCATAAGTACCTCCATTTGGCAATTCAGCTACCACTGGAAACAACCAGGTAAGGATAGCAGCCCAGAACCAGTGAATAAAAGTACCAAAGGATTGTCCAGATGCTCTAACCCGATTGGGAAATATTTCGGATATAAATACCCATATAACCGCTCCTTGTGAAAAAGCAAAACTTGCAATAAAAATTAAAATGGGAACAATTAATAATCCGGATCCAATTTCCGATTCATTTAAATAAAAAGCACTAAAAATCAAACTGATGATCATCCCTAATGTTCCCCAGATCATAAGCTTTTTTCTTCCTATCTTATCTATTAATGTCATGGCTATTATTGTAAAAACCATATTGACAAATCCTACAGATGCGGCTTGAAGAAAAGCACTATCCTGACCGATTCCCGACATTTCAAAAATCCTCGGAGCATAATACATTATGGCATTAATGCCAGAAAACTGATTAAAAGTGGCCATTAAGAAGACTAAAAGTAAAGGTTTAAAGTATTTACTCTGAAATAGTTTATCCTTTTTCACATTTTGCTTTAAGGAGTTTTTGATGCTGGCATAAGTGTCCTTAGCTTTTAAGTCACCCAACTGCCTTAAAATACTGAGCCCTTCTTCATCATTACCATTAATAATCATCCACCGCGGACTTTTAGGAATAAAAAAGGTAAGCAGAAAGAATATTAAGGCAGGGACTGCTTCTACACCTAACATCCATCTCCAAGCTGCATTCTGAATTTCAATCTTTAAAAAGTAGTTAGATATGAAAGCTAATAAAATTCCAAAAACGATACTGAATTGAAACAGTCCAACTAACCGGCCCCTGTGCGTGGCAGGAGATATTTCAGAGATATACATCGGAGCAATAACCGAAGATGCTCCAACCCCTAACCCACCTAGAAACCTATACAATAAAAATAACTCCCAGTTACTTGTAAGAGCACATCCGATTGCAG
Organism: Gillisia sp. JM1; assembly: GCF_000424645.1. NCBI lineage: Bacteria > Pseudomonadati > Bacteroidota > Flavobacteriia > Flavobacteriales > Flavobacteriaceae > Gillisia > Gillisia sp. JM1. Next base: position 438,460 of record NZ_KE384219.1, read on the forward strand.
AAAATCCAAATAAGGCCCCAATGATTAATAGAGATTTTTTTCTGCCTAACTTCTGAGCTGGCCAAAAAGCAAAAATAGCCCCTATAATAGTTCCTATTAATGCTATAGAATTTGTAAATCCGTGGGCAACGGGATCAAGGTCAAAAAAAACTTTTAAACCTTGTTCCGCGCCCGAGATTACTGCAGTATCAAAACCGAATAACAAGCCTCCTAAACTCGAAACAATTGCCCCGGTTAAGAGTTTTTTACTTAAACCCATAGAAGATTTTATTTAGTCTTATCAGTTTTTACCACGCCTACCATACTATCAGCAGTACCGTAATATAGATACCACTCACCCTCGAAATATACTAATCCTTCAATAAATGTTGTTCCATCAACATACTGTCCTGATTTCTCAAAAGGTAATTCAGGTTGGATGAAAGGCTCTTCCGATCGGTCAAGTAGTTTCCAGGGCTCATCCGCATCGTACAAAGCCTGACCTCCTGTGTATATTCTATTACCTAAATCTTCTACACCAATATTTTGGGAGTTACCGGCATTGTACATCACTACAATACCATCTTCAGTTAATACCGGTGGTGGTCCTGCTTCCACTAGCCATGAGTCAAAATAGCCGGGACGAGGGCTCAATACAGGTGCTAAATTACCCTCGTAATCTTCTACGGGTTCCCAGTTGATTAGATCATCAGAACTCGCTAACCAAATATGGGGTACTCCGTAATACATCCAGTATTTTCCATTAATCTTTGCGGCTACAAGTTTACCGTCTTTAAGCTCAGTAACAATAGCTCCAGATTTAGTTTCAGTATCGTGATATTTACCATCTTTCCATTCTTCAAAAATAGGTCCTTGTTTATTCCAGTTTTCAAGATCTTTTGAAGTCGCAACCGCCAACCTTGGATATTCTCTATTCCATTGAGTATATGTAAGAACATAAAGTCCATCTTCGGTTTCTACGATTCTAGGATCTTCGGTTCCCCCAGTCCATTCAAATTTCTTCTGGTTATCATCACCAGGATAGAAAATTGGTTCTTTCATTCTTTGATATTCTTCCCCATCACTAGAAATGGCTAATCCTATTCTCGAAGTATGCCCACCTATTTCCTTCTCGCCTAATTTTTCCTCTGCTCTATATAAAACGTGAATTTTGTTATCCTTGACAATAGCTGCAGGGTTGAAGGTTGCCATAGACTCCCATCTAATCTCCTTGCCAGTCATGGGATCCTTAAATTTTGTCATACTATCTTTCTGAATAATAGGTTTGGCATCTTCAAACCTTTCAAAGGGACCCATCATCCATTCCTTTTCTAATGATTCCTGACTGTAACCCAGCATACTGACCAGGAATACAAAAATTGCTACATAACTTCTTTTCATCATAATTTCTTTTAATTTATTAATAACCGGGATTCTGTTCAATTTGACCACCACTTTTATCTATTTCTCCTTGAGGAATAGGATATAAGTAATTGTATTCCTGGAAATTTTTTCCCATTTCAGTTAAAACTTCCTGGGCAATGCCCCAACGTTTCAGATCATTTAATCTATGTGATTCGAAGCCAAGCTCAATTCTACGCTCATTCCTTAAAATCACTAATGCCTCACCTTGAGAAAAACCTTGTCCTGAAAATTTGGTAAGGATCGAGGATGTACCCACAAGAGCAGGGGTGCTTTCAGCTCTTTCTCTGATTTGATCAATTATTTCTAGACCTGCTTCTACTTCACCAGTTTCAATAAGAGCCTCTGCTTTCCATAATAACACATCGGCAAATCTTATATAAATTTTGTTTCCTGGCGAATCATCATTTCCTTTATAACGACCATCGGTAGTTCCCAATAGCTTGTGAACAGATTGTTCATCACTTTCTACTGTATACGTTAACCTGGGATCTCCATTTTCAAATGCATCTATAAAATCATCAGTTGGAGCGACAAAACCCCATCCCATTAAAGCAGCAAGTCCATTGCCTTTTCCAGGGTTCTGTTGTTCCTGGTGATCATAAGCAAAAATTACCTCGTCTTCCTGGAATTCTTTCGAAACATCAAAAGAATCAAAATAATGGGCATTTAAGGAATAAAAACCCCAGGATTGTAATTCTTCAATATGGGCAATCACAATATTCCATTCCTCTTGATATAATGCAAGTTTGGCCTGCATGGCTTTAGCCGCACCTATGGAAACTCTCCAGGGTTCTGAAGAACTTGAGTATTTCTGCATAGGCAGAAGATTTACAGCAGACTCCAGGTCCTCACTTATTAAATTAAGCACCTCCTGTTTTGGAGCCCTTTCAGAAACTTCATAGGCCGCTCCAAAATCCTCTAATGGTTCGGTTAAAAGTGGTACATCGCCAAAATGGTTAACTAAATCAAAATAATAAAAGGCTCTAAGGAAATATGCTTCTCCTAATAAACGATTCTTCTCTTCCTCAGTCAAGCTTGTAGTGGCAATAACTTCGGTATTTTCTAAAATTTCAATTGCTTGATTAGCTCTTGAAATACCTTCGTAGTCGTAACTCCAGGCTCCGTTAAATGCACCGTTCATTGAAGTAAAATTAAATGCTGCAATTTCATCCATCCATGCCTGGTCTCCGTCAGGATTCCATTTTTTATTCATGTCTCCGGCAGCAATATCCTGTAAAATAAAATGATTCTTTGTCACCTTGCCATCATCCCAAGCCCATTCACCTACTATATTCAAAGTGGATGAAAGAAGTTGATATGTAGAGTTCACACTCGAAGTTATTGTACTCGCAGTAGGCTCAGAGCTAATCTGGTCCTTGGTTATTAAACCTATAGGCTCCTTATCTAATTCACAGCCACTAAGAATCAGACTCAGGGCTATAATTACTGTTTTTGTTAGATTTTTCATTTTATAATATTTTTAATTATGTTATAAGGTAATATTTACACCGAATAAAACTGTCAATGACTGAGGGTATGTACCAAAATCAATCAAATTTGTAGATTCGGGGTCAAGCCCAGAATAATCTGTTATGGTAAAGAGATTTTGGCCAGAAGTATAAATTCTAACACTTTCAATACCAATCTCTTCTTGTAATTTTAAGCTATACCCTAATTCAATATTTTTCAAACGAAGATAGGAAGCGTCTTCAACAAAAACATCTGAAATCCGGCTACTCCCATTGTCTGTAAAACTTACTCTTGGAATCGAATTAGTAGAACCTTCGCCATCCCAACTTCCTAGAACCCTGTCCGTGAAATTAAACGGTCGCGTATCATAATCAATTATTTTTTTTAATTCATTATACCTATCTACCCCACTTACTCCTTGAAAAAGTAAACTAAAATCGAAACCACGATAATCAAATCCTGCATTCAGACCATAACTTAATCTAGGATTAGGATCTCCAATAAAATCCCTATCAATATCATTGATTCTACCATCTCCATTCAAATCTCTAAATCTAATATCGCCTGGCCGCTGCGGTGCATTAGGTGTTCCGTATAAATGATCAGAAATTTCTTGTTCATTCTGATAGATACCTTCTTGCATAAACCCATAATAGGAATTTAATGCTTCCCCTGGTTGAGTACGGGTCACTCTCCCATTTATATAAGGCAAGTTCGGATGCAAAGAATTCACTTCATTTTTTAATGTAGCTATGTTTCCACTAATAGAATATTTAAATTCATTATCATAATTCCGGTATGATAAGGCAAATTCAAGTCCGCTATTACTAACTTTTCCTGCATTTAAAAATGTTGGGGAAACATCCCCGACAAAATTTGGGAGAGAAATAGGTAATAAAACATCAGTGGTTTCTTTCTTAAAATAATCCACACTACCATATAACTTATTTTTCATTAATCCGAAATCTAAGCCAAGGTTAGTTTGAGCTGTAGTTTCCCATTTTAGATCAGGGTTACCGTATCGACTTATCAGGTACCGATCGGCATCTCTTCTAAATAAAGTTAAGTAAGCAAAATTTGGAATTTCCTGGTTTCCAAGCTGTCCCCAACTTGCCCTCAATTTTAATTCTGATAACCAAGTTAAATCTTGAGTAAACTCTTCTTCTGAAATTATCCAGCCGGTCGAGAATGACGGAAAATATCCCCATTGATTTTCTTCAGCAAACCTTGATGAAGCATCTGCTCTTATATTGGCGGTAACCATATATTTATCCTGGAAGGAATAAGTAGCCGTTCCGAAATAAGAAAATAATGACCATTCTTCAGCTAAACCTCCATTCCATAAATCTTGTTCCGTATTACCAAAGTCAATATATCGGAAATTTGGTTGGGTGAAGTCAAATCGGTTTCTTGAAGCATTTAAATTAGACAGTCTGGAAATTATATATTCTGTACCTACTAAAGCATCTATACTATGCTCATCAAATTCTTTGGAATAACTTAGACTATTATTCCAGGTTAATGTTATGTCTTCCCCTCGGGTTTCGCCTAAACTATTAGGTCTGTTTTGTCTGCCTAATCCTTGGTCTTGGGTGGCACCTCCTCCATCATCATCGCCAAAATTTACACCAAAGGCTTTAATATGAATAAAGTTAATATCAGCTCCAAAATTAGTCCTGAATGTCAAAGATTTATCTTCCAAAAAGTTATATTCGGCAAAAAGATTTCCGAAAGTTTTAAAAGTTCTCGCAGCATCATCTGTGAAAAATGCTAATGCAATTGGATTTTGAGAATATTCATATTTATTGCTCTCGAAATCATTAGGACCTTGGTAAAAAGGCAAATCGGTAAAAGGATCTTCCTCAGAATAAGTAGGATCAGAAGGATCTTTTTTCACAGGGATTATTGGCGGACGTAAAAATGCATGTCTTATTATTCCAGGGGCTTCACCACTGGATGAAATCCTGTCTTTATATTCATATGATGCTTGGAGGTTAGCTCCAACTCTTAATCTATCAGTTACATTTGATTCAACATTAGATCGAAAATTTATTCTTTTATATTGGTCATTATCATATACAACAGGGCCATCTTGACCAAAATATCCTCCAGATAAGAAATAATTAGTGTTCTCATTTCCACCTGAAGCGGTAACTTGTGCACTATGGGTGCGACCTAATTCAAATAGTTCATCAAGATAATCTACATCAGCAAAATCACTTCTGTTAAAATCTCCGGTATAAGGATTCTCACCTTCATAACCGGCATTATTCCAAGCTCGCTCTACCGTTTGCATATATTGCTGAGCATTGAGCATATTTGGAAGATTGGTAACTTTTTGAAACCCTGTATAGTAGTTAGCTTGGATACCTTTACGATCTCCTCCGTTTTTGGTTTCAATAACAATAACACCCCCAGCAGCTCTGGAACCATATATGGAAGCTGCAGATGCATCTTTTAATACTGCCTCGTCCTAAAATAGGTTGACCAAAAATTAAACACTTTTAGTCACCTATGGAAACACCAAAGAATGGCACCTGCCGAAAAAAGAAGTATCAAAAAGTTAGTTTCGACATGAAACTTTCGATAATTGATGAAATAGCTAACGGACAGATCTCCGTAAATCATGCTTCAAACAAGTATAACATTTCTCGAAGTTCCATTGAATACTGGATTAAGAAATTGAGTAACTTCGAGAATAAATCCATGAGTATGAGCAAGAACGATCAGATCAAAAAATTGAAGCAACGTATTGAAGAACTGGAGTTTGTAAAAGAATTTCAACAAGATGTCATTGCCGATTTTGAAAATATTACCGGGGAGCACCTTTCAAAAAAGTACTTGCCCGAAGCATTAGCAAAAGAGATAGAGAAAAAGAAACAAAGCCTTTCAAAATAAAATGGCTCTATCAATGCCTCGGGATAAGCAAACAGGCTTATTACAAAAGAATCAAAGCAAATTATACCAAAGAGAAAAGGGACGAAATAGTCCTGGAACTTGTACGTAAAGAAAGAAAAACACACGCAAAGGCAGGCACCAGAAAACTGGTCAAGTACATCAAAAAAGGGATTATGGAGCAAAATGTAAAAATGGGCAGGGACGCGCTCTTCGACCTGCTAAGAAGTTATGGAATGCTGGTCAAGAAGACCAAACGTTACCACATTACAACAGACTCAAAACACTTATTCTATAAATCACCAAACCTAATAAAGGATATGGAAATCTCGCACAGTGAACAAGTATTCGTAAGCGATATCACCTATATAAAGACTGATGATGGACACGCCTATCTGGCTCTGGTAACAGATGCATATTCCAAAAAACTGATGGGATGGGCACTCGACGACAACATGAGGGCAACATTGGTCGTGCAGGCCTTGGACATGGCAATCAAGAACCTGAAATTCAAACATATGAGCATCATACACCATTCAGATAGGGGAATACAGTATTGCTGTCCGGAGTTCACGGAATTTGCCGACAAGAACAATTTTGTATTAAGTACAACTCAACAATACGACCCCTACGAAAATGCAGTTGCAGAAAGGATAAACGGAATACTCAAATATGAGTTCGGACTAAAGAAAACAATCAAGAACGTCATCATAGCAAGACAGATCATGAAGCAGGCAGTTCAGGTATATAACGGGCAAAGACTGCATTGGAGCCTTGGCCTGGAAACACCAGATCATATCCACAAAAAGTACAATACAATAAAATACAAATCCTATAAAAAGAAAATGGCCTAGGAATGTTGGCAACTTTTTCAAAACCGAAGGAAAAATTTTGAAGAAGTTGTCAATGTTCCGTGAAGAAAAACGATATTTATAAATGAAAACCTTTAACACAAAAAAGGTCAACCTATTTCAGGACAAGACATACAGTCATGGATTTAATATCAGAAGGGTTAAGAAATGATATTTCCCTGGATGGAATACCATCAATTACATAAAGTGGGTTGTTATTTCCAATGGTACCATTACCACGAATCCTAACCTCAACTTCATCACCAGGTGCACCGGTACTTTGTGTTATATTTACTCCTGCAACTTGTCCCTGTAACGCTTGGGCAACATCAGGTACCCTTCGGGCTTCGAGATTATCCACATTAACCGAAGTAAGTGCCCCGGAAATAGTCCTACCCTTTTGAGATTTATAACCTACAAGAACCAGTTCGTCCAATTGAGAAATCTCATCCTCTAGAGAAACATCAATTTGCTGCCTACCTGCTACATTTAATTCTTGTGTCTGAAATCCAACAAATGAAAAAATTAATACTGCATTAGGATCATTAAGGTTAATACTATAATTACCGTCAAAATCGGTAACCACACCATTGTTTGTTCCTTTCTCAATAACCGAAACGCCCGGAATGGGAATATCTGCAGCCGCAACAACCCCGGTAACAGTTTGCGCAAAAGTAGCCCCCCAGCTAATACTTACCAGTATTAGTAATAGACTAAGAAGTAAACTATTTTTTTTCATAATTTTTATTTAAGGTTAGTAATATTCATTTTTGAGTGTTTATTGATCTTTACTTTTAAAATATGAATTCATTTCAAGTGTTCTTTCCCCTATATTTTCATTGCCATTGGTAAAAAACATTCCTCCAAAACTTCTTATTAACTATCTACAAAATTTAAATTCTAGGAATATCCAATGCGGAAAAATTAACAAACAGAGGCTTAGTATTAGTGCTTTTAAACTCATAAAACACATTTAGAATAGCCTAAAACGATTTAGTAAATCGTTTTACTAAAAGCTAATATAGAAAAGTAAACCCTAAATACCAAATTATTTAACATAAGTGGATGTATAAAATAAATAAAAACCGGATTTTTGATCAAAAATCTTTTAGTGCAGTCAGAGATTCCCTTACAACTAATTTGCTCGGTAAGGTTTTTCTAAAAAAATGCATGCCCTCTTTCTTGGAAGATAACATTTCTAAAGTTCCTATAATTAGTTCTTCGGCTAAATCAGAAATTGGTTGGGAAATAACACTTATAGGAGGAGAATATAATTCAAAAACATCTCTATCATCAAAAGAAATTATAGCTAAGTCTTCTGGGATTTTGATGTGTTTTTCTCTTATCACACGTAAGCCATTTATTGCTAGATTATTAGTAGCAAATAATATAGAGTCTATGCTAGGGTGTATCTCCAAAAAATTTCGAATTGCCACCATACCTTCCTGTGTTTTAACCTGATCGAATTTTAAGAAGAGTTCATAGGTCGGTAGATGGAAGTTTTTGATCGTTTTCAAATATCCTTGATGTCTTTCAACCAATGGAGATAATTCCGACTCTATACCCACAAAAGCAATATTTCTTCTTCCTGCCTCGTAAAACCCTTCAATAGCTTTATGGGCTCCCTCAAAATTTTCCAAAACAACATAATTATGGTTAAAATTTTCAAAATGTCGATCAAAAACCATTACGACTTGCTGTTCTTCATAAATCAATTTTTTCAGGTCATTCTCAAAATTCTCTGGAGGGGTTATTATAAAAGCATCCACCTGTCTATCTTTAAAAAGAGATAATAGCTCCAGGGTTCTCTCTCTGTTGTTTTCAGTACTGCAATAAATAATATTATAACCATTTTTAAATGCAATCTCCTCCATCTGCTTAGCAATAGCGGAAAAGAATGGATCCGAAATATCTTCGGCCATAAAAACAATGGTTTTGGATTTACCTGTTCGTAAAGATTGAGCTGAGGAGTTAGGTTTATAACCAACCTTTTCTATATAATCTTCAACTTTTTTAATCACTCCTTTACTGATCTTATTTTCAGCTTTATTATTAACAATAAAAGAAATTGTTGTCATGGAGATACCTAGTTCTCTAGAAATATCCTTCATTGATATTTGTTTCTTTCTTTTCATGAAATTTTTTCTGCTTTTAGAAAATCCCTGGATTTAATGAAGTGACTACTCGCAAATATATTAATTTTAATTTTTAAACTTTGAACAAGGTTTCTCTAAAACTATTCGGACCATAATATATTTGGTTCGGTTTCTAATATCTAATTCGTTAACCGTATAATAGAGGTAAGGTTCAATTAGTAAAAAAAAACCTGTAACAAAAGAGCTACAGGAGAGAGAGTATTTCAAAATTCATATTTAAGCATTATCCAATATACACTTCCAATAATTCGGCATCTTCAGCAAAAAAGTTAACTTTTTTGTTCACAGCAGGAATAAGTAAAGTCTGTCCCTGTTCTATCCTTTCTAAGTACCCATTCACCTCTATTTCCACTTCCCCATTTACGCACATGTAAATTATAAAAGAATCAATATCAGTGTAATTTTTTTCCACTTTTCCTTTTATTGATAGGTAGTTAGTCGTAAAGTACTCGCAACGAGCAATATTGGATGATTGGTTTTCCTTAGTATCATAAAGAAGCTTATAATCGTCCTTTTTTTCAAAATCAATGGCATCAATTGCAAGGGTAGTATGTAATTCGCGATACTTTCCATCACCGTCTACCCTGTTCCAATCATAAATACGGTACGTAATATCAGATGTTTGCTGAATCTCAGCTAACAAAACCCCTGCACCTATAGCATGAACTTTTCCTGTATTGATAAAAAAAGCATCTCCTTTTTTAACTTTCTCAAAATTTAAAAGGTCTACAATCCTTCCGTTTTCCAGGTGCTCAATATATTCCTGTTTGCTTACCGTATTCTTAAATCCTACATTTATTTCAGCCTTTTCATCTGCCTGCATAATATACCACATCTCTGTCTTTCCAAAAGAATTATGGCGCAGTTTTGCTAACTCATCATTTGGATGCAACTGGACAGAAAGCTCCGTTTGAGCATCAATATATTTAATCAATAATGGAAATTTCTCACCAAAATTATTATAAACTTTTTTTCCCAAGATATCTGATTTATACTCTTTCAGCAAATCAATTAGTGAGTTTCCAGCTAAAGGCCCATTTTCTAAAACAGATATATCATTTAAAACACCCGATATCTCCCAGCTTTCACCCAGATTTTCTGTATTAGAGTCTTTATTTAAAACTTTTTTTAATTTCTTTCCTCCCCAAATTTTTTCTTTTAAAATAGGTTTAAATTTTAACGGATAATTAAGCATTACTTATGATTTAAATTAGTGTCTAAAATTATTTTATTTTTTTTGTTAATAATTTTTATATAAAAAGCTATTCTTAACAAACTTTTCATCCTGCCTCTAGTATTTTAGGCCTAAATTTATTCACTTTTATAATAATATTTAAACTTCTAAAATAACTTGAGTACCACATATAAGATAATAGTGATAATAGTGAATATTATTTTTATGTTCTTTATAATTTACTAAGAAACAAAATTGGGAAGTTTGCTGCAAACATAATGATGTTTATGACAAATGGCATCACTTGTCATAAACATTCATCAATATCCAAATCCACGTAAGCATTTTTATAAACTTAAACCAAAGATTATAGAGAATAAAACATTAAATCCCAAATGCAAATTCCAGGACTATTAAAATTCAGTACTACACCACTCCTCAGCACATTTCCCTCCATCCCGTTACTCTCTATTACGCGCAAAGCGCTTCGTAAAAAAAGGTCTTGGACACAGGCAAAAAAGTGATTCTCCTCGTTGCGTAATCCGCAAACCCGAAAAAAGTCGGGAGCGGAACCACTTCACTGCGGAAAGCTCTTTTGTGCCAGAGTCCGCCAAATTTGATTTATAAAGTGGATCCAGAAAAGCAGGAATCAGTATACTGCCTATACCATTGCTATGATAAATACCACAGCACCACCTAAATAGTCATAATTGTTAGTTGCCCAAAAAATATTTTTATGAGTTGTATGATCCATTAGAAGAATATCCAGAACACCTGGATATTCTTCTAAAACTTCATTTTCTAGTATGTCAATTTTAGTATATAATTAATTAATATTTATTAGTCTCAATAAACGTCCAGTTTCCTCAATAAGTATTTTTAATAACTTTTACAAAATTTCTTGTCTAAACTGGTTTCCATTTTGCGAATAACTATTTAATGATTATAATTTCTCACTCTATTTTCATCTATTTAGAACATAAGAGATTTTGCTACAACGCAACTAGGTTACAAAAAAACAAAAATAAATGACTTCTGATTCCTGTTTCAAAAAATAGAGCATAGTATTAAATTAACTCTCAAGGTTAATTCTTCTCCATGAACTTTTATATGTTTTGTAGAATTTTGTCGGTTAATTTTTAAGGCATAGGTCATTTATTAATTTGAAGGTATTTTAAAAAGTAGTCTATGTGAAAGCATACACGTTTGTGATTTAAGGAGTATAAAAAAAAGTGAAACTTGTATTATAGTAAATATAGAATGAAATTATCTAACACAATAATCATATGATGTCTAAAACTCAAATTACTAGGGAAGAGTTGTATAAAATGATATGGGAACATCCACTCAACTATTTCACGGAAAAATATATGGTTTCCAATTCTAGCTTTAAAGAAATATGTTCAAATAACAATATTCCTATCCCTCCTCTAGGTTACTGGTCAAAAAAGAAGTTTGGAAAGAGCAATCGAATCTCTTTAGAAAAAGAAGACAATCGACAGGATATTATACTTTACAAACGTACTAAAGGAGATAAACGAGATTTTGGTATCCTAACCGATCTGGACAAAAAACAATAGAAATAGAAAGAGATGCAAATTTAAATTTTACAATACCTAAAAAACCATCAGGAAAGACTGATCCTATTCTCGAAGAAACTAAAAAATATCTGAAGGGTCAGGTTGAAATTCCACAAAATATAAGTTACTATGAAAGGTATTATGCAGGGCCATTTAGATGTTACGTCAGCAAAAATGAAGTGAGTAGAGCTTTTATTATAATTGTAGTCCTTATTAGAAATTTGAGAGCAAGGGGGCATGAATTAACATTTGGCCGTTATGGATCTTTTATATAATCTAAAGGGATAGAAATAGAAATAAAACTTTCTGAGAAAAAGTATAGGGTAAAATATCAAGATAAGTATAGAGAAGATTATCGTTTAGAACCAACAGGTAATTTAGTTATTCAGGCTGGACCAAATCACTATAATAAAACGGATTAAGTTAAAAACTTGGGGAGAAATGTATCTTTGCAAGCAAAACACTTAGAACTTGGATAAAGAATTAGCCCGCTATTTATTGCCAGAAGGCATATTGGAATATTTTGAGATCATCAGTCATAAATCATCAACAGACAAGGTTCATTTCTATTTAGAAGAGAAGAACATTCTACCCAAAGAACATCAATCTGAAATAGCACAATCCAAAGGCTTCTTACCAGAGATAACGGTTGAAGATTTTCCGCTAAGGGGTAAATCCGTATTGCTCCATATAAAACGGAGGCGCTGGACCCTGGTCAATACAGGAGAGATAGTAAAAAGAGATTGGAACTTAATAGCTAAAGGCACTCGGATAACTAACGAGTTTGCCTCTTTTTTAAAAGGTATCGCTTGATACCCACGCTGTAAGTGCCAAACGCTTTGGTGACTATTATAAGACCAATGGCAAAGCGCTGCAGTACCACTACAAAAACCATCTCAGCGACTTCAAAGATTGGACGCAAAAAGAGCATTCACAGGATTGGCTGCTCTATGGAAAGAACTTGGGCAACTATTTAAGTTTAGATGAAACCTCTTTATCCAACGGTGAACTTTACACTATTCTAACAAACAAAGCAGCTAACGGAAAGAAAGGCAGCATCGTAGCAATTGTTAAAGGAACCAAAGCAGTTGATGTCATTGAGGTACTAAATGAAATCCCAGTAGAAAGGCGCAATATGGTAAAAGAAGTCACTGTGGATATGGCCGGGAGCATGAATTTGATCGCTAAAAAATGTTTCCCTAAAACCGAAATAGTTACAGATAGGTTTCATGTTCAAAAATTAGCCTCAGAAGCAGTGCAAGAAGAACGTATCCGATTAAGGTGGGAAATTATAGAAGAAGAAAACAAAGCTATTGAAGAAGCCAGGAAAAATGAAAAAACATATAAACCAGAGCTTCTCGGTAATGGGGACACGCACAGGCAGCTGCTCGCTAGAGGCCGATATCTATTGTTCAAATCAAAAACCAAATGGACAGCAAGACAAATAGAAAGGGCTGAAATATTATTTGATCTATACCCAACTATTGAAAAAGCATACAACTTCTCTCAAGGGCTAAGCCATGTTTTTAGAAACAACACAAATAAAGATGTAGCAAGGCTAAAATTGGCACACTGGTACAACAAAGTCGAAAATTCCGAATTTAAGTCTTTCAATACCATTGCAAGATCTGTACAATTGCACTACGAGACCATCCTAAACTATTTTAACAACAGAAGCACCAATGCTTCAGCGGAATCTTTTAATGCAAAAATCAAAGAATTCAGAGCTTCGTTTAGAGGTGTCAGAGATGTGAAATTCTTCCTCTATAGACTAACTAAATTATATGCATAATTTTTGAGCTCCCCAATAATATGGTTTGATCCTAATTAACCTTATCAAAACTAATGGGAGGGCGCAAACTGTGGCACAAGTAGAAAATAAAAAACCCTAACTACCTGATTATCAGATGTTAGGGCTTGTGCTTTGCGGAGAATGAGGGATTCGAACCCCCGGAGGTGTAACCCTCAACAGTTTTCAAGACTGCCGCATTCGACCACTCTGCCAATTCTCCAGTGTGTCTCATCAAGTATTCCTTGATTGCGGGTGCAAATATAATGAGCTTTTTTTGAAAAATTAAAAAATACCGAAGCTTTTTTTGATTTTTTTTGATTTCAATAATCATAAGACATCAAACAAGCTAAACATCAATCAAATAGTGATCTCAATCAAAATGAACCACATCACAGGAATTAAGATATATTTATAGCTCCTAATCTGTAAAATCCTAGTAAATCTCTTATATTGCCGCACTTATTAAATTATTATACCCTTATGAAAAAAGTACTTTTTAGCGCCCTTACTGTAGTTCTAGTTAGTTGTGGTGCTCATCAATCTAAACAGATTGAAGATATTAACCCTATGGATTATGCAGAGAGCATAACTTCTAAAGAATTAAAGGAGCATTTATATATTTTTGCAGGTGACGATTTTGAAGGTCGTGAAACTGGTGAGCCAGGTCAAAAGAAAGCTGCAGAATACCTTAAAAAAGAATACAAATCTTTAGAAATAATTTCACCAATTGGTGGAGACGATTATTATCAAGAAGTTCCTTCTTCTATGTTTAGAGGAGATGTAAAAGATTCTGAAAATGTACTAGCTTACATTCCTGGAAGTGAAATGCCAAATGAAATTTTAGTGATCTCTTCTCATTATGATCATGTGGGAATGGATGATGAAGGGAATGTTTTTAACGGAGCAGATGATGATGGTTCTGGAACCGTTGCAATCTTAGAAATTGCAGAAGCCTTTACAAAAGCCAGAAAAGATGGATTCACCCCAAAGCGTTCTATTTTATTCTTGAATGTAACTGGTGAAGAAAAGGGACTTATAGGATCTAAGTATTATACAGACAATCCTGTTTTTGCTCTTTCTCAAACTGTTGCTAATCTTAATATCGACATGATTGGTAGAACAGATGAGGCTCACAAAAAGAACGACAACTACGTGTATCTTATAGGTAGTGATAAGTTAAGCACAGAACTTCATGACTTAAGTGAAGCAGTAAATGCCAAGTACACCAAATTAGACTTGGATTATACTTACAACGATGAGAACGATCCTAACCGTTTTTATTACAGAAGTGATCATTACAACTTCGCTAAAAACGATATTCCAATTATCTTCTATTTCAATGGTGTTCATGCCGATTATCATAAAATGACAGATACTCCAGATAAAATTAGATACGATCTTTTAGAAAAACGTGCTCGTTTAGTATTCCTAACAGCATGGGAAATTGCTAACAGAGCAGAACGTCCTGCAGTAGATAAAGGAGCAGAAACTTCTTCTAAGTAATTTTTTTACTGAATTCAACTAAAAAAGCCTGAAAGTTATCTTTCAGGCTTTTTTTGTTTCTTGTCATTCTGCCCTGAGCTTAACGAAGAGTGATCATGACTTCCCACTTTGATTTGATTTGAAAACATCTTGAATACAAAAGCGAAGTCTGAGACAAGCTACAATGGGCAGCTAATTATTTGGTAACTCAATCTTTCCCGATGGTTGCTGAAAGTAAAATGAATGAAGGTGATTTCTGGAATGGATCTTTTCAGTATCATACTAGGAATTGTATTCTTTACCTATAAATATATCCCAGAGACCAAAGGAAAAACTTTGGAGGAATTGGAAGATTTGTGGGATATTCCTGAAGAAGCGAAAAAGGTTGTTTAACTTTAATTTTACTGAAGTGTCATCCTGACGCAGGAAGGATCTCAAAGAGGCAAGATTTCAGTTTATAAGAGATTCCTCCTACGTCGGAATGACAATCAAGTGAGCTTGTGAGCCTGTCGAAGGTTCATTTTATTGAGATAAAAATTAAATTCTACTTCATCGTATCCAAAATCAAATCTATATCCGCTTCTGTAGTATCCGGATTTATAAAGCAAAATCTGGAAATGGTTTCATCTTCCCCATTTGTTTTCCATTTAGTTGGAGTTACCAAAGCAATTCCTTCTCTATGGTTCTTATAGGTCCAATCTCGGTATTGATCTGGAGTCCAGCCTATTCTTCTATACAACACTACAGATAAACTCGCAGGCCTAACCAATTCCAAATAATCTCTCTCCTTGATTTTATTTGCAGCAATTTTAGCAAGTTCAATTCCGCGTTCTATAGAATCTCTGTATTTCTCAGTTCCATGCATCGCTAGTGAAAACCATAATGGCATTCCGCGTAATCTTCTGGTTAGCTGAATTTGATAATCTGCTGGATTGAATCCGTGCGCACCATCATCTTTAAAGATCTCCAGATAAGAACCTTTTTGCGAATGTGCATTCTTAGCTAATTCCATATCCCTATAAATCACCGCCCCACAATCATAAGGTGAAAAAAGCCATTTATGAGGATCTATAGTAATGCTATCTGCTTTCTCAATTCCATTGAATAAATGTCTTACCGATGGAGCAGCTAAAGCACCCCCGCCATAAGCACAATCTACATGAAACCAAACGTTTTCTTTTTCACAAACATCAGCGATAGTGTCCAATTCGTCAATAATCCCTGCATTTGTTGTTCCACCGGTAGCAACAACTGCAAATAGTCTTTCCCGATCTTCTTTGCTTAAATTAGCTATAGTTTTGCCTAATTCAGGGCCGGCAAGATTTTCTCCATTGCATAAAACCATTTCCAGGTCTGCATCCATAACCTTTGCCATTGCCTGAATAGAACTATGTGCACCATCAGATGTCAATAAAAGCCCCTTTACAGCTTTATGATTTTCATCTCTACTTCTCCAATCTTCTCTTGCCGCAACTAATGCCGATAAATTTGCGGCTGTACCTCCACTGGTGAAAACCCCAAATGCATCTTTAGGCAAGCCTGTTAAGGAAACCAACCATTTCATTGCCTGATTTTCACAAAAAATTCCACCTGCACCTTCCATCCAATAAGCACCATGAATACTGGAAGCAGAGGTTACCAGATCGAACATAATTGCCGCTCGGGTGGGAGCTGCAGGCACAAAAGCCAAGTGTCTTGGGTGATCTATAGGCACTGTTGCCTTTACTAAGACATCCTTAAAAAGCTTAAAAGCAGTTTCTCCCCCAATCCCTTTGGGAGTGATGGTCTCTCCAACCATTGCAAACAATTCTTCTTCCTTTTTTGGAGCACCCAATTCAGGAGTTACATTCGATATACGTTCTATGGTGTATTTCATAACATCTAGCGTCATTTCCACCAAATCCATATCTATGCTATGCATTTTATTTTTCTCCAAAAGTCAGTATTTTAAATTTTAATTCTAAGGGGTCTAAATTCTCAATTAATGTAGGAATTAAAGCTTGTCCAAATTCCAGATACATTTCAGAAAAATTAGTTTGCCGTTCTTGTAAACTCTTATTCGGAAAAAGCTCGTTTTGCAATGCTGCAATTCTTGAAACCTCATCCTTCAATTTTCTCTTTTGAGCCAGAAGTAGTCTGTTTTCCAGATGCTCTAAGCCTTTCAATTGTTTTACTTCTTGAGCTTTCACAGCACCTAGAAATGTAGGATCCGTTTTTTCTGCCAATTCATATAGTTGCTGAAATTGCTTTACCAAATGTCCCTTCTGAGGAGAAAAATCGATATCTATATTAGATATTTTTCTCACTTTTCTATTTATAAGTTCGTGCTGCTTCAGAAACAATTCTGATTGAGAAATATCTAATTTACCGCGTTTTTTATTTTGCTTGCTTGTTTCTATCAAAGCTGAATTCCGAAGTAATAAAATTGGAAAAGGCACCTTTAATTCTTCAAACATTTCCTTTAGTTCAAACCAATATGCCAACTCTCCTCCTCCACCTATATAGCAAAGATTGGGTAAGATCACTTCTTGATAAAGTGGCCGAAGCATCACATTGGGACTAAAGCGTTCTGGGAAATCTTGAATTTCATTTTGTATTTCTTCTTTGTTCCAAGAAATTTCTGTTTCGTTTACATAGAATGATCCTTCTTTCTCTATAATTCGCTCACGCAAGCCAGCATTTAAATAAAATAAGTTGATCTCCCTCGGGTTTACTTGTATTCCATAGTCTAGCTGCTCCAGTTTTTCTGCAACAGAAATTGTAGTAGTATGGGACACCTTTTCAAATAGCTCCTTTTCTACATACGGGATAAATTCTGCCTTTAATTCTTTATTATGAGCATCAAGAATTACCAGTCCGTATTCCTTAAAAAGTTGATGTGCAAGATAGCGTGTTGCATCGGTTAAATTCGAATGCTCTAAATAAGCCGACTTAAATAAATCTTTAAGATCTTCGGCATTCTTCCCTCCTCCTATTTCTGCTGAAAAAAGATTAAAAACTTCCTCTAAGCCTTCCGTATGTAACTCTCCAACAGCATCTTCTCCAGCTTGTTTTTGTTGGCTGTTCCACTTAAATTTTTTACCATTCAAATTGAAATAATTGATCTCCTCAAAATCATGATCTTCTGTAGCCATCCAATAGACAGGCACAAAATCATTTTTAGCGTATTCTTTTTTTAATGCTGAAGCTAAATTTATAGTAGAAACAATTTTATATAAAAAGTACAATGGACCGGTAAAGAGATTTAATTGATGCCCTGTGGTAACAGTAAAAGTATTTTCGTTTGATAGCGCTTTTATATTGGCTGAAACCTCTTCTCCTTTTTCAATTTCGGAATATTGTTGCTCCAAAACTTTCACCAACAACTCACGCTTATCAGCTGAAAAAACATCTTTTTTATCCTTAATCTGAGCCTCAAAATTCTCTATACTTGGAAATCTATGATAGAAGGGCTTTAGCTCCTCTTTTTGATCCAGATAATCTGAAATAAGGCTAGAGTAATAATTTGTTTCGCGATAGGAAAGACAGTATGCAGGCATAAATAAATTTTAAGCGGTAAAGATATCGAAGATAAGTATTTTACACCCTAAATTATAGTTAATTCCGGCCTGTATGCTATCTTTACTACTCAAATTTCAATATTCGCTTATCTATATGAAAAAATTTATCTTATTCCTCCTCATCAATTGTTTAATTACATCTTCTTTAATCTCACAAAATCTTCAATCTCCTGAACAGTTTTTAGGTTACGAAATTGGAACTCAATTTACCCGACACGCAGATGTGGTGAATTATTTTGAGCATGTTGCAGAAAATTCCAATTTAGTTGAATATAGTACGTACGGAAAAACCAATGAGAATAGGCAACTTACGTATGCGACAATTTCTTCAGAAGAAAATTTAAAGAATATTGATGAAATTAGAAAGAATCATCTAAGCAATGCAGGAGTAAATACCAATAACTCCGGAAATCAAGCAGATAAAGCAATTGTATGGTTAAGCTATAATGTCCACGGAAATGAAGCTTCCAGTACAGAAGCTGCTATGCAAACTGTTTATGAATTGGTAACCAATAAAAAAGAATGGCTTAAGAATACGGTGGTAATTATGGATCCTTGTATTAATCCTGATGGGAGAGACCGTTATGCCAACTGGTACAATCAGGTAAAAGCAAGTCCTTATAATGCGTCTCTTTTAGCTGCAGAACACCATGAACCTTGGCCTGGAGGAAGACCAAATCATTATCTTTTTGATCTTAATAGAGATTGGGCTTGGGCTACACAGGTAGAGACAAAAGCCAGATTAAAAATATATAACACCTGGTTACCTCATATTCATGTAGATTTTCATGAGCAAAGCATCAACGATCCATATTATTTTGCTCCGGCAGCAGAGCCTTTTCATGAAATAATCACTCCATTTCAACGCGATTTCCAAGCTGAAATAGGTAAAAATCATGCAAAATATTTCGATGAAAAAGGTTGGCTTTATTTCACCAAAGAACGATTCGATCTTTTATATCCAAGTTATGGAGATACCTACCCAACTTATATGGGCTCAATTGGAATGACCTACGAGCAAGCAGGTGGCGGACAAGCAGGGCTTGGAATTCAAACTACTGAAGGTTACGAGTTAACTCTTGTAGATCGTGTAGCGCACCATTTTACTACAGGATTATCTACCGTGGAGATCGCTTCGCAAAATGTTGAAAAATTAAATTCTGAATTCAATAAGTTCTTTCAAAACGATCAGTTATCCTACAAAAGTTATGCGTTGAATGGTAGCGCTGATAAAATTGCAGCTTTAAAATCGCTGCTCGATCTTCATGAAATAAAATATGGCGCAACCAATTCAGGAAAAATAAAAGGTTTTAATTACTCTCAGAATAAGCAAGCAGATTTTAATACCAACGAGAATACTTTGGTTATAAATACCAATCAGCCAAAAGGAAAAATGGTTAAAGTATTATTCGAGCCTAACACCAAGTTAAGTGACTCCTTGACTTACGATATTACTGCCTGGAGTTTACCCTACGCCTACGGACTTGAAGCAGTAGCGAGTAATAAATTATTAAACAATACTCAAGCTGACTCCTACACTTCTATAGTTAACAATGCTTCAAATGCAAGCGGTTATATCTCTAAATGGGATAGCATGGAAGACGCACGTTTTCTGGCAGCTTTACTGAAAGAAGGAATTAAGGTAAGATATAGTACGCTGGAATTTGAAAATGAGGGTCAGATATTCAATCCTGGAAGTCTTATAATTACTAAAAGTGATAATAGAACTCTTAAAGACTTTAATACTAAAGTAATCCAAATTGCTAACGAGCATGGAAGACAGCTTACGGCAGCTACCTCCGGTTTTTCTAAAAGCGGACCAGATTTTGGCTCTTCAGAAATAAAAATTATTAACCAACCAAGAGTAGGTGTGCTAAGAGGTGAGGGAGTTTCCTCACTAAACTTTGGTGAGATTTGGCACTTTTTTGAAAAAGATCTACACTACCCTATCACCCCAATTGATACCGACTATTTTAAGAATATAGATTTTTCTCTTATCGATGTATTGGTGATGCCTTCAGGAGGATATAATAGTCTACTGAATGAGGAGGCTTTGAAAAATATCAAATCCTGGATCAAGGAGGGTGGAAAAGTTATTGCAATTGGAGATGCAGTCGGTAGTTTCTCCGGTAAGGAAGGGTTCAACTTAAAAGAGAATAAACCTGAAATTAAAAAAGATACTACTGCAACCGCAAATCTAATTCCTTATGCTACTCGGGAACGAGAAAGTATTAAAGACCTAATAACAGGGAGTATTATAAAAACTACTTTAGACAAAACACACCCAATGGCATTTGGATACGGAGATTCTTATTTCAGTTTAAAATTAAGCAGTGATAGTTACAGCTATTTATCTGAAGGATATAATATCGCCTATTTGGAGGATTCTCCAGAGGTTGTCTCTGGTTTTGCTGGAAGCGAAGCCACAAAAAATATGAAGAATTCCATGATCTTCGGGGAGGAACAAATAGGTAATGGAAGCATTATTTATATGGTAGATAATCCTTTGTTTAGAGCTTTCTGGGAGAACGGGAAACTGTTTTTTGTGAATGCAGTGTTCTTTGTAAACAATGATACTTATAGATTGAAGATTTAATTGATTGTCCGTAAAGTATCACAAAAGGATAAATGACGTCATTCTGTCCAGACGCTTCCGGAGTTTCAGAATCTCAATGAATAATAAATAAATACAATAAATTTAGACCCTAAAATAAATTACAATTGACGTATTTTCTAAGTTGCCTCAGAATAAGAGACCCTGAAACCATTCCGATAGCTATCGGAACAGGGTGACGATACTATTTTAACTGCCGTCATGCTGAACTCGTTTCAGCATCTCTCATACGTCAATATCCTAAGCTAGATAATTTTTTTTATCACAGGTCTCAAGGTGACAAAATACTTTTACAACACAAAAAAGGGTAAGAAAATCAAAATAAAATTAGAAATAAAAATATGAAGACTACTTTTTCAGCACTATTACTCCTTTTCTTAGCGATTCCTATTTCAATAGTAGCTCAAGAAAAAGGGACCGGAATCAATGTAGATTTTGAGACCTTTACTTTACAAAATGGCTTGCGAGTGATCCTGCATCAAGACAAGTCAGATCCTGTGGTTGCTGTAGCACTTACCAGCCATGTTGGTTCTGCACGGGAACTAGAAGGCAGAACCGGCTTTGCGCACCTCTTTGAGCACCTATTGTTTTTAGAATCTGAAAATCTAGGGAAAGGCGGACTCGATAAAATGAGCGCACGTATTGGTGGCTCCGGTGCAAATGGATCTACAAGCAGGGATAGAACGAACTATTTCCAGACTGTTCCCAGCGATGCGCTTGAAAAAATGATCTGGGCAGAAGCAGATAAATTAGGCTACTTTATCAACACGGTGACTGAACCAGTATTAGCTAAGGAAAAGCAAGTAGTGAAAAATGAAAAAAGACAAGGAGTAGATAATAGACCTTACGGCCATACTCTTGTAGTAATAGACCAAAACCTTTATCCCAAAGATCATCCTTATCACTGGCAAGTGATTGGCTCTCTAGAAGATTTGCAAAATGCAACCTTACAGGATGTAAAAGATTTTTATAATAAATGGTATGTTCCAAATAATGTAACCTTAACTATTGCAGGGAACTTTGATAAGGAGCAAGCCAAAGAATGGGTTCATAAATATTTTGATGAGATTCCTGCAGGAACCGATATCGCAAGACAAGAAAAAAGACCGGCTAATTTAAAAGAGACCAAAAGTCTTTATTACGAAGATAATTTTGCGAATCTTCCAGAACTAACACTTACCTGGCCTTCTCAATATTCTTATCACGAGGATTCTTATGCCCTGGAGATCTTATCTAAATATCTGGCAGATGGCAAAAATGCGCCTCTTTATAAAAAGTTGGTAGTAGAAAAAGAGCTTACAGATAGGGTGAATATGTTCGATTATACCTCTGAATTAGCTGGACAATTAATGCTTCAGGTAAGAGCCTATGACGGAAAAGATCTGGATGAAGTTCAAAAGGCTATTGATGAAACTTTTAAAGAGTTCGAGAAGAATGGAATTTCAGAAAAAGATCTAAAAAGAATTAAAGCCGGACAGGAAACAGATTTCTATAATAGTATTTCCAGTGTTTTAGGTAAAGGATTTCAATTGGCACAATATCAGATCTTCGCAAATGATCCCAATGAGATCAATAAAAATGTGGAGAAGATCTTAAAGGTTTCTGCAGAAGATGTGATGCGTGTTTATAATAAATATATTAAAGGAAAGCCATATGTGGCTACCAGTTTTGTGCCGAAAGCTCAGAAAGAGCTCGCTTTAGAGAATGCAGTACCAGCAACAGTTGTTGAAGAGAAGATCGTTGAAGGAGCCGAAGAAGAATTTGATTCCACTAGTAATATATCCTATGAAAAAACACCGAGTAGTTTTGATAGAAGTACCGAACCTCCTTACTGGGGAAATCCGGAAATTGTAGTTCCTGAAATATGGAAATTCAATTTACCTTCTGGCTTGAGCGTTTCAGGAATCACATCTAGAGAAGTGCCAATTATTCAATTCAGTTTAGAAATGGAAGGCGGGTTGTTGTTGGAAAAACCAAATAAGACCGGGGTTTCTAACTTATTGGCTAAGTTACTAACCAAAGGAACAGCAAATAAGACTCCGCAAGAGTTGGAAGAAGCTATAGAATTACTAGGCTCTAATATCTATGTAAATGCAGAGGATGAAAAAATCGTTCTTTCCGGAAGCAGCTTGACTCGCAATTTTGAGGAAACAATGAAACTGGTAGAAGAAATTCTATTGGAACCAAGATGGGATAAAGCCGAATTTAAATTAGCAAAACAGCAAGTTCTTAGTCAGTTGCAACAGCAGCAGGCAAATCCAAATAGTATAGCTGAAATAGAATTTAAAAAACTGATCTATGGTAAAGATCATATCCTTTCCAAGAATATTTTAGGAACTGCAAAATCTGTGGAGGCGATTGCCTTAGAAGATCTTAAAGCCTATTATAAAAACAATCTCTCTCCAATGAGAGCTAAATATATGGCTGTGGGAGATCTAGACCAAAAAATGGCTAAGGAGTCTTTAAAAGCTATTTCAGCGAATTGGAAACCTGTTACTGTAAAGATCCCTGAATTTCCTGAGCCAAAAGCTCCGGAAGTATCAAAAGTTTATTTTTATAATGTTCCGGGAGCAAAGCAGTCTGTTATTAAAATTGGAGCTCCAGCCTTAAAAGCTACAGATGAGGATTTCTATAAAGCAGAAGTGATGAATTATCGTCTTGGGGGAGGAAGTTTTGCCTCACAGCTTACACAGGAATTACGAGAAGGAAAAGGCTACACCTACGGAATTCGTTCCAGATTTAATGGCGGAAATATAAAAGGTCCTTTTGAGATATCCAGCGGTGTTCGGACAAACATCACTTATGAGGCTGTAGATTTGATAAAGGATATCTTAATTAATTATCCGGTAAGCCTGGAACCAGAAGACTTAGATATCACTCAGAGTTTTATGATTAAAAGCAATGCTAGAAAATTTGAAACTCTAGGAGCAAAACTAAATATGCTAAGTGATATCGCAAACTTTAATTATAAGGACGATTTTATAAAACAACAAGAAGTTATCGTAAAAGGGATGAGTTTGGGAGACTTAAAATCATTAGCCGGGGAATATGTAAACCCTTTTAAAATGTATTATCTTATTGTGGGCGATGCTGAAACACAATTAGAAAAATTAGAAAAACTTGAATTTGGGAAACCAGTTCTTTTGAATGAAAAATAATCGAAATTTATTTTTAAATGCAACTGTTGGGATTTTAAAACTTCCTTCAGTTGCATTTTTTTTCTATAAAAATGCAAAGAAGCAAAAACGCTTTATAGAACAAAATCTCCTACCACTTCTTAGCTCTTTTGAGGAGATTAATGATGGAAGTATCTCTAAAGCCGATCTTAAAAAGATCACTAACTATTATGCTTTAGGAGTTCCCGGCTTTTTAGGTGCAGCATTCGGTACGCTCCGAGGCAAAACATTATTTGATCCCGAAAGGTATACAATGACCTATTTAGGAGGGATTTCTGGTCTTTTAGATGATCTATTTGATGATCCTATCAAAGAATGGAGTAATTTGGAAAAATTTGTTTTGAATCCAGATTCCTTGATACCTAAAAATAGTTTTGAAGCATTAGGACTTCAACTATACCAAAAAGGACTTTCTAAAGCTTCAAAGCCTGAAAAATTGAAGCAAAAAGCTTTAGAAGTATTTCAAACGGAAAAGGAAAGTATCTTTCAACAGGGAAAAGAAATTTCAGAAGACAAAATCAAAGAGCTTACTTTTTTAAAGGGCGGAAATTCTTTTTTGTTTTATAGGCTTTGTATGCAACATCCTTTAGATGCTGCTGAAGGAAAGCTAATTTACCAGGCAGGCGGATTAATGCAAATGGGTAATGACATTTTTGATGTTTGGGAAGATGTACAGCAAGAAATTCAAACTTTAGCCACTTGTGCGCAAGATATCCTTAAACTAAGAACAGCTTTTGTAAAGGAGTTAAATTTAGTAGTGGTTTATGCCCATGCAACTTCTTATCCCAAAAAGAATATAAAGCAATTCATTAATTTTATACTCTTAGGAATCTCCAGAGTCTTAGTTTGTTTGGATCAATTTGAAGAATTGCAAGATTCAGAAACTTCAACATTTCAACCCGAAAAATATTCTAGAAAACAATTGATATGCGATATGGAACTGTTTAAAAATAAAAAAGCAGCCACCAAGCATTACTTAGGGCTGCGTTCTAAATATTCATAAATATTTATTTCTTTGGCTTAGATGGGCCTTTTTTCTTTCTATGCTTCAATACTTCAGCTTCGAGATAAAAAATTATTTCCTCACCAATATTAGTGATCAGATCTCCTACCCTTTCAATTTTCTTTATCACAGAAAAAAGCAATAAATATTGATCTATCAACTTTGGATCTTTTTGAACTTCTTCAGAAATAACACCAAAAGAGTTTAGATTGATCTTATTGAGGATCTTATCCTTTTTAAACACCTTTCTAGCTTTTTTAGCATTTCCTGATTGGTAAGCATCCCTAATATCGTCTAGCATAGATAAGGCAGCCTTGTACATTTTCTCAAATTCTAATTTGTCCAATACTTCCTTATTAACAGGAGTATCTACCTCAACTATATAACTAGAAATTCCATAAGCATGATCCCCGATACGCTCCAGATCAAAATTGATCTTTCTTAAGGCTAAAACAAACCGTAAATCGCTGGCTACAGGATTATGCAATGCAATAAAACGCTCGCATTCCCTATCTAACTTAAGGTCCATTCCATTCACTCTATTCTCTGTATGCAAAACTTCTTCTGCCAGATCGCTATCGTGATTAAGAAAAGCTTCTTTAGATTTTATAAATTGTTTTCTAACAAGTTGGAACATTTCCAACCCGGACTGATTCAAAATTTCTCTGTGATCTTCTAAATTCAACATAATGTTTAAGTTTATCCGAAACGTCCTGTGATGTAATTTTCGGTTTGTTGCTTTTCAGGATTGGTGAAAATTTTATTGGTCTTATCGTATTCTATTAATTCTCCTAAATAGAAAAATGCTGTATTATCACTAATTCTACTTGCTTGTTGCATGTTATGTGTAACAATTACAATGGTGTATTTATCCTTTAATTTATAGATAAGCTCTTCAATTTTTGCTGTAGAGATAGGGTCTAAAGCAGAGGTTGGCTCATCCATCAAAATAATTGACGGCTCTACTGCAAGTGTTCTGGCTATACATAATCGTTGCTGTTGACCACCTGAGAGTGCCAAAGCATTTTTGTTAAGATCGTCTTTTACTTCCTCCCAGAGAGCTACCCTCTTTAAAGAACTTTCCACACGTTCTTCTAGGAATTTCTTATCCTTTAAACCTTGTATCTTTAGTCCGTAGGCAACATTTTCATAGATAGATTTTGGAAACGGGTTAGGTTTCTGAAACACCATTCCTACTTGCTTTCTAAGCAATTCCACATTTATATCCTTATCGTTGATGTTTTTATCGTCTATATTGATTTCACCATCCATTTTGAAACCATCCACATAATCGTTCATTCTATTGAACAATCTTAAAAAAGTAGATTTTCCGCAACCAGAAGGACCAATAAAAGCAGTTACTTTATTGGGTTTTATGTCCATGCTGATTCCTTTGATAGCCATAAAATCATCGTACCACACCTTAACATCTTTCGCTTGTAATTTATACTTGCGTTTAATGCTACTTTCTATCACGCTTTCCTTTTTCTCTTTACTCATAATATAACACTTCTGTTATTTAAATTTTTTCTGCCATTTATTTCTGAAATAAACCGCGATACCATTCATTACAAAGGTAATCAACAATAATATTATAATAGCTGCAGCCGCATTTTCTACAAACCCATGTTGCGGACGCGTAATCCAATTGAATATTTGAATTGGCAATACCGAGAATTCATCCATTGGGGATGATGGTGCAAATGGCACATAAGCTAAAGCTCCAATTACAATTAATGGAGCTGTTTCTCCAACAGCTCTAGATAAAGCTAAAATAACGCCGGTTAAAATCCCTCCAAATGAAGCCGGTAATAATTGATGATATACTGTTTGCCATTTAGAGGCTCCCATTGCAAAAGAAGCATCTCTAATAGATTTTGGAACCGCTTTTAAAGCTTCTCTGGTAGATACAATTACAATAGGCAAAATTAATAAGGCCAAGGTAAAACTTCCTGCCAAAACACTTGCTCCCATTTCCATGATCCTCACAAAGACTTCCAGGCCTAACAATCCGTATATAATAGAAGGGACTCCTGCAAGATTAGATATATTTACCTCTAAAATTGTTGCCAGTTTATTCTTTTTAGAATATTCTTCCAGGTAAATTGCTGCGGCAATTCCAACAGGTAGCGCAATTAAAGTAGTTAATAGCAATACCCAAATACTACCCATTAAAGCAGTATAAATTCCTGATTCTTCAGCATGCCTAGATGGAAGGTTCATAACAAACGCCCAATCTATTCTCATAATTCCATCTATGAGAATATTCCCAATAAAGACTGCAAGCAAAACAAGTCCTAACAAAGTACAGAAGATTCCCCATATTTTGAAAGCCTGATCTTTCAGCCTGTTCTTTCTAATATTATTCATATTTCTCCTGGAATTTTTTACGAATTCTATAACTAATAGTGTTCAACAAGAAAGTGAACACAAATAAGGTAATTCCTGCTGCAAAAATGGTCTTATACTCTAAAGAATCATGTTGTACATCTCCCAAACTCACTTGAAC
Organism: Gillisia sp. JM1; assembly: GCF_000424645.1. NCBI lineage: Bacteria > Pseudomonadati > Bacteroidota > Flavobacteriia > Flavobacteriales > Flavobacteriaceae > Gillisia > Gillisia sp. JM1. The sequence continues at coordinate 466,126 of NZ_KE384219.1, forward strand.
AATATATGCGGTAATTGTTTCTACAGGTACTGTAGGATCAAATGTCAATCTTGGTTGTTGCCCAGCTGCAATAGCAACAATCATAGTTTCCCCAATGGCCCTAGATATAGCTAATATTATAGACACTATAATTCCAGATGAAGCTGCAGGTACCATAACCTTAAAAGAATTTTGCAATCTTGTAGAACCCATTCCATAGGCTGCTTCTCTCAAAGAATTTGGTACTGCGTGTAAAGCATCTTCACTTAAGGAAGAGATGTATGGAATGATCATAATTCCCATAACCAATCCTGCAGATAAGGAGTTAAAACTCGATAATCCTGGAATAAATGTTTGCAAAAATGGAGTTACCACCATTAATGCAAAGAAACCATATACTACTGTTGGTACCGCTGCAAGTAATTCTAATAATGGCTTTATAGTTCTCCTAAAACTTTTGGGAGCATATTCACTAAGATAGATACTTATAGAAAGTCCTACAGGAACTGCAAATGCAATTGCAATAAAAGAAGTTAATAATGTTCCTGAAAGCAGTGATAAAATTCCGAAATGTTTATTAGTAAATAATGGGGTCCATTCCGGGTCTGTTAGAAAATCTATTATAGAAACTTCACTAAAAAAGCTAAAAGCTTCTATAGAGAGTACTAAAATAATTCCAATTGTAACGGCAATAGTAATAAGAGCACTAAATAGCAAGGCTCTTTCTATCACTAATTCCTTTATTTTTCGCATCTATAAAATTATATAATAAATAAAGAGGTCTCTATTAAAGTTCTGAATTCTTGTAAGTAAAGAAATTGAAATATTTCGATACAATATTAGAAACTGAAACCCGACCAATATTTGGTCAGGTTAATTCAGCTTTTACGAACTTTAAGTCTTCTTAGAAATATTTCTTTATTTTCAGATTAATTTATTTGTTATCCGCCACAAACTTATTGAATTTTTCCATTTGTGCAGCATATTCTTCTTTTGTCATTGCAATATACCCTACATCTTTAGCTAAAGCTCCAGCTTCTTCTAAATAAAATCTTACGAATTCCACAACGTCAGGATTGTTAAGAGAAGAACTGTTTACATAAATATATAAGGGTCTGGATAATGGAGTATAAGTTCCATTCTTTACAGTTTCAGTAGAAGGTTTAACCGGACCATTTCCGCCATCTACAGAAGCTAAGGCTAATTTATCTGAATTAGCCTCGTAATAAGCCAATCCAAAAAATCCTAATCCGTATTTATCACCAGAAACTCCTTGTACCAATACATTATCGTCTTCACTGGCAGTAAAATCACCTCTACTAGATCCACTTTTTCCAACGATAGCTTCAGTAAAATAATCGAAAGTTCCAGAAGCAACACCAGGTCCGAATAAATGAATTTCTTCATTTGGCCAAGTTGGGTTTATTTGGTTCCATTTTTTTATTTTCCCTTGTGCTGCCGGCTCCCAGATCTTTTTCAACTCTTCTACTGTAAAAGAAGTAGCCCAATCATTTTCAGGATTAATTACAACTGCAAGTCCGTCGTAAGCGACTTCCAATTCTACATAATTGATATTGTTTTCTTTAGCGACGGCAGCTTCTTCAGCTTTAATTGGTCTTGAAGCATCTGAAATATTGATCTCTCCTCTTCCAAATTTTTGGAAACCTCCTCCAGTTCCAGAAACTCCAATAGTAACATCTACTTCAGGTCTTACTGCTCTAAATTCTTCAGCAACAGCTTCAGTAATAGGATACACCGTACTAGATCCATCTATAGATATCGTTCCAGACTCTCCTCCGTTTTTATCCTGACCTTTATTATTTCCGCAAGAAATAACAGCGAAAGATAAAATTGCAATTAATAATACTTTTTTCATGGTTTAGTTATTTTTAAAAATGAATGTCTATTTGTAATCTATATGATAAGCTATTGTCTGCATTGTCCTCGTAATCGTTCCAACTTACATCTGTTTGAACTTTTAATTTATGACCCACAATATATTTTGAAAGTCCTAAAGTATACTGATCCTCTACCCCTTCTCCGGTTAAAGCTTCATCTAAGGTAACCTGCGTGTATCTAGTTACAACTTCATAATTGTTCTTAAATAAATAACCTGCCTGTGCGTTAATACCGTCTCCTACTTCTACCACTCTTCCTGTTGGAGTACCATCAGAATTTAAAGCAACTGGATTATCTGCGGTTCTTTTAGCATATTCGGCCATTGCAGAGAATCCTTGATATTTAAAAATTCCATCTACAAAGAATGTGTTTATATCGGTTTCAAAAAAACCGGTATCTGTGGTCATATAGCTTCCACTATTAGATCTTGTTCTTACCGCATTAACATTATGATCGTAACTTACACCCAAGGCCAATTTAGGAGTTTCTTCCCTATCAAGGTCTGCGCCGGAATAATCATCGAAATCTCCAAAAGGAAGTATTTCTACTCGTCCTGTATATTGAAATCCACCAAGGTTTTCTGAAGTTACGTTTCTACCTTCACCCTGAGAAATTGCAAATGCTTCTCTCACAATAACATTTTTACCCAAATTAATATAATGATGTAATTGGAATCCCATATCCCGATCTACGTTAAACTCGCTGTTCACTAAAGAACGATCTACCGTTTGTAAGTTTGCTGAAGAGATAACCCGTTCTCTGTTCCCGGGAAGTTTAGTTTGCCCAGCCCATAATTCAAAATTCTCATAGAAGTTCCACTTTAAAACAGCATCTAGAATATATCTTGGTGCATTGCTAGTAAATTCTGAAGCCCCGCTAATATCTCTGTTAGATAATCCTAACTCTATTTTATAAGTTACTTTTGGAGAATAAGCAAAACCTTCAAATTTTAATCGTGCTCTTCTAATTGAAAATTGGCTTACTCCATTTTCTAAATTATCGTTGTTTGCAAAATCCCAGCTTCCTGTGTACAAAGATTGAAAGCGCGCTGCAAATTTTAAGCTAAAGGAGCTATCTTTTGCTACAACGTTTACCAAACCTTTACCAAATTTGTTGTTTGTGATATCTTGCGCTTGAGAAAAATAAGAAGTCACCAATCCGAAAACAAGTAACATGGACCATTTTAATTTCATTATCTGTTTGTTTTTGTCGGTGCAAATGTGCGACTCCAATGTTAAGTTAATGTTACTTGGAAGTTACCCTTAAGTCAAAATTAGTTATTTAAAATAAAAGCCGCCCGATAGGACGGCTTTTTCATAAATCGAAGTCGACAAAAACTAAAGATTTTACGAAATTGACTTAATTTCTTAAGACATTCCAAATATCCTTGTTATATCTAAGATATATGTCAACTAAAAATTAAGCAATGATTAAGCTATTGTAACCAAACTTCTATTAATTATGATGTCCTAATCTTTAATTCTTTCCTAACGGGCTTAGAAACATCTGCATTCACCGGAGTTCCGTATAGGTCAAAGTCTGCCGCTTCATTTATCTTAACATCATAGAACTCACCTGTTTTTAGGTAAATCTCTGTAGCATCAATAAGAACTTCATTATCTACATCTGGTGAATCAAATTCGGTTCTACCAATAAAATGATTCCCGTCTTTTCTATCTATGATAACTTTAAAGGTTTGGCCTATTTTCTCCTGATTCAATTCCCAAGAGATTTGAGATTGAATTTCCATGATCTCATTAGCTCGCTGTTGTTTCACTTCTTGTGGCACATCATCTTCTAGATTGTAGGCATGCGTATTTTCTTCATGTGAATAGGTAAAACAACCCAAACGCTCAAAACGCATTTCTTTAACCCACTCTTTTAATTCCTGAAAATGCTCTTCCGTTTCTCCCGGATAACCAACGATCAAAGTCGTTCTGATAGTCATATCTGGAACCTCTTTTCTGAAATCTTTTAGAAGTTTAGTGGTCTTTTCATGAGTTGTTCCACGTCTCATAGATTTTAAAAGATCGTCAGAAATATGTTGCAATGGAATATCCAAATAATTACAGATCTTAGGTTCTCTATTCATCACATCCAACACATCCATTGGGAAACCTGTTGGGAATGCATAATGCAACCTGATCCATTCTATTCCTTCTACCTGCACAAGGTTTTCTAACAACTCTGCAAGATTTCTTTTCTTATAAATATCCAGACCATAATATGTAAGATCTTGCGCGATCAACACCAATTCTTTAACGCCATTAGCCGCTAAACCTTTTGCTTCCTTAACCAATTGTTCTATGGGAGTGGATTTATGTTTTCCACGCATTAGTGGGATTGCACAAAAAGAGCAAGGTCTATCACAACCTTCGGCAATCTTTAAATAGGCGTAATTTTTGGGGGTTGTAGTTAAACGCTCTCCTAAAAGTTCGTGCTTGTAATCAGCTTCTAAAGCCGCTAATAATTCTGGTAATTCTGTGGTTCCAAAATATTGATCTACATCTGGAATTTCCTTCTGAAGATCTGGTTTGTATCTTTCACTCAAACATCCTGTTACAAAAACCTTATCTACTTCTCCTTCTTGCTTTTTTGCAACATATTCCAAAATAGTGTTTACAGATTCTTCCTTGGCATTATCTATAAATCCACAAGTATTAATTACAACAATATTTCCTTCTTCTTCATGCACAACTTCTTTATCGTTTGCAAGAAGCTGCCCCATTAACACCTCACTGTCGTAAACATTCTTACTACAACCAAGTGTTACTACATTAATCTTATTCTTTCTTCTGGACTTTGTTCTCATAACCTAATACCTTTTTGAATTCCCGCCTATTACAAAAATAGTGGTAGCGGAAAACGGCTGCAAAGATACAACCTAAAAATTGATTAAAAGAAGATTAGCGGTTTTCTATATGTTAAGTAAAATACTCGTGCAGAGCAACTACCCATTCAGCCTCATAATACCTGATAGCGCTTATCACCAATACTCCTGTTATAACGAAGATCCATGAAAAGCTCTCTTTTTTTATAAGCAAACCTCCAATTATTGCGAAAAGCAAAAAAGGTAAAGCTAAAATTAGATTGGGAAGCACCCAAACATCATCAAAAAGGATGGCAATTAATTTCATTACCACATAAAACACACTGTAGAACACAATGATCTTACTTATAATTGCCTTGAAATTGGTTTTAGGCATCCTAATTTTTATAATTTGAAGGTGAAACTCTTTTGTTTGAGGCTTTTTCATAAGCCAAAGCCCAGCTAAATAGAGCTGCTTCTTGGTATGGTCTGGCAATAAATGTTAAGCCTTTTGGAGCCTTATTTTCTGCATATCCCATAGGAACAGTAATGGCTGGATATTTAGCAACCGCAGCATATGCCGCATGGTAATTATTTATAGAGAGAATTCCATCTAAATTATGAGCTTTCATAGGCACCTCAAAAAAGCGTTTCCCATTTGTGATTAATGTATCTTGAATAGCTGCAAATTCTTCAGGAGTAGCAGAATCGGCCACTATTCCATCAAACAATTTCTGCCCATAAGGTGAACGCATCAAAGTATCTGTATTGTTATAAGCCACCACATCCTTCACAGTCTTAAAAGATAAATCCTTATTTCCATATTTTTTGAAATATACAGGAAGATCTCTCTTCATCTCTAAATTAAGGAATCTAGTAAAGTTTGGAAGATCTAGATCCTCTCCTTCAAACTCAACTATTTCAGCACCTGCAGATTTAAGATCATTAATGGCTGCAACATATAAGGTATCCTCCATCAAAGATTTTAGAGCGCCAAAACGTTTCCCTTTTAAAGAAACTTCAGCTAAATCTTCATAATAATTTGAGGTGTTATTTTTGTTTTCTACAGAAGCCGGATCTTGTGAATCTCTTCCAGACATCGCAGAAAACAAGATAGCATTGTCTATTACATTTTTAGTGATAGGCCCAGGAGTATCTAAATAACTGGAAATTGGAATAATTCCCCCTCTGCTTAGTACCCCAATTGTTGGTTTTAAACCCACTAAAGAGTTCTGACTTGCAGGAGATAAAATAGAACCTGCAGTCTCAGATCCTACTGCACCCGCAGCGAAATTTGCCGCAACAGAGACCGCACTTCCGGAACTGGAACCACCTGTATCTAAGATTCTTCTTCCGTAAGGATTTAATGTTTGGCCTCCAACTGCAGAATATCCACTAGGACAATCTCCACAAAAGAAATATGCCCATTCGCTTAGATTGGCTTTCCCTAAGATAAGAGCGCCGTTTTCTTTTAGACGCTTCACTATAAAAGCGTCCCCAGTTGTGTTTTTGGTTAAAGCAATAGCACCCGCCGTAGTAGGCATGTTTGCTGTATTTATATTATCTTTTAGAAGCACTGGAATTCCAAAAATTGGATGCTTCATCATTTTATTTTTAAGCCCTTGGTCTTTATCGCGAGCTTCTTGTAAAACATTCGGATTTAATGAAATAACAGAATTTAGACTCAAGTCATTATTTCTATCATATTTCTGAATACGTTTTAAATAAAACAACACTAGTTCCTCGTAAGTAAAAGTGTTTGAAGCTATCGCTTTTTGCAAACTAGGAATATCTTGATCCAAGATAAGTGGCAATAATTGCTCATATCTATCTTCAGAAAAAGCTTCTAGTTCTGTATTGAATGGAGCCCAGATAGAATCTGATTGGATATATTTTGAATCCAAAACTTTGAATTCTCTAAAATCAGCAACTTTTGTAGTATCCTGATCAATTGGCTCCGATTTCATTTGCTTGGATTCTTCCTTACAAGCAATAACTAATAATAAGGAGAGGGAGAGTAAAAACTGTTTCATATTATATAAAAAATATTAAAATTCAAGGTTTCTAAGCAGAAATTAGAAACTATTATTATTTGAAGAACGAATCTACAAATTCAAATTTATTAAATACTTGTAGATCTTCCAATCTTTCCCCAACTCCAATATATTTAACAGGTATTTTAAATTGATCACTAATTCCAATCACAACACCACCTTTAGCAGTTCCGTCCAATTTAGTTACTGCAAGAGAGGTTACTTCTGTCGCCGCTGTAAACTGCTTAGCCTGCTCAAAAGCGTTCTGACCGGTTGAGCCATCTAAAACCAACAATACTTCGTGAGGTGCGTTAGGAATTACTTTTTGCATTACCCTTTTAACCTTAGTTAGTTCATTCATAAGGTTCACTTTATTATGCAACCTTCCTGCTGTATCTATGATCACCACATCTACATCTTGTTTCACAGCAACTTCTACTGCATCAAAAGCAACAGAGGCGGGATCACTCCCCATTTTTTGTTTTACAATTGGCACTCCGGTTCTATCTGCCCAAACTTGAAGTTGATCTATAGCGGCAGCTCTAAAAGTATCTGCTGCACCTAAAAGCACTTTTTTACCGTCCTTTTTAAATTGATGTGCTAATTTCCCGATAGTAGTAGTTTTTCCTACCCCATTCACACCAACTACCATAATTACATATGGTTTACTGGAATTATCGAAATCAAATCCATTTCCAGAGTCTGTTTCTGTTTCAGAAAGCAATCCGGCAATTTCTTCTCTTAATATTTCATTAAGCTCGGCTGTACCTAAATATTTATCACGCTCTACACGTTCTTCTATTCTCTTAATTATCTTGATAGTGGTTGCAACACCAACATCACTGCTTACCAATACATCTTCAAGATCATCTAAAACATTTGCATCTACTGTAGATTTACCGGCAACGGCTTTACTCATCTTAGAAAGAAAGGTGGTTTTAGATTTCTCTAGTCCTTTATCCAGGGTTTCTTTTTTCTCTTTGGAAAATATTTTTTTAAATAAACTCATTTCTCTTGGATGGTTTTCTTGCTGAAGTCAAACCTAGAATCAGCACAAATTCATGCGTAAATATACATAAAAAGAAAAAGCCGTCCAGATGGCTCTGGACGGCTTTTAAAATATTTTAAAATAACTTATTTTTTAGCTAAAAAGTCATTTACTTGCTCTGGAATCATAATACTTTCAACAAAAGTATAAGAGCCAGTTTTTGAAGATTTCACCATTTTAACGGCTTTTGATAATCTCTTAGATCCAGTTTGTAACGATGCTACTGATTTTTTTGCCATGACTTATATTATTTAATTTCTTTATGAACCGTCATTTTCTTAAGAATAGGGTTAAATTTCTTTAACTCCAATCTGTCTGGCGTGTTCTTTTTATTTTTTGTTGAAATATATCTTGAAGTACCTGGTTTACCAGATTCTTTATGCTCTGTACATTCTAAGATAACCTGTATTCTATTGCCTTTCTTTGCCATTTTCTCGTGTCTTTATGGTTTAGGATTATTTGTTTAAAAATCCTTTTTCTCTAGCATCTTTCATGACAGCAGAGATCCCTTTTTTATTGATGTTCTTTAATGCAGAAGCAGATATTTTTAGGGTTACCCACTTATCTTCTTCGGGAATATAAAAACGTTTTTTTAATAAATTGATATTAAATTTACGCTTGGTTTTATTCATGGCGTGAGACACATTGTTCCCAACCATTGCTTTTTTACCTGTAAGTTCACAAACTCTTGACATTGTACTATTCTTTATCTTGTTATTTCAAAACAGGCTGCAAATTAACGATTTTTTTAAGTAACTGCCAACATAAAAATAAAATTTTTTATAGCTTATTTACTGTTTATCACTAAGATGCATTCTAGTTGTTTTGATATCAAATACTTCTGATATATATATTAATTAGAAAGAAGCTCTTTAAGCAACATTTCCAATGCTTTATTCACTGTTTTTTTTACTACTTGTTCCCTACTTCTTCCAAATTTAAATTCTTCAAAGAAAACTTTCTCTGGAGTAGCAATTCCAATAAATACCGTCCCGACCTCTTTATCACTGTCACCTTTATCGGGTCCAGCATTTCCTGTGGTCGCAATTGCATAGTCTGATTTAAAAATTAGCTTAGAATTCCGTGCCATTTCTTCTGCAACCTCCGCACTAACCACAGTGTTTTTCTCGATAATAGCACGAGGAATACTCAAAATGTCTTCTTTAGTATCCGTCGCATAAGTCACAATTCCGCCTCTAAAAAAGGTAGAAGCTCCCGGATTTATAGTGAATTTTGTTGCTAACTCCCCTCCCGTACAACTCTCTGCAACAGATAAAAATTGATTTTTCGTATTCAATAATTCCCTAATTGTGATGCTGATATCTTCATTCTCTCCATTAACATCAGAAATTATATCGTGCAAGATCGGATATATCTTTTCAAATTCTTTTTCAATAGAAGATCTAAGCTCCTCCTCATTAAGTCCTTTTCCCGAAAGCCTTAACCTGACAGTACCAAAATTTGGCAAATAAGCAAGTTTAATATGAATAGGCAGGTTGTTCTCCCAGTCCTCTAATCTTAGAGCAATAGCACTTTCCCCTAACCCATAGGTTCTAATGGTCTTATGATAGATAAATGGCCTCTTAAACTCCTTTATTAATCTTGGTAAGACTTCCCGTTCCATTAATGATTTCATCTCGAATGGGATCCCAGGCATTGCAATAAAAACCTTTTCATCTTTTTTCATCCACAAGCCAGGAGCTGTCCCAAACTCGTTATGTAGTGCAATTGCTTTTGAAGGCATTAGCGCTTGTTCCCTGTTAAGATCTGAAATAGGAGTGCTAATATATTTAGCAAAAATAGACTCAATATGTTTTAAAACATCATCATCTCTTTTCAGGGAATCTTCTAAAAACTCACATAAGACTTTCTTAGTAATATCATCTTTAGTAGGACCCAATCCGCCGGTGATCAAAATGATATCTGCACGTTTAGAAGCTTCTTTAAGAGTAGTAAGAATATGTTGACGCTCATCTTCCACAGAAGTGATTTGATGAACAGAGACACCTATCTTATTGAGCTCTTTGGCAATATGTGCCGAATTTGTATCTACAATTTGACCAATGAGAATCTCATCTCCAATTGTAATTATTTCTGCAATCATTAGATGGTAAAATCATTTTTCAACTCTCTTTCCGCCAATCTAACCTTAGCTGATATCTTTTCACCCGCATCCCGAGCATTTGTTTCGCGCTCCTTTCCTTTAGACCAAGCCTCGATTACTAATATATTATCCATCTGATTCAAGCCAAAAAGCTGAAGATTAGGCTTCATCTTATGGGCATATTGATAGGCTAATGCGGGATTACTGCTAGAAATAGCTTCAGACATTGAAGCTACATCTGGCGGAATTTCTTCCAAAAATGTTTGAACAATTATCTTCACAAAATCGTCATCCCCACCAGCCATTTCTATTACGTCGTCTAAGTTGTAGTTCTTCATTTATTTTACCTGTATTGAAAATAGTTGCTTTTCTTCTATTAGTCCAGTTAAGACATCGTTAACCTCAACCTTACCAACTCCTTCTGGAGTTCCAGTAAAAATAATATCCCCGATTTTTAAAGTGAAATACTTTGAGACATATGAAATAATCTCATCAATTTTCCACAACATATCACCAGTATTCCCTGTTTGCACAGGCTGATTATTTTTAATTAAGCTAAAGTTAATATTATTTAGGTCGGAAATAGATTTTTTATCAATCCATTTCTCTCCGATAACTGAAGCACCATCAAAACCCTTCGCCTTTTCCCAAGGCAAACCTTTATCTTTTAAATTTTGCTGAAGGTCTCTAGCCGTGAAATCTATACCTAATCCAATCTCGTTGTAATATTTATGAGCATATTGCTCTTCTATATATTTCCCTACCCTATTTATTTTCACCAGCACTTCAACTTCATAATGAACATCATTGCTAAAGTCTGGTATAAAAAACGGTTGTTTTTTTAAAAGAATTGAAGTATCAGGTTTTAAGAATATAACTGGATCCGTTGGTTTTTCATTCTTTAATTCTGAAATGTGGGCGCTATAATTTCTCCCGATGCAGATTATTTTCATAGAAGCCCTACTATTTAACTTTTGTATTTAGCTTTCTCAATTTTATCCTGGTTAGGATTTTCTTAGTGTATAATGGAAAGTCGGCATTTTGGATCCATCCGAAATATCCAGGTTCCTCTTCCAAGACCTTTTCTACATGTTTTCCTTTGTATTTCCCAAATGCAAATACCTCTTGCCCTTTTTTATCGAATGCTATAAATCCTGCAAAGTCTGCAAATTTTCTTCTTTCACTGTAGTTAGATAGCCATGACATATCATTCTCCAGATCTTCATATTTGTCTAGCTGAGATTTCAAAACCTCGTAGGTAGCATTCGTATCTGCTTCGGCACCATGTGCCCCTTCCAGATCTTTATCACAATAGAATTTATAGGCCGCAGACAGTGTTCTTTGTTCCATTTTATGAAAAATAGTTTGCACATCTACAGATGCCTGACTTTTCATATCAAAATCTATATCTGCTCGCAATAATTCTTCAGCAAGCAACGGAATATCAAATCTATTTGAATTATAACCTCCCAGATCGCAACCTTTAATCATTTCATAGATTTTAGGTGCCAACGTATTAAAAGTGGGTTCATTTGCTACTTTTTCATTAGAAATTCCATGAATAGCAATTACCTCAGCCGGAATATTCATTTCAGGGTTCACCAACCATGTTTTACTTTCTTTATTGCCATTGGGAAATACTTTTAAAATAGAAATTTCTACAATTCGATCTTTAGCAACATTAGTTCCAGTGGTTTCAAGGTCGAAAAAGCAAATTGGTTTTGTGAGTTTTAACTCCATAAAATAGTTGGTTTTTGTAAAGATACTATATTTTGAATGTTCTAAAAATTCAAAGTCGTCTTCAGTAAAAATGTTTTGTTATCTAATTTTAGAAAACTTAAAAGCCACTTACACTACATAATTAATGAAGTATTTGTGGCTTTTTAAGGGTATATGTTTTGAGAATCAAAAATCTTGACAGGGAAATTAAACTCTCAATGAAGGATTAAACTTCTCTATTCTTGTCAAAAGCTTCCAGATACTGTGCAACACGTTGCACAAACTGTCCTCCTAATGCTCCGTTCACCACACGATGATCATAACTGTGAGATAAGAACATCTTATAACGAATTCCAATAAAATCTCCTTCCGGAGTTTCTATAACCGCTGGCACTTTTCTAATCGCTCCAAGAGCCAGAATAGCCACTTGTGGCTGATTGATAATTGGAGTTCCCATGATACTTCCAAAAGTACCTACGTTAGTTACCGTATAGGTTCCCCCTTGGATATCCTCTGGTTTTAATTTATTCTCTCTGGCTCTATTTGCAAGATCGTTCACAGCTTTCGCCATTCCTACAAGATTCAAAGTATCGGCATTTTTAATAACCGGTACAATTAAATCGCCATTACCAAGTGCCGCAGCCATTCCAAGGTTTATATTTTTTCTTTTAATAATTTTATCACCGTCTAAAGCTATATTGACCATTGGAAAATCTTTGATAGTCTTAGCTACTGCTTCCATAAAGATTGGAGTAAAGGTTAATTTCTCTCCTTCTCTTTTTTCGAAAGCTGTCTTGTTTTTGCTTCTCCAATTCCAAATATTGGTTACATCTACTTCTATAAAAGATTGAACATGCGCAGAGGTTCGAACACTTTCTACCATGTGATGCGCAATCATTTTACCCATTCTACTCATTTCGATGATCTCATCTCCTCCATTTACACTAACAGGGGCAGAAGGCTTTTTAGAAGCCGGAGCCGATTGAGCAGGAGCAGATGTACTTGCCGTAGATTTAGGCTGAGAACTTCTATTTTCTAGATGTCCTAAAATATCATTTTTGGTAACTCTGCCATCTTTTCCTGTTCCTTCTAAGGTTTCCAACTCCTGAAGGCTTACTCCCTCTTTTTTAGCGATATTTTTCACTAATGGAGAATAGAATTTGGTAGAATCAGAGAAATCTGTTTCTGAAGCACTCTTGGCTGAAGTCAGCATTTCTTCTGCTTCTTCAACTAGTGCTCCTTCTGGTTTTTTAGCTTCCGTAGGCTGTGCCTTAGAATCATCTTCGCCTTCTATTTCAATAATAGCTATAGTTTGTCCAACTTGCACTACATCATCTGGCTCAAAAAGTTTTTCAATAAGCACACCATCTACCTCACTTGGAACTTCACTATCAACTTTATCTGTTGCTATTTCCAGTACTGCCTCATCTGCTTCAATAGTATCTCCAACTTCTTTTAACCAGCTAGTGATTGTTGCTTCTGCGACGCTTTCCCCCATTTTGGGTAACTTAAGTTCAAACTTTGCCATATTATTATCTCAACGATGTTTTTTATAGTTCTGATTGCGAAATTACTTAATTTAACGCTTCATAAGTATTAAATATGTAATAAAATTATTTTTAAAGCTGAATTCAACCTCAAAACAACCTCTTCTGATGCTTGTAAAATTACGATTCTGATCCTTTAAATTAAAGGGAATCTGATCATTTAAAGAAAATTCAAAATGAATTGTCCGCAGCCTTTAGCTTTTTAAGGAGCTCTCAAATGGAATCCTATTGGTAATACTTCTTCCCAGAGTAACTTCATCTGCATATTCCAATTCGTCTCCTACAGAAATTCCTCTTGCGATGGTAGAAGTCTTTATATTCAAACCTTCCATTTGCCTGAAAATATAAAAGTTGGTAGTATCTCCCTCCAAAGTACTACTTAGAGCAAAAATAATTTCTTCAACTTCTCCTTCTTTTACCTTATCTACTAAAGATTTTATGGTTAACTGCGAAGGTCCAATCCCATCCATAGGGCTTATCTTACCTCCAAGCACATGATATAATCCGCGGTACTGACTTGTATTTTCAATAGCCATTACATCCCGGATATCTTCCACTACGCAAACGATCTCACGGATCCTGTTTTTATTGGAACAAATCTCACATAATTCTGTATCGCTGATATTATGACAGTTATTACAAAGTTTGATTTTTGTACGCAAATTCACCAAAGCTTCTGAGAGTTGTGTGGTTTGGTCTGCCGGTTGCTTTAATAAATGCAGCACAAGTCTTAATGCGGTACGCTTTCCCACCCCCGGAAGCTGGGACATTTCGGCTACGGCCTGTTCCAATAATTTTGAAGAAAAATCCATGTTCCAAAATTACGTTTTTTCTAGGATACTATTAAATTTTAGTAGCGCATACTAAACAAGAACTTATGCATTAATTTGTATTTTGGCTGCGAAATTGAAATTCTATGCAACCAGCTTACATCCTACTCTTAATAGCTTCCTATTTTGGAGCATTATTAATAATCTCCTACTTTACCGGAAAAAATTCTAATAATGATGCTTTTTTCAAGGCCAACAGGCAATCGCCTTGGTATGTTGTTGCTTTTGGAATGATTGGCGCTTCGCTTAGTGGTGTCACCTTTATCTCAGTTCCTGGATGGGTAGAAGCTAGCCAGTTTAGCTATATGCAGGTGGTATTAGGTTATATTGTAGGATACGCAGTAATTGGATTGGTTTTACTCCCGCTTTATTATAGAATGAACCTTACCTCCATTTACACCTACCTGGAAAGCAGATTTGGTAAATATTCCTATAAAACAGGAGCTTCTTTCTTTCTATTGTCCCGAGTTGTAGGTGCCAGTTTTAGGCTTTTTCTGGTAGCCAATGTTTTACAAATAATTCTTTTTGATGCTTTAGGGATTCCCTTTTGGGCCACAGTTGTTATGACCATTGCTTTAATTTGGCTATATACTTTTAAATCTGGCATAAAAACCATTGTTTATACTGATACTTTACAAACCCTTTGTATGCTTATTGCTGTGGGAGTTAGTATTTATTATGTCTCTGATAGTTTAGGGATTCAAGGAAGTAATCTAATTGGTCATATTGCAGATAGTGACTTCTCTAAGATGTTCTTTTTCGATGATTTCAAAAGTGCCAACTACTTCTGGAAACAGTTTATTTCTGGAGCTTTTATAGCGATCGTTATGACAGGTTTAGATCAGGATATGATGCAGAAAAATCTTACCTGCAGGAATCTAAAGGATGCACAAAAGAACATGTTCTGGTTTACCATAGTACTCACTTTCGTGAATTTGGTGTTTTTGGCACTGGGTATGCTGCTTACAGAATATGCCAGATTAAACGGAATAGATGCTTCTAAAGATGACCTCTTCCCAGTGATTGCTACACAAAGCGGATTGGGTGCTGGAATTGCCACCTTCTTTGTATTGGGACTAATCGCTGCGGCATACAGTAGTGCAGATAGTGCTCTTACTGCACTTACCACCTCTTTTAGTATCGATATTTTAGATATTGAAAAAAGATATGAAGCCGCTAAACAAGAAATTGTTAGAAAGCGAATCCATGTCGCAGTTTCTATCGTGCTAATTCTCGTAATAGTAAGTTTTAAGTATATTATTAAGGATGAAAGCGTAATTGCTAAACTCTTTGTATTCGCCGGGTATACCTACGGCCCGTTACTTGGACTTTATAGCTTTGGACTTTTTACTAAATGGATGGTTAAAGATAAATTGGTACCTGTAATCGCGATTTTATCCCCAATAGTATGCTATCTAATAAGTATTAATAGTGAACTTTGGTTCGGATTTGAATTTGGCTTTTTTGTACTTATTCTAAATGGAGCTTTAACATTCTTAGGTCTAATATTGATTCGTACCCAACATAATTAAGGTACATGCATTCTCAAAGTCAATATTATTTTCCCTCAATAACCTGTATAATTCAGGGTTCTCCGTACCGGGATTAAAAATCACCCTTTCAGGATGCAGGGAAATTATATAATCATAATATTCCTCCTGTCTTTTTGCATTTAGATATAAAGTGATGGTGTTGATGTCCTGGAATTCTTCCTTTTCTGTTACTATATCTACTCCGCCAACGTTCCCTTTTTTAAGTCCTAAGGCCACAGTTGGTTGTTTATATTTTACCAGTCTGTTGATCGCTAAATTTGAGTATCTGGCTGGATTTAATGAGGCTCCCAAAACCAATGTTTTTTTCTTTTCCATAATACTAAATTTAAAAAAAATCCTTCTGTGTAACAAATAAAAATCCAGGTGTCTTTTAAATATAAGGATCTCTTTAAACCAAAAGCACTTAGATGAAGGTGTATTAAAGGTTTGCAGTTGAATCTGAAAGTCAGTAGGTGTATGTAGTAATCTCCTATAGATTTGGAGTAGGAAAAAACAAAGATTGAGACGTAAAAACCGAGATGATAATGAAAAAGATAGTGGTGGATTATTTAAGATAATCAAAGAAATAGTTAGTTCGTCAAAAAGAAAGCCGTATAGATAAATCTATACGGGCTTTCTTGATTCTAAACTTTAATATATTACCACTCTATAATAGCACTTCCCCAGGTAAATCCACTTCCAAAAGCAGCTAAAACAACCAGATCTCCTTCTTTAATCTTTCCTTGCTCCCAAGCTTCTGTTAGGGCAATAGGAATAGATGCTGCGGTTGTATTTCCGTATTTCTGAATATTATTAAAAACCTGATCATCACTTAGTTGTAATTTCTTCTGAATAAACTGAGAAATTCTCAAATTTGCCTGATGCGGAATAAGCATATTGATATCCTTTACTTCCAAACCATTTGCTTTAAGCCCTTCATGGATCACTTCAGAAAAACGTTCAATCGCATTTTTAAATACAAATTGCCCATTCATATAAGGGTAATAAGGAATATCGTCTCCCTGAGGATTTTCAGCAATTATCTCTGGTATCCAATGCAGCGTGCTTGGTCCTTTAAGTGTAAGCTCCATGGCATGTTTTCCTTCAGAATGTAAATGTGTAGAAAGAATTCCTTGTCCAATATGATTACTTCTGGTAAGTACGGCTGCTCCTGCCCCATCGCCAAAAATAACGGAAACAGACCTCCCTCTATCTGTAAAATCCAACCCACCACTATGATTTTCACTTCCAATTACCAGCACATTTTTGTACATCCCGGTCTTTATGAATTGATCTGCTACAGATAATGCATAAATAAATCCGCTACATTGGTTTCTCACATCTAAAGCAGGACAGGTATCTATATCTAACATTTCTTGTACTTGCACTCCACATCCTGGGAAATATAAATCTGGGCTTAAAGTTGCAAATACTATAAGATCTATATCGTCTTTGGAGATCTTTGAACGTTCTAAAGCAATTTTAGCTGCCTTTACTCCCATAACTGCGGTAGTGTTCCCATCTCCTTTCTTAATATGTCTACGCTCCTTGATCCCTGTTCTCTCTTGGATCCAAGCATCGTTGGTATCCATCAATTTGGAGAGATCGTCATTTGTTACCACATTTTCAGGAACATAACTTCCCAATCCGGCTATTTTTGATTGATACATACGTTTATAATTATGGTATTAATATTTATTATTCTTAAATTTAAGCAATTAATAATTTTTCGCCCCCGCAATATAAGAAACATTAATTTTTTGAAACTCTATTATTCACAGGCGTTACTGAAATACTTAAAAATTAACTTATGAAAAAAATTCTATTATGTTTTTTAACGAGTTTTTTATTCGCAACTCTACAAGCTCAAGAAAATTTAACCTATCAGAAACCACCACAAGAAATTATGGATCTTGTAGATGTTCCATTGGCTCCAGCTACTCTAGTAGATAGTAAAGGAGAAATGATAGTGTTCTTGTATAGAGATCAATATAAATCTATTGCAGAATTAAGTGAACAAGAATTAAGATTAGGCGGACTAAGAATAAACCCTAAAACCAATATAAATAGTAGAACAACCTATTATAATAATGTTGAAGTAAAATCTTTAAAATCTGAAACTCCAAAATCCATTTCCGGATTACCTGAAAATCCGCGTTTGGCAAATTTCTCTTGGTCTCCAGACGAATCTAAAATCGCCATGACTCATACTACAGACACTGGTGTAGAATTGTGGGTATTGGATATTGCAGCTGCTTCAGCTAAAAAATTAACCGAAGCCACGCTGAATGCAAACATGAGAGACGTAATAAATTGGTTTAAGGATGGCTCTGCAATTCTAGTTAAAATGCTCCCGGAAAACAGAAAGGACTTAATTAACACCAATACAGCTGTACCAACTGGACCTACAATTTCTACCAGTGATGGTCAAAAAGCTCAGAACAGAACGTATCAAGATTTACTTCAAACTCCAAATGACATATTCAATTTTGAGCAATTAGCAAAAGCAAGTCTTGTAAAAGTAGATCTCAACGGGAGCGCTACACCATGGATGGAATCAAAAATGTTTAATGAGATATCTTTTTCTCCAGATGGAAATTATGTAATGGTTTCAGCTATTAAAAAACCATTTTCTTATATAGTGCCTTATTATAGGTTTCCTTTTGAAACTGTGATCTATGATAAAAGTGGAAAGGAAATAAGCAAAGTGAATGATGTTCCTCTTTCTGAAGTATTACCAATTGGATTTATGGCAGAAAGAGAAGGCAGAAGAGATTTAAATTGGAGAAGTGATGCTCCAGCCACCTTAGTTTATGCAAAAGTATTAGATGGTGGAGATCCAGAAGTAGAGGTGGAATTTAGAGATGAAGTTTTTCTCTTAGATGCACCATTTTCAGGTGAAGGAAGATCTATCTTAAAAACAAAGGATAGATTCTCTGGTATTTCATGGGGAAACAACAATACTGCTATCGCATACGATTACTGGTGGAATAACAGAAATACCAGAACCTATATTTTTGATCCTTCTAATAACAAAAAAGCTCCAAAAGTATTATTCGATAGAAATTATCAAGATCAATACAGCGATCCAGGGAATTTTGTCACTAAGAAAAATCAGTATGGAACAAGTATCCTAGCATTAAAAGATAACAATGCATATTTACTTGGAAGCGGATTTACAGAAAAAGGACAATTCCCTTTTGTGGATAAAATAGATCTGGAAAGTGGACAAACCAGCAATTTATATAGATCCAACTATAACAAGAAAAAAGAAACCTTAGTAGAAGCTATAGATATTACTAAAGGTGAACTTTTGGTGAGAATAGAGTCTTCTACAGAATATCCTAATTATTATCTAAGAGACATCAATAAAAAAGATGCGTTAACTCAAATAACGAGTTTTGAAAATCCTTTTAAAGCACTTCAAGATGTTCATAAAGAAGTGATTACTTATAAAAGAGATGACGGATTGGAATTAAATGGAACTTTATACCTTCCCGCAGATTACGATAAAGATTCTAAAGAGAAACTACCTATGATCTTGTGGGCATACCCAAGAGAATTCAAAGATAAAAATTCAGCTTCTCAAAATACTTCCAATGCAAATGATTTCACATATCCCTATTACGGTTCTCCAATTTACTGGGTTAACCGCGGATATGTTGTATTAGATGATGCTTCATTTCCTATTATTGGAGAGGGAGATGAGCAGCCTAATGATAGTTTTAGAAAACAGCTGGTTGCTAACGGAAAAGCGGCTATAGATGCTGTAGACGATATGGGATATATAGATAGAAATAGAGTAGCCGTTGGTGGTCATAGTTACGGAGCCTTTATGACAGCCAACTTATTATCTCACTCTAATCTTTTTGCTGCCGGAATTGCAAGAAGTGGTGCCTACAATAGAACGTTAACTCCATTTGGATTTCAAAGTGAAGAACGTAGCTACTGGGAAGCACCAGAGGTTTACAATGCCATGTCTCCTTTTATGCATGCCGATAAAATGAAGACTCCATTGTTGTTAATTCACGGAGAAGCAGATAATAATTCTGGAACTTACCCAATGCAAAGTGAGCGTTATTTTAATGCTTTAAAAGGACTTGGAGCTACCGCAAGATTGGTGATTCTTCCAAAAGAAAGTCATGGTTATAGCGCAAAAGAGTCTGTATTACATGTGCTTTGGGAACAACACCAATGGTTGGAAAAATATGTGAAGAATAGAGTGAAAACTGAAATTAGCCAGAAAGAGAAAGTTATGGTTGACTAATTTTTTTAAGTATTCATATTTCAAATAGAACACCCGTCTTTATTAAGGCGGGTGTTTTATTTATATAATAAAGATCCTCGGGGCAAGCCCGCCCGAACGGTACGGGCGGGCCCACGAGATAACTTGGAAAATACTTTTAAAAATTCGAGGCAAGCCCGCCTGAATGAAATTCTTTTCGGGCAGGCCTCGGGGAACCTGCCCAGCCCGTCAGGCGGGTTAAACCCTCAATGAGGGTTTTAAAACAGAAAAGCATCACTCGCAATAGTGACGCTTTCCTAAACAACCTAACCAATACTAACCTTTAACTCATTATTTTATAATTGTTGACTTCTACTTTTGCTTCTAAATCGTGAAGCAAGTTGTATAGCCCAAAGTAAGTTCTGCTCATATATAAAAAATGCTGACTTCCTCTAGTTCCATTCATTTTTCGTAAATCTGGATCTTTACTGTATCGTTCACTTAATTCTGTGAGATTGTTCCAAAAAGCTTCATCAGAAAAATCAAAAGTTTCTGATTGATACGGGGTAGAGAACATGTTGAACATTTCGTAAAACATCTCTGAAAAGAAATCTCTTTCTTTTTTTGAATCAGTTTCCCGTAGGATTTCCAATTCAAATAATTTCCCATTGAAAAACTCGTTATTATTTAAATTCTTCCTTTCAGCTAGCTGAAAATATGGATTGTAGAAATCCTCAGGAATTCTTTTAACACAACCAAAATCTATTGCAATAAGATTGTAATCTTTATCTATTAAAAAATTACCAGGATGAGGATCTGCATGCATTGCTTTTAAGTTGTGAATCTGGAACATATAAAAATCCCATAGAGCCTGACCTATTTTATTAGCTAGATTTTGATCTGAATTTAACTTTGTAAACTCACTTAAATGAATTCCATCCATCCAGTCCATGGTAATAATACGCTCACTAGATAATTCCTCGTAATACTTAGGGAATTTAAGGTTTGGAATATTTACACAAGCTTCGGAAATCTCTTTGCTTTGCTGCACTTCCAAAATATAATCTGTTTCTTCTAATAGCTTCCCTTCTACTTCTTTAAAATATTTTTCTGAATCTTTCCCTTGCATGTTAAACATTCTTGTAGCAATAGGCTTTACCATTGCAAGATCTGAACTAATACTATCTGCAACGCCCGGATATTGGATTTTCACAGCAAGTTTTTTCCCATTCTTTGTAGCCATGTGCACTTGCCCAATGCTGGCTGCATTTACCGACTGCGTTGCAAACGTATCATAAAGCTGTTCGGGGTAGCTTCCATTATATTTCTTAAAGGTCTTTCGTACTAGTGGAGCAGATAGAGGTGGGACGCTAAATTGCGCTAAAGAGAATTTCTCTACATACGCACTAGGCAACAAACTCTTTTCCATAGAGAGCATTTGTGCCACTTTAAGTGCACTTCCTTTTAAACTTTTTAAGCCATCATAAATATCTGATGCATTATCTTCATTTAATTGATCTCGATTTATATTCTTGTCGAAAGCCTTTTTACTGTAATATTTAATATAATTCCCACCAACCTTAACTCCAGTCTGAACCATTTTACTAGTTCTTCCTATTTTTCCGGTAGGTATGCTATCTATTGTCTTCATATTATGATGTTGTTATTAAAATCACACGGGCGTGAAGGTTACTTGTAGGGAAATACACTTATAGGATGCCACACCCGAGTGATTCTAAAAACTATTAATTCATTTTTTCTTTCCAAAGGAATTTTCCCAGATCAATAACTCGTTCCAAAGGTGTATTATCAAAAAGATCAAAAACAGTGTTTACAGACTTTTCAATAACAATATCGGTACTTTCAAATTTTGCTGAATTATCATCTACCCAAAATTTTAGAATGAATAAAAACTGAACCCAAGTAGCTTCAGAAAAAACTGTCTCAGATTGTTTAAGAATCTGACTGTTTTTATCTTCATTTCCTTCAGAAATCAACTCTTTTGCAAAAACTTTTATGTCTTTACGCAATTCCTTTAACTGCTCTAAATTTTTAAGTTTATCGGGATTCTCGTTCAAAGTTAACAGCACATAACTTCTATTTGCTGTTAACAATTCAAAAAAGGTATAATAAAAGGTGAGTAGTTTTTCTCTAGGAGTAAATGCTTCAAACTCTAAGCTTTTATTCATTACTTCCATAGTATTCACATAGAATTGATTCCATATGCCTTTTCTTAAACCTTCAAAACTCCCAAAGTAATTATAGAACTGTTCTTCTGTAATCTTATTCTCCTTTGCGAATTTGTACACACTTTTAGGCATATGCTCATGCTCTAACACATAATTCATATAAAGCCCAATTAAGATCTCTTTACTGAATTTCTTTTCTGCGGGTTGCTTTTTCGTTGCCATAATGCTTTCTTTCTTATTCAAAGATACAACTTGTTTAATCTTTTTTTATGATCATTAAACAAAAATAATTGTTAAATCTTATTTGGCATTAAATTGCCAATAATTATTAGACGTAAATAGGAAATCCACATTACAAGTGTCAGTTTGTCAGCGCATCGGTCTTGGTATTTTTTTTGACTATAGAAAGGAAAGTACTAATTCAATAAAATTTTTGATATATGGCTAAAGGAAAAATTAATGTATCTGTAGAAAACATCTTCCCGTTAATAAAGAAGTTTTTATACAGTGATCATGAGATCTTTTTAAGAGAATTAATTTCTAACGGAACAGATGCTACTTTAAAATTAAAGCACCTTACCAGTATTGGTGAGATAGATGTCGCATACGGAGATCCGAAGATCGAAGTTAAAATAGATAAAGAGAATAAAACCCTTCATGTTATAGACCAAGGAGTTGGGATGACCAAGGACGAGGTAGAAAAGTATATAAATGAAATCGCTTTTTCTGGAGCTGAAGAGTTTTTAGAAAAATATAAAGATTCTGCTAAGGACAGTGGAATTATAGGACATTTTGGTCTAGGTTTTTACTCCGCCTTTATGGTGGCAAATAAAGTAGAGATCATCACTAAGTCTTATAAAGATGAGCCTGGTGCTCATTGGGTTTGTGAAGGAACTACAGATTTTAGTATAGAAGAATCAGATAGAACTGAAAGAGGAACAGAGATCATTCTTCATATTAATGAGGAAGACAATCAGTTTCTTGAAGAGGGAAGAATTCAGGAGCTTTTGGTGAAGTATAACAAGTTTATGCCAGTGCCAATTAAATTTGGAACAAAAGAAGAAACTTTACCACTTGCTGAGGATGCTGAAAAAGATGCTAAACCAGAAACTATAGAGGTAGACAACATAATTAACAATCCAGCTCCGGCATGGACAAAGCAGCCAGCCGATTTGGAAGATGAAGATTACAAAGGTTTCTACAGGGAATTATATCCTATGCAATTTGAAGATCCTTTGTTTCATATTCACCTTAATGTAGATTATCCTTTCAACCTTACCGGGATCTTATATTTCCCGAAAATGGGTCAGGATATGAATATTCAAAAGGATAAGATCCAATTATACCAAAATCAGGTATATGTAACAGATAATGTAGAAGGGATCGTTCCAGAGTTTTTAACAATGTTACGTGGAGTTATTGATTCTCCAGATATTCCATTAAATGTTTCAAGATCTTACCTTCAGGCAGATGGGGCCGTGAAAAAGATCTCTAGTTATATTACAAGAAAGGTTGCAGACAAGTTGAAAGCACTTTTCACCAATAACAGAGAAGATTTTGAAAAGAAATGGAATGATATCAAGATCGTCATTGAATACGGAATGCTTTCAGAAGATAAATTCTTTGAAAAAGCAGATAAATTCGCACTATATCCAACTGTAGATAATACCTATTTCACTTTTGAAGAGCTTCAGGAGAAAACTAAAGATACCCAAACAGATAAGGATGGGAACTTAATTATTCTTTATGCTTCTAATACAGATGCGCAACACAGTTATATTGAAGCTGCAAAAGATAAAGGATACGAAGTTTTATTGATGGACTCTCCGATAGTTTCACATTTAATTCAAAAAATTGAAGGAAGTAAGGAAAAGGTCTCTTTTGTGCGTGTAGATGGAGATAATATTGATAATCTGATCAAGAAAGAAGAAGAGAAGATCTCCAAACTTTCTGAAGAAGAAAAAGAGAAACTAAAAGCAGATTTCGAAAAAGTGATTCCACAAGGAAAATATACGGTTCAATTAGAATCTATGGATAGTACTGCTTCTCCACTTATCATCACTCAACCTGAGTTTATGAGAAGAATGAAGGAAATGCAACAAACCGGTGGCGGTGGAATGTTTGGAATGGGTAATATGCCAGAAATGTACAATTTGGTGGTGAATACCAATCATGAGTTAATTTCTGAAATTCTAAACTCTAAAACCGAAAAGAAACAAGAGCGCCTAATTAAGCAATCTTTGGACTTAGCTCGATTATCTCAGAATCTTTTAAAAGGAGAAGAGCTAACTGCTTTTATCAAGAGAAGTTTTGATATGGTGAAATAAGCATATTTTACCTATAACTATTTAACCGTTTGGTTTGTTTCATTACGACTAAACGGTTTTTTTATATTCTTTACTGAAAGCTTTCGTAATTTTAAGGACCTAAACAAAAAAACAAACTATGAAAAATTTAATTTTATTAATTTCTATTCTTATGCTAATTGGCTGTAAAGAGGAGCAAAAAAAGGATACAACTCCAGATGAGGTTATTATGACAGAGCCAAATGGAGGCATTGGAAATGGGGCTGTTTCTCCTGCGGTTGCCTTTGCACAAGGGATAGAAAGTGCCCATAATAAAACAGATTGGAATACTAAAAGAGCGGTTTCTTTTGATATCTCTTTAACTTTTGGAGGACAGGAAAGATTGAATGGGAAAGTTACCACGCTAACAAATTCTACCAAGGTGAGAGTAGATAAAAATAACAACACCCAGTTGATCTATGATGGGAATCAAGCCTATTTATGTCCAGCAGATGCAGAACCAAAAGGAGCTAGATTCGATATGTTTACTTGGCAATATTTCTTTGCAATACCATTTAAATTAAACGATCCGGGAACCAATTGGGAAACTTTGGAATCTGTAGAAATGGGTGGAAATAAATTTGATCTTGGAAGACTCAGTTTTGGTGAAAATATAGGAGATGCTCCAGACGATTGGTATGTGGTATATCAAGAAAGAGAAACCGGTTTAATGCATGGGGCAGGATACATTGTAACTTTTGGAAGTGGGGATCAAGCAAAAGCTGCAGAAAATCCACATGGGATTGTATATTCAGAATATAAAGTGATTGATGGAATCCCTGTAGCTACAAAATGGTCTTTCCATAATTGGAGCTTAAAAGATGGTTTTGGAGAACAAATAGGAGAAGCTAGGATAAGTAATATCGTGTTTTTTAATGCCAAAGATGAGCTATTCAAAAAACCAGAAGATTCTAGAATTATAGAAAAATAAAATTTACCTTAAAATTGAAGAACGGAGATTTTTGAAGATGACTTGATAAAATCTAGCTGTATCGTATGGCTTAACGATGATGTCATTTACGCCAGACTCATAGATCTCCTCTCTTATTTCATCTATTTCCATCGCTGTTAAAGCTATAATAGGGATATCCTCATTGAACTCTCTAATTCTTTTTGTGGCTTCTAATCCTGAGATCCCTGGCATATTCACATCCATTAGAACCAACTCAAAATGATTATTTCTCACCCTTTCTATAGCATCAACTCCGTTATCGCATAAATCAACCACAAATTGTTGCTGTTCTAGAATTCTTTTGGTTACCACCTGATTAATCCTATTATCGTCTACCACTAAAATGCGCTTTTCTCCTGAGGACATAATAGATTCAACACTTAAATCGTGATCTTGAATGTTTTGAATAAAATCCTCTTTAGAGAGTTTCCCATTTTCAAATTCAATTTCAAAACTAAAGGTAGAACCTTCACCCTCCTTGCTCATAAGGTTTATTTCTGAATTGAATAAAATCAATAATTTTTTGACAATTGGCAAACCAAGTCCGGTTCCTTGATAGTTGTAATTTGCAGATTGTAATTGAGAAAATTCTTCGAAGATCAACTCTTGATTATGCTTGGAGATCCCAGAGCCATTATCCCTAATTTCAAAATAAATTTTAGCCGTTTTTTCTGAACTTTCAATTAGTTTAGTTTTTATCCAAATATCTCCACGCTCAGTAAACTTCATTGCATTACCAACTAGATTCATTAAAATTTGTGAAAGTCTCACTTTATCTCCAATCAAGTTAGAATTTGCTTCTTGACATAATTCTAAATGGATCGTGTTTTTATTTTGAAGCCTGGTAAACTCAAATGATTTAACAATACTTCTCAGTAGTTCATTTAAATTGAAAGGCATGGGTTCTAAATCTAATAAATTAGATTCCATTTTATTCATTTGTAAAACATCGTTTATTAATGCCAATAAATAATCTGCAGAGAATTTTAAAGACTTAAGATCCTCCTCGTGTTTAGAAAGTGATTTATCATCCATTAATATTGAAGTAAGTCCAATTACTCCATAAAGTGGCGTTCGCAATTCGTGACTTATGGTAGAAAAGAATTTTGTTTTGAGCACGGTAAGACGCTCTGCTTCTTCCTTAGCTGCTATTAGCTCTTTGTTCTTTAAACTTAATTCTTGATTTAGTGTTCTTCTGGAAAGATTTATACGATACACTAAAATTATAATTACTATTAGGATTATAGAAGCGATGACCATAACATACATACGCTCCTGAGATTTCTCTATTAATTCATCTTTATATGATTGTTCTTTTCTCGCAATTTCTAAGTCCTTTTGATATTGGATTACATCAAATTTCACGTTAGCATTCGTAATATCTGATAACCTTTGTCTTTCAAAAATTTGAGAATTAAATTTTTCATATTTCTCTAAAGCTATAAAACCCTCCTTATAACTTCCTTGCTTGGAAAGCAGTTGGGCATATTCCTTATAAGCTAAGGAAGCCTCAAGGATCAAGGTGTCTCTTTCTACGATTTGAATTGCTTCATCTAAATGTGATTTCGCTTCTTCCAGTTCATTCACTCCCATATAATAGCGCCCCATTAAAGTAAGGAGTTGAGCACGAGTTGTATTATCATCCCTATCTCCCATCAATTTCCAGGTCCTATTCAAATAAGGAAAGGCTTTATCATATAACCCAAGATCTAAATAAGTCCAAGCAATATTTGCAGTGGGTTCTAGAAGCCTGCTATTAAAGTTCATTTCTGTGGCCAAATCAATGGTCCTGTTATAATAATCTATTCCAATCTGAGTAGTGTTTTTATCCTCAGAATAGACATTCCCTAAATTATTATAGGACATTAGCAGCAGAGTATCGTTATCTAATTTAAGAGCGACCTTTAAGGCCTCTTTATAATACTTCCTGGAATGAAGGGTGTCATTTAAATCTCCATAATTTACACCCAAAATATTATTAGAATGATAAACATAATAATCATTCCCACGTTTTTTGGATTCCTCGAGCATTTGCATAGCCACCTCTATAGATTCATTATACTCGTATTTATCTAAATGCTCTGAGGTCAATTTACGGAGGGATTCTAAATGCGCATCTTTATAGGCGCTTTGTTGCGAATAGAGATTCGCAAAGGCCAATAAAAATATAATAAGATAAAAGTAATTTTTTTTCAAAAACTTCTGCGGTTAAGTTAAATCGATTTGGGTGGGGAAGTTACTCTATTCTAATTAATTAGGCAAAATAAAATCTTAATTTTAAAACTAAATAGATCTATTTCATTAAAAAACTGAGTTTTCCGAATCATTTTAATTAAATTCAACAAGTTTCATTTCAAGTATTTAATCTAGATCTATGACTTACCCCTGGCATTTTTTACTAATGGCTGCAATATATATTATTGCTGGAATTTTCCACTTTATTAAACCAAAAGCATATCTAAGAATTATGCCTAGGTATTTACCTGCGCCCAAATTACTGGTAGTATTAAGTGGAGTTTCGGAAGTTTTACTTGGTGTTGGATTATTATTTGAAGAAACTAAAAATATTGCCATTTACGGAATAATAGCTATGCTATTAGTGTTTTTACTGGTGCACTTTTATATGCTTAGTTCCAAAAAAGCTGGAGCAGGAATTCCTGCTTGGGCATTAATTCTCCGTTTACCACTTCAGTTTGTGCTAATCTGGTGGGCCTATTTTTATCTTTAAAATGAATTTTGACTGTACTTATAAGAAAATCACTCTTCCAGATGCCAATCTGGAATATTATCCTGATGCTTTAAATAATGGATTAGCTAATTCCTATTATAAGACACTTTTAAATACACTTCAATGGGAACAATATTCTATCAAAATTTTCGGAAAAACAATTCCACAACCTCGACTAACAGCATTGTATGCTTTAAATTCTGAGCCTTACTCCTATTCGGGGCTTAAATTAAATCCTCTAAACTTTACTAAAGAACTCAGGGATTTATATTCTGAAATAGTAAAAATAACCGGATCTACTTTTACTCATTGCTTAGCAAATCTTTATAGAAATGGAAATGATAGTATGGGATGGCATGCAGATGACGAAAAAAAATTAGGAAATAACCCAATAATCGCCTCTTTAAGTCTGGGCGCTGCAAGAAATTTTCAACTTAAGCACAAGACTGATTCAGCGTTAAAATATGCATTGGCATTAGAGCATGGAAGTCTACTTATTATGAAAGGCAGCACTCAGGAATTTTGGAAACATCAATTACCAAAGACCAAAAAAGAAATTTCTCCCAGGATCAATCTAACCTTCAGGACAATTATATAGATTAATCCAAATTAATAGAAAATAAAATCGGCTGCTTTAAAAGCAACCGATTTCGTTCCTTAATAAAGCACAAGTGCCTACACCTTAATTACTTATAAATCTCGTTTAAAACCTGGGCTAGTCTAATACCGCCTTTTTGAAGCTGTTCCCTCACGACAGGAAACCAATCGTACATATATCTATAGCTTAGATTTTCACCAACTTCGGCAGAAGCATAAACTCGTTCGCTCAATTTCTTAGATTCATACATCCAGTCTTCAAAACTTCCCGAAGCAATGGTTTTGTGTTGTATTTCTGAAATCTTAAGAGTATTAGTTGCCATTTCAGTATAGCTCATATCATAAGAATCTATCATTTCACTGTCCCATACCCGGTGTAGATTAGAACCATCGCCGAACCATCTTACCTGGATATCGTTACCACCTTTATCTTCTCCTCTACCCGTATGAAGTGGCTGATGAAGATCTCCCATAAAATGAACCAACATCTTTAAATAAAATTCTTTCTCCTCTTTTGGTGAATTCTTATCTTTTAAAACCTCCACAGATTTTCTAATAGCCATTAAAAGATCTCCATCTGGATTAGCGTCTCCTGCCTTATATTCAGTTGCGCCTCCAGGTAAATTCACATAATGCCACGGACTGTATTTTCTATAATTAGAATCACTTTTAATCTCATCTCCATAAGTAGAAACAAAAGCCAGGCTTTTACCATTCAATAATTTTGCTATTTCTTTTTTAGCTTTCTTGCTCAAATTTACTTGTGCAATTTCTCCGGTTGTTCTATGCCCTATCTGTCCCCAATCATTTTCAGTAGAAAATCCAACCAAACTGCTAAATAAAAAACAAACTGCTAGTATTATATTTTTCATAAATCATTTTTTACAAATATATACATCTTAAAGGAATACAATTAATAATAATAAACTTTGAATATTAACTTTAAATAGATATATTTATGATATCAATTTAATATCATAACTAATTATACTCTTATGAATTCCAACGAAAAAACTACCACTCCTTCTAATGGTTATGTAATGCTCTCTGTTATCGTACTCTTTTTAATTATAGGGGTTGGAGGGCTTATAGCAATGAAGATGCCATTATTCCTCTTTTTAATTTTAATAACTCTTGGTCTTATTCCAGGATTGATTTTGGTTAATCCAAATGAGTCTAGAGTATTATTACTCTTCGGGAAATATAAAGGGACAGTAAAGAGTAATGGACTTTTCTGGGTGAATCCTTTCTTTACTAAAACAAAAATCTCACTGAGAGCGAGAAACTTTGATAGCGAACGATTAAAAGTAAATGACAAAATGGGTAATCCCATAATGATAAGTACCATTTTGGTTTGGAGGGTGAAAGATACTTTCAAAGCTTCTTTTGATGTAGATAATTTTGAGAATTTCGTGGTTGTACAAACAGATGCTGCTGTTAGAAAATTAGCAAGTATGTATCCTTATGATAATTTTGCGGATGAAGGATTGGAAGAAGATATCACTCTACGCTCTAGTGTTAATGAAGTGAGTATAGCTTTAGAGAAAGAATTGCAAGAAAGACTGGATATTGCAGGAATTGAAGTATTAGAAGCTAGAATTGGTTATTTAGCCTATGCGAATGAAATTGCAAGTGCAATGCTTAAGCGTCAACAAGCCACAGCTATAGTTGCTGCTAGACATAAGATTGTGGAAGGTGCTGTTAGCATGGTTGAGATGGCATTAAATGAGTTGGGTAAGAAAAATATAGTGAATCTGGACGACGAACGCAGGGCAGCTATGGTAAGCAATCTTATGGTGATCCTTTGTGGAGATAGAGATGCTTCCCCTATTGTAAATGCCGGAACTCTAAATCATTAAAATGAAAGTTTTCCAAGAAAAACAACAATTTAGGCAGTGGTGGTTAATTGCCATTTTAGCAATCACTATTGGTGGAGTGTTCTTAAATATCTATTATGAAACGGAAGGCTTTAGTAATATTGAATCCAACACAGCTTCGATCTTAACTTTAATTTTTACGGCCTTAATCATTGCCAGTATCTTTTTTTTAGAACTAAGAACAAAAATAGATTCTAAAGGTATCACCGCGAATTTTGACCCTTTTCCTTTTTTCAAAAGACATTATAATTGGTCTGAAATAGATAAAATTTATGTTAGAAAATATTCAGCATTAACAGCATATGGCGATTGGGGTGTTAGAGGTTTTGGTAAAGCAAAGGCTTATAACGTTTCAGGTAACTATGGCATCCAAATTGTAACCAATGAAAACAAGAGTTTTTTAATAGGGACTCAAAAGCCACAAGATGCAGAACGGGTTCTAAAAAGATATGCTCAAAAAACAATTCAATAAATTCTTAATAGAAATCATGAAAAAATATGTAATTATTTTAGCAATGTTGGTTTTCAATTTTGGGTTTTCTCAGAACGATTCTATAGTTGAAAGCGAAGTGTCCATCAATAAATTTATAGATGGCACTTTAACAATGCCTGTAGCGGCAGAAAATCCCGATCTAGTGATCTTGATTCAAGGCTCTGGCCCTACAGATAGGAATGGGAATGGATTTATGATGAAAAATGACGGCTCGAAACTCATCGCAAAAGAACTTGCTAAAAATGGTATTGCTTCTTATAGATTTGACAAGCGAATATTCAAAATGAATAAATTTAAGATTAGCGA
The DNA here is from genome assembly GCF_000424645.1 of Gillisia sp. JM1. Classification (NCBI taxonomy): domain Bacteria; kingdom Pseudomonadati; phylum Bacteroidota; class Flavobacteriia; order Flavobacteriales; family Flavobacteriaceae; genus Gillisia; species Gillisia sp. JM1. The sequence continues at coordinate 497,338 of NZ_KE384219.1, forward strand.
AGAAGAACTTAGTTTTGAAGATTTCGTAAAAGATGTAAGTGATATTTTAGATCATTTTAAAACAGAGCAAACTTACGGAAAGATAATTATTGCAGGACACAGTGAAGGATCACTCATAGGAATGCTTGCTGCACAAAATAAAGCTGATGCATTTATCTCTTTTGCAGGACCAGCTAGAAGTATAGATAAAATAATTATAGATCAGTTAGCAAAACAATCTGAAGACTTAGCTGAAAATGCAAAAAATGCTTTTCAAGAAATAGAAGAAAAAGGTAAAACCTCAAATTACAATCCTTTACTTCAGTCTATATTTAGACCCAGCGTACTGCCTTTTATGAGATCCTGGATGAAATATAATCCTACTGAAGAAATTGCCAAATTAGAAATACCTATCCTTATTATTAATGGCAGTTTCGATATTCAGGTAGATACTACTGAAGCAGAACTATTAAAAGAAGCTAACCCAAAAGCAGAATTAGTGATACTAGATAAAATGAATCACGTTTTTAGAAAAATTGAAGGAGATAATTTAGAGAACACCAAAGCCTATAATGAGCCAAACAGACCTTTACACACAGAGCTTATTTCGGTTTTAGTGAATTTTATAAAGAAGGAAGAATAAAGTAAAATGAGCAAAAAGAAAGCATTTGCCTTAAGGCTAAATGAAGATATGCTAAAAGCTATCGAGAAATGGGCTTCAGATGATTTCCGAAGTACCAATGGACAGATAGAGTATATGCTTTCTAAAGCATTGAAGGAAGCCAAAAGGCAACCCAATAAGAAAGAATAAAATTAAATGAAGTACAAAATAGTTTTTTCAGATATAGATGGCACCTTACTTAATAAGGAACGCCAGTTGTCTCCTTCTACCATTTCCGAAATAAGGAAGCTGAAAAATAAGATCCCTTTTATTCTTATTTCAGCCAGAATGCCGGCAGCCATGAGGCATCTTCAGAAAGAATTAGAAATAGAAGAGCTCCCGATTATTAGTTATAACGGCGGTCTTATCATAGTCAATAATCAGGTAGTAAGCACTACTGAGATCCCTGTTACCATCATAGAGCATCTATGCAATTGGAATTCTAATTTAAAGTGTCATTTGAGTTTATATCATAATGACGAATGGTATGTTCCTTCAATGGATTATTGGGCAAAAAGGGAAGAGAATAATACCAAGATCTCCCCAGATGTAAAAATAAGTGAAGATATAATTACAAAATGGAGAAAAGAAAATAAAGGTGCCCATAAGATAATGGCTATGGGTGAGGTAGCTGAAATAGATCAAATTGTAGATTTTCTTGGTAAAGAATATCCAAATGAACTTCATCTTTATAGATCTAAATCTACTTATCTCGAAATTTCCCCTAAAAGTATTTCTAAACTAACAGCAATTAAATTTTTACTTGATCAACATTTTAATTTTGCTCTTGAAGATGTGATCGCTTACGGTGATAACTACAACGATGTGGAAATGCTGAACCATGCAGGTTTTGGAGTTGCGGTGGGAAATGCAAGAGAAGAAGCTAAGCTTGTCGCAAAACATATCACAGCCTTAAGTATTGAAGATGGTGTTGCTCTAAGCTTACAGCAATTAATTCCTTTGAAAAATTGGTAAAACTCTTTGTCTTTTCCATATAAGGAAACTCACTGCAAGCCACCGAATTACATTGCGGTAGCTCCGGAGGAAAATAATTTTAAAATTTTAACGCTAGCTTTATGGTAACAATCCCTCATAGGAGAATATATTAATAAAGAACTTCGGGGCAAGCCCAAGAGAGATGACTCGGGACGAAAATCCTTTGAAAAATTCGAAACAAGCCTCGGGAAATTAAACCCTCAATGAGGGATTAAAATTGTATTTTGCCGGGCAAACAAAATAATTCATGGAAAACGCTCCCCTCTTCACTAACGATGCTATTGTATTAGGAATTTTAATGGTCTCTTTAGGGTTTGTATTTTTAACTTCCTCTAAAGAAGACGGGTTTTGGAAAAAATTCTATTCTATAGTTCCCGCACTTTTAATGTGCTATTTGATTCCAGCGATTTTCAATTCCTTGAATATCATCTCAGATGAAACCTCACAACTATATTTTATAGCCAGTAGGTATTTATTACCAGCTTCTTTGGTTTTAATGACCTTGAGTATAGACTTAAAAGCCATCTTTAATTTAGGCCCAAAGGCATTAATAATGTTCTTTACTGGTACCATTGGAATAATAATAGGTGGCCCTTTAGCAATTCTATTAATCTCAATCTTTTCACCTGAAACTGTTGGGGGAATTGGACCAGATGCTGTTTGGAGAGGTTTGTCAACATTAGCTGGAAGCTGGATTGGCGGTGGCGCTAACCAAGCTGCTATGCTAGAGATATACGAATACAATCCAGATCTATATGGCGGGATGGTACTTGTGGATATTGTGGTAGCCAACCTCTGGATGGCTTTAATCTTGTTTGGTATTGGAAGAAATGAGAGAATTGACAAATGGCTAGGTGCAGATGATTCGGCAATAGTAAATTTAAAAAACAAAGTAGCAGCTTATTCTGAAGGAATTACAAGAGTTCCATCTCTTGCAGATCTCATGATACTCTTAGCCTTAGCATTTGGAGCTGTTGGGCTTGCACATTGGGGTGCAGATGGCATTTCAACATACCTAACTGCCAATTTTGAAGTGTTTACCGATAGTAAAAGTGCATTATCGTCCTTCTCCTCCTCTTTCTTTTGGATGATATCTATTGCAACGGCAATTGGAATTATTCTTTCATTCACCAAATTCAAATCTTATGAAGGTGCTGGAGCAAGCAAGATAGGGAGTGTGTTCATCTATATGTTAGTAGCAACCATTGGGATGAAAATGGATTTAACCATGGTTTTTGAAAATCCGGGTCTAATTGCTATTGGTTTAGTATGGATGGGTATTCATGCGGTACTTTTAATTTTGGTTGCTAAATTAATCAAAGCTCCATATTTCTTTCTCGCAGTTGGTAGTCAGGCGAACGTAGGTGGCGCAGCAAGCGCTCCGGTGGTAGCCGCAGCCTTTCATCCTTCTTTAGCTACTGTAGGAGTTCTACTTGCGGTTTTTGGTTATGTGGTGGGCACCTACGGTGCTATTTTGTGTACAATTCTTATGCAATTGGCCGCCGCGAGTTAGTATAAATTGAAAAATAATAAGATATTTGCCCTCAAACATTTCAACTAAAATTGATGAAAAAAATTAGCTTTTTATTACTTATTTTATTGAGTATTACCTCATGTTCCGATAAAGAAAACAACCTATTAGTAAAGGGTCATGTAAAAGGATTAAAAAAGGGGACCATTTATTTACAGAAGATCGAGGACACTTTATTGATAAATGTAGATTCTATAATGATAGATGGGGACGCAAATTTTGAATTAGGCGATTATTTGGAAAGCCCCAAAATTATGTATCTATTCTTAGAAAAAGCAGATAATATAGAATATGATGATCGTATCGAGTTTTTTGCCGAAGAAGGCGAAGTAACAATTAACACGACTCTAAAGAATTTTCAAGTCGATGCTAAAGTAGTAGGTTCTGTAAATCAGGAAAAACTGATGGATTACAAAAAGATGATGCAGCGGTTTAATGATAAGAATCTGGAATTGATCCAGATGAATTTTGAAGCACAGCGAGATGAAAATGAAGAATTGATCATTTCTACAAATGAACAGTTTGACAAACTTTTAACTCGTAAATATCTTTATACTGTTAATTACGCGATGAATAATAAAGATCTGGAGATCGCACCTTATTTAGCACTATCTGAAGTGTTTGATGCAAATATTAAATATTTAGATACAATTTACACTTCTCTTACTCCCCAAGTCAAAAAATCTAAATACGGAAAAGATTTAAAATCCTTTTTGAAAGAGCGTAGAAAAAATGAGAGATTAGCAGAAAAGGTGGAAGACCAATAAAATTCAATTTTAATATTATTCAAAAAGCTTCAGCTGATAACTGAAGCTTTTTTTGTTTCCAGTAATTATTTTAAAGGTTAGGAATATTATAAATTTTTATAAATATCAGCAATTAGTAATAAAATATGGCAAGTCATGCTGAACTTGATTCAGCATCTCATCCTCTTATTGAAAATCAAAAACTTTATTATAAGACCCTGAATCAAGTTCAGGGTGACTATAACAATATGATACTTCGCAGACAATCATTTAAATTTTACCCATAAAAAAAACCTCTCCAAATTGGAGAGGTCCTTAATTTTGAGCTTATAGAGGGACTTCCTTAGACTTCGCTCTGGACAGGCTTCTCGCCCTATTGTGATAAAAGCAAAAAGCTCCTCCGAATGGAGAAGCTTTTAAAGAGCCGATGGAGGGACTCGAACCCACGACCTGCTGATTACAAATCAGCTGCTCTAGCCAGCTGAGCTACATCGGCGTCTAATAAATATTATAATTTATTGATCTTCTCTACCAAAGCATTAGCTTTAGTTTCAAGATCCTTCTCTATACCTTTAAAATGTTTCTTTTTATCTTCAACATTCTTCTGATTGATTTTAGCAATCAAACCATCAAAAGCTACGATAGCTTCATCAACAATCGCCTCAGTTTTTTTAGGGTCTTGCTTAGGATCTGCTAATTGGTGGATATATGCAGCTTCAATAATATCTCCCATCACATAATTCACATCCCTTTTTAACAATCTCTTACTTGCCATATTTTCTAAATTTTAAGTTGCGAATTTAATCTATTTTCCAATACTATTACACACTTACCTCTAAAATTTTTGCTCCCGTACTATTTATTTTAATTTTTGATGCTGAAGCCGGTATTAAAAGGGTTTCTCCTTGTTTCAAAATCTCAGAATTTCCGTTTTCTAGACTAATAAACGATTCTCCATCTACTCCCATTAATACTAAAAAACAATCTTTTTGAGAATAATCTATAGTTAACTCACCTTCAACAGCAATAATATTTGTTTTAAAATAACTGTTAGCAATTATTTCCGAAGTAGAATTTGCCTGAATTTTGTATGCTATTTCATGACCGTTCTCACTGGAAAGATCTATTGCCTCTAATGCTAGTGCGGTATGCAAATCTCTTTTTTTACCAGTTTCAGTTTTTCTGTCCCAATCATAAATTCTGTAAGTAACATCTGAAGTTTGTTGGATTTCGGCCAACACCACTCCTTTCCCGATTGCGTGGACTAAACCAGGAGGGATAATAAAAGCATCCCCAACTTTTACCTTAACTTTATTTAAAGCTTCCGGAAGTTCATTTTTTTCAACAAGTTCTACATACCGAGATTTGGAAATAGGCTCTTCAAAGCCTAAGATAAGCTCTGCGTTTTCATCTGCCTGCATGATATACCACATTTCCGTTTTTCCGAATGAATTATGCTTTTCCTTTGCGATCTTATCATTTGGATGAAGTTGGATAGATAGATTTTCAGCGGCATCTATATATTTTATAAGTAATGGAAATTTAATTCCGAAGTTCTTAAACACTTCCTTTCCTACCAATTCTTCTTTATACTCCTTTAATAGCCATTGAAGAGATTTACCCTTTAAAGAACCATTTGAAACTATAGAAGTGTCATTTTCCAGATCAGATATTTCCCAGCTTTCGCCAGTTCTGTTAGAGCTAATCTTTTTATTGAATAAAGAATTTAGTTTTTTACCGCCCCATATCTTTTCTTTAAGTATAGGCTCAAATTTTAAAAGATATAATTCATTCTTCATCCTGTAAGGTCTTAAGTTTTTGCAATGCTTTTTTGGTGTGAGAAGCTGCACTTATATTGTTGTACTGCATGATAAGTGTACCACTTTTATCAAACACAAAAGTTTCTCTTCCAGGCAATAGTCCCATAAGTGCCGGTTTCACTCCAAAAGCAATACGGGCTTTTTTATCTATATCTGATAAAAATATAAAGGCTAATTGGTATTTAGATTTAAATCTCCTATGCGATGATTCAGAGTTGGAACTTATCCCGATAACTTCGGCATTCAATCCCTTAAATTCTTCATATTTATCTCGAAAATCGCAAGCTTCCTTAACGCAACCGGGTGTAAAGTTCTTAGGATAAAAATAAACGATCAATGCTTGCTTTCCCGTAAATTTATTCAACTCAAAAAGTTCTCCTGTTTCATCTGGAATACTAATCGCTGGAATTGAATCTCCTACGCTTAAACCCATTTATTCTCCATTATAGGTTACAAAATTCCTTGGAGTTTCATATAAAGTTACACTAAGTTCTAAAGTTTCTTTAAGTTTAGGTCTTAATTTACCCCAAATAACTACTGCGATATTTTCTGCTGTTGGATTTAGAGTCTTAAACTCTTCAACTTCAACATTCAAATTCTTATGATCTAAATATTCTTCTATTTCTGAAGAAATAAGATCCTTCAATATCTTTAAATCTACTACGAACCCTGTTTCTGGATCTATATCTCCTTTAACAGATACCGTTAATTCATAATTATGCCCATGAAAGTTAGGGTTGCTGCATTTTCCGAAGATATTCTGGTTCTTTTGATCGTCCCAATCCTTGCGATATAATCTATGCGCAGCATTAAAATGAGCCTTCCTATGTACTGTTACTTTCATCGTTCTATAGATTGATAATACTTCTCGAAAATGATCTTAAACCACTCTGTATATACCGATGGATTATTCTCCATGTCCTTTGCTACTTCATCCAGACCCATCCATTTCCATGCTTCCGCTTCCTCAGGATTTAATGAAGGTTCCTCATTATAATTCCCAACTAATATATGATCAAATTCATGTTCTGTAAGTCCATTATCAAATGGAGCCTTGTAAATAAAAGAGATCGTGTCTTCCAATTCCGCAGTAAAACCCATTTCCTCCTGAAGTCGTCTTTTACCAGCTTCAATATTAGTTTCACCTTCTCTTTGGTGGCTGCAACAGGTATTAGTCCATAATCCCGGGGAATGGTATTTGCTCAATGCTCTTTGCTGGATCATCAATTCATTCTTTTCGTTAAATATAAAGACTGAAAATGCACGGTGTAACAGTCCTTTTTCGTGGGCTTCCATCTTTGGCATTAAACCAATAGGTTCATCCTTTTGATTTACCAAGATCACTTTTTCTTCTGTCATAGCTAATATTGAAAATCAAAAATACAAAATAGCATCACCAAATCATAGGAAAATTAGGAGCTAACAGCGGTAAGTTCATTTTTAAATAATAAAATCCAAATCAAAGAACAATTCCCTTTTCTAGATCAAAAATTTTATCTTTGCAGCCTTAAAGAAGCATATGAAATTTACCGACGAGATAAAAAGAAGAAGAACATTTGGCATTATTTCTCACCCAGATGCCGGGAAAACCACTTTAACTGAAAAGCTTTTGCTTTTTGGTGGTGCTATACAGGAAGCCGGGGCGGTAAAATCTAACAAGATCAAAAAAGGTGCTACGAGTGATTTCATGGAAATCGAGCGCCAGCGTGGGATTTCTGTTGCAACTTCTGTGCTTGCCTTCGAATATGATGGAATAAAAATAAACATTCTTGATACTCCCGGACACAAGGATTTTGCTGAAGATACTTTTAGGACTTTAACTGCTGTAGATAGTGTTATTGTAGTGATAGATGTTGCAAAAGGTGTAGAAGAACAAACAGAAAAGCTAGTTGAAGTTTGTAGAATGCGAAATATCCCAATGATCGTTTTCATAAATAAAATGGATCGTGAAGGTAAAGATGCTTTTGAGTTGCTAGATGAAATAGAGCAAAAACTGAGTTTAAGAGTTACTCCTTTAAGTTTTCCTATTGGAATGGGTTACGACTTTAAAGGAATCTATAATATCTGGGAGAAGAATATTAATCTATTTACAGGAGATCCTAGAAAAGATATTGAAGACACCATTGAAATCTCGGACCTTAAATCTGAAAAACTTGATGAACTTTTAGGATCTAAAGCTGCAGATACTTTAAGAGAAGAGATTGAATTAATTGAGGGAGTTTACCCCAAATTTGACAATAAAGCTTATTTAGAAGGGAATTTACAACCTGTATTTTTTGGATCGGCACTTAATAATTTTGGAGTTAGAGAATTGCTGGATTGCTTTATTAGCATCGCTCCTACTCCCCGTGCAAAAGACAGTGAAGAACGAACTGTAAAGCCAGACGAAAAACAATTTACCGGTTTTGTGTTTAAGATCCATGCTAACATGGATCCTAAGCATAGAGACCGATTGGCTTTTATAAAAATTGTTTCTGGGATCTTTGAAAGAAATAAGCCTTATTTGCATGTACGTCATGGTAAAAATTTGAAGTTTTCTAGTCCCAATGCTTTTTTTGCTGAAAAGAAAGAAATTGTAGATATCTCCTATCCTGGAGATATTGTAGGGTTACATGACACCGGAAATTTTAAAATTGGTGACACACTAACCGAAGGAGAAGTGCTGCATTATAGAGGAATCCCAAGTTTCTCTCCAGAACATTTTAGATACATTAACAACGCCGATCCAATGAAATCCAAACAATTGGAAAAAGGGATCGATCAGTTAATGGATGAAGGGGTTGCGCAATTATTCACCTTAGAAATGAATAATAGAAAAGTAATAGGAACGGTAGGAGCTTTACAGTTTGAGGTTATTCAATATAGATTAGAGCATGAATATGGGGCTAAATGTACCTATGAGAATGTAAATGTATTCAAAGCAACATGGGTGGAAGTGAAAGACCCAAAAAGTGAAGAATTTAAAGACTTCAAAAGGGTGAAAGCAAAATTCTTAGCTCATGATAAAAGAGGCCAATTGGTTTTCTTCGCAGATTCACAGTTCTCTTTACAAATGACACAGTCTAAATATCCAAGTATAAAATTTCATTTGGTATCTGAATTTTAGAAGTTGAGTTTCCTCTAACAATTATATAATTGGAATGGCACATAAAATGTCATTCCGACGAAAGAGGAATCTCTTTAGCACTCAAAAGATTCTTCACTTCATTTCATTTCGTTCAGAATGCCATTAATTAATACTTAATAAAAAAATGCCGAAGATATCTCTTCGGCATTTTTGGATCAAGGTGAAAACTTGGGGAGAAATGTATCTTTGCAAGCAAAACACTTAGAACTTGGATAAAGAATTAGCCCGCTATTTATTGCCAGAAGGCATATTAGAATATTTTGAGATCATCAGTCATAAATCATCAACAGACAAGGTTCATTTCTATTTAGAAGAGAAGAACATTCTACCCAAAGAATATCAATTAGAAATAGCACAATCCAAAGGCTTCTTACCAGAAATAACGGTTGAAGATTTTCCGTTAAGAGGTAAATCCGTATTGCTCCATATAAAACGTAGGCGTTGGACCCTGGTCAATACAGGAGAGATAGTAAAAAGAGATTGGAACTTAATAGCTAAAGGCACTCGGATAACTAACGAGTTTGCCTCTTTTTTAAAAGGTATCGCTTGATACTCATGCGGTAAGTGCCAAACGGTTTGGTGACTATTATAAGACCAATGGTAAAACACTGCAGTACCACTACAAAAATCATCTTAGCGACTTCAAGGATTGGACGCAAAAAGAGCATTCACAGGATTGGCTGCTCTATGGAAAGAACTTGGGCAACTATTTAAGTTTAGATGAAACCTCTTTATCCAACGGTGAACTTTACACTATTCTAACAAACAAAGCAGCTAACGGAAAGAAAGGCAGCATCGTAGCAATTGTTAAAGGAACCAAAGCAGTTGATGTCATTGAGGTACTAAATGAAATCCCAGTAGAAAGGCGCAATATGGTAAAAGAAGTCACTGTGGATATGGCCGGTAGCATGAATTTGATCGCTAAAAAATGTTTCCCTAAAACCGAAATAGTCACAGATAGGTTCCATGTTCAAAAACTAGCCTCAGAAGCAGTGCAAGAAGAAGGATCAAGGTAAATACTTGGGGAGAAATGTATCTTTGCAAGCAAAACACTTAGAACTTGGATATAGAATTAGCCCGCTATTTATTGCCAGAAGGCATATTAGAATATTTTGAGATCATCAGTCATAAATCATCAACAGACAAGGTTCATTTCTATTTAGAAGAGAAGAACATTCTACCCAAAGAATATCAATCAGAAATAGCACAATCCAAAGGCTTCTTACCAGAGATAACGGTTGAAGATTTTCCGCTAAGGGGTAAATCCGTATTGCTCCATATAAAACGTAGGCGTTGGACCCTGGTCAATACAGGAGAGATAGTAAAAAGAGATTGGAACTTAATAGCTAAAGGCACTCGGATAACTAACGAGTTTGGCTCTTTTTTAAAAGGTATCGCTTGATACTCATGCGGTAAGTGCCAAACGCTTTGGTGACTATTATAAGACCAATGGCAAAGCGCTGCAGTACCACTACAAAAACCATCTCAGCGACTTCAAAGATTGGACGCAAAAAGAGCATTCACAGGATTGGCTGCTCTATGGAAAGAACTTGGGCAACTATTTAAGTTTAGATGAAACCTCTTTATCCAACGGTGAACTTTACACTATTCTAACAAACAAAGCAGCTAACGGAAAGAAAGGCAGCATCGTAGCAATTGTTAAAGGAACCAAAGCAGTTGATGTCATTGAGGTACTAAAGGAAATCCCAGTAGAAAGGCGCAATATGGTAAAAGAAGTCACTGTGGATATGGCCGGTAGCATGAATTTGATCGCTAAAAAATGTTTCCCTAAAACCGAAATAGTCACAGATAGGTTCCATGTTCAAAAACTGGCCTCAGAAGCAGTGCAAGAAGAACGTATCCGATTAAGGTGGGAAATTATAGAAGTAGAAAACAAAGCTATTGAAGAAGCCAGGAAAAATGAAAAAACATACAAACCAGAGCTTCTCGGTAATGGGGACACGCACAGGCAGCTGCTCGCTAGAGGCCGATATCTATTGTTCAAATCAAAAGCCAAATGGACAGCAAGACAAATAGAAAGGGCTGAAATATTATTTGATCTATACCCAACTATTGAAAAAGCATACAACTTCTCTCAAGGGCTAAGCCATATTTTTAGAAACAACACAAATAAAGATGTAGCTAGGCTAAAATTGGCACACTGGTACAACAAAGTCGAAAATTCCGAATTTAAGTCTTTCAATACCATTGCAAGATCTGTACAACTGCACTACGAGACCATCCTAAACTATTTTAACAACAGAAGCACCAACGCTTCAGCGGAATCCTTTAATGCCAAAATAAAAGAATTCAGAGCTTCGTTTAGAGGTGTCAGAGATGTGAAATTCTTCCTCTATAGACTAACTAAATTATATGGATAATTTTTGAGCTCCCCAATAATATGGTTTGATCCTTCAGGGATCAAGGTAAATACTTGGGGAGAAATGTACCTTTGCAAGCAAAACACTTAGAACTTGGATATAGAATTAGCCCGTTATTTATTGCCAGAAGGCGTATTAGAATATTTTGAGATCATCAGTCATAAATCATCAACAGACAAGGTTCATTTCTATTTAGAAGAGAAGAACATTCTACCCAAAGAATATCAATCAGAAATAGCACAATCCAAAGGCTTCTTACCAGAGATAACGGTTGAAGATTTTCCGCTAAGGGGCAAATCCGTATTGCTCCATATAAAACGTAGGCGCTGGACCCTGGTCAATACAGGAGAGATAGTAAAAAGAGATTGGAACTTAATAGCTAAAGGCACTCGGATAACCAACGAGTTTGCCTCTTTTTTAAAAGGTATCGCTTGATACTCATGCGGTAAGTGCTAAACGGTTTGGTGACTATTATAAGACCAATGGCAAAGCGCTGCAGTACCACTACAAAAACCATCTCAGCGACTTCAAAGATTGGACGCAAAAAGAGCATTCACAGGATTGGCTGCTCTATGGAAAGAACTTGGGCAACTATTTAAGTTTAGATGAAACCTCTTTATCCAACGGTGAGCTTTACACGATTCTAACAAACAAAGCAGCTAACGGAAAGAAAGGCAGCATCGTAGCAATTGTTAAAGGAACCAAAGCAGTTGATGTCATTGAGGTACTAAATGAAATCCCAGTAGAAAGGCGCAATATGGTAAAAGAAGTCACTGTGGATATGGCCGGGAGCATGAATTTGATCGCTAAAAAATGTTTCCCCAAAACCGAAATAGTTACAGATAGGTTTCATGTTCAAAAATTAGCCTCAGAAGCAGTGCAAGAAGAACGTATCCGATTAAGGTGGGAAATTATAGAAGTAGAAAACAAAGCTATTGAAGAAGCCAGGGAAAATGAAAAAACATACAAACCAGAGCTTCTCGGTAATGGGGACACGCACAGGCAGCTGCTCGCTAGAGGCCGATATCTATTGTTCAAATCAAAAGCCAAATGGACGGCAAGACAAATAGAAAGGGCTGAAATATTATTTGATCTATACCCAACTATTGAAAAAGCATACAACTTCTCTCAAGGGCTAAGCCATATTTTTAGAAACAACACAAATAAAGATGTAGCTAGGCTAAAATTGGCACACTGGTACAACAAAGTCGACAATTCCGAATTTAAGTCTTTCAATACCATTGCAAGATCCGTAAAACTGCACTACGAGACCATCCTAAACTATTTTAACAACAGAAGCACCAACGCTTCCGCGGAATCCTTTAATGCCAAAATAAAAGAATTCAGAGCTTCATTTAGAGGTGTCAGAGATGTGAAATTCTTCCTCTATAGACTAACTAAATTATATGCATAATTTTTGAGCTCCCCAATAATATGGTTTGATCCGAATTCAGAGCGTCGTTTAGAGGTGTCAGAGATGTGAAATTCTTCCTCTATAGACTAACTAAATTATATGCATAATTTTTGAGCTCCCCAATAATATGGTTTGATCCGCATTTTTTGTTACCCTATAATACTTATTAAGCTACATGTCATATGAGTCTGTCGATATATGCTTGGGATATACAGGTTCCTAAGCTTCTCGATTTTGGTTTATCCTAAGCAAAGCCGAAGGGCTCGAGGTTACGAACTAGAAGGGTCTGTCTATATTGAGCCTGTCGAAATATGCGTTGATATTCTCTTCTTTTAAACTTAGACAAGCTACCATTGACGTATTTTCAAAGTTACTCCGAAAAGAGACCCTGAAACTCCCGCAGTATCGGGACAGGGTTACGATACTGGTTTTAACTTCCGTCATGCTGAACTCGTTTCAGCATCTTTCATACGTCAATTTCCTACGCTAGATAATTTTTTCATCACGGGTCCAAGTTTGACAACAAGACTTCTCGACCTTTAGTTTATCCTGCGCGAAGCCGAAGGACTCATAGTGAAAGTCTATATATTATGCCTGCCCAGTTGGTCCAAAATTCAGTGGGATTGGTGGCTGTTCATAATCTTTTATTTCTCCGTGCGCCTTTTCAAAACGCTTCACATTATCTCCCAATGCTTTTAATAATCTTTTAGCATGTTGTGGAGTTAATATAATTCTAGATTTCACCTTGCTCTTAGGTGTTCCAGGCATTATACTCACAAAATCCACCACAAATTCTGATACAGAATGATTTATTATAGCTAGGTTGGAATAGGTTCCTTCAGCTATTTTTTCATCCAGTTCTATATTGATCTGTCCTTGTTTAGCATTTTTATCATCATTCATAATTTCAATAGTTTTGTCTAAAATAAGAAAATCTGCATTCAATCGGCCGAAGCGTCAAAAAATGCAGATTTCTTATGATATATTTCCTGTCTCACTCTTCAGCAACACAGGAAACAGATTTATTAATTATAGTTTACTTCCTGCTTTTTCTCCATCATTTCGTTAAGATCCTCTTTAGAACCAACAATAATGTTATCATAAGCACGCATTCCAGTACCTGCAGGGATCTTATGTCCAACGATAACGTTCTCCTTAAGTCCTTCTAGGTAATCTATCTTACCTGCTACCGCTGCCTCATTCAATACCTTAGTAGTTTCCTGGAAGGAAGCTGCAGAGATGAATGATTTAGTTTGTAGGGAAGCTCTTGTTATACCTTGAAGAATTGGTGTAGCTGTTGCATTCACCGCATCTCTAGCTGTCGCAAGTTCTTTGTCCTCTCTTCTTAAAGATGAATTCTCATCTCTTAGTTCACGAACACTTACAAGCTGACCCGCTTTAAGTTTAGTAGACTCTCCTGGATTTTCGATTACCTTCAATCCAAATAAATTGTCGTTTTCCTCAATGAAATCTGACTTGTGGATTAGCTGGTTCTCTAAGAAAATAGTATCTCCAGAGTCAACAATTCTTACTTTACGCATCATTTGTCTAACAACAACCTCAAAGTGCTTGTCGTTAATTTTTACCCCTTGTAAACGATATACTTCTTGTACTTCATTTACCAAGTATTGCTGAACCGCGTTTGGCCCTTTAATACTCAAGATGTCTTCTGGAGTAATAGATCCATCAGATAAAGGCATTCCCGCACGTATATAATCGTTTTCTTGAACTAAGATCTGGTTAGAAAGTTTAACTAAATACTTTTTAACTTCTCCTAATTTAGATTCAACAATGATCTCACGGTTACCTCTTTTGATCTTACCAAAAGAAATCACACCATCTATCTCACTAACAACTGCAGGATTAGAAGGGTTACGCGCTTCGAATAATTCGGTTACACGTGGAAGACCTCCTGTAATATCCCCAGCTTTAGAAGATTTTCTTGGTATTTTAACCAAAATCTTACCAACCTTGATCTTCTCATCTTTATCTACCATAAGGTGAGCCCCAACTGGTAGGTTATAAGAACGGATCACTTCATCTTTCTTACCTAAAATAAGTAAGGTTGGAATCATTTTCTTGTTCTTAGAATCTGAGATTACTTTTTCTTGGAATCCGGTTTGCTCATCTATTTCAACTTGGTAAGTATAACCTTGTTCGATATTTTCGTACTTGATTTTACCAGCAAATTCTGAAATGATCACCCCGTTATAAGGATCCCATTGACAAACAATATCATTAGGTTTTACAGTGTCGCCACTCTTAATGAAGATCTGAGAACCGTAAGGAATGTTATTAGTACTTAATACTACTCCGGTTTTCTTATCCTTCACTTTAAGCTCTGAAGTTCTAGAGATTACGATATCTGTAATAGATCCATCTGGACCTTCACCTTTTACAACCTTTAGATCTTCAATTTCTGCAACTCCACCAAACTTAACAATAAGCTTGTTTTCTTCTGAAATGTTTCCTGCAATACCACCCACGTGGAAGGTACGTAGTGTAAGTTGTGTTCCTGGCTCTCCAATAGATTGAGCAGCAACAACTCCTACAGCTTCTCCACGTTGCACCAACTTATTGGTTGCAAGGTTTCTACCGTAACATTTCACACAAATTCCCTTCTTAGCCTCACAAGTAAGAGCAGATCTTACTTCAACACTTCCAATAGGAGCTTCGTTTATTTTCTTAACAGCTTCTTCAGAGATCTCTTCTCCTGTAGAAACTAAAAGTTCCTGAGTCAAAGGATTGTAAACATCATTTAAGGAAATTCTTCCTACAATACGTTCTCCTAAAGATTCTACTATTTCATCATTTTTCTTAAGTGGTGTAACATCTACTCCTCTTAAAGTTCCACAGTCTTCTTCATTTACAATAACATCTTGCGAAACATCTACCAATCTACGAGTTAAGTAACCCGCATCGGCAGTTTTAAGTGCAGTATCGGCAAGACCTTTACGAGCACCGTGAGTTGAGATAAAGTATTCAAGAATTGAAAGACCTTCCTTAAAGTTAGATAAAATCGGATTTTCAATAATTTCTCCTCCACCAGAGTTAGATTTCTTAGGCTTCGCCATCAATCCACGCATTCCGGTTAACTGACGGATCTGTTCTTTAGATCCACGCGCACCAGAATCAAGCATCATATATACAGAGTTGAATCCTTGGTTATCCTCACGGATACGTTTCATAGCCAATTCTGTTAGTCCAGCATTGGTTGCAGTCCAAATATCAATTACCTGATTGTATCGTTCGTTGTTGGTAATAAGACCCATGTTGTAGTTACCAATAATTCCTTCCACCTGTTCGTTGGCTTCATCAATCATTGATTGCTTCTCTTTTGGAATAATAATATCTCCTAAACTGAATGATAAACCACCTGTATAAGCAAATTTATATCCTAAAGTCTTAATTTGATCAAGGAATTCTGCAGTTTCAGCAACACTAGTTAACTTTAATACAGTTCCAATAATATCACGTAAAGACTTCTTAGTTAATACCTCATTGATGTATCCAGCTTTTGCAGGTACTGTTTCATTAAATAAAACTCTACCAGTGGTGGTTTCAATAATTTTCTTAACTAATTCTCCTTCTTCATTTAAATCTTGAGTTCTTATTTTAATAGAAGCATTAAGATCTACCATTTTCTCGTTGAAAGCGATAATAAGCTCTTCCGGTGAGTAAAAAGTAAGTCCTTCTCCTTTTATTTTAACTTCATCTGTAGACACTCTTAGTTTGGTCATATAATAAAGACCAAGTACCATATCCTGAGATGGAACCGTAATCGGCGATCCATTTGCAGGGTTCAAGATGTTGTGAGAACCTAACATTAAAAGTTGAGCTTCCAAGATAGCTTCAGGTCCAAGTGGCAAGTGTACCGCCATTTGATCCCCATCAAAATCGGCATTAAATGCAGTACACGCCAATGGGTGTAACTGAATAGCCTTTCCTTCAATAAGTTTTGGTTGGAATGCCTGGATCCCTAAACGGTGAAGCGTAGGAGCCCTGTTTAATAATACAGGATGACCTTTAAGTACATTCTCTAAAATATCCCAAACAACTGGTTCTTTTTTGTCTATGATCTTCTTGGCAGACTTCACAGTTTTTACAATTCCTCTTTCGATCAATTTTCTGATCACAAAAGGCTTGTAAAGTTCTGCAGCCATATCCTTAGGAATACCACATTCAAACATTTTTAATTCTGGTCCTACAACAATTACAGAACGAGCAGAATAATCTACACGCTTACCAAGTAAGTTCTGACGGAAACGCCCTTGTTTTCCTTTTAAGGAATCTGAAAGGGATTTCAATGGTCTGTTAGAATCTGTTTTTACTGCTGAAGATTTTCTTGTATTATCGAATAACGAATCTACAGATTCCTGTAGCATACGTTTTTCGTTACGAAGAATTACTTCTGGAGCCTTTATTTCCATCAATCGCTTTAAACGATTGTTACGGATAATTACTCTACGATAAAGATCATTTAAATCTGAAGTTGCAAAACGTCCACCATCCAAAGGCACTAAAGGTCTAAGTTCTGGAGGAGTAATTGGCACAACCTTCATGATCATCCATTCTGGACGATTCTCTCTATTCTTATTTGCATCTCTAAAAGCTTCTACAACCTGAAGTCTTTTTAAAGCCTCCGTTTTACGTTGCTTAGAAGTTTCGTTGTTCGCTTTATGTCTTAAATCGTAAGAAAGTTCATCAAGATCTATTCTTTTTAAAAGTTCGATCAAACATTCAGCTCCCATTTTTGCAATAAATTTATTTGGATCTGTATCATCCAAATAAAGGTTTTCTTGCGGAAGGGTGTCTAAAATATCAAGATATTCCTCTTCTGTTAAGAAGTCCATCTTTTTTACTGGTTCTCCTTCAGCATTTTTTGCAATACCTGCTTGGATCACTACATAACGTTCGTAGTAAATAATCATATCCAATTTCTTGGAAGGAAGACCCAATAAGTATCCTATTTTGTTTGGTAAAGAACGGAAATACCAGATATGCGCTACAGGAACAACTAAGTTAATGTGCCCTACAC
Organism: Gillisia sp. JM1; assembly: GCF_000424645.1. Lineage (NCBI taxonomy): Bacteria > Pseudomonadati > Bacteroidota > Flavobacteriia > Flavobacteriales > Flavobacteriaceae > Gillisia > Gillisia sp. JM1. The sequence goes on from NZ_KE384219.1 coordinate 515,031, forward strand.
GGTCACGACGTACTTTTTTCTCTGTAACTTCTACCCCACATCTATCACATACAATTCCTTTATAGCGGATTCTTTTATATTTTCCACAGGCACATTCATAATCCTTAACAGGACCAAAAATTCGCTCACAGAATAACCCGTCACGCTCAGGCTTGTGCGTACGATAGTTGATAGTTTCAGGCTTTAAAACTTCTCCTCTGGATGCCGCTAAAATGGATTCCGGGGAAGCTAAACCTATAGAGATTTTATCAAACCTCTGTTCTGTACTCTTTTCATTATTTCTAGCCATAATCAATGCTATCTAATTATTGTGAAAATCCTGTTTTAAGGTTGAGCACTTTCGTACTCAACCTATAAGAACAGTATATTATTCTTCTAATCTAATATCCAATCCTAATCCTTTCAATTCGTGCATTAACACGTTGAAAGATTCAGGTAGTCCCGGCTCTGGCATAGGCTCTCCTTTTACGATTGCCTCGTAAGTTTTAGCTCTACCAATTACGTCATCCGATTTTACGGTTAAGATCTCACGTAAGGTTGCAGAAGCTCCATAAGCCTCTAATGCCCAAACTTCCATCTCACCAAAACGTTGACCTCCAAATTGCGCTTTACCACCTAATGGCTGTTGCGTAATAAGAGAGTACGGTCCTATAGAACGTGCGTGCATCTTATCATCAATCATATGTCCTAATTTCAACATATAAATGACACCTACAGTTGCAGCTTGATCAAATCTATCACCAGTTCCACCATCGTAAAGATATGTATGTCCAAATCTTGGTACACCTGCTTCATCTGTTAATTCATTGATCTGGTCTAGAGTAGCACCGTCAAAAATTGGAGTAGCATATTTTCTACCTAATTTTTGTCCTGCCCATCCTAACACAGTCTCATAAATTTGACCAATGTTCATACGGGAAGGTACCCCAAGTGGATTCAATACAATATCTACAGGAGTTCCATCTTCTAAGAAAGGCATATCTTCCTGACGAACGATACGTGCAACAATACCTTTGTTACCGTGACGACCCGCCATTTTATCACCAACCTTCAGTTTTCTCTTCTTAGCAACATAAATTTTTGCTAATTTGATAATTCCTGCAGGTAATTCATCTCCAACAGAGACTGTGAATTTCTCTCTTCTTAAGTTTCCTTGAAGATCATTCTCCTTGATCTTATAGTTGTGGATTAAATCTGCAACTAGTTTGTTCAAGTGATCATCTGTAGTCCATGTTCCTTGAGTAAGGTGAGTATAGTCGTCTACAGCGTTTAACATCTTAAGGGTGTATTTCTTACCTTTTGGCATTACTTCTTCCCCTAAGTCGTTAATTACTCCTTGTGCAGTTTTACCTCCAACAATCGTAAACAACTTATCTATCAATTCAGCTTTAAGAACATTGAATTTAGCATCATAGTTTTTCTCTAATGCATTAACATCCTCTTTATCTTGAACTCTTTTACGCTTATCCTTTACAGCTCTGGCGAAAAGTTTCTTGTTAATTACAACCCCTCTTAAAGATGGGTGTGCTTTTAACGAAGCATCTTTTACATCTCCTGCTTTGTCTCCAAAGATCGCACGTAATAATTTTTCTTCTGGAGTTGGATCACTTTCTCCCTTAGGAGTGATCTTTCCAATAAGAATATCACCAGGCTTCACTTCAGCTCCAATTCTAATCATACCGTTTTCATCCAAGTCCTTAGTGGCTTCTTCAGAAACGTTTGGAATATCATTAGTCAATTCTTCGTTACCTAATTTGGTATCTCTAACCTCTAATGAATATTCATCTATATGAATAGAAGTAAATACATCTTCTCTTACAACTCTTTCAGAAATTACAATTGCATCCTCAAAGTTATAACCTTTCCAAGGCATAAAGGCAACCTTCATGTTTCTACCTAAAGCAAGTTCTCCTGCTTCTGTAGCATATCCTTGACAAAGTACCTGCCCTTTAGAAACTCTATCCCCAACTCTTACGATTGGTCTTAAATTAATAGAAGAACCTTGGTTAGTTTTTCTAAACTTGATAAGATTGTAAGTTTTAGAATCACTTTCAAAACTCACCATTCTTTCTTCCTCTGATCGGTCGTACTTAATGGTGATTTTTTGAGCGTCTACATACTCAACTTCTCCTGGTCCTTCAGCATTAATCAATACACGAGAATCTGTAGCTACTTGTCTTTCTAGACCAGTCCCTACAATAGGAGATTCTGCTCTTAACAAAGGAACTGCCTGACGCATCATGTTAGATCCCATCAATGCTCTGTTGGCATCATCATGTTCCAAAAATGGAATTAATGAAGCTGAGATCGAAGAGATTTGGTTTGGTGCAACATCAATATAGTGGATCTCTTTTGGATCTACTACCGGGAAGTCACCTTCCATACGTGCAATAACTTTATCTGTATTTATTGTACCATCTTCTTTTAAAGGAATGTTGGCCTGTGCAATCTTTTTGTTCTCCTCTTCTTCAGCACTTAAATAAATAGGTTCTTCAGAAAAATCGATCTTAGCATTATTCACCTTTCGGTAAGGAGTTTCTATGAATCCCATACCATTCACTTTTGCAAATACAGAAAGTGAAGAGATAAGTCCAATGTTAGGTCCTTCTGGAGTTTCAATAGGACAAAGTCTTCCGTAGTGTGTATAGTGAACATCACGTACCTCAAACCCTGCTCTTTCTCTTGAAAGCCCACCTGGTCCTAATGCAGACAATCTACGTTTGTGCGTAATCTCTGCCAATGGATTTGTTTGATCCATGAACTGAGATAACTGGTTGGTTCCAAAGAATGAATTAATTACAGAAGACAATGTCTTTGCATTAATTAAATCTATTGGCGTAAACACTTCATTATCACGAACGTTCATACGCTCACGAATAGTACGTGCCATACGTGCCAAACCAACACCAAACTGCTGAGAAAGTTGTTCTCCTACTGTTCTAACACGACGGTTAGATAAGTGATCAATATCATCTATCTCTGCTTTAGAATTAATTAACTCTATTAAATATTTTACAATAGTAATAATATCTTCCTTGGTAAGCACTTGCTTATCCATTCCAATATCAAGACCAAGTTTTTTGTTCATTCTGTAACGACCTACTTCCCCTAAAGAGTAACGTTGGTCTGAGAAGAACAATTTATCTATAATACCACGTGCAGTTTCCTCATCTGGCGGTTCTGCATTACGCAATTGACGGTAGATATGCTCAACAGCCTCTTTTTCTGAGTTTGTTGGATCTTTTTGCAATGTATTGTGAATAATTGCATAATCTCCAGTTGAGTTATCTTCCTTATGGAGCAAAATAGTTTTATTACCAGTTTCAAGGATCTCCTCGATATGGTCTTTATTCAATTCTGTATCACGGTCTAATACAATCTCATTTCGCTCAATAGATACCACTTCACCAGTATCTTCATCTACGAAATCTTCATACCAAGTATTCAATACTCTTGCCGCTAATTTACGACCAAGATATTTTTTAAGTCCTGTTTTAGAAACTTTTACTTCCTCTGCAAGGTCGAAGATCTCAAGGATATCCTTATCTCTTTCAAACCCAATTGCACGGAAAAGTGTAGTAACAGGTAATTTTTTCTTTCTATCGATATACGCGTACATCACGTTATTTATATCGGTAGCAAATTCTATCCAAGATCCTTTAAATGGGATAACTCGGGCAGAATATAATTTAGTTCCATTCGCATGGAAAGACTGTCCAAAGAAAACACCAGGTGAACGGTGTAACTGAGAAACCACTACTCGCTCTGCTCCATTGATACAAAATGTTCCACTAGGAGTCATATAAGGGATAGTCCCTAAATATACATCCTGTACAATAGTTTCGAAATCTTCGTGTTCTGGATCTGTACAATATAATTTTAAGCGGGCTTTTAACGGCACGCTATAAGTCAAACCACGTTCTATACATTCCTGAATGGAATATCTAGGTGGATCCACAAAATAATCCAGGAATTCTAATACGAATTGATTGCGGGTATCTGTAATAGGAAAGTTTTCCAGGAAAGTGTTATAGAGACCTTCATCTCCTCTTTCTTCTGATTTTGTTTCTAATTGAAAGAAGTCCTGAAACGACTTAATTTGGACATCCAAAAAGTCTGGATAATCAGGTTTGTTCTTTACAGAAGAGAAATTCAATCTTTCAGTTTGCGTTGCTAACATCAATGGACGGAATTATAATTTATATAAAATATGTGTGCGTTATAAGGCGTAAGCTTCATATACGCAAAAGGGTTTAGACCTTCGAGAGCTAGTCCCGAGGTCTAAACCTAAATATATTGCTTGTGGTAAGCTTATTTAAGCTCAACCTCGGCTCCTGCTTCTTCTAATTGTGCTTTTAATGCTTCAGCTTCATCTTTAGAAACTCCTTCTTTTACTGCTTTTGGTGCTGAATCTACTAATCCCTTAGCGTCTTTAAGACCTAAACCGGTAAGTTCTTTTACCAATTTAACTACTGCTAATTTAGAACCTCCTGGAGCGGTAAGAATTACATCGAATTCTGTTTGCACTTCAGCATCGTCATCACCACCACCAGCTGGACCAGCCATAGTTACAGCAGCTGCTGCAGGCTCGATACCATACTCATCTTTTAATATAGTAGCCAACTCATTTACTTCTTTTACTGTAAGGTTAACCAATTGTTCTGCGAAATCTTTTAAATCTGCCATTTTCTATCGTTTTAAAATGTTCTTTATTATATAATTGTTAAAAAGTGCGTACGTATTTATTCCTCTTTTTCAGAAAGAGTTTTAAGAATTCCGGCTAGTTTACCACCACTTGATTTTAATGCTGAAATAACATTTTTAGCAGGTGATTGTAACAATCCGATGATTTCTCCAATAACTTCTTCTTTAGACTTGATATTAACCAAGGTCTCTAGATAGTCATCACCAACATAAATAGCTTCTGCTATGAAAGCTCCTTTAAGTAGAGGTGTTTGAGTTTTCTTTCTGAATTCTTTAATTACTTTCGCTGGAGCATTTCCAGTTTCTGAAAGCATTATAGAGGTGTTACCTTTTAAAACTGTTGGAAGATCTCCGAAATCTTTATCGGAAGCTTCCATAGCTTTAGCAAGTAACGTATTTTTAACTACTGCAAGTTGTACGTTTGCTTTGTAACAAGCACGACGTAAATTTGTAGTACTCAAGGCGTTTAAACCTGAGATATCTGCAAGGTAAATAATAGAATTATTTGTTAACTGCGCAGTTAAATCTTCAATTACTAATGATTTTTCTTCTCTTGTCATAATCTATAATATTATTGCTCAGTGAACCTTTTAGTATCAATCTCAACACTTGGGCTCATTGTAGAAGACATATAAATACTCTTTATATATATTCCTTTAGAAGCCACTGGTTTCAATTTAACCAAAGTAGTTAATAATTCTCTTGCGTTTCCAGCAATCTTATCAGCATCAAAGGATGCCTTTCCAATACCTGCATGTACAATTCCAGTTTTATCAACTTTAAAGTCGATTTTACCAGCTTTTACCTCAGAAATTGCTTTCGCAACATCCATTGTTACTGTACCTGTTTTTGGGTTAGGCATTAATCCTCTTGGTCCTAAAACTCTACCTAAAGGTCCTAATTTACCCATAACACTTGGCATGGTGATAATTACATCAACATCTGTCCAACCACCTTTGATCTTTTCTAGATACTCATCTAAACCTACAAAGTCTGCTCCGGCTTCTTTAGCTTCAGCTTCCTTATCTGGAGTTACTAATGCTAAAACCTTTACATCTTTACCTGTACCATGAGGAAGAGTTACTACTCCTCGCACCATTTGATTTGCTTTACGTGGATCTACATTCAAACGAATTGCTAAATCTACAGAAGGATCAAAATTTGCGTTGGTAATTTCTTTTATCAAAACTGAAGCATCTGCCACCGAATACTGTTTCCCGTTTTCGATTTTAGATTGAGCTTCCTTTTGCTTTTTAGTTACTTTTGCCATTTTTAATGTCTATTTTGGATTAAAACGGCGCTTGCCCTTTTACAGTTACACCCATAGAACGAGCAGTCCCTGCAATCATTTTCATAGCTGATTCTATATTAAATGCATTTAAATCCTGCATTTTATCCTCAGCAATTGCTCTTACTTGATCCCAAGATACACTAGCAATTTTTTTACGATTTGGTTCACCCGATCCTTTTTTTGATTTTGTCGCTTCTAACAATTGTACTGCAGCTGGTGGAGTCTTAATTACAAAATCGAAAGACTTATCTTTAAATACCGTAATTACACAGGGTAAAATTTTACCCGATTTATCTTGAGTTCTAGCATTAAACTGCTTACAAAACTCCATGATGTTAACTCCGGCAGCACCTAAAGCAGGTCCAACTGGTGGTGATGGGTTAGCAGCACCTCCGCGAACTTGTAGCTTAACAACTTTACTTATTTCTTTTGCCATTATTATTGTTTTTAGTTGATAGTTTTAGAGTGGAAGCTTTAAAAACTATCAAAAATATATGTAACAGTAATTATTTATACCTTTTCTACTTGCATATAACTTAATTCCAAAGGTGTTTTTCTTCCGAAAATCTTCACCATTACTTCAAGTTTACGCTTCTCTTCATTGATCTTTTCTACAGTTCCATTGAAACCATTAAAAGGACCATCTATTACTTTAATAGTTTCGTTAATAGTGAACGGTATTGCAACATTATCTGCTTTTACAGATAATTCATCTACCTTACCTAACATTCTATTTACTTCAGCTCTTCTCAGTGGTACAGGATCTCCTCCTTTTGTTTCACCAAGAAAACCAATAACACCATTAATAGTTTTAATGATATGAGGAATTTCCCCTCCTAAGTTTGCTAGTACCATTATATATCCAGGAAAGTAAACACGTTCTTTAGAAACTTTTTTACCATTTCTAATTTGAATCACTTTCTCTGTAGGAACAAGCACTTCACCAATAAAATCTTCTAAACCGTGATGAGAAATTTCTCTCTCAATATATTCTTTAACCTTATTTTCTTGACCACTTACGGCGCGAACCACATACCATTTTTTATCCTTAACCTCTGCCATAGCCTTAAAATTTAAGATTTAATCCATTCAAAATATTGTTCAATAGCAGAACTAAAAACGGTATCTACACCCCAGATAGCTAATGAAAAAATTATTGAAAAAACAGCTACAACTACTGTTAATTTTTGAGCTTCAGCCCAACTAGGCCATGTAACGTGATTTCTCAATTCGTTATAAGACTCTGAAATATAATTGACGATTCCTGCCATGGTTTTATTATCTATTTACACAAATTCTAATAACCTTTTCTTAATAACAAATTCAAAAAGAAAACTCAAATTACAATTCTGTGATTATATATTTTAAAAAACAGTACCCAAACCGGGACTCTTAATTATCAAGCACGGGTTGAGAGACTCGAACTCACGACACCTGGTTTTGGAGACCAGTGCTCTACCAACTGAGCTAAACCCGTAAATATAAGTTTAGGTATCCTAACTAAAAAGCAGGATACCTATAAACTTATGTGTGATTCTTAGTCTAAAATTTCTGTAACCTGACCAGCTCCAACCGTTCTACCACCTTCACGAATTGCAAAACGTAAACCTACGTTCATCGCGATAGTTTGTAACAACTCAACATGAATAGTTAAGTTATCTCCAGGCATAACCATCTCAACACCTTCTGGCAAGTTGATAGTACCTGTAACATCAGTAGTACGTACATAAAACTGAGGACGGTAGTTATTATGGAATGGAGTGTGACGTCCACCTTCTTCTTTTTTCAAGATATAAACCTCTGCTTTAAACTTAGCGTGAGGAGTTACAGATCCTGGCTTAACGATTACCATTCCTCTAGAGATCATTGATTTCTCAATACCTCTTAAAAGAATACCTGCGTTATCTCCAGCTTCACCTCTGTTAAGGATTTGACGGAACATTTCGATACCAGTAATAGTAGATGTCAATTTCTGAGCACCCATACCAATGATTTCTACAGGATCCCCTGTATTTGCTATTCCAGTTTCAATTCTACCAGTTGCAACAGTTCCACGACCAGTAATAGAGAATACATCTTCAATAGGCATTAAGAAAGGCTTCTCAACATCACGAACAGGAAGTTCGATCCAAGTATCCACAGCTTCCATTAATTCTAGAACTGTATTTACCCATTTCTCTTCACCATTCAATGCTCCTAAAGCAGAACCAGCTATAACAGGTCCATTATCGCCATCATATTCGTAGAAAGAAAGTAAATCTCTTACTTCCATTTCAACTAATTCTAACAATTCTTCATCATCAACCATATCCACTTTGTTCATGAATACAACGATTCTAGGAATACCAACTTGGCGTCCTAAAAGGATGTGCTCACGAGTTTGTGGCATTGGACCATCCGTAGCCGCAACTACTAAAATAGCACCGTCCATTTGAGCAGCACCAGTAACCATGTTCTTCACGTAATCGGCGTGACCAGGACAATCTACGTGTGCGTAGTGACGCTCTTTTGTAGAGTATTCTACGTGTGAAGAGTTAATAGTAATACCTCTTTCTTTTTCTTCTGGAGCGTTGTCAATCTGATCAAAAGACATAGCTGCTGAATATCCAGCGTCAGCCATTACTTTAGTAATCGCTGCAGTTAAGGTAGTTTTTCCGTGATCTACGTGTCCTATCGTACCTATGTTTAAGTGCGGTTTGGAACGATCAAAAGTTTCCTTTGCCATAATTAATGATTATTTATTCTTAGTTATATATTAGTGTTCAATTTTATACAAAATTAAGAGCCAACGACGAGAATTGAACTCGTGACCTCTTCCTTACCAAGGAAACGCTCTACCCCTGAGCTACGTCGGCAAAAAAGGCTATCCCCCACAAGCCTCGCCTGTTGGAGATAAAGAACAGTTTTTCAAACCGTTGTTGTCCTTAGAGCTAGAAGTCATGCAATTGCTCGACTACTTTTTCTTAGAGCGAAAGATCACGCCTTTCTGCGTGACGACATTCCACTTTGAGCGAAAGACCGGGTTCGAACCGGCGACATTCAGCTTGGAAGGCTGACGCTCTACCAACTGAGCTACTTTCGCAAAATTAAAACATCAACTTGATGTTTAGTGTTGGATCAATCACCTAAAAGTGATTTGTGGGGAGAGCAGTCCCGATGCTTCGGGAGAACCCGTAAGGGTCTCTTTCAGCTTAAAGCTCAATTTGTGGGGAGAGCAGGATTCGAACCTGCGAAGACGTAGTCAGCAGATTTACAGTCTGCCCTCGTTGGCCGCTTGAGTATCTCCCCAATATTAACTTTTCAAAATTTCACAGAACCATTGAAATCTACACTTAATTGGCTTGCTTTTTTGAAGGTGCAAATTTAATGAAATTTACTCCTTAAATCAAAACATTTATTAAACTTTTCTGAAATAAAATAAAGCTTACGCTCTACTAGACTCAGAATAAATTATTTATCGTCAAAAATAAAACTTCACAAACCTGTAAAACCTTGTTTTTCTTGTGATTTCAATTTTTCAAAGAGCCGATGGAGGGACTTCCTTCAACTACGCTCAGGATAAACTTCGCGACCCAATTAACTTTTGTCTTTTTCAAAACCAGTTAATTTCCTGTTATAGTTTTCAAAATTTCAAAGAGCTGACGGAGGGACTCCCTTCAGCTACGCTCAGGATAAACTTCTCGCCCCATTAACCTGTATCTATTTAACAAACTCAGTTAACTTCCTGATATATTTTCAAAATTTCAAGAGCCGATGGAGGGACTCGAACCCACGACCTGCTGATTACAAATCAGCTGCTCTAGCCAGCTGAGCTACATCGGCATTTTTATACTTTTTCAGCATAAAAAAGTCCGCTATTTCTAACGGACTGCAAATGTATACATTTTATTTATTTCACAAAAACAATTTGAGAAATAATTTACTAAACATGAGTACTCATTTTTTCCTTCTTTTTTATTAGCTGACGCTGTAATGCGCTAATCGATTCATCTACACACTCTTCGAATTTCTTGCACTTCTTTTTCACAATTACATCCCCACCCGGAATGCTTAACAAAATTTCTGTAATCTTATTTTCTTTTTCGCTTGTCTTCTGAACTTTTAAAAACACATCGGCATAAATTATCTTATCGTAAAAATGTTCTAATTTATCTAATCTGTTTTGAATAAAATCGATTAATTTCTGATCTGCATTAAAATTTACTGATTGCACATTTACTTTCATCTCCTATAGAATTTAATTAAACAATAATTTCGCTATCACTCCTTGTTTTCACGAGGATGAGAATTCCTATACACCTTACTTAATTCTGCAATATTACTATGTGTATATACTTGTGTTGCCGCTAGACTAGAATGACCTAACAACTCTTTAACAGAGTTTAAATTTGCGCCATGATTTAACAAGTGAGTCGCAAAGGAATGCCTTAATATATGCGGACTCTTTTTCACCTTGTTGGATGCTTCACTAAAGTAATTATTTATAATCCTATAAACAAGAGTTTCATATATTTTATCGCCCTTTTCTGTTAGAAATAATTCAGCTCTATTTTCAGAAACAAGAGCCTCTCTAAAACCTAGGTATATATTAAGTTGCCTGCTCAATTCTGGTAATAATGGCATATATCGCTCCTTATTCCTTTTACCCAAAACTTTGATTAATCCATTATCGAGGTCTAAATCCTGTAATTTTATTCCTACAAGTTCTGAACGCCGGACGCCAGTAGCATAAAACATCGTGACTATTGTAAGGTCCCGTGATGTTTTAAAAGAATTTGGCTCAATGCCAGAGATAACATCTGTGATTTCTTCTTCAGAAAAAGGAATTTGTATACTTTTCTTAGTCTTAAGTGCCTTGTGACTAGCTAATGGAGTTGCAACTAGCTGGTTTGCTCTAACCAAATATTTATAATAAGCTTTTAAGGATGCTACTTTACGATTCACGCTTCTATTGGTGATCCCAGAATTCACTAGACTTACTATCCAGTTTCTGATTTGAGGATAGTTCACATGAACCAAGTCGTCTTGCTCAAACTCGTTAGAGACAAACTCTCTAAATGAGCGTAGATCCTTCTCATATGCATTCACGGTATGCGGGGAGTATTTTTTTTCTAGCTGAAGATATTCTAAGAAGTGAGATATAGGCATAAAAAAACTGTTGGTAAACAAAGTTATAAAACTTTGACTCACCAACAGTAGTTTATCTTGGATACCCTTTAACGGGTTCGATTTAGTTTTCTATTCAATAGTAAGAAGACTTATCAAAACTAGCTTTTAGAAAGCTTAGCCCCCTAAATCTAATCTCTAGATCTCTTCCTTATCTCTTAAGTTCTGAATGTATTGAGCTTTTTGTAACTGGGCTCTATTCACAACAGAAGGCTTAGAAAATGCCTGTCTGCTTCTTAGCTGACGCATTGTTCCTGTTCTATCAAATTTACGTTTGAAACGCTTTAGCGCTCTATCGATATTCTCTCCGTCTTTAACTGGTATAATTAACATAGTATCACCTCCTTTCGTTAGAAATTAAAGCGCAAAGATAATTGATTTCATTAACCTCGCAACCTTTATTTAAATAATTTTATTTTATAAGCTATTAGCGCGCTGTTCCTAGTGAGCGGCAGGCTTGTACTCTTTTTTGTCGATTACCATTTTGGCGTAAAAATTGAAAATTTTCGCAAAAAAGCTAACCTACCTTATTTAGCTGCTAGCTTGTACTCTTTCTTATCTATTACCATTTTTGCAATAATCTCTCTCAAAATTTCTGAAGTCCCTCCTCCAATTGGTCCTAACCTACTATCTCTAAGCAATCTTGCCATTGGATATTCTTCCATATATCCATAGCCTCCTAATAATTGTAAGCAGTCATAGATCACCTTGTCTGCCATTTTTGTGGAAAGTAATTTAGACATACTTGCTTCCTTAACCACATACACGCCATCTATCATTCTTTTAACGATAGAGTAATTAAACTCTTTACACATTTCAACCTCACTTGCCATTTCTGCAACATTGTGTCTTAAGGCCTGGAATTTATCAATAGTTTTTCCAAATGCCATACGCTCACCCATATAATCTATAGCGTAATCTAATGCAAACTCTGCTCTTGCATGTGCGTTCACACCCATTATCAATCTTTCAAAAGCGAAATGTTGCATAATATAATTGAATCCCTTGTCTTCGTCTCCCATTAAATTAGAAGCCGGGATCTCCACATTATCAAAAGCTATTTCTGCTGTATCCGATGCTCTCCAACCTAACTTATCTAATTTAGTAGCAGTTATTCCAGGTGTATCCCTATCCATAAGGAATATACTCATTCCTTTCCCTCCTTTATCTGGACTGGTTTTAGCTGCAACCACTAAATAATCTGAATAAACTCCGTTTGTAATAAAGGTTTTAGAACCATTAACTACGTATTTATCGCCTTTCTTAACTGCAGTAGTTCTCATAGCTGCAACATCAGACCCTCCAAAAGGTTCAGTAATACATAAACAACCTATTTTTTCTCCTGCAATACTCGGTTCTAAGTAATTCTTTTTGATTTCCTCGCTACCCTCAACATTTAAATGAGTCATTGCTAAATAAGAATGAGCCCACATTGCTGCTGCAAAACCCCCGGAATTGATCTTCTGAAGTTCTTCTAGGAAAATAACGGTATAAAACAGATCTACTTCTAATCCACCATATTTTTCTGGATATCCTAGTCCAAAATACCCCATCTCTCCAAACTTTCCCCATATAAAACGTTCTATGGTTCCAGTTTTCTCCCATTTTTCTATGTGTGGAACCACTTCCTTTTTCAAAAATTCTTGAAAGCTCTTTCTAAAAAGCTCGTGTTCCTCTGTAAAATACATGCTATTCATAAAGTATAATTCTATAATGTTAGGGTTGATATAAAACTAAAGATAAGGTAAAGTAAGTATTTATTCTTCGGAAGTATATCTCAACAAACTCATAGAAAAGCAGAATTTACACTAACCAAGTTCTTACCTTATTCCGAATTCCTATTCTAAGGTCAAATATAAGGCTATTCTGTCAATTTTTTCTGAAGGAAACCCCTTAATTTCTGCCAATTCTTCAAATGTCCCTATTCTTTCATGGAGTATTCTATAATTGACGATCTCTCTAGCCAGTTCATAATCTAGATATGGAACTGAAGCGATTTCTAAAACAGAAGCCTTATTAATATTAAATATAACTACCTCTGATTTTGTTAGAACTGAAAACTTATTTAAGAGCTCCTTTCTTGTTTCAAGATTTAATCCATAAATATCTTTTAACTGAATATCTGAAATAAAACCTCCAGTTTTCAATCTATATTTTATAATTCTAGTCGCCAAAACATCGCCAATTCCTTTCACCATAATAAGTTCCTCTAAAGATGCCGCATTTAAATCTTTCTTATTAAGAATAGAGGAAGAGGTGGACTTACTTAAGCTTGAACTCTTATTTTGACCAGCCTTTTGAACCCAGTCTGGAAACTTAAAATACGGAGAGATTTTATTTAGAAGACTGTCTGAAACCAGCGTTACATTTTGAAATTCTTTTGGAGAATTCACCCACTTATTAGTCTTCCTAAATTGAAATAATCTATCTATTTCTTCTACAGACATCCCTAAAGTATAGCCCTTATAGTCTGTAATTAAATTTGGATTAAACGGATAGATCTTAATCTCAGCTTCAGCAATACCTACTTGCTTTAAAGAATCTATTTGTTTTTGATAATGAGTAATTCTTGATAAATCTTCTTTTGAAATATTATCCTCGTAACTAAAATCTACGAAAAAATAGACCAATTGAAAGATAATGATAAGCAGTACCAGTAAAAAGATCCCATTCCGCTGACTCTTACTAAAGATAAAATAAGAACTCAAATTACTCATATTTAATACTTTTCATTTGAACTTAAGTATTAAATTAAGTCATTTTTTTAGAATTACCATCTAATTAAAAAATAATAGAAAAGAAAATCCCACACTACTATTAAAAGTAATGTGGGATTTATATAATAAAATATTTTATTTAATCCCTCATTGAGGGTTTAATTCCCCGAGGCCTGCCCGAAAAGAATTTCATTCAGGCGGGCTTGACTCGAATTTTTAAAAGTATTTTCCAAATCATACCTCATGGGCTTGCCCCGAGGTTCTTGATTTACATATTCTTTTGATGATCTTCTGCTCCATCATCTATAGCTTCCTTTTTAAGCTTAATAGCCTTCAGATACCTAGTAAGTTCCTTTTTGATTACTGGAGTTAAAAACAGTACTCCAATAATATTTGGTACCACCATCGCAAAGATCATTGCATCAGAAAAATCTATTACTGCACCTAAACTAATAGAAGCACCAATTACAACAAACACTAAAAACAGTCCCTTATAAACCAGATCGGTTATTTTACCTTTTCCGAAAAGGTATATCCAACCTTGCATTCCGTAGTACGACCAAGAGATCATAGTAGAAAAAGCAAACAAAATTACCGCTATCGTTAAAATTATAGAGAAATTAGGTATCACAGAGTCAAAAGCAATTGCAGTAAGCTCTACTCCTTCTGTAATTGGCACTCCGTAAGTCATGAATCCACCTTCCAGGTTTGTAATAATAATTACCAAAGCAGTCATAGTACAAATGATTACTGTATCTACAAACGGCTCTAATAAAGCAACAATACCTTCACTCGCTGGATATTTAGTTCTAACCGCAGAGTGAGCAATTGCAGCAGATCCAACACCAGCTTCGTTAGAAAAGGCGCCACGACGAATACCCTGTATCATTACACCAATTAATCCACCTGCTATTCCTAGCCCAGTAAATGCACCTTGATAAATTAAATTAAAAGCATCATCTATTAAATGCCAGTTAGCTGCCAAAATAACAAGAGCAGCCAAAACATAAATTCCTGCCATAAAAGGCACTACTTTCTCAGTAACACTCGCAATTCTTTTAATTCCTCCAATAATCACTACAGCTACTAAAGCTGCCATTACTAAACCAAAATAAAAACCTGCATTACCACCTGTCAATTCAAAAAGCTGAACAAATTGTGCAGCAGCTTGGTTGGCTTGAAACATATTTCCTCCACCAAAAGATCCACCAATTACAAAAACAGCGAACACAACAGCTAGAACTTTCCCGATTTTTCCATAGCCTTTTTCCTTAAGCCCTTTACTTAAATAATACATTGGCCCTCCATACACAGTTCCATCTTCACCTACATCTCTATACTTCACACCGAGTGTACACTCTGCAAATTTTGAAGCCATTCCTAAAAATCCAGCTAAAATCATCCAGAAAGTTGCTCCCGGACCACCAATAGAAAGTGCTACAGCAACACCTGCAATATTACCTAGTCCAACTGTTGCAGATAAAGCAGCAGTTAAAGCCTGAAAGTGCGAAACTTCTCCGTCTGCACTATCATCTCTTATTGTTTCAATTATATTCTCACCTTCATTTGGTGTAACATCCCCATATAAGGTATTTGCACCATGTTTTTCGATATCTTCATACTGACCTTTAACTACTCTAAACGCAGTAATGAATCCAGTGATATTTATAAACTTAAAATAAATAGTAAGATATAATGCACCCCCAATTAATACTATTAGTACCCAAGGAATTTGATAATATTCAGAAAAGGGAATTTCATAAAATATTAGGTCTACAAACCAGCTGGTATATGCACGAAAAGTTTCGTCTATTACCTGTGAGGCTGTTTGTTCTTGAGCGAAAATTAGTAATGGGGAAAAGATTGCTAATAAGGAAAATAAAATTTTCTTCATTGGAGTTGTAAGGTATTAATTTATATTTTGTGAATTATTGCAGCGGCAAGATGCTAAAAAATTAACCCTTTTCAAATTTTTACTAGTTAAAATGTTAAGGAATTATTAAACATGATAAATTTGTTTTAATTCAGCTATCTGATTCGGCCTGCCAATCAAGATTAATTTAGAATTCTTTTTTAAGACCATACAAGGTTCTGGATTTACAATGCCTTTTCCTTCCGTAGATTTATACCCTAGAACGTTTAGATAGAAAGACTACAAATACTAGAATTATTTCGTCTTAAATTTTAGAAATCAAGAACCTCGGGGCAAACATAAGATGTATGAACTGGAAAATACTTTTAAAAATTCGATGCATCCCGATGGCTCCTATGTTTGCATTTGGAATAAATTTCTAGTTTTACAGATATAAGTGAAAGAGGGTAAGAGTCAACCGATGGCTAGATAATCATAAGATATATCGACCGATAGATAGGACCTTATCCTTTTATATCTCGTAGAGTTTGAACAGAATGTAAGGAACCTTAACGGTATCCAGAATATCCAACCAGGAGAAAAGACGAACAGAGATTTTTCACTTTTAATTTAAAAAATTTGAACACGTGAAAAAAGTTTTAAAGGAAGTTGCAGGTATTGATGTAGCTCAAAAGGAATTAGTTGTATCTCTAGGAAGGCTCTATGAGAATTTGGACATTGAAATCATATCATACAAAGTGTTTAAAAATACTGAAAATGGTATAAAATATTTTATCGATTGGGTAGCTAGCAACAGTAATAATGCAAATAGCGTTAGATATGTCATGGAAGCTACCGGAGTTTATCATGAAAAACTCGCCTATGCCCTTGATGAAAGTGGTTTTGATTTAAGTATTGTATTGCCTAATAAGATTAGTAATTTTTTTAGGACATTGGACATAAACACTATTACTGATAAGACAGCATCTCAAGCTATAATGAGGTTCGGTCTTGAACGTAAGCTAGATAACTGGAATCGTCCAAAAGAGGCTTATAGACAGCTCAAGCAATTAACCCGAGAGCGTGATCAAATAGTAGATCAGAGATCAATGGTCAAAAATCAGCTACACGCAGAAAAAGCAGAAGCTGTGCCAAACGAAAGAAGTCTAAAACGCATTGCAGAGAGAATCAAATTTCTCAACGGACAAGAGAAAGAAATCAAAATGGATATAGCAACGTTGCTAAAGGATTATCCTGATATTATGGAGAGAGTAAAGAATATATGCACTATACCTGGCGTGAGAGAGCTGACGGCGGTCATAGTATTAGCTGAGACTAATGGGTTCGAGCTAATAAGGAATAAAAAACAGTTGACTGGTTATGCGGGTCTAGATGTTAGGGAAAAACAATCAGGTACATCTGTAAAGGGTAAACCGCGGATATCGAAAAAAGGAAATAGGCATCTTAGAAAATCATTACATCTACCTTCTCTATCATCCGTTAAGTATAATAAATCTCATAGAGATCTATATGCGAGAATAGTTGCCAAAAGCGGGATTAAAATGAAAGCACTGATAGCTGTTCAGAGAAAAATGTTAGAACTTATATTTGTAGTAGATAAGAATAAAACTAGGTTTGACAATGATCATCAACAAAAAAGGACACTAGATGCAAATGCAGAAAGTATCCTTTTACAGACTAGCTTATAGCCGTCTTGAGTAACAAAAATAATAAAATAAAAGAGAAAACCTTTTGTTAGTTAACACAGAATCTATCGGGACCGGGAATTAAACCCTCAATGAGGGATTAATTAAAAATCTCATAGATCAAATACCGAGGAGCGCTTAGTATAAACCAAGTCCTTCAATTTGAGCCAAAAAGCAAATGTTAGATAAAAAGCAAAACCCAGTCCTAGGGTTGCGAATGAAAGGTAGATAAAAAATAGCCTGATCGTTTTAGCGCGAATACCAAGTTTATCTGCTAATCGCGAAGAAACATAAAAGCCGTTTCTCTCAAAATAATGCCTTATGGAATATACAAGTTTTAACACTTTTCAAATATAACTATTATTCTATACCAATCCATGAATAAGTTTTACACCAAGCCCACATTGTAAACACGCATTTTTATCGCAGTATTCAGTTTTGAGCTCAACTAAAGCTTGAGAATGATACGAGTTAGTCGCGGTTTTTGATCTTAAAGTATTAAAATTTTCTACAATCGAATTCTTCTCGGGCTTTATTTGTTCAACAATATTAAGCGTCTCTAAAGTCTCCATATCTCCAGTTTCCTTTAAGTAGCAGTACTTAAAAGGAACTATAGTATTTATAATTAAAAGATCAATAAAACTTTGGGTGAGCTTCTTTTTTCTGCATTTATGTTCCTTTTTAAAAGTATAATGGGTTTCCCAAAATTCTGAAGTGCTAGAACTAAAAAGACGATAAAATTCTTCTTTGCTGTTACTCTTAATAATCTCTGAAAATAAATGCGGAATATTACTATAAAGTTCTGCTAATTGTGACAGCCTGATAGTCGGAAAATTATCTGGTCTTAATCTAAAATATTGCGGCAGGAGCACTGAAGAATTATCCAAATTGAATTTTTGTTGTAAAAATTGATATTCAGATTTTAGAGATGCGAAATAGGATTGATCTATATTTTCATTTAATAAACCAGCTTGACCAAAGATCAGGGCTTCCATTTTAAAAGAAGAGTCTCCGAGTTTTTGGATCACTTTAAAATCTATACTGTTGGCAATACTTTCAAAAGCATCAGTATTTACTTTTAGTCCGAAATTTCTAAAAAGCAATTTAAAAAGAACTTCTTCCCAATTGTTCTCTGTAGATTTCAGCATTTCCATAATCTTGATGGACTTTTTCTCCAACCTTTCAAAATAAACCCGCTCTAACCAGTTATTCATTGTGAAATCATCGAAAAGATGAAAATCTTTTTCGCAGTTGATCCATTTTTTTGACCCGTTCAATAGTAAAGATCTATACTTATCTAGAGAGTCCGGATGCACTAGCTCCTTTAATTCCAAAGTAGGAATTGCAGAATTGTCTTTTCTAAAAACCTCACTATCATCTTCCCAAACTACATGCAGTATCACATTGTCATAATTAGGATCTGTTTCATGCCGATGGAGATACCAGTCTGAAGATTTCAAATGAATTTCTACATTTCCAGCCCATAGCTGATGATCAATTTCAATTTTAGCATTGAAAAAATCGGGGCCAGAAAGATGATTGTGAGTCCCAATATCAAGAATCGTAATGTTAGAATTCGATGTAGTAATAGCTTTACTAAAATCGAACTTTTTAAATTTCCATAGATAATGTAGAAAGTCTTCTTGCATCAAATAAATGTAAAGCTTTTACAATTAACTATTTGATGCATAATGTGTTAAAAATATTCAAGAAATTTTTATTGCAACTTTTCAAGAACCTCATCAAAAAATAGATCCACCCAAAGTGTATACATCTTCCCACTTGGAAGCAAACCGTCCTTGACTACCAGAGATCTATCAGATTTCGCCATTTTAGATATTGGCATAATATTAAAGAAAGAAAGATCAAATTGATTGGCCACTTTTTTTAGAACATCATTAAATTCGGCAATTTCTTTCCCTATTTCTTCAGCATTGGAAGCGCCAAATGGAGTAGCTCCATAATCTGGAATACTAACTACAAACACACCTTCTTTCCCTGTTTTAGAAGCTTGTATGGCTTCAGTAAAGATGGTTTTGAGATCTGCTTCATAATCTATAATAGATTTATTCTGATATTGATTATTCACTCCAATTAAAACAGAAACAAGATCATATCTCTCATTGCCAAGATTGGCATCTATTGCGTTTAATAAATTATCTGTGGTCCAACCTGTTTTAGCAATAATCCGTGGCGCATTAATTTCTAATCCTTTATTCCGTAATTGATTAACAAGTTGAACAGGCCATCGCAAATCCTCAGCTATGCTTTCTCCAATGGTATATGAATCCCCAAGTGCCAAATAACTCAAGTTATCCGGGCTATCTGAAATCTCATTTTCATCAGGCTTCAAAGCTTCTGAAGAGCTACTGCAACTCATCATAAATAATAGTAAACCAAAGACAACTAAAACTAATCTCATAAGATTTTAATTTATGGTGAAATGTAATTTATATAAGAATACCTACAATCCATTTTAATAAACATATAAGAGTTTGAAATAGTATATTTAGAAAAAATTTAATTTATGAAGTATTTGTTTTTATTGTTCGTATTTATTTTTGCCGACAACAGTCTCGCTCAAGATAAAAATCAAGCTCAAATTTTCTGGAATAACTTAAAAGAACACTGTGGAAAAGCATATGAAGGAAAGCTAGATGAATCTATAAAAAATGACAGTTTTTCTGGAAAAAAATTAGTGATGTATGTTTTGGCTTGCGATGAAAATACTATTAAAATCCCTTTCTATGTGGGAGCTGATAAATCCCGTACTTGGGTTTTAACTTTAGAAGGAGATCGAATAAAATTAAAACACGATCATCGTCACGAAGATGGTAGTGAGGACGCCATTACACAATATGGCGGAATCAGCACTAATACAGGGTCTGACAAGCTTCAGTTTTTTCCGGCAGATCAGGAAACCAGAGATCTCATAGGTTATGCTGCTACAAACGTATGGTGGATCACACTTGATGAATCTATTTTTTCTTACAACCTGAAAAGAATTGGAACAGATAATCCTGCTTTCAACGTTTACTTTGATCTCTCTAATCCTGTAGAGGCTCCGGAAGCTCCTTGGGGTTGGGAATAAAACCTTTTTAGACCAAGAATCTCGTGGAAAGCCAACGAGATATGTCCCGATAATTATTGGGCCTAGAAATGGACCCTCAATGAGCGATTAAAAAGGCATTTTCACCTTACTGTGGGGTGTTCTTATTTGGTGTCGAATGCTAATTCTTAGTTAACCCGGGACTAAAAAGGCTTTAGTTTTTTTTGCTGAAGTGCTGTTTTTATTTATCTTATATTTAATTAAATAAACTTTATGAGCCCAACCAATTCAGCCAATTCAGGAGACCAAAATAAAAAGTCGGTGCCAGATAACGGAATAGGTTCTGTAAAACCCCCAAATGATACTCCTGGCACAAAAAAAGGGGGTACGTCTTTACGCGAACATCCCAATAAGTTTATTCGGTTCTTTGCCAGGGCTGGTTTCACCGTTTGGATCATTGTAATGGCAATAGGAATGGCTATCGCTTTTGTAGTCTCCGTGTTTTTATTATGAAAATTCTTCGCTACGTTATTTTCTTTTTCCTTCTCATATTTATTGGCATTCAGTTATCCTACTATTTTGAGATAGCTCTTCCTAATTGGGCGAGATTTTATGTAAATAACTTTTTATGTATGCCCATAGTTCTTACTATATGTCTGCACGCAGTTCATTTTATAAAACGAGATTATACAATTAGACTCTCCCTCTTCACCACACTTTCATTAACCGTACTTTATGCCGTCTACTTTGAAATTTACCTTCCTCCGGTAGAACCCAGATATACTGCAGATATTCTGGATGTTATCATGTATCTAAGCGGAAGTTTGATCTTTTATTTTTTGCAATTCCGTAAATAAAAAAGACGCCCATCGGGCGTCTCCTAAAATCTATTTTTGTGATAATTATTCTATATAACCCATTTTCTTCATCCATTCGTCATTGAACATTTTTCCCACATATCTACTTCCATGATCATGGAACAAGACTACAACTACATCATCTTTTGTGAAATGTTCTTTTAATTGAAGTAGTCCCTTTACAGCAGCTCCCGCACTATTTCCAAGAAACATTCCTTCTTCTTTTGCAAGTCTCCGAGTATAAACTGCAGCATCTTTATCGGTTACTTTCGTGAAACCATCTATTAATGAAAAATCTACATTTTTAGGAAGAATATCTTCTCCAATTCCTTCAGTTACATAAGGATAAATTTCGTTTTCATCGAAGATCCCAGTTTCATGATATTTCTTGAATACCGATCCATAGGTATCTATTCCCCAAATTTTTATTTTTGGGTTTTGCTCTTTCAAATATTTAGCAACCCCAGAAATAGTTCCACCTGTCCCTACTCCTACTACGAAATGTGTGACCTTACCATCTGTTTGTTTCCAAATTTCCGGACCTGTACTTTCGTAATGCGCCTGTGTATTCGCCGGATTATCATATTGATTTACATACCAAGAATTAGGCGTTTCTTCAGCTAAACGTTTAGAGGTAGAATAATAAGATCTTGGGTCTTCTGGAGCCACATCTGTAGGGCAAACCACTACTTCACTTCCAACAGCTCTAAGAATATCCATCTTTTCCTTGCTTTGCTTATCACTAAGCACACAAATCATTTTATATCCTTTAATGATTGCTACAAGTGCCAATCCCATTCCAGTATTCCCTGAAGTTCCTTCTATAATGATGCCTCCTGGTTTTAGTTTTCCACTAGCTTCAGCTTCTTCGATCATTTTAACAGCCATTCTATCCTTTGCAGAATTTCCCGGATTAAAAGTTTCGTATTTTGCTAATACTAATGCATCAATCTCTGCGGTAAGCTTATTCATTTTTACCAGTGGGGTATTCCCAATGGTTCCTAATATATTTTCAGCGTATTCCATATTTTATTTTTGAAAGTGCAAAGATACTCTTCAGAATATCACTTTGCAAGGTTTTGAGTGAATCTGTAAATACAGTAACTCAGTAGTTAGTCGAATTTCATTGCTTTTACTGGTGAGATCTTGGTGATTATTATAGAAGGGATCAATAGCATGAGAAGACATAAGACCAAAGTTCCAATATTCACACCTAGAATATATTCCCAACCAATATAAACTGGAATTTCAGTAACATAATAGGTTTCTGGATTTAATGGGAAAAGTTTGAAATACTTCTGAATAAAAAGCAAACCTAATCCTATAAGGTTTCCCCAGAATAAACCTAAGAGAATTAAATAGGAAGCATTGTATAAAAAGATCTTTCTAATACTCCAGTCACTACCACCAAGTGCCTTTAAGATCCCGATCATCTGTGTGCGTTCTAAAATTAGAACCAGCAGCGCGGTAATCATATTGATTCCTGCAACCAGAATCATGATACCTATAATGAGTGCGATATTAAAATCGAATAAAGAGACCCACTCAAAAATAGAAGCGTATTTCTGTTTGATAGTCTGGGTATCCAAAAATGAATTGGTGTTGTCATAAACCTCTGCACCTTTAAGGTCTAATTCATCAAAATCTTCAATAAACACTTCAAATCCTCCTACCTGATTTTTATCCCAGCCATTAATTCGCTGAATATGTCGGATATCTGAGAGCATATAAAGCTTATCAAATTCCTGAAAGCCGGAATTGTAGATCCCTTTTACCATAAAAGCTCTTAACAATGGTGGTCTGCTAGCATCTTCCCTAAGAAAATAGGTGATAATCTTATCCCCAACTTTAAAACCTAATCTATTAGCGATGTATTGAGAAATGAGGACATCTTCATTTAGGTTATCAGTATAATCTGGCAATTCCCCATCTACTAAAAAGTCGGTAAAGTTCTCCCATTTAAAATCTGCACCAACTCCTTTTACAATAACTCCTTCAAAATCGGTTTCTGTTCTAATTATACCGGCCTTTGTAGCAATAGCCTGAACATGCGTAATACCTTCTACCGATTTGAATTCTGGATAAAAATCCTGTTCAAGAGAAACAGGCATTAAAGAAACTTGGGAACTGTTATTATCGTAACTCTGAATAGTGATATGCCCATTAAAAGCTGCGATCTTTTCACGTATCTTAACCTGAAGCCCCATCCCGGTTGCAAAAGAAACTAGCATCATAATCACCCCAATAGCGATTGCTGCAATTGCAATTTTTATAATCGGTGCCGAAATACTACTTTTATACTTCTTTGCCCGGATAAGCCGTTTGGCTATAAAAAATTCTAAATTCAAGATAGATTCATGGTTTATAGATTCTTCAAAAATACATTTTTATTCGTTCTTATGCTTAGTGTTTCCTGCGGGAGAGGAACTGGACAAATTAACTCAGAAGCTACGGATGTATCTAAGGAAAAAGATTCGATTATTTCTACTGAAAAAATCTCACCAGAATTAGTTTTGGGCGCTAATAGAACTGAAGCTTACCTCCCTATACTGAAGAACAAGAAAATAGGAATTGTAGGCAATCAAAGTAGTTTGATCTTGAGTAGTTCTGCGGAAAGCAAAACCCCGTCCTACACCCACGTAGTTGATTCTTTAGTGTCTTTAAATATAGATGTCGTGAAGATTTTTTCACCAGAACATGGCTTTCGTGGTACCGCCGATGCCGGAGAAACCATAAAAGATGGAAAAGATTTAAAAACAGGAATTCCCATTATTTCCCTTTACGGAGATAATAAAAAGCCAAAAGCAGAGCAATTAAAAGGCATTGAGGTAATGATATTTGATCTTCAAGATGTAGGCGCCAGATTCTACACCTATATTTCGTCCTTACATTATGTGATGGAAGCATGTGCGGAAAATAGTATTCAGCTTATTATTCTGGATAGACCTAATCCTAATGGCCATTATATTGATGGCCCAGTTTTAAATCCAGCTCATAGTAGTTTTGTGGGAATGCATCCAATTCCTGTTGTTCATGGATTAACTATGGGAGAATATGCACAGATGATCAATGGAGAAAAATGGTTGAAAAATGGGATTCAGTGTGACCTGCAGATTATTGAAATGGAGAATTATACTCATGTTCTTAAATATGAACTTCCTGTAAAACCCTCACCAAATTTACCCAATTCGAAGGCCATTAATTTATATCCTAGTTTGTGCTTTTTTGAAGGTACTAATGTGAACGCGGGAAGAGGAACGAATAAACAATTTCAAGTTTATGGCTCTCCTTTTTTGAACAAGGATTTCTATAACTATTCTTATGCGCCAGAATCTTTAGATGGCGCCAAAAGTCCTAAACATTTAGGAAAACTTTGTTATGGAGAAGATCTTAGCAATGCTCCATTCCTTGAAGGGATAAATTTGAAATGGCTTGTAGACGCATATAAGAATACTGAAAATCAGAAAGATTTTTTTAATTCCTTTTTCACAAAACTTGCGGGTGGCCCAGAACTTCAAAAACAAATTGAAGCAGGAGTGACTTCAGAAGAAATCAAAGCTACTTGGCAAGAAGACCTTTCAGCATTTAAAAAAATGAGGGC
This sequence comes from Gillisia sp. JM1, assembly GCF_000424645.1. Classification (NCBI taxonomy): domain Bacteria; kingdom Pseudomonadati; phylum Bacteroidota; class Flavobacteriia; order Flavobacteriales; family Flavobacteriaceae; genus Gillisia; species Gillisia sp. JM1. The sequence goes on from NZ_KE384219.1 coordinate 539,974, forward strand.
AGAGTATCTAATTTATAAGTAATAAACAAAATTGCCACGAATACACGAATACTTTTTTAAATACTTACTTATTTAAAAATTGAAACTGCTAACTACTTCAATTTAATTCTCTTTTTCATTTCCTCCACGATATTATAAGCTGCCGGGCAAATAGCGGTATTGTTCAAGGTAATGTTTGAGATCTTATGAAAATCCTTTCTATCGGTATGTGGATATTCCCTGCAAGCTTTCGGACGTACCTCATAAATAGAACAATAATTATCTTCCCCTAAAAAGCTACATGGAACTTGCTTCAACACATGATCATTATCCTCATCTACCCTTAAGTAAGTCTCAATAAATTGAGCGGGTTTCTGCCAGAAATGTTTCGAAATTCGTTCTATATCTCTATTGGTAAATAAAGGCCCTGTTGTTTTACAACAATTGGCGCAGGTAAGACAATCTGTGCGCTTAAATTCTTCTTCATGCAATTCTTGCATTTGTAAGTCCAAATGCTTGGGTGGCTTTTTACGTAGCTTAGCAAAGAACTTTTTATTCTCCTTATGCTTATCTTTGGCCTTTTTCGGGAGATCTTTCAGAATTTCTTCCATAAGCGCAAAGATATGAAGAAGCAAGTAAGCAGCAAGGCTACAATAGATGTGTTTGGTAAAGCTATTTCAGCATATTATCTTGAGAAAGATGAAACCCCAATATTGGTGCATTCTCTAGATTTTGATGATGATGAGATCTTGGTTCCTTATCTGTTTAGAGATTTTAAAGATATGCCGCCATTAGAACAAGCTGCCTTAGAAAAGGCCTCAGGAAGAATTCTAGATGTTGGATGCGGCGCAGGAAGTCATTCATTATTTCTTCAGAATGTAAAAAAATTAGAGGTCACGGCTATAGATATTTCTGAAGGGGCTTTGGAAATTTGTAAAGCGAGAGGAATTAAAGATGCAAGGAACATTGATTATTTCGATCTAAAAGATGAAAAATTTGATACTATTCTTTTATTGATGAATGGTACAGGAATTATTGAAAAGTTGGAAAATCTAGATCGATTTTTTCAGTATTCAAAAACGCTATTATCTAAAGATGGACAAATTTTAATAGACTCCTCAGACCTAAGTTATTTGTTTGATCCAGATGAAGATGGAGGAATTTGGATAGATCCTGATGCACCCTATTACGGTGAATTAGAATTTAGTATTAGTTATAAAGGAGAACGATCTAGTGAATTTAACTGGTTATATCTGGACTATAATAGTTTAGCACTTGCTGCAGAAGGGAATGATTTTAGCTGTGAACTGGTTAAGAAAGGCGAGCATTTCGATTATTTGGCGGTGTTAAAACCTTTATAGCTTAGAGTTCGTAAGTATTACTACTTATATTTATCTATATTCATTAATAATTTTAATTTTTAGTCACCCTATTTTTAAACCATCCTATGAAGATTCCAAAAATAATCCTGCCTTTTTTATTACTCCTTTTAATAATTGGTTGTTCTAAAGATTCGACCGATTCAGATAATGGAACTCCACGGGTAGATAAAAGTGCAAATTTAAAAGCTCTAGGAGCTTCTGCAAATGAACTTTTAAGCGATGTGAAATTCACGTCTTTAACAGTAGAAGTAGTTTATGTAACTGGTTTTAAACCAACAGATGTAGCCCTAAATAATTTATCAGAATTCTTATTAGAACACACATTTAAACCAGATGGGGTTAAAATCACCACTCGCGCAGTAGCCAGTTCTAATAAAGCACCCTTTTCTATTGAAGAAATTGCACAGGTTGAAGCAGATGAGCGTAGTGTTTATAACGCAGGAGATGAGATTGCTGTTTTTCTTTATGTGGCTGATGGAAGCAATGAAAATGATGAAGATAATAAAGTGGTTTTGGGCTCGGCTTTTAGAAATACTTCTATAGTGCTTTACGGTAAGACCATAGAAAAAATCGCCAATAATTCACCTTCTACAGCTAAGAGTGATGTAGAATCTGCTGTTCTTAATCATGAATTTGGTCACTTATTTGGTCTGGTAGACGTTGGATCCCCAATGCAGGTAGATCATGAGGATTCAGAAAGTCAGGCCCATTGTAATGTAAGTGGTTGTTTGATGACTGCCAATATTGAGTTTGGAGGGAGTATTATTGATATGATAGATAATAATATCCCAGAATTAGAAGATCTTTGTATTAACGATCTAGTTGCCAATGGCGGAAGATAATTTTTCCTCTTCCCCACCTAAATCTTCATCCCCTCCTAAATCCTTCCCAGAGGGGAGGACTTTTACATAAGTAAGCTTTAGAATTTCAGAATTGATAATTTTAATACACTTTTTCTCCGTTCACATAGGTTTGTAAGACTTTAATGTTTGGAATTTCATTCTCATCAACTTCCATAATATTCTTATCAAGGATTATGAAATCGGCGAATTTACCTGTTTCTATACTTCCCTTTTCCTCTTCTTCAAAATTAGCGTACGCTGCCCAAATGGTCATTCCCTTTAAGGTTTCTTTTCTGGATAATGCCTGCTCCATTCTATAACCACCCTCTGGATAGTTCTTAAGATCTTTTCTAGCTGTTGAAGCATAAAAAGTATAGAACGGGCTCACTTCTTCCACCGGAAAATCTGTCCCCAAAGCTACAATTCCTGCCTGATCTAGTAATTTTTTAAAGGCATACGCCCCTTTTATCCGGTCGGCGCCAAGCCGATCTTCTGCCCAATACATATCGCTTGTTGCATGTGTAGGTTGTACAGACGGAATAATGTTTTTGCTGAAATATTTAAAGTCTGCAGAATCTATTACTTGTGCATGTTCTACTCGCCATCTGCGATCTTCCTTTCCCTTTAATAATTCATCATAGGTTTTAAGCACTAATCTATTAGCAGAATCCCCAATGGCATGTGTATTCATTTGAAATTTTGAATTAGCTACTCTTTGAGCTGTTTTCTTAAAATCTGCTACCGGAGATAACAAAGCGCCATAGTGACCTTCAAGATCTGAATAGGGTTCCATTAAGGCCGCTCCTCTCGATCCTAAGGCACCATCTCCATAGAACTTCACAGAGCGCACATTTAATCTTTCTGTTTTAATAGGCTCCTTCCCTAAGTAAAAATCAAGGTTTTCTTTCGTGTTACTTATCATCGCATAGATCCGGGTCTTTAAACTTCCAGCTTTTTGCAAACTATCTATCAGCTGAATTGTTTCCTTATCTATTCCAGCATCTACCACCGTAGTTAATCCATAACTAAATGAGATTTTTTGAGCATCCATCAACGCCTGAATTTGCTCTTTTTTTGAAGGTTGTTCTACCGAATCATAAACAAGACTCATAGGGTTATCTATTAGAATTCCTGTAAGTTGTCCATTCTTAACTTCAATAGCACCACCTTCTGCTTTAGTATTTAAAGTAATCCCTGCTTTATGTAAGGCAGCTTGATTCACCAATAAAGCATGCCCGTCTATTCTGGTAATTGCCACTGGAGTATCAGGGAATAAACTATCCAGTTTCTCTTTGGATGGAAATTCTTTGACTTCCCAATCATTCTGATCCCAGCCTCTACCTGTTATAAAGTTTACATTTCGCTCTTTCTGAAAAACAACTATTCGGTCCAAAACCTCTTTAAAACTATTGGTGCCCATTAAATCTACTTTTTGTTGTTGCAAGCCCATTCTATAAAAATGTGCATGTGCATCTATAAAGCCTGGGAGAATAGTTTTTCCTTCTGCATCCAGTTTTTCTTTGAAATCATATTTTTCCTGGAGTGCTTCAACAGTTCCTGTTTCTAAAAATTTTCCATCCTTAACTACGAAAGCTTCAGTAGTGGAAAAAGTGGAATCTACTTTATAAATTTGTGCATTAAACACCAAAAGATCTGCTGATTGTTTTTCTTCAGAATTACAAGAGATTAATAGAACGAGTAGTATTCCTAAAAAAGATAATTTATTAAGCATATTTAATATTTTTCGTAAAAATAACTAATGTGATCTAATTAGGATGGTTTTACTAAGAATGTTTCAGTATTAAAAGCTTCTACAGTATTTATAAAATTCAATATCGAGAAATTCAATTGCAAAAAAAAGATCAAGATTCAAATCTCGATCTTTTTTAATATAAACTTGAATATCTAACCTAATCCAATAGCATCTAAAAGTGCTTCCCTAATACTAGGATTTGCAGCTGCGGCTAGAGCCACAGAAATTATAAGACCTATAGCAGCGTAAGCGAAATCTTTAAAGATCATTCTTCCTGCTTTCTTACGGTGTTTTTTACCTTTCTTAGTTCGCGCGAGGCTTATTGCAATCTCACGCCCCCCAATAATACCAAGGAATAACCAAGTTGTGCTCATTGGAACGGTACTAATAAATAACTTATAGATAAGTAAGATCACATAAGTAGCATCTACTAATGTCGCTGCGCGAATATCAGAGATCCTGGCTTTCTCGCTTACCACCTTCTGAATTTTATCTCCACGTAAATAAAACAACAATCCAAGTCCTGCAAAAATGGTAGTTGCAAAAATTATAAATTGAGTAAGTGTTTGTTGTCGTGGTAGATATACAGCGATATTCGCACCATCCTGCATTACCCAGACAGCCCATAAAGACCCACTTACTACCCATTGTAAAACACTCCATCCCCTATGAAATTTTCTACTTTTAAAGAATTTTTTAATAAGGTTATAAGAGAAATACCACACTGCAAAAGATAAAATAAATGCCATTGCATAGCCCGATAAACTCTTAATTACTACTGATGTTATTCCAGATGTATCTGCACTAAACACCGATAAAATAAGGAATGTCGTAGAAACTGGCATTCTCAATCTTGTTAAGATCAATAACACCAAAGGAGCAATTATCTGAAAAAAGCTGAAATTTTCCGGATGAGGATATTTGGTAGTCCCATCGGGTTTTAAAAGTCTTTGGAAGGTAACATCCCCATCAAAATAAACCCAGCTAGAAATAACTGTGACAAGAAAGATACCTCCAATATATAGCCATAACACCCACCATCTTCTGGTCTTATTGCTTTCAATAAATGTCCCTAAAGACTGGATGCTATCATTTGCAACTGTTGCATAAGCTGCAAAAAAGAAACCAAGCCACATTGCCGCCTGGCTATTTCCTGTAAAAATTCCGGCTAAAACAATTCCAATAATTATTAAAGCTAAAAATGCCTTTTCCTGAATCATGAAATCTAAAATATTCAGGTATGGCCGTGATCTATCGCTTCTTTTAAACTTACTCATCTAGTTAGGGTATTTGTGTTCAATAGGAAATAAGTATTATTGAATGTTTGATTTATTTTTTGCCTTACCGGGTTCAAAAATAAACTTTTTAAATTAATAAGGAATTATGTTAGATGATAGATGTTAGATATTGGTCTTTAGATGCTGGATGTGCGAAGGGAGTAGTGAGATGTTCGATATATTCATAATCATATGCGCAGTTTTAAGAACCTTAAGAAACCCATATTTGCCAGATAATCAGTACGAACTATATTTTATCTGACAGCAATGATTTCTGCTGAATAATCATCCACATATTGAATTTTTACAAAAAACAAAAAGGGCTATTCCAGAAGAATAGCCCTTTTATAATTGATTAATTATCTGCTAATTATAATCGAATTTATAGGTTGCACCAGCCATTACCTGAATCCCTTGAACCGGAAAGTTAGACCAGCGTTCGTAGTTATCTCCCAATAAGTTATTCCCTTTTGCAAAAATGGAAAGTTGATCGTTGAATCTATACCCAAGATTTGCATTTAGATCTGTAAAACCATCTAAAGTAATTGTTCTACTTCCCAATGCACCACCCCCGTCTATTGTTTCTTCTCTATCTTTTCTTTCTCCTGTATAAAATAAGTTAGCACCAGCAAACCATTTTTCAGTTATCTGATAGTCCATAAATAAAGAGGCTTTCATTTCTGGCAAATTCCATGTTTCAGCTTCGAATTCAGAATTATAACTAAAGAAAGATCCATTCAGCCCTAATTTAAAATCCCTATTCACATCTACATTGATCTCTCCAGAAAATGATAGTGTGTTTATATCATCGTAAACAACTCCAAATGAATTTCCGTAGGCGTAATCCTCTGTACTAGAAGGATTGCTTAAGTTAGCTAGGAACAATTCCTTATTGATCTCTGATGTGTAGCCTCCTTTAAGATTATAGCCAATACTATTGGTAAGTTTTCCTTTTGCACCAACATAAGCATCATAGGATTTATCTGTAGGTGAAATATTCAAGGTTGGAGATACATATGGATTTTCCTGAGCAAAGTTATAGTAGGTATTCTGACTCAAACTTCCTTCTAACCCTGCATACGGGATAAAGAAGTCTCCAGCCAACCTGTAACTAGCAGTTACCTGAGGATAAATATAAAAACTGTTATCGCTATTTTCTGTATCCAATCCATACACAAAAGAAGCTCCTAAATTCAAAGTAAGATCATCTCTTAAAATCAGCAAACTAGGTGTAATCCCGAAAATCATTTGAGAATAATTCAGCTCATTTGGATCGTTATATCCTTTATCGAATTTCCCACTTAATACATCTGCAAAAACTTTTGTGCTTATTAATTCGTCTGCAATGTTAACTTCAAAAGCTCCATCGGCTTTAAAATTATGTTCAGCAGAATCATAAGAATCTCCGAAATATCTATAGTTGGCCGAGGCCTTATTCAGGAAAGAATCATATAATTCCAATTCCCCTCCAAGGCTTCCAGAAAAGTAATTCTGCTGAGGATCTATACCAGTAACTAATTCATTAGTCAATCTTGTTTGCTCTGGTAATCCGTACCAGTTGAATAATTGATGCTGTAATCCTAATTCGGTATTCCAAGAACTCTTCTTGTTTCTGGAACTATAATTCAAATTAAGTTCTGTGTCATAAAATGTATCGTCCAATCTCACATCCTCTATCCCGCCTTGAGAAGAATTATGGGTAAGATACACGCCAAAATTATCACTTTTACTGATCTCCAAATTACTATAAAACTCAGCCAGAACATTGGAATAGGTTCCAAATCCAAGCGTGATATAATTATCATATAATTTTATTCTTTTATCTTTTTCAACTTTCGTTGCTCGCCCTTTGGAAGGTGTAAATGTTGAGGCCACGGGCACAGAAAAAATACTGTATTTAATAGGTTTCTTTTCTAAACTTACAGAATCCCCTAAAACAGGAGTTTCCTTAATTTTAAAAGCATCGTTCACGGAAGGTGTATAAGGCTTCACAACAATCACCGTTTCGTTACCCAAAGGTTTATCCTGAGCCACCAAAACACCGGTAAATAAAAATGACAATAAAAACAGACTTCTTTTAATTGAAGGGGTTTGCATATTGAGGTACTTAAATGTTAGTTTGATAATATTAGTTTCTTGTGTCTACAGAAGCGTTGGTCTTAGCTTCCATCGCCTTGATTTTATTCAATTCGATTTGTGCTTCTTTAACCACATCTGGATAATCCTTAAAATTCTTGATCACATTATCCAAAATATAGGTGGCTTGGTAAGCATCTTTTAAAGCATAGAAATTCTTGGCCATAACAACCAATCCTTTTGCTCCATAGAATTTATAACCTGAATAATCTTTAGCTAATTTTTGAACAGATTCATTAGAAGCTTTAAAATTGGATGCTTTATTTTTAAAATAAGCATCGTAATAAAGTGCTTCTGCAGCTAATTCTCCAGTTGCTATTTTAAGTACTTCAGCATAGGCATTCTTCGCCTTGTTCTCATCGCCTGTGCTAAATGCAGATCTGGCAATGATCACTTGCGCATCAGATTTCACGTTGTTTTCTATAGAAGAATTTTTAAGCACTTTTTCAGCATAAGAAACCGCTTTTCCAAAATCTTTAAGCTCATAGTAAGATTTCATGAGGTTAGACTGTGCGTAGATCACATTCTGATCGAAATCTGCTTCGTTTTCTAATCTTTGTAACAATGGCAAGGCATCTTGATAGTTTCTTTTCTCTAAATAGATCTGAGATAATCTTGCTAGGGCTTGTTCAGAAAACTCACTTCTTGGTTTGTTTACCACAAACTTGTAATTAGAAATAGATTTATCCTTTTGATCGTCTCTAAAATAAAGCTGCGCTAAATAGAAGTTACTCTTCAAAGAATTTAATCCATTAGGGAAAGTTTGAAGATATTTCTCGAATCCGGTTTTTGCGGCAGCTGTATTGTTATTCAAATATTGTTTTTCTGCAGCTTCAAAAGTGGTGTTATCAAGATCTGCATCAGTAACTTCCACAAAATCTACATTTCTCACCCAAGCAGCATATTCATCGGTCTTTCCAAGATCTATATAGATCAACCTTGCAGTGGTAACCGCTTGTAAAGATTCTGGTGTATTTGGATAATCTGCAACTACTTTCTTGAAACGCTCCAAAGCTTTATTAGCCTGATCTCCATTATAATAAATAAGTCCTTGCTTTAACATAGCCTGAGGTACAAAAGCACTTCCCGGCACATCACGAATCAATTTATTATAAGATTCTATACCTTTTGCAGTATTATTCATAGCTACATAGGTATTTCCAAGTTCATACATCGCATCATCTCTATAAGAAGAGCGCGGATATTTATTAGTAAAACTACTTAACTCTTCGATCTTGCTTTCGTTTCGATCTATAAACCCGTAACTAATAGCTTTTTGATAGGCTGCATAATCTGTATTTCCAAGATTCATATCGATAGCTTTGGTATAAGCTTCCATTGCAGGCCAGTATTTACTTGTCACAAAATAAGTATCTCCCAATCTTGTATAAGCATCATTCCTCCTAGCATTATCTTTTTCAGAATTATTGGCGTATCTATTAAAGAAATCGATCGCTTTTCCATATTCCTTTTGTTTGAAGTAGCTATATGCAATATTGTAATCTAGGTTTTCTTTTTCAGCTAAACCTGCACTCCCGCTCATGGAATTAAACTCCTGATATCCTTTTAAGGCTTCCTGCATTCTATTTAAATTGAAATCGCTTTCTGCTTTCCAAAAAACTGCTTTCGCAGATATTTCCGGATTCACTCTATTCTTTAAGGCTTTTTCGAAATTGATACTCGCATTTCTATAATCGTCATTCTCATATAATTCCAATCCGTAGAAATAAGCAACTTTTTGATAAGCTCCCTTATCGCTGAAGTTCTTATTGGTTTCCAACAATTCCATCGCTTTTTCATAATTCTTGGAAGTGATAAAAGAATCTATTAGCAAAGTTTCCATTTCAGATTTTACTGAAGTGTTTGGGTATTTATTCAAATAATTAATGATCACTTCAGAAGGACTCATATAACTATTCCCAACTTCATAACTCAATTTTGCATAATTCAAAAATGCATCTTCTTGCAATTTGGCATCAAAATCCATTTCGCTTGCATTCTTAAACGCATTAAGTGCTTCTTGCTTTTTACCTGAATTTAAATATGACTGCGCTAGATGGTAATACGCATTTTGAGCAATGCTGTTATTTCCGTCTATGATCTTATTAAATTCTGAAATAGCACTTTCGTAGTCTCCCTGCTTGTAATAAGCATATCCTAGTTGGTAATAATCGGTATTCGTCCATTTTCCTCGTAAACCTTTATATTCTTTTAAATAAGGAATGGCTTCTTCATATTTACCAAGATTGAAATAGCTCTCACCAATAATTTTATTAAGCTGAGAGATCTCATCTCTATTTGCTTTTGGTAGTTGTTCTAATCCTAAAGCGATCGCTTTTTCAAAATTTCCAAGCTTAAAACTCATATCACTTTGGAAATAAGAAAGGTTTTCAGAATATCTGTCTTCCCCTTTTACTTCTTCAAAAAGTTCATTTGCCTGCTCATAATCATCACCTTCATAAGCCATATATCCTAAATAATACTTGGCCTGAGAACCATATTCCTTGGAGTCGCGCACTTTATTTAAATAAGTTGCAGCCTGTTCAAAATCATTAGAAGAATAATAAGCATACCCATTATTAAAATAATAACGCTCCTTGTCTTTCCGGCTCATTCCCTTTTCATCTACCTTATCATACCACTTCCTGGCATAAGAATATTTTCCGGTCTGGAAATAATAATCGGCTACATCTATTAATGCGGTATTTCTTTTTGTAGAAGTTGGATAGCGCTCTACGAAATCTTCCATTAACTTATCTGCTCCAGGCTGTCCTAGTCTTACAGCAGCATTTGCAATATAATAGGCACAGTCTGAAACTGTTTTTTCATCTTCGGCTTTATCCTTCACTTCATCAAACAAGGTTTGAGCAGGTAAAAACTGCTCATTATTATAAAGCGCTAAAGCTTTATTAAACTTTACCAGATCGTTTGTATTGATAGCAGATTGTTGTGCAAAAAGGGAAGAAAAAAATAAGAAGAAACCAACAAAAAGGGATGCGGAATATCGTGTCATTAATTTTTTTTTAGGTTGATGAATCAAAGATACTTAAACACTTATTTCATAACGCAACATCGATGCGATAATTATGTTAATATAGAAAAAAGTGTTTTGGGGCTTTATAAAATTAGCCAGTAGTATATGCTTTCTCTAAATAAAATGCTTTACAGAGAATCTAATATGTCATCTAAAAAGAAATATAAGAAACAGATGAAAAATGTATATTTACCAATAATTTTAACCTATTTAATCACAATCCTACCATATGTCTAACATTGTCCTAGAATTAAAAAATGCAGCAATCTATCAACGAGAGAGTTTAATCTTATCTGAAGTAGATGTAACCATCAATAAGGGGGATTTTGTTTATTTAATTGGAAAGACCGGAACCGGAAAAAGTAGTTTTATGAAAACGCTTTACGGAGATCTTCCGCTTACTGAAGGAGAAGGTAGTATAGTAGATTATAATCTTAGAACTCTAAAGGAAAAAGATATACCGTTTCTTAGAAGAAAACTAGGAGTGATTTTTCAGGATTTTAAATTGTTGAATGATAGAAATGTTCGTGAAAACCTAATTTTTGTATTAAAGGCAACCGGTTGGAAAGAAAAACCATCTATGGAGCGCAGAATAGATGAAGTTTTGGATAAAGTAGGAATGAAATCCAAAGGTTTTAAATTCCCATATCAACTTTCGGGAGGAGAACAACAGCGAATCGCTATCGCCCGTGCCCTTTTAAATGACCCAGAGTTAATACTGGCCGATGAACCTACCGGAAACCTGGATCCACAGACCTCTGTAGAAGTAATGGAGGTGTTACAAGAAATAAGCAAGAACGGAAACACCATTCTAATGGCAACTCATGATTATGCCTTACTGCTGAAGTATCCTTCTAAAACATTAAAGTGTGATGGAGAACGTGTTTTTGAGGTAGTACAGAAATCTTTATAGTTAGTGTCATTTCGAAGGAGCTTTTTTTGCGACTGAGAAATCTCAGAGAACCAATATTCTTTTCTATCGAGATTCCTCCTTTGTCGGAATGACAAACTTAACAATCCCACTTCGACAAGCTCTGTGTGACAATAAAATTTCTTTGTCATTCTGAAAGCAGCGTAGCGGATTGAAGAATCTCAGAGATCTGCTTTTTTCTAAAAGAGATTCCTCCTTTGTCGGAATGACAAAAGTGCTAATGTCATTCTGAAAGCAGTGAAACGGATTGAAGAATCTCAGAGATCTGCTTTTTTCTAAAAGAGATTCCTCTTCCGTCGGAATGACAAACTTAACAATCACACTTCGACAAACTCAGTGTGACAATAGAATTTCTTTGTCTTTCTGAAAGCAGCGTAGCGGATTGAAAAATCTCAGAGAATCTGCTTTTTTCTGAAAGAGATTCCTCCTTTGTCGGAATGACAAAACTCATAAATGTCATTCTGAAAGCAGCGTAGCGGATTGAAGAATCTCAGAGATCTGCTTTTTTCTAAAAGAGATTCCTCCTTTGTCGGAATGACAAAAGTGCTAATGTCATTCTGAAAGCAGTGAAACGGATTGAAGAATCTCAGAGATCTGCTTTTTTCTAAAAGAGATTCCTCTTCCGTCGGAATGACAAACTTAACAATCACACTTCGACAAACTCAGTGTGACAATAGAATTTCTTTGTCTTTCTGAAAGCAGCGTAGCGAATTGAAGAATCTCAGAGAATCTGCTTTTTTCTGAAAGAGATTCCTACTTCGTCAGAATGACAAAACTCATAAATGTCATTCTGAAAGCAGCGTAGCGGATTGAACAATCTCAGAGAATCTGCTTTTTTCTATCGAGATTCCTCCTTCGTCGGAATGACAAAACTCATAAATGTCATTCTGAAAGCAGCGTAGCGGATTGAACAATCTCAGAGATCTGCTTTTTTCTAAAAGAGATTCCTCTTCTGTCGGAATGACAAACTTAACAATCACACTTCGACAAACTACCATTGACGTATTTTTCGTTGCCCCAAATAAGAGACCCTGAAACTAGTTCAGGGTGACGATACTTTTTTAACTGCCGTCATCCTATGTTTGTAAATAGGATTTATTGAGTTGTTAAACTTTTATAATTTTATGGTTTAACAATAGAAGGAGAAAGAGCAAGACAATTGCTCGTCATTGGTCTTAAAGACAGTTCAGCATGCTTGTCCCTTTCTCCCAGTGCTTAAATTTTGAACAGTTCATTAGGCCGAGAGCCTGCATTTAGGATTGATAAAATAAAAAGCACTTATTTAAAATGAACATTATGAACAAATTTATTGGAATCGACATTAGCAAGCAAACCTTTGATGTTTCCTTTTCAAAAAAGAAACAGGAGGTTTTCGACAACAACCAGAAAGGTTTTAAAAAGATGTTCAAGGACATTGATCCTGAAACTGGGGTTGTAATGGAAGCGTCAGGCCCTTATTATTTGAACCTAGCGACATTTTTGCACAATAAAAAGGTAAGGGTTTTTGTAATAAATCCTCTAAAAATCAAACGCTTCAGCCAAATGAACTTTAACCGTGCCAAGACGGACAAAAAGGATGCAGAGGTCATCCGTAACTATGCTTTGAAGATGCAGGAAGATTTGAAAGAATGGAAGCCTGAGCCCAAGCATATCAAAGATATGAAACAACTCCACACCTCTATTGAGTTGTTGAACAAACAGCTGCAACAGACAAAGAACCAATTAGGTGCTTTTGAAGATAGTGGTTCTGTGTGTAAGGAATTGGGAAAAAGCTTTAGAAGTATCCTAAAGAAGCTGGAAAAGGAAAAGGAAAGATTGGAAGGACAAATGTTGGCTTTGGGAAAAGAGGAATACCAACAAACCGTAAAATCACTTACTTCCATTCCTGGGATCGGCGATAAGACCGCCATTATGCTAATTGCCATTAGCGGAGATTTTGAAAAATTCGATCATTATAAACAGTTGATTGCATATGTGGGGTTTAGCCCAAGAATATATCAATCGGGAACAAGCGTTAAAGGGAAAGGGCATATCTGTAAAATGGGCAAGTCCCAGATCAGAAAATTACTTTACATGTGCAGCTGGACAGCTAAACGATATAATAAGGCCTGTGTGGAAATGTACGAGCGTTTGGAAAAAAAAGGAAAGCCGGAAAGGGTAATCAAAATAGCAATAGCCAATAAGCTTTTGAAACAAGCCTTTGCAATTGCAAAAAACAAAACAACATTTGATAAAAATTATCAATCAAAAGTTTGTTTTTAAGCACAGTTCATGCTGAACTCGTTTCAGCATCTTTCATAGGTCAATTTACTACGCTAGATAATTTTTTTATCAGGGGTCTCAGTGTGACAATAAAATTTCTTTGTCTTTCTGAAAGCAGCGTAGCGGATTGAAGAATCTCAGAGAATCTGCTTTTTTCTGAAAGAGATTCCTCCTTTGTCGGAATGACAAAACTTAGAAAAAACAAAAAATCCCGGACCTTGCAGTCCGGGATTTTTTTTATAAATACTTTTCAGTACTAGTTTATTTTATTTCTCTTACGTTCACTTTCGGTAAGATAGATCTTACGCAAACGAATATGTTTTGGAGTTACCTCTACATACTCATCTTTCTGAATGTATTCTAAAGCTTCTTCTAAAGAGAATTTTATTGCCGGAACAATCTTCGCTTTATCATCTGCTCCAGAAGAACGTACGTTAGACATTTTCTTTGTCTTAGTAATATTCACAGCCATATCATCCTGACGAGAATTCTCACCAATAACCTGACCTTCATAAATATCTTCACCCGGATCTACAAAGAATTTACCTCTATCTTGTAATTTATCTATAGAATAAGGAATTGCTTTTCCTCTTTCCATAGAAACTAAAGATCCATTCTGACGTTCTGGAATACCACCTTTTAAGGGTTGGTACTCTTTAAAACGGTGAGACATAATTGCTTCACCTGCAGTTGCAGTAAGCAAGTTATTTCTTAAACCTATAATTCCGCGAGATGGGATTAAGAATTGAATAGTCATACGGTCACCTCTAGCTTCCATACTTGTCATTTCTCCTTTTCTCATAGAAACCATTTCCACAGCTTTTCCTGAAACAACTTCTGGAAGATCTATCGTCATTTCTTCAACTGGCTCACATTTAACACCATCAATTTCTTTGATGATAACTTGTGGCTGACCAATTTGAAGTTCGTAACCTTCTCTTCTCATTGTTTCAATAAGAACAGACAAGTGAAGTACTCCACGACCAAACACCATAAATTTATCGGCACTATCTGTAGCTTCAACTTTTAAAGCAAGGTTCTTTTCAAGTTCCTTAGCCAAACGCTCTCTAATATGTCTAGATGTTACAAATTTACCGTCTTTTCCAAAGAATGGAGAATCGTTAATTGTAAAAAGCATACTCATAGTAGGCTCATCTATAGCAATCGTTTTTAATCCTTCTGGGTTTTCAAGATCGGCAACAGTATCACCAATTTCAAATCCTTCTAGACCAACGATAGCACAAATATCTCCTGCCTCAACTTCATCTATCTTTCTTCTTCCTAAACCTTCAAAAGTATGAAGCTCTTTAATCTTGGTCTTTTTGATGCTTCCATCACGCTTAACCAAAGAGACAGCCATACCTTCTTTTAAAGTTCCTCTTTGTAATCTTCCAATTGCAATTCGTCCTGTAAAGGATGAAAAATCTAAAGAAGTGATCAACATTTGAGTAGTTCCTTCTTGAATTTTCGGAGATTCAATATGCTCTAATACCATGTCTAACAATGGCTCAATATTATCTGTTTCATTTCTCCAATCGTCACTCATCCAGTTATTCTTAGCTGAACCATAAACCGTTGGAAAATCTAGTTGCCATTCTTCAGCACCTAATTCGAACATTAAGTCGAAAACCTTCTCATGAACTTCATCTGGAGTACAGTTTTCTTTATCAACTTTATTAATAACGACACAAGGCTTAAGACCAAGGTCAATCGCTTTCTGAAGTACAAATCTCGTTTGTGGCATTGGTCCTTCAAAAGCATCAACTAATAGAAGAACTCCATCTGCCATATTTAATACTCGCTCTACCTCTCCACCAAAATCGGCGTGACCAGGAGTATCAATAATATTAATTTTTGTGTCTTTGTAGATTACAGAAACGTTTTTAGAAGTAATTGTAATACCACGTTCTCTTTCGAGATCATTGTTATCTAGGATAAGATCACCAGTATTTTCGTTATCACGAAAAAGGTGACAATGGTACATAATTTTATCAACCAGGGTGGTTTTACCGTGATCAACGTGTGCAATAATTGCAATATTTTTAGTAGCTTTCATATAAACGCCTCATTTTTAAGGCTGCAAAGGTACGTTTTATTTTATGAAATTCACTATATGCTCTCCCCTATAAAATATAAGTTTTTTTCTAATCATTTTCATCAGTAGAAGGACCATAAGTAGCCGGCACAAGAATATCCAACAGTCTAAAATAAACACCCAATTGTGCTCTATGATGTGGTAACTGATTTAAAACCATGCTGCGTAAAACATTAATCCTTGGCATCTCCATAAGCGTTTCCCCGCCCAGGCTCATTTTTCAATTCTTCAGATATTCTGAACCTTCTTTTTTCAAGGATTCTTGTGCCTCCGAAGCATTTTTCTTTAAAGCCGCTATCAACTCCTCAACCGACTTTAACTTTGTGGTTTGTAATCATCCATAATCATTTCCTCCATCTCCATAGTTCCTGTAATCCAACTAGGAATTTCTGCTAAATGATTTCCTAGCTCTAGAACGCTCATGGATTTATTATGAGGTTTCCAAATCAATTTATCTTCAGGAATTCTCTTTAAAAATTTCTCGGTGAGCATTACTTCATGTTGTAATTCGGGCACTAGTAATTCTTGGATTTTCATGATGTGCGGCTTTAATAATCTACCTTAATTTACAACTATTTGAGTTTTTAAAATTTAAAACTGTTTTTTATTCTCTACTTGAATTCCTGTATTTTTAGAATGCCCATAACTTTCTATATCATTATCTTTGTGCCATAACTGAACATAATGAAACTAGATAGAATTCCTCAAATACAACATATCAATTCAAATAACTTCTTTTTACTTGCTGGTCCTTGTGCTATAGAAAGTGAAGAAATGGCTTTAAGAATTGCCGAAAAAGTTATGGAGATCACTAATAAATTAGAAATTCCTTTTATTTTTAAAGGCTCCTTTAAAAAGGCGAATAGAAGTAGATTAGATAGTTTTACAGGAATTGGTGATGAAAAAGCTTTAAAGATCTTGAGAAAGGTTTCTGAAACTTTTAAAGTTCCAACAGTTACAGATATTCATGAGGTTTCAGATGCCTCCATGGCAGCAGAATATGTAGATGTTTTACAGATCCCTGCTTTCCTTGTAAGACAGACAGATCTTGTTGTTGCAGCAGCAAACACAGGAAAAGTGGTGAATTTAAAAAAAGGACAGTTTATGAGTCCCGAAAGCATGAAACATGCGGTAACTAAGGTGACCGATTGTAATAATGAACAAGTGATGATCACCGATAGAGGCACCATGTTTGGATACCAAGATATGATAGTAGATTTTAGAGGCATCCCAACTATGAGGCAATATGCGCCTACTGTTTTAGATGTTACACATTCTTTGCAACAACCTAATCAAAGCAGCGGAGTTACAGGAGGAAGACCAGATATGATAGAAACCATTGCAAGAGCAGGAATTGTAAATAACGTGGATGGATTATTTATAGAAACACATTTTGATCCTGCCAATGCAAAAAGCGATGGTGCAAATATGCTAGATCTAAAATATTTAGAGAAGTTATTAACCAATCTGGTAGCCATTAGAAAGACAGTTAATTTATTATAACCAAGCAAATTCTTTAAACAGAAAACTCCTGCTGTATGTAGGAGTTTTCTGTTTAAAGAATTAAATCTCAACTAGAGAATTAGCTATTTCTAGCATATTTTGAAATATCAATTTGTTATAGCTTTCCTAAATAGATCTATAAACCGTTATAGAAGTCGTAGTTTTGCAGATTCGAAATATCCCCCATAACAATCCAAAAAAATTTAGTTAACCTTATATTACCCTACATGATAGATAAAATTATCCATTTATTTTTTTCGAAGCAACTTTTTCTAGTTCTATTAACACTGTGCTTTGTATTGCCAACATTTGCGCAGGATACTCCACAATTAAAGTTGGGAGGGGCGCTGCGTTTTAATTACAACCTATCATCTTGGAAAGATGGACAAAAAAAACGAGGAGGTGATTTTGGCTATGATATGTTTAGAGTGAATGCCGAAGCTGCTTATAAAGGAATATTTCTTAACGCCGAATATCGTTTATATTCAGAAGGCTTTGGAGGAGGTTTCCTAAAACAAGGTTGGCTAGGTTATAAATTCAATGAATTAGATCAAATTCATGTGGGTCTTACACAAGTCCCTTTTGGAATTCAGCAATACAACTCAAATAACTGGTTCTTTAATCTTACATATTATGTTGGGATGGAAGATGACCACGATATGGGTGTAAAATACATACATTCCGGAGAAAAATTTGAATACCAACTGGCATTCTTCAAAAATGCGGAGGAATTAAGATTTGGTAACAATACAGAAAGTTCTCCAAATAGATATTCGTATGATATTGTTGGAAGAAATAAAGAAATAAATCAGTTCAATGGAAAGTTCATTTATAAATTTGGAAAAGATGCTGCACATAGGCTGGGCTTTTCAGCTGAATATGGCAAGCTTTACAATCTAGATACTGAAGAGCTAGGAGATCATGGTGCACTCGCTGCCCATTACGAGGTCACCAAGGGAAAGTGGAATGCAAGGGCTCAATTTATTACAGCTTCTAATGATCCAGCAAATGCTGAAGGAGAGTCTAGAGATGTGGTAATCATGGCTGCTTATGGCGCTCCTTACGAAGTTGCTGCTCATTTTAATATGTATTCTTTAACAATTTCCAGAAATGTTCCTGTAGAATGGGGGCCAATTTCCAATTTGCAATTTTATAATGATTTTGGTTATATGCAGAAGAAAACTAAGGGTTTTGAAGACTCTTATATGAATGTTACCGGAGTGCTGGTAAGTGCCGGAAATGTATATACCTATGTAGATTATGCTGCCGGATACAATCATTCCTGGTTAGGCGGAAATTTTGTAGACGATTTCTCTTCTGGAAACCCAGATGCTAAATGGGAAGCTAGATTCAACATCAATATTGGTTATTATTTTTAATAATAATCTAATAACTTATAGCATTCATATTCTAAAAGAACTAATTCCCTACCAATTTTAAAAAACCTGTTTTATGGCTAAGAAAATTATAAGAAGTGATGAAAAAAAATCCATTTTTGGATTAGAAGTGAATGGCCCTGTGTTTTTTACCTCGGCTATTACCATCATCATCATCATAACATTAACCCTGATGTTTAAAGAGCAGGCAGAGGGATATTTTACCGCAACTCAGGATTTTGTTGCAAATAAGGCGGGTTGGTTTTTTATATTAAGCGTAAATGTTTTTCTGATATTTATGATTTATCTGGCCTTCAGTAAATTTGGGCAGTTAAGGATTGGAGGACAAAGCGCGAAACCCGAATTTAAAACCCTTTCTTGGTTCGCGATGCTATTTAGTGCGGGAATGGGAATTGGGTTGTTGTTCTGGAGTATTTCTGAACCTATCTACCATTTCTTAAGTCCGCCAATGGCAGAAGGCGGAACTGCCGAGGCAGCTAAGGAAGCTATGAAATTTACCTTTTTACACTGGGGTTTTCATGCATGGGCAGTTTATGCATTGGTAGGATTATCCCTGGCGTATTTCACTTATTCTCGTGGACTTCCACTAACTATCCGCTCTGTATTCTATCCTTTTTTAGGAGATAAAATTTACGGAAAAATTGGAGATGCTATAGATATCTTCGCTGTACTAGCCACTTTATTTGGTCTTGCCACTTCTTTAGGATTGGGGGTTCAACAAATTGCGGCAGGATTAAACCACCTCTTTGGAATAGATAGCGGTGTACAAACTCAAATTTTTCTAATTGCCGGAATAACGGCAATTGCTACTGTTTCAGTTGTTTTGGGAGTAGATAAAGGAGTGAGAGTTTTGAGTGAATGGAATATGAGAATAGCTGTGCTATTTCTTCTAATAGTATTGGTATTAGGGCCAACGATCTTTATTTTTAAATCCTTCGTACAAAATACAGGGAATTATTTATCTGGTTTTCTTGAAATTTCAACCTGGACAGAAAGCTATACCGGTTCCAATTGGCAAAATGCCTGGACCGTATTTTACTGGGGATGGTGGATTGCCTGGTCTCCTTTTGTAGGAATGTTTATTGCACGTATTTCCAAAGGGCGTACCGTGCGTGAGTTTATTTTGGGAGTTTTATTAGTGCCTTCTATTGTAACTTTTTTCTGGATCTCAGCTTTTGGAAGCACAGCCATACATCAAGCGCTTCTTGGAGATGAGACTATTATAAATGCGGTAAATGATAATGTTGCCACTGCCCTTTTTGTGTTTTTGGAAGATTATCCTTTCGCATTTATTCTTAACATTATTGCAATAATATTAATTGCAGGGTTCTTTGTTACCTCTTCAGATTCTGGATCTTTGGTGGTAGATAATTTAACCTCTGGAGGTAAAATAGATGCACCTGTAGGACAAAGAATCTTTTGGGCCATTGCGGAAGGTAGTATTGCTGCAGTTCTTTTGATTGGAGGGGGATTACAAGCACTTCAAACAGCCACTATAGTAACAGGATTACCCTTTGCCTTGATTTTAATAGTCATGTGCTTCTCACTTTACAAAGGTTTAAGTGAGGACCTAGAAAAACTTAAAAAACGAGAATCCCAGAAAGAGCTCGAGAATTATGAAGGAATAGTTTCCGACATAGTAAAGAAAAGAAATACAAATCAGCAAAACACTTTAAAATAGTTCGCTATGTACAATATTAAAAACATTCTAGTTGCCCTCGACTTATCTGATATAGATGACACTTTAATTAACTACGCTTCATTTATTGCGGAAACGTTTAAAGTAGATAAGGTATATTTTGTGCATAATATAAAGAAATATGAAATCTCAGCATTGTTCGAAGAACAGTTAAAAAATCTAAATCTTGATGAAATAATTGGGGATGAGTTAAATGAAAAGGTAGAGGAGAAATTCAAAGCCCCTGTAGAATGGGAAGTACTTATTTCAGAAGACCCTTATTCAGAATCTCTTATAAATTATATCGTAAATAAATACGAGATCCAACTAGCCATTATTGGTAACAAGAATAAAGTAAAAGGATCAGGAGTGGTAAGTCTGAAATTGCTTCGTATGCTTAAATGCAATATCCTATCTATTCCAAAAAACGCAAAACCAGAAATCACTAATGTTTGGGCAGGAGCAGATTTTTCTACCGCTTCCAAAAAAGTATTTGAGTTGACTGATCTATTACAGAACAGCACTAACGCAAACGCAAAAGCAGTGCACGTTTATAACATGCCTGTTCAATTCTCTCCTTACATACCTAAAGAAAACCTCGATCTTAAAATTGAAAAACATTTAAAAGAACGTTATGAGAAGTTTGTGAAAAAACTTCATTTAACAAGAGAATTAGAACTTGAGATCATTCCAGGAAGAGAAACCGGAGTCGCTGAAAAATTGCAAATAAAGGCAAAGAACTCTAAAGTGGATTTAATTGTTTTAGGAGATAAAGGTGGAAACACTTTTTCTTCGCTTCTTATAGGTAGTGTAACCGAAGAACTTTTTAAGCAGGATTTGGATGTACCATTATGGATCACTAAGTAATAGTAGATCCTTTTATATAAAAAGCTTGTAAATAGTAATTGCAAGCTTTTTTATTATTCTATTTCTTAAAACTTAATCTTTACCGTCTACATAATCCTGAAGATAGCTAAATCGCTCTGCTAGCTTACCGTTTTCAGTCATTTTTGCTCGTTCTAAAATGCCATCTATATCTAGATTAAAAAATGCAGGAATTACATGTTTCATAAACATCTCTCCAAATCCTTTACTAGCATCTTTTGGTAGCTCACATGGTAAATTATCTACTGCCATTACAGTTATAGCACTTTCTTCTCTAAAATCTACCTCTTCTCCTGTTCTTGGATCGTATCCGTAAATTGGATCTGCAATTGTTGAGGATCTTATCGTGCTTGCAATAGGAATTCCTATATCGCAAGACACATCTGCTACTAATTTTATTTTGAATTCAGCCAAATTAGCCTGTTCCCGAGTAAAAAAGACAGGTGCGCCATCTCCATAGAAATGACCTGCTATAAAAAAATCGCTTACCTCAGCAAATCTCATAAAGTTGGAGTTGTATTCTTCTGGAGAGCTATAAAAATGGTTATTAGTGGTATTGGTATTAGTTCCGCTTTTATGAACATTGTAATCTAAAACATCTATTAAACAATATACTGGCTCGTTGAATTCATTATTCAAATACTGCTCTACATCCACTTGCTTTATTTTAAGATGGTCTAATATTTCTTTGGCTCCATGGGCCACTTTCCCGGAACCAGTAAGTACTATTTTATTGTTAGGTAATTTGATTTTATCTAATTCTAACAAGACACTTTTTAGATCTGGCAGCACATCTACTTTAGGCATCTCAAAGATCCCATCTCTCAAGCCTAAGGCCAGAAAGCAATTATACGCTCCCACGAGTCCTGCATATCTTCCAAAACCTATCAGTCTTCGGCCATTTGCCTTTACTATGACTTCATAATCGTACAGGTCTATATTGTTCTTTAAAATGGCTTCTAACAACTCTCGATTATAAGGTTGCTTTTTAATAGTATGTGAAAAGAAAAAATATTTTTTATTAGGAATTAGGCTTGCAATTGGTACTTCTTTTACTCCTAGCAACACCTCACAATCTGAAATATCCTGAGATACTTCAAATCCTGCCTCTTCATATTCTGAATCTTTAAAAATCCTAATATCTGATGCTTCAATTTTAAAACTTGCCTCTGGAAATTTTTGAACGATCTCTTGTAATTTTTTAGGAGAGAAAACTACTCTTCTATCTGGTGGAGTTTTACGCTCTTTAATTAGGGCAAATTTTATCATATGTTGGTATATCTTTTGAAGATTGTTATGTGTGTTCCAAAGATATAAATTTTAATCTGTATCTTTGCAGCCGCGTTAGGGATAGAAGTAAAAATCCCACTTTAATTTATTTGAAATTAAAGTGGATTGAAACGGATAGCCCGACCCCCGCTTTTAGCTGGGGGAACGCACAAAAGTTCATTATTTTATGGGGTCGACTTGGATTTGACAGCGAGTCTAATTGGATGGTAAGCACGTCGAGCGCTGAGATATAGCTCGTAAATCTCATATTTCACACTTTTTTAAACGGCGAGAATAACTACGCCTTGGCTGCATAATCCGAATTATAGTAGGATTATCTTTATCCCTACCAGGTAGGGAGCCGAGATGCCTCGTGGAAGCCTTGATTTACGGCGTTCACAACAGAGGTATCGATAAAGTAAATATAGGAATTGCAGGGTCTTGATGTAATTCCGAAACTCAATTGAGAATACGTGTAAGGTTGGTGGTTTTCGGCCGGTCTTGCATCGACAATTAAGTGAAGACTAAGCGTGAAGAAAGCTATGTTAATTACTTGTTTGGACGAGGGTTCGAAACCCTCCGACTCCACTTTTCGAGTTACAAACTCAATCAAAAACCTCGTAATCCTACTGATTACGGGGTTTTTTGTTTTTTATGATATCAAATAAGCACATATAAATACAGAAAAAGTGTGTGCAATTCGGTAACCATTATGAACACGGAAAAATTGCACACAAAATCACCATTAATCCACTGAAATTCAATTTCTTAAAAGGTCATAAAGTTTTAAATAGTATTACAAAATAGTGTACATTAATCACTCATTTTAATGCTATAAATATGGACACTTATCATCATGTATCATTTTACACGCGAAAAAGCCGCAGCAACAAATCGCATGAAAGCGATATTTACCTAAGGATAACAGTAGATTCCAAACGATCCAATATGAGTATTGGTAGAAAAGTAGATCCCAGAAAATGGAATTCAAAATCGGAGAAAATGCTTGGAAGAAATCAAGAAGCCTCGGAATTAAATGATTATCTGGGAGTATTAAGAAATAAACTAAAACGAATTCAAAAAGATCTAATAGATAATGACCAGCGAATTACGGCTACTACTTTAATGAGGGAATTAAAAGGCACAGGTGAAAACTCCGCTAAAATGACATTAGAAGTCTTTAAAGAGCATAATGAACAAATGGATCGGCTTTCCGGTAAAAGTATTTCTAAGAGCACTGCAAAACGATACTGGACTTGTTATAATCATGTAGAGCAATTCATAAATGAAATATATAAGTCGGAAGATTTTCGAATGAAGGATATTGACCATCAATTTATTTCCAAATTCGAGTATTTTCTAAAAACCACTAGAGAATGCAATCATAATTCAGCATTGAAATATGTCAATAATTTCAAAAAAATAGTGCGTATTGCTCTTGCAAATCAATGGATGGAAAGGGATCCGTTTTACAATTATAAGGTTCAGTTTGACAGCGTGGAACGTGAATTTTTAAATGAAGAAGAAATTCAGAAACTGATTGATAAAGATTTGCATTTAGATAGGCTAAAACTAGTTAGGGATATGTTTGTCTTTAGTTGCTATACCGGATTGGCCTATTCTGACGTAAAGAAACTTAGCAATGCCGATATTACAAAAGGCATTGACGGTGGGAAATGGATTCGCATTAAAAGAACCAAGACTAAAACCTTAAGTAGCATTCCCCTGTTACCTGTTGCGGAACAAATTATTGATCGTTACCAGGGGCATCCAGAAGTAAAAGCGGGACAGTGCATCTTACCTGTTTTAAGTAATCAAAAATCCAATGCCTTTTTAAAGGAAATAGCCATGATGTGTGGCATCACCAAACCTTTAACCACTCACCTAGCCCGGCATACTTTTGCTACAACGATTACGCTAACCAACGGCGTTCCTATAGAATCGGTAAGCAAAATGTTGGGTCATAAAGACTTGAGAACGACTCAGCATTATGCGAAAATTGTAGACCGTAAGATTAGTGATGATATGCAAGAGCTTAGAAAAAAATTGGATGTAAAGCAGAAAAAAATATCTGAAGAGTTGGAAAAAAATAGCTAATATAAATTTCCTGTGATTTTTAAATACCAATAGTATATTTTTTTGAAAGTCCTAATTTATTACTGTATATCAAGACCCTATCTTTTCTGACCGGACTTATAATCTTCTGCTAACTTTCGAATTTGAAAACTTTCGCGCAATGTGATGTGGCCTGGTTGTAAATAAGGAAAATTTTCAGTCTAAGCTTTTATCAATAGTTCTTTCGCATGATCTACTGACATACAACAAGTATTTCCGTAAGAAACCTCGCCTTGCTGCATAAGCTGGTATGCATTTATGAAATTATAATAAGCAATAATAGCTCTCGAGTTATTTTTAGCACTTAAAAGAGTTTCGTAAGAAGATCTTCTCACTTCTTTTCTAAAAATATCATCCACATACTTTTTTAATTCATCGTCAGGCACTATAACTTCTTTATTCATCTTTCGCCTATATCCCATTCGTCTTTTTCTTGAATTAGCATCACTAATAAGATTTTCTAAAACACGCTTTTTGTAGGCTTGAAAATCTTTTTTAGATCGATGTGGATTAGCCATCAAGGAATTTCCGTTTTCATCATTCGGATATAACCACAAGCCTTTTTTAAGACGCTTCTTTAATTTTCTGGGGAGCCTAAACTTTTCCATTTTCTTAAAAATAACTATTAACTTTAAACCGTATTTCTATTATAGAAACATTTTCCCTTCTTATCAATATGCTCCAATAATTCCTCATTGGAAAGTTTATCATAGGTAGATAAGTCAAAAGTATAAGGCAACATGAGATCGTCCAATTCTTTTTCAATTTGGAGTAGATAATCGAAAGACAATTCTCCCTTGAAGGTTATATCGATATCCGAACCTTCCCTGTAATTGCCTATAGCCCTAGACCCATAAATAATAGCTTCCCGAATTTCAGGAAAAGATTCAAAAACATCGTGAATCTTTTGTACTAGCGCATCATTCAAACCAAATTTCATAGCGATTACAGGTTTTTATCTTTTTGCTTTATAGATAGCATTTTATTTTCAAAGTTGTTGAAGTTTTTTACATACTCATTTAAGATATTTTCAACTATTTCTTTGGCCGTTTCTTCATCGTAAGTATGAGTGGTTTTATTTCGACTTAAAATCATATCCATCCATATTTCTCCATTTTTGATAAGTTCATATTTAAAAGCCTGACGGGTGGCGTCGCGGCTACCACGTATTTCATTATTACCTTGATAGTAGAAATAATCTTTCATTACATTCCAGGCTAATTCGTGAGTAAATTCGAAAGATTGAATAAGGCCCTGCATCTCCAATTCAGATAATTTCCTCTCTTCGCTCAAGGCTGTTGCTTTATTCAGTTGAGCTAATGCTTTTTCATAATTGCTCAAACGTTGATGCCATCTAATGTCCTTATCATTCATAATGAGAGATTTCTTATACAAATGTAGTTATAAATTAAAATAATGGATTATAGAAAATTACACTGCTAAATGGCGATACATTTTCATATCCCGTTCAGCACATTTCCCTGCATTCCGCGAAAAGCTACATTCCGGGAAAAGCGCTTCTCTAAAGGCCTTAAACACCATTCTCGGACTGCCTTAAAGGGACACTTTATATTAACACGAAATTGTTGGCGGAGTTCGCTCAATACTAAAGATATCTACTGTTTTTAGTCAAAAATCTGCCTCTTGTTGAACTTCACAGAAGTTCAAATAAAGTTTAAAAAAACAATCATACACATACTAATAGTTTGTATATTTGAAATAATCTAAACTATAATTTAGATTTTATAGTTTAATAAAAGTCGAAAACAGAAACTATTAGTTTGGAAAAAAAACAAAAAATAAACCGTTTACTTAATTCCCAGCCTTCTGGGGTTTTATATCTAAGCTCATGGTTAACTAAAAATGGGTTTTCCACACAGTTACTTAATCGTTATAAGAAAAGTAATTGGCTTTACTCAATAGGAACGGGCGCTTGGATGCGAGTGGGTGAAAAACCCGCATATGAAGGTGCAATATACGCGATGCAACAACAGTGTGAGTCAAGCATACATTTAGGAGGTAAAACAGCCCTGTCTTTATTAGGGAAAGCACATTATTTAGAATTCTCTTCTCAACAAATTACATTGTTCGGGGGTAGAAAAGAAAAACTTCCTGCATGGTTCACTAACTACGATTGGGGTCTAAAAGTAAATTACTTTAGTTCGTCATTTTTACCATCAAAAGCAGGATTACAGGCTTTAGAGCGAGGCAATTTTAGTTTACAAATATCAAATCCTATAAGAGCATTAATGGAATGCCTATATCTGGCACCTAAAAAACAAACTCTTTTAGAATGTTATGAAATAATGGAAGGGCTTAATAACCTTAGACCAAAACAAGTTCAAGATCTTTTAGAGGAATGCACTTCAATAAAAGTGAAACGGCTTTTTTTATATTTGGCAGAAAAATCAAATCACGGTTGGCTCAAGTATATAGATACGGAAAAAATAGATATAGGAAACGGGAAACGTTCTATTGTAAAAGATGGCGTTTATATTGCCAAGTATGGCATCACTGTTCCTAAAGAATTAGCAAACTATGAGTAATTATAAAAATCAAGTTTCATTGTTATTACAAGTCTTACCAGAGGTGGCAAAAGAAAAATGTTTTGCACTTCACGGAGGTACTGCAATTAATCTATTTATTAGGGATATGCCACGGCTGTCGGTAGATATTGACTTAACCTATATTCCAATAGAAGATCGGAGAACTTCTATTCTAAAAATTATTATGGCGCTGAGTAGTATTAAAGTGAACCTTGAGAAAATTTTTCCTAAGGCGGTAATTACTTTAAAAGAAAAGGTTTTGAAATTACAGATTACGACAGCTAAGGCGCAGATAAAACTGGAAGTTAGTCAAATAAATAGAGGTTTATTGGATGGACTTGTCGAATTGAAATTATGCAATAAAGCTCAAGAAGAATTTGATGCGTTTTGTTTAATTCCAGTAGTGTCAATAGGACAGTTATATGGCGGAAAAATTTGTGCTGCTCTTGATCGTCAATATCCGAGAGACTTGTTCGATATAAAATTCTTATTGGAAAACGAAGGGTTTACAGATGATATTAAAAAGGGTTTTATGCTACTTCTTTTGAGTAGCAGCAGACCACTAAATGAAATGTTGCAACCTAATTTAATTGACCAAAAAGCAGCAATGGTTAATCAGTTTGAAGGTATGAGCTCCGAATCTTTTACCTATGATGATTTTGAGAAGGTTAGATCGACATTGATTGAAATCATACATCAAAATTTAACAGCTAAGGACAAGAGCTTTTTACTAGGCTTTAATAATTTGACTCCAGATTGGAGCATCTATGATTTTGAAAAATTTCCAGCTGTCCAATGGAAATTGCAGAATCTAACTAAACTTAAGTCAAGCAATTTGGAAAAGTTCAACGCAATTAATACTGACTTACAGATTCTACTAAACTAGCAACTAACTTCCTTTTTATCTAAAAGTCAATTCTGCTTTAAATCCTACATCACAAGAGTAATCGGAATCTATAAACCGTTCAGCACATTCCTCTGCATTTTGCGAAAGGCTTCATTCCGTGCAAAGAGCATCTCTTAAAAGGTCTTGGACACAATCCAAAAATTATTTACTTCCATTACGCCATCCGATGAAAAATCGGAGTACTTCCTTACAACCTTTAATTTTTGAATTTAGTCCGCCAGCTCGGTATTTCGATCATTATTCCTTTCTACTTTCAGATTCCTTTAATACTTCCCGGGTTTATTTAAACGCACTGCACTGCCTCCACTGACTTTTACCTTTTTGTAATGCCAAAAAAACAGGATTTAGAAGTTAGTACAGACTGCATAAACCGGTCGCTACGCTTTCCCTTTTTATAAGTCCTCCCTAATTATAAATCCTAAAACTATATCAGCATCAAAAAAGGTAACAGCGAAGGCACTACGGAAAGTAAATTTTAAAACGGAAACAATTAGGTCGTTCAAATACTAGAAAAACTGAAGCTAAATATTATTATTTCCTTGCTATAGGTACAAAAAAAAGGAAAACGCTCAGGATACAATAAGTAAATTTTATAGCTATCCTTGGGTTACATCGGAATTCATAAATAGGTAATCTTAAATTTTCAATAATCATTACATTTAGAACTATTACTGCAATCAAGAACTTTGAAAGCTTTAAAAATGTGAGCATTATTTTATTGTCAATATTAAGGTTTATAATCTCTTCTGAAATCTGATGTCATTTGAACCAAATCCACAACTGTAGAATAAAAAATTAAAAATGCAGGTGAAATTTTCAATATAAAATTATTGGATCATCTCATTATTTTCCAGAATGGGGACATCATTTCTTAGCTGAAGAGATTTTATAAGTACATCAAAAATAAAATTTAAAACGAGTGGTTGTTTTATTACCCGGTTTTTTGATTACATAATTCTCATTTATTCATCCTAATCCTTGTATTTAATTCTAAAGATCTGCTTTGAATGTCTTAAAAAATAGATTTGATTTTTCTGTTAAAAAAAAGGCTATTAAATTCTATTTAATAGTTGAAATTTTTGTCCCTACGGGACGAAAAGGAATAGCAAGAGGGTAACACGCAGAGCGGTGTTAAGCAATTCCTTTTCCTTTTCAAATTGCTGATTATCAATATTTTAAAATTTTGAATTAAAAAGAAGCAATAAAGAAAAGGTGAATTTTCACGGAAAAACTCCGGAAACCCTCATAAACAGGTAAAAAATTCACAGAAAAATGGATGAAAGATTTAAAAAAGAGAAGTTTAAAACGCTGAGCATTAAAATCTCAATAGACAAAAAATTCAGACTTTATTGCAAAAATATATCCAGATCTCATTCCATGACTCTTCTATTGATGATGGAGTTTTTTGAAAAAAATGGAATATCTCCTGAGGAATCATTAGGTCCACATGTTCAAACCTTGGAAGCCTTAATCAAAAAAAGAATCAACGCCCTTATTGCCATAATTAAAGACATTGAAAAGAATCAAACAAAACCCACTTTAGCAATTCTGCAATCACTTATAGAGGCAGCAGATCCTAAAAATAAAAACTGGCAACAGAAGAAACGGGATTACGAAGAAGATGACACTCATCCTGATTTTTATAAATAACTACCTTTAAATGGAGGGGCTGCTGAACATTAAATGACTTCGGTAAAAAGCCCCCTCTACAATGTTTTTGAAAAACTAAGAATGTAACGAACCTTAATAAAACTTAATATTATGAAAGATGTAAATTATATTTGCCACCTAAATGGGGTGCTACGGAAATTTGCTGAGGATGACAATATCTGCCCGGCTCATCGCAGTCTTTACCTCGCGTTTTTTGAAGTATGGAATCAAAATCGTTTCCCCAAAAAATTAATGGTCAATAGTAAACAGCTCATGAAACTGGCAAAAATACGCTCCAGAACTACCTATCATAAGCTGCTTCAGGAGTTAAAAATGTCGGGGTATCTGCAGTATCATCCTTCCAATAATCCACAAATTGGTTCGCTCATTGAGATGTTCAGATTTGATACTCAACCTGATCAAAAAATGGACAACACTTATCCAGCTTCTGATCAGGTCCCTGTCCAAAATATGGTTCCTTTTAATAAACATAATAAAAAACAAATAATAAACTCTTTTAAACAAACAAGTCCAAAAAATGAACAAGTAGTTTTAGAATATTTTAAAAATGAAAAAAGAAGTATGATGGAGGCAAAAAAGTTCTATAATTTTTACGAATCTATTGGATGGAAATTGAATGGAAAAAATCCTATCACTAACTGGCAAGCCTGTGCTCAGAATTGGATATTAAAAGCTGATGAAATAAAAAATGAACAAAGCGCTAAGCCAAGGTCTCATTATCGGGACAACCTCCATACCACTCGAAATAAAAATTATGGAGAGCCATTGTAATGAAAAATCAGCTTTGATAAATCGAAGGTAAATAATTTATTTACAAATAGTTACTTGGATTTAAGAGAGAAAAGTTGATCGAAAAACGCTGTTTTTCTAACGTCTGCTGGCGTTAGAATGGACTCCTTTTCAATAGTAACAAAACCCATAAATTTAAAATACCGCTCAAAGGTTCGTAAAGCATAACACCTAAAAGAATCGTCGCCATCTTGTATCTGTGGAAAAGCTATAAAATATAATCCAGCATAGAAATAAGCAGATCTCTTTTTACTTCCATATTTTTTAAGTAGGAATAGACTAAAAGCAGGATTTACCCGACCTATAGCTTCAGATCCTAATCCGTCATAATACCCCCAGTTGAATTTATAGAATAAAAGAGTCATGATTTCTTCCAGGATAAAATTTCCATCATCTGAGTGCTTTTCTCCTTTTTTGGTCAGGCTTAACTTCCCGTTTTTCTTTTTAACTAAACTAGATATTTCTAAAAGTATGCGCGTAAGATTTATTTCCAGAACATCGCCTTCTTTATATAATTTGCTAAAACCGTCTTCAATATCATCGTTTCTCAGGCATCCAAGACCATAGATTTCTTTGACTAATTTAGTAGGCAAAGCTCCGGTTTTGGTGAGTTTTATTTCTTTTCCACCTTTCATTTTTTCGATGAGAAAGCGTACCTGCACGAGTAAAGGGCATTTTTCAAGCCCTTTTTCTGAAAGTTTGTTAAGGATCAACGGGCTTGTCCCTTCTGGAAAATTTTGAAGCTGACCCATTTGTAACGGACTCAAACCTTCAAATTCAGCTATTGGTTTGTTATTATGAAGGTTTGCTCTTTTTTGCAGCTCCTTATTGATATCTTCCAAATTATCAAAATCCTCCAAGCCATCGTAATTAATCATAAATAACTGTTTTAATAATATGCATTAAGTATTTTAATTTTCCTGCTCATCTTCCTTCAATCCATTTATAAATATTTCCTCAAAACCTTCTTCAAGGATATTAATTTCCTCATTTCCTAATTCCTCAAAATGCTTTACTTTTTTCTTATTTGATAATTTTCCACTATTCTGATCCAGAAATTTAATCAGCAAATCAACCTTTGTATCAGGTAAACTAGTATGATCATTAATAAAATGAGTCATTCGGTCATATTTTTCAAGATAGTCCAATTCAGCAGGTATAATTTTTTCGATGGTATCTTCTACACATTCATATAGAAATTCAGCCTGTTTCGTTAAATCAAAATACCGGTAGAGGTCAATTGTTTCATTTAATATTTTCACATTATGGTCTGGTGTTGCTTTCCAGTCAATTAAATCTACCCTTGGACTAGAAAAATGCTCTAAAGTATCCTGATATTCGTCAATGCGATCTAAAATTGCCGAAGAAACCGGAAAGATCATTCCCCGTTTAGTGTATCCCATCCTGGTAAGGATATGGTGAATAAAATATCTATGAATTCTTCCATTACCATCTGACAGCGGATGGATAAAAACGAAACCAAACGCTATAGATGCTGCGGCCAGTACAGGATCGTAACCGGAATTTTGTAAAAGGCTATTAGTTTCCAATAATCCCTCCATAAGTAAATGCAAATCTCCAGCTTTAGCAGATATATGATCTGGCAGTGGCGTAAAAGATTCCCTGTCATGCTCACCTATAAATCCTTCTTCCTGTCTTACACCCATATTTTTAAGCTTCTTACTTCCTATTACAATATCCTGTAATCGTTCAATCTTTTCAATACTGAGGGGTGTTTTACCCGATTGCCCTATTGCTTTTCCCCAATTTCTGGCTCGTAGAGTAGGTGGGTATTCGCCTTCAATTGCGAAAGAGGCTTTGGAATCTTTCAGCAATAAAAAAGCTGCTGTTCTCTTTATCAAGTTTTTATCCTTTTTACTTAACCCTTTTTCAATAAGTTTAGATAGGTCTTTTTGGATATAATTTTTCAGTTTTTCAGTCTTGCGGATCATAGGACAGAAACCCGGAGTTCCCGGTAAATTGTTTCTTACTCTGTGTCGGGTAGAATTTAAAGACAGACCCGTGAATTGAATGGAGGCATCTACAATTTCTACATAAGAACCTCTGTTTAAATCTGGCACATCAAGTTTTTCGTCTAATAACCATTCGTATAAAAACCAGGTCCTTCTGGTATATTGGCTTGTTGGCTCTTCCTCTAGCATTTTCAGAACTACATCTTCTCTAGCTACTTCAAAGAGTTTCTTCAGAATATAGAGATCCAAAGCTTCATATTTTAAGGCAAAAACCAGATGACTTTTAAGGTCATCATTCGGCCTGTGTCTGATTGTAAAAACTTTCCACGAGCCCTGATCATAACGTTGGTGTTTTTCAGTTGCCATCGCTAATAGATCTGGTAATGGTAAAGTTATTTTGAACTGCTCCTCTAATAATTGGATCAGTGCTGCATATCCAACTAGGTAACCTCTTTCGGGCAAATTTCGGCCATGAAAACTGGTTAATTTTCGTGAAAAATTATGATTCATGATGATTTTTTATGAATTTCAATTACAAAAGTAACATGAAAAACACTGACAAACCATGAAAAATAATTACTTTTATTACTTATACATGAAAAATGTTTAAAAATTAAGAAAAGAAGCATCAAATTTAGTGGCTTCACATCCTTCCTTAAATTTTTTGAAATGTCACCTTTTCTAATAATTCCCGTACGTTATTGCCAGAGTGAAATAAAAATAAGCTTATTTAAACCTTCTTATACAACGACTTATTTTCAGCTTCTTTACCCATATCTCCAAGAGTATTTATTCCATATTCTAATATGGAATAAAAAACCCTAAATCCTATCAATTAAAATCCTGAAAAGTTAAATTATGTTAAAGGGGGACCAATTCGGTTACCAATTAAATTAGTATCTCTTGTATGCCCTATGAACACTATAAAATTGAATTTATGGTCGTTCCCTCCGACTCCACTGTATAACCCGGTAAGCAATATGCTTGCGGGGTTTTTTAATTTAGGTGACAATATAGGTAACAAACACAACCAGCTCAGTTATGCTATTTATTTGTTTAAGTTCCTCATATACTTCGTAAATTCCAATCGTACCTTGAACTACGAAAAAAATTAGTCATTTTCCAACAAAACAAAGAAAAAATGACTATTAAGATTCGAACAAATATATCCACTTCAGCAACTGCTTAGAACATCGATTAACTTCAAATAGTGCTCATTCCAGTGAAAAGTAATATTTTAGAGACCAAGTAACAAAATTACTAAGCCGACAAGTACGTGTCCCTACTCCATGCTACTTGCGTTAACCATTACCGTTGGCAACATTATAAAAAACATCCCTGAATTCAATAACTTAACGCAATAAATCAAAACTATAGATGAAATGGATTGATTCAACAGATTTAAGAAGCTGGGCGAACAGAAGAGATTGCCAATGAGAAACACTTCCACTATTAGTAAGAAAACTAATTAGAGCGACTTCCAAATCAATTCAGAGTATAAAATTTCCATCAGGAGAAAGTGCTTTGCTTGGTGGTTGGGATGGGACTCTTGAAGTAACTGATGAAACTCATTATTTACTTGCTGGTATTTCGCTTTGGGAATTTGGCACTTCGAAAGACTCGAAAGGAAAAGCTGATGACGATTATGCAAAAAGAGTTTTGAATCCATTGGGCTACAATCCTGCTGAATCAACTTTCATTTTTGTAACACCACGACTTTGGCAAAATGGAAAAGATTGGGTAGAAGAAAAAAAGAAAGATGGTATTTGGAAAGACATTAGAGTAATTAACTCTGAAATTTTAGAGGAATGGATTGAACTTGCTCCAACAGTCGGTGCATGGTTAGCTAAGAAGGAACATATTGGAAAATATACGAGCAGTTTTGCCCTATGTACGATGGCGGCAGTGAGTGGTTGAGTATGAGTGAGGAAGTGCGCAATCCATATTACGGAAGCTCCATGTTGACATGTGGTAAAGTAGAGCGGGAGATCAAATAAACCGATCAGATTTCTTTTGATTGACTAAAATTGAAATTAGTTTCACTCGACTATGAATTTAATGCTCGGAAATGATTAAAACATCCTTACTTCTGAAAAGAATATTAAAAGGTAAAAGTTTTACTTTTTATTTTGACGTTTTAAAAGAAGTATAGTAAAAATTCCTGGTGCAATCCTACCAGGAATTTAAAATTAAAATTTC
The DNA here is from genome assembly GCF_000424645.1 of Gillisia sp. JM1. Taxonomy (NCBI): domain Bacteria; kingdom Pseudomonadati; phylum Bacteroidota; class Flavobacteriia; order Flavobacteriales; family Flavobacteriaceae; genus Gillisia; species Gillisia sp. JM1. The sequence continues at coordinate 574,597 of NZ_KE384219.1, forward strand.
AACAACTAGAACGCATAAATCTGTCTTAGAGTTATACGGTTATCGATGCACCTACTTCCAACAGTACAAGTTCTTTTCCAGCTTTATCAAATGTTTGCTTAGCGGCATCATGGTCGATCTTGGTAAAGGGCAGCGCGTCGTAGTGAACGCCGAGCACCCTGTTGCACTCCACAAAATCGCTCGCTATGACCGCATCTTCAGCACCCATGGTGGCCACATCGCCTATGGGTAGTACTGCCAAGTCTATTTTTGCCCATTTTGGAATTAGTTTCATATCCATGGTAAGGGCTGTGTCGCCTGCAATGTATACGCTTTTTTCTTTTCCCATAAAGATAAAACCACTGGGGTTTCCACCATAACTCCCGTCTGGAAAGCTACTTGTGTGTACAGCACTTACACACTTTACCTTTCCGAAATCAAAACTTCGGGTACCGCCCTGGTTCAATGGCATGGCTTCAATATCTTTCTCGGTATAGTGCTGATAGATTTCAAAGTTGCCCACTATGGTCGCTCCTGTATTTTTTGCGATTGCCTCTGCATCGAGCACATGGTCAAAATGCGCATGGGTCAGGAATATATAGTCGGCCTTGAGATCCATGATATCTATCTTATCCTTTGAAAGTTCGTTTTCAGAGATAAATGGATCTATAATAATAATTGCCCCTCCCATTTCGAGGGATAGACTGTTCTGTCCGTAATAGGTGATTTTCATTTTTTATACTTTTTTCGATTCACTTAAATTTACAAAATAAAGTAGTTCTAGCAGAGCGCATGAGGTATAAAAATTTCTTAAAAATAAATCAAATTCGAAATTCTAAAAAAAAAGATGCACGCATCTGGGAATGAAATTTTCAACTCACAAAATCCAATTTCTCCCAATTATTACGCTGACTTTAAAAATTTAATCCAATTTTATAAGCAAGGCCATTAGCATCAAGTTTAAAAAAACAAGTAGAATCAAAATGTAATTTGTAAATTTGAAAAAAGCAAAAAAAATGAAAAAATTAATTTTAGGATTAGTATTGGGATGTGCCTTTTTGCTAACCTCTTGTGGTGAAAACAAAAATACTGACGTTTTAGACTCTGGAACCTACCAAGGAGTAGCAGAAAAAGTTGAAGCAGACGAAAAAGAAATTTATGTTAGAACGTCTGATGACAAACTAGTTGAATTGTATTTCACAGATGAAACTACAGTTATGACAAGTGACGGACAAGCTTCATCTTTTGATGAACTAAAAGAAAACGCTAAAGTTGAGATAACAGTTGAGAAAAAAGGAAATAAAAACGTCCCTGTTTCTGTAAAAATACTTGAGTAATACAAATTGATGATTGCAGAAATACCTTCATTATGGAGAGAAGAAGTATGGCATCCACTTTCTGTTCATTTACCAATAGTCACTTTGCTTTTATCTTCTTTGTCAGCTATCGTAAATTTAGCTGTTAATAATAAGATTTATCATCTCTTTCTCAAACAGATGGTTTTTGTAATGTTAACTATTGGAGTGCTGAGTGGTTGGATTGCCATTTACACAGGGGATTTGGCTTACTCTATTGAAGTAAGAAAAATTTGTGACCCTAAAGTTCTTCAGGAGCATCAATGGTGGTCTTATACTACTATGATAGTTTATTCAGTAGTATTATTTCTGAATGTGATACCTAACTTCATCGTTCTTAAGTTTTCTAATATAAAAAAAATAGTTAGCCTTTTTTTATTAATTGCAGCTCTTTTTGGTTTGCTTTATACAGGGCATTTAGGTGCTTCTTTAGTATATCAGCAAGGAGCGGGAACTTATAATCCATCTGATGATTGTTCTGAATTCGAAAAATAGTAAAGTGTTTATTGCTACCAACAAATGAAAAATAAGCAATCAAAGCAATTTACTTTAGTCTTATTGGTAGCGTGTTTTATCATCGATAAAATTAATTTCAACTGACATTTCACATATTAGCATTCATATTGAACCTTAAAACGAAGAAAAACCAGCTGTCCACATTGGTTATCGCAAATACTCTGGCATATTGTAAAAAGTATTGTTTTAGAGATCAAGTAACAACAAACTAGAGCTAAGGTAGCTATCGGGAAACGCCCCTACTCCAAGCTACTCGCGTTAAGCACGACCGAGGCTACCCAAAAGCCAAAAATCTAAACTGAAAAACGCCAAAACGCAACCTACCCCATTATATTTTCGCATCTAAAAAGTCAATTACAAAAAAACAAAAGAGCTGTTTTTTGCTAACGCTCAAATCCTCAAAATAGAATTTGCATTTAGCTATTAAGAATCCAACTTACGTTTATTCCTGCGTAATTATTGTCCTAATTCCAATATGATTCTTTATTTTTACGTTTTCGATATAAAGGAAAACAATGGAATATAAAAAACAGATTGGCAAAAATATAGCCGCATTATTGCTCTTTGTAGCTTTAATGTTACCTACTGCCATTCAGTTTTTTCATGTTTTTGAAGGGCATGACCACATTGCTTGCACGGAACAGACAACTCATATTCATAAATCCAGTGTAAAGTGTGAGATAGGCCATTTTCACTTGGCATCTTTCAACTACGATATATATCAATATCCTGTTTTATTACAACCTGATATTCCTGTAAAGATTGAAGCAGACTTCGCTTCCTTACAATTCCATTCCTTTAAAATAACCAATACTCAGCTTCGCGCACCACCCATTCTTTCTTAATAAACAAAAATATATTTGTTATTATGTTAATTAAGAATTTGTATGCGAACTTATGTATTATTCATACTGCTATTAAGCAGTATTCCATCTATATCACAAACTTGTGACAACACACTTTCTGGTACGGTAACAGACCTTCACGATGGGTATTCACTTGCAGGTGCAACGCTTATTGTTGCAGGTTCTGAACAAGCTGTGCAGACAGACCTCGATGGGCAATTTACCATTTCAAATCTTTGTAATGACACTTATTCCATACAGGTGTCACATCCCTATTGCTTGTCTAAAGGATTCACCGTTGAAATATTAGGTAACACGACCAAGACTTTTAAACTGGAGCATCATTTGGAAGAACTTAACCAAATTACTGTTGAGGGAAAAGCCTACAGAAACAAGTCCAAAACAATTCTTGAAAACACTGTCTCAAAGGAAGAACTGGAACGTTTTAGCAGCGGTACGCTCGGCGATGCCCTTAACAGTTTGAGCGGTGTTTCTTCCCTCAATACTGGAAATACCGTTGTAAAACCTTTGATTAATGGCCTTCACAGTAGTCGTGTTGTCATCATAAATAACGGTGTTAGAATGGAAGACCAAGAATGGGGTGCAGAGCATGCCCCAAACGTTGATATCAATTCGGCTGGCAACATTACCCTAATAAAAGGGGCAGGTGCCTTGCAGTACAGTGGCGATGCAGTGGGGGGGGTTATTGTAGCAGAAGCTTCAAAAGTTCCAGTAAAAGATAGCCTCTACGGAAAGACGTTGTTTACGGCAGCATCAAATGGGCGCGGTTCTTCGCTGACGTCCCAATTAACCAAAAGCTATAAAAGCGGATGGTATGCAACAGTACAAGGAACATTGAAACGTTTTGGCGATTTTGAAGCACCAGATTATGTATTGAGCAATACTGGGATTTTTGAACGTAATGCTTCTTTGCAAGTTGGACTTAATCGGTTCGATTACGGCATCGAAGCCTATTATTCCCTCTTTAAAAATGAAATCGGAATCTTAAGAGCATCCCATCTGGGTGGTGCGCAAGACCAAATTCGAGCCATAAATAGCAGCAGGCCTCTAATCATCAATGATTTTACATATCAAATCAACACGCCAAAACAAGATATAGCACACCATTTAGCCCGTATAAAAGGCTTCAAAAGGTTTGATGGCTTCGGGAAAGTGAGTTTACAATATGACTTTCAACGCAACAACCGCTTGGAATTTGATATTAGACGCGGTGCAGATAGGGATAACGCATCTTTGGACTTACAACTGGACACCCACACATTAATACTCGACTTGGATTCTAACTTGACCGATGCAATAAGCCTAAAGACTGGTCTAATGGCAGGCTATCAAAACAACTTTGCAAACCCAAATACAGGAGTGCGCAGATTGATACCAGATTATGATAAATATGATTTAGGGGTATACGCCATAGCAGATTACCAGTTGAATGATAACTTCCTTGTGGAAGCAGGCGGGCGATTTGATTATACGTATATGGACACTTTCAAATTCTATCGAACCTCTTTTTGGGAATCTCGAAATTATGACGAACTCTTCCCTGAAATTGTAGTCGAAGAATTGAACAATCAGATTTTGACTAATCCACAACTGAATTTTTATAACGCTTCAGCAACTTTGGGAGCAACATACGCTTTTGAGGAGAATTATAAACTATTTTTCAATTATTCAATAGCATCCCGTGCGCCCAATCCTTCCGAACTTTTTAGCGAAGGCTTGCATCATTCTGCTTCCCGTATAGAACTGGGCGATCTACGCTTTAATTCAGAAATTGGACATAAAGTATCGTTGACTTTTCAGCGAGAAAATGAAAATTTCAGCTTTTCAGTAAGTCCTTTCATAAACACTATTAAAGATTTCATGGTTATCGAACCTACAGAAATCCAGCAAACGGTAAGGGGAAATTTTCAAGTATGGGAGTACAGACAGACCGATGCACAATTGTTAGGAGTGGATTTTGATGCATCTTATGCTTTTTCTGAAAATTTCCATTTCAATCACCAGTTCTCATTGGTAAAAGGCTACGACCGTTCTCGTGATGAATTCTTAATAAATATGCCACCCATAAATACCAAAAATGAAATTGTCTATCAAAATCCAGAGTTAAAAAATCTACGTTTAGCATTGCAGAGCGAGTATGTATTCCGTCAGAACGAATATCCCGATAACAATTTTGAAGTGTTTATTCCAGAGACCGAAACTATGGAAACCGTTGAACTAAGCACACCGCCCAATGCATATCATTTGCTCAATTTTAATTCAAGCATTGATTTTCAAGTCACTCAAAAATCAACACTCACAGTAGGTTTTGGAATCACCAATTTATTGAACATTTCTTACCGCAATTACCTAAACCGACTGCGCTATTATGCAGACGATTTGGGCAGAAACTTTTTATTAAATCTAAAACTCAATTATTAATTTTTTAAAACCAAAACAAATGAAAAAAGTAAAATTTTTAGCAACAGCAATTTTTGCAACAGTATTATTTATATCGTGTTCAAGTGATGATGATACGCCAGAACCAGTAAACGAAGAAGAGGTAATTACCACTTTAACAGTAACCCTTATACCCAATGGTGGTGGAACGCCCATCACCTTGCAAACCCGTGATTTGGATGGTGATGGTCCTAACGCACCCATTGTTACTTCCGGAAACTTGGCAACTGGAGTTACATACAATGGTAGCATTGTACTGCTCAACGAAACTGTGAATCCACCTGAAAATATTACTGAAGAAGTAGAAGAAGAATCAGAGGAACACCAGTTTTTCTACACTATTGGTAGTGGGCTGGATGTGACGACAATGTATACCAATTTAGATGGAGACGGAAATAACTTGGGAACACAATTCACCCTTACAGCTGGTGCAGCGAGTTCAGGAAAATTAACGTTTACACTGCGTCACGAACCTACAAAACCAAATACAGGTCTTGACGATGCTGGAGGAGAAACAGATATTGCTGCAACCTTTAACGTAACGGTACAATAGATTTGAATTAGTCACACTTTTCTTTGTACCAAAGGAAATGCCTTCTACATACATTTTGTAGAAGGCATTTTATTTATTGTTAATATCAACATAACAAATTCAAAATATTTATATTTTCAACTAGTATTGTCCGGTAAAAAAATTCAGGATTTCGGTGAGGCTATAAGTAACGTGGATTAAGACTGTTTTCAATGTTTAGGAGCTTGCTATTGGAACACAGAATTATTTTTTCCTTTTTGAAAATTTATACAGTTTGAGATATTGATTTTCAATTAGTTGAAATGAAGTCTTACGTCTTGAATCTAGCAGCGCAGCGATCTTATATCTTTTGTCGGACGACAATGATTTTCAACCTTGTTTTTGCTATTAAAGCGAGTCAATATTCTAACCTTGTCATTATGTCAATTAAGAAAGAACTTTTAGAAATAGCAAAATTATTCTTTAAGCTCGGAAGCATTGCTTTTGATGGTCCAGCAGCACATATCGCAATGATGGAAGACGAAGTTGTTAAAAAAAGAAAGTGGATGACACAAGAACACTTTCTTGACCTTGTTGGTGCAACCAACTTAATTCCTGGTCCGAATTCAACCGAAATGACAATGCATTGCGGATACAAGCGTGCAGGTTGGAAAGGTCTTTTTGTTGCAGGGTTTTGTTTCATTTTTCCGGCAGTAGTAATCACATCTATTTTTGCTTGGCTTTACCAAGAATATGGACAATTGCCAAAAGTTGATCCTTTTATTTACGGAATTAAACCAGCAGTTATTGCAATCATTATAATCGCGGCTTTCCGACTTGGAAAAAAAGCGGTAAAAAACATAGAACTTGCAATTTTAGGTAGTATAACTTTAGTTGCTTGTTTATTAGGATTAAACGAAATAATCGCTCTTTTTGGTTGCGGTTTACTTGGTTTTGTTATGTATTTGTTCAAAAAAAATACAGGTAGTTTAAAAAGTTTAATTCCATTTTTTCTTTTTCAGGCAATTGATCCTGTGAAAATCGGAGCATTCAAAATATTTCAGACTTTCTTAAAAGTTGGGGCAATTCTTTATGGTAGTGGCTATGTCTTGTTTGCTTTTCTGGACGCTGAATTAGTTGCAAACGGATGGCTGACAAGACAGGCATTGATTGACGCAGTCGCTATTGGACAAATAACGCCAGGGCCAGTTTTATCTACTGCAACTTTCATTGGTTGGCAAATGAACGGAATTACGGGAGCAATTGCTGCAACTGTCGGGATATTTCTTCCCTCATTTATTTTTGTTTTAATATTAAATCCTTTAATACCCAAAATGAGGAAGTCAAAGATTATAGGAGTTATTTTAGATGCAGTAAATGTCGCAGCAGTTGCATTGATAATTGCCGTTTCTGTAGAAATGGCGAAGGACACAATAACAGATTGGCGTACAACAGTAATTGCTGTTGCAAGCTTAATTGTCGTCTTTGTTTTAAAAAAATTGAATAGCGCATTTATCGTTTTGGGCGGTGCAATAATTGGATATTTATTGACGTTTTTTTGATAAATGAAGCAAAAAAGCCAGTGGAAAACATCGGTTATCGCAAATAGTGAGTAATCCGCTGAAAAGTAATATTTTAGAGATCAAGTTACAAACAAGAAAGCCGATAATCCCTTTAGCTATCGAGGCGCGTCTCAACTCCCCCCTCTGAAACTTAAACGGATTGCATAAATATAGAAGAACCTGAAACAATCAAGAGCCTCGGGGCAAGCCCGCCCGAACGGTACGGGCGGGCCCACGAGGCATGTCCCGATGCTTGGGGAGGAAAATACTTTTAAAAATTCGTAGCAAGCCCGCCTGAATGAAATTCTTTTCGGGCAGGCCTCGGGGAACCTGCCCAGCCGGTCAGGCGGGTTAAACCCTCAATGAGGGATTAAAAATTGATATAAAAACAGTCGTTATTTCTTCTTACCGAATTGCATTTTAACAACATTATCATTAAATTAGTGTATCTAAAAAAAATAGTAAAATGTTAAATAATCTACTTTTTAAGTTTTTTTCTAAAAATACCGGGCATTCTGAAATGCCCCGGATTTCCCGAAAATTTTCACAACTCCTTTTTTGGCTGGCTCTAAGCTTAGTATGGCTGCCGTCAAATGGATTTGCTCAAACAGAATGCCCATCTGTTAATGTGAAAATTCAAAATATAAGTAACAATACTGGGGTTATCGCCTGTGCGATTTTTGAATCCGAGGAAGGTTTCCCCGGCAAATTCCTGAAATATGCATCTAAGGTCATGATAACACAAATAAGCGGAACAGATGCGAGTTTTGAGTTTTCAGATGTTCTACCAGGAAAATATGCCATTTCAGTGATCCATGATGAAAACTACAATGGTGAACTTGATAAAAATTTTTTCGGTGTTCCGAAGGAAGGTTATGGTTTTTCCAGTGGTGCAGAGGTCACATTGAGTGCTCCTTCTTTTTCTGACGCTGAATTTTTATATGATGGCGGAGTTCTGCAAATGTCTATAGATCTTAGCTACTAAAAATTTAAAATTACCTAATCCTGCGGTTGGGGTTGATTTAACAGCAGGAAGAGAAAAATTCCAAATCATGTTCGAATCTGCCAGAATGAGCAGCTGAAATTTATCTTTTGGAATCGACTCCTAAGACCGCAAAAAGAAACCCAAAGAAAGCACTATACCGTCAAAAATATGTATAATCAAGAACCTCGGGGGGAAGACCACGAGGTATATCCCTATGATCCGGGAGGAAAATACTTTTGAAAATTCGAAGCATCCCGGTAGCTATTGGCACAGGGGAATTAAACCCTCAATGAGGGATTAAATAATAAATTTTCACTTTGTGATTATCTTAAAAAAATACTATTGGCAAAACGTATCCTATGAAAAGAGTATCTTGCCGCGAACTAAACCATTTGGTGGATCAGGGAGGTATAAAGTATATCTTGCCCCCTTAGCATACACTTTTGTGAAGGCAATTGTTCTTTAGAAGATTGAAAACAAACTATGGCATTTATAGACAAAATACTTCATGAACCATCCTATGGCTGGAAAGATAAAACTGGGGCATTAGTGACCCCAACAAACAAGGTGCTTTTTAGTGAAGCCTTAAAAAAGACAAATATATTCCAAAGTCGAAAAAATTGGCTCCCTGCTTCTGGAATATTAATGCTTGCTTGCATGTTGCCTTTCTTTTATTTTTTTATAACCCAATACCTGAGCTTCCTTACTTTATTTATTTTCTTATTTTATGCAATGATTGTCATGAGTACTCATGGCACCATTTGGTACCATCGGTATAGCACCCATAAGTCTTATACCTTCAGTCACCCTATCTGGAGGTTCATTACCCAAAACCTAGTCATTAGAACCTTCGCAGAAGAGGTATATGTGATTTCCCACCATGTGCACCATTCAAAATCCGACCTACCAGGAGACCCTTACAATGCCAAAGCTGGTTTTTGGTATTGCATGCTTGCAGATTTTAATCATCAAAGCATTGCAAGGAATTTGGATGAAAGAGAATATGGAAAGCTGAAACATTTTTTATCAAATACGGGTGTGCAAATACATAGCTATAAAAATTACCAAAAATGGGGGACGCTCGCCACACCGCTATATACTTTTGGTTTATGGGCAATTAATTGGGCTTTTTGGATTTCTGTTTTTTATGCCATAGGCGGCAGTGCTTTGGTGGTCACCACCTTTAGTGGAGCCATGTTTTGGTATATTCTAGTTCGTGCTTTTAATTATACGGGGCACGGAAAGGGGAAAGTAGCCCATAAAGATGGTATAGATTTCGACAGGAGAAACTTGTCCATCAACCAGACTAGGCCGGGCTTGTTTTCAGGAGAGTGGCATAATAACCATCACCTCTACCCAGGTAGTGCAAGAGCTGGATTTCTCCCCTATCAAATTGACACTGCGTGGATTTATATCTATTGCCTTTCAAAAATAGGAGCGGTCTCTTCTTACAGAGACTCCAAAAAGCAGTTCTTAGAAAAATATGTAAAATAACTCATTGTTATTAAGGTAATTTTTTCGTGACCATACCACTAGATGTTTTAGAAAAAAATCTACTTTAAATATGGATAGAGCGGCCCTCCGGACGTTGGATATATAAATTGTCTTTAATGACTTATGAAATCCATGAGATTGGTAAGTCAAAGAATTCCTCTATCTTCAATCAGGAGTAATAGACTCGAGTTAGTAGTGGCTACTTCCTGAAAATCTTAGTTAAACCATTAAGCGTAAAAGGTTTTTGTGTTTAGTGCTCAAAGAAATACTTCAATAATTTGATTTGCATTAAATAGGCTGTCGAGTAAAAGTTGCGTTTTGGCGATAGGACGACTTGACATTGCAACTTTAAAGATGACTTTTGCAACATGCTGGCAAATTGGCATTTTGACTTGACGGCGGAGTTCTGCAAATGTCTATACGTCTTAACTACTAAAAATTGAAATCACCCAATCCTGTTGTTGGGAATGAGCTGCCAATGTAAGTTGTCCTTTATTGAAATTTAAGATACTATAGACCAACCAATCTACTCTATTTTGTACCCAATCAAATATTATTAACCGTATTTATAATGCCTGAAATGGAACAGGATATTTTCATGGTATTGTAGATAGTGCCAAACTTTTCAATGTTCTTTTTTAATAAAGCTGTATTAATCTTATTATCGCAACTTTGAATAGTTAAATTGTAATCTATATTGTCCATCCTTGGCGGATTTTCAAGACGTGCCCCATTGACTTCTAGAATAGCATTTGTATAGGCAAATTTCATTATATCTGAAAAACGTTCAACATTCTTCAGCATACATGCAGCAAAAGCACCCAAGAATAATTCAGCAGGATTTGGTAAGGCTGAAACAAAAAAGCCAGTGATTAACTAGGAACTGAGGTGAAAAACTAAACTTTTCTTCCTTAATTTCAGATACTATTAGTCTAAGATCACAGATTCAAGCTATTGATTCTTCACCAATCGACTTACAAAACTTCGCATAAATATTAAGATATATCCACGGTAGATCCATAGTAAAAACCTAGACCCACCTTCTATATATTTAGTAATTTAGATCTATGAATAAAATTGATATTCGCACGGTAAATGTGGTGCAATATGTACAACCTTTACGAGAAGGCGGCTCCCTACCAGCAATTGTTAAGGCAGATGATGGTTTCCTTTATGTAATTAAATTTCGAGGTGCTGGACAAGGTAAAAAAGCACTCATAGCCGAGTTTATAGGTGGAGAACTGGCACGCTCTATAGGTTTAAAAGTTCCTGAATTGGTGTTTATGAATCTGGATGATTCATTCAGTAAGACAGAACCAGATGAGGAGATTCAAGACCTACTTAGATTTAGTGTCGGATTAAATCTTGGTTTACATTTTTTGTCAGGTTCCATTACATTTGACCCTTTGGTAAGTGAAGTAGATGCATTAACCGCTTCAAAAGTGGTCTTATTAGATAGTATTATTAGCAACATAGACAGGACTGCCAAAAACACCAATTTACTACACTGGAATAAGGAGCTTTGGGTGATTGATAATGGTGCAAGTTTTTATTTCCATCATGATTGGAAAACTTGGGAAAATCATCTTACTAGAACTTTTCCTCTTATAAAGGACCATGTACTTTTGCAAAAGGCAACCCAATTGGAAGAAGCTTCAAAAGAGATTCTACAGTTCATCAATCAAGATAGAATTATAGAAATCATCTCTAGCATACCAGAAGACTGGCTCTTGAGCGAATCTGATACTATGACTAGCAGCGAAATGAGGGAAGCATATATTCAATTTCTAAACACACGTCTTTCTAAGATTGATCTACTAATTAAAGAAGCTATAGATGCAAGATAAATATACATTTGAATATGCGATAATAAGAATTGTTCCCAGAGTAGAACGAGAAGAATTCTTTAACGTCGGGGTTATTTTATTTTGCAAACGGAAAAAGTTTATAGGTATCAAATACCATATTAATCCAGATAAATTAAAAGCTTTCTCCCCAGGTTTAGAATTAGATTTCTTTGAAGATTATTTAAAGGCCTGGGAATTAGTTTGCGATGGCGCAGCTGCTGGAGGAAAAATAGGCGCTATGGAATTATCAGATCGGTTCAGATGGTTAACAGCTTGTAGAAGTACCATTATTCAAAGCTCTAAAACTCATCCGGGTTTAAGCGATAATCCACAAAAAACATTAGAAGACATCTTTGAAAAACAGGTGCTTTGATAAGTTAAAACAAAATATAATCCTGAAACGTCGGGACGGATCGGTAGTATACCTAAAAGCTAGCATCTTTTTAAAAGTTAAGTTTAATATAATATCGCGTTAGTTTCAAATTAAAAAGCGACTTATAACACTTTAAAAAAATCTGATTTGTGTATATTATCGGCATATCAAAAGTTGAAATTATGGAAGACAATAAAATGCTAAATTATATTAAAGATGTGTTAGAGAATATGCCAACTAGCTGGTTGAATCTAACAACGCATCGACTGGATATTTATGATGAAGGATTGGCAAAAACTCAATTCCTAGAACAGTTTGAAACCTTATATGAAAGCAATAATTCTGATACATCTGCACTAAATATATTACCCACAGCTTACGACTATATTAGATTAGGTCATCCCTTATCTTGTATATTAGAATGGGGAATTGCTAACTTAAATAATATAAAACCAAATAATGTAATAAGTTTTTCATCTAAGACAATACCTATTTTAGCTATTCTAAGAAAAAATTCATTAGATAATAAAAACACACAAATTATATATACAGGTGAATTACCTGACTTTTTTGATGCTGAAGTAGTGCGCCGAGTTTATGGTTATAAATTTGAACTAAAGGAAGTAGAGAAAGCTTCAGCCATTTCTAGTCCCGATAGCTATCGGGATAAAGGCAGTACCATCTTCATTTCGCAACAAAATGAAATCGGCGCTATAGAACTCTCAGAAAATATTGACTTTTTTATCAGCCTACACTCACAGCTTGGAAGTGTTTTAGTCGTAAATGCTGAAGAAAATGAGAGTTATATATCAGAAATTCAGCATGTTCGAAGAAGAGAGACCATTGCGATGACACCAGCCGATTGTTTTTCTGCCTTGCAGCTATTAATAGGAAAGTCTTCTTCTAATTATGAGAAAAGTAATCCCGAAATAAACGAAGCAAGTGTAGTAGATTCAATTAAGGAGATTACCGCTACAAATTCAAAAGCGCTGCTTGGTTCTTGTGGCCTATCTGTTCAATACGCGATTATGATGGGGCTCATTCACGATGCTTTAGAAAATCATAAAGGAAAAGCTATCAAATTTATTGTTCCTCCAAATTGTTATGGCGGCACAAATGACCAGGCAAGGCGAGTTGCTGCTTGTACTGATAATGTTGAAGTAGTGGACTTACCAGTGGATGGTGATAACGATATGGTGCAAAGTATCGATACCGTTTTAGATAAAATTGCTAGCGAAGATGCTATCCCATATATAATTGCTGAAATTCCAACAAACCCCAGAGTTGAAGTTCCAGATCTAGAAAAATTAAGAGATGTTTTAAGTAAAACTCGTAAAACTGAATCTGGTGAAGCTGCTATCGATCCTGTTTTTATTTTAGATCAAACATTTTGTCCTAACATACAATTTCTAAGTAAAGATGGAATCCTCTCAGCGATCAGAACGATTTCATATGTAAGTGGATCGAAATTTCCAAGTGGAGGAAAATGTACTGCCGGCTACTGTGTAGCAAATAAAAAAGGGGAAGCTTTGATGGAAAAAATAGATAAGCATTTGAGGCTTTGCGATAACGAAGCTACAGATCTTCAGGTTGAAATATTAGCAAAACAGCTACCTTCAATGAATCAAAGGATTAATGATGCTTATAAGAATACACGTGAATTTGTAAACTTTATCAAGCAGACTTTACCAACTGCAAAAATCAATTTTGTTTCAGAAGAATTAGCACAAGAAGGCTTTACCCCATCTGTATTTTCATTAGATCTTCCAACTAAAGGGAATTCTGATGAAGAAAGAGAAGCTTACAAAAGGGAGTTGAATCTTGAATTAATCAATTTAATGATTACAGAAATCCCGAATGAAAGTAAGTACTGTGTGAGCTATGGTCAGTTAAAAGGATGCTATTGGACGATACCTGCAACATCTACTCAAGGGACAACTAAGGAAGGTGACAAAGATTATATAGCCCGTGTATCAGTATCTCCTAATTTGGATCTTGATCATCATAAAAAAGTCTTTTCGAAATTTGTTGAGCAGATTTGATTTTACAGATAAAGGACAAGAATTTTATTAAACATGACTGCAGAGGTTAAATTAATTAAATCTAAAATAGTTTTTATACTGAGTTTCCTGACCTCTGCTTTCTGGTGTCTGGTTCAATTTATCGATGTGTATCATTTTGCAGTAGTGGGTGCAGTATTCGAAATTTTATGGCTACCCATGATAATAGCGCTATTTATTTTACCAATTCTTACTCTAATTTTTTGGGGAATAGATAAGTTTAATCTAAAATCATTTAATTTCTATTCATTCATAATTACTATGGCTACTGGTGCTCTTGCAGATTTTAAGAAATTAGTATTAATATTTAAGTTATTTTGAAAAAGAAAATTTGATCTGTATCCGCTTTAGTTCCAGTGGGCAGTTTTCAACAAATTATATTCAATGATTCCTGTGATGCTATTTTGATAGGAATCATTGAATATTAAAATAGGCATTTTTTGTAGAAATTGAGTTCCTTAAACTCAGAAGGGTTTGGGACAAAGTGACGGCATCAATTTTACTGTCTATATTTTGTTATCGAACAAAAAAAGATATATGGAATAAAATTTTAAGTATCAGCTTATAATTTTTAGCCGATTGGTTTTAAGACAATAATTTATTCAATCTCTAATTTCTTAATTAGATTAATTGCTCTTGTCCATTTCTTATATATTTCAATCGGCTTTGGATAGGATGCAATTTCAAATTCCCAAGGAATTAGAACTTCTACATCATTTTTGTCCTTTAACTCTGGAATCCATAATCTAATATATTCCTGAGCTTTATACTTATTGGATTGGTGCACAGGATTGGTATAGTAAATTTCATATGCTTGTACGTGCCAGTTTAACCAGTTTGCACTTACATCATAATCTATAAGTCTGCTTTCAAAATATGCTGCCCCCCAGGTCCAATCGATATTTAAGTCATGCACAAAATAACTCGCACAGTTCACTCGCCCTCTATTGCTCATATAACCAGTTTCATTGAGCTGTCTCATATGTGCATCAATAAACGGAATTCCAGTTTGACCTTCACACCATCTTTTAAAGAGTTTAATATCATTTTCAAACTCAACTTTCTTTTTCTTGAAGCCTTCAGTTTTAAATATCATGTCTCCAAATCGCATACCTTTAAATGTGAAATAATCTCTCCAAACAAGTTCAAAAACTATCCACCAGGTGCTTTGATTTTTCTTGATTTGCTCTTCATACTTTTTAACAGCACTATAAATTTCTCTTGGAGATAAACAGCCCAGAGCCAGATATGGAGAAAATTTTGAGCTGTAATCCAAGCCCAAAGATTTATTTCTGGTCCATCTGTAACCGGTAAGTAATTCAGAATTGAAAGTGTAATATTGTAATCGTTCCAGACCATTATCTTCTCCGCCTTTTACAAACACCGAAACATTATCATATTCAGCTTTCGAAAATCCGAAATCAGCATAGCTAGGAAAATCAGTACTGGAAATATTGGGAATCGATTTCAAAATCGACGGAGCCTGAAAAGGAATTCTAGGACTGGATTCTTTGGAGGTTGGTATTCTATAAGCTTTACTAGTTAACGGGATTTCAGAAATTTTAAAAGGAATATCATCTATGTGATATAATGTTTTACCCCAGTAAAAATTAAATGTGACTTTGGGTAATTTTTTCTGAACGGAATCAACTAATTGTAATTCTTCATAAGCATATTCACATTCACCAAAAATTTCGGTAATATCATACGTATTTATAATCTCTGGAATAAATTCTGAAGCTGTAATCTCACTGATAAGAAGGTGACCGTCTAATCCTTCTAGTTTAAATTTTAGATTGTTTACCGATTCTTCAAGAAATTTGAATCTATTTATTCCAGACTTCTTAAAGCCCAATTTTAGATCCTTGAATAAACTTTTTTCTACACAATAGCAAAAAATTAACTCATCGCAATTGGCTATGGACTGGCAGAGTGCCTCATTATCATGTAGTCGCAAATCATTCTTAAACCAAACTAGACCTTTTTTCATGCAGATAATAATTCGTGATCTTAAATAGTATATGGCATCTAGCTAGAGATATACCTCATTATGCGTGATATATCAATATATAAATTAAATAATGCCGTTATATTTGGTGGTAATTGAAACGAAAAGCTTCTAAAATATGACTTTATCTTGGCATCATTTGCTTAGATAATTCAATGATCTCTTCAAGCTTTTCTACTATTTCCAAAGGCTTTTCTTCTTGTAAAAAGTGACGTGAACTCAATTCATGAATTTTTGATAGTCCCGCCGCCTTTTTGATTTCCTGTCCGTGATGATCGAGGGTTAAGAATGGATCGTCTGCTCCCCAGACTGCCTGAACTGGATAAGGCACCTCTTGCACTGCCTTATAACACAAACTTCTAAATTCTTTTGAATCGTCAAAATTTCTCATAAGTTTTAGAAAAGCATCCCCACCATCGTCACGTTTTAAAATATCGAGATGAGCATTAATTTCATTTTTCGGAATTCCCGAACTATCATTTACCCCCATTTTGTTGAACATTATTTGCCAGGTAGTGTGTATCAGGGTAGCCAGTTCTATCTCACCCAAAACAGAATTCTCAAAAGGTCGCATTGGCCAAGGCTTTATAAAATTCACCCCATCTATCCAGGTATTAAGAATAGTAATGGACAAAACTTTATCTAGATTTTCTGCAGCAAGCGCAAAACCAACAGGGCCACCAACATCATGAATTAGCAGGTGATATTTATCCAAACCTAGATTTTTAGCCGCTTCGGCACCAAACTTAGCAAAAGAAGAAAAAGAATAATCAAAATTTTCTGGTCTGTCAGAAAACCCTAATCCGGGAAAATCAATTGCCACGCCCCTATAACCTTTTTCGGCAAGTGCCGGTACAATTTTTCGGTATAAAAAAGAAGAAGTGGGAACACCGTGCAGACAAAGAACGGCTTCACCACTTCCTTGGTCAAGCGCAAAACATTTTATGCCGTTAATATCAAAATATTTCCCGGAAGCTTCATGCTTCTCAATAATCGCTTCAACAGAATTTTTCTCGTTCATGGTAAAAGGTTTGTTCTAAATTAATAAAAATAAGCGCGATCCTTAAAAAATCCAGTTGAAGATGTGCTATTATTATATGAATTTATGAAGAGTTTGTGATTTAAATCCATCAGATTAACCTTCTCTTTTGAAAGCATTTTCATTTTATTTAATCAACTCACAATTATCCGTTTTCAATTTTCCTTTTTTATTTACTGTATGTCCGCTTTTGTTCCAGTAAATAATTTTTATTAATTAATTACAGGTTGTTACCGTCGTGCTGAACTTGTTTCAGCATCTCAAATATGTGGTATAAGACCCTGAAACTCCCGAAGGTTCGGGACAGCGTGACGCGACCATTTCAGATAGAATAATTTGGTCACTGGACTCTAAACGGATATACAATTTATTTACCTTATTCCAATCAAATAAATTCTTACAGAGCTTATTTAAAATAAATCCTATTGCATTAAAATTTATATTTTCTATAACTCTAACGGATTTATGAATTAGATATCTTTAATATCTAATGCCTAAGATATCTCATGGATAAAAAAAACATTGCAATTATAGGCTCTGGTGCCACTGCAATTTACTTACTAAAACATATAATTGATCATCTGGAAAAGCTCAAAATTTTCATTCAGGAGATCAGTGTTTTTGAGAAGGGAATTCATATGGGAATGGGCATGCCTTATAATCCTGAGACAACCGATATCTACAATCTTGCTAATATTTCCTCTGAAGAGATCCCGGATTTGCCAGAAACCTTTGGCAACTGGTTGAGAGAGCAGAAACCTGAAATGCTTGCTTCTTGGAACATTAAAGATCTTCCTATCGATGATTCAAAGGTTTACAGTCGCATCTCCCTAGGGGCATATTTTCATGAGCAATACACAATCCTCATTCAAGAGTTAACTGAGAAAGGTATTAATGTTCATCAAATTAACGAGGAAGAAGTTCTCGATATATTAATGGATGAGAAAACTAACCGAGTACTTGTGAAAACTTCAAAGGGTGGCTCAAGAGATTTTGAAAAGGTAATTATTTCCACAGGGCATCATTGGTTTGAAGAAGATAATGAGAAAATTGGATATTATTCATCCCCTTGGCCTATTCATAAATTATTGCCAGAATCGGGAGAATATTATAATTATTCAATTGGTACACTAGGCGCATCCTTAAGCGCCTTTGATGTTGTAAGCTCTTTGGCACATAGACATGGGGTCTTCAGTGAAAAAGGTGATGAGCTAATCTATAAACTCAATCCCGATGCCCAAGGTTTTAAGATAGTAATGCACTCGGCTGAAGGCTGGCTTCCGCATTTACAATACGAACAGGAATATGCAATGCGTGAAATATACCGGCATGCTAAAAGGGAAGAAATACTATCCCTTATAGATAATGATGGATATTTGAGAATACATACATTTTTTGACAAGATTTGCAGACAAGCATTAATTCGATCTTTTGAAAAAGATACAATGCCTAAAATTGTTGAAAGGCTTGAAAGTGATAACATAAGCTTCAAAGATTTTGTTCAGATAATGTCAGATGAGCACGAATATTCCGATTCATTTGAAGGAATGCGCAAAGAAAGGGTGGCAGCGAGAAACTCTGTAAATAACAATAAACCTATATATTGGAAGGAAACACTGGATGACCTGATGTATTGTCTTAATTTTCATGCAGAGCTATTACCTGCAGAAGATCATTTGTTTTTTCGTAGGGAAGTAATGACGTTCCTGATGAATGTAATCGCCGCGCTGCCTTTAGCTTCAGCCAATATCATTTTAGCACTTTATGATGAAGGTTGTATAGATTTGGTTACAGGGAAAGCTGAAGTGATTGAAGATAGTGGAAAAGACGATAGAACACTTATTGAAGTTGAAAAGGAAGTTGGAACAAAGGAAACGTATAATTATAGAATGTTTGTTAACTGTGCCGGGCAGAAAAATATTGAACTGGAACAGTTTCCTTTCCCTTCACTCATCAAGGATGGAAAAGTAAGAAAAGCCAGAGCCAAGTTTAAGACGTTGAAAGACCTTAACGAACTTCCAGAAAGTATAAATAAGGATTTGGTCTTTCAAGAACAAAGCGAACTTCTGCTTTACACTGGAGGTTTAGATATTGATGCTGCATATAGGTTAATAAATAAAAATGGCAATCCGAACGATAATATTTATGACATCAGCTTTACTCATACTTCCGGGTGCAGACCTTATTCTTATGGTTTACAGGCCTGCAGTGCAACAAGTAAGATCTTGACAGAAGTTTGGCTCTCTGCTATTTCAGAAAATTCTGAAATTAATGTAGAGATTGAAAAAATCACAGAGCTCTATGAGGATAATGAAATTTGATAAAAGGTATAACCAAGCTTTTATCCTCAGATGGTTTAGACTTTTGAAGTGAATTCATCTGTAAAAAAAACCGCTGTTTTAAAAATATACACAGCAGTAGTAATAGAGAATAACATAAAATTTATAGTGATGGAAAAAGTTTTGTTGAAAGTCCAACTAACTTAAAATCGCTGAGATTTCATTCTAATCATTACCAAAATAATATACTAACTTTATAATATTAATTGTAAAGTTTCACTACAATGTTGATGGCATTTCATCCCTTTCGGGGTTTTCTTTGAAGGCGTAGCCGAAAAAGAAAACCCCGAAAGGGTCAGATAAAAAAGTTGATTATTTTTGTTTTACCACAAATAAAAATAATTATGCAACAAATCTATCATTTCAATGCCACTACGAATATAAATATTCGTACCCAAATTCAAACCAATTCTGCTACAAATTCCGAATTGGCATCAAGGTTCAACGTTTCCAAACAAACTATTTCAAAATGGAAAAACAGGGATTTCGTCCAAGATGTTTCCTGTGCGCCCCATAACATTATATATGCTTTGACCGATTTGGAAAAAGCGCTTGCCATAAGTTTGAGGAGTTCCACGTGGCTACCCATTGATGAGGTCTGGGAATCTTTGTTGGAGGGTAACCCGGCAATTTCAAGAAGTTCTGTCTACCGTTGTTTTGTGAAGGAAAACATCAATAAAGTACCTCAGGAAAAGAGGGATATTGCCAAAAAATTCAAAGCCTACAAACCAGGGTACCTAAATATAGATGTAACCTATTTGCCCAAATTCGAAGGGCAGTCATATTATTTATTTGTGGCAATAGATAGGGCCACCAGGACTATGTTCTATGAGGTCTATGAAAATAAAAAGGCTGAGAGCACAGAAGATTTCATGGACAAATGCCTGGATTTCTTTCCGGTCCATATCACTCATATCTTAACCGATAATGGACTTGAATTCACCAATAGGCTTATTATGTCCAAAAAAGGAAAACTTTGTGACAAGCCTTCTAAAATGGATGTGAAATGCATGAAGAACAACATTGAACATAGGCTTACAAAACCAGCAACACCAAAAACGAACGGTATGGTGGAAAGAGCCAACGGAACGATTAAAAACAATACCATCCTAAAAATAAAATATCAAAACAAACAGCAGATGGGGAAGGATATGATGGAGTTCCTGTGCTACTATAATTTGTACAGGAGACATGGTTCTTTGAGAAAAGAACTTAATGTGAAAACTCCTTTTCAAGCAGTTGAAAAATGGTACAAAATAGAACCTGAATTATTTAAAACAACACCCAATGAATTTAAAAATAAAATCCTAAGTTTACAATCTGATCTTAATCAACAACCTTGTGAAACTCGACAGCTAAGCATTAAAAATAATAGAAATGGCTTCTAAAAAAATATTAATGATCCTAACATCTCATGAAGATTTAGTAAATACGGATAATAAGACAGGATTATGGATTGGGGAATTTACAGACCCTTATTACGAATTTATAGATGCCGGACATCAAGTTACTTTGGCAAGTCCTAAAGGCGGTAAACCTCCTATTGACCCAATGAGTGAAATGACAGAAAACATAACGGGTTCTAACAGAAGATTTCAGGATGATCCTACTGCTCAAAATGCTTTAAACACTACTCTCCTATTGCAAGGGATTTCATCTTCAGATTATGATGCAGTTTTCTTTCCTGGAGGGCATGGACCAATGTTTGATCTAGCTTCAAATGAACTTAGTGGAAAGTTGATTTTAGATTTTCTATCTAACGGTAAGCCCGTGGCTTCTGTATGTAATGGTCCCGCAGCTTTGATTAAGGCAGCAGAACTTGATCCTTCAATCTTAAAAGGAAAACGAGTTACTGGATTTTCCAATACTGAAGAAAAATTAGCTTTAAGATCCAATAATATCCCTTATACATTGGAAGACCGTTTAAAGGAATTGGGTGCAGATTATCATACTGGAACCGTTCCATTTATTTCGCACACAAAAATTGATGGTTTATTGATCACAGGTCAAAATCCTTTGTCTGCTGGACCAGCGGCGAAAGCTTTATTACATTTTTGGGAAAAATAATAAATAAGTATATCAGTTAAAAAATATAAAAATCAAGAAAGTAAATATCTTAATGATTTGCAGAAATACTCTTCTTGGATAATGGACGGATATGGACTTTGCTCCACGAAGTTTATGATTCAAATCTATTAATTAAAACAATAAACTTAGTGTGTTTTATATGTAAAGAATATCTTGTTTGCTCACAATTATACCTAAAGAACTTATAATTCTAGTGGTATCGTAATTATTATTTTGTTTTATCAAGTGTCCCAAAATGTCATTATAACTTGAAATAGGAACTGATTTTTCGATATATCCATATCCTTCATATATTCCATTTAACTCATATACAAAAGCATCTTCAGACTTGTTTCTACCTTTCAATTTATAGATTTTTCTAGTCTTTTTTCTTCGGAATTGAGCAAAGGCAATTTCAAATCTTTTATTGTATTCCTCAATTGATTCTCCGCCCGAACATACACACCCCTTAAATTTTTTAGTGAAATTACTGCAGGGACCTTTTACATTTTCCAGACCTGAATGTTTCCTACACAAATTATATTCCTGACAAAAGTCTGCCAAAGATTCTACCACAGATTTTCTATTAAAATATTTTTCTGGTAAGCTATCTTCAAATTCTTTTCGCGTGATCTTTATTTTAGAAATGCCTTTTGCGGTAGTGGCCGAAGTAATAATATATGGGTCAGGATTTAATATTTGTTGGGAATTATAGCTTGGTTTTAAGCTTTTGATATTGGCAGTTTCCACCAGTTGTGCAATGATATCATTACCGGTATAGATAACATCAATATTTTCTACTTGTGAATAGTCAATATTACTTTGCGTAGAGGTATTGGAAAAATGGCTTTGCAATCGTTTTCGGATATTTTTCGCTTTGCCCACATATATCACCTCATCATGTTCGTTCAAGAAAAAGTAAACTCCAGGTGTTTTATTATATTTTGATAATTCATGACTTTGAGGTTTTAAATCTGTATTCCTATAATCTTCTAATTGCTGGCTTTTCTGATTTTTGAAGTTATTCATCACATCTAAAAAGACTTCAGCATATTCTAAACTATTAAGCGGTTGGCGCTCAGAAACTAATTCTTTTATCTGTTCTAAATTCCTGTTCCCTTCTTTTCCTGAAGGCCAAAGAATTATTGGCTTCAGATTAAAGTTATAGCCTATATTTCTAAACTGTGACTTTAATAGATCGAATTGAAGTCTTTCACTAAAAATTAATTCTTGATCTCGAAATAAATCGATCAACTCATCTGCGGAATTACAAAAAGGTTCGCTAGCTAATAATTCTAATCTATTTAGATCATACAACGTATAAATCTTTTTAGGAATTGGCTGCTCCGGTCTAATAGTAAAAACTCTATAATCCTGATCAAAGTCCTTTGAATAAAGAACTAAACGGAAAGGATTTTTTGTCTTTGCCCCTAGTGGAATATACTGAATATAGATAAATATCATTCCGTCAAAAATAGGAAATTTTCCGCATATTGGAAATATTCCAACTTGCTTAATAATTCTTATCTTTACAAAAAAAGAAATTGGAGAATCATATCCTTAACGAGAAACAGAAAAAAGCTGTTGAATTTAAAGGGAAACACCTTTTAGTTCTGGCAGGGGCGGGAACTGGGAAAACCAGATGTATTGTTGGGAGAGCAGCTTATTTAATTGATCAAGGAACGCCGCCAGAAAAAATACAGATTCTCACCTTTACAAAGAGATCTGCAAATGAAATTGTGGAGCGCGTAAAATCTTCCTTATCAGATAATCAAGCACAAAGCCTTAATGGTTCTACTTTTCATTCCTGGTGTAATCAGTTAATTGTGCGTTACCCCAATTTATTTGGTGCTTCCAATTATACAGTGATAGATCCAGATGATCAACTTAGTGTGATGAAGATGGTTTGCGGAGATCAGGTTATTGAGTATAAAGGAATACGCATAAAACCCCAGCAATTAATCGATATATATTCTTATGGAAGAAATACGAGACAAAATCTTTCCAACTCCATCCGTGAAAAGGTCTTTAAAGGGAAAAAGGATGAAGAAACAAATGACGAAATAGATATTATTAGACCAATAGCGTCCTAAACGCTTAAAAAAGAGAAAGGAAATTTTGTTCCACAAAGTTATCTTTATGGTGCAACACAAAAAACCTTTCTCTGATGATAAATATAACCCTGTTTTCTCAAATTATCTCAAAATTAGACACATCAAAATTCAAGAAATTAGTAAAATCACATCAAAGTGATAAGCATCAAAAAGGATTCGATAGTTGGTCCCACTTAGTTTCAATGCTATTCTGTCAATTTGCCAAGAGCCAATCTGTACGCGATATCAGCAATGGACTTCGCTCTGCCACAGGCAACCTGAACCATTTAGGGATGCTGAAAGCACCCTCGAAATCTACAGTCAGCTATCAAAATAAAAACCGTAGCTGGGAGCTTTTTAGGGATTATTATTACGTGTTGTTGGAGAGTCTGGGACAGCAAGCGCAAATGAAGCGAACCAAGTTCAAAATAAAGTCAAAAATATTCTTATTGGATGCTACCACCATAAGTCTTTGTCTAAGCCTTTTTGATTGGGCAAAATACAAGACTAAAAAGGGAGCGGTAAAAATGCACACCCTTCTTGATTATGATGGTCATCTACCTGCCTATGTAAATATTACAGATGGCAAGACAGCGGATAACAAAGGGGCTTACGATGTTCCGCTTTTAAAAGGAAGTGTTATTGTTGCCGATAGATTTTACAATGATTTTGCCTTGCTGAATGTTTGGGACAGCAACGGGGTTTATTTTGTGGTCAGGCATAAGGACAACATAAAGTTCAAAACCATCAAAGAGCTGGAATTGCCAGAGAACAAACACCAGCACCTTCTAAAAGATGAGATCATTGAACTGACAGGCGCCAAAACAAAAGGGAAATATCCTAAAAGATTGCGCAGGGTTGCCCTATGGGACGAGGAAAACCAACAGACCATTGAGGTCATTACCAATCAAACGTCTTGGACAGCAAACACCATAACCGAACTCTACAAGGCCAGATGGGAAGTGGAAATCTTTTTTAGGGACATAAAACAACAACTGCACATAAAGTCCTTCATTGGAACTAGCCAAAATGCGGTCATGATACAGATTTGGACTGCGCTGATTACCATTCTAATCCTGAAAGCACTTAAAACACAGGCAAAACACCCTTGGTACTTATCAAATTTGGTAGCCTTTATTAGACTTAACCTTTTTGTGAAAGTGGATTTATACCAATGGCTCGATAATCCTTTTGCGAAGGAACAACCGCCTCCAAATAAATGCATACAAGGGGTTCTTTTTTGAAAATCTATAAAAACAGCGGTGAAGACCAGTAAAATGATTAATTTTTAGGTGGTTAAAATTTATTTAGGACAGGATTGTTATTAGACCTAAAGTTGAAGTCCTACTTAAAGCTTATCAAATAAAAAAAGGAGATGGGAGATATCTGGATTATGATGATCTTTTATTGATAGTTGCAAATAGATTGCGAAATGATGAAGAGGCACGAACTATTCTTTCTCATCAGGTAAAGCATTTATTGATTGACGAATTCCAGGATACCAATCCGCTCCAATGGTATTTACTCGAACCCTTCTTACAAATTGCTAATTTTTATTGTGTTGGAGATGATGCTCAGTCCATTTATTCTTTTAGAGGTGCCGATTTTAAAAATGTCCATCTTTTTAAAGAAAGAGTTCCAGAATCTGAAGTTCTAATACTAGATAAAAATTACAGATCTACACAAGAAATATTAGATCTTTCAAATTGGTTGATAGAAGAATCAAGTCTTGATTACAACAAGAAATTAATATCGACAAGAGGTGAGGGTATTAAACCCAAATTAATAAATGTTGCCAGCCAATGGGAAGAGGCAAACTTTATTGCTGAAAATATTCTTGAAAACTTCACAGAAAATAATAAAAACTTTATCGATCATTTAATACTTTCAAAATCCACCTACTACACCAAACCTCTTCAGGCAGTTTTTATTCAGAAGAAAATCCCTTATGTAACTTACGGCGGAAGAAAATTCATGGAAGCGGCACATATAAAAGATGTGATCTCTGCCCTTAGAGTAGTTAACAATGTGTATGACGAAATTGGATGGATGCGATTTCTGACTTTTTGGGATGGTATTGGAGAAATTAAGGCAGGTAAATATATTTCTAAAATCTTAGAATTTAAAGATCCTTTAGAATGCGCACAGAATTTGGAAGATGTTATTGGTGGTACAGATGGAGAAAAAATTGGAGAAATTTATAATACGATCTTTATAAATTCTGGGAACGTTAAGAAAGCCATTCAGGAAACCTATTCCAAAATGGAGTTGCCCTTGGCTTTTAAATATAGAAAGGATTGGGAGGAGAAAAGAAAATCTGACTTCCCAGTATTAGAAATGCTTGGTGACAATTACTCAACAATCGGTCAGCTAATTTCTGAAGGTATTCTTGAAAACGCAAAACAATTGAATGGGGAACCTGTTTTAGAGGGATCTCAGTTAAATGATAGTGAAATTAAAGATCATGTAATAATATCTACCGTGCATTCAGCTAAAGGATTAGAATCTGATGTGTGCTATGTGCTGAATGTATCACCTAAAGTGTATCCAAGCGCATGGAATCTCCATAGTGAAGAAAGTATTGAAGAAGATAGACGAGTCTTATATGTTGCTTTAACCAGAGCTAAGAATGAATTATATATTACTCGCGATACTAATTCAATAAACACAGTGAATAATTCCGATAATTCTTCTGATGCTTCCTCTAAGTACTTTCTGGAGAAATTACCTGAGAATCTTATAGATCAAATTATTAACCCTTTTAGTATCATTAAACCTAGAGATATTCTCACCCCCAATAAGATCGATCTGTCTACAGGGATGGATTTTTCCTGAGAAATAAAATCAAAATAACTTGGGGAAGAGATTTTTAGAATAAAATAATTAATGCTAGTTTTCTAGTCTTTGGATCGCGTCCATCATATCTGTTTCCTGCGATAACACCTCAGCAAATAGATCTCCTTTTTCCTGAATTCTGGTTTGAAAATTTTTGATATTAAAATCTAAGATTTTTAGTCCGCTCTTAACCTCTTTCCACTCCAAAGGTGCAGAAACGGGAGCGCCTATTTTTGGCCTTACACAATACGGTGCAGCTATAGTTTGCCCCTGTCTGTTTTGAAGATAATCCAGATAGATCTTTCCTTTTCTGTCTTTCACCGCCCTAACCATACTTGTTAATTTTGGCACTTTTTGTTCAATGAAATAGCAAAGGAGTTTAGTAAAATTCCTGGCTTCTTCATAGGTGTATTGAGCTTTTAATGGAATATAAATATGCAGTCCACTAGAACCTGAAGTCTTGCAAAATCCTTTAATTTCAGCAATATCTAAAACCTCTTTCGCGGCTTGTGCCACTATTATCACTTCCTCAAAAGTGTTTTCTTTTGAAGGATCCAGGTCGATAATAGTATAATCTGGATAGTCCAAAATATTTACACGAGAGTGCCATGGATTGATCTCTATACATCCCAAATTAGCCATATACAAAAGGCTCGCTTCATTCTGACATAAGAGATAACTGATGATCTTATTCGAAGATTTTGAAAATACATCTTCCGTCTCAATCCACTCAGGTAGATTTTCATTGTCCTTTTGATAAAACCCAGGGCTATTGATGCCGTTGGGATGTCTGTGGAGATTTTGTGGCCGATCTTTTAAATAAGGTAATATATAATCTGAGATATTGAGATAATAATCAATAAGGTCATATTTGGTAAAGCCATCATCCGGCCAAAATACTTTTTCTAAATTAGAGATAGGAACCTGTAGTCCTCCAACTTCTAAAATGCTAGAGCTAGTTTTAGAAATGTTAGTAGTATTCTTTGGCTTTTTTATGATTGGAGCTGAAATCTCCTGAGGGATTTTATCACTGCGAATTCCCTTAAAAACCGGATGACGCATGATCCCATTTTTTGTCCATTCAGAAAATTTTACCTCGCAAATCAAGAGTGGTTTTACCCAATGAGGATTCCGGCCTTTTAAATTTGGTTTTTTCTGAAAAGGATGAACCTCAACTTCAAGATTTTTAAATCGATCTAGTAATTCCCGTTGATCTCTAGCAGAAAAACCTGAGCCACAATTGCCAATGTATTTCATTTTATCGTCAACGAACATCCCCAAGATCAAACTACCAAATACGCCTCCACCCCCAACAGAATCTGTATATCCACAAATTATAGCTTCTTCAGTTTCCACAGCCTTTATCTTTAACCAATTCTCACTGCGATAACCCGGTGAGTAGGTGGAATCGATTTTTTTGGCCATTACTCCCTCCATTCCAGCATCAATGGCTTTTTTATAAAGTGCTGTCCCCATTCCTCCAATATGGTCACAATAAAGCGTGTAAGATAAATTTTCAATAACCTCAGGAATCAGGCTTTTTCTTTCAAGTAGAGTAAGTTCCAGCATGCTATGACCATTGAGATAAAGCATATCAAACACATAATATCTCAGGCTTCCAGAAGTCGTTTCATCATAATTTTGCAAAGCTTGAAACTGGGGGATACCATCCTCATTTACAATTACCACCTCTCCATCTAGAATCACATCATGCTCTACTCCTTCCAGATCCTTTGCCAGTGCTTTGAACTTGGTATTATAAGAAATACCATTTCGCGAATATAGATGCACTTCCCCGTTTTCAATATGTGCCATAACCCTATATCCATCCCATTTTAATTCATACACCCATGACTTATCATTGAAAATATCTTTGATGGATGATGCTAACATTGGCTTTACAAACTCGTCAGGATTAAGTTTCTTTACTGCAGTATTCTTCTTATTTGCAAGAGAGGAATCATCTATAAAAACTTCAGCATCATAATCAAGGTCTGTAGAATACTTGTCTTTTTTCTTGATCAGCAACCAGTGATTATCTGCATCCCGGCGTTTGGTATGCACTAAAGCAAAGGTACCCTTGACCTTCTTGCCAAAAAATTCAATTTTTAAATCGCCTTTTTCAAATTGCCTGATAAGATCCATATCTCCATATTCCGGTGCAATTCTATACCTACCTTCATCCCAAATTTTCATAATACCAGCTCCATAATTACCTTTTGGTATTGTACCATGAAAGCTTAGATATTTCACAGGATGATCTTCTGTTTGGATAGCTAGTCGCTTATCATCCGGATTCATTGAAGGGCCTTTAGGTATGGCCCAACTTTTTAAAACTCCTTCTAGCTCTAGGCGTAGATCATAATGTAATCTACTAGCTTTATGACGTTGAATCACAAACCTGTCCGCATTATCATGGCTTAGTTCTGCCGGAGGCTCAGGTGTTTTTTTAAAATCTCTCTTTTTAATATAATCTTCAAGTGCCATTATATTAGGAAGCTTTACTCTTCTTTTTCTTCTCCAAACTGGCTTTAAGCTGTGCCATTAGATCTGTGGCAGGAGTTGGTTTACTTTCAAATTTCTCAGGTTTCTTAACTTTCCCGGTAGATTTTGACTTAATGATCTTCATCAACTGTTCATTATAAATATCCTTATATTTTTCAAGATCGAATTTATCTGTGTACTGCTCAATTAAACTGATGGCCATTTCGACTTCTTTTTTTGAAATCTTGATGGTAGGTAATTTAAGCTCACCTGGATCTCGAATTTCATCATCAAATCTAATTACATGCAGAACAAGTGCTTTCTTATAGATACCAATAAGACAAAGATTTTCCTTTTGGCGCATTACGAAAGTAGCAACTCCCACTTTTTTAGTTTTTTTTAAAGCATCTCGCAATAGATTATAGGATTTACCTCCTTCTTTTTGAGGTTCTAGAAAATAGGGCTTTTTAAAAAGCACATCAGCCACGTCAGATTCATTGATGAATTCTTCTATATCTATGGTTTTATTTTTCTTTAAATTGGCTTGTTCAAAGTCCTCTTTTTCCAAAACTATATAAGCATCATCTTTTTTAAAACCCTTTACAATGTCTTTCCATTCTACTTCCTTGCCGGTTTCTTCATTTACTCTTTTGTATCTAATTCGAGCCTTGTCGTGCCTGTCCAGCATATCCAAGTCTAGCTTTCTATCTTCAGAACCTGAATATAACTTAATAGGTATTGACACTAGTCCGAAACTAATGGAACCATTCCAAATTGATCTCATATTTTATAATTTCTAATTAGAGGTGAAAAAATTAATTAGGGAGTCAATACCACTTTCACGCAGCCATCCTCCTTATTTCTAAACTTTTTATAAGCCTCAGGTGCATCCTCTAATTTCATTCGATGAGTTATAATAAATGAAGGATCTATTTTACCCTCTACAACTTTTTTAAGAAGCGGTTCCAAATAGTGTTGCATGTGGGTTTGGCCCATTTTCAAATTGAGGGATTTGTTCATTGCAATCCCGAAGGGTAGTTCCTTTACCTTTCCAAGATATACCCCAGGAATAGAAACATTTCCAGCCTTTTTACAGGATTTGAAAATTTGTGCTAATGCACTTGGTTGGGAAGCATCTAAATTCTTTTGGAAACCTTCAGCACCGTGAGCTTCAGCTCCAACAGCATCTATGCAGCAATCGGGGCCTTTTCCTTTTGTCATTTCCATTAATTTCGAGTACACTTCATCTGCATCAACTGTCCTTATTACTTCTGCCTTTCCATGCTTCTCTGCCATATCTAGTCTTTCTTTGACCACATCTATGGCGATTACGCGTTTAGCACCCAACATCCAAGCACTTTGAATGGCGAATTGTCCTACTGGACCACATCCCCATACTGCTACGGTATCACCTTTCTTAATATTAGCATTTTCGGCCCCCATATATCCTGTTGGAAAAATATCAGATAAAAAGAGAGCTTGATCATCACTTAACGAATCCGGAACTTTTATAGGCCCTACATCAGCATATGGCACCCGAACATATTCTGCTTGGCCACCAGAAAAACCTCCCAACATATGAGAGAAACCAAAAAGTCCAGATATAGAATGACCTAAATTTTCTTTACAAAGTTCTTCATTGGGATTAGAATTGTCACAAAGCGAAAAAAGATCTTCATCGCAGTAATTACAATGTCCACATGCAATGGTAAAAGGAATTACAACCCGATCCCCTTTTTTAAATTTTTTGACATCTTTGCCTATTTCTACGACTTCCCCCATAAATTCGTGACCTAAAATATCCCCCTTTTCCATAGTAGGCATTAAACCTCCATAAATGTGCAGATCTGATCCGCAAATAGCAGTTGAAGTAACCTTTATGATTATATCTCTTTGATCTTCAATTTTTGGATCTGGAACGTTATCGATTCTTACATCCTCATTTCCGTAATAACATAATGCTCTCATAATAATACATTTAGGTTAAAATTAGTTTGTATTAAATTTAAGTAATCGGTAGAAATTAAAAATGCAATTAACAATACTTTGTAAATTGTATGAGAATTTATAGCATATTAAGAATCCAATAAAAATTCAATTTTTAAAATGATAAAACACCCTAGGGAATATGAACTTATCGCAACTAACGGATTTAATCTAAAAAGCGCGATTTTAGAAACCAAGAAAGAAAATAGTTAAGCCAACAAGCCCGATAATTTTCAGGACGAATCCATATTCCTGCTAATTGCATTACTCAACACAGTTGTAATTGAATGCTCTGATTCAAATTCTGCAAAGACCATATTAGAATTCTCAACTGAATAAAATCAATCTCTCGCAACTGTTTCGCTGATTTTTAATATGGAAGCTTTTTATTTTTCTTAAGAGGTTTGGGCTTTTTCATATATAAGACCTTCTTCCTTTAACTCCTTCCAAAAATCGTTTGGTATCTTTCTTTAAAATACCTCAACGTTATCTACCACTTACGTTGTTTTACTCATTTCTGAGATTATTGCTGCAAATTCATCTGAAGCCAATACAAAGTGCATTGCAGCGGTAATGATATCGGTGCCATGATCTTTAGTAATGACTGCTATGCGGGCGCGTTTATCCTCCATGCCTTTTGGAATATGTTCCTTGTAATTGTATCGATTCTTACCGGCCATAAACCTAGAGTTATATGCAACGCCGGAAACTAGCTTTACCCCATTTTTATTTACAGCAGGCAACAAGCGATCTACGGCATCTTCATGCTCTAAAATAGAGTATTGGGTTGCGGAAAGACAGATATCGAGATCTGCCGCTTCCATACAATCTAGAATAGGCCGTATTTTGTTTATACCCATTCCCCAAGCTTTAATAATTCCCTGGTCGCGATAATCCGAAAGCACATTGAACCCCTTTTTTAGCTATTTCCATATGATGCTTTTTCATTAAACAATTATGTCCTTGATTTTAATTGATTTTTCACTCAATAAGTGAGAAAAAAGTATTTTATACTCCACTTCTTTAAATAATAATCAATTTACTAAAACTCAATTCTTTATATTTAACAATCAAAAATCAAAACATTTTAATATGACAAACTTAAAGTTTAAACTGAGGGCTTTTATGCTTTCTTTAAGCGTGGTAGCTTTTGTTTACTGCGACAAGGCTATGGGGCAAGAAAAAGCTAATCAAGATCCCGAGTTATCAATCGAATTCGAAAAATATGAGCTGGATAACGGTCTTAATATAATCCTTCATCAGGACAAATCGGATCCAATTGTTTCTTTAGCAATTCAATATGGGGTAGGATCTAACCGCGAGAAAAAGGGACGCACAGGTTTTGCTCACCTTTTTGAGCACATGCTCTTTCAGGAATCTGAAAATGTTCCGCAGGATCAGTTCTTTAAAAAGATCCAGGACGCCGGAGGTACTTTAAACGGTGGAACCTGGCAAGATGGAACAGTATATTACGAAGTTGTACCAAAGAATGCACTCGAAATGGTAATGTGGCTGGAATCTGACAGGATGGGCTACCTAATTAATACCGTAACTGAAACTGCCTTTGCAAATCAGCAAGAAGTAGTACAAAACGAAAAGCGTCAGCGGGTGGACAACAACCCTTACGGCCACACCGGCTGGGTGATTGATAAAAATCTATACCCAGATGGACATCCTTATAGCTGGCAGGTAATTGGGGAACTTGAAGATCTTCAAAATGCCACCGTAGCTGATGTAAAAGAATTCTACGACAAATTTTACGGACCTAACAATGCAACATTGGTTATTGCTGGAGATTTTGACAAAGCAGAAACCAAGAACATGATAGAAAAATATTTTGGTGAAATTAAAAAACGACAGGAAGTGGCACCTCTGAAAATACAAACTGTAACTCTTGCCGAATCCAAACGGCTTTATCACGAGGATAATTTCGCAACAGCTCCTCAACTTAATATGGTTTGGCCAGTAGTTGAGCAATACACCAAAGACGCATATGCATTGGATTTCCTTGGGAAAATACTATATGACGGTAAAGAAGCTCCATTATACAAGGTTCTTGTAGAAGAAAAGGAGCTTACCTCCCAACCATACGCCTACAATAGTGCCAGCCAGATTGCCGGTAAATTCCAGATCTCTGTTACAGCAAATGCAGGTGTAGATCTTGATAGCGTAGAAGCAGGTATCGAGGAAGCTTTTGCTTTATTTGAAAAAGAGGGTGTAACTGAAAGAGATATCGAGAGAATTAAGGCAGGCCAGGAAACCGA
The DNA here is from genome assembly GCF_000424645.1 of Gillisia sp. JM1. Lineage (NCBI taxonomy): Bacteria > Pseudomonadati > Bacteroidota > Flavobacteriia > Flavobacteriales > Flavobacteriaceae > Gillisia > Gillisia sp. JM1. Next base: position 607,699 of record NZ_KE384219.1, read on the forward strand.
CTTTTACAACGGTATAAGCAGTGTTCTTGGTAAATCTTTCCAATTAGCCCGTTACGATGTTTTCACTGGAGATCCCGGTTACATAGAAAAAGACATCCAAAACATTCGTGCTGTGACAAAAGAAGATGTAATGCGTGTTTACAAGAAATATATTAAAAATCAGCCTTTTATTCTTACAAGCTTTGTGCCTAAGGGAAATTTGGACCTAATTGCTGAAAATTCTGAAAAAGCCGAAGTGGTTGAAGAAGAGATTACAGAGAATGTGGAATCTGAAGTAGCCGAAGTACAACAAGAAATACAAAAGACGCCTTCAAAATTTGATCGTTCAGTGCAACCTGAAATGGGTGAAACTCCTAAATTAAATATTCCAGATTCCTGGAAAGCAACACTTGGTAATCAACTTAAGGTTTACGGTATAGAGCAAACTGAATTGCCTTTGGTGAATTTCAGTATTGTTATTGAAGGAGGACATTTACTGGACGACTTAAGTAAAAATGGAGTGGCAAATTTAATGACAGATATCCTGATGGAAGGTACTGCCAATAAAACTCCTGCCGAACTGGAAGAAGAAATAGACATGCTTGGTGCTAGTATAAACATGTATACCACCAACGAATCTATCGTTATTCGTGGGAATACCCTTACGCGTAACTTTGATAAAACAATGGGTCTGGTTTCGGAAATTTTACTTGAACCTCGTTGGGATGAGAAGGAATTCGCCCGCATAAAAACCAGTACTATTAATGGGATAAAAAGAAATGAGGCTAATCCTAACGTAATTGCAAACCAGGTTTACAACAAGGTGCTGTATGGTGAGAATCATCCTTTTGCTTATCCAACTTCAGGAACAGTAGAATCTGTTGAATCTATTAAAATTCAAGACCTAAAAGAATATTATAATAAATATTTTTCTCCTACTGTGAGCCGTATGCATATAGTAGGTGATATTTCTAAAGCTGAAGCTTTAAAAGCTGCAAAAAGTCTGGCAGAAAAATGGGAACCTAGAGAGGTAAATATTCCCGAATTTGATGTTAGCAATGATCGTGACAAGTCCTCCTTATATTTTGTAGATGTTCCTAATGCAAAGCAATCAGTTATCAATATTGGATACATCGCTTTACCAAGAACCAGTGAAGATTTCTTCCCGGCAGAGGTAATGAATTACAAACTTGGAGGATCCTTCTCTGGAAATGTCAACCTTATACTGCGTGAGGAAAAAGGATATACCTATGGTGCTCGTTCAGGTTTTAGCGGATCAAAAATTCCGGGAACCTTTACTGCTTCCTCAAGTGTGCGTACAAATACCACCGGAGAATCTGTAGGGATTTTTAAGGATGAAATCGCTAAATATAAAGAGGGTATAACTCCAGAAGATCTGGAATTCACAAAGAACGCATTAATAAAATCTAATGCCCTTCGTTTTGAAACTCAGGGATCATTACTTGGAATGCTACAGGAAATGAGTGCTTACGATCTTGATCCTAAATACATTGAGAAAGAAGAAAAGATTATTGGTTCTATGACCTTGGAGCAACACAAGAAGCTGGCGCAAAAATATCTGGATGAGTCAAAAATGGCTTACCTGGTGGTTGGTGATGCAGCTACTCAGCTGGAACAGTTTAAGGAAATGGGCTTTGATGAAGTAAAAGTGCTGGATAAGCAAGGAAATGAAGTTAAACAACCTATTGATCTTAAAACGGAAAAAGTTATAGATTAATTCAAGAGTTAGTGTAAACAAAGAAACCCGCCATTCCGGCGGGTTTCTTTGTTTCATTTCTTATTGTCTAAAAACCTGAAAACGCTATGGGAATCGAAACATTTGTAGGTCGAGGTAGTAATTATTTCTGAATTTCGATTCGAGATGCCATTCAAAACATTTAGTATGTCTAAACTTAAGCATTGTTCATATCCTCCAAAGACATCTTCAGACGAATGAAATCAGTTAGCATATTTGGGCTCTCCCTGAATATGTTGATAGTGCTCTTCGGTAAGGGTTATTTCAAGTTTTCTCATCTTGATTCTATTTACACTACAAGTACAGAGTGGAGGTTTGAAAAAGGATGTCGACCGAAATGAATTGAAATACAAAAAGCTTCAATTGATCTTTAAATTAATAAAATTTTGACCTATGAAACGATAAATAAATTAATTGTATGTCCGTTTAGAGTACAGTGACCAAATTATCCCATCTGAAATGGTCGCGTCACCCAGTCCCGAACCATCGGGAGTTTCAGGGTCTTATACCACATATTTGAGATGCTGAAACAAGTTCAGCATGACGGTAACAACCTGTAATCAATTAATAAAAAACTATTTACTGGAACAAAAGCGGACATACAGAAAAATTATATTCATAACCTGATCTCTCCGTACACAGGCTTAATAAAATAACCATTTAAAAAATCACTGGTATGGACCTGGCTTTGGAGGATCACTCCCTTTTCTGAGCCTTCCAGCAAAAGCAGCGCAGATTGCAGTAAAGGAGCTGCGGTAGTAGTTTGAATTGCACGAAGCCAATGCTTTCCTATTTTTTGAGGCAGGATCCTGTTGGAAACTTCGATTTTTCGCCTGATGCCCTTATCGTCTTTCCCCTCTGCTGAAGCAAACAGGATGATCTGGTCTTCCTCGATATGAGGGATCACCGCTTCCATTCTTTCCTGTAATTGTTTCAATACATTTTTGCTTTTCCCCATGGAATTCAATTGCTCCCCAACCCAGGCGTAGTGTCCCGGCAACCTAAGGGTCTTATAATCCAGGGATTTCACCTGGTTTTCCAGAAATTTAGGTAAATCTGCTGCACCACCGGAGGTTAGATCTTCTTCATAAGTTTTTCCGTCAATGATAATAAGTGCTCTTTCAGAAAGGGAGGGTAAAGTGCTTTCTTTGTTATCGCGAATTACTACCGCATCTTTTAAATATTCTGTGGCCACTCCCACTGGACTCCAGGTGAATCCATAATAGTGTGGGGCTACCGCGTGTTTAGTAAGTGCGCCGACTTTAAGAGCGATAGAATCCACTTGTTTCACCTTATATTTTTCACAAAATTCTTGAAAGAGATGGTGCCCTAAAACATCGATATAACCGGGCGCCAGTCCGGTTTGTAATAAGAAGCCGGTATCTGCATCCTGAGCCAAAGCTTTTATGCTTTCGGTTTCTGAAACATATTCGGTGAGATTCGCATAATGCATAGAGTAATCTTTTGCCAATAACGCCATCTTGGGCGCCAGACTACCCGGAAGACAATCAAGAAGAATATCCGCTTTATTAAGAATTTCTTTTTGACTGTCTGTGATATCATCTAAGGGTAATTCAAAACACTCGATCTCAATTTTCCTGGAAGCACCCTGTTTGATCCAAGATGCCATTTTTTTTGCGTTGTCCAGATTGCGGTTGGCTATAAAAAGCCTAGGACATACCGCACTTAATTCCGCAAGCATAAGTCCAGCTGCCTGAGCAATCCCGCCAGCACCTGCGATGATGATATTATATTGTTTATTCATACTTAAAGTTAAGTAATTTTTGATTCTTTAAAAGAATTTTTATCTAATATTAAATACTTAAAGGAAAGAAGGTCACCACCTTAAAATAAATATACAATTTTTGTCAGGACTTGGTTTACAGCAGAGACATAGGAAGCCAATATATGATTTAACTCTTGCTGTTTTACCATTTCAATAAACGACGAGAAGCATGGCCAATGTAAAATTAAGATTCCAAGCACAGAAACCCTTAGTGTGATGGCTTTGATCCAGGCAGGGAGTTCAAATTTCAAAAAGGGATAAATCAAGAACCTCGTGGCGAGCCCAAGAGGTATGTCCCGATGGTTCGGGAGATAAATACTTTTAAAAATTCAATGCAAGCCCGCCTGAATGTTTCGGGCAGGCCTCGGGGAATTAACCCTCAATGAGGGATTAAAATAAAAAAGCAGGAAAAGAATGAACTGGAAAACAACCAGCAAATAATCCCTTTCTCTATACACTCATGAGATCATCAAGTTAAAGTATTATTTTTTGGACATCGATTTCCATATCTTTTTACCAAGGCTTACAATTGCCAGGACGATAATACCAACTACCAGACCCAGTAAAAACTCCACGATGATTGAAGGAATACTTTCAAAAAGTCCGTGTAGAAAATCTATATTATGAGAGAAAATCCCACCAGAAACGAGTAATAAAGCAATTGTACCTATTATCGATAAACTTTTGATCACTTTTGGTAAGGCACTTACCAGGAATTTTCCAATTTTATCAGAAAAACTATCCTCACTATCATTGAAGTCGATCAGTTTTGCTCCAAATTCATCCATACGAATAATCAGTGCTACAATACCATAAACTCCCACAGTTGCGATCAAAGCAATGATAGTAACCACAATTATTTGCGTTGAAAGAACTTGAGTGGCCACCGAACCTAAAGCGATGATAATGATCTCTACCGAGAGTATAAAATCAGTAATAACTGCCGATTTGATCTTTCCCTTTTCTCTCGCTAAAACTTCTTCTTCTGAAAGCTCTTCTAAAACCGGCTTTTCTGAGGCATGAGCATGTGGAAAGAAATATTCATAGATTTTCTCTGCACCTTCATAAGCCAAATATAAACCACCAAAAATTAAAATTATGATGATCGCTGCGGGTACAAACGCACTTAGCAGAAATGCTACCGGTAGAATTATGACCTTATTGAGTAAAGATCCTTTGGTAATAGCCCAAAGGACCGGGAGCTCTCTCGAAGAAATAAACCCAGAGGCCTTTTCGGCATTTACCGCTAAATCATCCCCTAAAATTCCCGCCGTTTTTTTACCGGCGACCTTAGTCATTACTGATACGTCATCCATTAGGGCAGCGATATCGTCTAATAGTGCAAAAAATCCAGATGCCATATAATTCTTAATTAATGTGCCAAGTTAAGTTTCATTTTTCAAATTGATACAAAGAGCGATTAGATTTAGTAAAACTTTGACTAATTTCTCTTGAGGCCATCACTTAGTAAATTACGAAAGACAGAAATCTGTAAAGCATGGAACCTCTCCAGTGACCAGAAGTTGTTCCTATATATCCCATATTTTCTATTGGAAAATAATCCTCTCCACCTTCAGCATACCAAAAAATACTACTCTTTGAACTGTGAAATGAGTTCTTTATATCAATAAAGTTCCTCGATGCAAGCATACGAGGTATTTAGTAGAAGAAAGGTTTCTCGATGAAAACCTTAAGTTTTCAAACTTTCCTCTTCGTACGATGCAAGCATCGGGGAATTAAACCCTAAGAGATTAAAAAAGCAACTAAGAACGTCTTTAAAGGAATTTATATGCTTCAAATAAACTTAGATTTAACATAAAAATGTTAAAGAATGTTAGTATAATTTAAAATAATATTTATAAAAAGTAATTTCAATAAAAGGAGAAAAAGTTTCTTCAAAATAGTATTTAATTTAAAAATATTCAAAATGAAAACACCAAATTATGATGATAAAGTAGGGAAGCACCCAATCCCTCATGCCGAAGGAATCGCTAAAGACGAAAAGAGAAAAGACGAGAAGAAAGAAGGTGACAAGAAAAAAGAAGAGGGCAAAAAAAAGTAGAGGATAATATTGTAAGAGGTGAATTTTCAGAATCAAGAACCTCGGGGCGAGCCCACGAGGTATGTCCCGATGGTTCGGAAGGAAAATACTTTTAAAAATTCGAGGCAAGCCCGCCTGAATGAAATTCTTTTCGGGCAGGCCTCGGGGAATTAAACCCTCAATGAGGGATTAAAATTATAAAATTAAAACAATATCTTTTTTAAATTTTGTAAAAGCCTCACTTATCTATACTAAATCAAAATATTAAATCTAATAATTTAAATAACATAATTATGAGTAAAGACAGTCCAAACCCAGAGAAAACAAGTAAAAAAGAACAATCCATTAATCACGAAGCCACGCAAGGAAAGAAAATAAACCACCAGGTTAAGGATAAAAGGGAACATACAGAACCTAGAGATAATTTATCTTCAAAATCATAAAAAAGAGTTTAAAAGAATATTTAGCTTAACAGCGTATTTCTAAATATCCTTATGCTCTAGTATTCCCTCGAATTTGTCTTTCAAGTTCAGGATTAAGAAATTTAAAAGCCACTTGAATAAGTGGCTTTTTTTTATAAACTATTATTACTTTGTTTCTTTGACAGAAAGCCTAAGAAAAAGCCGTTCACCAAAATCTAATTTGTATTCATACTTTTGCAAATTGGAAGTTTTAGAAATTTTATAAACATTATTTTTGGCAGGATTAATCAAATTTTTTAGAAAGAACAGGGAAGAAGTAGGTTTTGGATGGATGCTCACTTTTCTATCCAGTTTTGGGCAAACTTTTTTGATCTCTATTTATGTACCTGAAATACTAAAAACTTTCGACATTTCTAATGGGCTTTTTGGAAGTATTTATGCGATCGCAACAGTGACTTCTTCAGTCATTATGCTATCTGTAGGGCATCTTGTGGATCATAAACCTATTAAAATAATAACGTCAATTACCGTAGCATTACTTGCTGTTTCTTCTTTTCTTTTAGGAATTTCTCATTTGAGTATCGCTATTCTTATAATTGCCCTTATTGGGCTAAGATTAACCGGTCAGGGATTAATGAGCCATATCAGCCTAACGGTCATGTCAAGACATTATGATCTGGATAGAGGAAAAGCCTTGAGTATCGCTTCGCTAGGTTACGCCATTGGTGAGGCTATTTTCCCTATTTTTATTTCAACACTTATTCTTTGGTATGATTATGAAGTTGCCGCGATGGCCAGTGCAGCTTTCCTATTGTTATATCTATTCAGATTATATTTTTCTGATCTTACACATTTTGATAAAGCATTGGAAATGGCAACCAAACCTTCGGCAGGATCCTTAATTAAGGAGTACAAAAATCTACTGAAAACCAAAGCCTTTTTCATCTTAATGCCGGTAAGCTTTGCACTCAGTTTTACCATAACCGCTGTCTTTTTCTATCAGTATGTGGTGGTGGAAGATAAAGGATGGTCGGTTTCATTATATGCCAGTTTTTTCACCGTATACGCATTAACCAGAGTCATATTTTCAATTTACGGGGGCGTATTAGTAGATAAACATTCTGGCAAGAAAATGTTTCGCTACTACCTGATCCCTTTTACTTTGGGATTACTCCCATTTGCATTTTCCGATAGTATTTTTGGAGCCCTGGCTTTTTTAATCCTTGCCGGAATTAGTGTTGGGATGGCTGGAACGGTTAAATCTGCAGTTCTGGCGGAAGTTTACGGAACCGAAAAGTTAGGAACCATTAGAAGCGTTTTCACCATGTTCATGGTTTTAAGTACGGCTTTAGGTCCGCTAATTTTTGGAACGCTAATGGATATGGGAATATCATTCGGATCTATTCTCTTTGTTACTGCAATAATCTTGGTGCTTATTATTTTGAATGCACAACGCATAAGCACATTAAAATAACCTCTACTGCACATACCTCTGAGAATATATTATTTTAATTTTTAGACCAATTCAAACAGCTAAAAGCTAAACTTAGTAACAGTAAAATGGTTCTATGAATTGTGAAAATAGAGGCTATAGCTACCTCTTGAAATAGAAATTTTGTTCCTTTATTAGAACTCCAAATACTAAACAAAATCCCATTGGTTGTTGCCGAGCCTAAGGTAGTTCTAGATTGAAATCAAGAACCTCGGGGCAAGCCCACGAGCTAATGTCCCGATGGTTCGGGAGGGAAATACTTTTAAAACTTCGAGGCAAGCCTCGGGGAATTAAACCCTCAATGAGGGATTAAAATTATAAATTCCCATCAAGTAATCTTGATGGAAATTCTTTGTTTAATGACTTTTAGAATAGAAAGCACAAAGCTAAATTTCTTTATCTAACAGACATTTCATTAATTAACAATCCATTACTGCATGATATGAAGCGAGGTAAAATCTTTATCTATGATCAAGGTGTTGTCTCCATTTACTTTTACCGCCTCAAAATCTATTTCTTCATTATCTATCTGAATTTTGGAGATATTGAACGGTACTCCAATCAATTTTAATTTGAAAGTTTTATAACCTGTGATAAAAGTACCTGCTTTGTGTTGCTGAATGATCAACTCGTTCGTTTTTCCGGTAAGTTTGAAGGTTCTTAAACTGAATCTGCCCTTGGTATAATCATAACCATCATGAGCATCATCGTACAGAAACGAATTTTCTTTTCCCTTTTTATAATAGACCTCTAATACTACCTCATTAATCTCCTTTTCTCCTACATACTGCTGAATTGGGTATTTGGGGATTATAGCTCCTTCTTTTATAAATAGCGGCATACTATCCAGATCTGCCTCTACCCAAACCTCCTTACCGCCAGAACTGAACTTGTTATTCCAGTAGTTATACCAGTTCCCTTTAGGAAGGTATAATCTTCGCCCTTTAGAATTAGCTTCTATAATTGGACACACGAGTATCTGGTCTCCAAATATAAATTCATCTGTTCTGTAATGAGTTTGAATATCTTCCTGATCATATAAAACTAAAGATTTCAAAATGGGGGTTCCTTCATTTAAATAATGCCAGAAAGAGGTATACAAATAAGGTAAAAGTTGATATCTAAGTTCAATGAATTTTTTAACTACTCTAGTGATCTCCTCTCCAAACATCCATGGTTCTTGTTCTCCATGATCTCCTGAAGAATGAGTTCTGCAAAAAGGATGAAACACTCCTAATTGGATCCAACGTGCATATAGCTCTCCGTTAGGTTGTTCTGCAAATCCTCCAATATCACTTCCAATAAATGAAAATCCTGAAAGCGCCATTCGCTGTGCCTGCACATTAGCGATCCATAAATGTTCCCAGGTAGCTATATTATCTCCTGTCCAAGAAGAAGTGTATCGTTGTGTACCAGCATATGCTGCACGTGTTATTACAAATGGTCTCTTAGGATATCCAAACTTTTTTAATCCCTGATAAGTGGCCCTAGCCATTTGCATTCCGTAAACATTATGTGCTTTCCTATGGCTACATGGATTTCCATCGTAATCATGTCTTACATCATCTGGAAAGGTTTTGTTGGGAACTTCCATTATTGCAGGTTCATTCATATCATTCCAAACCCCTTTTACTCCGATATCCTCTATAAGTTCTTTAAATAATCCAGCCCACCAATCTCTCACTTTCGGATTCGTGAAATCTGGGAAATAACATTCTCCCGGCCATACCTTTCCTTTCATATAAGGACCATCGGCTCGTCTGCAGAAATAATCGTTTTCTAATCCTTCTTTAAAAACCTCGTAATCTTTATCTATTTTAATTCCCGGATCTATGATCACTATGGTTTTAAATCCATCCTCTAGCAGCTCCTGCACCATTCGCTTTGGATCTGGGAAATATTCTTTATTCCAGGTAAAGCATCTAAAGCCTTCCATATAATCTATATCCAAATAGATAGCATCACATGGTATTTGTAGCTCTCTGAATTTGGCTGTTACCTCTTTAACTTTAGATTCCGGATAGTAACTCCATTTGCATTGATGATACCCAAGCGTCCACAGTGCTGGTAGTTGATGAGGCTTTCCAGTTAGATCGGTATAATTAGCAACTACATCGGTCATTTTTGGACCATAGATAAAATAATAATTCATCTCCCCTCCCTGTGCCCAAAAACTGGTTACGTTCTTACGCTCATGAGCGAAGTCAAAAAAGGTTCTAAAGGTATTATCGAAAAATATACCGTAAGATTTCCCGTGATGTAAGCCCGTGTAAAACGGTATTGCTTTATAAATTGGATCTGTATCCTTACCATAGGCATAAGAATCTGTTACCCAATTCTCAAATCTTTTTCCTTTAAGGTTCAAATGCGAAGGCTTATCCCCCAAGCCATAATAGCTTTCACCATCCTGAGAGGTTTTGCTCATCTTAACAATATCTCCTCCAAACTCATAACTCTCCTCCCAATGGAATCCTAACTCATCATGACTAATCAAGGTATTATCCTTGGCATCATAAATATTTACTTTTAGATTTATTTTATTTATGTGACAGATTAGTTTTTGAGTAGTGATTATATAATCTTCCGCCGCTTCCTCGATCTCTAAGTAATTATAGCCAGTCCTCGCATATTTAGTGATGGCATACGAAAAATCTTTGTCGAAGTTGGATGTTGTGGAATATCGGAATCTTATAACACTATCTCGAACAATGGTTATTTGAAGCGTTACATCATTTTCCGTTCGAAAATCCAGAACGTCAATGTTCTTATTATAGGAAACTATATTGTTAGGAAACTGATTTCCTTTTAGTGCTAATTCTGTATTAGTGATCATAGATAGGGTTCTAAAAAATAATTTATAAACGTACTAAAAAAACCAAAATCTGTTAGTTACTATTCCATAATAATAAAGTCCTTTTATTACTTAAAATGCAATTAAAGCGCCTAATTTCCAACATTTTACTATTACTCATCTATGTGCTTAAAAACTACCACTCCTAAAGGTGGAAGCGTAATATTTGCTGAAAATCCTCCTTGATTCCAAGAATTTTGGGATACCTCAACACTTTCAGCATTTTTAACCCCACTACCTCCATAAGGCAGTAGATCGCTATTGAAGATCTCCTTGATATATCCTCTTTTGTTTAGTCCGATTTTATAATTTTCCTTTAGGCTTGGAGTGAAATTACAAACCACAAATACATCATTTTGGGAATCATGACCCTTTCTTAAAAAGGAAAGCACCGAATTTTCATTGTCATCATATGCGATCCACTCAAATCCTTCAGTACTAAATGCTTTTTCATAGAGCGCCGGCGTTTCCTTGTAGAATAGATTGAGATCTTTTACGAAATTCAGCATACCTTTATGCGGTAAGAATTCCAATAAATTCCAATCTAAACTCTTTTCAAAATTCCATTCCTCATACTGAGCAAATTCGGATCCCATAAACAAGAGCTTCGCACCAGGATGCATAAACATAAATGCATATAGGGTTCTTAAATTTGCAAATCGCTGCCACTCATCTCCGGTCTGTTTGCTTAAAAGTGACTTTTTACCGTGTACAACTTCATCATGAGAAAGCGGTAACATAAAGTTTTCCGTAAATGCATAAGCCAGACTAAATGTTAACTCATTCTGATGAAATTTTCTATGGATAGGATCTTTGCTGAAATAAGCCAGCGTATCATGCATCCATCCCATCATCCACTTCATTCCAAAACCTAAACCTCCCTGACCTACAGGTTTTGTAACACCGGAAAAAGCAGTAGATTCTTCTGCTATGGTTTGCACTCCTTCAAAATTATTATACACCGCAGTATTGAAATCCTTCAAAAAAGATACAGCTTCCAAATTTTGATTACCTCCAAATATATTTGGTTCCCACTCTCCTTCTTCTCTGGAATAATCCAGATATATCATTGAAGCTACTGCATCTACCCGCAGTCCATCTATATGATAATATTCCAGCCAGAAAAGAGCATTGCTTATTAAAAATGAACGCACTTCATTACGCTCATAATTAAAAATCAGACTTTTCCAATCTGGGTGATATCCTTTTTTGGTGTCTGGATGTTCATAAAGATTAGTCCCGTCAAACAAGCCCAATCCATGTTCATCTGCAGGAAAATGCGCAGGTACCCAGTCCAGAATTACTCCTATATCATTCTGATGAAAAGCATCTATTAAATACATAAAATCCTGAGGAGAGCCGAAACGAGAAGTAGGTGCAAAATATCCTATAAGCTGATAGCCCCAAGAAGGATCATAAGGATATTCCATGATAGGCATTAGCTCAACATGAGTGAAGTTCATTTCCTTCACATAATTCACCAGTTCAACCGCTAGTTCTCTATAGCTTAAAAATTCCCCTTCCGGGTTTTTCTTCCAAGACCCAAGCTGTACTTCATATACAGAATATGGTTTATCAAGGTCATTTTTGTCCTTCCTATAACCCATCCAGTTCTTATCCTTCCAGCTGTAATCTTTGATGTCCCAGATTATAGAGGCAGTATTTGGAGATTTTTCAAAATAGTGTGCATAAGGATCTACTTTTTCGGTAATTATATTATTGTTATTGGAAGTTATCTTGAATTTATAACGCATTCCTTTTTTAGCCAAAGGAATAAATCCTTCCCAAATTCCGGAGGAATCCCAACGCACATTTAGCATATTCTCCTTTCCATCCCAAAAATTAAAATCGCCCACCACTGCAACAGATTTTGCAGAAGGTGCCCAAACCGAAAAGTACACACCATCCTCTCCTTCAAACTGCATAGAGTGTGCACCAAACTTTTCATAAAGTTTAAAATGTTTACCCGCTCTAAATAAAGAAATATCAAAATCTGTAAATAAACTGTGAGCTTTTACCTTGGACATATTTTTGGGCTGCTAATTAAAATGTTTGATTGTCTGTAAAGTTTCATAAACTTACAAGGGACGTCTTTCTGTCCCGACGCTTCGGAAATTTCAGAATCTCGTAAAACTGTTAATCATTACAATTAGTTGAGACCCTGAAATGAATTCAGGGTGACGAGATCTCTATAATGAGTAATAATCTCAAATCTCATAGCCATCTGGAATAATTGCTCCCTTTTTCACTACTACGATTCCTTCTTTTATAAAATAAGTATCAGTTTCCTTTTCTTCCAACTGCGCACTACCATTAATTTTTACATTATTTCCAATACAGCAGTTTTTATCTAAAATGGCGTTATTAATATTGGAGTTTTCACCAATTCCCATTGGGATCTTTGTGTCCCTTTGTTCCAAATCCTCTAAAGTTTGATAGCTGTCACTTCCCATCATATAGGTATTACTTACAGTAGTTCCACTTCCTATTCGAGAACGAATTCCAATTACGGAACGTTCTATTTTGGCAGCAGTTATCAAACAACCATCAGCAATTACCGCTTTGTTCAGAATAGTACCAGAGATCTTGGAAGTAGGAAGTAAGCGTGCATGGGTATAAATTCGTTTCGAACTATTATAAAGATCAAATTTTGGGATATCATCTGTTAAGCCAAGATTAGCTTCAAAAAAGGATTCTATATTCCCTATATCTGTCCAATAACCTTCAAATTGATAGCTTAGCGTTTTATGTTTATCGATATTCTGCGGAATTATTTCTTTTCCAAAATCAACGGTTGAGTTATCATTCATGAGTTCTACCAAAAGATCCTTATTGAAAATATAGATACCCATCGAGGCCAGATGATTTCTTCCCTCTGCTTCCATCTCTTCACTTACCGGTGAAGTCCAATCTTTTAATAGTTCGGTTTTTGGCTTTTCGATAAATGAGGTAATCAAATTACTTTCGTCTGTTTTAAGAATTCCAAATGAGGTTGCATCTTTTTCAGAAACCGGAAGGGTAGCGATAGATATTTTAGCATCTCGTTCTATGTGCTCTTTCAGCATGTCATTAAAATCCATCTGATACAATTGATCTCCTGAAAGTATAAGTGCGTATTCAAAATCATGATTTAAAAAATGATGCATACTTTGTCTCACAGCATCTGCAGTTCCTTGAAACCAAGTGTTGTTTTGAAGAGTTTGTTCAGCAGCTAACACATCTACAAAGGCAGAACTAAAAAAACTGAAATGATAGGTGTTCTTTATATGCGTGTTTAATGATGCTGAATTAAACTGGGTAAGCACGAACATTCTTTTTATATCTGAGTTGATACAGTTGGAAATAGGAATATCTACCAACCTGTATTTCCCTGCTATTGGAACTGCCGGTTTAGACCTTGTTGCTGTTAATGGATACAATCTGGAACCTTGGCCACCGCCCATAATAATTGCTAATACCTTGTCGTTGATCATGAATACTGAATTAAAGATTTGTATAAATTAATATATTTCTCAGCCGATGCATCCCAGGAATGATCTATTTGCATGATCATCTTTCTGGTTTCTTTTAACTTTGAAGAATCGCTATAAAACTGAGTTGCTCTTTTTATAGATTTATAGATTCCCGTTACCGTATTATCAGTGTGTAAAAAACCAAACCCACCTTCAGAAATATCCACCACTGTATCTTTTAAACCTCCTATTTTATTTGCAATGGGAATTGTTCCATACCTAATGGAATACATCTGATTAAGTCCGCAAGGCTCCACACGAGAAGGCATCAATAAAAAATCCGCTCCTGCATACATTTCATGAGAGAGCACCTCATCATAGCCTATAAATGCGTTATACTTTTTTGGGTATTTGCTGGTAAGCTTCTTCAGTTGCTCCTCAAGCGTTTTGTTTCCAGAACCTAATAAAAGTATAGAAATATCGAGATTTTTTAAAGCCATCTCAAACAACTCATAGAAAAGATCGGCTCCTTTTTCTTCTACAAGCCTACCAATAAAAACGAATAATGGTTTTTCTGGCTCTAATCCAAATTTATCACATAACCAATCCTTAGAAGCTTGCTTTCCGGAATCGCAGTTTGAAATACCATATTTCGACGCTATCATATCATCCGTTTCCGGATCCCACACCTTTGTATCTATTCCGTTCAATATCCCACTACATTTCTGACTTTCAGAACTAATTAAACTTTCCAATCCATTCGCTTTAACTTTCAATTCTTCCATATAACTTGGAGAAACAGTGGTAACTTGCCAAGCGCTTTTAATGGCTGTAGCCAGCGGATTAATACTGTTATCCCAATCTAACAGTCCTATATGAGATAAGGGAAATGTTGGAATTAGATCTATTTTATCATGAGAGAACCAACCTTGATATTGTGCGTTATGAATGGTAAATACGGAAGGTATGTTCTTTAATTTTTTGTATTTATTTATGTGAGACATCATAAAAGGGATCAGCCCTGTATGATGATCATGGCAATGAATAACATCTGGCAATTGTTTATTCTGAATTATCCAATCTAAGACAGCAATTTGAAAGGCCAAAAATCTTTCGGTGTCATCTTCAGAGTACACATATTCTTTAAATAATAATTCGGGAATATCTACCAAATAAATCTCAAATCCTAAGTTCTCTTTTTCTGGAATTAAAATTTTAAAACTCAGGGATTCATTCCCCATTTTTAAATGCCCTTCATATACAGTTTTAAATTTATGGGCTTGGGTGAATTTATTTTTATAGAATGGCATCACTACTTGACTTGAAGTTCCTGCGCTATTTTGATATTTAGGTAAAGCTCCTACAACATCTGCCAATCCGCCAACTTTAGCAATAGGATAACATTCGGCACTTATATGTATGATTTTCATTTAATTTTTTCTCAGTTACTAAACTTACAAAAAATATTTAAGCTATAATTATCTCTTATTGGCGTGAATAGGGTTTGTATTTCAGTTTCATCTCTTTTGAAAAGACTTAATGCTAATTCAAAATTTGTTGAAATTAAAATTGGATTACCAACTGTCACTACCCCACTTGTAATGAAAGAATTTAGAACGATTATATTTGATCGCTTTCAGAATATTTTGAAAATCTAATATTCAATATAGCAGAAGTGAAATGATTACTTTTAATTTAAATATTACATCTAAATTTATTGAGGTTATTAGTAACTGCTTCTATGTATGGCTCCAAACAATTATTAGACTATCTTGTAGAAGATAAGTTAAATTTCAATTTTCCTTTCATATGCAAAGCGATAGCAATTCAATTTTCCCAGATTCCACAGCTGAAATTTCTTTTAACCTGGAGCAGTTTTTTCAACTAACTCCAGATATTGTTTGCATTGCAGACCATAATGGAAATTTAAAGAAAGTAAATCCTGCGTTTTCAAATATTCTTGGATATAGCATGGAGGAACTACTTGATAGTCCTGTTAGCAATTTTATCTATTCTGAAGACAGACTTAAAACTTCTCGCTTTAGAGATAATCTTAGAGAGAAAAACCCTGTTTTAAATTTTGAGAATAGGTATCTCACGAAAAGTGGAAATATTATATGGCTTTCCTGGACATCGATCTCGGAGCCCGAAAGTAAATTGATATATGCCATTGCAAAAAATATAACTCATGTTAAAAAACTGGAGGAAGAACGAAATTTACTGCTAATAGATCTAGCAAAATTAAATGCCGATCTTAAAAAATTCACCTACACCACAACACATGATCTAAGGGCACCTGTTAACAATCTTCTATCTCTTTTTAGCTTATTAGATCTTTCTAAGATCGAAGATGAACAAACGCTGGAATATATAGAATTGCTTAATTCTTCTACAATTCAAATGAAAAACACTCTAGACAAGTATGTAGATGCTGTGAGTCAAGAGAAAAAAATAAATATTCAGGTTGAAGTTATAAGTCTGGAAGACACCCTTTTCATGGTTCTTAATTCGATAAATACCTTGATTCAAAAATCGAATACTACTTTCAACGCAGATTTCTCTGAAGCTCCCGAAGTAAACTTTAGTTCTTTTTACTTACAGAGCATTCTGCTTAATCTTATTTCTAATTCAATTAAGTATTGCAACCCAAAAATAGCTCCAGCAATTACTATAAAATCAAAAAAAGTGAATAATGGGATCCAGTTATCATTTTCGGATAACGGAATTGGGTTCGATATGGAAAAGGTTGGAGAATCTATATTTGGCCTTCATCAAAGTTTTCATAATAATGGGGACAGCAAGGGAATAGGGCTCTATCTTGTACAAAGCCACATGGAAAGTTTAGGTGGTAAAATAGCTGTAACCAGCCAAGTAAATGTGGGAACTACCTTCGTACTAACTTTCAAGGACTAATTTTCACTGCCTAAAAAATGAATGTAAGTTAAAAATACAGGGCAAGCCCAAAACAAATTTGATGGCATCTTTCTGTATTTTTAGACTAAACTAAAATCACAATAAAATTTAACTACAGTAAATTAATTATTGCTTTAATATTTATCCAACCTTTTTAAGCCATTTTCCAATAATTCAAAAATACAAAAATCCCATAAACACTAGGTTTACGGGATTATTTTCTTTGCTACAATTGCTGTATTTTAAATTATTTTAAATCAAAACGATCTAAATTCATCACTTTGGTCCAAGCATTTACAAAGTCTTTCACAAATTTTCCCTGTGAATCTTTGTAACCATAGACTTCAGCTATTGCACGTAACTCCGAGTTGGAACTAAATACAAGGTCTGCTCTGGTTGCAGTTCCTTTAGCCTCACCTGTTGTACGATCTGAACCTTCAAATACATTTTTATCATCAGGATTCGGGTGCCACTTCGTACGAATATCCAATAGATTTATAAAAAAGTCATTCGTAAGAGTTTCTGGTCTATCTGTAAACACACCATGCTTAGAATCATTAAAATTCGTTTTCAGAGTTCTCATACCACCTATAAGAACTGTAAGTTCTGGGGCACTAAGTTTAAGCAATTGTGCACGATCTATTAACATTTGTTCAGCAGAAGCAGCAATATGATCTTGGTTTCTAAAATAGTTTCTAAAACCATCGGCATTCGGCTCTAAAGGTGCGAATGCATCAATATCTGTTTGCTCCTGGGATGCATCTGTACGACCTGGAGTAAATTCTACATTTATTTCATGTCCTCCATTTTTTGCTGCTTTTTCTAGACCAGCACTTCCTCCAAGAATAATTAAATCTGCAATAGAAACCTGTTTGTTTCCGGATTGCCTGTTATTGAAATTAGAGCGAATTTCTTTCAAAGTATCCAATATTTTTGACAGTTCTGAAGGATTATTCACCTCCCAATATTTTTGCGGGGCTAAACGCAAACGTCCGCCATTTGCTCCACCACGTTTATCCGAATCCCGGTAAGTAGAAGCTGATGCCCATGCAGTTGATACTAACTGAGAAACAGTTAATCCAGAATCAAGAATATTTTTCTTTAGTTCTACTATATCGTGATCATTTATTAATTCATGATCTACTGCTGGAACTGGATCCTGCCAAATTAGTTCTTCTTTTGGAACGTCTGGTCCTAAATAACGTGATACTGGTCCCATATCACGGTGCGTTAATTTATACCAAGCACGAGAAAATACGTCTGCAAACTCATCAGGATTCTCATGGAAGCGCTTGGAAATTTTAAGGTATGCTGGATCTTCACGTAAAGAAAGATCTGTAGTTAACATAAATGGAGCATGACTTATAGTAGGGTCATGTGCATCAGGAATAGTCCCAGCTCCTTCATTATTTTTTGGTTTCCACTGGTATGCACCAGCTGGGCTTTTGGTTAATTCCCATTCGTATTTAAAAAGATTATCAAAATACATGTTGGTCCATTTTGCTGGAGATGCTGTCCATGCACCTTCTATACCACTAGTTATAGTGCTAGCTCCATTTCCTGTACCAAAAGAATTTTTCCATCCTAATCCTTGTTCTTCTATCCCTGCTCCTGCTGGCTCTATTCCTACATATTCTTCAGGATCTGCAGCGCCGTGTGTTTTTCCAAAGGTGTGTCCTCCAGCAATAAGTGCTACCGTTTCCTCGTCATTCATTGCCATACGACCAAAAGTTTCACGAATGTCGCGTGCTGATCCAATTGGATCTGGATTTCCATTTGGTCCTTCTGGATTAACATAGATGAGACCCATATGAGCAGCCCCAAGTGGATTCTCTAACTCATGATCGCCAGAGTAGCGCTCTTCATTTCCTAACCACTCTCCTTCAGATCCCCAGTAAATATCCTCCTCTGGTTCCCAAATATCTTCTCGTCCACCAGCAAAACCAAAGGTTTTAAACTCCATAGACTCTAGAGCACAGTTTCCTGTTAATACTATTAAATCTGCCCAAGATATTTTATTTCCGTATTTCTGTTTTATTGGCCATAGTAGTAAACGTGCTTTATCAAGATTTGCATTATCTGGCCAACTGTTTAAGGGTGCGAAACGTTGAGAACCAGAACTAGCTCCACCTCTACCATCACCTATTCTATAAGTTCCTGCACTATGCCATGCCATTCTAATAAAAAATGGTCCATAATGACCATAATCTGCAGGCCACCACTCCTGTGAATCTGTCATTAGATCGAAAAGATCTTTCTTTACTGCTTCCAGATCTAATTTTTTAAACTCTTCTGCATAATTAAAATCTGTCCCCAAAGGATTAGATTCCTTAGAATGTTGCCGTAAGATTTTTAAATTTAATAAGTTTGGCCACCAATCACTATTTGAAGTTCCACTACCTGCAGAGAAATTTTTAGCTCCTCCCATAAATGGACACTTGCTAGATTCGTTTACTTCCCAAACTTTGTGATTATCTGGATTGCTAGAATTATCGTTAGACATTTTTAAAGTTTTATATTATTTATAATTCAAATCTATGATAATATTTATTTATAATATTAAATTTTCAATCGATAAAAACTATGATGATTAGGCTAAACTTATAATTATATTATTAATCTATAATTATACCCCAAAATAAAACACTATAAGGAAATCAACTATATACTATTTGAGTAAAAATCTATGATTCAGAAATCATAATAATTTTGATATTTAGATTTAGTACTGTCAGGTAAAAAAATTCAGGATTTCAGTGGGGCTAGAAGTTACGTGGATTAAGACTGTTTTCAATGTTTAGGAGCTTTCTATTGGAACACAGAATTATTTTTCTCTTTTTGGAAAATTCATACAGATTAAAATATTTATTTTTAGTTAGTTGGAATAAAGTCTGACGTCTTGAATCTTGCAGCGCAGCGATCTAATATCTTTTGTCGGACGACAATGATTTAGATTCATTTCTGTTATCGATTTTGAAAACAAAAAGCTTAGCATCATTTTGAATCAATTTATTGATCTCCTAAAACACTTTCCAAACTTTTTATGCATTTATTCAATCATTTTAGATTAAGTCCGTCATTATATTCATGAAATAAACAATTAAATATTAATAACATAAACATTAGGCATGTTAATTGATAATTCTCAAATGCAACTAATTCAGCCTTTCTATATATTTTTTAAACCTTCAAAATTATGGAAGTAAAAAAAAACTACAAAAGCAGATCTTAACAAGCGAACCGTATTATTCTTGCAAATTGGTCTAATCCTGGTGCTTTTAATCGCCTATTTCGTTGTACAATGGCGTTGCTACGAAAAAGCAGAAATAGTGCAAGATCAATCCTTAAATGGGCCAGTAGATGAATTGGAAATACCAATAACGATACTACCTACTCCGCCACCCCCAAAGTTGCCCGTGGCTCCAGATGAAATTAAATTGATCCCCGATGATGAAGATAAGGAAGAAGACCTTATTAAATCTTCAGAAATAGATACTGAACCAATAGCCAATGTAGATGCTATTATTGAAGTAAAAAAGGACGATGAGATCGAAACGGTTCCATTTATTTTAATTGAAGACGTTCCAATATTTCCCGGTTGCGAAAATTTAAGCAATAACACAGAACGGAAAGATTGTATGAGTGAAAAGATCACCAAATTCATCAATAAAGAATTCAATGTAGAACTTGGAAGCCAGCTTGGCTTAAAAGGCATCAACAAAATAAATGTAATGTTTAAAATTGATACCAATGGTGATATTATAGATGTACTTACTCGAGCTCCTCATCCAAAATTAGAACTGGAAGCACAGAGAGTAATCCAGGCATTACCAAAAATGAAACCAGGAAAGCAACGAGGAAATCCTGTAATAGTTCAATATGCAATACCTATTATATTTAAAGTTCAAGATTAAATCCCCAACATTGTTTAGTTGTAAAATTGCGCTTGTAGCAATACACCGGTATTTTTTATTCTACTTGCGATCCTTGATAAGGATACTGCGGCTGAAAATAGAATGGTTTATAGAAAGTCCTATCATTAATTAACCAGTTGTTGCTCTAGGAACCAAATTAGTTTTCACCGTAATTTTCGATGAAACAGCTACCCTTGAAAAATTATTATGGGAAAAGTTACTATCTCTCCTAATAAAATATCTAACAGGTTTTCCGCTGCGCGCGTATTCCGTGGAGAAATAAAAATAACACAATAAAACTGTGAATTTGAAAAGAAGTTAACTGAAAATAGAACTTTAGGAAACTCGACAATTTAATCTAGCAAGTCCTTGTGAATTCTTAAGCAACTAATAAATTGATAAACATCAAGACTAAATTACTGATTTACAGCATTAAAGCAGGGATTTTATATTGATGGAATATAAAGATATCTAATTATCTAAAGACTATTCTAGAAACTATAATGTCAGGCATCAATTGAAGATTTTTAAATACCCTGGAGAAACTACACTTAATAACTTATTTATGCGTCATTTGATGAAGCTATAGAAGATATAGAAACAGAATTTTAAGTCGATAAAATTTATTTGGTCCTTCAGAGATTTTTTCCCCTGCAGTAGAAGCTAAAAAAAACTATCACTTGGGATTATAAAGGACGTCAGCATTTTATAATTACAGTTTACCCGGTTTTCTAAGCCATATTCATGGTAATTGTAGCGTCCATATTTTTCCTGGCTACACACATTAAAGGAAGTGCACTAAATTGCGAATTTGGATTTCTCCCGAAAAGTATATCACCTAATCTATATTTAAAGGCTGCCTTATCAATATTTCCATCAAATATTTTGGTGTCTACAGTATGGTTATGAGTGTAAATTTTCACATCAAAACCATTTGGTTTTAAGCTCTTTTCAAAAAGTTCTTTTGAAACACCATGACCCGGTTTATGATGGATTTCCGTTTTTAAAGCCCAATATTGCTGTCCCTTTTCCTTATGGAATCCATATCCGGTTAGTCTATAAAACAGAGTTCTGCTTTTCCAAAGCAATAAGGCCAAACCTTTATAATTCCATGCAGGTTTTTGAGGATCATGATCGGTAATAATAGTTCCTCAGGGTTTTAAAATACGGGCTGCTTCTGAAAGTACAGCAGGCATATCATCACAATGATGCAAAGCAGCATTTAAAATTACAGTATCTGCAAAACCACTTTTAAAAGGGAGGTTAGATACATCTGCCAGAACGGGAAGATATCCTGATTTTTTTTGCAAAATCCAAAGATTTTACTGCAACGTCAATTCCAATTAAAAGTTTAGGCTTTTCTTCAAAATTGGCAAAGACATTCCCAGGCCCGCATCCTAAATCTACTACGATTTTATCAGAATAATTTCCAAGTGCAGTTTTCCATAGACTGATAAATTCAACATCCCTATGACAGTAGATTAAATATTCCTATGCCCATTCGGAATTCTTAAAAAAATAAGCATTTGCTTGTAAACCTTCTGAAGCGCTTTTAGTTATATCAAACTCTACGTAGTTATCGTGGTATACTGGTTTTACGCTATCGTATAAATACGGGTTCAGTCTTTTATTTCAAAATTTTCGTTTCCATCCTTAAAAGCAATTAACATTGCATTTTATCCGAAATAATTTTTAACATTAAAAAAAGTCAAAAGAGTATATAAAGATTTCAGAACGATTCTAATTAGTTTACTATCATAACGTTAAAAATGTTAAATATTATTTAAATAGTGCTCTTTAACGATTTTTTAATATATTTGACCGATATAAAACTACATATATGAGCGGAGATTCTTTTTCTATAGATCAATTAAAAGCAAATTCTCATTTTATTTTTAATAAGATATTTTTCTTCAAAAACGAAATTGAGCAAAAAGCTTCCTCATTGAATGTTGAAAAAAAGACAAATTCCTACAACTGGAAAATTGAAGGCATTGAAACTTTAAACAGTTTTTGGAATAGATTAGTTTCTGACCCTGAAAGCTTCAATCAAAATTTAGGTGAGAATATAAGTACAATACTGGAAAAAGAAAAGATGCTTTCTGCATCTTTGAAGGTTCAATCAGTTCTTTCCCGCGAATTATTATTAGCAAATAATTCTGAGTTACTACTCAACGCAATAGAAAAATGCAACAAAATATTCCATGAGGATTTTCCTGGTGATTTTATTTTGGAATATAATGGAAATAGATTGGGTATGTTCTTGTTAGAGATATGTTATGACTTTCAGAATAAAGCCAACATCGATTATAAATTTAACCCTGAAATTAAAAGTTTTAAAGGACTTTTTTAAGCATTATAAGGGTATTTTTTATTGTAATAATATCCTGATTTAGTTCCCTCCCCCCGAACATAAGTGCCCCAAATCCACTACAATCTATATGAAATACCTACCCTTGGTATGTGCACTACTGGCATATGCTATACCTCAATGTCAACCCACCGATTTTGCTAATAAAGACGAATCTATTATATTATCGGCGATAACTGATACCGCAGGAGGTGATGGGGTAGGCAATGGAGGTTCTATAGCTTTTTCTGTTGGTCAGATCTTTTACAATGTAAATTCCGATAACGATTATATTGTATACGAAGGAATACAACAGCCTGATATTGAAAATACAGCTGCAAAACCAGCCTTAACAGAAACTAAAATTAAATTATCAACCTATCCAAATCCTGTAGTGGATTACTTTATAATTGAAACCTCTGACTTGAAAGATAAAAATATCACTTATAAATTGTTCGACCTTTCTGGAAAATTGATTATGCAAAGTAAACTCATAAAACCAAAAACAACAGTAAATACTTATAATCTTCAATCGGCACTTTATCTTCTCTATCTTACAGAAGATGGCCAGCATATGAAAACAGTTAAAATATTAAAGAGATAAAGAGATAAAGAAATGAAATGGATACTTAGCTTTATATTGATGGCTACTACAATTATTGAGGTTGTTGCCCAAACTCCTGATAAAATGAGTTACCAAAGTGTTATTAGAAATAGTAGTAATAAACTTGTTAGTGCTTCAGATGTTACTGTTAAGATACTGATTAAACAAGGCTCAGCAAATGGTTCAATTGTTTATGAGGAATCTCATTTGATAGCAACAAATGCTAATGGATTAGTTTCTTTCCAAATTGGAACAGGAACCAAAATAATTGGGGAATTTTCAAAAATTAATTGGTCACAGGGACCTTATTTTATAGAAAGCAAAGTGGATCCAAATGGTGGTAGGGATTATTCAATAACCGGAATTAGCGAAATGCTTAGCGTACCTTATGCTTTGCATGCAAAAACTGCAGATGCTTTTACTGGTAATATTTCTATGTCTCAAATTTCAGATTTAGATCTCAAAGTGAATGCCGATAATTCTACTTTCGATGGCTGGGATAAAAATGCACAGGATGACTTTTCTGGCGATTATCTGGATTTAACTAGTTTACCAGATTTTTATACTAAAGAGGAAATAGACAAACTTTTTGTAGATGTGAATGTTGATGGTGGGTTAGCCCAAACTTTAAATTTGATTAATGATCGTCTCTCCATCTCTGGTGGAAATAGTATAAAATTATCCAATTGGGATACCGATGTTACAGACGATTTTTCCGGAGATTATCAAGATTTAAAAAACCAGCCTAAGCTTTTTAGCGGCAATTATGTGGATTTATATGATTTACCAGAATTGTATAATAGGCAGGAAATAAATGCGCTGCTTGCAAAAATTGAAACTTCAGGTGATATTCCTCAAATGCTGGAATTGAATGGTGAAAAACTTAGAATATCAAATGGAAATTCTATCTCCTTCGAAAAATGGGATACTAACGTTGACGATGATTTCTCTGGGAAATTTAATGATCTTCTGGATAAACCAGAGCTTTATAACAAACTGGAAATTGACAATCTTATTAGTGGAATTGAAACAACAGGTAGTGTGCCTCAAAATTTGAACTTAGAAAAAGCAACCTTAACCATTTCTGGAGGAAATTCTATTTCTTTCGAAAAATGGGATACTAACGCTGAAGATGATTTCTCAGGGAAATTTAGTGATCTTCTGGATAAGCCAGAGCTTTATAACAAACTGGAAATTGACAATCTTATTAGTGGAATTGAAGCAACAGGTAGTGTGCCTCAAAATTTGAACTTAGAAAAAGCAACCTTATCCATTTCTGGAGGAAATTCTATTTCTTTCGAAAAATGGGATACTAACGCTGACGATGATTTCTCAGGGAAATTTAGTGATCTTCTGGATAAACCAGAGCTTTATAACAAACTGGAAATTGACAATCTTATTAGTAGAATTGAAACAACAGGTAGTGTGCCTCAAAATTTAAACTTAGAACAAGCTACCTTATCCATTTCTGGAGGAAATTCTATTTCCTTTGAAAAATGGGATACAAACGCTGACGATGATTTTTCAGGAAATTATTCCGACTTAAAAAACGCCCCTGCACTATTTAGTGGAAATTATATAGATTTAGAAAATACTCCTATCTTATTTAGCGGCAAATTTAAAGACTTAACCGAGGTACCCGAATTATATACCAAAAACCAAGTAGATAGCTTGGTGGTAAATCTTGATGGTGGTGGCGGAGTTGCCCAGTCATTAGCTTTGGAAAACACTAAACTTTCTATCTCTGGAGGAAACGCTATTTCTTTTGAAAACTGGGATACCAACGTTAGTGATGACTTCTCCGGAATTTATTCCGACTTAAAAAACGCCCCCGCACTATTTAGTGGAAATTATATAGACTTAGAAAACACTCCTTCCCTATTTAGCGGCAAATTTAAAGACTTAACCGAGGTACCCGAATTATATACCAAAAACCAGGTAGATAGCTTGGTGGTAAATCTTGATGGTGGTGGAAGTGTTGTTCAATCATTAAATTTGGAAAACACAGAACTTTCCATTTCTGGTGGAAACTCGATTTCCTTTGCGAATTGGGATACCGATGCTAGCGATGATTTTGACAGTGAGTACACCAGTTTAAAAAATGCTCCAAAATTGTATACCCAAGCGGAAGTTGATAGTATAAAAACAGAAATTTTAATACAAGTTGATAACGCGTATTTAAAAAAACCAACTGTAATTATTATTCCTTCTTCAAGGAATATATCGCAATCGGATATTGGGAATACAATTGCATGCACCTCCTCGGCTACGTTAACTATCAATGCCGGATTTTCGGCTATGAAAATTGGCGATGTTATCAATATTGAAGTTCATGGAACTACATTAACATTAGAAGGTTCAGGAGTTATATTAAATGGTGTAAATTCAGGGAATGCAACCATAGGAAATAATAAGGCATACACAGGAGGAATTCTAAGAAAAACAGGAACAAACACGTATATTGTATTATAATGAGAGTACTCCTATATTTTTTATTTTTCCTTGTGGGTGGTAATTCCCTAATTGGACAGAACTATTATTATTCCTTAGAGGAAACTCAAGAAACAATTCCCCAAAACGCAATAGTTATTAGTACGGTTGAACAACTTATTGCAAATATAAAATCAGGAGCTACTTTGTATTTGCTTTCAGGCACTTATACCCTAACTTCTAGAATTAACTTAAGAAACATATATAACCTAAATATTTCAGGGGCTGATGGGGTTATAATTGAGGGAAACTTGGAAAATTTAATAAGATTTGAAGAAGAAGCACAAAA
The DNA here is from genome assembly GCF_000424645.1 of Gillisia sp. JM1. Lineage (NCBI taxonomy): Bacteria > Pseudomonadati > Bacteroidota > Flavobacteriia > Flavobacteriales > Flavobacteriaceae > Gillisia > Gillisia sp. JM1. Next base: position 634,038 of record NZ_KE384219.1, read on the forward strand.
TATTACTTTCAAAAATATAGGTTTTAATTCAATCTATACTTCAAAATCACTTGATTATGGTGGCCTTATTTATTTTAATAATGCAAGTGCTGAAAATATCCTTTTCGATGGATGTAACTTTACTTGTCCTTACACAAATACCAATGGACTAAAATTTGTTTCTCAAGGACCTTACAGATCCAAAAATATAGTGATAATTAATAGTAAATTTCAGGATATAGGTAGAATGGCAATTGAGACTGTAAACCATGATGCAGACGATGTTGTTAGAATAGAAGATATTACTGTAAAAAACTGTTCTTTTAACAACCTTGGTACGGCATCTATATATGGAATGGCTGTCAGTTTAAGTGGTACTGGAAGAAACGCAATTATCTCGAATAATACTATTGTAGATGCAAGGGATCGTGGAATTGAAAACGTGGCCTGGGACAATGTAATTATTCAGGACAACACGTTAACTTCTATAAAAAATGCCTATAATCCAATTTCCATGAATAGAAGATCTGGAGGAAGCAAATATATGACAGGTGTATCAGTAACCGGAAATTCTGGAACTGTCTCGGGAAGTGACCCTCATTTAATCGAACTTTACAATTGTGATGGATTAGAATATTCAGAGAATTCATTTAATGCTGATGCATTACATTTAAATGATGTCAAAAATTCAACCTTTACGAATAATTTTCATTCTTCTGATGGGGGAATAGGCTTATATGTAGAAGATAAAAGTAATAATAATTCATTTTACGATAATACTTTAATTACCACCAGGGATTATGCAGTTACCATATTCTTCTTTTCCGGAGCTACTGGCAATACATTAAATAGAAATGAAGTTATAAGAACGGGAATTGGAGGGTCAAAATACGTTGATGAAGATGGAGGAAATATTAATTTAGATCTGCCCTATTAGGAGTACATCACTTAAGCAGAATAATCTAGCTTGTTGGGTTTAATTCCAAAATGAATTGACATTAGCTGTATTTTTATGAATGACATAAATAACTATTCATTCGTAAATTTAATGCGGTAACATCAAGATATAATATTGGATACTTCTAAACATTTAAACGGATAATCTTTTTTATTAAAAGGAATTATTATTTCACTCACCAGCAATTGCTGCCCATTTGGTCTTTCATTTAAAAATTTTATCTTCTAATGCTCATTTAATTGCTATGTATTTTCTCAAAGAATTTATCAATTCATCTGAGGCATAGTCCCCCATACTTTTAGAAACCATTAAATCCTTATTTTTTTTGCTCAATAATATGGTTTTTAGCTCTGTCTCATTTTCAGCAACATTGATGTAATTTAAGGATTTGAATTTTTGGGCGGTATGAAGTTGATGCTCATTCCTATGTTCACCATACTTAACAAGTCTTGGCATAATTAATAAAGCTTTTTCACTTGTCATTGCTGATAGTATGGTGCCCATGCCGGCGTGACTTATAATAAAATCGGCTCGATCAAAAATTTCTTTATACTTCAACGGATTTATAAAATTGAAGGTTTCAAAATGAATGGGCTTATAAATCTTTAAAGGAGCCTGAACAATTATTTCTTGATCTTCCAGTTCTGGGAATATGTCATCCACAGCTTTAATAAGCCTATCAAAAGGTTCTTGAGTACCAATAGTTACGAATATCATGAAAGCACATTTCCGTGGAAAAAACATTTTTTGTTGGCGAGATCGGGCCATTGAGTATAGGTTCTATTTGCAAACTTGGAAGCAATTTTTCCGCTAAGTGAAAGCTCTTCTACATTCGCTATACTATCTATCCAAATGGTTTTTGCCCCATAAAACTTTCCAGCAATTATCGAAATGAGTCCTGGAAGAGCCCCAGTAGAGATAATAACATCGGGCCGGATAGAACTTACCAAAGAAAATATTTTATATATCGCACTCAGAAGTTTAAATTTTTCATTTCTGTTTATATCTGGAATCACATGAAACTTAGAGAACTCTACGGTTTCTGCAATACTTTTTTTAGTAGATGCATATATAACCTCGTTTCCATCAAAAGCTGGTACCAATCGTAAGAGCTCAATCCAATGTCCTCCTACTGAAGCAACTGCCAGAATTTTCATAGTATTTTTTAATATAAATTAATTTCAAGTGATTTATTCATATCCACCTCCTTTTCGAAATGATCTTTACTATATAAGGTTGATCCAATTTTAAAATTTTTGGCCAATGGCTCTCTTTATATTTTCTAATATAATAAGGATTTTTATAAGAATATAGCTAAAAACTACAAAAACGAAATATTTATTGAGAATCGATATAATATTCTAAAGATTTCCATGAAGAATCATCCGCTGCTAAAATAGATTCTTTAGTATTATGTTCGCTTATAATTTTGTAAATTTTAATAAAACCCGGCCATTGGCTTATTTTGTATTTAAAGCAAAGTAGCCAAAGTTTTCGCAATCTGTATTTATCGTTTAAGCTTTTATTCTTATACCGCCTGATCGCCTTGCGAAAAACATCATAATGAATTTGGAGTAAGTAGTGTTTGGAAATATCCGTAAGCCGGTGCTGATTATGAAGACGAGTTACTGTACCATAATGGTCTGCATGGATGCCTTTAAAATTTTCATTGATACGCATCCACATATCAGTGTCTTCCGCATTTTTATAGTTTTCATTAAATAAGCCGACCTTTTCGAAAACCTTCTTTTTAAAAATAAAGCCATTGGTATGTGCAAAATGAAAAGTTGAGATGGCAAGATTAAAAATATCCCTTGGTTCGATATTGATTTTCGTCCAGCGTTTAAATTTATTGTTCTGTTCAACTTGCAGCATTACCAAAGAATTACAGAGTGCAAAATCTAACCCTGGGTCAGTTTCTATGGCCAGAATCATTTTGTGCAAGTGTCCGGGAAGATAAAAATCATCGGAATCTAAAAAGCAGATATAGGGTTGTGTCGACCTTAAAATTCCGCGATTACGAGCACCCGAAGCTCCCTGAGATTTGCAATCTTCCGGTTTTCTAAGAATCTTAACCTTGTTTCCAAAAGAAGATGCCACGGAAAGGGTCTCATCCGTAGAGCCATCGTCAGAAACGATGATTTCAATTAGACCCGGATAGTCCTGCTCTATTACGCTTTGCAAAGCTTCTTTTACAAATTCTGCTCTATTATATGTAGGAATTATTATACTTACACCTTTCATTTATATAACTATATTTTGGTGTATACATTTGAAGCAGGAGTTTCTGATCTTTCAAAAACACTTTTAAATTTTTCTAATGTAGAGGCAAAGGAATAAGTTTCTAAAAAACGATTTCTATTGTACATGTTGAACTTTTGCTTCTTTGAAGAGGAGCATTCATTAATTATATTGATAAATTCGCTTTTGTTGTTGCATTCTGCACCCGTTTTATCCAAGTCTAAATCATAGCCCATAAAAGCTTCTTTAGTTCCAATTATATTTTTTCCATACATTAATGCCTCACAAATTTTCACTTTCATACCTCCTCCCTTAAAGATGGGAGCTAAAATAAAATCAGCTTCAATAATATTGAGTGAGAGATCTGGAACAAATCCTAAATATTCTATCTTAGAATTAATTAATTTTTTTTTCAACACATTAGAGGCCCCTCCCGCTATCTGCAGTTTTATATCTACATGATCTAGTACCTCTTCTACAAACCAGGTAATTCCATGAATATTCGCGAACCATTCACTCCCAACGAATAAAAAGACCGGTGGTAATTTTGATTGTTCATGAAGGTCTATATCTCCAGCAGGATAACTGTATTTAAAACTTATAGGAATGACATGGGTTTTAAATTGAGGTGACTTTTTATAAATTTGACCCAGATCCATTAAATCCCTTTCACTTAGAACAATAACCTGATCCGAAAATTTTACCGCATTTTTTTCATTGTAGTAGATTATGATGCTTCTCCAAAATTTTAAGGGGTTCGCTCTCACTTCTTGAAGATACATCTTATGTTCAACATTGTGAAAAAAACATATTATTTGACCTTTGTAATTATTCTTTTTTAGGTATTTACATAATATTCCATAAAATGAGGAATCCATAAAAATATAATTATATTTAGATGACTCTTCCAAAATAGTTGTAATCACTTTTTTTGTTAATCCGGCATTGTAACCTTTAGTATAGTTTCCAAACCTGGACAATATGGAATTTAGATTTTTTTCTAGCGGAGTATCTAATTGAATAACATCGACTTTATCATTTCCAAGAATTTCGCATAGCGAGAGATAATTTCTGTTGGTACATTGGGAACCACCCCCTGAAACAGTTTTAAAGTTATTTGAACAAATAAATAGTAATTTCATATTAATATTTTATGGTAATGCCGTACTTAACATTGGTCTATTAATTTTTAAACCCACAGTTAAAAGAATAAATATTCCGAAATGCTAAAATATGAGCCATTTTAGGTTTTAGTAAAACCTTAATTATAAATTAAATAAATATTGATAGAATATGATTGTAAAATTATATTCTATCAATATTTAAATTTCCTGCTCTTAGCTTTGTAAAAATAAGTATATAAATTTGATCTGAATTGGCTTCTAATTTCCCAAATAGTTGCTACAAATTTCTTGAGACAAAATCACCAAAGTAGAAATCTTTGGAATCCATTGTATTTGATTTCTATTGATGATGTCGAAAAATTTGAGCGCATACTAAGATTGCCAGTTATATTCTATTATTTTTATATCCATATTGTCTCTGCTGTTTTTTCTGTAGCGTTACTAACAATCAAGAACTATTTCACCAATAAAATTATAGTCTATATTGAATTCTTAAATAGTATCGAATAAATTATCTTTCAGCAATGGCCTTTTAAAAGTTGGAATACCAATAACCAAGTGCTTCATGAAGTTACTGTATTTTTATAATTATTCCTTTCTCTCATATTCAAAATCATTTGTTGAAATTCTCTCGCTACTAAGTCTGAATCATGGCGGGTTTCAGCTATAGTTTTAGCAGTTTTTGCTATTTTTTCCCTAAGGGATTTATCGAGAAATAGTTGTTTTAACTTTTCTGCTAATTCGTCTATGTTGTTATTTGTAATTACTGCTGCCCAATTGTATTTTTCAGCATATTGCACCAATGCCGTATCTTGTGGGGCAAAAATGATAATTGGTGTGCCACTAGCCATATATTCGGGCGCCTTTGTAGGCATTGAATATTTTATGAAACTCATGGATTCTAAACTAAAATCGTACGGAAGAATCAAAAGATCGGCTTCAGAAAAAACTCTTGGAAGTTCTTCATATTTCACAAATTGCCGATGTTCTATATTTTGATCATTTTTAATCCAATCCGGTGCATCTAGTGCCTGAACTACAAATTTTATATTTGTCTGCAGTTCTTTATTAACTTTTTTCACCGCTTCAGCAATACTTTTTAAAGATTTATCGATACCAAGACCTAATCTTCCTGCGTATAATACTGTTGGATTTTTGGGGAGTTCATAATTTCCTCTTTGTTCTTTCTCCCAAAATTCCAATTTTATAGGGTTATGAAAAGTGATGAATTTTTTTCCATATCGTTTTTTATATTCCTCGCACATATAATCGCTTATTCCCATAAGCAAGTCTGCCCGATCTAGCAAGAGTCTGAATTCTTTGTCAATTTTGCTTTTCCAAAAATTTTTTAATATCCCTTTTACTCCTATTAATGTAGGCCAATCATCCATCATATGGAAAACCATAGGTCGTTTTACATAATCACAGACCTCGATTCCGAATAAAACATCTTCCCTAGTATCAGCCTGAATATATAAAATATCAGGATTAAAATCATCCAACCATTTGCAAAATTCTGGAGACAACCCTGTTTTAGCCTGAAAATACGAAAATCCAATTTGTTCAAAAATTGGACGTACGTATTCCATTATCAGCTTTACACGTAGTTTTGATTTTTTAATAACAACCTTGTCCTTAGTAGATGTTTTGTCATTAATTTTTATGGCACCTGAATAATATTTTCGACTAAAAAGGTTAAATGGAAACATCCATTTACGCTCTTTAGAGCCCAACTGATAATAGTTATTACATAACTTGGGATCCATATCTTCGGTCAGCAAATATCCCGAACACGCAACGGCAAGTTGTTCTCTGTCCCAATTATCAAAAAGATTTGAAAGGGTAATACCACCACCCGTATTGTTGTTAAAGGGTTGTTTTAAAATAAGAACTTTAGGTGAGGTCATCTTTTATTGTTAATGAATTTGATTTCGGAAATCTGTAGATTTTTCTATAGGATCTTTATGTCCCTTAAAATATTCGACAAGAATTTGTTCTGGAATATTTCTTATGGTTTTGGAGTAGCAAATCCCAACAGCTAACCATAATAAAATATACTGCATGGTGAAGGTGTGAACAGTTGATGGGTACATTATTAATAATACCCATACTATCCACATAGCTGCCGCCTTACTAAGCAAATTATTTGAATTGAAAAGCCCTTTATAAATGGCAGGAATTGTAATCATTAAAAAGAGAAATAAAGAAATTATTCCGCCTTTTAAGATTATTTGAAGATAATCCGTCTCAATAGTTCTTCTATAACTGGTCACCGAATCAGGATCTATATCTGGACAAAAATATTCGCCCATCATCCCGCGACCTATTAGCCAGTCTTTAGCACTCATATCGAGATAAAAACAGGTTTCTACATTTGATCTTGTATCTTCCAAACCTCGATCCATAAGATTACCAAATAGGTCGTCTTGACTCGCATTATAAAACTCCATTCCGAACATTACTAAACCACCTAAGAATATCGACATTAAGATAATCAAGAATTTTCCACTAGTGCTGGAAAGATAAAGAAGATAAACCAATGCCAATGGAAGCACTTCCATTATTAATAAACCTCTCCTTGCCCTAATAACTGCAAAGATTACGGTTAATACTAATATACCTATTGCAAATACCTTTCTTTGAAAAGAATGGTACTTATAGGTAAGTATTAAAAATAGACACGGGGTTGCCAAAGTCTTAGAAAAGTATTCAACAATAGCCTGACTTTGCAGATTTTGACCCGCACGCATCAACTCTTTAATATAAACAATATCGTAAATAACATAAATAACTCCTAAAATAATAATTACATCAAAAAGCCGCTTATAGCAAATCAGTTTCTTGGGCAGCAATAGGAAAAGTGGGACTAAATACAAAAAAACACCAAACCATGCATCAAAAAGCGCAAACTTTATAGACTCAAAGTTAAACTCAACACCTCTTATCACTATTATTAACAGCCAAAATAAATACAGAATATATAATACCTTTAAATATCTATTTCTTATAGTATAACTCATTAAATGAATGCCCGTAGGGATAAAAATAAGAATCCCTATAATTTGAATAAATTGACTCAAATTATAATTGACAGTATCAGTAGTAGAAATTGTGTAACTCGCCGTATAAAGTATAAAGCCGAACCAAAAAAGATTAAGGATCTGGCGATCCTTGCGATCCCAAAATAAATAATCATCTAAAATATCCTGATTTTTCAAAAAATAATTCTTAGTTCAAAATTTGTTCAATTAAACTTAAATGTTTCCTCATAATTAAATCCCCATCAAATTCCTGCAAGGCATAACCCTTTAGGTTATTATCAATGCAATACTTTATCCCCTTAGCTAAATCAATCGAATCCTTATAATCTGCAAGATATCCATTGCCTTTATGCTCGATCAAATCAGGTATTCCTCCTATATTAAAAGCAACTACTGGTGTGCCACAATTTTGTGATTCTAAAATGGAATAAGGAAGGTTATCAGCAAGAGATGGTGCTAGAAATACATCGGCTGCATTATACATAAGATTAGTTGCATATTCATTAGTAAGAAATCCCATAAATTTAGTTTTAAACGGTATAGCTTCGGCGACTTCCTTGTTATATCCACTCCCAAATATCAGTACACTCACATTTTTAAAACAGCCATCTTCTTTCATTATTTCCAATGCCTTCTGCAGATATTTCCAACCTTTATAAGGACTATCAATAGAGATTGCACCAAAAGCAATAACATAATCATCCTTCTCAATATTGAGAATATTTTTAGCAATGTTTTTATCAAATGGTTTGAATGTTTTCTCGTCTAAATAATTAGGGATATAAAACACAGGTTTTTCTTTTGTAAGCGCAGACTGCTTAGCACATTCAAAGAGCCATTTACTCGGGGCAATGAAATGCACATTATCATATGTTGAAAATAATTTTTTCTTTTTTTTAAACTCACTTGTAGCCAAATCATTCTTCTTATCCCCTATAAAAAATTTGCAGTTATGACAGTGTTCTAAATATTTATCACAGCCAAAACTGTGGTGGCAACCTCCCGTAATAGTCCACATGTCATGCATAAAAAATATTATGGGCTTATTAAGCTTAACCAATTGCTCAATATTTTTGAGGCTTAAAAACCCATTTAGCACCCAATGTATATATATAACATCTGCTTCCAACACCACATTCATTTCCGAAATATTAGATCCAATAACTGGATAGGAAAAAATTCCAAATTCAGAGGTCATTTTTCTTTTTAAATAAGATTCAGTTCGGTTATTTAATTTAGAAATCCACCTAGAATTTCTTCCAAGACTAAAAAGATTTTTTTGTTCGTCTAGCTCGGTATGTAAAGAAAGAAGGCTGGAATTAATTCCAGCATCTAAAAAAGCTTTGTGAAGTCTATTACCCGGACTCGCCTCGGTTGTCATATATTGAAGATGGAGAACCTTTAAATTGTTCATACAGTAATTATTTAATCCAAAGCCCCTTTTTACTTTTAACAATGATCATATAGTATTGTAGGGGTGCGATAATGAAACCATTGAAATTAGCAATGATAGAGGCCAGAAATAAAGAATATACCCCCATTTTATAATATTTTATAAATATAAGGACCAAAGCTATAAATAGGAACGGACTAAAAATACTGGCCCAAAATTGTATACGTAAAGCACTAATTCCGTTCAAAAAATTAACATATTTAGCACCGAAAATAAATGTTGAAACATATATAAACCCCCAAAAGGAAAGAGCAAAACTAATATCCACAGTTCCAGTTCCCAACCAAAAATCGTAAATTTTATTTGAAAAAATCAGCATTACAACCCCTATAAAAATAAATGCAATGTTCAACAAATTGTATTTTCTCATGCTGTTTTTTATCCATTGTATATCATTTTTCAAATATGCCTCTGTAGAGGCTGACCAAAACGGGGAAAGAAAAATAATAAACCCCATAGTAAGAACATTAAAATATTTATAAACAATATTGAATGAAGTCACCTGAGAGGGACCAAAGTTTCTGGCTATTATAATGTTTGCCGTTTCAAATTGTATGATAGCTGCTACTTGAATCACAAAAAATACAACTCCTAAATTAAATAGACTTTTAGCATGTGAAAATCTAACTTTAGAAAGGGTGGGAGTATATGGCTTATACTTTGTTCTAAAAAAATATATGTTCGCTATAAATAAGGTAAGTAGTGGAGCAATGCATAAAGCAAGGCCTAAATTGATCAATGATCCTGAGGTAGTCATTACCAATAAACCAATAATTATCAGGGAGAAAATTTGCGATATCAAATCTATTAAAGATGCTTTTGCTGGTTCTTGATCCGCTGTTATAATGGTGGTAATTATCTTAAAAACAAACTGAAAGCAGAAATAGGTGAAAACAATTAAAACCAAGGTTGAAAGTTCCGATTTGTATACCACCGACAAATTGAGCATGTCACTCCAGTCCAAAAATGGATTCACCAACAAAAACACACCCCAGACACTTAGGAAAACGATGCCCAGTATTGCATAAGCCGTACTTACAAAGACCTGTGCGCTATCATCATCTCCATTTGCTTTTGCCTCGGCAAACTTATTTCTTAGCCCCTGTGTAAGCCCGATATCAAAAAAACTAAACCATGCTACGATTGAACTAATTGTCAACCAAATACCATAACGGTCTGCATTTACATAATTGATAGTAAGAGGCACAAGTAACAAACTAATTCCAATACTTCCTCCCTTTATTAAAATTGAAGTAGCTATATTTTTTTTGGCTTTTATGCTTCGTTCCTGTCCATTGTTAATGTGTTTACGAAAAAAAGCAAGTAAAGGCGTGAAATATCTGTTCATTATAAAGTTGAATTAAATTCTAAGAACAGTACCTTCACTTATTTTTGTTAGTATAAGCCCCGTAGCCATAAGTCTGGCTGTATCCATAGCCGTAACCACTATCTTCCTTTATAAAGCCTCTTTTTTTCAATCCGTTAAAAACGATGCCCGCATGCTTCAAGTTCTTATCTGAATGATTTTGATCCAGTCTTTGAACAACCTTTTTTGGCGTGAAATTGTGCCTAACAACAAGCAAAGTTATCTCACTAAATTCAGCCAATAGGCTGGCATCGGAAACAAGCCCTAATGGAGCAGAATCCATAATTATATAATCGTACCTATCTGAAAGTTTTTCAAAAAGTGATTCTAATTTCCCGTTTAAGAGCAGCTGGGTATGGTCCTGTCCCGGTGTGCCGGCAGGCAAAATATATAAATTTGAATCCATCTCAGATTGTACAATAAGTTCTTCAAGGTTAGCTTCTTCTTTCAAATAATCAACTATTCCTTTATGCTCCTTAAGTTTGAATGCTTTCGTGGTATTGGGTTTTCTAAAGTCCATATCCAGAAGAATAACTTTTTTACCGGATTGAGCCAAACTATACGCTAGGTTCTTGCTCACAAAACTTTTACCTTCTCCGGACAAGCTGGAGGTAACTAAAATCTTCTTTTTTCTGAAAGTCCTACTGTATAGCCCTAATTGCGCATCCAGTTGCCTGAATTGCTCAATAATAGACATATCTTCAGGGTTTTCATGGGATAGCTGTTTGCCTTCTTTCAAATATGACAATTCACCAATAACTGGCAAATGGGTAGATTCTTCAATTTCTGAGCGAAAAAGTATTTTTTGGTTTAGCATTTCTTTATAAACTACATAAGCTATCCAGAAGGCTATGCCAAGAAAAAGTGCAATTCCATACAATTTAATCCCTTTAGGACTTACTGGCTCTAAAGATGCTTGGGCGCTAGTAACCACCGTATCGTCCCCATTTGTTGGCATAAAGGACAATGCTATTTCTTCCCTTTTCTCCAATAATGAAGCAAATATGTCTTGTTTAACCGCTTTCCTTCGTGTTATTTCCAGAAGTTTACGCTCCTTTTCTGGAATGGTCTTTAAAGCAGAGTTGTATTTTCCCGAATTACCATATAGATTGGAAAGGCTTGCATTAAGATTACTTTTTTGGCTTTGCACATTATCCAAAATATTAGGACGAATTTTATTAATTTCATCGGCAAGGGAAGTCAACATAGGGTTATTTACCGCCGTTGTCTTTCGCAAGCGTTCATATTCTATTTCAGAATTATACAGCTTCTGGAGCAATTGAGTTAAGACAGGATCATCAATTCCTAAAGTAGAAGGAACAATGCTTCCCCCGCCATCTTTTGATTGAATATAATTTTCCACTTTATCCAATACCGAAAGCTTAAGCCTTATATCGGCAATCCGCTGATCATTCTGCCCCGCATCCTGTAAATACATTCTGCTTTGCTCGCTAAGATCCACAACCCCTTTTGAAGAACGATACTGTTCATTTTCGCTTTCAAGAGCATCAAGCTCATCTCCTAAATTGCCAATACGGGCTTCAATAAATTTCATGGTATTCGCAGCCAAAATATTTTTGTCTTCAATGGCCTTTTGGTTGTAAGCTTCTATTATACCGTTCAAAATATCTTCTCCCCTGTTGGGCACCGCATCTTCCAAAATTAGGTTGATTACGGTAGACAATTTTTCTGGTGGGGTAACTTCTAGTGATTTCAGCAATCCCTCGGTAACACTACGAGGGTTCATCAATACGAAGTACAAGGATTTTTTGGCTTGTTGGGCCTTGTTTTTATTAGGATAAAACATTACTCTCCCGAAAGGACTATTCACCCATTTGTTTAAGGGATAGGTTCTCCCATCAACCCTGACATTTTTTTTAGAGGAATCGAATGTGAAATAATGTTCGGCAGGAGCATCTTTTTCAATTACAATCTTATCTGGGTTTTTGAGCTTAACCTGAATAGGCGAAGAATTATAAGCCGAAACCGATTTTACGTTCAAGCCCAAAAAATCATCATCTTCATACATTGGGGCATAAAGATTCAAGCTATCTACCACTTTTTTCATGATATCGGGCGATTGGATGACCTTAATCTCATTCTCCACGATTTTTTTCGAATCGAAAGGGTTCATGGATTCAACCATTTTAGAATTATCCACCCCCTTGTTCTCATCTTTGATGATTAATGTAGCGGTAACTTCGTAGGTAGGGGTAGCATAATTTTTATATCCCCAAGCCAGAAATAAAACTACTACTAAAATTACAGCAAGCAACGGCCAAAATGGAAAAAACAAATCCATCATAGAGCCTAAAAGGTTCTCGTTTTTGGCCGATTTATTATTGTAGGACATAAAATCTAATTTTAGATAAATTATCTTGTAATTGCAATAATCCCAAAAGACAGCGCACTAATTATTACGGGAAGCCAAGTGATAAGCCTCGAGGTACTCGCTACTTTAGATTCGTTGGGTTGAATATAAATTACATCATTCGGCTTTAAATAATAATTTGGTGATGTAAATATGTCGTCGGAAGTTAAATCGATTCTGGTAAGATTTTTAATGCCGTTTTCTTCCCTGATCAAGAGCACATTATCCCTTTGGGCATAAATAGTAAGATCCCCCGCGAGGCTCAAGGCTTCCAATAAACTTACTTTTTCGGTAGAAACTGTCAATACCGTAGGGTTACCTACTTCTCCCATAACCGAAACTTTAAAATTTAAATACCTTATATTTACTATAGGTTCTACCAATAATTTTCTTTTTATCAGTTCATTAGTAATTTCTTCGCGTAAATCTTGTTTGGTTTTCCCTGCGGCTTTTATTTTTCCCAAAAAAGGAAAACGTATATTCCCATCTTCATCAATTAAATATTCCGGAGCCCGATTGTCATTGTTTTTAATAGAACCTGAAGTGTTGGCCGGATTAAAAATTTCAGTGGCATCTGCATTTAAACTGCTTACCGAAATACTCAATAAATCATTAGGGCCTAAGACAGGTTCCAAATTATCGAGGTTCGATTTGAACTGGGAGTCAGGAACATTATTGAAGTAGGTCGCTTTTTTCAAATTTGAACAGGAGGTAAGGAACAAAACAGCAACCAATAGATGAATGCATTTATGAAATTTGGTCATAGCTTAAAGTGGTATATATTATTCTAGATTCTGGTTAAAATATTTTTTTATTTTCATTATCCGTATATCTTGAAGACAACAATTATAAAATTTTTTGATTTCATTCATTAAATTTATGGTATTTCCATGGAAACTGGAATATTTTGCTCTTATCAGAAGAATTTATCAATTATAGGATCATTACTAATTTAATAAAAAAAATAATTTTAAAGTGCTTGTATATAGAATGTCAAAACTTGTTTTATCGTTGGAAAATTATTTTAAGACATTAACAAACAATAACAATTTTTTTAAAAATAATTAATGCAATTGCACAACTTCTGCGGAACATTGATGAATTATTTAATTCAATTGAGGAAGTCAATATTTTTTATTGAGCATGGTACACGTTTATATAATTAATTTCCATAATTGCAGGAAACATAGAATCATCTATACTTTGTTCTCCTGCATATCTTCCTCCTACAACCATATCTATTACAAGATAAAATGGCTGGTCAAATGGCCAATTAAATTCAGTGGCATCAGATGGACGGGTTAGCGTATAAATTATATTTTCTGTATCGTCAATATAAAATTCTATACGGTCCTTGGTCCACAAAATTCCGTAGACATGAAATTCTTCTTCGGCGGTATCAAGAGTAGTATTTGCTGTTATTACATTATCGTTATTATTTGCAGCTGTATGTACGTAAACATAAGTTTTATTAGGCGAAGAACTGAAATATTCCATGATATCAATTTCACCACTATTCGGATAGCCTACAACATTTATATTATCACCAATTAATCCTATTTTAGAACCTATTCCAGGCTTTTCACCTTCAGGAAGTTTTGCGCTAATTTCTATGCGACCATATTGAAATGCGAGTTTGCCGGTAATCCTTGAAGAGGCATAATCCCCTTTATTTTGACCCTCGCCAATTTTCGTAGCAGAAATTTTTAAAGTACCACCACTTACTTCCAAGTTTTTTCTAGTATAAACCTGCAACTGATCTGACACTAGATTGTTTTCAAGAACCCAGTTCTCATCAAAAGAGTTATTATCGTCAAATTGATGACTCCAGACTAGTGTAGCGTCATTCCAGTTGTAATTTTCAAGAATGTTCTGGCTCGGAATTTCCATCTTGATTTTTGTCCTTCCAAGAATATCACCATCGGTTGCGGAATCATCTGATGAGTCGCAACTCATTAAAATAAAACTTAGGGTTAGTGCTAATAGGATTCTATTAAGTATTTGTTTCTTTTTCATGGTAAATTTATTCATTGGTTTAAAATTTTAAATTGCAGTTAATGCTAATAATGAGGAATATTATAAATGCTAATAGGCTTTATCATCTCCTTTAACCGAAATGATTATAGTTTCATAAATTATTTGAAGGTCTAACCATGGAGTCCATTTTTCAAGATAAAAAATATCCATCCGTGTACGATTTACAATATCAGATTTTCTAACAATTTCTCCACGGTATCCCTTTACTTGTGCAAGACCAGTGATTCCTGGTTTAGTGTAATGCCTTACGAGGTATTTATCAACATTTTTCTGGTATTCTATTGTATGGGATTCCATATGTGGTCGTGGTCCAACAATGCTCATATCACCAAATAATACATTTATAAACTGAGGTAATTCATCTATACTGGTTTTTCTAATAAATTTGCCAATTTTAGTAACCCTTAAATCATTTCGACTACACATTTGGCTATTTGCTTCCTTGTTAATTGCCATTGACCTAAATTTATAACACCAGAAAGATTTTTTCTTTTCACCATGTCGCAACTGCTTAAATATTACTGGACCCTTGGATTCCATTTGATTTAATATAAATAAAACGGGTACCAGCCACGAAAGAACGAATAAAATCACCAAAGAGGAAGCCAAAATATCAAATAAGCGTTTTCCATATTTGGCATAATTTTTATCCAATGGAGATTTACGCAAATTGAGAACAGTTATATTCTCAAAAATTTCAAATTCCATAGAACTGGAATAAAATTCCTTATTATCTGGTATCAATTTTAATTTGGTTAAATTATTATCAGCAAAAGTCCTAAGCCTTGCAAGCTCTTCATAAGAGAACTGACTTACAGAACAATAAATTTCGTCAACCTGCATTTGCAAAATATACTTAAAGGAATCTTCAAAAGAGCCTAAATGCTTTTCAGCTGATGCATTGCCATCGTTATTATTAAAATACCCCAAATATCTATAACCATAATCTGGTTTATTAAATATACGTTCGAGACGGGATAAAGTTTTATCATTTCCTAGAACCACCACATTCAAAAAATTTCCACCTCCCTTGCGATATAATTTACGGAATTCAAAAAAAGTCCAGCGATATGCAGAAAGAAAAACAAGTAAAATTAAGAGAACGAATATTTGTTCCTTTGGATTGAATTCAATTTTGGTAAAAGCTAAAACGGTGAAATAGGAAAGTGAAAAAACGAAATAGTGGCGTAAAAATTTATGAAATTTGCCTATAAATTTCTCTTTTCTGTCTATACTATAAAAGCTTAGACCAATTCCAATTAACAACCAAGCTAAATTTACATATATTGCTACTGTAAAATTGGCAAAAGTTCCTGGTGTTAGCACATAGAGGGTCAGGTTGATAATCAATAAATGAATAACAACAGAAAACGGAATAATAAAAAATGACCCCTTCACAACTTTAGTGTTAATTTATAAATTTCGAAAATAAATGTAAGTATCTAATAAGAATCTCAAGTTCCAAGATTTTTTGACATTAGGTAAAAATTCTGAGTCAATTGAATTATAGGCAAGAAAATTCCCACATTCAACCCGTCCAAAATTCTTTGTGCTATACTCACAAATACTCTTAAGTGTAAATATTTGACGAAATTCAAAATACTTCTTGAATGTTTTTGGATGATGATCTTTAATTATTGTTTTTAATTAAATAGTCATTTATAGATATATCACGAAGAATACCTGAAGCAAATTGAATGCGAACTTTAAATACCCGTTCTGAAAAAGCTCATTCGGTGAAAGAATGCCATCATTTTCCTGCTGGTATAGGATGATTTATACTGGATTTATACCACCTGTACAATCTGTTAATCCCTTCATCTAATTCTACAGAGTATCGCCAACCCAATGAACGGAGCTTTGAAACATTGGTGAGTTTTCGTAAGGTGCCTTCTGGTTTACTCGTATTATAAACCAGTTCCCCTTGAAATTTAATGATGGTTTTTATTATCTCAGCCAGATGGGCTATTGTTATTTCTTTACCTGTACCTATATTTATTTGAGTATTTCTCACCTCGTTTTTAGGTTGATCCTTCGGAATTATATCAACAAAATCAATATTTTCCATCATAAAAACACAAGCTTCGGCCATATCATCGCTCCATAAAAATTCTCTAATTTGCTTTCCACTTCCCCATATTTCTACAGACACATTAGTGAATTCCTCCTCATCCTGTAGTTCTGAGTTCATTGGATTGGAGATAGGTTTTATCCCATACTTGCTAAGAATTCCAAGCATTTGTTTTTTACCCTGGCTGCCATCCATTCCTTCTATCGGTCGTCTGTTAAAATCATCGGCAATAGTGATCCAATCATTTTCTTCCAAAGCTTTGCCTAAGTGAATCTTCCTGATTAGTGCCGGTAGTACATGTGAAGTTTCCAAATTAAAATTGTCCCTTGGACCATATAAATTTGTAGGCATTACAGAAATAAAATTAGTTCCGTACTGTAAATTATAGCTTTCACACATTTTGACCCCTGCTATTTTTGCCAAAGCATAAGGCTCATTTGTATATTCCAGTATGTCAGTTAAAAGATATTCTTCTTTGATTGGCTGAAGACTGTCTCTGGGATAAATGCATGTACTACCTAAAAATAAGAGCTTTTTAACGCCTTGCAGGAAAGCTTGATGAATCACATTTGTTTGGATCATCAAGTTTTCATACATGAAATCGGCTCTGTATATATTATTAGCTACGATGCCTCCAACCTTTGCTGCGGCAAGAATAACATATTCAGGTTTTTCAGCTTCGAAAAATTGTTTTACTGCATAACTATCGATGAGATCCAGCTCACGATGAGTTCGCAAAATTATATTTTCGTATTTCTTGTCCGTAAGATTGTTGAGGATAGCACTCCCCACCATTCCCTGATGGCCGGCTATATATATTCTCGAATTTCTGTTCATTTCACTCATTATTTTTTGAGGGGGAATTTTTCTGGATTGCTTTATGTAGGGATAACAAAAATTTAAAATCAAATAGAAAAAGTATAACGGTTAAAAGTATAAAGCCTATTTTGAGGTACAGATAGAAACCGTTTTATTCAAAATAATTTAAAACTTTATAACCTACATTTTTTAAATATTGCTCCTTTTGCATCAACATTAAATCACTTTCCATCATTTCCCGAATTAAATCATTGAGATCATATTCAGGAATCCATCCAAGTTTTTTATTTGCTTTTTTAGCACTGCCTACCAGAAGATCTACTTCAGTTGGTCTATAGTATTTTGGATCTATAGCAAGCACTACTTTTCCTTCCGCAAGTTGATACTCGGGAATACTACAGTTTTCCACTATTCCAACCTCTTCAATCCCAACTCCATTGAACTTAATTTTTATTCCCGCTTCTGCAAAGGCCATTTTCACAAAATCTCTTACAGTAGTGGTTTTCCCTGTAGCAATTACCCAATCCTCAGGTTCTTCTGCCTGCAAAATCATCCACATCATTCTTACATAATCTTTAGCATGGCCCCAATCCCTTCTAGCATCCAGATTCCCTAAGTACAGTTTATCTTGCAAACCCAAAGCTATCCTGGCAGCAGCTCTAGTAATTTTTCTTGTAACAAAAGTCTCACCACGTATAGGGGACTCGTGATTAAAAAGAATTCCGTTGCATGCAAACATATTATATGCTTCCCTATAATTCACAGTCATCCAGTAAGCATATAGTTTAGCTACTGCGTAAGGACTTCTTGGATAAAAAGGAGTGGTTTCTGTTTGTGGAACCTCTTGGACTTTGCCATAGAGTTCTGAAGTAGACGCTTGATAAATCCTGGTTTTCTTTTCCAAACCCAGTAAACGCACAGCTTCAAGGATACGTAAGGTACCTAATCCATCTATATTACCGGTGTACTCAGGAATCTCAAATGAAACCTGAACGTGGCTCATTGCTGCGAGATTATAAATCTCATCTGGTTGAATAGCCTGAATTAAGCTTATTATATTAGAGCTATCGGTGAGGTCTCCATAGTGGAGAACAAAATTTCTGTTGCTTTCATGTGGGTCTTGGTAAAGGTGGTCTATTCTCTGTGTGTTAAATTGAGATGATCTTCTTTTAATCCCATGGACAATATAGCCTTTTTGCAATAGAAATTCGCTAAGGTAAGCTCCATCCTGACCAGTAACACCTGTAATGAGTGCTTTTTTCATATCCATCAATATTTTTTATTGGCAGAAACGGCTCCGCCCTTTGAGTCCCATATCTGATAGGATCCATATTAATAATTTTAAAAAAATGGGGATTATAATATACAAACCTCGAAACCAGCTACAAATTGGGAATTTGAGGAAAAGGGGGGGGGTTCCTATGCTGATTTGAAGTATCCGGAAAAGCTATTTGCAAAAAAAATATTCACAATTTATAACCACCGAAAACAATAAAAGGTCAAAAAAAATGCAGGGAAAAAAATACGATCATATTCGAGGGGTTGATTTTTACCATGTAAACTTACCACGAAAACTTGTGTTCTAAGAAATTTTTCGCCAAAACCCCCAATTTCTCGTTAGGACTTACTCGAAGAATTGAAAACCTGAGATATGCTTGAAGTTTCAAAAATTTAAAAGTTACTTTTTTATGTAAAAGAAATATTTTTGAAAGAATTTTCGTACATAATTTCATGCATAAATAACTCTAAGATTGAATTTCCTTCAATTTTACTGTAACTGTGAAACCAATATCAACTAAAATAAGTCGCAATGTATTTTTACCAACATCAATTATTTTAGCTTCCTTGTCTTTAAAAACTCCAGACTTTAGTTTTATCCTGTCGCCTGGGTGCAACCCTTCTGCAATGATTTTTTCAGTGCTTCCGCTTTCTAACCATTCCTTTATCGTATCAATTTCTAAGTCTTGGGCCATTGCCGGTTTTCCAAGCCAATAGACATATCTCACAATCCCGGTTACCTCAAATACCATATCCCTGTTAGATTCCTGAATTTTGATAAACAGGTATGAACTAAACAGCGGTTTGCTTACTATCTTTTTTCTATCACTCCATTGCCTCACTTCTTTTATTACAGGACAGTAAACTTCTATTCCCATTTTTTCTAAAGTAGTTGCCGCCTTTATTTCATAATTGGATTTAACATACAGAACATACCAAGCCATATCGTTTATATTGAAAATGAAATTTAATAAAATTATATAGAGTGAGGGCAAGAATAACAATTTCATAACATTAAAAAATTAGTAAGTGATAACTTCTGTCTAATTTTTTTGTTCCTTCTATCTCCATACTTGATCTCAATTTTAATATTCTTAAAGAAATTTGCAATGAATTTCGGAAGCTCAGATCAAACCTATATGTATGCCGCGTCACCGTGAGATTATATATTCCACCTGTTTGAATTTACTAATTTGAACTTAAAGTTATGGTTCTGACTAATAGTTCACGATCAAGTATTGAGTTCCAATTATACTTATGAGGATCCTTATACAACTTATACAATTGTTTATGAGAAAATCTTATTAAATAAAAAATCGTCGAAGCTGTAGGGGGTTTACATAACACCTTTCGAGAAAAAGATATTTCGAACAATTATGGGGATACATAATGTCTATTATAATAATTTAACAAACGCATTTGATGATTCTGCAATGCTAAAGTTTCATCACTCAATACCAACCACTGTAAAGAAAATGCCAAAGACATTTAAAAATTGAATTGGATTAACAAAAAAAACCCTGTTGAAACATCAACAGGGTTTTTTAAATATCAGGAAGAATCCTAAATATTTATTTCTTTTCTAGAACCTTTTTTTCTGCAACTGGTTCATTCATTTTTTTGCTCAACTCCATAGAAATAGATGAGCGGTCAAAAGTTATTTTCCCAGCACCAGTTTCAATTATAACTGAATTATTTTTATCGCTGAAGTCAAGTATTTTACCATGCATTCCACTTTTAGTGATTACTCTATCACCTTTTTTAAGCTCGGCAGCAAAAGATTTTTCTTGTTTAGCGCGTTTCATTTGTGGGCGTATCATAAAAAAATACACAACCACAAACATTAATATTATTGGTGCAAATTGGGTTAATTGTTCCATAAATTTTTTTAAAAATTTTGTTTATCCAGCAGTTTCTTCACCACCTTCAACAAAAGCTTTGATTCTTATTTGTTCTGTTCCGTTTTCTGTATTTGCAGTTACGGTAACAGTTTTGGTTACTTGACCTTGTCCAGCTCCGTTAAATTTCACTAACATTTCTCCAGATTCTCCAGGAGCAATAGTTTCATTTTTTGGATAAGTTGGCACGGTACATCCACATGTACTTGTCGCATTGGTTATTACCAATGGTCCATCTCCCGTATTGGTGAATTTAAACACGTGCTCTTGAGGAGCCCCTTTTGCAATGTTCCCAAAGTCAAATTCTTCTTCTTCAAAAGTAAGTTCTGCAAAAGCAGCAACTTGAGCATCACGCTCTGCCGCCGTTTCAACATTTTCTGCTTTTACTTTACTTGAAGCATCATCTTTACAGGAAGTAAAGAATAACGCACCAACAGCTGCTATCATTAAAATTCCTTTTTTCATAATATATTAATTTAAATTAAAAGTTAAAAATAATAAATTTTCCTGACTACATGAGACCTCTTCCCATTTTATTTAAACGGTTTTGCTCCTGGTATTCTTTAGATAATTTATCTAAAATTCCATTAATAAAAATACTACTCTTCGGGGTACTATATTCTTTAGCTACTTCCAAGTATTCATTAATACTAACTTTTACTGGTATAGAAGAAAAATGAAGCATTTCACAAATTCCCATTTTAATAAGGATAGTATCTATTTCTGCAATTCGTTCCTTATCCCAGTTGGGGGTTTTATCCACCATTTCCTTTGCCAGATCATCATCATTTGCTAATGATTTCCTGAACAAATTCGCAGCAAATTCTTCATCGTCTGGACTCTTAAACAATTTCGGGATTTTTGCATCGTCTGGAGTATTCTCCTTTAATTTATTCAAATACTTCAGGATAGCCGTATTTACTAAAGGAAGATCATCTACCCAGGTTAATTTAGTATCCTCTATATAATCGTATAGTTTATCGTTTGGAGCAATAAATTCTCTCAGCAAAAGAATTATAAAATCTTTATCTTCTTTGAAAGTAGATTCACGAGTAGTCATATAATCCTCGAAAGCCTTACTATTACGAATTTCTTCCCACAAAATAGCGACATACTCGCTGTCTCTTTTCCAATGGGTGATACCGCGTTCCTCCCAGGCATCTTGTAAATACTGATTGCTTTCCAGAATTTTAACAACTCTGTTGTCTACGAATTTTTTATTAGGATCCATTTCTTCTTGGGTAGGAAGAAACTTCTTTGAGGATTTTTCCAGATAATTTTCTGAATAGGTTTTAATTTCAGTGATTAATTTGAGCATCACTAAAAACAGATCGTACATCTCCAACATACTTTTTTGAAGGAACTTCTCCTCTGTACTGAAGTTTTTATTTTCACTTTGATGGAATGCATATAGTGATTGCATTACCTTAACTCGAATGTGTCTTCTGGTTAACATGGCTGTAAAAGAACGTTATAAAATTAGCAAGGCGAAAAGAATTCTCTTTCGCCTTGCAAAAATAGTATTTATTTCAAACTACTTAGTTCAAATTTTCCCTTTTTCTGTCATCAATTCGCTGTTGCGCGATTTTTAGAGCAGCATGGTGGGTAGTTATTGATTGAGCTTGGGCAGTTTTAAGTATTTCTAAGGTTGTATTATAAATGTTTTCAGTCTTACGGATGATCTCTTGTTTTCCGTAACCTTCTAATTCTGCATAAACATTTATGATCCCTCCTGCATTTATCAAGAAATCTGGAGCATACACGATGCCTCTTTCCTGTAATAATAATCCGTGAGCATTTTCATCTTGCAATTGATTGTTTGCAGCACCGGCTATTACTTTAGCCTTGATTCTATGAATGGTCTCATTATTAATAGTTGCACCCAAAGCACATGGAGCGTAAATATCTACCTCGGCATCATAAGGATCTTCTGTATAAATAGTCACACCGTATTTAGCACTAACCTCTTCCAATCTGGCAGGGTTAATATCGCTAATAAATACAATTGCTCCTTCATTGGTTAAGTGTTCTACTAAAGCTTCTCCAACATGACCAATTCCCTGAACCAGTATTTTTCTTCCATCAAGATCATCTGACCCGAATTTGTGTTTTGCAGCAGCTTTCATTCCCATAAAAACACCATAGGCAGTAATAGGAGAAGGATTTCCTGCACCACCTTTAGACTCAGATATTCCGGTTACGTAAGGTGTAACTTCTCGAACTATGTCCATATCTTCAGTATCCATTCCTACATCTTCCGCAGTGATATATTTACCGCTTAAAGAATGTACAAACTCACCGAATTTTCTCATTAATTCTGGTGTCTTTTGAGTTTTGGCATCGCCAATAATAACTGCTTTACCTCCACCTAGATTTAATCCTGTGATAGCACTTTTAAAGGTCATCCCTCTAGACAGTCTCAGTGCGTCATTCAAGGCGTCCCATTCGCTATTGTAATTCCACATTCTGGTTCCACCTAAAGCAGGTCCTAAAACAGTATTATGAATTCCAATTATTGCCTTTAAACCCGTATCTTTGTCATTACAAAAAACCACTTGTTCATGATTATCAAAAGACAATTGCCCAAAAACAGGTGCAGTTTTTTTAAGGTCATCTGCAGCTAAAACGTCAACTTGCATAAAATTTTAAATTTAAGTTCAGATTTTTCAGATTTCTGAAAATCAATGTGCAAAATTAACCAATATTTTAATTTTCACAGTCAATTCGATTGTTAAAATGCGAATACTGTAAGAAATACAGGCTACATCACTACATGAAAGAATTAAGACACCTCAACAAATATTTCCTCAAATACAAATGGCATATGTTGCTTGGGCTATTAATAACTATAGCTGCAAGAATATTTACTTTATATCCCATTCAATTTATTGGAAATTCCACAACGGCTATAGAAAGCTATATTAAAGGAGAGATCACAAATCCCGAAGTATTAAGAGAACAATTATTTTATAACATTCTTCTCATTATTGGAGCCAATTTGGTAGCGGCTGCTTTAACTTTTATAATGCGCCAGACCTTTATTGTTGCTTCCAGAAAAATGGAATACGATCTAAAAAATGAGATCTATCAGCAATACCAACGCCTATCCTTAAACTTTTATAAAAAGAACCGTACAGGAGATTTAATGAATAGAATAAGTGAAGATGTCTCCAAAGTAAGAATGTACCTTGGACCTGCTATAATGTACAGTATTACTACCCTTACACTATTTGTGGTCGTGATTTGGTATATGGTTAATACCGCGCCTTTATTAACGCTTTACACCTTAGCCCCGCTTCCCTTTCTTTCTTTTGCTATTTACAAACTAAGTGTAGCTATTCATAATAGAAGTACGATAGTCCAGCAATATCTATCTAAATTGAACACTTTTACCCAAGAAACCTTTAGTGGGATCTCGGTTATAAAATCCTATGGATTAGAGCCACTAACCAATCAAAACTTTGAAGTGCTTTCCAATGGAAGCAAAGAAAAGAATCTAAATTTAGTTAAAGTACAAGCTTTCTTTTTCCCGTTGATGGTTCTACTTATTGGTGTAAGTAATACGACGGTGATCTACATTGGAGGTAAACAGGTGATAAGTGGAGAAATTGAAAATATAGGGATCATTGTTGAATTCCTATTATATGTTAATATGCTTACTTGGCCAGTGGCCATAGTGGGATGGGTTACTTCTATAGTACAGCAAGCAGAAGCTTCACAAAAGCGTATCAATGAATTCCTGAAGCAAGAGCCTCAAATAAAAAATCATCAGGAGAAATCTGTTGAGATTCAAGGAAATATCGAGTTCAAAAATGTGACTTTTACTTATGAAGACACAAATATTACTGCTCTTAAAAATATTTCTTTTAAAGTAAGTAGAGGGGAAACCTTGGCGATTATAGGAAAGACCGGTTCAGGAAAATCTACTATCCTAGAGCTTATTGGTAGATTATATGATGTGGATCAAGGAATTATTCTTATTGATGGTGAAAACATTCAGGATCATAATCTCTACAATTTAAGAGATAGTATTGGCTATGTGCCGCAAGATGCTTTCCTTTTTAGTGATTCTATTCGCAATAATATTATGTTTGGAAATACCAACGCTACTGAAGAAGAAGTTATAGAAGCAGCAAAAAATGCTTCGGTACATAAGAATATCAAAGGTTTTTCTAAAGGGTACGACACTGTTCTTGGAGAAAGAGGAATAACGCTTTCTGGAGGACAAAAGCAACGTGTTTCCATAGCTAGGGCTATTATTCATGATCCTCAGATCTTGCTTTTTGATGATAGTCTTTCCGCAGTAGATACAGAGACCGAAGAAGAAATACTTCAGAATTTATTTAAAATTTCAGAAAGCAAGACCACAATTATTGTGAGTCATAGGATCTCTTCAGTAAAAAATGCAGACAGGATAATAATTCTTAAAGATGGTGCTGTGGTACAGGAAGGGAGCCATCAAAAATTAATTCAACTGGATGGATATTACAAAGAACTTTACGCAAAGCAGCTAAGTGAAAAAGAAATGTGAAAATTTGTTGTGAAATGTTAATTTTTTTTAGATTTTTGACCTAGTTAAATAAAACCACTAAGATTTATTTTATGAATGAAAATGGAATGATGGAGAAAGATGAAATATTCTCTAAAGTATTAAGAGCCGGAAGACGTACATACTTTTTTGATGTAAGAGCTACCAAAGCAGATGATTACTACCTTACTATTACCGAGAGTAAAAAATTTACCAATGCAGATGGATCTTTTCATTATAAAAAACACAAGATCTACTTGTATAAGGAAGATTTTGATGGTTTTGCTGAAATCTTGAATGAGATGACTAGTTATATTGTTGAAGAAAAAGGGCAAGAAGTAATAAGTGATAAGCATCAGAAAGATTTCAAAAAAGAATATCAGGAAGATGAAGTAGCTACAAATGCAACACCTTCTGCAGACAAGTTTACAGATATTAGCTTTGAAGATATTTAAGCTTAAAGTGTAAAATAAGAACCTCAGGCCAGCCCGCCCGAAAGGCACGGGCAGGTTTACGAGCTGTGTTTTGATGGCTCGGGAGGAGAAAAAAATTTAAAAAATTTGAGCAAGGCCCACCTGAATTATTTGGGCAGATCTCGACACATTAACCTTCAATGAGGGATTAAATTGAAATCGCTTCAAGATAACGAGGCGGTTTTTTTATATTAGGGCATCAAACAATTCAAATTTATGAAATATTTATATTTAGTTCTTATCCTTGCTTTTTCTTTTAATTTAAGTGCACAAGAAAATCTAGACCTCTCCTACTATCTTCCTCAAGACATCTCTTATAATCCAGAAATAACTACCCCGCAGGAAGTTTTGGGATATATACCTGGAGAATGGCATGTAACACACGATTTGTTGGTAGCCTATATGCGAACTCTTGCTTCGGAATCCCCAAGAATTTCAATAGAAAACAGAGGGACTACTTTTGAAGGGAGACCGTTATTATTAATGCTTATCACTTCAGAAGCAAATCAGAAAAACCTAGAAACTATACGTAAGAATCATGTAAGTCTTACCGAAGCTAATAGTGAGAATTTAAAGACCGAAGAGATGCCAATTGTGGTGTATCAAGGATTTTCTATTCATGGTAACGAGCCTAGTGGATCGAATGCTGCGTTGTTGGCTGCATATTATTTAGCTGCAGGACAAGGTGAAAAAATAGATAAGCTTCTAGAAAATACGGTGATCTTATTTGATCCCTCTTTAAATCCAGACGGTTTACAACGTTTTGCTTATTGGGCAAACACCAATAAAAGCAAGAATTTAAATCCAGATCCTCAGGACAGAGAATTTAGTGAAGTTTGGCCTGGAGGAAGAACAAACCATTATTGGTTTGACATGAACCGGGATTGGTTACCAGTGCAATTACCAGAATCTAGAGCTAGAATTACCACTTTTCATAAATGGCAACCCAACATACTTACAGATCATCATGAAATGGGCTCTAATTCCTCTTTTTTCTTCCAGCCTGGAATTCCTTCAAGAACCCATCCGCTTACACCTCAAATGAATCAAGATCTTACCAAGGAGATAGGAACCTATCATGCAAAAGCACTAGATAAGATTGGGTCTCTATATTATACCGAAGAAGATTATGACGATTTTTACTACGGAAAAGGCTCTACTTTTCCAGATATCAACGGAAGTATCGGAATCCTTTTTGAACAAGCGAGTTCCAGAGGTCATGTACAAGAAACAGATAACGGTTTATTAACTTTCCCATTTACTATTAGAAATCAGTTCACTGCCGCTTTATCCACTTTAGAAGCTGCTGGCAGTATGAGAAGTAAGATTTTAGATTATCAACGATCGTTCTATAAAAATTCCAGAAATACCATGGGGAAAGATGCCTATGTTTTTGGGAGTGAAAAAGATAAAAACAAGGCCTATCATTTAGCTGAAATTTTAAAACGTCAGCAAGTGGAGATCTATGAGATTAAAGAAGATTTTGAGCTTAATGGTAAGAATTTTAAGAAAGGTTCTGGATACATAGTTCCTAAAAATCAACGTCAGCATAGAGTAGTTGAAGCAATGTTCGAGAAAAGAACCTCATTTACAGATAGTTTGTTTTACGATGTTTCTGCATGGTCCTTTCCTTTAGCATTCGATCTTAATTTTGACAATAGTGTTCCGCTTAAATATGCCGGGGAGAAAATAGACAGTCTGCAAAAACCTTCAATTAATACTTTAATCAAAAGTGAATATGCTTACCTAATGGAATGGCATGATTACTATTCTCCAAAAGCACTTAATCTAATTTTAGAAAAAGGACTTCGGGCACAAGTGGGGATGAAAAGTTTTGAAGCAGATAGCAAGAACTATGATTATGGAACTATTCTTATTCCAGTTCAGAATCAGAAAATGAATACAACAGAGATCTTCAATTTCCTAAAAGAGGTTTCCGAAAAATCCAACGTATCTATAACTGGAGTTAATACTGGCCTCACAAAGGGTATCAATTTGGGGAGTAATTACTTTAGATCTTTGGAACCTCAAAAAGTAGCTATTATAGTTGGAGATGGGATCACTCCTTACGATGCTGGAGAGATCTGGCATTTGTTCGATCAGCGGTATGACATGCATATCACAAAATTGGATACCCGTGATTTTGGAAGTACAAATCTTAGCAAATACACCGATATTATTTTACCAAACTCTTGGGGTACTGCTTTAGAAAAAAAAGATACTGAAAAGATCAAGGATTGGGTAAAAGATGGAGGTACTTTGATAGGTTATAAAAATGCTGCAAAGTGGTTTAATACAAACGAATTTATGAAACTGGAATTTTTGGAAAATAAAGTGAAAGCCAAAGATATAAGTTTTGAGGAACGCAACGATTTTAGAGGAGCCCAAGGAATTGGAGGCGCTATTTTTGAAGCTACTCAAGACAGATCCCATCCGGTAAATTTTGGATATTCAGATAATAAGATCGCTTTATTTAGAGATACCACTATTTTTATAAAAGCTGATTCCACGAGTTTTAATAACCCTTTAAAATATACTGAAAAACCTCTTTTGAGTGGTTATATAAGCAAACCAAATTTAGATCTATTAGCCAACACGGTTCCTTTTAAACAAGTTGAAATGGGCAAAGGAAATGTGATACTATTTACAGACAATACGAATTTTAGAGGTTTTTGGTACGGAACGAACAAGTTGTTGATGAATGCTATTTTCTTTGGAGATGAAATGTAATTTAATTTACCAATTCATTTCAAGATTCACCATAGTACTCCGGTACCTATAATCGTAATTGTTTCAGCATTCCAGTAAGTCTGGGAGACCCTGATAAAAGTTACCATTGACCTATTTTCTAAGTTATTAGGAATATGAGACCCTGAAACCAGTTCAGGGTGACGATACTGGTTTTAATTTCCGTCATGCTGTTCCGATAGCTTTTGGAATTGTTTCAGCATTCCAGCAAGTCTGCGAGACCCTGATAAAAGTTACCATTGACCTATTTTCTAAGTTATTAGGAATATGAGACCCTGAAACCAGTTCAGGGTGACGATACTGGTTTTAATTTCCGTCATGCTGTTCCGATAGCTTTTGGAATTGTTTCAGCATTCCAGCAAGTCTGCGAGAACCAAAACCAAGTTAAAATTTACGTGTTTTTAAATTTGTTTCGAATATGAGACCCTGAAACCAGTTCAGGGTGACGATACTGGTTTTAATTTCCGTCATGCTGAACTCGTTTCAGCATCTTTCATACGTCAATTTCCTAAGCAGATAAATTTTGTTAACACGGGTCTCAGGGTAACGAGATGGTCAGCTGCCTTTTTTGTTGAAAAACCGATCTACATAAATATTATACACGAATTATTTAAACGGTGTCGAAAAGCAGTATGGATAAGTATAATTGAGTTTTCACCAATGTAAAGCTTTAATCAACCTATTCTCAGTCCATTTTCAACTTGAAAATCTGGATTTAAAAGAACAATATCGTTTTTAACTCCAACAGCTCCTAAAACCAAACATTCACTCATAAGATTAGCGATCTGTTTCTTCGGAAAATTAACAACCGCCACAATTTGTTTCTCTAATAAATCTTCCTTGGTATACCGATTGGTTATTTGTGCAGATGATTTTTTGATGCCGAGTTCATTTCCAAAATCAATTTCCAAAATATAAGCAGGTCTATTTGCTTTCGGGAAATCCTGAACACTTAAAATTGTCCCTACCCTAATTTCTACTTTCTCAAAATCGGCCCAGCTTATTTCCATATATCGTTTGTATATTCTTAAATTGAAGTGCTAATCTAGCATAACAAAATCGCAATTAGAATAAAGATATTAAATTTGTTAGCACCCTAAAATTTAAACCATGTCCTTAACACCCTCCAAGATGATTCCTTTAGATACCAAAGCACCAGATTTTAACCTTCCCGATGCGGTAACTTCAAACAGATATAACTTATCTGAGCTCAAAGGAGAAAAAGGAACCGTGATCATGTTCTTAAGTAATCACTGTCCTTTTGTAAAGCATGTGAACGATGAAATTGTGAGAGTGGCTAACGATTATAGAGTCACGGGATTTAGTTTTATTGCCATTATGAGTAATAATGTAGAAGCTTATCCAGAAGATCATCCAGACCTTATGTTGAAGGCTGCTATAAAATATCATTATCCTTTCCCTTATTTATATGACCACACTCAGGAAGTTGCTAAAGCTTATGATGCTGCTTGCACTCCAGATTTTTATTTATTTAATTCAGAATTAAAATTGATCTATAGAGGGCAATTGGACAATTCCCGTCCAGGAAATGGTATTCCGGCTAACGGAAGAGATCTGCGGGAAGCCTTGGATGCCGTATTAAGTAATAATCAAGTCCCTGCACCACAAAAGCCAAGTATTGGCTGTAATATTAAATGGAAGAAATAGATTTTATCTTACTTTTAATTTAATCAAGAACCTTGGGGCAAGTCCGAACGAATGCTACGAGCATGCACACGAGGTATTTTCCGAAGGTCCGGTAGGAAAATACTTTTGAAATTAGAAGCAACCAAATAGATTCTGTACCGGAAATTAACCCTCGATGAGGGATTAAATTGATAAGACCTTAACAGCATCTCCCCATGTTATTGCGTAACTTTAAAGTTCATATATTAAAAATAGAAATTCTATGAGCACAATAAAATTAGGAGATAAAGCACCAAATTTTGATGCAGAAACTTCAGAAGGAAAATTAAATCTTTATGATTATTTAGGAGATAGCTGGGGAATTCTTTTCTCACACCCTGCAGATTATACGCCGGTATGTACCACGGAGCTTGGTACTGCTGCCAGATATAAGCCAGAGTTTGACAAGCGAAATGTCAAAATGATCGCACTTAGTGTGGACGGAGTTGAATCTCATATGAACTGGATTAAAGACATTAATGAAACTCAAAATACCAGCGTTAATTTTCCTATCATAGCAGATGAAGAGCGAAAAGTATCTGATTTATATGATATGATTCATCCTAATGCTGATGATACTCTTACCGTACGATCTGTATTTATAATAGGACCAGATAAGAAAATAAAGCTTTTATTAACCTATCCTGCAAGTACCGGGAGAAATTTTGATGAATTACTAAGAGTAATAGATTCATTACAACTCACAGCTTATAATAAGGTTGCAACTCCAGCAAACTGGAAGCATGGCGATGATGTAGTTATTAGTCCATCGGTTTCTAATGAAGACGCTAAAACTATGTTTCCTAAGGGATTCAAAGAAGTAAAGTCTTATTTGAGACTTACACCTCAGCCAGAACTTAAGAATAGTTAAAAAAGAAACCTCCTGTGTTTGAGTAAACATGGGAGGTTTTTATTATAAATTATTGGTAAAATTAATTGTAGATCCGCTTTTAGTCATATAGTTCTTTCTTCACCCTGAATTTATTTCAGGGTCTCAATTTATTATGCTGCTTGTTAGCGTGCTAAGATTCTGAAACAAGTTCAGAATGACGTACTTAATCAATTTATGACACTTTACGGATATACAGATAAAATTATTTAACCGCTACCAGTTCTAAATCAAAGATCAAAGTTGCATTAGGAGGAATTGCTCCGCCAGCTCCACGCGCTCCATAAGCTAAATGAGAAGGGATTACAAATCTCGCTTGGTCTCCAACACTTAATAATTGAATTCCTTCATCCCAACCTTGGATCACTTGACCTTTTCCCAATTTAAAATCTATTGGCTGATTGCGGGTATAAGAAGAATCAAAAACACTACCATCTGGCAACATTCCTTTATAGTGAACTGAAACGGTCTTCCCTTTTTCAGCTTTAACTCCATCACCTTTTTGCTCAATTTTATATTTAAGTCCGCTTGCAGTTTCTTCAAATCCCTGAGACAGATCTCCCATTAATTCTTCTTGCTTCTTTTTCGCAGCTGCTTCTCTTTCTGCTTTAGCACCATTAAAAGAGCGAAATTCTTCTACTCCATTAAATTTTTCAGCTTCAGCACCTTGTCTTATAATCTCAACTTTATCAAGCTTATCTCCTTGAGCAATTGCATCTACAACATCTTGCCCTTCTACAACATTTCCAAAAACGGTATGTTTCCCATCTAACCAAGGAGTTGCGATATGTGTAATAAAAAACTGACTCCCATTTGTTCCAGGTCCTGCATTCGCCATAGAAAGCTTTCCTGGAGCATCATGAGTTAATTCTGGATGAATTTCATCTTCAAAGTTGTAACCAGGTCCACCAGTTCCATTCCCTTTTGGGTCTCCCCCTTGGATCATAAAATCTGGTATTACTCTATGGAATTTCAATCCGTTGTAATAAGGTTTACCTTGTGGGATCGCTTTATTTTCTAAATTACCCTCTGCTAGTCCTACGAAGTTCCCAACAGTTCCAGGTGTTTTTTCATTTTCCAATTTTACCAATATCTCACCTTTTGATGTATGAAACTTGGCATATAATCCATCTTGCATAACGCTAATTTTTAATTATTGTCGCAAAGATAGTAATTTGAAAAAGTAACTTATATAAGCTTAGGGAGATTTTAAGAAATAATGCGTGAAGGAGTGAGGTATGGGGTTTGGGGTTTGGGGTTTGGGCTTTGGGGTTTGGAGTTTGGAGTTCCAGTTCTCGGTTTTCAGTTTTCAGTTCCCAGTTTTCAGTTTCCCGTATAAAGTTCTCCGTTCCTGTTCCCAGTTCACAGTTCTCAGTTCTCAATTTTAAGTTCCCAGTCTCTAGTTTCCAATCCTAGTTTTCAGTTTCCCGTATAAAGTTCTTGGGTCTCGGTTACCAGTTTTCAGTTCCCAGGTTTCCCAGTTCCCAGTCTCCAGTCAAAATTTTCCAGTCTCCAGTCTCCAGTCTCCAGTCTCTAACTAAAAAATTAATTAGCTACTTCACTGATGAATTTAATTCGGTAAAGACGTAATTCCTCATCATCATAGTCGCCATCAAACTCTTCAATAGCTTCTTCTATTTTATCAGATTTGGCTTCTAAAAAATAATCATGGATTTCCTCTTGTTGCTCTTCATCCAAAATATCATTCAACCAATAATCAATATTAAGCTTCGTTCCACTATATACAATAGCTTCCATTTCCTTAATAAACTCATTCATCTCCATTCCTTTTGCAGAAGCGATGTCCGTTAAAGGCAATTTTCTATCTACATTTTGGATTATATAGAGTTTAAGACCACTGTTAGCTCCTGTAGATTTCACTACAAAATCATCTGGTCTAATAATATCATTTTCCTCCACATAATTACTAATGATCTCAACGAATTCTTTTCCGAATTTCTTGGCCTTTCCTTCTCCAACCCCGTGAATATTACTTAATTCTTCTATAGATATTGGATATTTTAATGCCATATCCTGGATAGAAGCATCTTGAAAAACCACAAAAGGTGGGACGTTCTGTTCTTTAGCTACTTTCTTACGAAGATCTTTTAGAATTTTCACTAATTGAAGGTCTGCATCAATGTTCAAAGCCTTAGGACTAATTGAATCGTTTTGAGAGAAGTCATAAATATGATCCTCTGTCATCATAAAGGAGCTTGGGTCTTTAATAAAAGCTTTTCCCTTATCTGTAATTCTTACAACTCCGTAAGTTTCTATATCTTTTCTTAGCATTCCAGCTACCAGTACTTGACGGGTAAGAGCTGTCCAATATAGAGCTTCCCTATTTTTACCTTTTCCAAATAGTGGATGCTCGTCTGTTTTGTGAGATACGATCAAAGCATTCGCTTTTCCTATCAGTGTATTTACAACTTCTTTAGCTTTATATATTTGTTTGGTTTCTTTAACTGTTTTCAGCAAAAGCATAACCTCGTCTTTAGCTTCGTGTTTCTTTTTAGGGTTTTGGACATTATCATCCATCGAAGCTCCTTCCCCTGTTTTTTCATCGAAATGTTCTCCAAAGTAATGAAGTAGGAATTTGCGTCGAGACATAGAAGTTTCGGCATAACCAACCACTTCCTGAAGCAATGCATGCCCAATTTCCTGTTCAGCAACAGGTTTACCGCTCATAAACTTTTCCAACTTCTCAATATCCTTATAGGCATAATATGCCAGACAATGACCTTCTCCCCCATCTCTTCCTGCACGACCAGTTTCCTGATAATAGCTCTCTAAACTCTTAGGGATATCATGGTGAATCACAAATCTAACATCTGGTTTGTCTATCCCCATTCCAAAAGCAATAGTTGCCACCACGACATCTATGTCTTCCATAATGAACATGTCCTGATGTTTGATACGTGTTTTAGGATCTAAACCAGCGTGGTAAGGAACTGCTTTAATGCCGTTAACCTGAAGTGCTTGCGCCAATTCCTCAACCCGCTTACGACTTAAACAATAGATGATACCAGACTTTCCGTCATTTTGCTTAACAAAACGAATAATATCTGAATCTACATTTTTTGTTTTTGGTCTTATTTCATAATACAAATTGGGACGATTAAAACTTGCTTTAAAAGTCTTGGCGTCTGTTATTCCAAGATTCTTAAGGATATCCTCTTGTACTTTTGGGGTAGCAGTTGCTGTAAGTCCAATAATTGGGATATTATCTCCAATCCGTTTTATAATATGTCTTAGGTTTCTATATTCTGGTCTAAAATCGTGACCCCATTCACTAATACAATGAGCTTCATCTACCGCCATAAAAGAAATTTTAACTCCTCTTAAAAATTCCACATTCTCCTCTTTTGTCAGAGATTCTGGGGCTACATAAAGCAGTTTGGTAACACCATTGGTAATATCTTCTTTCACCTGCTTGATCTCAGACTTATTTAAAGATGAATTTAGCACATGTGCTATCCCATATTCAGAAGAAATCCCGCGGATAGCATCCACTTGATTTTTCATTAAGGCGATTAAAGGCGAAACCACTATTGCAGTTCCTTCTTCAATTAAAGCTGGGAGTTGATAACATAGTGACTTCCCACCACCAGTAGGCATAATAACAAAAGTATTGTGTTTGTTCACTATACTTTTAATCACTTGTTCTTGAAGACCTTTGAATTGACTAAATCCAAAGTACTTTTTAAGTTGGTGGTGTAAATCGATTTCAGTAGAGCTCATTAAATCGTGTTACAATTTTATTTACATTTGCATTAATAAAGATACATATTTCTTTAAGATTCACAATTCATAATTATACAAATTTGAAACTAGAAGAAAAAATCCTTTTTGTTGCCAAAGACACCATTTCCATTGAGGCAAAAGCGATTGCTAACCTTGAAAATCTAATAGACAAAGATTTTTCTGATGCGGTTGAATGCATATATAACTCAAAAGGCAGGGTAATTATTACAGGAATAGGAAAAAGTGCCATTATTGCAAGCAAAATAGTTGCAACTCTCAACTCCACAGGCACTCCGTCTGTTTTTATGCATGCAGCAGATGCTATTCATGGAGACCTTGGAACTATCCTGAAAGACGATGTGGTAATATGCATCTCTAAAAGCGGAAATACTCCAGAGATCAAAGTTTTGGTGCCACTCATTAAAAACTTTCACAATAAACTTATTGCCATTACCGGAAATAAGGATTCTTTCTTAGGATTGCAATCTGACTTTGTTTTAAATGCGTATGTAGAGATGGAAGCTTGTCCAAATAATTTAGCTCCAACCACAAGTACTACGGCACAATTGGTTCTTGGTGATGCTTTAGCTGTTTGTTTGCTAAATCTAAGAGGGTTTTCAAGTAAGGATTTTGCAAAATATCATCCAGGTGGTGCTTTGGGAAAAAAATTATATTTGCGTGTTAGTGATATCACAGCGCAAAACCAATTACCACAAGTTTCACCACTAACCAATGTAAGAGATGTAATTATTGAGATCTCCGAAAAAATGCTTGGAGTAGTTGCTGTGATAGAAAAAGATAAAGTCATTGGAATCGTTACAGATGGGGATATTCGTAGGATGCTGAGAAATAATGATGCGTTTATACATCTTACGGCTGCAGATATTATGAGTAAAAACCCTAAAACAGTGTCTCAGGATATGATGGCGGTGGAAGCTTTAGCTATTCTAGAAAAAAATAAAATCTCTCAACTTATTGCTGTTGAAGATGGAAAATATGCCGGAATTGTGCATATTCATAACTTAATACGAGAAGGAATTATATAATGGGAAAAGTTAGCAAGCCAGAAGAAGAAATGTCTTTTCTGGATCATTTAGAAGATTTAAGATGGCATTTAATACGATCTACATTAGCGATATTAATAGCTGCGACAATAGCATTTTTAGCCAAAGGCTTTATATTTGACGTTTTACTTTTTGGACCTAGTCAAGCCGATTTCTGGACTTATGATATTCTTTGTAGAATTACAACATTTTTTGGGGTAGATGGAGGATTTTGTAATAATGTAATGCCTTTCGGAATTCAAAGCAGAACAATGGGTGGTCAATTCTCAGCTCATATTTGGGTAGCAATAACCGCTGGATTTGTAATTGCCTTTCCCTATATATTATATGAGTTTTGGAAATTTGTTGCTCCTGCAATGAAGGATAACGAACGTAGTAATGCGAGAGGATTTATATTTATTTCTTCCCTTTTGTTTTTCATTGGAGTCCTTTTTGGATACTATGTAATTACGCCATTATCTATAAATTTTTTAGGAAAATATCAAGTAAGTGAAATTGTTTTAAATGAATTTGACTTAGACAGTTATATTAGTCTTGTGAGAGCTTCAGTCATAGCAAGTGGCTTAATATTTGAATTGCCTATCGTGATTTTCTTTCTTACTAAGGTAGAAGTACTTACCCCAGATTTTTTAAGAAAATACAGGAAATATGCTTTGATCGGGGTATTAGTGCTTTCAGCAATTATAACTCCGCCAGACATTGTAAGTCAGATAATCGTAGCCATACCAGTATTGATACTATATGAAATAAGTATTTTCATATCTCAGTTCGTATATAAAAGACTTCAGAAAGAAGAAAAAGAGAATAAAAATAAATTATCTAGAAAATAACAGAATGACAAATAACGTTGAAGAGTTCAATGCATATAGAGAGCGCATGAACGGGAAGCTCTTAGGAGACAATAATAAGATCATAAAGCGAATATTTAATCTGGACACCAATGCATTTGCTCCAGGTGCATTAGATGTTAAGACCAAAGAGTTATTAGGCTTAGTTGCATCTACAGTATTAAGATGTGATGACTGTGTGAAATACCATCTGGAAACTTCTTATAACCACGGCTTATCCAAAGAAGAGGTTATGGAAGCCCTAAGTATTGCTACTTTAGTTGGAGGTACCATTGTTATACCGCATTTAAGAAGAGCATATGAATATTGGGAAGAACTAGAAACTAGTACAGAAAAAGTTTAGTCTTCATCCGGCTTTTCGTTACTCCTAATCAGGAATCCAAGGGGCAAGTGCACAAAGTGTTTTTAGAGAATACCTATTAAAAATTCGATACATCCCGGTAGCTATCGGAACGGGGAATTAAGTCCTCAATGAGGATTAAAGCTTAACTTAGTTCAAGAATTACATCTATGAAGTTAAAAGCCGAAAATTTAGTGAAATCATATAAAGGCCGGCAGGTTGTGAAAGGGATCACTGTGGAAGTAAACCAAGGGGAAATTGTGGGATTACTAGGGCCGAATGGTGCTGGAAAAACCACTTCCTTTTATATGATCGTTGGGCTTATAAAACCCAATGGCGGCACTATTTACCTGGACAATGAAAACATTACTAAATTCCCGATGTATAAGCGCGCGCAATACGGAATTGGCTATTTGGCGCAAGAGGCATCGGTTTTCCGGAAACTAAGTATCGAGGACAATATAATGAGTGTTTTAGAACTCACAAAAATGTCCAAGAAAGAACGGCACATAAAAATGGAGTCTTTGATCGAAGAATTCGGACTTGGCCACATTAGAAAAAGCAGAGGAGATCTATTGAGTGGTGGAGAAAGAAGACGTACAGAAATTGCTCGCGCCCTTGCAACCGATCCTAATTTTATTCTTTTAGATGAACCTTTTGCTGGAGTAGATCCAGTTGCGGTAGAAGACATCCAGCGAATCGTAGCACAGTTGAAAAATAAAAATATTGGGATTCTGATTACAGATCACAATGTACAGGAAACCCTGGCTATTACAGATAGAACGTATCTTATGTTCGAAGGGAATATCCTTAAACACGGTAGTCCCGAAGAATTAGCTGAAGACGAAATGGTTAGAAAAGTATATCTAGGTCAGAATTTCGAGTTGAGAAAAAAGAAGATTTTCGATTAGATTATTTATACAAGCACCTCTTTTTTAGCATCGCTTTTATTTGAAATAATTGATAGTAATATATAACTAGCAATAATCAATGGGATAGCAATAAACTGAAAAAGGATTATCATGATTAAACAGTAAGCAATAAAGAAATATCTTAACTTATTTTGTTTGAAAGACCAATCTGAAAATTTCAATGCAAACAACGGAATTTCTGCATTCAGCATAAAGCAACTAAAAACAGTTAATCCCACCAAAAACCATTCGTTAAGTATTAAGGCCACCGCAATCGGGTGCGGCTGATAGACTAATATTAGTGGTAAACTTAAAATGAGCATTGCGTTGGCAGGTGTTGGAAGCCCTATAAAGGAGTCAGTTTGTCTCTCGTCAACATTGAATTTTGCTAATCTATACCCAGAAGCGGCAACCACTAATAAGCCTAATAATGCTATAAAAGGGATATCCCATTCAAACCAAGTATTGGCGGCTTCTGCACTCCAACTATCTGCAGTTGTATCTACTGTTCCGGGTAGTGCTCTCAAAAACAACTGATACATAATAATTCCGGGAACTAAACCGCTCGTTATCATATCTGCCAAAGAATCTAATTGCAAACCTATTTCACTTTTCACATTTAATACTCTTGCAGCCAATCCATCAAAAAAATCAAAAAAAATACCTAATCCAACAAATAATGCAGCCATTATAAGGTTGCCTTGAACTGCAAATATTGCGGCTATTGTTCCGCTTAACAAATTTAAGGCTGTGATTAAATTAGGAATGTGTTTTTTCATTTTTATCTTGATTATTTCTTTCAGGGTTCTAAAGTAATTATTTGAAATCAAAAGCTTCTAAAAATAATACAATTATAAATAATTAATCAAATCAGCAATGTCAGAATCAAGATAAAAGACCGCTGCGCTGAAAGAAACAAAACTTGAGACTTGTTATTAACTTACTGACAAACAGTATAGATTTCACTTTTTATTCAAATATCTGCTATTTGGGCTTAACCGATGTTGGCTTTAATATTTCTTGTTCTAAGCTACTTTAAATTCCGAATCATTCATTTCTACACTAAATTTTATGTTCGCTTCTAATGCTCGAAAAACCTTTAAAATTGTCTCAAATCTAGCATCGGTCAAATTATTTTCGAGTTTTGAAATTTGTGCCTTTTGTACACCGACTAATTCTCCAAGTTGAGCTTGAGTTAAATTCCGTTCTTTTCGAGCCTGTTTAATTGCGTTTCCGATTAGATCAAGACGAAGTTCGTTCTCGAATTCGTCTCTTTTTTGCGTACCTTTCTTTCCGATGTATTTGTCGGTCACTTCGTCCAAACTGTAAGTTTTCATTCCTTTCTTTTCCATCTCTTTATTTTTTAGCATCAAAATATTGTTTCATTATCCTCTCGGTTTTTTTAATTTCTTTTTTCGGTGTCTTTGAGGATTTCTTTTCGATTCCGTGAGTTGATATGACAACAGTTTCGGTTTTGTCTGTTTTGTCCCAAAACGCAAAAAGTCGATATTTGGTTTTGTTATGAAGAGTCCGAAACTCCCAAATATTATCGTTTAATTTTTTGAAAAGTTCGTGGTCACTTACAGCTTGTGCTTTGCGCATATTATAAATGATTTTTTCGCGTGCCTTTTCATTCAGTCCATTTAAAAAATCGTTTACTTCTTCAAGTAATTCAACCTTAAATTTTGGATTCATTCAATTTAATGTTTTTACAAAGATAATTGTTTCTTCTTTAGGAAACTATTTTGTTTTGCAGATAAATTTCTGGTTTTACAGGCAATTTTTTTTAGGTCTCTTCTAAACTTAATAGGCTGCGGAAAGAGCATAAAGAAAAACCTAAATAAAATTAGCGATTGTTCGTAAAGTATCCTAAACTAATAAAAGACGTCATCTGAGACCCGTGATAAAATAATTTATATAGCCTAGGTTTTTGACGTTTGATGGTTCTTAGTAGATTTATTTTCTTAAGAACTTCTTTTTTGCAAGTGTAGTGCTTCCACGTCGTAAAATTTTCGAAGCCCTGCCCGTTCCGTTCAGGCGGGCTTGGAGAAAATTTAGCCGTGGAAGTACATTTCCAATTATGCGGGAGCACAATTGGAAACACCTACAAAAAAGTGCCATTCCTGCCCGAAATGTTCAGGCGGGTTTTTGGTTCGTTTTGATTGCCTCCGACGATTGAAACGAGAGGAAAGCATAGAAAAAAATGAACAATCTCAAATATTAAACAAATCATTACCGACCAAAAGGAGTGTATTCCAGATTCTTGGAATTACGTCAATGCTAACTAGTTTCAGAATCTCATAAAACTGTAAATGAATACAATAAAGGGAGACCCTGAAATAAATTCAGGGTGACGAAATCGTATTAGGACAATAAACGGATATACATTAAAATTATTGAAAAATGATCACTATCACAAAATTTGAAAATCATTAACATTAGCATCACAAATTCAATTTAGCCAAGAATTCAAGTGTATCCATTAAAAGTCCTAAAAGTTAATTTTAATATATCAAAACCGAATATGCCTTTGCCCCAGCCCTAAAGGGTGATCATATTCTCAAAATTTGGAATAAATCTAAAATTTTTGTTCCCTTTAGCGTCGGGAAAACAAAAATTTGGCATTAAATCAAGAACCTCGGGGTAAGCCCGCCCGAACGGTACGGGCGGGCCCAAAAGGTATGTCCAGATTGCTCGGGAGGAAAATACTTTTAAAAATTCGAGGCATTTCGATAGGTATCGGGACGGAGAATTAAACATTCATTGAGGGATTAATGGTTAGAATATCCATTAGGATATAAAGCAGATATACATAAGAATTTCATTAATGGGTCGCCCAATATAAAAGTCTTTGCTATTTTTGAATAGAATTAATTTTTATGAAAAACCTTTTTTACGCAATCTTTTCCGGATTATTACTGGCTTTCGCCTGGCCCACATACGGTTTTCCTCTTTTGTTGTTTTTTGCTTTTGTACCGCTCTTATATCTTGAATATAAATTAAGAACAGCTAGCACAAAATTTTTAAAATTAAAGGTGTTAGGTTATAGCTACCTCACTTTCTTCCTCTGGAATTTGATCACTACGTATTGGTTGTATTTTTCCACTCCGTTTGGAGGTTCTTTCGCAATTTTGGTGAATTCCCTTTTGATGGCCTTGTTATTTTTACTCTATCATATAGTTGCCAAAAGAACCAATTTTAAAGCCTCCTCTGCCTTTCTGATCTGCTTGTGGATTGTGTTCGAAAGATTGCATTTAAATTGGGAGTTTTCATGGCCTTGGTTAAACTTAGGGAATGGATTTTCCAATTATATAAACTGGGTCCAATGGTATGAGTATACCGGAACTTTTGGGGGTACCTTATGGATCTGGCTTGTAAACATTGCTGTTTTTAAATTCCTTTTACTTTATAAGGAACATCGAAAAAAGGAAATTTTGATTCGGAGCACAATCAAGATCAGCTTAATGATTATTCTTCCTATCGCTTTATCCTATGTGATCCTTGCAAATTACACGGAAGGAACAGAAAAAATTGAAGTGGTAATCCTTCAGCCAAATATAAATCCATACACCGAAAAATATAATACTACAGATACTAGAATTGGAGAGTTACTTTTAAAACTAAGTGATTCTTTAG
The DNA here is from genome assembly GCF_000424645.1 of Gillisia sp. JM1. Taxonomy (NCBI): domain Bacteria; kingdom Pseudomonadati; phylum Bacteroidota; class Flavobacteriia; order Flavobacteriales; family Flavobacteriaceae; genus Gillisia; species Gillisia sp. JM1. The sequence goes on from NZ_KE384219.1 coordinate 675,541, forward strand.
TTACAGAAAACACAGATCTATTGATTGCTCCAGAAACAGTGTTTGCAGATGGAACAGCATTATCTCAATTTCCACGTTCCGAAGCTATTTATTTCGGAAATCAACTGATCAAAAAACATCCAGATCTAAATTTTTTAAGTGGTATCTCAATGTTCGATAGATTCAATGACCCAAAGAAAGTTGGAAAACAAAGTAATTTTATTGGGCCCAAGGATTGGTATAACGATTACAATTCAGCATTCTTTATGAATTCTGAAAGTGAGCCAGACTTATATCACAAATCGAAATTGGTAGTTGGAGTAGAGAATTTTCCTTATCAAAACATTCTTAAACCGATTTTAGGAAATATAATGATAGACCTTGGCGGCACTGTTGCTATGAAAACCACGCAGGAAGATCGGGAAGTTTTTAATCTGAAAAATGCTGAAGCTACAGCACCTATTATTTGTTATGAATCTGTTTATGGGGAGTATGTAACCGGATATGTGAGAAACGGAGCTGATTTCCTTACAATAATAACAAATGATGCCTGGTGGGGTAATACGCAGGGGCATAAACAACACTTAAGCTACGCCAGCTTAAGAGCGGTGGAAACCAGACGATCTGTGGTTAGAAGCGCTAATACCGGTATTTCAGCCTTCATAAATGAAACAGGACAGGTAACCAAAAGCTTAGGCTATGCAAAACAAGGAAGTATTAAAAGTGAAATCACTGTTAATAATAAGCAAACCTTTTATGTGATATACGGCGATTATATTGCAAGGATCTCTCAATTTTTAGCATTATTTCTATTCTTATTTTCTGTAGTAAAATATAAGAGAAAAAGATAAACATCCCATCCCTTCATCCCATCCCCAACCCTTCCCGAAGGTAAGGGAGTCATTTAATTATACAAATTAGGATTTAAAGTCCTCCCCTTTGGGGAGGATTTAGGAGGGGATGCCTTCATCCCATCCCCGACCCTTCCCAAAGGGAAGGGAGTCATTTAATTATACAAATTAGGATTTAGAGTCCTCCCCTTTGGGGAGGATTTAGGAGGGGATGCCGTCTCCATCCACAAGCCTTCATCCCATCCCCAACCCTTCCCGAAGGAAAGGGAGTAATGAATCATCATACAAATTAAGATTTAAAGTCCTTGACTTCGGGAAGGGAGCAATGAAATCATACAAATATCGATTTAAAGTCCTCCCCTTCGGGGAGGATTTAGGAGGGGATTACTGCCCTCTATAAAACAGAATAGTACTGAAGGTTTTTAAAAGAATATTCAGATCCAGAAACAAGCCTCTATGTTTAATATAATAAAGGTCATATTGTAATTTCTCGAGACTATCAGTATAGCTTGAGCCATAATTGGCTTTTACCTGTGCCCAACCTGTTAAACCCGGTTTAATTATATGCCGTGTTTTATAAAAAGGGAGGGTTTTTGAAAGTTCATTTACAAAGACTGGCCTTTCCGGCCTGGGGCCAATGATACTCATATCTCCCTTTAAAACATTTAAGAACTGGGGAATTTCATCGAGTCTTGCTCTTCTCAAAAACTTTCCGAAGCTTGTAATTCTATTATCATTTTTTATTGCCCATTGTGGCCCATTGATCTCTGCATCTTTGGACATTGTTCTAAATTTCAATATTGCAAAACACTTCGCATTCTTACCAACCCTTTGTTGAGTATAAAAAAGATGTCCCTTATTTGCGAACAGATTAATTATAAAAACAAATGGGATAATTAATAGACATAAAGCCAGGCCAATTATAGAGATTAGGATATCGAAACCACGGAGAAAAGAGAGGTAAAATTTATTATGATTGCTTCGGCTAAAAAGGAAGAATTTATAAAAATCCTTACCAATATGCTGCACCGGTACGCGATACGTTAAATTCTCATAAACCTGTGTATAATCCTTAATAGGAAAACCTTCAATTAGTAAACTATTTAGATCCTTTAACAAGGAAGCTGTTACGGCCTTAGATTTCACTTTAGAGCTGGCTACTACTATTTCATTAATATGCTGCTCTTCAATAATAGATTTTAAATGTGTCGCCTCAAACTGTTGTAACTCTTCATAATCTAAATCATCTTCCTTCCTTCCAGTGTTTATATAACCTGTAATTACATAGTTAGGATCTGATTTCTGCAGGGCCTCTACCATCAGCTTAAGTTCAGCAACATCTCCAATTAACAATGCTTTTTTATTAAATCTCGGAGAAGATATAAGGGTGATATATGCAAATCTCCAAAGTAATAATGCACCTACCATAGACAAAAAGAAAAATAAAATCTGGAGTCTGTTTTCGGGGAGGCTAGGAGTAAAAAAAGGAGTTAACATAAAGAACAATACGGTAACAGATACTGTTAGAATTACATTTTTCAAAACAATCTCAAATTTACTTGCCTTCTGAAGATCGTACAACTCGAAGATCGTTGAAAAAAGCATTAAATAGCCGATTAAAACAACCGTCCATCCCCAGTAGTCTGCAGTAATGCTGAAATAATCGAATTTGAATACTACACTAACAATTGTTAATGTAAAAAGCACACAGAAAATATCCATTATTCGCAACAAAACTTTACGTTCTGAAATATCAAAATGAATTAAAGATTTCTGAGCCATATTCTTTAGGGGAGCTTAGGTTCGATTTGGTTTGAATTCAGTTTAAATATAAAAATTTTCAGCTTAGTAATTCCTTCCAATCTTCTTTAATCTTATGCCAATCAAAATTAAGCACTTTTTCTCGTGCTCTTCTGGTAATTTCCATAGTTTCGACTGGATTTTGCATTATCCACTCTACCCAAATAGAAACCTCTACAGGAGCATTTTTCTGAATAAGAAGCCCGTCTGTTTTATCATCAATTAAAAAAGGCATTCCTCCCACGTTCGTAGTAATTACTGGTAATCCGAGAGCCATTGCTTCTATAACACTTAGTGGGCTGTTATCTATATTAGAGGTGTTTAAGAAAATATCAAAATTTGAAGCGAGATAAGTCCAATCCTTTTTCTTGAGCTTTCCGGTAAATGTTACAGGAAGCTCTTTACTTGTAGCATATCTCTTGCAAGCTTCTAAACTCCCGTCCTTATCCGGTCCAACCATGCATAAGTCTGCAGAAGGGTATTTCTTTAAAATTAATTCTAAAGATTTTATAGCCATTAAAGGATTATAAATATCATCAAAAGCTCTTACCCATAAAAGTTTTGGCTGAAATTGATTACGCTCCTTAAAGTTATAATGCTTAAGAAATATTGGATTTGGAATATGTATTACTTTTTGATATCCCAGTTTTATCACTTCGTTTTTATAATAAACGGAAGGCGAAACTATATGATATGCATTCTCTAATAGTTTTTTTGTGGCGTAGGTGGAATTTTCGAATCTGTTTTTAAGATCTCCTCCATGAAGAATCGGTATATACTTCTTTCCAAAATATCTTGATAATCTGGCTATAATAATAGCATACCAAAAATTCTGAGTACTATAAACATCTATAAGAACAACTTTGAATTCGTTTGAATACTTTAAAAAAGTAAAGATCATATCTGCCAATCGCAGATATTTATTTTTCAATCCAGAAGCAGAATAAATATGAAAGCCTTCAGACTGTAATCCTCTGACAAGTGATTTATGAGATGTTGGATTTGCTTTGGGATCTGAAAGTTTATTACCTATATATAAAATAGATTCAGCCATTAATTGAGCAGTTCATTCCAGTTATCCTTCACCTTCTCCCAGTCGAAATTAGAAACTTTTTTACGGGCTTTTAAAGTCATTTGGGCAGTTCGTCCCTGATCTTCTAGTAAAGATTTAACCGCTAACACCATTGAGGCTTCATCTTTCCAAGGAACCAAAACTCCATTTTCCTGATGATCTATTAGATCTTTCATCCCGCCCACATCTGTTGATACGATAGCTAAACCTAAAGCCATTGCTTCAATCACACTTATGGGAGTATTATCTATATTGGTAGAATTCAAAAATATATCATATTCTTCAGACAGCTTTGCCCATTCTTTTTTCTTGAGCTTCCCGGTAAATATCACTTTTAGATCGTGCTTTTCTGCATAGTCTTTACATTTCTGAAGCGACCCATCTTTCTCAGGTCCTACCATACAAAGTTCTGCTAAAGGATACTCTTTCTTTAATTGCTCTAATACTTTTATAGACATCATGGGATTATATCTCCCTTGAAATCTTCTTACCCAAAGCATTTTTGGAGCAAAGGACTTCCTTTCCTTAAATGGAAATTTATCTAGTTCGATTGCATTTGGAATGATCTGTAAATTATCAAAGCCCGCACTATTAAAAATTCTATAAAGAAACTGTGAAGGCGCCACATTCATCTTTGCTTTTCCAAACAAAGCCTTACTAAAGTCTTTGGATTCTTCCAATCTGGTTGGCAAATTACCACCATGAAGTATTGGAATATATTCCAGATTATAAAGCTGACAAGCTTTAGCAACTAAATAAGCATAATAAAAATTCAAGGCTCCGTAAGTGTCTATAAGTACAATATCTGTAGACTTATGATGCTTAACTATCATCCCCAACATTTCAACCAAGCGCAATGCTTTATTGTTCTTGTTAGAAGCAGTCCTCACACAATAGCCTTCCTTTTTTAGCACTTTGCTAAAAAAAGAAATGTAGGTAGCAGTAAAGCTGTTAATAGCTAAGTCGTTTCCTATGTACAGGAGGTTTTTTCTCATCAACGATATATAATAAAGCCAAGCCATAAACAAAGGCCGGCATGGCAATTCTCATGGCGGAATGGTTTATGGTTAAAAACCAAAAAGCCATAAAAGCTAAGAAATAATAATTGTTTTTAAACTTGGTCCAAAACAGTATCGGGACAAATATAAGAATTAGTAAAGCAATTAAACCTAACAATCCATGTTCTGATAATAAACGACTTATTTCGTTGTGAGAAGCAATATCAATACCTAAGGTTTCTTCTCTATATTCATAACCTTTTCCAACTCCAATACCAGTTAATGGGAAATTATAGAAGGCATCCAATTCAGTAGTAACAAGTTCAATTCTTCCAGTTGTAATATCGTCTTTCAGCTGTCCAGCTGAGTCCCGGTTTTCATATCTATTTTCTATTAATCCAAAGGTCTTTATTGATGAATAAACCCAAATTAAAAGGATTGAACTTATAAGTAATATTATTTTATAATTAGTGTTCTTTTGTTCCCTCCTCTCTTGTTTATAATAATGAAGAATTATAAATACCGCTATACATACAAGGGCAGTAAAAACTCCACCTCTAGAAAATGTAATTACAGCTCTATATCCCATCAATCCCAATAATATAATGTCTATCATATTAATGAACTTATTCTTTATTGCAAATAAACGGGTAACTATCAGAAATGCGCCCATCCCCAGAACTGTAGAAATTTGATTGGGACCATAGCCACCAGTTGCAGCATAATTTCCAGACATATTAATAAGGCCTTCTTGTAAAGTGGGCGTATATAAATACAAATAAAACATGATTGATATTAGGGGCATCAGTAACATTAAAATCACTTTTTGGAAATCCTCTTTTTTTATTTTTTTGTAATAACAATATAACGCAGATACACCTAAACAAACGGGGCCACTCAAATTAAAAGCAATCGATTTTCTAAAATCTGCTTCAAGACTCATGGTTATTGATGCCACAATAATCCCGGGAACAAGAATTAAAAGATAGGTCCAGAAGGGAACTGTTTTAGAAGAGGTGCCTTTAAAAACCATCCCAATAATAAGAAAAACAATCACCATATATTTACCTGTCTCATAAAACACCATTCCTCCCGTCATTCTAAAAAACACCTCCGCACCGGCAATATAAGCTGCTCCCATTAGTGCTTCATTATTTCTGTTTTCATTCTGAATAGTTATAAAAAGAAAATAAGCTAAAACAGACAACATAAGCATTGTTGATAGTGGGCGATACATATAAATCAAATAAGCAAAACCAAAATGAAGCCCTAGCAGCTTCAAATATTCGATGTTTGAATTTGAATTCATATTATTCAATAGTTAATATTTTATTTCGATTCCGAATAGAATTGAATCAATTGGAGTATTATTTTAGCTTCTGAAAATTTATTAAATACTTCAAATTGATAATTATCAGAATGTAATTTAGCTAATTCTGGATCTTTGAAATATTCCAAAATTGAATTTGCAATTTGATGCGGATTATCAACTTCTACAATTTTACCATTACTGCCAATAATTTCGGAACATTGCCCAACATTCGTACAAATTACTGGTAAACCAGCCATACCATATTCCAAAAGAGCTAAAGGTAATCCTTCAGAACGAGAGGAAAGTATTCCTAAATTTCCTTGATGCAATAAAGGAATAATTTCTTGTTGCGTGCCATAGTAATAAATTTTATGTTGAACAGGTGAGATCTTTATTGCCTCGAAAATGGAATTTGAATAATTTGATAGTGGATCTTCCCCAATAAGATGCAAACTAATTTTTAAGGTGGGATCTAAAAGTTCAAATGCCTTTAATAAGTTTAAATGATCTTTTTGAGGCCTAAGATTAGCAACGCAAATGATTTTAAAATCTGTTAAATTCCCTTTCAGCTTTAGCTTAGAAGTTTTTGATCCCTGATCTTCAAGAATAAAATTCTTTATTTCTATAACATTTTTACATTTCAAATTCTGAACAGCCCAGTCTTTTAATATTTTATTAACCGAAATAATACCGGTAAAAAATCTAGAAAAAAAACTCAAAACAGGAAATTTTCTTTTTTCAAGAAATTCACTTTCTCCGTAATGGTCATGCCAGATCAGTTTGAACCTGCCTCCACTCAATTTAAGCAGTCCTGCCAGGAAATAAGAGGTACTGTGCGCGTGTACAATATCGATTTTGTTTTCTTTAATATATTTCCTTAGTTTTAATATAGCTTTGGGATCCAGACTTGATCTCCTATTCAAAAAAATATACCCAACTTCTGGTTTCAGCTGATTTATCAACATCCCCTCCTGCCTTGTACAACACAAATAGGAACCTTCAACATGAGGCAGCAAAGCATTGGCAATATTCACCGCCATCTTTTCGGCCCCGCCGGGGCGTAAGCTATCGATTAGTTGTAGTACTCTCATCCCACTCCCCCGCCTCTCCCAAAGGGAGATGAGCTTTTTATATTTATACTATTATCAGAACCCAAAACCTCCTTTATCGCTTCTTCAAACTTCTCCAACGTATACTCCTGACTCCACTTCTGCGCCGCCAAAGATTTATGTTTCATCTCCTCAGAATCGCCAATCAATTCTTTTATTTTATTCACAGTCTCCTCCATGCACAATTCAGCTTTTTGCTCCCCCTGTAAGTCCTGATAGCTATCGGGAGGGGGGATTAAAATTCCTCTTTTTCCATAATTCAGCATCCAAGGCACAGATGATACCGGTGTAGCAATCGGAATACACCCAAAAAACATAGCTTCAGCGACCGCTTTTGGCCAGCCTTCCGATTGAGATGCAAGGATTAAAAAATGTGAAGCTTTATAAACTTCTTTCAGTTCTTTAAGTTTTAGGTTTCCCATAAGCCTTACAAACGGTTCCAGATTATTTGTGGCTATATATTCCTGTAGCTCGTTTTTCATTAGCCCACTTCCATAGATCTCAAGTTTTACTGGAATACCCTTTGTCATCAAGGCTTCAATAATTTGTATTGCAAACAAAGGCCTTTTCCCTGCGGATAAATTACCCACGAATATAAATCTAAATGGAGAAGTAAAATTTTTGCGATAAATCCCCTTTTCAGTTTCAGAAAAAGAGGCCGTAAAAAAAGGTACAATATTTTTTGATTGCTCCGGCCAATCCCCATACACCAACACCTTTATATTCTTGCTTAAAAAAGTATTGCTTAAGATTCGCTTTTGAAGCCTATAACTCCAAGGTTGTTTGGAATTTGGATCCCAGTTCCCCGCATACTTGACTGTTTTTGGTTTGTTGGGAAAAAAAACTTGGAAAATAGAAGCTATTAAACCAATATTTCCTGGACAACGCAAATGAATATGATCCGCCCAAAGAAATGCTAAAAGCATTTTTCTAATAATAAAGGGTAATAACAACAATGACCTTATTGAAATAATTACTGATTTGGAATTTAGAAAAGGAATTTTATACAATTTCAAATTCTGATTTTCAAATGCTTTTGTAAATATTTCGTCTGGATAAGTCCCAGGGGATAGGATAGCGGCTTCTTCAACTTTTGAAAACCAGATATTCATCTCATTTACATAGGGTGCATAAGCAGAATATATATTTGATTTAAAAAGAGTAGGTGCGCTCGTGACTACTAAGAACTTCATTATATATAAAATTCAGAATTATTATCGCTTACTTTTGTTGCTGGCACTCCTAGCATAGTGCAATTATTTGGGACAGATTCAATTACTAAAGAATTTGCTCCAATCACTACGTTATCTCCAATAAAAATATCTCCAACAATTACAGCATTGGCGCCGATATAAACGTTATTTCCTATTCTAGGAACTCCTCTTTTAGGACCTCTACCGCTTACACCTATTGTTACTCCTTGAGAAATATTACAATTATTTCCTATTATAGCTTTAGAGTTTATAATGATCCCTCCAAAATGTCCAATATAAAAATCATTCCCTATTTGTGCAGAATATGGCAATGAGATTCCAGTTATAATCTCTATAAATTTATGAAATAGCAATCCAACCCCCAAGAATATATTTTTTAGCCATTTGGGTGTGCGGGAATTAAAAATTTTATTATTAATTCTATAAACAAAGATTGCCCATAAACCTTGTTGTGTTATTAATAAGTAGATGGAAGATTTTCCGCTATACCTTTTGTATTTTTTTAAATCTCCGGATAGTATATGGCACATAAATCATTCGAATTTTATCATATTAATTCTTTTTCTGCATCAACATAGTTAAATGCATACATTTAAACATATTAGCATCGGAGCTTTTAGACCTCTCCCAATCTTCTCGGTGCCATTTTTTAATAATTACAGCTTTCTTTTCTGCTGAAAACGGAAGGAAATTAATCATAAAAAACCATTTTGATTTTCCTAACATTGCCCTTCGATCTTTAATTTTAAATGCACTGTCAAATTGATAATAAACTTTCTTTGAAAATGGCCATTCCCAGTCTTTATCTGATTGAAATGGCCGATAAAGCGCTCTAATAATTTTAATCGGAATGCTTGTTTGAAGGGGGTCATTGCTAATTATAATTCCCCTTGAACTTAATTTATCATTCAATCTCGATATTAAGCCTTCTACATCTTTAAAATGATGCAATACCCCATAGGCATATATAAGGTCAAAGTTTTTTTCTGTAAATTCTTCAGAAAGAAAGTCAATGGCAAAAGCTTTGGAATTTGGAATATCCTTTATTCTCGTTCTCAAATAAGAAATTCCCTTTTCACTTAGATCTATCGCTATATATTTTTTTGAGTTTTGGGCTAAATGCATAGACAAGGAATTTCCTTCATAACATCCTAGGTCCAATACTTTTTTATTGGATAAGTCTCCACACCATTCCATATGAAGTTGATGAATCTGTTTTTCTACCCCTATATCTTTCCTCACTTTTCGAAGAATCCCGTTACGTAAGGCAAACCATGTTTTAGTAGCTAAATTCTTTTTTTTTGTTTCGTAGAATTCCTTTTGCTTGAGATTTATATCCTCAGGTTTTTTAACACTCATTTTTCCAGCTTTGGACTATTAATATATAAACTAAGCCACCCAACAATTCTACCTATACCTTCTGTTAAGGCTTCCATTTTATTTTTAGTAGTAAACACATTTCCCAAACGCACTAAAGTTAACAAAAATGCAATACTGTGCCATTTAAATTTAGCTTCAAAAGTTGGGTTGGGATATTTAACTCGCCATACATACCACCCGTTTCTAATCACCATTTTTCCATAAGTAAATTGATTTGGTCTTCCCCCTTTCTCATGATAATGATATAATTGGGCAGTGGTATTAACGTAAAGTTGACCCAATTTAGAAACGCGTAGACAAAAATCCATATCCTCATAAAGTCCGTAACCCTCAAAATAAGTGGAGAAATTTATTTTTTGAAACAATTCTTTCCTGTAAGATGCCACACCACCCATAAAGAATTCCACAAGATAGGTTTTGTGTGAGGGAGGTAAAAATCCTATGGACAAACCGTTAGAAAATACAGGCATAAATCCAGGGGGTTGATCACTTAACAAGCCTAATCTTTTTCGAAGCATATTCCGGCTTCCCAATTTTCGAATGTAACCATCTATTTTAAATTCGTCAAACAGTAAATCTGCTTCACCTGTCCATCTTTTCCATTGTACCTCATCTAGGATATAACCTCCCACCCCTAGCGCATTTGGAAAGAATTTATAGGATTCCATTATGTTTTCAAAATACTCTGGAGTTAAAACGATATCATCATCAAGAAAACATACAATTTCAGAAGTCTCAGCTACTTTATGGATGCCGTAATTACGTTGTTTTGTCAAGCCACGGAATTCTTCTCCTACTTTAAAATATTTTAGACCATAATAATTTTTTTTTTCTAATAAATTCTTACTGTTGTTATTTGGAGAGCTGTCTATTATTAGAATTTCATCAGGAACCAAATACTGTACTTGGATCGAATCCATTAAGTTGATCAAGGCATCAGGTCTCTGATAGGTGCATATAATTAAGCTAAACTTCATTTAACTCTTGTCTTAAGGATTTTATCAGGTCAATTTCCATGTTCAAACTCGAAGCATTTATAATCTCTAAATTGGCAAAAGGCCATTGCTTCAAATCTCTTCTATCTATAGATTGGTTTAACAAATTTTCAAAATAAATATCTCCCAAGTGATTATTATGAAAGTAATTCTTTAGGTTTATTTCCATATCAGGATTATGGTAAATTTTAGCCCAATTCATAGATTCAAACAGTCTATACCTCATCTTGATATTTCTATATTTCATCATTCTTGTAATAAAGTATTGATCTAGTTTAGATCTAATTCCCCAAACGCCAAATCTTATGATATCAGGGTAGTTTTGAGGTATATATGGGGCTTGGCTTGTTGGCACTGTAGCCAAGTTGTTTAATTCTTTAGATTGTTTAAATAGGGCTTTAATAAATCTGAAATTCAACCTTAAATTAGGGTGAATATTTGTTGCCATTCTTAGAGTTTGCATTGACATAGATGGACTAAATGCCATATTGTTATTATTACAAATTAAAATTTGTTTAGCTATCTGCATTCTATTGTGAGTATACCAGGTAAACAATTCATCATATAACTCTACATAAGGCAATTTATGACTTTCTACTCTTTCAAAAATTTCATTCATATCTGAAAGTAAAGAATTAAGGAGGTCAGTTTCACTAATGTCAAATTTAAATTGTGCAAGTCTATCTGTTGTGTACCATCTCGCGAAATTTTCTGATTTATTTTTTTTCCAATCTCTAAAGCTTTGATCAGTAGAATTTTCAAAAACATAATCCTGATTTAAAACATAGTGCTTCCAGAAATTGTCCTGTCTAAATTTCTTAGTTGAAAATTTTTCTATGGTACGACCGGTTAGGGCTGTTGTCAAATCCCCTAGCAAAAAAGGTGACTTTGAATCAAGTTTTTCATTTTCAAGAATTTCTAACCAAGAACATAAATATAAAGCTTCTGTTTGCTTGGTATATTTTCTCAATATATCCTCTTCGGGAAAATATAAATTAGACTGAGAATAATTTTGGAATTTTGCGCCTTTTATTTTAGCTAGCCTAGAAGCTATTCCGGTTTCATAATTTTTATCCTGCCCAAATGTAAGACAGTTTAAATCCTTCTCTTTTGAAATAGCAGCTAGTGTAATTCTACTATCTATCCCCCCACTCAATGCAATATTTACGTGTTTAGAACTATTTAGGGAATATTCGACCTCTTTCTTATATGCCTCCCAAAATCTCTTGGGCAGTTCTGCATCCTGATTTGGATTAGATATTTCTTGATAAAGGGAGTTGTCGTATTTTTTTGATATAATATTCCCGCTTTTATCAAATTTTAGACATTCCCCGGGAAGCAATCGTCTGCACTCTTTTAAAATTGTACGAGATCCAAAATTACAAAATTCGGGTCCTATACCTCTTTGAATAATCCCAGCTTCATCAAATTCACATTGAGAAACTGTACCTAATAAAATAATACTATTAGAAATATAATATTCCTGGCCTGTGGATAAGTAATATACGGGGTAAACACCTATGGGGTCATTACAAATTATTATTTCAAAGGATGCTTTATCAATAATTACTGACGAAAATGATCCTGTGATATTATTAGGTAGAGGCCAATTCTTAGAAATTTCGAAGATTGCACTTTCTTCCTGCCCTTTAATATTACTGACCTCCAGATCTAGATCTCTCAAGTATCCTTCCGTTACACTAACATGTGAATCAGTTTCCAGTATCTCATCTTGCTGATCTATTAAAAAATTAACTCGACCAAATTCGCTTAAGGTCAACCTAAATGGCAACTTCGAGATTGAGGCCTTATCCAGTGCGATATTTGTAAGTAAGAACCTCATTAATAATTTATAAGAATATGAATGTTAGAACAATTTAAAATAGTAATAATATCTAAAGACACTATTTAGTTTGAGTATTGACTTGCAAATTATTCTCAAAACTTTTTTCAGAATTAATTAATTTCATCGCCCATTTTTCACTTTTATTCCAACATTTATTCATTTTTCGAATATAAGAAAACGGATTTTTAACTGATTGCTTATTATAATATTTTAAATAGAGGGATGTCTTAAATCCAGTTATTTGCTCTTTAGTATAATATCTAAGTGCGAAAGCCATTAAAGTTGGTGAAGGTTTTGGCAAGGGTCGCTTCTGTTCCCAGGCTAAAATAGGTTTTTCTCGGAATCCACCCATTGGGGCTTTTAAGTGCTTAATTTCAGTTTCGGGATGGTAAATGATATCACAACCGATATTTCGTAATTGCATCCCAAAATCGGCATCTTCACCATAGCCGTGTTCAAAGATCTTGGAAAAAGAACATTTTTTCGCAAACGTGCTTTCAACTATACTGGTTCCAGAACCAAAGCTTCCCCACTGCTTAACCTTATTAAAAATGGTTTGTTCTCCATCTTGTTTACAATTCATATTAATTGAATTTGCACCCAAAATTCTTATTCCTTTTATTGCTTTTTTTAATAGATCAGATTCTAAACGAATATCATCATCAGCCAGAAAGACCCAATCAGAATCTACTTCTTTCAAAGCTATATTTCGCGCATTACAAGCTCCGGTTTGATGAATAAAATGGTGTGTGATTTTAAAAGGCCAAGTTTTAGAATACAGTTCCGGCAATTCAGAAATGGAATTTACATCCGGATTCTGTTCAACCACAATGACCTTTTTTGGAAGATGACTTTGAAGCTTCAGATCTTCCAAAACCTGAATCAGATATTCAGCCCTACCCATTGTAGGGATCACCACGTCAATGAAATTTGAAGCTTTAGGTGCTTTTTTAGATTGAATTTTAACTGCCGACAGATCTATGTTTTGCAAAAAAAACTTTTCTTTTGAGAATGCATGTATAAAGGCCATGAGAGGAAATTTGTTCTCATATTTCCAATAACACCAGAACAAAACCGAAAGCCAGATTGTATTGTAATATTGATATACAAAGGAAAATAACTGATTTGAATTCGCTGTGGCCTCGGGATTTTTATCTAAAATCCTGCTTACCAAATCTGGAGCAGAATAGCAGAATAATCCGTTTTGTTGTCCAATTTTTCCGATTGAATTCAACAAAAAATCAAAGTTATTTATTTCTTCAAAAAGGGATTTAAATTTTAGAAGTGTTTCCCCTTTTATTCCGCCTACATCGCTGCTCATTTGCCAGGTTGCATACAAAACTTTTCTGTTCACATTTATGAATGGCAACTGGTCTATATAGCCGATACTATCCGGAAGGAATGTATTTTCAACAGCATAGGAAGCCATTATCAGATCCTGATGAAATATCTGGGACCATTGCTCGATATTTAAATCATCTACAAATTCCTCCTCACACCAAGCAATAATTTCATCTGGAAATTTTTCGGCCAGTTCCCAAAAAGCTTCAGTACAATTGGCGCTTGAAATTTCCAGTTGAGCTTCTCCCTTCAACACCTTTACTACTTGCTGGGTTTTCTGATGAATTAGGATTATCATTGAATAGTTTTGGTTTTAAACAAATGTAATTTATTCATTAATAATGAACACTCTTATAAACAAGTCATTTCGAAATGAGTCTGTCATTTCGATCCCGATTTTTGGATCGGGAGAAGCAATCTGGCGATTGAGAAATCCAATAATTTCACCTCTCACTCTTCACTCTTCACTCATAAACGTCTTCCCAACTCAAAAACTCCCATTGCTTTAAATTATTTTTCAAGGATTTTCCAATAATTTCTTCAAATCTTAAAGCCTCCATCCCAAAACCTTTAGGTTTCTTAGCTTCCAGATCTTCAAATTTAATTATATGTCCTGCTTTCAAATCTTTATTCACCGCAAGTGACTTTTCAAAAATATTCTTTAACTCGGTAAATTTGGAATTATCGCTCTTATCTACCGGATTCTTTAAAGCAATTTCTATATTCCTTACTGCTTTCAACAATTGAGTTATCTCTTCCATTTCCAGGGAAGAGCTTGCATCGGGACCTAAACTGTCCCGACTAAAAATAGCGTGAAATTCCAAAATCTCTGCTCCCAGTAAGGCAGCGGCAATACAGGTTTCTATTTTAGCAGAATGATCTGAATATCCTACCGGAACTCCATATCGTTCATTTAATTCCCCAATCACATTTAATCCGTAATTCTCCGGCTGCGTGGGATAAGCAGTAGTGCATTGCAGAATTGATATATCTACTTTTCTTTTCTTTAAAAAGTCCACAGTATGGCCAAGCTCCTCAAACGAACTCATTCCCGAAGAAAGAATAACCGGTTTTCCGGTGCGTGCAACTTTTTCCAACAACAAAAAATTATTCACCTCCCCCGAGCCAATTTTATAGCGCTTCACTCCCACCTCTTCCAAAAGATCTACAGCCCTATTGCTAAATGGCGAAGCCAAAAATTCCACTCCCGCTTCATCACAGTGCTTTTTTAAGTCTTTCCATTGTTGCAAAGTGAATTCCATCCGCTTCCAGTAATCGAAACGCGTTTTATCCTGTGTTGTCAATTTTATCCTAAAAGGCTCGTGAATACTGCTCTCAGCCTCGGCTATATGCACCTGGAATTTCACCGCATCTACTCCAGTTTTTGACAAGGCTTCAATATAGTCATGTGCCAATTCCATGCTGCCTTCATGCGCCTGAGCTATTTCTGCTATTATATACATATCATCTACTTTTAAGTCATTGCGAGACGAAGTCGCGGCAATCTCATTTATCGCGAAGCGAAGCTTTGTAAATCCACTCATTGAGATGCGTAGCCGCGGAAATCTACTAAGGCACCACTTCATAACAATGTCACTTAGTTACATCTCCTCCCAAATATCTCCCCGGATATTGATATTTTATTTTGGTAAAAAGTTTTTCCTTAAACCACCAAAGCGATTGTTTCATAGTAGAATTAATGAAGATGATCTTTACCCCCCCTTGCCAATTCTCAGCAGAAAAAGGACTATATTCCCTATTCCTCTTCAAACTGATGCAATGCACATATCTATTATCTGGAAAAAGTTCCTGGAGCAAATCCAGCTGCAGCATTCTGTCTCCCTCTATGACTAGTATCCCATTTTTAGAAATCAAACCTTTAATTGCCTGAAGGTTTTGATCTTTCCCATCTATTATAATCAGATCGTATTCCTTATTGACCGGTATATCGCTTAAATCTGAATATATTTTCAACTGCCTATAATCTTCTTTTAAATTTTCAGCTAAGGCCTTTAAACAAAAGTCGTTGGCTTCGGTACCGGCATAATTAAGATCAGGTTTGTTCCTGTTAACTGCTAATAAAGTCCCGGATATACTTCCTATTCCCAATCCAACTTCCAGAATTTTTTTTGTTCGGAATTTATCCAGCAAGCCATTAATTTTCTCAATCGCATATTCACTTGCTATATGCTGACTCCCTTCTGCCTCACAAAAAGATTGGTATAAATTAGATAGCTGTTCGTTTCTATTCATTTAAACACCCGTTTATGTTTTCTGTCCCCACCCATTTACTTCATCACTTAATCACTTCACTGATGATTGTCTTAAATTATATATAGACTGATTTCTCCATTCCTTATATTCAGCTATTTGATAATTATATTTTTCAAAAATATCTTCCAATTCTTTTTTGGAATAATCACTTAGCCATCCACTCCTCAAACGATCGGCATTTGACACATCGCTACAGGCATAAGAAAGAACTACATTATCAATAGAATCACTCAACTGTCGAAAAACTTTATCCACATCGTAAACATATTCAAAAACCCCGCTAAAAACAGCTGTATCATAAGGATCTAAGGTGAATTCAATCCTACTATTTAAATCACATTCTAACATTTCCTCTGATCTTTTATAAATATCTGAAGGTGTATAGCTACAATCTGGCGGGATATGATTTTTTAAGGCCATATTACCTGCTCCAAATTCAATAATATTTGCTCCCTTTGTAATCATTGAAGCTAAAATTGCTGTTCGCTGATTCCAATCTACAAATAATTCCTCCGTGTTTTTCCAGCGTTCATAATCAGATATCTTAACTTTTCTCAATTCTAAGGTATTCTCTGCCTGTTTTTTATATTTTCGATCTTCCTTAAACGCTCTTATTATGTTCAAGGTAATATTCTGAATTCGTTTTAAAATGTTCTTCATCAAACCTTATAATTGAACTTTAAAGATAATGGATTTTAGGTCATTTGAGATTTCGTAAGAATAATTGGAATTTCTGAAATTGAAAATTATCATCTTTAAAATAATATCATTTACTTCTTTTAGGGAACAATAGGTTTGTGATTGTTTGCCTAAGAGCCTTTTTGCTTTGTGCTTTATGGAATTATAATACGGATCCTCAATGGCCTTCACTTCTACAATTTCATTTTTAATATCCTGCAATTCCTCATTAAAAAAGTGTTCAACCTGCGCCAGGATATTAATTAACTGAACTTTTTTAGTAGGTCTTTCCAATAATTCACTTTTAGTTTTTTCGATTATTTCACCCCAAAATTCCTGCTTTTTTGGACTTGTGGTCATTTCCTTTTGATGGTAGAAGTAATGTTGTTGATTTATTCTCAATGCATTAGTAAGCCTTGGGATTACACTTAGCTTTTTATAGTCCGATTTTTGGTAGGACTTATGCCAGTTATGATAAAAATAAATATCGTTTACCAAATTAGATTTATAGCCTGCATTTTCTAAACGGGTATACAAATCGACATCTTCGGAACCATAAAAATGAAAAAATTCATCATAGCCTTTAATATAAAAAAAAGCTTCCTTTGTCGTCAGGATCATTCCATTAATTTCTCCGTAACGCTCCGGCTTTAAATTTTCAAATTTAAATTCGTTGTTAAGTTTAGAAGATTCCTTCTTATTTAAATATCCCATTTTAAAAAGACAAAAATCTTTAGGAGAAGCACGGCTCATAAGAACTTCAACAGCATCTGGACTGAACACTATATCAACATCTGCTATAAAAATATAAGGATAACTTGCTTTTTTTATAGCGAAATTTAATGCCCTACTTTTATTCCATAATTGCTGCCTGACTTCAAGAGAATGATATGTCACAAATTTGTATGTGCGGAGTAATTTTTCGAGGCTACCAGAAATTTCAGTTTCACTCCCATAATTTACAAATATTACCTCAAACGCCTTGTTATTCTGACTTTCAAGCGAATCCATGGCGATTTTAATCCGGCTAATTTCCCGATTGCGGTAAGCAAAAATTATGCTGATTTTTTCCATATTTACTGAGTGACTTCTTTTTCCACGAGACTATATCTTTCAAGAACTTCCTGTCTTACAAATTCCCTTTCCAACTTGGGTTTAATATGTTTAAAGTTATATTCAACGGCTTGCGCTAAAAATATCCTGTCATTAGTTGCTTTTAAGATCAAACTTCTAATTTCATTAACATCTAAAGGATCTTGGATCAATAATCCGTTTTTTTGATGATCTATCAATTCGGACGTTGCACCACCCGGGTTGGATTGAATAGGGAAAGCTCCCATAATTATAGCTTCAAGCATAGTATTGGGCATCCCATCAGAAATACTGTTTCCGATGTAAACTAAAGATTTTCCCATAATTTTCATTAATTCTCCCCGTCCTATATCTTCATAAAAAGTGAAATTAGAACAATTTAGTAAATCAGAAGAATCGAGGTATGACAGTGTTTCATTATCTGCACCGAAGACAATAATCTTATATTCTTTTAATTCTTCAATTATTGACTGAATTGCTTCCAAAACTACTATACATTCCCCAAAAAGCTTTTGGTAGCCTTTAATGAGGATTATTTTTCTGTCCTCAATTTCTTTAATAGAATCCTCATGATAGAATTCAAATCCTCCTCCTCCTGGGTGAACACCTAAAAATTTTCCTTTGAAACCATATTTTTCTGCTATTGAATAATCCCGAAAACAATCGGCAAACATATAATCAACTCTGGGAAGCACAGATTTAATATCTTTTAAATATTCTGGCTCATTCTGAAAATAGTACAGATCATTTCCCCACGCAGAATAAATCCACTTAATCCGGGGATTTTTATTCATAATACTCAATATTGGAGCACAGGCGGAAAATAAAACAAAACTTTGGACAATATCTGGTTTAATTTCCTTCAGTTTTTTTTCGAAAACCTCTGCCAATTTCCTTTCATTAATAGTACTTATAAAATTACTTAAAAAAGGCAGATGCCTTTTGATAGACTGCCTCCCTGGAAAATCCACCCTTCTACGCCAATTTATAGTTTGTTTAACCCATTGAATGTTTACAACCTCCGATCCATTGTCAAAAACATCTATCCAATGTACTTCATGCCCAGAATCTTTTAATTGGTTGGTCCAATTGAAAAAGTGATTAGCAAACATGGACACCATTAAAATTTTCATACTTTCAAGGTACTTATCACTTCTTTCAATTTATCGGATGAAAGATATTCCAACAGATCCGGTCTATTCAATTTAAACTTATCTTTTGAATTTTTCCATTCTAAATAGAGCTTACTCATTAATAAAGTTATGTTTTCTATATCATCAGCTTCAGCCCAGTATTTATAATTTTCACCTAACAATCTTTTAGTCTCACTTAAATTTGGTCCCAGCAAAAGAATTGGCTTATTTGCTAGTACACAATGTGGAAATTTTCCAGGAAGAAAAGGGCTTATTTCAGATTTAGCCTCAAGAATTACGTTTACTGCAGTTTTCATTTGCATCTTAAGTACCTTATTATATTCAGAATAAGGTTCAACTATAAAATTGGAAGATGGAATTCTTTTTAAATATTGCTGAAGTTGCGCAATATAAAGTTCATTATTTCCTATTAGAAGCAATTTAGAGTCTTGACTTGCTTCTGGGAATTTATTTAAAAATTGCTGAAAAGCCAAAATAAGGGGAATAGGGTTTCTAGGACCTAGAAGTGTGCCCGCATGAAGTAGATTAAATTTTTTCGGATCAAAATAATCTGGAATTGATACTCCTAAAGTTTCTTCTTTATCAAGTTGATGAGGTATAACAACGCCTGTTTTCAAAAAATTAGGATAATAACTTCCCATCCACTCCATTAAGAGTTGACTAGGGAAACCACTATAAGCAGCTTTTTCTGAAACATCTTGTACAAACTGCCATTTTTTTTGGTAACCAGATTCTACCCAAGCAAAAGGGCGAGGATAAAGGTGTGCCGGGTATGGGTCATGAATATATGCCAACCAACGAGAATGCCATTTCGGTATTTTCAATAATGCATGATGTGGCCTAAAACTACCTCCCTTACTAAGAGTAAATATAAGGTCTGGTTTAAAATTATCAATACTATTTAAAGAATGAACAATGCTATTTCTATCATTAAATAAAGTAAAAGAAAACCCGAAAACTTTTTCTAGATGTTTATTCAAGTTTATTTTGAAAAAATACCTGAAATATCTTTCCAATCGACTGAGAAAAAAAAGAAGACTTCTTCTATTTTCGTTAATAGCAACACATTCAATACCCTCAAGATGAATTGCTTTTCTTGTATAATGATATACCCTTAAATCAAAACCTGCATTATTTAAGTTTTTTATCAAAGCTACATTAGCCTTAGAACCACTACTGTCTTCTACATCAATAGATTCTACAACAACTAAAATTTTTTTTAGCATTTTAATAAGGCTGGGGAGTTAAGTATAAGCTAAAATATAAATATTTTAATAGAAATATGTCTTGTTCATTTGGATTTCAGGTCTAGAATAGCATAAATTTCAACATATTGTAGATTAGTATCTATTAAAAAGTTAATCGCTTCCTCCTTAGCAATAAAATTTTTCATAATAAAGCTATTAGATACAGTAAAATTATATTTGTATCTATTTAAAGAAAGCTCATCTAAATATTTAATAATTTGGATAGATTCTTCACTAAACTCTGGTAAGTTAGCTTCAAAACTTATTATAGGGACTGTTGTTTTCAAGCCTTTTATTACTTCATATTCATAACCTTCAACATCAATTTTAATATATTTTGGAATCCCAAACTTGGTAATAAAATTTTCAATGATTTCAACATTTACCTGTTGATGTTTAACAGTATCAATAGTCGCTATATTTCTCGAAGTTGCTGTAATCTCAATATGTTTTTTATTTAATGAATTATAAGCCTCATTATTCTCAACTATATACAAATCCGATTTTGAAACGCTATTACCTAATGCGTAATTGAAAAGAATCACATTCGTATTTGCGAATTTTTTTTGTAAAAAAATAAATAGTTTCTCAGAAGGCTCAAAGGAAACAACCTTTCTTGCTAGCTTGGAAAATATTATACTTTTACTTCCAATATTTGCACCTACATCAAAAATTAAATTATTCCTGGAAGGATGCATTTTTAGAATTCTTTTATAAAAATTTGGTTCTACCTGTTGTTTTCTATAATTTTCGGGGTCTCGAAATTTTTTATAAATAGTACTCTGTGAAATAAACTTCCATAGCTGGGTTTTTTTTAAATAAAATTTGATCATTTTTTTTAGATAAATATATTTTTTCTTACCGTATGTCATGTTGTGCTCAATAAGGCACTCGTGAATAATAGTCACATTTCTGAGGCCTTGTGACGCAACATGGTACAATGACATATCGTAGAACTTATTATTATACTAAATTTGTCAAAGTTTAGACTATAGAACCCACATTTCGACTGGCTTTGCTAAAATATTATCATTTACAAAACTCCCATCAGTGCTTTAATAATTTTCCTTGATGCCTTCCCATCTCCGTAAGGATTAATTTTACCTCTAAAAGCTGGAGGGGTCACTAAAGCTTTTTTTGCTTCAAAAACTATTTTAAGCTTATTGGTTCCCACTAATACAGAAAAACCAGCTTCTATCCCTTCCATCCTTTCTGAAACCTCTCTAGTTACCAATAGCGGCTTTTTAAAGGTTGGAGCTTCTTCCTGAATTCCTCCGGAATCTGAAATAATAAGGCTGCATTGCTGCATTAGCCAAAGCATGGTAGAATAAGATACTGGGTCAATAAGGTGAATATTATTTATTTTTCCCAACAATTGTGTTACAGTTGTTATAACATTAGGGTTTAAATGGACTGGGAAGATTAATTCAACATCTTCATTCTGCGACAATTCTATTAGGGCTTCACATATATGTTTAAGACCTTCTCCAAAATTTTCCCTGCGGTGACCTGTAACAAGGATCAGTTTTTTTTTCGGATCAAGTAAGGCTTTTGTTTTTTGGATTTCTTCACTTAACTGCTCTGATTCCATTTTTGCAATTGCCCACTCTAAAGCATCAACTACTGTATTTCCAGTAACATAAATATGCCCTATGGGGATTTGTTCTTTTATTAAATTGGAATTTGCCTTAGAAGTTGGAGCAAAATGAAAATCGGCAATTCTTGCTGTAAGTTGCCTATTAACTTCTTCAGGAAAAGGAGCTAGTTTTTTATAAGTTCGTAAACCAGCTTCTACGTGACCAACTTTTATTCCTCTATGGAAAGCAGCAAGGGCTACCATTGCTGCACTTGTGGTATCTCCCTGCACCAAAACAATATTAGGTTCTTCCTTCTCCAAAATATGATCCATGTCTTTAAGAATATTTGAACTAAGCTGATTTAATGACTGATTTGACTGCATTAAATCCAAATCATAATCTGGCACTATTTCAAAGAAATCCAATACCTGATCAAGCATTTCCCTGTGTTGGGCAGTTACACAAACTTTATAGTCTAGTTTTTGTTTTTTGATTTCCTGAATTACAGGCGCCATTTTTATGGCTTCGGGTCGGGTACCAAAACAAAGTAGGATTTTCAAGATTTCTTTAATTTTGCTTTAAGATTGAATAATGGTTTTAAAACAGGATACAAAATAAACCCAAATAGATACTTATACTTTTTAAAAACACCAGCATTCGATTGTTCAAGCACTTCTTCTATTATCGAAATTTCTTTTAAGAAAAATCCTGTTCTAATAAAATACTGCAACAAAGTTGGGGATAATAATCCTTTTTTAGATAAATTATTTATAACCAATTTGATGGCTTTCAAATTTGAAGCTCTTCTTACAGGATCGTTATTATAGAATTCTCCTGTATTGGAGTTGGGATGCTTCCTGTTGTAATAAAGCACTTTATTTATTGAAATTCCTTTAATGCCAGTAGATAAAATTCTGGAATAACATTCCCACTCTTCCGCGTATAATAACTCCTCATTGAATTTATGTGCTTCAAAACATGTCTTTTTCCATAGTACAGTACAGGAAGCAAAGGGCAATTTGCCTGTAATTACATTTTCAAGTTGATCTATATCTACAGTCAAGGTTGAAAACATATTTTCCTCAATAAATTTTTCCGAATTCCATTCACCCAAAAAATGTTTTTTATTGTATCGGCAAAAAAACAAATCTTTAACAGCTAATAACTCAGTGCAAATTTTGAGATTGTCAGGATGCACAATATCATCATCATCGAAAAATATAACATATTCTCCTTCAGCTATTTCCAAGCCTTGATTGCGGCAGCCAGGAAGCCCTTTTTTATGATCTTCGTTTCGTTTGTAATAGTTAAATCGGGAATCTTTCAGCAAATATGGCTGCAGTATTTCATGAGTGTTATCTGAGCTCCCATCATCTATTATCAAGCATTCCCAATTTTTGAATGATTGATTTAGAATAGATTCAAGAGTTTCTTCTACTAAATGAGCCCTATTGTAAGTGGCCATTATAATTGAAACCTGTGGAGTGTTTTTCGGCATTTTTTTATCTTATCAAGGATTTAATAATCCTTAAAGGTTTTAAAATAGCATTTCCGACTTTATATTCAATCCTCTTTTTGTTTTTAATTTTTTCTCTCTCCTCTACTTTTAACCTTTCAAATAAATTCTCAACTAAAGCTTCAAAATTACCTTTATAAAGGTCAGGATGCTTTAAAATGATATACTTGAATTTATCGAGTTTAAAATCTTTAATTTGAGCAGTAGTAGAATTTGCTCTCACTTGATAGTTAAATAATACTTCAGGCAAAACTTTTGCAATTCCACCAGTTTTTAGAATATTTAAATATAACTCCCAGTCTTCGAAACCTAATATAGGCAAGTTTTCCTCATAGCCTCCACATGCTTGCCAGTCTGCTTTTTTGAACATTGCACTACCCAAAGCGGCATTAGAAAAAAGAAAATCCTCTAATTTACCCCCAGCAGGTGTAAACACATCAATTTCACCACTCTTTTTATTAAATCTTCTGGCCTTACAGGTTACTATCTTTACTTCTTCATTTTCTAAAAAAACTTGCATCGCCCGTTCACAAAATTCTGGCTCAAAAGAATCGTCACTGTCAAGATTTAAAATATAGGCACCCTTTGCTTTTTTTATTCCATTATTCCTTGCGATACTCTGACCTTGATTTTTTTGTGTTATAACAAGATCTATTAATTCCTTTACAGAATTAATAGCATCATCCGTTTGACTATTTGAGCCATCGTTTATAACAATTATCTCCTTGTTAGAATAGGTTTGGTTGTGAGCAGATTTTATTGCACCTACAACATCCAGGTCATTATAACAGGCAATAATTATCGATACTTTAGGAATCATTTCTTTTTATATTTTAAAAAAATCCGGTCGTAATCCTTGGCAACATTAATTGGGTAATACTTTGCTTGAACACCTCCTAAATATTCTCCAGAAAGGTGTAATTTAATACCTTTTTCCAAGGCTTTAGTTACGGAAGACATAGAATTAGGATTAAAAACAGGATAATTAAGTTCTTTTAATTGCTCTTCAATATTTCCTATTGCAGGACCCACAATCACTTTTCTAAATGTTAAACCCAAAAAGACAATTCCAGAATTTAATATATCCACCCGTGGCACCAAAACTATATCTGCAGCCGACATTCTTAGGGAGAGATCCTCAGCACTTAATGGATTATAGGTGAAAAGATATTTAGGTGAGGAGTGTTTTTGCCTGAATCTTTTAATAAAGAACTTTTGAACATCAAAACATTTTTTAAATCTTACTCTCCCTGGAAAATCCAATCTCAGCTCATTTCGCATGTTAGTAGAAATAAGAACCTTATTTTTATAACCTAGAGCATTAAAAGAATGTAAAACCATCTTGCGTTCTTTGAAATTTCTAATATTTCCTGGCGCAATAATTACCATGGCTTCGCTATTAATTCCAAGGATTTCTCTAGCCTCATTCTTATTGGAAATTTGAAAGCTATTTTCGAACAATGGATGACAAATAATCTCATGTTTTGCATTGGGATACTTATCCGAATAGATTTTTTTACTATATACCCCAAGATGTATAAACACATCTGTATTCTCTTCAATTATATTAAAGAGTTTAGTGAAATTAGGTGTAGGTCCTTTGGTACGTTCAAAATCATGTTTTGTGTAAACAATAATAGCCTCATTTTTCCAAATTTTTATTGTTTTCTTCAAACCTTCAATATCACTTTGCGTAGGCTCCTGCCAATCGAAAATTGCTTCAGGCCAATGTATATTTATTATTTTAAATGAAGAATCATAATTTTGATGCCTATCACATACTATTTCATTTATAGAGTGTGTTTTTATTTCTTCCAAATATGGATGAAATTCTTTTTTGTGAAAGGGCAAGAAAATCTTCAAATTATATTTATTCTATGGTGCAAGAGCAAATAAACTTATTATTTTAATAATCATTTTAATTTTTTGCATAAAATATATAAAATAGAGAAAGTATAATTAATTTAGAACAAATAAAATTGATGTTATTTTAAGAGTAATAGCCAGTTTAATATTAAAAATAGTTGATTTTCCATTAATAAATTTCCGAAAAAGAAAAGATGATCATTATAAAATTAAAGGGAGGACTTGGCAACCAAATGTTTCAATATGCAGTATCCAAAATTATCACACAAAAAAATAATACAAATTTATTAATAGACAACAGCTTTTTTGATGGAGAAGTCAAAAATACTGGACCCACTCCAAGAAATTTTGAACTTGCAATTTTTAATGAATCTTTTAAAAAAACCAGCAAGACAGATATTGACTATTTCTTTAAGCTTTCATTTATAAATAAATTTAAAAAGAAATTGGGATTTAATTACCCTAAGATTTACAGTGAAAATTCTTTTAAGCACAATGATTCTGTATATTTAATTAAAAACCCTGCATATTTAACTGGATATTTTCAAAGCTTTAAATATTTTTTAGGTCATGAAAATTTTATAAAAAATCTTTATTCATTTCCCTTTTCGAAATTAAATGATGATAATTTCAAATTATTGGAAAGGATTAAGAATTCAGAATCAGTCTCAATTCATATTAGAAGGGGCGATTATGTTAGTGACAATCTTACTCAGAAATTCCATGGTAATTGTTCTTTGAGCTATTACATGGATGCAATTTCCTTGATTGGATCTAAAGTATATATTTCCCAACTAGTCTTCTTCTCAGACGATATAGAATGGGTAAGGGAACAATTTAAAGAATTGTGTAATCCTAAATTATTTGTAGCTGACAATTCAGGAGATAATAGTTGGAAGGACATGTTATTAATGAGTTCCTGTAAACACAATATTATAGCAAACAGTTCTTTTAGTTGGTGGGGAGCATGGCTCAATAAAAACCCTAACAAAATAGTTATTGCTCCTAAAAAATGGTTTACAGATCCTAGTCAAAATGAAGACACTTGTGACCTAATTCCTTCGGAGTGGATCCGTATATAGAGTCTAATAAAAAATAATAAGCAACTAATTTTTGTTTTATTTAGAATATGCACTTTTTAAAAAGAGCAAAATACCTATCTATAGGCAAGCGCAATAATTCCGATTTCCCTGCACGATGTAAAGCCACTAACACCGAAACTTTATGAAATTTTTTATTTTTTAGGATGGTTTCTACAACATCAGTAATTAATATTCGTCTTACTTTTCTGTAGGAAAATCCAACAAAATTAGAAGAAACAATATGCAGATCTTTAAAAAAGTATTTGGATTCCAACATTTTGATATCAACATTTGGTCCTTCTAAATGTCGGTTTATAATGATTTCAATAAATGCGTCTTTATCCCTAATACTAGGATCAATAAAAAGGTTAGAATAAAGGTTTCTTAAATTCTGAACACATTGCTGTTTTAGTTCCTTATCTTTTTCCATCCTAATTGTTAGGCTATTAGGATGATAGCGATAGAAATAATATACGGGGTTTTCTAATCTAAAATAGCTGCTATGTTTAAGTGCTCGTAACCAAAAATCATAATCTTCTACAAGGAATAGTTTTTCATTATAACCGATATTCCGTTCATAAACTTCTTTTTTATACAGGAAACAGGCCCCAATAACTCCATAAAATAATAGATATTCAATATCCTTAAGCCTAGCGTGTCTTACTAATTCCCCCTCATCATCTATAATTAGATAGTCACTATAAACTATATCTACATTTTTCTTTACAAGTGTTAGATATAGCTTTTTAATGGCATCTTTTTGAAAGATATTATCATCGGAGGTCCAAGTGATAAAATTTCCTTTGGCATTTTTATGCCCAATATTTAAGCTTACTGGTAGCGTAAGATTTTCTTTGTTTTTTATGATAGAAATTCTGCTATCTTTAGATTTAAATTCTTCTGCAATTAAAATGGAATCATCTGTAGATCCATCATCTACAATAATCAGTTCCAAATTTTCATAAGTCTGGTTAAGGCAACTACTAATGGCTAGCTCTAAATATTTTCTTCCATTATGTACTGGAAGAATAATAGAAATAAGAGGGGAATCTGTCATTGATATTTTTTCTCAATTACTAAGGAATATTTTTTTTATCCAAGAAGTCTCTCTTCTTATCTGAGATTTGAAATATTCTTTATTCTTTATAAGTAACTCTGGAAAAACCTTAGCATGCTGATAAAAATCATTTTTAGCCCTTTCTATAAAGGGAAACTCTTCCTTTTTAAAACGAATCTTCAGGTAATTCTCTATAAGCATCCAACTATAAATAGCGTCTAAAACTTTGCTTTCTGAATTGAAGTAACTTAAATTATCTTCGCCAGGAAGGCGATAAAATGCAATGCTATCCTCTGAAAAACAAATTTTATCAGAATTGATTATAACTCTAATCATAAATTCGGAGTCATCATTTAGCGATAAATATTCATTCCAATATCCAGCTTTAATAATAATTGATTTCCTAATTAAATAAGCGTGCGGTGGAAAATAGCAAATAGACACTCCCATGGCATTAATAAAATCTGATGGATTCTCGAAATCATCATAGGCTTTTAAATTTTGATGAATTTTAGAATTATCGAGGTCATCTTTAAAAGTACCCCATTTACAAGTTGCAATTGAATTTTGTGGTTTTTTTTCTAATAACTTTAATTGACTTGATAGTTTTTCTTTTGAAATAAGATCATCCGAATCCAGAAATTGTATATACTCTCCATTAGAAATTTCCAATCCATAATTCCTGCAAGAACTTGCTCCTTTAGGCTTTTCTTCAGGGCGAGGATATAAATTAATTCTTTCGTCATTGCTAGAATAAAATTCTACTATTTCTGTAGTTCCATCACTAGATCCATCATCCACCACTATGCATTCCCAATTTGTATAGGTTTGGGCTATTACAGAATCTAAGGTTACTCCAATTAAAGAAGACCTGTTAAAAGTTGGAATAATGATGGATATTAAATTCTCCATTCTACCTTTAAAAATTATTGTTTTTAATTTTAGACATCTTTAATAAAAAATTCAAAACCATTCGATGAAGTTTTCTCGCTGCAATATAATCTTGTAATTCCAAAGTTGATTTAACAATTGGTAGATTAAGCTTGTTTCTTGAATCTATTAGTTCTTTATAATCTGCCATTATTAGAGGAAAATGTTCTTTGAGACAAAAATCCCTTTCTTGATATAATAATTTTTCATTTACCGGATCACTTGATATCCCATTAATATCAAAATCAATAAGGACAAAATTTAATTTTTTATAGGTAGCATTATATTTACATATTGCACAAATAAAGAACTCCCAATCAGAAACAAATTTTAATTCTTCATTATAATAGAAAACTTCATCAAATAATGTTTTTTTAATGAAAGCAGCTTGATGAATTATGGTACTATTACAGAAAAAACTGAATTTTAATTTTTCAGGATATACCAGCACATCTTTTTTCTCTGATTTTTTATTGTCTCTAAGTTGAACATCTCCATAAAAAATATCGAAACCATCTATTAATTTTTCAGCTACTTGAGATAAAACATTATTGTTATTCAAAAAATCGCCACTGTTCAAAAACAATAAATACTCTCCAGAAGCTGCATTAATCCCTTTATTCATGGCATTATATATTCCGGAATCCTCTTCACTTACCCAAATATCTATTTTATCATTTTGGCTTTCAATAAATTCCTTACTTCCATCGGTAGATCCACCATCAATAACAATGTATTCAAATTCTTTCCAAGTTTGATGGCTTACACCTAATAAAGTTCCCTTTAAACCTTCTAGATCATTATAGTTTATGGTTATTATAGAAAGTAAAGGCTTTTTAAGCATCTTGATTTTTAAATTTATTCTTATAAACTTCTGCTATTCCTTCTAACAATTCAATTTGATGTTTCCAACCCAAGCTATGCACTAAGGAGACATCTAATAATTTACGAGGAGTCCCATCTGGCTTATCTTCATTCCAAATTAGTTTGCCTTTAAATCCTACTATTTTTCGAATCGTTTCGGCAAGTTCTTTTATCGAGATATCTTGTCCAGTCCCTATATTCACACTTGTATTTCCTTGGTACGTTTTCATTAAATAAAAGCAGGCTTTTGCTAGGTCATCTACATGTAAAAATTCTCTCAATGGCGCGCCTGTTCCCCAAAGTTCGACAGGTTCACTTTGTCCAGTTCTATCAAATTGAATTTTTGCTTCATGAAATTTACGCAATAATGCCGGAAGCACGTGCGCAGTTTCTAAATCATAATTATCATTGGGTCCATAAAGATTTGTTGGCATTACAGAGATAAAATTACAGCCATACTGACAGTTATAGTTTTCACAAAGCTTTACACCAGCGATTTTCGCGATAGCATAAGGTTCATTAGTTGATTCTAATTTACCGCTTAACAAATAAGATTCCTTAATAGGCTGTGGCGACAATTTCGGATAAATACAGGAAGAGGCTAAAAACATTAATTTTTTGACTCCGTGAACATAACTTTGGTGGATCACGTTGTTCTGGATCATTAAGTTTTCATATAAAAACTGTGCCCTATAGGTATTGTTTGCTTCTATTCCTCCCACTTTCGCAGCCGCTAAAAACACAAACTCCGGTTTTTCTTCTTGAAAAAAAGCTGAAACAGCCTGTTGACTGGTGAGATCTAATTCTTGGGATGTCCTTCTCACTAGATTTGAATAGCCTTCGAGTTCCAATTGCCTTACAATTGAAGAACCCACCATTCCAGTATGCCCTGCAATATATATTTTAGAATCTTTCTCCATTAGTTACGAATTTACCCGAATTTATCTGAATTAAAACAAATTTATTCGAATTTCGAGAGATTGTGGTTTTTGAAAGTGGGAAGTAGAATAAGGGAAAAGCTCGTGGTTTGGAGTTTGGAAAAACACGAATTTCAAGGATTACAAGGATTTGAAATTTTGAGCTTTTTCTTTAACTACCCCTTTGGAGCCTGTCCCGATTTTATTTCGGGAGCCTGGGGGGATTTTTACTCATTATATTTTAAAGTGTCATGGCCTCCATCTTTCAAGTATTTCTCTTTCAGAAATAACTTCATATCCGCCGTCATCATGTCTTTAACCAATTCACCTATAGAATGGCTTGGCTCCCAACCCAGTTTTTCTTTACATTTTGTTGCATCCCCAATAAGCATATCCACCTCAGTGGGACGAAAATATTTCGGATCGATCTTTATCACCTCTTTTCCAATAGGTAATTGATATTCAGGATTGGCACAGGACGCTATCTTTCCTATTTCATTCTCCAGTTCACCTTCATATTCCAAAACAATACCAAGCTCAGCAAAAGCAAGATCTACAAATTCTCTAACGGAAGTTGTTACTCCTGTGGCGATCACAAAATCTTCTGGAATTTCCTGTTGCAGCATTAGCCACATGGCCTGTACATAATCTTTAGCATGTCCCCAATCTCTTTTTGCATCCAGATTTCCCAGATACAAGGAGTCTTGCATCCCCAGAGCTATTCTGGAGGCTGCCCGAGTGATCTTTCTGCTTACAAAGGTTTCTCCCCTAAGCGGAGATTCATGGTTGAATAAGATACCATTGCATGCATACATTCCATAAGCTTCCCGGTAGTTTACGGTGATCCAATAAGCATAAAGTTTAGCAACTCCATAAGGACTTCTTGGGTAAAAGGGGGTGTTCTCGGTTTGAGGTATTTCCTGTATTTTTCCAAATAGTTCTGATGTAGAAGCTTGATAGATTCTGGTTTTATGAGTAAGCCCTAATAACCTAACCGCTTCTAAAACACGCAAGGTTCCTAAGCCATCTATATTTCCGGTATATTCCGGCGTATCAAAACTCACCTTAACGTGAGACATAGCTCCAAGATTATAGATCTCATCTGGCTGCACCTCTTGGATAATACTTGTTAGATTCATGGGATCACTAAGATCTCCATAATGCAATTTAAACCGAATATTCTTTTCATGAGGATCTTGGTACAGATGATCTATCCTATCTGTATTAAAAGAGGAACTCCTTCTTTTAATACCATGAACACTATAGCCTTTATCCAATAACAGTTCTGCAAGATAGGCTCCATCTTGACCTGTGATTCCTGTGATTAGAGCTGTTTTATTCATGTTTGAGTTCAAATTTAAATTTTGAAAGATAAGAATTCTTACTTCTTAAAGTTTGTTATAATATTCATGAAGTTTTGAGCATAGATTTCTGATGTATATTTTTTCTCGAAAATTTTTCTGGCCTTCATTCCCATTTTAATCCTTTGCTCCCTATTTTTTATTAAGTAAATCATTTTTTCTGCTAATTGATTATGATCAATTTCATAAAATAGTCCAGTAATATTTTCTTCTATCAATTCTACTGTTCCTCCCTCTCTATATCCTATTACTGGTATAGCTGTTGCCATAGCTTCTATAGTAACTCTTCCCATTCCTTCCATTCTTGAGCACATTAAACATACATCCATTGCCAAAAAGGCGTTAAAGGGATCTGAAACATGTCCCCAAAATTCAACTCTATCAGTAAGTTTTAACTCTTCAACCAATTTTCTTAGTCTGTTTTGGTCCCCTTCACCAACTATTATTAATCTGGTTTTAGGGTAATTTTTATTAACCATAGCAAAAGATTTAATTGCTTCCTCCTGGCCTTTTTTAGGATGGAGTAAACCTACTATTCCAAAAACAAGAGCTTCATCTATTTTTTCAGTTTTAAGTTTACGCAATTCATCTAATTTCAATAAATCATTACAACTTGATACGCCGTTATAAAGCACCTTAATATTATTAATATTATTTTTTCTACTATAATATTCTTTAAGAAAGGAAGAAACTGATATGATTATATCTGATTTATTAAACGTTTTATTAACAAACTTGGTGTTATAAAACCATTTAAAACAATATTGCTCTTGACTTTCTCTAAGATGCCAAATATGAGGTATGTTATACTTTTTCGCGTATAATAAACCAAAATTAAAAACTGATGAATTTGAATGAATAAAATCAGGATTAAAATTTCCTAATTTTAATTTTAGACTGCTTACTTGACTATTATTAAATTTCTTCCTTTTAATATTTTTTTTCCATTTTTCAACTTTGAAAATTAGATTTCGATATTTATTTTTGGTGGTTTGAGGCTGAATTCCACACCACCAATTAAATTGGTGAATTAGATAAGGAATATTTTTATTTTCAAGAAATTCACCAAGATCTCCTTTTTCTGGTATTACTACAAATGGCTTAGCTCCATGTTGCTTGAGCCCTTCCAACAAATTAATCAATGATTTATTTGCTCCATACAAAGCAGAATAATGAGTGATAAATAAAATATTCATTGAAATTTATTTAAAACTTAATTCTATGATTTCATTTAAACTCCTAATATGTAAATCAAGAGAATAGTGTTTACATATATTTTCTTTACCCCTTTGCCCTAAATCTATAGCTATTCGTTTTTGATCAATAAGGTAAATCATTTTCTCAGCCATTCCAACTACATCATGTTCTTCCACTAATAGACCTGTTACCCCATTAATAATCACATCAGGAATTCCAGCATGATTGGTTGAAATAACGGGTATTCCAGCAGCACTTGCTTCCAGTATTCCTACCGGGGTGCCTTCAGCATCCCCATTATCAGCTGTAAGGGAATGTTGAACCATTGCCAATGACTCACTTAAATACTCCCTGTATTTATCAGGACTTATTACTCCTGGAAATTCAATATTACTCTGTAATCCATAATAATCTACTAAATTTTTACAAGTATTTAATAATTCTCCTTCTCCAGCCATAATAAGTTTTGCCTCTGGATACTTGTCCAGAACCTTAATAAATGAAAGAATTAGATAATATGGTGCTTTTTTATTTACGAAGCGCCCTATTGATATAAATTGAAGCTTGTTGAAATTAGGCTTTACCTGAAGAAATTTTTCATTTGGGCCACATACATTATATATCAATTTAATTTCAGGACAGCCCATTTTTATGAGATCTTGATACATTTTCTTGGATACCACAATTATAAATCTTGCGGTTTCAAAAACTCTTTTGTAATTATCATTCTGCTTAATAACACTTTTTACAGAGGCATCAAAACCATGAAAATGTACTATTAGAGATAGGTTTAGTGCCTTACAAATAGAAACTATTTTTTCTCCAGTAGTTCCATATTCTGCAAAAACCAATGAGATTTTATTCTTTTTAAAAGAGCTAATCAAGGCTTGTTCTTCTAACGTAAACCGATTTAAATTAAAATGCCCTTTAATAATATCCAAGATTCTTTTACTTCTGGAATTAAGAACCAGACCTCCTTCCAGTTGCGTCGGCAACTCGCCGTTAAAATAGTAGAAAATATTTCCTTGAAGCAACTGTTTATGTGCCTGAATAAAAGTTTCAGAATAAGCATTCTTATTTGGGGATAATAAAGCTATATTCATTTAATTTTTTAAGTTCTATATTATTTTCTAGCTATTCCTGAAAGTCCGGTAATCATTTGGCCATCTACAAATTTAACTGTATCAGGCCTGTCTATTTTTACTAAATATTTTATAATAGGCTTTATAAAAAAGGACAATATATCTCTTTTATTTTCTGGCATGTTGCTTCTACGCACCCACAAACCTAGCATTTGAGCCATTGATGCATGCCAACCACCAGTTGCTTTTATTTCAATACTATTAAAGCCTGCATTAGAAAGATGTCGCTTTAAAGCAAATGGCGTATATCTATATTCATCATTTGGAACCTCGTGCAAATTCCATAAAAAAGGAACTGTAAAAAAGAATGTTCCCCCTGGCTTTAAAATTCTCCAAACCTCTTTTAAAACCAATTCGGGCTCTGGACAATGTTCTAAAACCTCCGTGCCAAAAGCACAATCAAATGAATTAGATTCAAAAGGCATTACTTTGCCATTCCAAATGAAATCAGGCTTATTATCTGTATCATAATTTAGGGCTGTCTCTATATCCAATCCCACATATTTTTCTATAGAGGAATTTTGCAAGATATATTCCTTATAAGGCATTTTACCACAGCCAATGTCTAAAAGATTTCCTTCAAGATTAACGAGATTGTCATTTAAAGATTTTAAAATTGCACTACGAATATACCATCTATCTAAGTTGGAGTTTTCAAATGGTATTTCTGTAAAATTGTCCATTATCAGATTTTAGAAAAAATTACCATAATATTTCTTCCTTTAATAAGTTTACAGCAAATTTTTCTTAAAATATTAGGAGCCACGGTGTATAAAAAGCTAATAGTTTTTTTTAAAATTTTATTGGGTGCATTTTTCAGATGATATTGAATAAAATATTCATATGAGTTATTTAACGGCTCAAATTCAATTGTTTCACATTTTATTGGGAAAATTTTTTCTAAAGATTTTAAAGACCTTTTATTCCACAAACCAGCATGATGTGGCGGTAAATTAAGGGTATGATACTTATCAGATATAAATAGATATGGATTATTGTTTGGAACACCTACAATAAGTTTACCCCCAGGTTTTATTGTATCTACTGCAGCTTGAATAAAACTTCTAACTTCGGTAATATGCTCTAAAACTTGAAAAGTAACTACAACATCATATTTATTTTTATTTTTTTCTGCCTCCTCTTGTATTAAACAATCTTCTATGTTAAGATTTTGGATTTTACATTGGTTTACAGCATGAGAGTTCAGTTCTATTCCTTTAGCAGAAATATTTTTTTCTCTCAACATTGACAAAAATATACCAAAGCCAGAACCAATTTCTAGAACCCTATCGTTATTCTTTATATACTTAATAGCTCTAAAATGCTCCCAACGTTGCGAATAATAAGGTCTATTCTTAGAAATATTTTCGTAAAAAGCTGCATCAGCCACTATATTGTAAGGAAAATAAAATAAATACCCCGTATATTTGCATTTGTACAAATAAATTTCTGGCTCATCAAAGAATCTATCTACTTTAATATTAATATCATTATATAGCCTAATAATTTTATCAGTCTCAAATGAACTATATAAAAAAGCTTCCGTTTCAGGATTTAATGGACTTTTAATACTATGCATCAGTTTTTGAAATATTCCAAGATGTTTCACTCTCCTTATAGATAGCTGATCCATTATGCCAATAATAGGGTCTTTTCTTCATGTTTATGATTTCAAACTTACACTCTTCAGTTACTGCATCAAGTCTGTTTTTAGAGAAATTATCAGCAAAAAATACATTTAGTTTATAAACTCCTTGATAAAGTTTTAAATTTTTAATTTTCGAGGTTAAACAATAATTTCCCTTTTCTTGACAAAATGTATTTTCTTCATTTAGTATTAATTCATGAATTAAAGGGATATTATCACTGTTTAATATTTGGTATGAAACCGCTGGAGCTATTATTTTCCGTTCACAATAAAGTTCAATTTTGATAGTAATATCCTCATTAAAGTCATGAATCCCCTTAGGTGAACTTGTAATTATTTCTATTAAGTTTATATGAGATCGTATATTTGGTTTTGGATTTTTATAATGCCAACTTTTATTTAAATCATCATTAAGATAATTTTCTACCGATGATTGAATATCTCCTTCAAAAGTTACTAATCCATTCTTCAAAACTAAACCTCTATCACAAAGACTCCTTACACTTGCCATATTATGGCTCACAAATAGCACGGTTCTTCCTTCTCCTTGAGATAAATCCTGCATTTTCCCAATCGCCTTTTTTTGGAAATCTACATCACCGACAGCTAAGACCTCATCTACCACTAGAATTTCCGGTTCCAAATGGGCAGCCACCGCAAATCCAAGCCTTACTGTCATTCCGCTACTGTATCTTTTGACAGGAGTGTCTATATACATTTCACAGCCAGAAAAATCTATAATTTCGTCTAGTTTTCTTTTAATCTCTGGTTTAGACATTCCCAAGACGGCCCCATTCATAAAAATGTTTTCCCTGCCGGTAAGCTCACCGTGAAACCCTGTACCTACTTCCAATAATGAGGCAATACGCCCTCTGGTTTTAATACTTCCCGTAGAAGGAGATGTTACCCGAGAAAGTATTTTGAGCAAAGTGGTTTTACCCGCACCATTTTTACCAATAATTCCCAAAACTTCACCTGTTTTAACTTCAAAATTAATATCCCGTAGTGCCCAAACATAATCTTCAGTAGCCTTTGCACTTCGGTCGTTCACACCACCAACTTTTAAAAAAGGATCTTCCAAACCTCTTACATTGCACCACCAACGTTTAAAATCATCAGATATAGTACCAGTGCCTACAGTACCTAATCTATATTGTTTGGAAATATTTTCGGCTTTTAAAATTATGCTCATTGGGTTGTTTTATGGGACTCTGTATTTAGATTTCAATTCTTTCACAAGAATTTCATGGTTTATTTTATGAGAATGCTAATCCTTGTAAAAATGATAGCCCTGAAAGATACAAAAATCAAGCTTTTGGGGATAATAATAAAGGAATAGTTCAGAAAAAATAGTGCTTAAAATTATTTTTTAACCCCTAAAATAATTTGATGAAAAGGCTTTACAAAAGACACTTTAATTATTTCAATATTAAAATAGGTAAATATGTTTTCAAGCAATTTAATGTCAAAAACATGATGGTGTAAACATCTATTATTAAGATTATCTAAAGATCTATTTTCAAATTGTGTCTTTGTTCCCGCTGGGGAATCTAAATTTAAGTCATGAAATTGTAAAATTTCTTCTAGATGCGCTAAATCGGTTTCGTCAATATTACCATTCAAATCATCTACAATATGTTCAAAGCTTGTAACAGGTCTTTGATGATCGAATGTATATCTTTTATCAGGTAAAATCAATAATATTGCTCCTCCTTTTTTGATTACTCTTAACCATTCTTCAACAGTTTTCAATGCATTTGCACAATGTTCTAAGCAATGGCTCGCTATAAGAAAATCGTACTTTTTATTTGGAATAGCTTTTAAATTACTAGCT
This sequence comes from Gillisia sp. JM1, assembly GCF_000424645.1. Taxonomy (NCBI): domain Bacteria; kingdom Pseudomonadati; phylum Bacteroidota; class Flavobacteriia; order Flavobacteriales; family Flavobacteriaceae; genus Gillisia; species Gillisia sp. JM1. The sequence goes on from NZ_KE384219.1 coordinate 712,874, forward strand.
TCACAAATAAATTGATATCCAATTTTGTTCTCGAAATAATTAAAGTTTTGTCCTTCGGCTAAATTACCTTCCCAAGTAGTATGAGGACTAAAATTAACGCCATCTAAAGATTTTATAACCGGATAAATTGGAATTTCTTGAGAAAATATTTTACTAGGGCCACCTATTTCTATTCCTTTTTTATTTTTGAAATAACTTTTATAAAGTTCTATTTTTTTAATAGGTTTTGCTTGATAAGGATAAAACTTATTCTTAAAAATTTCTAAAACTCCTATTAGCCCTTTGTTTTTTAAGACTTTGAAAACTGTTCTAATTTTTGGCATATTGAGATTAGTTTTTGTAACAAAAAATATTCAGTTGTAAGTCCATGCCAAAATTTAAATCTCTTTCTACAAAAGGATATCTTCTTGTGTAAGCTTCTTTTATATGATATTTAAAACCTGCATTTTGAACTATTTCTAAAATGTTATGCAAATTTTGTTCTATATTAGGCATACTATGATATTCTATAAATAGAAAATCAATATTTTTTAATTCATCTTCACAATCTTTTATAACTTCATATTCAGCACCTTCAATATCAATTTTTAAAAAATCAATTTTTTTTCCCTGCAAATATTTTTTAAGGCTTGTGGTTTGTACTTTTTTATATATACCATTAATCGTTTCATTTTCAATTCGCCCACCAGCTCCGCCTTCCACAATAAAAGATAGCGTATCTTCACAATTCCAAACCGCTTTATTTATTAATTCCACATCTTTATACCCAAATGATTTTATGTTTTTTTCTAAAAAACTAAAAATATAATCATCTGCTTCAAAAGCTATAATAGTAGCCTCCGGATATAACTCTTTAAAATAGATTACACTCATCCCTAAGTTTGCTCCACAATCTATTATATAAGGATTAGGGCTACTTGCCTTAAATTTGTACATCTCTGTTTGGAACAATTCGTCATTACATAAATTAAATGAAGCAATATCATGAATATATAACTTGTTACCCCGGAAGTTCTTTTCTAAAGGTACAAATCGAGCAATCTCTTTTATTCCAGCTTTTCTCCATAATTTGACTTTTCTCAAGACTTTTTTAAGACTATAAATAACTTTATTCATATTACTTATTAGTTTTAAATACCCTATTAAAAATCTTTTTTAAGTAGCTTTGTTTCAACTTCGGAGTTGGAAAATTGTGAATTGGTATAATAATTTTGCCCGAAATTTCAGCAACAGGTGGGCTCATTAATCTCTTTTCCACCACTAAAACACTATCATAATAATGCAATGCATAGGTGTTTTTCGTGATTGAATCTACTTTAAGTTTAGAGTCTTTTGAGTGCCAAGCATTTATTGAATCGATAATATTTTTACTATATTCAATAAAACTATTAGGGTTTTTAAATCCACCTCCATAATTCTTCCAATACGAGGTATGTAAATCTTCGCATAAATAGATACCATCATCATTTATATGCTCATATAATTCTTCAAATGATACGATTTGTTGTAGCATAGTATGTCCGCCATCATCTATTAAAATATCCAGTTTTGGTATCTGGGTTTTAACGTACTTCAAAAATTCCTTATCCTCTTGTGATCCTATAAAAATTTTTATGTTTTCTGTTTCAAATTGTTTACACAAAGGATTAATATCAATTGCAAATATTTTCGCTTCCTCGCCAAAGTAATCGCCCCACATATTTAAAGAACCTCCTTGGTAGACTCCTATTTCCAAAATAACTACTGGTTTGTTTTTATATTTTTTAAACCAAAAATCGTAGATGTCAAAATAATGCCTCCATTTATGGATGGCATTGCTAGTGTTATTTTCAAAAAAATTTTGAATTTGCGACATTTTTTTATTCTAACTTATTGATATATGTGTACCAAATGAGTTTAATTATAGAATTTAAATGATATTGTTTTCAACAAAAAAAAACTATTTCTAAAATCATTATAAGTATTTATACAAAATAACAATTTTGATTTCTCACTTGCGCACTTCTTAACGGAGGGAATTGACAAATTAAATTTCATATAAAATCTACAGTTACTAAAAAGTATAATAGAATAGTTAATGAGTCCCGTTAACGGACTAGCTTAATATCATTTTAGTTTCAATAATCATTTTACACAAAACTATAGATTCATTATTAAAATGAATTTTTTAAAAACCTTTTAATAAATTTAAAATGGAATCTGGAAATAAATTTCATGTTTAATAGCTTTAGCCACCAATATAAAGCTTCTGAATTTAAATTATTATCCAGCAAACCCATTACAAATATAGCTCCGGTTGTAAATTCAGCATTTTTCAGTCTATTAGCAGAAATTTCTGATTTAATAATGGGCAATTTATCCCGATTTTTTTTATGAAATATACTTGTAGAAAGATACCAATCCCTATCAATTTTCCCTCCTGAAAAATGTTCAATCAAAAGTTCATTAGTAGCCCCAACCTTCTTATTTAGACAATAGTGTTTTAAAGAAAGATCTAAATCATAATTATGGTAACCTTTCAAATTCTCATCAAATCTAATCCTTTCATCCTTTTTCATTATCATTAAAACTCCATCAATAGCAGCAACCTCAACAAATGATTTTTCATTAAAGCCTTCATTTTTATCAAAAAATTTTGAATTAGCTTTATCATGTTGAACTATTCGAATATAATTCAAACCAGGTCCGGTCCACCAAGTAGATGGCATTTTAGTTTTTATTGAACTTCCTGCAATTCCTAGCAAACCTAAATCTTTATTATTTTCAAATGTTTTTTTGATTATTTCTCCCCAACCTATTGTTCGAAATAAAACATCTTCATGTAAAAACAACAAATAATTAAATTTGGACTTTGCAGCACCAATATTATAAGCCTCACATATTCCTATTTTCCCTGGATTATCAATTTTTATTAATTCAAAATCTATATCCCCTATTGTTTCAGCAATATTTTTAGTTAAATCTTTATATAGTTCTTCTCTATAAGATGATACTATTATAGAGATCATACTATTTCATTTATAATGAAGAATTTTTTTTTCATACAATTTATGCTATGGGTAAAACTAAAAATAACAAACCTATATCAAGGTGGCTATATTATTTTTTAGTTAATACTTTAATTAGGTATTTTCGTTTAATTAAATATAGATAAGTGTGTATAACTTTTAAAGGTGCTACCAATATTAATCTAAACGACATCTTTAGAGATTTCAAAAATTTATTTTCTCTGAAATAACTTGCCATTAAAGAAAATTGATGCTGTTGGAGGCTTTTCTTAATCACTTTTCGTTGACTCAAAAAACCAGAATCTCTAAAAACACAGTCAACAATATCTAAATTAACTTTTACAATATCGCTGGGGATTAGTTTCAATCTTTCTGAAACTCCAATTTCTTTCCTATAAACTGCTGTGATATCTTCTAAATAACCGATTTTTCCTCCGTTTCTTATAGTCCATAAATAAATTGGCCAATCCCCATAAGGAAATCGATCTATCCACTCTGGAAATTCCTCGAAGTATTGATTATTTTTAAATAGTACAGTGACAGATGGAATATAATTTTCAAAAATAAGATCCTTGAAACAGGAAACTTCAGTTAGGCCAACTGCTGGTTTAGTTTGAAGATTCCCATCTGGAAATAAGAATTTTACTCCCGTAAAAACTATCGAATAATCTGGGTTATTCTCTAAAAAATCTACTTGTTTCTTTAACTTAAAAGGATCTATCCAATAATCGTCCCCGTCGCAAATAGCAACATATTTACCATCACACTCTTTTAGAGTTCTTATAAAATTATTTATTAAGCCTAAATTTTTCACAGAAGGCAGCAATTTTATTTTGTCTGTATTTTCTTTTGCATATTTTTCGCAGATTGAACGTGTATTATCGGTACTACAATCTTCACCTATTACCAGTTGGTAGGCAAAATCTGTTTTTTGATCCAATATACTTTCAATTGTTTGGCCAATAAACTCCTCTTGGTTATAGGTTAAGATAAAAACACTGACACAAATATTTTCCATTAAAAAATAGCCTTTTTATATATAATTAATTGGCTTCTTGTAAATGGTTTATTTAGAAACTCTGGTAAAAAACGTTCGCTTTTTAATGCCCAACGCTTAAATTTATTTCGGCGTTCGCCCCATCCAAAGAAACGGCTTTATCGCTCAAGCGTACCAACGGGAATAATTTCTACATCGTTAAAAAATTCTTCTCCTGCTTTTTTCCAATGTTTGGAACTAAAACTTCTGTCAGGGTGCGGATCTATTTCTTTCCATTTTTTGAAATCTACTTTATTAAATTTAGAAGGCCTCCCGCCAATAGGTATATGCCAGCGTATCTCATCAAGCACCTTTGAATTTACAGCAGGTTCAAAAAATCGTGCTTCCCCATCGGGTTTTAGCAGCCTGGCGGTTTCCCTTAAAAATAATTTTTCTATAGGGATTGTTAAATGATGTAAAAAGGCCTTTCCAACCACAAAATCAAAGGTTCTAGAAGGCAGTTTGTTCTCCAAAAAATCTCCTTCCACAAATTTGATGGGATATTTAAAAGTATAATTTTCGTTTAGCTTCCTCACTATTTCGCCACTTGCAGAAGCGATATCATTGGCAACCACCTCAGCTCCTAAAGCCGCCATTACCGCAGCATTGGTACAATCTCCACAGCCCATTTCCAATACTTTCTTTCCCTTTATTTTCTCCCTGAAATTATTCTGATATAATCCAAACCAACTGGTTTCTGTAGTAGTTGCCGATTCGAGAAATTTATCGAGGTTATTGATCCAGTGAAGAATATTGCTGATGGGATAGTTAGCGTACAGCGCTTCATAATGAAGTTTGTTTTTTTCTTGATTTTGGTCTGTACTACTCATAAGACTTCGTATGTGCGCAATTTATAAATTATTGATCACCGAAACGGCAAAAAATTTATTTATGATTGTGACTTGTTAATTCGGGATTCGTTGATTAACATCCCTCCACCAAATCATTACAACGTCACTTCATCACAACTTTACTTCATCACTTTTCCGAAACGGGCAACTTTCCATCAAACCTTTTTGCAATTCTTTTATTTTTGAACTTTGGGGTAGGTTTTTATAGTTATCCAAAAGTTCCTGCAATCTTTCCAGAGAATATTTATCCCTGATAAACCCAGCCTGATAAAAAGGAATTTGAACCGATTCTAGATAATCCCGATACTTAATTCCATCACCAAAGATCTTATCTGAGAATTCTACCCAAATACTCGGGATATTATAAGCATGAGAAACTATAATGCCGTGAAGGGAAGAAGAAATGGTTTTCTCACATTCTAATATTTGTCGGGTGACCGCTTCTATATCCATCGTCATAAGATCGATTACCAGAATCTCAGAGTCATTTTTATAAAGATCTGAAACAAATTTAAAATCGTGATAATGCGGAATAATCCCAATTTCAAATTCCTTTTTAATAGTGGGGTGATAATACTTTGGCAACAATAAAGCGGGATCTCCATAAATTTCAGGACACTCATACCCGAGTTCCAGCAAAAATTTTCTGGTTTGGGGTCCTCGAACCGCGCGGAAATCTGCTTTTGTAATAATTTGTTCCTTATCAATAATTCCACTTCCCCACACTATACTGTCTTTGGAAGCATGGTGAATAATACTTCCTATAGTGACATAATTTGTCTTATTCCATTTATACCAAGGCTGTTTTTTTGGATGAACCCATTTTACTTCTTTTCCTGATATTTTTTCTGCTAAATATTTAGAAAGAAGATCGCCATAGTTTTCCTTCTTCTTAAGGATGAATTTTATCTCGCTCCAGTAAAATAATTGTATCGTTTTGGAGGACATCAATTTTTGGGCTTTGAGGTTTTAATCTTTGTTTTCAAAAATAGTCATTTTTGTTTGAGGATTAGGGTTTACGATTTGTGATATTATATAATTTTCCACATATCAAACTTGATTTAAACTCCCTATAAAATCAATTTCGGAATTTATTTAAAAATTCTTATTATCTGTAAATTAAGTAAAAAAGATATATTTGTTGTCTTAAACCTACTTCCCATTTGAAAAAATTATCAATTCTTATTCCTGCATATAACGAAGAGAAAACCATCTCTTCAATTTTAGAAGTTTTAAAGGATCTAAAACTGGAATATCCCCTGGAAAAAGAATTGATAATAGTAAATGATTTTTCTACAGATCGAACAAAAGAATTAATAGAAGATTTTATAAAATTTAATCCTGAATTATCTATAAAGCTTCATAATCAAGAATTCAATCAGGGAAAAGGAGCTGCACTCCACAAGGCAATTCAACTGGCAACCGGGGATCTTATTATTATTCAGGATGCCGATCTGGAATATGATCCAGAAGAATATAATATTTTGCTAAAGCCAATGATGAATGGCAAAGCAGATGTTGTTTATGGCTCAAGATTTATGGGTGGTAATCCACACCGTATCTTGTTTTATTGGCATTCTATAGGCAATAAATTCCTTACTTCATTAAGCAATGCATTTACGAACCTTAATCTGACAGATATGGAAACCTGTTATAAACTTTTTAACGCAGAGGTTTTGAAGTCATTAGATCTAAAAGAAAAGAGATTCGGTTTTGAACCTGAGGTTACTGCCAAAATTTGCAGAATCCCGCAGATAAGAATTTATGAAGTAGGAATCTCTTATTATGGGAGAACTTATGAAGAAGGTAAAAAGATCAATTGGAAAGATGGTGTAAGAGCTTTATGGTGCGTTTTTAAATATAATATTATTCAGAAATGAATGCACGAATAATAAAACCATCTTCAAACCTTAAGACATCATTTTCTTTAAATATTTCCAATAATTCATTTTCTGAGACCAAATAATTTCTCCAGTTTACTTCTTTAAGGTAAACGATCTGAGCTTCCCCCATAGATACTTCTTCTTTCATTTTCTCAATTAATAGATTTTCAGATAATCGAGGTAAAAGATAAAAATCCTGTTGAGCATGTAATTTGCCTATTTCAATTCCATTGGTATAAGTAATAATATCAGAATTTTTCTCCTTTATATAATTTAAAGTTTGAGATTCAGCCCACTTTTTTTTCGTATATCCACTGCCATTTTTATAATGATTCTGATAAATTGGAAAAACAGAAGAGGAGAAACTAAGAAAAAGAAATAGAATAGTGCCATTTAAAAGTAACATCTGTCTATGTTCTTTTAAAGTTTGGAGGAAAAAAGTGATGAATAAAAGAATAAATATAAATAATGGCGAAAGAATTCTATTATCCATTGGTGTATATGAGTCATAAAAAGAAATGGATACAATTAGGAAAAGAGGATATATCAAAATAAAAAGAAACGAAAGTAAAATCGCTTTCTGATACCTTTTATAAATTTTTTTTATCAAAACTTCAAATTGAATTTCTGATTTTTTGATTTTAACAACATAGATTACTACCAGGCATATAAGAAGGAAAATGGCTAAAGCACTACCTAAAAACCAATAGGAAACAGTTATGAAAAAATCTAATATTTTGGAAAATGGGATTATATGAATTGCTAATTTCCTCCCTCCTAAATTTTCTTCAAAAGCACTTTGATATATAAACCATGGAGATATCACTAATACAATTAAACCTAAAAACAAGAGAAAATTTCTCACTCTTTCATTCAATTTCCCGTCTTGGAAAAATAAAATAAAGAATAAGTAACATGCTATAAAAGCTATCCCTGCATACCGCGTTAAGAAAAACAATCCACACAAAAATGCAGACCAAAAAAGATGTTTAAATTTTTTGTCAGGTAACCATTTCAGAAATAAATAAAAACTAACCAGCAGCAGAACTAAAAATAAACCTTCGGACAAGAAATAGGAAAAATTTATTGAAACTTGAGAAACAACCAGTAAAATTCCAGAAAATATTATTAGCTTAAAATTGATTTTTAACTCTCTCAGGACTAGTGAATAAAAAAGAATAAAAGCGTAGAAAAGAAACATCTGAAGAATTGACCCTGCGTAAATAACTCCAGAATTAGTTATTTTAGAAATTAGCGCGAGTAATAATGAAAATAATGGTGGCCAATGATTCACAATTTGTCCTTTAATATTGGTAATACCATTTCCTGATTCAATACTGTTAGCAACTTCTAAATAATCCATAGAATCTGGGGTGAATCCTAGATTATATGGTTGGATAATAAAATACAGTAGAATAGCAGCAAAAAATGCCAATAAGTGAAAACAAGTATTAGGTTTGAGCAAATTATCAATAATTTTTAGGTTGCTATTAACTCTCCCAATATAGAGATAAGAACTGTTTTATTTGAATATTTATTTTAGAACGTTAGAAGAAATGAACAGTTCGAATGTAAAAATAGCATAAAATAAATTTCCTATATTTGGAAAAGTCAATATTAAAGGCTGATTTGAAATTAAAAAGAATCTTTATTCTCTTGCCTGATGGCGTTGGCCTTCGGAATTTTGCTTTCACTTAATTCGTAGAAGTTGGTGAGAAAATGGGATGAGAAGTGGTCTTTTGGAATCAAACCGCTTCGAACTTTATGAATTTTGGTTGAAGGAAATAAAGCTAAAATTTTTCTTAAACATAACAAAAATGTTATATATTTAAATTGATGCATTCGACCGATCTTATTAAAATGATTGAAAAGGAAGTCACCACCACTTTAAACATCCGGCTCAAAAAGGACTCGTTACCATTCCTCATCCTAAAAAAGATGTTCCGAAAGGAACGGTAAAATCTATCCTAAGACAAGCAGTAATAGAATAGTTTAAATAAAAAGCCTTGAAAAATAAGAGCATAGAAGTTTATTTAGAGAAAGCGGCAGACGGAACCTATTGGGGCACCACTCAAAACCTGCCGGGGGTAGTAACAGCATTTGGAAATTCCCTTGAGGAATTAAAAATAAATTTACAACAAGCTTACAGCGATTATCTGGAAACGGCAATGGAAGTAAATGAAGAATGGATCCAAGAGATATTAAATGCCAATGTTTTTGTATATCGTTTAGATATTCAAGCACTTTTTAAACTCATTCCTGAAATAAAAATTTCCAGTTTGGCAAAAAAAGCCGGGATAAATGAATCCTTAATGAGGCAATATGCTACAGGAAAGGCCAATGCTTCGGAAGAGAGGGCAAAGAAAATTGAAAAAGCCCTTCATGAATTGGGGAACGAATTATTGTCAGTTTCTTTCTAAGTTTATCGGTTATCGGTTATCGGTTATCGGTTATCGGTTATCGGTTATCGGTTATCGGTTATCGGAAAAATAAAAATTTGAATCGTAAATCAAAAGTTTATTTTTATATACCTCACTTTTTCACTTTTTAACTCCTTCACTCTTTAACTCCTTCACTCCTTCACTATTTACTCTTTCACTCTGCACTTCTTCTCTCCTCACATTTTCCATATATTTGGATCAGACTTTATAATTAGTGCTTTTGAAACCAAAAAAAATTTTTATCCTACTCCCCGATGGCGTTGGCCTGCGGAATTTTGCTTTTACATCTTTTGTGGAGATAGGAGAACAAATGGGCTGGGATGTGGTATTCTGGAATCAGACCCCTTTTGATCTGTCTGCATTGGATTATAAAGAAATTAAACTAGGAGGAAAACCGAGAGCCTATACCGATCTTTTAAAACGCGCAAAAATTAGTGGAGAACTGGATTATTTTGAAGAAAAGTTTGATGATTCGGTATACCAATCCTACAAATTTCCATCTTCCAATAAAAGAATAAAATCAAAAATCAAAAATGCAATTCTTACTCAACTCACCAAAACCTACAAGGGAGAAAAAGGCCTGCATAAGTTGCGTGAAAAATTAAAAGCTTCTGAAAGAAAATCTAATTTCTATCAATATTGTAAAGATGTGTTGGAAAAACAAAAACCCGATTTTATATTTTGCACCAATCAGCGACCGGTAAATGCCATTGCTCCATTAACAGCTGCACAGGATCTGGGAATTCCTACTGGTACATTTATTTTTTCCTGGGATAATCTGCCCAAAGCAACCATGATAGTAGAACCCGATTTCTACTTTGTATGGAGTGAATATATGAAGGAGGAATTAATTAACTATTATCCTCAAATAAATTCAGACAGTATTTTCATTACCGGAAGTCCGCAATTCGAACCTCATTTCAACCTGAACTTAAGAAAAACAAGGAAAGAATTTTTTGTAGAAAACAATTTGGATCTCACAAAAGAATATATCTGCTTTAGCGGAGATGATGTAACCACCAGCCCAGATGATCCTCATTATTTAAAGGATGTTGCAGAGGCAATAAAAAGCCTGAATGAAAATAGGGAAACTAAACTAGGAATTCTTTTCCGGCGATGTCCTGTAGATTTTTCCGACAGATATGATGAAACTCTTGAGGATTTTAAAGATCTGATTATTCCCGTAGCTCCAAAGTGGAAAAAAGTTGGAGAGCATTGGAATTCTATTCTTCCAACCCAAGAAGATCTGGAATTACAAGTCAACTCTATTTTTCACACCAAGGCAGTCATCAATTTGGGATCCTCTATGGTATTTGATTATGCTTTATTTAATAAGCCATGCTTATTTCTTAATTATGATGTTGAACAAAAGATTGATGTTAATTGGTCTTCTAAAAAAGTATATAATTTTGTTCACTTTAGATCTATGCCCACAGGGAATGAAGTTGTTTGGTTAAATTCTAAGGAGGAGATTGAGAATAAACTAAGTTTAATATTAAACGATTCAGCAGATATAGTGAAAAATGCAAAAAAATGGTTTCACAAGATAAATCTTACTCCTGCAGAAAATGCTTCTGAAAGAATTTGGGAAGACATAAATAAAATTTCTAAGTAATGCACATAGGTTTTCTAAGCCCGGAATACCCCCATCCTAAAACCAATTCTGCTGCAGGGATTGGCACCAGTATTAAGAATATGGTCGCTGCTCTGGCAGCAAAAGGGATTAAAGTATCCATATTTATCTATGGACAGTCAACAAATGAGATTTTTAGTGAAGACGGAATAAAATTTCATATTATAAAACAAAGAAAATATAAATTCCTGGGCTGGTATTTGCACCGAGAATTCCTTCAGAATTACCTTAATGACTTTATCATCCAAGATCAAATTGATGCATTAGAAGCTCCTGACTGGACAGGAATTACTGCATTCATGAAATTAAAGTGCCCCATTGCGATTAGGTTTCACGGAAGTGATGCTTATTTCTGTCATCTAGAAAACCGTAAACAAAAGAAAAAAAATTTCTGGTTTGAGAAAAAAGCTCTGGCAGGAGCGGATCATCTGCTTTCTGTAAGTGAATTCACTGCGGTAAAAACTGCGGCCCTCTTTAGCTTAAAAAAGAAAATTGAGGTTATTCCCAATTCGGTAGATGTGGCATATTTCTGTCCGCGCAATACAGATTTGGAGCCAAATACCATTCTCTATTTTGGAAGTATCATCAGGAAAAAAGGCGTTTTGGAATTAGCGGAGATCTTTAATAAGATCGTAAAAATTAAACCCGAAGCCAAACTAATAATTGCAGGAAAAGATGTTCAGGATCACAAAACTGGCAAGTCCACCCAACAATTAATGATGGATCTATTTACTGCCAAGGCATCAAAAAACACTGTTTGGAATGGCATTTTGCCCTATGAAGAGATATTGGAACAAATAGCGAAAGCCAATGTGGTAGTCTTGCCAAGCTTTGCTGAAGCTTTACCCATGACTTGGTTAGAAGCGATGGCGATGGAAAAAGCCCTGGTGACCTCAGATATTGGTTGGGCAAAAGAAGTTATGATTGACGGTAAAACAGGGTTTACGGTAAACCCGAAAAATCATCAAGAATATGCAGATCGAATTCTTCAGCTCTTAATGCATCCTGCTCTGGCTAAGAAGATGGGTACTGCTGCTAGGGAGCGGGTTGTTGCCAAGTTTTCTACGGAGGTAGTTGTAGAGAGGAATATTGAGTTTTATAAAAAAAGGGTTTAGGGTTTAACGTTCAACGTTTGGGGTTCAGGGTTTGTGGTTTGGTTCAAGTTTCCTCGTCACTTCGTCACCCCATCACCCCATCACCCAGTCACCTCGTCACTCCATCACTTCGTTACTTCATCACTTCGAACATTTTTTCATACTTTAGTCCAACTATAAAGAACAATACATGCCCAAGAGAAAAATCTGTGTAGTAGTTACTGCAAGGCCTTCCTACAGCCGAATTAAATCTGCACTCACAGCAATTAAAAATCATCCAGATCTGGAACTACAATTAGTTATTGCAGGTTCTGCATTATTGGACAGGTATGGCAATGCGGTAGATTTTATTGAAAAAGATGGATTTCCAATTGCAGCTAAAGTATTTATGGTTCTTGAGGGAGAAAATCCAACAACTATGGCTAAAACTACAGGCTTGGGAGTTATGGAACTCACCAATGTGTTTTATAACTTAAAACCAGATGCGGTAATAACTATAGCAGATCGGTTTGAAACAATTGCTACTTCCATTGCAGCTGCTTATCAAAATATCCCGCTTGTTCATATTCAGGGAGGAGAAGTAACCGGCAGTATAGATGAAAAGGTTCGTCACGCCAATACCAAATTAGCCGATCTTCATCTTGTAAGTAGTGATGATGCGCGGGAACGGGTGATTAAATTAGGAGAAAGTACACAGATGGTTATTAATACTGGTTGTCCCTCTATAGATCTGGCAAAAGAAATCCATGAAACTCCAAATTTAGATTTCAACCCGTTGGAGAAATATGGCGGAGTTGGGGCCAAACTTGATTGGAAAAATGGTTATATAGTTGTCATGCAACACCCTGTGACTACAGAATATAAAGAATCGAAAAAACAAATTCAGGAAACACTAAAAGCGGTTAAAAATTTAAATTATCCCACTTTTTGGTTTTGGCCTAATGTAGATGCAGGATCCGATGGGACTTCCAACGGAATTAGAGCTTTCCGGGAACTGGAACATCCTAAAAATATACATTTCTTTAAAAACATGGAGCCTCTGGACTTTTTAAAATTACTGATTAATTCCAAAGCGCTTGTAGGAAATTCCAGCGCAGGTATAAGAGAATGTGCTTATTTAGGACTACCAGTCGTAAATATAGGTAATCGTCAGTTCCGAAGAAGCCGAGCTGCAAATGTTACCGATGTTTCTTATTCTCAAATTGAAATAGAAAAGGCTATAAAAAAGGCCATAACTTCAGAAAAATTTGAAAGCTCAACGATCTATGGAGATGGAGATGCAGGCACGAAAATCGCTGAAATTCTTGCAACTACAGCATTGACTTTTAGTAAGACAATAACCTATTAAAATTAATATCATAAAAAGCATAACCAGTTAAAATATAGTACCAAATAATTAGTAATTGGATAGAAGTGCGTTGAACCTATTGAATTTGAATTCTAGCAACAAATAATTTAGTTAAGGTTTAATTTTTATAAATCAAAAAAAATTGATGATTAGAGAGGATAAAGATATTCGGTTTACAAATACTATTGGCGAAATAGTAGATTGTGTTCATTTAAAAAAGTACAATGAAGTTCCTGAAAAGTTAATTAGCATGTTCAATTCATTACCTAAAGATCAGATTAATGATTACTTCAGAATATTAGCAGTACCATTCCTTTTTCACAAGACAGAATATATTTTTAAATCATCGGAAGAACCTGATTCTTTATTTGAAAAGACACTAGTTGATTTGAAGGATTCAACAATCACAGCAGTTAACAACGAAGGCTTACTAAATATTTTATCTAATTCATTTGAGAATTTTGAAGAAGAAGATTTTCAGTTAGATGTAAAAACACATACCGGACAACATTATGGAAATTTATTCAAAGAGTTCAAAAATGTAAATTATTTTGAAGAAGCCAAAAAATTATTGGAAACCCGATTAATAAGGAATGAAGTTAATATTCCCAATTTAAAAGATTCGGTATTACTCGATCAAGGTTGTGGAGGGGGAAGATATACTACAGCATGGAAATTATTAGGTGTTAATAAAGCTGTTGGTATTGATTTTTCGGAAATTGGATTATCTGACGCGAGATCCAGAGTGGAAATAGCGGGCATCAATAATATTGATTTCATTAAGGGTTCTGTTCTTAACATGCCATTTGAGGATGAAATCTTTGATATAGTATATAGTAACGGTGTACTCCATCATACAGAAGATTGGAAAAAGGGAATTAAAGAACAGCTCAGAGTTATGAAATCCGGAGGTTTTGGTTGGCAATATTTGATTGAAAATCCTGGAGGAATTTTTTGGGATAATATTGAAATCTTAAGAGCAATCTTGAAAGATGTTAATAAAAAATTTGCTCAAAATGTACTAAGATCACTAGGCATACCTATGAATAGAGTCTTTTATATGCTCGACCATGTTATGGTACCAATTAATACGAGACTTTCATCAAATAAGATAATTGAAGAATTGAAAAAGAATGGAGCTTGTAATATTCGTAGATTAGATCGAGGTACAAATTTTGATCGAGTGGAATCAATTTACAATAAGATTCCATTCGCAAAAAAGAAGTTTGGAATAGGAGAAAATCGTTTTGTCTTTAATAAAATATGAAAATACTTGGAATAATCCCCGCCAGAGGCGGAAGTAAAGGAATACCGAAGAAGAATATTAAATTATTAGGAGGAAAACCTTTGTTGCATTATACGATTGAGGCAGCAAAAGCTTCAAAACTACTTTCCAAAGTGATTCTAAGTTCTGATGATCCTGAAATCATTAAAGTTGCAGAAAAAGCAGGACTAGAAGTCCCATTTATTCGGCCAGAAAATTTAGCTCAAGACGACACTCCTTCTCTAGCTGTGATAAAACATGCTCTAGATTTTTTTAAAAATAAAAATGAAGAATTTGATACAATTTGCCTGCTACAGGTTACTTCCCCTTTTAGAGATAATAATTTAATAGATGACGCAATCGAAAAATTCAAAAATGAAGGTATAGATTGTTTAATCTCTGTTCGGGAAGTTCCTACTGAATTTAATCCGCATTGGATTTTTGAACCTGATGAGCACAATCAACTTAAAATCTCTACCGGAGACAAAAAAATAATCTCCAGAAGACAGGAACTACCAAAAGCTTTTTATCGTGATGGTGCTTTATATATCACTCGTTCGGATGTTATTTTAAAACAGAATTCCCTCTATGGAAGCTCTATTGGATATATTGAATCTAAAAATGACTACTACGTGAATATAGACACACCAAAGGATTGGAAAGAAGCGGAAAAAATTATTAAAAAAACCAAGCGCTAATGTGTGGAATAGCAGGAATGATTTCTTCCCATCCCAAAGAATCCGATCTAAGAAAAATGCTTGAAAAGCAAGCTCACCGAGGACCAGACCACACGGGAACATTTATAGATAAAGATTTTGCTGCACTAGGTCATAATAGGCTTGCTATTATCGATCTTTCTTCCGATGCCAATCAACCTTTTACTGATACTTTTGAGAGGTATCATCTTACTTTCAATGGAGAAATATATAATTTTAAAGAAATAAGAGAGGAATTAAAAGATTCATATCATTTTAAAACAACTTCAGACACCGAAGTCTTACTTGCAGCTTATATTAAATGGGGAAAGAAATGTCTTGATAGATTTAATGGAATGTTTGCCTTTGCAATTTGGGACACCAAAGAAAAAATTCTTTTTGCTGCTCGAGATCGGTTTGGGGTAAAACCTTTTTATTATACTCAAAAAAATAAATCCCTATACTTCAGTAGCGAAATCAAGGCCTTAGGATCAGTATTAAATAGGGATAAACCTAATAAAAAGGTATGGGCTAATTATTTTACTTATGGCTCCTACGGAATGCCAGATGAAACTTTTTTTGAAGAGGTGAATCAACTTCCCGGAGGGCATCGTTTAGAATTCACCAAGGGAAAATTAAAAATAGAAAAATGGTATGATTTTGAAGAGCGTGTTGCTAAGATCAATCCCTATTACAGTTTTGAAAAAGCTAAAGAAATCTACTTAAAGCTTTTAAAGGATAGTGTAGCTCTCAGGTTTAGGGCAGATGTTCCACTTGGTTTTAATATTAGCGGGGGTGTCGACAGCTCCTTGCTTCTGGCCTTGGTAAATCAATTTGAGGACAAGAAAATGGTCAATGCCTATACTTTTTATACCGGAGATGAACGCTATGATGAGCTTCCTTGGGTAGAGAAAATGATTTCCACAACAAAAAACCCTCTCAATAAGATGAAATTCACAGCTAAAGAGGTGGAGAAATCGGCTGAATTAATTGCTAAACTCCAGGATGAACCCTTTGCAGGAATTCCGACTCTTGCCTATTCCAAAATTTTTGAGCAGGCTCAGAAAGATGGTGTGAAAGTTTTATTAGATGGGCAAGGAATGGATGAACAATGGGCAGGTTATGATTATTACCTCCCAGAAGCAGATTCTCAAACAAATATTCAGGGAGTTGGAAACATAAGTCCGTTTAGACCTGATGTTTTAACCGAAGAATTGCGTTCTCTAGCTAATAAACCCTCCTATCCTGAACCTTTTGATAACGACCTGCAGAACAAACAATATCGGGATCTTTTTTACACTAAAATTCCGCGGGCATTAAGATTCAATGACCGTATCTCTATGGCGTACAGCACCGAACTCCGCGAACCATTCCTTGATCATCGACTTGTGGAATTCGCGTTCGCTCAACCTCCTGAATTTAAAATTCATAAAGGCCTTCAAAAATTTATGCTTCGCAAAATTTTAAAACCTTTAGTTCCTGAAAATATTTCCTTTGCACCCAAACGCTCCCTTCAAACTCCGCAGAGGGAATGGATGGCGCTAGAGCTTAGAGAATGGGTAGAATTTCAATTAAAAGGACTTAAAAACTCTAAGAATTCGGATTGGTTCGACTTTCAAGAAATTGAAAAAGAATGGAACGCATACCTTAAAGGAGAAAACGAGTCTAGTTTCCATGTTTGGCAATGGGTAAATGCTGCCTTGGTATTAAATAATCAATAGGTTCATCGGTTGGAGGTTATCAGTTGTCTGTTATCGGTTGGCGGTTTTCGGTTGGCGGTTGGCAGTTCTCGGTTGTCTGTTGGAAGTTATCAGTTGTCTGTTATCGGTTGGCAGTTCGCAGATATTGGTTCTGGATTGGATTAGTTTTTCCAATTGTTTTCCACCTACTTATTAAAAGAATATAATTTTCCGCCTAATTTATCATATTTAAGCTTCAATTCTTTAATTTCAGGAAAATCATATAATATATTGGATTCTTATTGTTTGCTACAGTAAATAGTTTTTTATTAATTAATTACAGGTTGTTACCGTCATGCTGAACTTGTTTCAGCATCTCAAATATGTGGTATAAGACCCCAAAACTCCCGATGGTTCGGGACAGGGTGACGCTCACATTTAAAAGGGAATAATAAAGCTCAAACTTAGGTTGTTTCAGAGAAATTTTATGAACTTCCACCGCATATGTAAATGCTAAATTATAAACATCTAGATCTTTGTAGCTTTTCATTTGGCAAAATTAATCAAGATCGAGCGAAGCGAAAATCCACAACTCACAACCGAAAACTGATAACTGACAACCCACAACTCACTCTTCACTCTTCACTCTAATGTCATTTCTTTATTTCAATATTTTTTCTTTCAAGTCCATTCTACCATGCAAAATTCTTGTAATTTCAACATGATTTTCTTTAATAGTTCTATAGAAAATTATATGTCGATTTGCTTCTATTCCCAGTAGGTTTGGAGCAATTCCTTCATAGGTTTTTCCTAAGTCTGGGTTGTCTGCAATTTCTTGACAAATTAAAATCAGCATTTCATAATAAACATCGGCTTGTTTTTCAGACCAAACTTCAAAAGTATAATTCCATATTTTCGACAAATCCTCGACCGCTTTGTTTGTCATTTCAAATTTAGCCATTAGCGTTTTTCTTTGCTTTCAGGGATTCAAGATGGCTTTTTGGTTCAAAGTCGTTTGCAATTCCGCTATCAATCCCTTCTTGAATTGCGTTTCTTAGGACAATAACTTTACTTTCCTCTTCCTCCAAAAGCCTTAAGCCTGCGCGTATAACTTCACTAACATTTTTAAATCTACCTTCATTTATTCTGCTATGAACAAATTGATCAAAATAATCTCCAAGTGAAACAGATGTGTTTTTACTCATTTTAAAAATGTTTGTCCAAATATACCAAAAATTGGTAAATAATGAAATCAGTAAAGCTTACACGGTATCTATAAAATTCTTTTCTGTACGATTAAAAACTACCAGTCCGAATAAAAATAGGAATATTGAGATAACCAGAGTATATGTAAATCCGAACCAGGTAAAAGTTCCTGAATCTAAGATCATATATCTAAAGCCTTCAATTATTTGTGTGAGAGGGTTATATTGTACGATCCAGACATAATCTGGCATTTTGTTTTCCACCTCACTCAAGGGATATGGCACTGCCGAAAGGTATACCAATAAAGAAGTTGCAAAACCTACTAAAACAGTAAGATCCCTATACTTTGTTGTAAAGGCTGAGATTATCATTCCCAAGCCAAGTCCAAGCATAGCCATCATTAAAATATAAACAGGAAGTAATAAAAGATTGAAATTCGGACTTATTTCCACTCCGCTCCAGACTACATAGATATAAGAGACTACTAACACCAATAGTTGGATTCCAAATTTGAACAAGTTTGTAATCACATTAGAAAGTGGCATGATTACCCGTGGGAAATAGACCTTTCCAAAAATGCCCGCATTTGCCCTAAAAGTATCTGAAGTTCCAGTTAAACACTGACTAAAATAATTCCATGCTGTAATCCCTGTAAGATTAAATAAAAATGGAGGCACATCACCCGTTGGAATGTTGGCAATATTATTAAATACCAAGGTAAATGTTATCGCCGTAAACACAGGTTGAATGAAATACCAAAGCGGACCAAGAATTGTCTGCTTATAAACGGTAACGATATTCCGTTTCACAAAAAGTATCAGAAGATCCCTATAACGCCAGATCTCCTGAAAGTTAAGATCGATCAGTTTTCGTTTAGGACTTATTTCATAAAGCCAGTCGTCGCTCGTTCCTTTCATATTAGTGAGGAGTGAGGAGTGAAAGGTGAAGCGCTTTTAGTCAAGGGTGTTTGGTGTTTGGTGTTTGGTGTTTGGTGTTTGGTGTTTGGTGTTTGGTGTTTGGTGTTTGGTGTTTAATCTAAATTATTCTTTTTTAAATTTGATACCTTTAAGGTCAGAATTCCTCAAGTAATACATAAATGCTCCTATTTTATTTTCAACTTTATCACATTCGAAAGACAATTCTTTAAATTGAGCATTACTTATAAGGTTTTTATCCCAAGCACGGTAAAGTTGCGATTTTAATTCGGTTACGGAACCTTTAGAATAACTAAGAAAATTATGAAATTCTCGATTGCCTCCGCGTCCAAAGCCTTCTGCAATATTATCCATTATAGAACCCGAACTACGCTCCATTTGATCCCGAAGAGCAAAATTTTTCTTTAAAGGTGTTTCTTTGAATAAAACTTCGATTTGCTGGCAGATTATCCTTGCCAACTTCCAACTTTCAATATCCTCAAAACGTTCGATCTTCCCCATAATTCAACAATAAACTACAAACAATAAACATTTTACTTATTCAAAATTCCTCATCGCCTTCCTCCATACTTTTTTAAGTTGAGCAATTTTGTTTGGCCCTTCCCCATATGCATTGTATTTATTATACGAATAACCATAACCGTAGCCATAGCCGTAACCATAACCGTAACCATAGCCATATTTCGCACGATGTTGGAAGTAGTTAAGCACAAAGCTTATATTCTTTACCTCACCTTTTGAATATTTCTCGTTAATAGACTCTAACATTCCCCTTTTAGTATAATCCTGCCTAATAAGAAATAACGTAGCATCTGCATATTTCACCAAATTCATAGCATCAGCCACAATCCCAATTGGAGGGGTATCCATTATTATATAATCATACTTTTCCTTGAGCTCAGCCATCATCACCTCCATTTGATCCCCCATCAATAATTCAGAAGGATTTGGAGGAATCGGGCCTGCGGTAATCACATCTAAATATGGTATTTTACTTGGCTGAATTATTTCATCTAAAGTGTTATTACCAATTATATAATTAACGACTCCTATGTCATTATCCAGCTCAAAATCATCAAAGATCTTTGGCTTCCGTAAATCAAGTCCGATAAGAACTGTTTTCTTTTCACTAAGTGCAAAAACAGTTGCTAAGTTCATCGCGCAAAAGGTTTTTCCTTCGCCAGAGACAGAAGATGTGATCATCACGGTTTTGGAGCCAGTAAGGCTTAGTTTTTTATACATGAACTGCAAACTACTTCGAATCCCCCTAAAGCCTTCAGAAATCGCAGATTTAGGTTTTTCAAAAACCACCAAATTAGATTCCACTTTATTCTTCCCTATTAAACCCAAAATAGGAATTGGGGATAATCTCGAAACTTCTTGAGCGTTCAGAACATTTGTATTTAGGAAAACAATGAGAAACACAAAAACCAATGGAATAACAGCCCCCACTAATAAAGCCATTACATAGTTCAATTGTGTATTAGGTCCTATCTGGCCTCCTCCAGTATCTTTTGCGCCATCTATGATCATTACATCACTCACATTTGCTGCCTTTATTAAACTGGCTTCGCTTCGCTTTTCTAGGAAGAGATTATAAGTTTTTTCACTAATGCTATATTTTCGCTGGATCTTCAACAGATCTTGCTCCTCTTGGGGTAATTTTTTGATTGCTGCTTCAGATTGTGCTATCTGTGCATTTATAGATCTTTGTTCACCTTGTAACAATCCAGTGGAAGAACTTATATTCTCTAGTAATACGGTTTTAATCGAATTGATCTGTCTATCTATATCCGCAAAAACAGGGGAGTTTTCTTTTAAAGAATATTGATATTTACTTCGCTCTTGAGATAATTCCAGGATCTTACCAACTCCTGAGGTGATACTTCCCTCGTTAATACCAGCCACAGAAGGGGCAGGAACATTGCTGTAATCTGTCTTGGTCTGCAGATAACTTTCCAAAATACTAAAATAAGCTAGCTGCCTGCGGATATCCTCTTTTCTTACATCGAAGCCTGCCAACTTTGATGAAATTTGAGAACTTTCCGCAGAAATATCCAAGATGGAATTGTCATTTCTAAAATCATTTAGTTCATCTTCGACATCTTTTAATTCCCTTGATTTCACAGCCAAACTGCTATCAATGAATCTTATAGTTTTAGTAGCAAATAAATTCTTTCGCTCCAGCATATTATCACTCAGTACCCCAACCGTACCATTCAAATATTCTACGATTCTTGCTTTATTACCTCCAGACATGGATAGATTTAGCATAGAACCATTCATATTATCTGCTCCTATACCCACACCTCTATATTGGCCTACAGCAGAATCAAAATTTATGAAGCTGATATAAAAAGGAGTTCCAATTTGTAGCGCTTGATTACTCCTATTTACTACACCACTAAAAAAAGGAAGTTGAATGGGTTCCCCAACCTTAAAATCTCTACTAAAATCCTGAGAATCCAGACTCAAGGATCCCTTTTCTTTTGTACCGTAATTTTGTGTAGAAATTGAAGCTGGAATATTGGCTTTTATATTGAAAGCATCTTCAGATTTGAAGGTTATTGTAATAGGTAAATTTACAGCTTGAAATCGGGTTGTATCTACTGCAATTACAAAGGGAGTACTTCCATAGGCATCTACTCTTTGATATTCGCCCTCCTTTAAATACTGAATATAGTATTGAAGTTTCTCCACTACCTCTTCATTATGAGTACGCGATTTTAATATTGTGGTAGCGGTACTTACCTTATCTGAAACCCCACCCCAATTAAAAGTAAGACTCGTATTTGTAGTAAAAAATGGATTCTGATCATCTTTTATAGCGATGGAATTACCCAGTTGATATACCGGTAATTTTCGAACATTGTTATAATAAGCCACCGCCATACTTATAGCTACCGAAATCAATATTAGTTGCCAATAACTTAAGATCTTAAGGAGAAAGCCTTTAAAGTCGAAAGTGGAACCTACATCGGAAATATGATCATCTTCATTTGCCATAATTATCTTGTGAAAATTAAGATTACAGAAGTAAGTAAAGTTACCACACCTACTATATCCCTGGCAGTTCCTAATCCTGTAGTGCCAAAACCTAATGCTTTTTGAGGCAATGGATCTACCAGTATTAAATCGTTGGGTTGAATATAATAATAAGGACTTTTGGTTGCTGCTATCGAGGTAAGATCTATACTATGAATTTTTTCTCCTCCTGGGTACTGCCTGATAATTTTAATATTGGTTAGATCCCCATATTCAGTAATTCCTCCAGCATTTGCAACAGCTTCCATAATAGTCACCTGTTCTTTATAAACCACCTGGCTCCCAGAACCTATTTCCCCGAGCGTAGTATAGCGTATTCCTGCCAGTTTAACTGTTACAAAAATGTTTGCTTCATTTTTAAAATACTGATCCAATAATTCTTTTTCTATTCGCTCTCTCACCTCATCTACGGTAAAGCCCATCACATTAATTTCCCCTAAAGAAGGAATTCTAATATTGCCATGTGGATCTACTAAGAATCCATCATAATACAATCGTTCTTCCCCAGTAGCCGCAGCATTTGCATCGTTAATAGGATTAAACATACCAACTAATTCCTGATCTAAAGCTTTTACACGAATACTCAAAAGATCATTTATCTGAATTCTATATGGTTTTTGAAGGCGCTGAATTTGAATAATACTATCTACCGCTGTTTCATCCTGCTGTAAATAGGTGATCTTCTTTGTAGAAATACATGATGTGAAACTTAAAACAACAATTCCAATGAATACCAATAATTTATAGTTCATAAGCGGAGATCGATGTAAATAAATTCAAAATAGCTAGATATTGGGTATAAAATCAAGCCCTTCAGTCAATAAATATAAGCCATGAAAGCAAAGCTTGAAAAACAAATATAGCGGTTGTAGGCTAATAATAAAACTAATCTTCTTTTAACTCCGTAAATTCTAGCTATTTTTGCAAAAAATTTATTCTGTGAATTACTTATCGGTTGAAAATATAGCCAAATCTTTTGGGGAAGTCGGGCTGTTCTCTAATATCTCCTTCGGAATCAATGAAGGACAAAAAGTGGGCTTTGTAGCAAAAAATGGAAGTGGAAAAACCACCTTATTACATATACTTGCCGGCACAGAAACTCCAGATGATGGAAGAGTTGTTTATAGAAAGGGTATCACTTCGGCTTTCCTTGCTCAGGAGCCAGATCTCGATCCGAATCTAACGGTAGAGGAAACTATTTTCGCCTCAGATAATGAGATCATGCGAGTGATCGCTCAATATGAAAAAGCTTTATTAAATCCCGATGATGCAGATGCCTACCAAAAAGCTTTTGAGCTTATGGAAATGCATCAGGCCTGGGATTTTGAAACTCAATATACTCAGATCCTCTTCAAGATGAAACTGGATCAGTTAGATAAAAAAGTTGGTGATCTTTCCGGAGGGCAAAAGAAACGGCTTGCTTTAACGGTTATGCTACTAAGTAAACCAGATTTCATTATTCTGGATGAACCTACCAACCATTTAGATCTGGATATGATTGAATGGCTGGAAGAATTCTTTAAAAAAGAGAATTTCACTATCTTCATGGTTACTCACGATAGGTATTTCCTGGAAAACGTGTGTAATGAGATCGTGGAATTAGAAGATGGAATCCTATATACTTATAAAGGGAATTATTCTTATTACTTAGATAAGAAAGATGCCAGAATAGAACAGGATCAAACCAATACCGATAAAGCAAAACAACTTTTTAAGAAGGAATTAGATTGGATGCGCAGACAGCCAAAAGCCAGAACCACCAAATCTAAATCTAGAATAGACGATTTTCATGAGATCAAGGACCGTGCTTCTAAAAGAAGAAAAGATCACCAGGTTCAGTTGGAGATCAATATGGAACGAATGGGAAGCAAGATCGTAGAGATCCATAAAATTTCTAAAAGTTATGAAGGCAAGCAATTGCTAGATAAATTTGAATACAACTTCCAAAAAGGAGAACGTATTGGAATCATCGGAAAAAACGGAACCGGAAAATCTACTTTCTTAAATATTTTAACCGGAGCGATTAAACCGGATTCCGGAAAAGTTATTCTTGGAGAAACCATTAAGTTTGGTTATTACACACAAGGCGGAATCCAAGCCAAGCCGGGACAAAAAGTGATCGATGTGATTCGTGAGTATGGAGATTATATTCCCTTGCAAAAAGGAAGACAGATCTCAGCACAACAGCTTTTGGAACGTTTCCTTTTTGATCGTAAAAAACAATATGATTTTGTTGAGAAATTAAGTGGTGGTGAAAGAAAGAGATTGTATTTATGTACGGTACTAATTCAGAATCCAAACTTCTTAATATTGGATGAACCTACAAACGACCTGGATATTGTTACGCTAAACGTTTTAGAGAATTTCTTGTTAGATTTCCCTGGTTGTTTAGTAGTGGTTTCTCACGACAGGTATTTCATGGATAAGATCGTCGATCACCTATTCGTTTTTAAAGGAAATGCTGAAGTTGAAGATTTCCCAGGAAATTATTCAGATTATCGAGAATATGAGGATAGTCAGGTTGCTGAGTCAAACGGAAAACCCAAAAACAACAATTCAAAAGAGGTTGCTGCCAAGTCTGAACCAAAACCAGATAACGGACTTAATTATAACGAAAAGAAAGAATTCAATAAGCTTGAAAAGGAGATCGCTAATCTTGAAAAGAAAAAAGAAAAGATCCAGCAGCAGTTTTTAGAAATTTCAAATTCAAATGAGATCGCAAAAAAATCTAAAGAACTAAAGGAAGTTGAGGATGAGATAGAAAACAAAACAGAACGCTATTTTGAATTGGGGGCGAAAGAAGCTTAAATGTGAGGGGTGATGTTTGAGGTGTGATGTTTGGTGTTTGGTGTTTGGTGTTTGGTGTTTGGTGTTTTAAATTTTGAAGGAAATGTTAAATAAATTGTCACCTCGAGCGGAGTCGAGAGGTTATTTTTAATAAAAATTATTTAGTATTGTTTGAGGTGTGATGTTTTGGGTTTGAGGTTTGAGGTTCTGGGTTTCAGGATTTTTAATTTTGAAAAAATGTCCAGTAATTGTCACCTCGAGCGGAGTCGAGAGGTTATTTTTAATAAACATTATTTGATATTGTTTGAGGTTTGTGGTTTGAGGTTTGGCCTAACAAGCAAACATAAGATCCGTCATGCTGAGACCCGTGGTAAAAAAATTATCTAACATAGGTTTATGACGTATGATTGTTTCTAACTGATTTATCTTATTAGGAACTTCTTTTTTGCAAGTGTAGTGCTTCCACGGCGTAAAATTTTCGAAGCCTTGGAGAAAATTTAGCCGTGGAAGGACGGTTCTAATTATGCGGTAGCATAATTGGAAACACCTACAAAAAAGTGTCCTTTTTTTGGTTCGTTTTTTTGGACAGGCAAAAAAATGAACAATCTTAAAAATTAAACAAATCATTACCGACTAAAAGGAGTGTTTTCCAAATTCTTGAAATCACCTCAATGATAACAAAAAGCGTATTAAAAACTTGCAAAGAATTAGGCGTGTCAATTATCTATAAATCAGTAACTTATATAATACATCAATGATAACTCGTTTCAGCATCTTACTTAAGTTTAATGTTAGACCCTGAAACTCCCGATGGTTCGGGACAGGGTGACGTCAAATAATAAAGAAAAGAGAAGTCATAACAGTCAACTTTAATCGCACTTGCATCAATTAATAGCTTACATAAAATTTCTATTCAGATCTTCCAATCAGCATGGAGTGCATTCCCCATTTGTATATGATCTGCTTACCAAATGTTTGTACCTAAAAAATAACAAACGTGCTTTTCAGAAAATAAGAGCGTTTTGGAATGCTGTAAACCAAGATACCCAAATTATTAAAGTCACCGACTTTGGTGCCGGGAGTCGCGTGTTTAAATCTGAAAACCGAAAAGTTGGAGCTATTGCAAAAAATGCGGGTATTCCTATAAAAAGAGCTATTCTCTTAAATAAACTAGCCTCCTATTTTCAGTTTGAAACTGGACTGGAATTAGGAACTTCAGTAGGAATCTCTTCTGCAGCAATTGCTATAGATAATCCTATATCGCTAACAACTTTAGAAGGTTGCCCCGAAACTGCAAAAGTAGCTCAGAACTATTTTGATAAATACAATTTAAAAAACATTTCACTCCAAATTGGTGAGTTCGATATGCTTTTAGATTCCATCTTAGAAAAAGGAAACACAAACAAAGATTCAGGATTTGATCTGGTATATTTCGATGGAAATCATCAAAAAACACCTACCTTAAAATACTTTAAAAAACTACTTCCCTTAGTTCACAACAATTCAGTTTTTATCTTTGATGATATTCACTGGTCTGCAGAAATGGAGGAAGCATGGGAGGAGATCAAAGCTCATCCTTCTGTTCGTGTAACTATAGATAGCTTTTACTGGGGACTGGTTTTTTTCAGAAAAGAACAAGAAAAAGAGCATTTTACAATTCGCTTGTAACAAATCATCAAACTCGGCGTCCTATTAAAGCAATAAATTTATTGGAATCATACTATGAGCAAAGTTATTGAGATACGCAGCATTACTCGAGACTTCCCTTTAGGCCAAGAGATCATTAAGGTTTTAAAAGGAATAGATCTGGATATAGAGAGAGGAGAATATGTAGCATTTATGGGACCTTCTGGTTCTGGAAAATCTACTCTAATGAATCTTCTAGGCTGTCTGGACACTCCTACCTCTGGTACTTATATTCTAAACGGGAACGATGTAAGCAAAATGAGTGATGATGAGCTTGCAGAAATTCGTAACAAAGAAATTGGCTTTGTATTCCAGACCTTTAATTTATTACCACGGACAACTGCACTAGAGAATGTTGCCTTGCCAATGGTCTATGCCGGTTTCTCTAAAGCAGAGCGTAAAATACGTGCAGAAGAAGTACTAAGTAATGTTGGGCTAGCCGATAGAATGGACCATAAACCCAATCAGCTTTCTGGAGGTCAACGTCAGCGTGTGGCAGTAGGAAGAGCTTTGGTAAATAAACCTTCCATAATTCTTGCAGATGAACCAACAGGAAACCTGGATTCTATTACTTCTCTAGAGATCATGACTTTATTTGATGAAATTCATGCAGCGGGAAATACCGTTATTTTGGTAACTCACGAAGAAGATGTCGCAAAACATGCCCATAGAATTATAAGACTTAGAGATGGGATTGTGGAAAGTGATGTTAAAAAGGAAATTTCAAATCCAGTAAATTAGACTTCTCGACTACGCTCGAAGGGACAAAGCTTACAATTGTCATTCTGAACGAAGAGCAACGAAGTGAAGAATCTCAACGAAATCAAATTATAATTTAAAGACTTCTCGACTACGCTCGAAGGGACAATAGTATTGACGGTCAACCTGCAAAGAATGTCATCCTTAGCCTGTCGAAGGATCTCAATCTAGTACAAGCCTTTTTAAAAGAGATCCCTCCTTCCGTCGGGATGACATAACATGAGAATGTCATTCTGAACGAAGAGCAGCGAAGTGAAGAATCTCAATGAAATCAAATTATAATTTAAAGACTTCTCTACTACGCTCGAAGGGACAATAGTATTGACGGTCAACCTGCACAGAATGCTATCGGGAAGCTCGAAGAGACAAAGGCCTAGAATGTCATCCTGAGCCTGTCGAAGGATTTCAATCTAGTACAAGCCTTTTTAAAAGAGATCCCTCCTTCCGTCGGGATGACATAACATGAGAATGTCATTCTGAACGAAAAGCAGCGAAGTGAAGAATCTCAATGAAATCAAATTATAATTTAAAGACTTCTCGACTACGCTCGAAGTGACAATAGTAATAACGGTCAACTTGCACAGAATGTCGTCCTGAGCCTGTCGAAGGATCTTGGGTACTCCATATGAGATTCCTCTCCCTATAGCAATCGGGATCGGAATGACAAAAAATGAAAATGTCATTCTGAACGAAGAGCAGCGAAGTGAAGAATCTCAATGAAGCAAAATTCTCCTCTACAAGAGATCCCTCCTTCCGTCGGGATGACAAAAAATGAAAAATGTCATTCTGAACGAAGAGCAGCGAAGTGAAGAATCTCAATGAAATCAAATTATAATTTAAAGACTTCTCGACTACGCTCGAAGGGACAATAGTATTGACGGTCAACCTGCAAAGAATGCTATCGGGAAGCTCGAAGAGACAAAGGCCTAGAATGCGATCCTTAGCCTGTCGAAGGATCTCAATCTAGTACGAGCCTTTTAAAGGAGATCCCTCCTTCCGTCGGGATGACAAAAAATGAAAAATGTCATTCTGAACGAAGAGCAGCGAAGTGAAGAATCTCAATGAAATCAAATTATCATTTAAAGACTTCTCGACTACGCTCCTTTAGAGACAAAAGCCTTGAGTGTCATCCTGAGCTTGTCGAAGGATCTCAATCTATTACAAGCCTTTTAAAAGAGATCCCTCCTTCCGTCGGGATGACAAAAAACGAAAAATGTCATTCTGAACGAAGAGCAGCGAAGTGAAGAATCTCAACGAAATCAAATTATAATTTAAAGACTTCTCGACTACGCTCGAAGGGACAATAGTATTGACGGTCAACCTGCACAGAATGTCATCCTGAGCCTGTCGAAGGATTTCAATCTAGTACAAGCCTTTTTAAAAGAGATCCCTCCTTCCGTCGGGATGACAAAAAATGAAAAATGTCATTCTGAACGAAGAGCAGCGAAGTGAAGAATCTCAATGAAATCAAATTATCATTTAAAGACTTCTCGACTACGCTAGAAGGGACAATAGTAATGACGGTCAACCTGCACAGAATGTCATCCTGAGCCTGTCGAAGGATCTCAATCTAGTACAAGCCTTTTTAAAAGAGATCCCTCCTTCCGTCGGGATGACAAAAAATGAAAAATGTCATTCTGAACGAAGAGCAGCGAAGTGAAGAATCTCAATGAAATCAAATTATCATTTAAAGACTTCTCGACTACGCTCGAAGAGACAAAGGCCTAGAATGTCATCCTGAGCCTGTCGAAGGATTTCAATCTAGTACAAGCCTATTTACAAGAGATCCCTCCTTCCGTCGGGATGACAAAACATGAAAAATGTCATTCTGAACGAAGAGCAGCGAAGTGAAGAATCTCAATGAAATCAAATTATAATTTAAAGACTTCTCGACTACGCTCGAAGGGACAATAGTATCAACGGTCAACCTGCAAAGAATGTCATCCTGAGCTTGTCGAAGGATCTTGGGTACTCCATATGAGATTCCTCTCCAGATAGCAATCGGGATCGGAATGACATTAATTCCGCTTGGCATTTAAAATTCATTTTATTACCTTGTACTAAATTCATCTACAAATGATCGATTTTGACAGGGAAACCTGGATTTATTTATTGATAATTGCAACTGTTATCACCTATTTCCTTTGGAATAAAGGCAGCTCAACGAAACTTCGCAAGCATAAAAAAAACAGAAAGCTTAGAATGCGTTATCTAGAACGTAAAAAGAGTAGCTAGTCTACTAGTGAAGTTTAATAATTAAGAAGCTTCGACACTAGAAAGCGCTCTTATCTGCTTTTTCCAATAGTTAGTTTATACTCATTTTCTCTAATCACCTTCTTTGAATGTTTGTATATTTGAATTGTTAAAATAAAATTGACATGAAAATATACACCAAAACCGGAGATAAAGGAACTACCTCTCTCTTTGGAGGAACCAGAGTTCCTAAACACCATATAAGAATAGAGAGTTACGGGAGCGTAGATGAATTGAACTCCCATATTGGACTGGTAAAAGATCAAAAAGTTGGAGATCATACCCGTGAAATTCTAAATAGAGTCCAGGATAGATTATTTACGTTAGGAGCAATTTTAGCGACCGATCCAGAAAAAGCGATCCTTAAAAGCGGACAAGAGCGCTTAAACATTCCAACTATTACTGAAGAGGATATCATTCTTCTTGAAAAAGAAATGGATTCTATGAATGAGAGTCTTCCTGAAATGACCCATTTTGTGCTCCCTGGAGGACATCCTTCTGTGTCAATTTGTCACATTGCTCGTTGCGTCTGCCGTCGGGCAGAACGTATGGCCACTGCACTTCATGAGATAAGCCCCTTCAATGAATTGGTTTTACAATACCTTAACAGACTCTCTGACTACCTATTTGTGCTGGCACGGAAATTGTCCAAAGATTTACATGCAAATGAGGTAAAATGGATTCCTGAAAAGAGGAGTTAAACAAATTGAAAATTATTCAGCTAAAATCTAAATTTTGTATAAAAATTAACATTTTAGACCACGTTCTTAAAATTATTGACGAAATAATAGATTTTTTACTTGCCTATTACAACAAAAAAATTATTTTTGCAAAAAATAAACACCGATAAATCAATGTATTGGACATTAGAATTGGCATCTTATTTAAGCGATGCACCCTGGCCGGCAACAAAAGATGAATTAATTGACTACGCTATTCGAACGGGAGCTCCATTAGAAGTAGTAGAAAACCTTCAATCAATAGAAGATGAAGGGGATTCATATGACTCTATTGAAGAGATCTGGCCCGACTATCCTACAGACGAAGATTACCTTTGGAATGAGGATGAATATTAGAAAACATAACACGTAAATACTAAAAAGTCTCCTAAAAGAGGCTTTTTTTTTGCGTACATTTGAACCATATTAAACACAAAAAACTATGAGTTTTTTAGATTCTGTATTAAAAGTGTTTGTTGGAGATAAATCCAAGAAAGATGTTAAAGAGATACAACCTATAGTAGAGAAGATCAAAGCTTTGGAGAAAGATTTTGAAGCGCTTTCTATAGATGAGCTGCGTGAAAAAACGGTAACTTTCCGAAAGAAAATCGCCGATGTCACCGCAGATATTCGCTCTAAAATCGAAGCATTAAATAGCGAAGCAGATGCTTCTGAAGATATTACCAGAAACGAGGATATCTATGCAGAAGTTGATGCCTTGAAAGATGAAATGTATAATATCACTGAAGCTGTCCTTAATGATATTCTTCCCGAAGCTTTTGCTACTGTAAAAGAAACGGCTAGGCGATTTGTTCATAATCCAAAACTAAAAGTTACAGCCTCTGCTTTTGACAGAGAGATCTCTGCAGAGAAAGACTATGTAGAATTAGACGGAGATCATGCAATCTGGAGCAACTCTTGGGATGCTGCCGGAAAACCTATTACCTGGGACATGGTACATTATGATGTTCAATTAATTGGTGGTGTTGCAATGCACCAAGGTAAAATTGCAGAGATGCAAACAGGGGAAGGAAAAACGCTTGTTGCAACTCTTCCTATGTATCTAAATGCCTTAAGTGGTAGAGGGGTGCATTTGGTAACTGTGAATGATTATTTGGCAAAAAGAGATAGCGCCTGGATGGCCCCGATTTTTCAGTTCCACGGAATTAGTATTGATTGTATAGACTATCATCGTCCAAACTCTGCTGCAAGACGTAAAGCCTATAATGCAGATATTACTTATGGAACAAATAACGAATTTGGTTTCGATTATTTAAGAGATAACATGTCTCACGCTCCAGATGATTTGGTACAACGCTCACCTAACTTTGCAATTGTAGATGAGGTGGATTCTGTATTAGTAGATGATGCCAGAACACCATTGATCATTTCAGGACCTATTCCAAAAGGGGATATTCACGAATTTGAAGCTTTGAAACCGGCAATCAACCATATAGTAGAGGTTCAAAGAAATCATTTGATCAAGGTATTAGCTGAAGCTAAAAAATTAATAGCTGCTGGTGATACTAAAGAAGGTGGGCTTCAACTTTTAAGAGTTTTTAGAGGTTTACCAAAAAACAAAGCACTTATAAAATACCTTAGTGAAGAAGGTATAAAACTTCTTCTTCAGAAAACTGAGAATCAGTACATGGCAGATAACAATCGTGAGATGCCAAAAGTTGATGAGGAACTTTATTTTGTTATTGAAGAAAAAAACAATCAGATAGATCTTACCGATAAAGGGGTAGAATTTTTATCTGGAGAAGACGATCCAGACTTTTTCGTAATGCCAGAAATTGGTATGGAGCTCGCTAAGATTGATAATGAAGGGCTTAGCAAGGAAGATGAAGTAGAGAAAAAAGAAGAGCTTTTCCGTGAATATAGCGTAAAAAGTGATCGTATACACACTATGCGCCAGCTTTTAAAGGCATACACCTTGTTTGAAAAGGACACAGAATATGTGGTGATGGAGAACAAAGTGAAGATCGTAGATGAGCAAACTGGTCGTATCATGGATGGTAGAAGATATAGTGATGGTTTACACCAGGCTATTGAAGCTAAAGAAAATGTAAAAATTGAGGATGCTACACAAACCTTTGCAACAGTAACTCTTCAGAATTTCTTTAGAATGTATCGTAAACTTTCTGGGATGACGGGAACTGCGGTTACCGAAGCTGGAGAATTATGGGAGATCTACAAATTAGATGTGGTGGAAATTCCTACTAACAGACCCATTGTAAGACATGACCGTGAGGATCTGGTTTACAAAACAAAACGAGAGAAATTTAATGCTGTAATAGACGAAGTTACCAAGCTTTCTAATGCAGGTAGACCGGTGCTTATAGGAACAACTTCTGTTGAAATTTCGGAATTATTGAGTAGAATGTTGAAGTTAAGAAACGTTCCTCACAATGTTTTGAATGCAAAATTGCACAAGAAAGAAGCAGATATTGTTGCTGAAGCTGGAAATGCTGGAATAGTAACCATCGCTACCAACATGGCAGGTCGTGGTACCGATATTAAATTGAGCAAAGAAGTTAAAGAAGCAGGTGGTCTGGCCATTATTGGTACAGAACGTCATGATTCCAGACGTGTAGATAGACAGTTAAGAGGTCGTGCTGGTCGTCAAGGGGATCCGGGAAGTTCTCAGTTCTATGTTTCTTTAGAAGACAACCTGATGCGTTTATTCGGTTCTGAAAGGATCGCGAAGTTAATGGATAGAATGGGCTTGGAAGAAGGTGAAGTAATTCAGCACTCCATGATCTCTAAATCTATTGAACGGGCGCAGAAAAAAGTTGAAGAAAATAACTTTGGTGTTCGTAAGAGATTGCTTGAGTACGATGATGTTATGAATGCCCAGAGAGAGGTAATCTACAAACGTAGATATCACGCTCTTTTTGGAGATAGATTAAAGGTGGATATCGCCAATATGATCTTTGATACTTCTGAAGTTATAACTGAAAATAACAAAGCCGCATCAGATTATAAGAATTTTGAATTCGAACTTATTCGCTATTTCTCTATGAGTTCTCCTGTTTCTGAAGCTGACTTCGGAAAAATGGATGTTCAGAAGATAGCTGGAACTGTTTATAAAGCAGCATTCGAACATTATCATAATAAAATGGATCGCACAGCTGTTTTAGCTTTTCCAATTATTAAAAATGTTTACGAAGATCCAGCTAATAACTTTGAGCGTATCGCAGTTCCTTTTACAGATGGAGTAAAAAGTTTGCAGGTTGTTACCAATCTTGAAAAAGCTTACGAATCTGAAGGAAAACAACTTACCAAAGATTTTGAAAAGAACATTACACTTGCAATTATAGATGAGTCTTGGAAAACTCATTTGCGTAAGATGGACGAACTTAAGCAGAGTGTTCAATTAGCCGTTCACGAACAAAAAGATCCTTTATTGATCTATAAGTTTGAAGCTTTTGAATTGTTTAAATCCATGATTGAACAAGTTAATAAAGATGTGATCTCATTCTTATTTAAAGGAGAAATTCCAGAAGGGAACACAACTAATATTCAGGAAGCGCGTCAGCCAAGACGCAGCGATAAAATGGAAACCACTAAGGAAGAAATCCCAAATTTAGATGAACGTTCAGCACAAAGTAGAGCTGCAGGGCAAACACAATCTCGTCCTCAGGTAACCGAAACCATAGTTCGGGATCAGCCAAAGATCAATAGAAATGATAAGGTTACTATTAAAAATGTGATGAGTGGTGAAAATAAAACTTTGAAATACAAGCAGGCGATCCCTCTTTTAGATAAAGGAGATTGGGTAATTACCGATCATGAAAGCTAGAATAAAATATTTTTTATAAACACCAAACCCGGCAAATTGCCGGGTTTGGTGTTTGTGCTAGGAGCCATCATGCGTCAATTTCCTTTTTTTTATCACTGGTCTCAATATAACTTAGTTAAGAAATATGTCACCTCGAGCGGAGTCGAGATGCTTCGATAGGCTAAGGTCTTTAACATTTTTAATATTGTCATTCTGAACGCAATGAAATGAAGTGAAAAATCTCTGTGAATTAAAGAGATTCCTCCTTCGTCGGAATGACATTTTTTCAACGTTGTCCCATTTCCCGACGGATCTGGATGTCGATATATAATTGCACAATTCAAGCCGTTAAAAACTTCGACAGGCTCAGTTTGACATTTTATGTTACACAGAAGATTATATTGAATTGTCACATTTCCCGAGGAATCGGGATGTCGAAATGTGATTGAATGGTAATATTGATACTTCGAAAAACTAAGGTTTTAGACATTTGCAAAATTGTCATTCTGAACGCAATGAAATGAAGTGAAGAATCTCTGCAAATTAAAGAGATTCCTCCTTCGTCGGAATGACATTTTTTCAACGTTGTCCCATTTCCCGAGGGATCT
Source organism: Gillisia sp. JM1 (assembly GCF_000424645.1). Lineage (NCBI taxonomy): Bacteria > Pseudomonadati > Bacteroidota > Flavobacteriia > Flavobacteriales > Flavobacteriaceae > Gillisia > Gillisia sp. JM1. Next base: position 747,588 of record NZ_KE384219.1, read on the forward strand.
GGATGTCGATGTATAATTGCACAATTCAAGCCGTTAAAAACTTCGACAGGCTCAGTTTGACATTTTATGTTACACAGAAGATTATATTGAATTGTCACATTGAGCTTGTCGAAATGTGATTGAATGGTAATATTGATACTTCGATAGGCTAAGGTCTTTAACATTTTTAATATTGTCATTCTGAACGCAATGAAATGAAGTGAAGAATCTCTGTAAATTAAGTAGATTCCTCCTTCGTCGGAATGACATTTTTTTAAAGTTGTCCCATTTCCCGAGGGATCTGGATGTCGATATATAATTGCACAATTCAAGCCGTTAAAAACTTCGACAGGCTCAGTTTGACATTTTATGTTACACAGAAGATTATATTGAATTGTCACATTGAGCTTGTCGAAATGTGATTGAATGGTAATATTGATACTTCGAAAAACTAAGGTTTTAGACATTTGCAAAATTGTCATTCTGAACGCAATGAAATGAAGTGAAGAATCTCTGCAAATTAAAGAGATTCCTCCTTCGTCGGAATGACATTTTTTCAACGTTATCCCATTTCCCGAGGGATCTGGATGTCGATATATAATTGCACAATTCAAGCCGTTAAAAACTTCGACAGGCTCAGTTTGACATTTTATGTTACACAGAAGATTATATTGAATTGTCACACTGAGCTTGTCGAAATGTGATTGAATGGTAATATTGATACTTCGAAAAACTAAGGTTTTAGACATTTGCAAAATTGTCATTCTGAGCGCAATGAAATGAAGTGAAGAATCTCTGCAAATTAAAGAGATTTTTCCTTCGTCGAAATGACATTTTTTAAAGTTATCTCATTTCCAGTGAGATCGGGATGTCGAAATGTGATTGAATAGCTGTCTTGATACTTCTAAAGGCTCGGAATGACAAATAACGTAAAGCCTACAAAACAATCAAGATCCTGAAACATCATGCTGCCTCGGGACAGTATTACGGACTTCGTAATTTGAGAGAGCTTCTTTTCTCAGGAAAATAAATCTAAGTTTTTGATACCTTTAGCCTTTTAACCAAGAGCATTATCATGGATAAATTTACAATTGAAATTAAGTGGGGTGTTGTTTTTACTGTTTTAGCCTTGCTTTGGATGGTTTTTGAAAAAACAATGGGTTGGCATGATGTACTTATCGCTAAACAAGCCATTTACACTAACTTCTTCGGGATTTTTGCAGTATTAGTTTATTTTCTCGCCATCAGGGATAAAAAAATAAACTTTTATAATGGACAAATGACCTGGCGCCAAGGTTTTGTGGCCGGAATAATAGTAACCATTGTAGTTACAGTTCTTGCTCCCTTATCACAATTCGTAACCAGCACCTATATTACTCCCGATTATTTTGAGAATGTAATTGCATATAGTGTAGAAACAAAAGTGATGACCCAAGAACAAGCTGAAGCGTATTTCAATCTAAAATCCTATATTATTCAAGCTACTTTTGGTGCTTTAGTGATGGGTGTAGTAACCTCTGCCGCAGTTGCATGGTTTCTAAAAACAAAGAAAGAGTAAGCTATTTAGCAAAAAATTTGCTGTCATTTCGAAGGAGCCTTTCGCGACTGAGAAATCCCTTCTTTACTTGAAGTTTTAAACTCCATTGAGATCTCTCACTACGTTCGAAATGACAAATCCGGAAATTATCCTCTACCAAAAAGTGTCATTTCGAAGAAGCCTTTAGCAACTGAGAAATCTCTTCTTTACTTTACACATATAATTCAACTGAGATCTCTCACTACGTTCGAGATGACAAAAAATTCAAGAAAACTGGACAGAAAAACTTAAAATCAAATTGATTTAATCAATCTTCAATAAAAGATTAGGATCTGGGCAGTTGTCCAGATAAAAGTCTAGTTTATCTGCAGATGCAACTCCCGGATAGTCCCCTGTGTATCCTTGTATATCTTTAATCACTTGAAAATGTAAATGCGGAGCATAATCTCCATTTACCTTATGGGAACCAAGAGTTCCAATTTTATCTCCGGCTTCCACGATCTGGCCGAAACTTAATTTTTTAATGGAGTCTTTGCTTAAATGTCCATACAGCGTATAAAAGGTTCTATCTCCCACAATATGTTCTAGAATAATTGTTGGGCCGTAATTTCCAAAACCTTCATTCTCCTGAAAGCTATGTACCGTGCCTTCTAAAGCTGCTAGAACTGCAGTCCCAGCATCACACCAAAAATCCAAACCTATATGTATATTTCTTGAAGAAGGGCTTGTTTCGCCTTTAAAGATCACACTCCGCTGATATAGCGTACGTTTCTCATTATAACCTCCATAAGCCACTTTTGCTTTCTTGGAAGCAACATATCCATCTATAAAAGTCTTCACTGCAATTGCAGATGGAATAGGCATCTCCCTAATATCTTTATTTGTTTCAGAAAGATCTATGTGAACAAAATCCTTCTTTGCAAAGGTTTTATCTAAGACAGGAGTAAATTCATTCGTGCAATCTTTTAGAAATTCAGCGAAATTTGATTTGAACATGAGCTATTTTTTTCAAAAATAACTTATTTTATATACACGTCGCTAAAACTTGCATTTATGTTAACACTTCCATTTCCGTCCTTAGCTTTATAGTATCCATTAAGGATCTCATTATCATAAGATTTGGTCGCTTTTATAGAAGGTGTTTTTGGATATTCAATATTGCTTTGAGTGCCGTTGTAATTGAAATTTAAAGCAGCGCTAGGTAAAGAAAGTCTTAAGTCACTATTTTCTAAAGTGATATCTAGATTTTTAAATCCCGATCCCAATTTCCCTACAGCAAGTTCGCCAAAGGTTCCCGAAAGTATTCCGGTTTCAGTTATTTCCTTTATGCTTACATCGCTGGAATTGGAGATAAGTTTTATGCTTTTTACTTTCCCTATTTCGCAGTTTTCCACATAATTGGTTTTAAGCACTCCATAATTCCAAATATTCACATTTATTGGACTGTATGATACTTTAACTTCCGTTTTCTCGCCTTCAATGATATTGGCAGATAGTTTACTGTGTGATAAATTCGCTTTTAAATTGGTAGTTTTTTCTCCCAATTTCAATTCGCCATATCTCACATCAAGATTTAATTTAGCATTTCTGGGGATTTTAATTTTAATGATACGCTTGCCTTGAGAAGAAGCTTTGGTTGTTTCCTTTTCACCTCCTTTAAAATTTTGTTTTCCTTCCATTTCTTTACCAAAATTCTCTCCCCAGTTTTCCATTTTTCTTCCAAAATCTTCACCCCATTTTTCCATATCCTTTCCAAAATTCTTCTCGAATTCTTCTCCCCAAGCTTCCATTTTCTTTTCAAAATTTTTCTCCCATCCCTCAGAGTTCTTCTCGAATTGTTTCCCCCAGGCTTCCATAGATTTTTCGAAGTCCTTTCCGAAATTCTTCTCCATTTTTTTCTCCCACTTCTCCATATACTTGTCCCCATCTTTTTTGTAGGCATCATAATCAAAGTCCATATTCCCTATCTTCTCATGAAATTCTGCTGGTAACGGATTTTTACTGATGTTCTCCAACATAGGCGCTATCATATCGGTCATCATTGGGCCCAAGATATCTTGCAGTTCTCCCATGGATTCGGTTAAAGAAGAAAGATCCATATCTATATTTAAATTCATTGCAGTCCCTCCACCAGAGCTGATCTCAATTTTTTCTGAACTCCCTGAAGTTTCCAGTTTCCAGCTTTCCAAAGCTTTTTTAGCATCTTCGCTTTTTAAATTTCCTGGTTCTAGATAGGCTTCTATAGCTACTTCGTTCTTATCCCAATTCTCAATAATTATATTGGTATATTTTGCATCTATCATTACAGAAACATCCTGTTTTGTTTTATAAGTCTTCTCAAGTTTTTTTGTTTGAGCAAATATCCCCGCAGAAAATAATAAGCAAAATAGTAGGGTATAATTAGGCTTTATGGTTTTCATTATTGGTGTTTTTAGTTTGTTTAATTTCATTTAATTTATTCTTGAGTTTGTACAATAAGTCCAAACGAAATTGAAGATTTTCGACCATAGCTTCAATAGTTTGCTCATTAGGGCCCATCTCATTAAACTCAGCATTCAAGCGTTTATATTCTGTATTTAATTCTGACATCTTTCCCATAAAGGAATCTATCAAGGCCTTGTTTGAAGGATTTACTTCTAGTTTAGCCAGTTCCATATTGATTCCGGCCAAATAATAGTTTTCAATCTTTTTAAAATCTGGAGAAACTTCACTTAATTGAAACTCTTTAACCGGAAGCTCATTTCCATCATCTTTAATTTCTGGAGCAACAACAATTGGATTCTCTGTTGTAATTATTTTATCTTTATTCAAAAAGAATGCTCCAATTCCAAATGCTACAATAAATATTGCCGCAATTTTTAAGAAACTAAATTTATTGCTGTTCTTTTGTATTGGCAAAGCTGCTCCCAACTTTGCCTCAAAACGTTTTTGATGACCTTTACTCAACTTTTCTTTGGTCCAGGGCTCATCATCCTTGAACATTTTTCTAATATCCTGTGCCATTTCTAAATGCTTTTAATTTTTCCTGTAATTTTTTCTTTCCTCTATGTACCAGTGTTCTGGAAGCTACTTGAGAGATCTTCAATATTTCTGAGATCTCCTCATGATCATAACCTTCAATTAAGTAGAGCATAAGTGGGTATTTATACTTTTCTGGAAGCTCCTGAATTTCAGCTTTCACTTCTTCTACTCCAATTCCATCATCCACCTGCCAATCTTGAGACTCATCATCTGCTACTTTCTCTATCAGTTGTTCGTTAAGCGCAACATATTCCAACTTCTTTGCTTTTAACTGATCTAGGCATTTATTGATCACGATTCGTTTTAACCATGCTCCAAAAGTGACTTCTCCGGAATATTGATGAAGTTTAGCAAAGGCTTTTACAAATGCTTCTTGCATGGCATCTTCGGCTTCTGCTGTATCCCGAAGGAATCTGCTGGCCACAATGAACATTCCATCACAATAACTGTTATAAAGTTTTAATTGTGCTTTTCTGTTGTTGGCACGACAATCTTCTATGAGTTGATGCTTTAACAAAATTTATTAATGCTTAGTTAGTATTTAAAAGACGATCTAAAAATTCTCCTGTTGCAAAATTCTGCAGTTTTTTTCTGAAAAAATATTTCTGAAAGGTTTTGCATAACCTTAATATATAGCGTTTTTCACCCACATATATCTTGTTCCCAAACATCGGGAGTTTCAGGCTAACCTCCAGACTTACTCGGATACTTAAACAATTCCGATAGCCATCAGAATAACATGACGAAAAACCTGAATATGTCTGGTTAAAAGTGATTTCCAGCCTTAAACTGGATATCGTATTTTTGATTGACAATTTCCTATAATTTAAGAGAATTGGTATAGTTTTAGAAAACTATTTTTAAATCAGTAATCTGAAGGCAAGCTTATTAATTTAATATCTAAATATGAAAATTGTATATCCGTTTTTTGTCTTATAGTTGTTTCGTCACCCTGAGACCCGTGAAAAAAAATTTATCTAGCGTAGGATATTGAGGTATGATGGTTCTTAGCAGATTTAACGTTTTAAGACCTTCTTTTTTGCAGTGTAGTACTTCCCCAGCGTAAAATTTTCGAAGCCTTGGAGTAAATTTAGCTGGGGAAGTACGGTTCCAATTATGCGGTAGCGTAATCGGAAACACCTACAAAAAAGTGTCCTTTTTTTGGTTCGTTTTGGTTGCTTCCGACGAGTGAAGCGAGAGGAAAGCATGACAAAAAAATGAACAATTTTAAAAATTAAACAAATCTTTATCGACTAAAAGGAGTGTTTTCCGTATTCTTAGAATTACGTCAATGGTAATTTATTTCAGGGTCTCAATTTACTGTATTGATTCTTAGTGTTATGAGATTCTGAAACAAGTTCAGAATGACGTTATTTATGATTTTATGATACTTTACGGATATAAAATATGAAAATAAATATTAAGCACTCATGAAAAATTCGCAACGCTATACTATTATTAAAATTATTATTGCCGTAATAGCAGTAGTTATTGGAGGGGTCTTATTGTGGCGTTATTCTACCAAAGCTCATAGCCCGGAAGACACAAGCGTTTTTTCTGAAGATTCTTTAAAAATGGAGGTTGTTTATAATAGACCCTATAAAAAAGGGAGAGAGGTATTCGGGGGATTGGTACCTTCTGGAGAAGTTTGGAGGACAGGAGCTAACGAAGCCACTACGTTTTCAACCAATAAAGATGTTTTAGTTGATGGCTCACCGCTTAAAAGTGGAACCTATACTTTATGGACCATACCTATGCAAAATTCCTGGAAAGTGATCTTTAATTCTAAAATGTATCCTTGGGGCATTAATATGGAAAAAAAAGCATCTCGCGATCCCAATTTTGACATTTTGGTGTTAGAAGTACCAATAACAAAGGTTCAGGACACCTTGGAGCAATTCAGTATTTATTTTGAAAAGTCAAACGATCTAGTTCTTTTTAACTTGGCCTGGGAAGATATTAAGATAAGTGTTCCAATTAAAAAATAAAAAAGCTGTCCAAAAAAATAATTTCTGAACAGCTCTTTCTCCAACTAATTAGGATAATAAATTGAGATCTTCCTCAATTATTCATCCAACATTAAATTTAAAGTAACATCTATATTATCTCTTGTAGCTCTAGAATAAGGACAAATTTCATGGGCTTCATTTACCAACTGCTCCCCTTTTTCTACTTCTACTCCAGGAATATAGCAGTCTAAAATAGCGGCCAATTGTAAATTACCATCTTCTAAACTTCCCAATTTCACAGTAGCAGTAACGCTAAAATCACCAAGATCTACTTTATGCTTTTTTGCAATTACCTGTAAAGCACTTCCAAAACAGGCAGAATATCCAGCCGCGAACAATTGCTCCGGGTTAGTAAAATCTTCTCCTTTCCCGCCCATACCTTTGGGCATACTCACTTTCATATCTAATATACCATCGTCACTTTTCACATGTCCTTCTCGTCCTCCAGAAGTTGTAACTTTAGCTTTGTACAATGTTTTCATCTTGTATATTTTTAATTAAATTTGAAGATACCAACATTAGCTATTTACTTCAAAAGAAGTGCTCATAAATTTGTCATAAATCTCAATTCTCACATTGTCTAAATCTGCTAAAAAATCTGCTTTACAACAATCAGCAAGCGTACCTGCTACCCCAAATATTAATCCGGAATCAAGAGATAAGATCAAGGTCTCTAGGAAGAAGCTATTGGAAGATTCAGCTTTAGCAGCAAAACTATTAGCAGGAGACAAAACCGCCTTAAGCAGAGGGATCACTTTAGTTGAAAGCAACCAGAAAGAGCATCAGGCAATTGCTGAAAAACTTATAGAGGAATGCCTTCCGCATGCACATAGATCTCTTAGAATAGGGATCACAGGCGTTCCTGGGGTTGGAAAAAGCACATTTATTGAAGCCTTTGGTAGTTACTTGATCAATCAGGGGAAAAAAGTTGCGGTGCTAGCGGTAGATCCAAGTAGCTCGGTTTCTCACGGAAGCATTATGGGTGACAAAACCCGAATGGAAAATCTGGTGACAGAAGAAAATGCTTTTATTAGGCCTTCTCCTTCTGGGGATTCCCTTGGAGGTGTTGCACGAAAAACACGAGAATCTATTATACTTTGTGAAGCTGCCGGCTTTGATATATTACTAATAGAAACGGTTGGCGTGGGGCAAAGTGAAACCACTGTCCATAGTATGACAGATTTTTTCTTACTACTAAAATTAGCCGGCGCGGGAGATGAATTACAAGGAATTAAACGCGGAATTATAGAAATGGCAGATTCTATAGTAATCAACAAGGCTGATGGAGACAACCTGAAAGCTGCACAAGCTGCCAGACTGGAGTTTAAAAGAGCTTTACATCTATATCCACCCAAAGCTAGTGAATGGGAGCCAAAAGTGTCTTTATGCAGTGCATTAGAAGAAACAGGTATAACTGCTGTTTGGGAAATGATCTTAGAATATAAATCTTTAGTAGATAAAAACGATTATTTTGAAATCAATCGCCATAACCAAAATAAATTCTGGTTGTTACAAACCATTAACGAGCATTTAAAAAGTAGATTCTATCAAGATCCTGAGATCAAAAAAGCTTTAGATGAACAATTAACGGCTATAGAAAATAATGAAACCACTCCCTTTGCAGCTGCAAAATTTTTGCTGAAACTACAAAGCCTTTAAAAATTAATTTAATTTTCCGTTAAGTGTCATAAACTGATAAAAGACGTCATTCTGGCCCGATCCTTTGGAAGTTTCAGAATCATATTTCACTCTAAATGAAAACAATAAATTGAGACCCTGAAACGATTCCGATAACTATCGGAACGGGGTGACGTGACAATTCAGGGTGACGATATACTAATCAAGAACCTCGGGGTAAGCCCACGAGATATGAATTGGAAAATACTTTTAAAAATTCGAGGCAAGCCCGCCTGAATGAAATTCTTTTCGGGCAGGCCTCGGGGAATTAAACCCTCAATGAGGGATTAAAACGAATACACAATAAAAATAATATCTTTTACCTTCGCCCCATGAATATTCTAAAAAAATTATATCATAATTACCCAGTACTATTACTCCTTCTATTAGGAGTTTTAATTTTTATCACCAATCTGGATGTACTGATGGTGAATATAATGGAAGCTCGTAATTTTATTAGCGCCAGGGAAATGCTCACTCATAATAACTGGATCTTCACCACGATGAATGAGGCAGCACGTTATGAAAAACCTCCTTTTCCAACTTGGCTAACAGCGATCTCTGTCTATCTCTTTGGTATGGAAAGCCTGTTTGCCTATCGTTTACCCGCAGCGTTAACTTCAATTCTACTTCTTATAATATTTTACAAGCTTCAGCTCTTATTGGTTATCAAAAAGAATGTTGCCTTTATATCTAGTCTCATTTTAATGACCTCCTTTTATATTGTGTTTTCAGGAAGAGACGGCCAATGGGACATTTTCACTCATGCTTTTATGATGGGTGCTATTTATTTTATCATCCTCACGCTCAATTCTGATGTTAAAAAATACAGGTATGCTATAATTGCAGGATTATTTTTTGGTGCTTCCTTATTAAGCAAAGGCCCGGTTTCATTATATGCGCTATTTATACCTTTTTTGATTAGTTACTCGCTCACTTATAAGTTCCCAAATCGAAAAGTGAACTGGAAACCTATGCTTCTCTTTCTAATTATTGGTATAAGCACAGGAATTAGCTGGACCCTCTATGTGCATCATTACGATGCTGAAGCCTTCGCTGCAGTGGCCGAACTTGAAAGTAGTAGATGGCTCAATTATAACGTTCGTCCTTTCTGGTATTATTGGAGTTTCTTTACACAAAGCGGAATTTGGACTATTCCGGCATTTTTAAGCTTATTTTATTGGTATTTAAAACCAAGAGTTTCCAACCTAAAAGCCTATAAATTCTATATTTTATGGACCCTGTTTTCAGTTATTTTATTGTCTATAATTCCTGAAAAGAAAAGCAGATACTTATTGCCTGTATTAATTCCCTTAGCAATGACCACTGGCTTTTATGTAGAGTATATTATTAAGAATTTCGGACGAAGATTATCGAAAATAGAGCGCTTTCCGGTTTATCTAAATTTTATAGTATTAGCAATTATAGCAATTGCTGCTCCATTTGTACTTTATTATTTCTTTGGTACAGCAATCTGGGAGAAATCTTTCTATTTTCTTTTAGTAAGTAGCACTCTGATTTTAGTTGGGATAGGCTTTGTATTTGGATTACTTAAAAAGAGAGCCAAACTTCTATTTGGATTGCAATTCTTAATGATCCTAGCAATTTTAAATTTTGGCTTTCCCTTATTAGAATTGATCTCTCCACATAGAAATGACCCTAATATTGCATCGCTTATTAAATATGAAGAAGCTGAAAAAATTCAAATCTATGAAGTATCCGGAATAATTCCTGAACTTATATTTGAATATGGGAAACCTATGCCAGAGTTAAATTCTGAAGGAGATCTGCCTGCTGAAGCCAAGACTAAAAAAATTGGAATCTTAGTGCATCAAGAGGAAGATCCTGAGTGGAAAGAAAATTTCCAAAGCTATAATTTCCAACTGATTGACACCTTAGATCTAAATCCAACAATGGCTAAAGGAGAGAATAGTCGGTTGATTCGAGAATTCTATGTTTTAACTAAAAAGTAATTTTGAATTTATCGAGTACGAATTTATGCAAATAAGCAAATAATAATCCTAGTAAAGTCCCAAGGAACATCCCGGTAATTACATCCAGAGGATAATGAACCCCAACATAGATTCTACTGTAAGTAACTATTACCGCCCAAATAAGTAGAAAATAAATCAGTTTTGGAAAAAACTTTTTCAGAATTAATCCAACAAAAATCGCTAAGGCTGTAGAGCTAGATGCATGTGCAGAAAAATAGCCAAACCTACCACAACGTACTGCAATAAACCTTGTATATTCCATCACACCTTCTTGTCCGCAAGGTCTAGGCCTTTCAAAACCATGTTTAAAAAGATTCGCTAATTGATCGGTGCAGGTGATCATTAAAGCGACCAATACCATAGTGATCAAAGTACCTTTAACACCAAGTTTTTTATAGATTAGAAATAACAATACCGCATACAAAGGAATGGCAGTCCATTTATCTGTGATCAAGAGCCAAAACGGATCCCAGGGTAGGCTACCAAGATTGTTTAAATAAAGAAATAATTCTCTGTCGTATGCAATTAGTTGGTCTATCATTGAAAATTAATTGTATATCCGTTTTTTAATAATAGTATATCGCCACCCTGAATTTATTTCATGGTCTCAATTTATTGTGTTCATTTAGAGTATAGTGAGATTCTGAAACTCCCGAAGCCTTGGTACAGAATGACGTCTTTTATCAGTTTATGATATTTAGCGAACAATCAAAAAAATTAATCGTCATATCTAGAAACTTCCCTGTCATAAAATTCACTTGCTTGTGTGATCAAGATCTCGGCTTCAGTAGCAAGTTCCTTTTCATCACTTTTATCAAAATCTTCCAACCACTCTACATCGTCGTTTTCCAAATTGATTATAAATCTTGGATACTCTGTGTGGATCACAAAGATTGCATCCGGAAAATCGGTGTTATCACCTAAAAGAAATTTTGGGAATTCCATATTTTTTACTTTTTATAATTTTTCAGAAAAGCAATTTACTAATTGAGCTCTTCTTCCTCCTGTTCCGATTACTAGCGGAATTATTTCAGGAACATGATTATTTAGAATCTGCAATGTAATTTGTCAAATTAGCTATCGGGATGTCGAAGTTTCTCGCTGTAAAATACATTTCGACATCCCGATCCTTCGGGAAATGTGACAAACTTTTCCGATAGTTAACGGAATCATCTCAGATTCTATTTTATTTTTAAAACTTCTAATTCTTAATGAAATCTCTTCAGCATAGAATTAATCAGCCTTCAGAATTAATTTTTTACTTAAATAATTGAACCTAAAATACAACATTATAGCCGATGCTGTTAGACCTGCTAACAACCCAAGCCAAATACCCATACTACCTAAATTTTCTGCCTTTCCATAATATATAGAAACCGGAAATCCGATTATCCAATATGCGACAAAACAAATAAGAGTTGGGATCTTTACATCTTGTAGTCCTCTAAGCGCTCCCAAGATCACCACCTGCAAGCCATCACTTAATTGGAATAAAGCAGCAACCACTAATAATTGGGACGCTAAAACAATTACATCTACATTGTCTATGTAGAATGTTGGCAACCAATCTTTCATTAAAATGAAGAGAATGGCAAAAACAGCTTCAATTAAAAATACCAGTAGGAACGTGGAAAAGGCAATTCTCCGAAGTTCTTTATAATTATGCAAGCCTTTTTGATTTCCAACTCTAATTGTAGCAGTAACTCCCAGGCCAACGGCAATCATAAAGGTCATAGAAGCAAGATTAAGTGCTATTTGATTTGCTGCTTGTGAATTTGTACCCAACATTCCTGCCAAGAAGATCGTTCCTGTAAATATTGCTACTTCAAAGAACATCTGTAAAGCTGTAGGAAATCCTAGTGCAAATATTCTTTTGAAGATTGCAAGCTTAAAAAATTCATTTTTAGACCATACAAAATATTGCTTGAATTTCTTCTTCTTTCTCAATACTTCCCATAAGAACCATAACATAAAGAATCTTGAGATCAAGGTTCCTATGGCTGCTCCTTCCAATTCCAGTCTTGGGAAGATCCAAACTCCGTAGATCAATAAAAAATTGAATATCACATTCACCACATTTGCCAATAAAGTGGCATACATAGCATATTTTGTTTGCGATAATCCATCGGCAAACTGCTTATAAGCTTGGAAGATCATTAAAGGGATCATTGAGAATGCAACTATTTCTAGGTAAGGAATAGCTAATGCAACCACTTCTGGTGGCTGATCTAAATGATACAAAATAGGCTTAGCTAATAATAGCAGTAAGAATAGCGCTACCCCGTTCACAGTGCACAACATCACGCCATGATGAAAGTAACTTCTCCCCTTTTCTATATTCCCCGCTCCATCTGCCTCAGCAATTAATGGGGTTATGGCAAAAGAGAAACCAATCCCTAAAGACAAGGCGATAAAAACCAAACTATTTCCTAAGGAAACTGCAGCTAATTCTGCGGCACCTAGCTGGCCGATCATCAAATTATCGGCTAGCCCAACCAGAACATGGCCCAATTGTCCCATCATAATGGGAAAGGCTATAGTTAAATTGTATTTGAACTCTTTGGTGTAGGCTGTTAGCTGCAATTTCAAAAATTAAGTGGCAAAGATAACAGGATTTGTTTGCGCAAAAATTGAATACCATTTTAATTTTCTAAAAATCATGGCTGATCTTTTTGTTGAAAATTAAAATGGAATTCTTAAGAATTGATAATATTATTTAAAGTTTTGAAACGCCGGAATTAGTTGAAATTCCGTACTTATCTACTAAGTAAATCAAAGATGCCATCGTTGCAGCACCTAATTCCAACTCCCTTTTATTAATATGCTCGAAAGTGTCATTTTCTGAATGATGATGATCGAAATAACGTTGAGAATCTGGCACTAATCCGGCAAGTACAATTTCACCATTTTTCAAAGGACCTATATCTGCTCCACCATGACCTAACTCGAAGTAGTGAATTAAATAAGGTTTAAACAAGGATTCCCATGCGGCTATTTGATCAAATTGATCTTGTTTTGCTTCAAAAGAAAATCCTCTGGGAGTGAATCCTCCAGAATCACTTTCTAAGGCAAAAATATGATTTTCATTCTTTTCTACAGCTACCTCAGCATATTTATTACCACCACGTAATCCATTCTCTTCATTCATGAATAAGACTACACGAATACTTCGCTTTGGCTTAATTCCAGATTCTTTTAATAATCGCAATACTTCCATAGACTGAACCACTCCAGCTCCGTCATCATGAGAACCATCTCCTACATCCCAAGAATCTAAATGTCCGCCTACTACTATATACTCATCAGGAAATTGACTACCGGTGATCTCACCAATCACATTATAACTTTGTACATCTGGTAGTTGTTCACTATTCAGCTTAAAATAAACTTCGGCTTTCTTTTCGATTTTCAAAAGACTGCTTAAATATTCAGCATCATTCGTGCTTATAGCTGCTGCCGGAATTCTTTGAGAAGGTCTTAATTCGCCATAACTCATAGTTCCAGTATGAGGAAAATCGTCCAGCCTTAAATTCATAGATCTTACTAATACTCCAATTGCTCCATATTTTGCAGCTTCTGCCGCTCCAGAATATCGCTGATCTACACAACCTCCATAGGCTTCAAAAGTATTTATAAGATCTGCCCGCATTGGTCTATTATAAAAAACGATCTTCCCTTTTATTTGCTCCTCGCCATATCTTGCAAGATCTTCTATTCCTTGCACTTCTATCACCTGAGCTTTTGCACCGCCTAAAGGTGTAGATACAGAACCTCCTAATGCAGTGATATTAATATTTCTGGTGCTACCAGGAGCCGTTTCTATGTAAGCAAATTCCTTTGCTCCACGTATCCATTTTGGAACCATAACGGGTTGTAACCAGACTTTATCTAAACCTAAAGTCTCTAATTCCTTTTTTGTGTACTCTACCGCCATTTGGGCATCCAAAGATCCAGAAAGCCTTCCTCCAATATCGTTGGATAAATGTTCTAACCATTGATAGGATTTGCCATTAAGCAAAGACATATCATATAATTTTCGAAGATTTAAAGAATCTTCTTGCTTGTTATTGATTTGTGAAAATGATAGCTGACTACATAAAATGGAAAGTCCTACTATAAATATTTTTCTCATTGATACTGTTTTTTTGAATTTTAAAAAGCCAATTATAAGGTTTCTTTTTTTAAGATCTCCTTGTATTCTTCAAGATTATTTTTAATCTCTTGAGATAACTCTGGCTCCTGAACATCCTTATATTCTGTAAGCACATCGTGCAATATTTTAGCAACCAAATAACGTGCCGTGTCCTTATCATCTGATGGGATAACATACCAAGGAGCGTGAGGTTTGGATGTCAAATTAATAGCACTTTCATAGGCATGCTGATATTCGTCCCATAATTTACGTTCTTTAAGATCGCCAGGATAAAATTTCCAGTTCTTTTCAGATTTATTCAATCTGCGTAATAAGCGTTGACGTTGCTCTTCTTTTGAAAGGTGAAGAAAAAATTTAAAGATCAAAGTGCCATTTTCGGCTATATGTTTTTCAAAATCCCTGATGGAATTAAAACGCTTTTCCCAAAATTCTTCATTTATATCCTCCAGACAATTAACCTCTGGTAAATTTGACTCTAGAATATATTCTGGATGCACTCGGGTAACAAGTACATTTTCGTAATGAGTCCTATTGAATATTCCAAACTTACCCCGAGCAGGTAGTGCAATATAATGTCTCCATAAAAAATCATGCTTGAGCTCCAAAGGTGTTGGCACTTTAAAACTGTGCACTACTACTCCTCTGGAATTAAAATCTTTAAAGACTTCCCTTATCATACTATCCTTACCCGCAGTATCCATTCCTTGAATACAAATAAGCACAGCATATTTACCATGGGCGTATAACTTATCCTGCCATTTACCAAGTTTCACTCTGGTATCTTTAAGCAGTTTTTTAACTTTTTTCTCACTGATTTCCATAGGATAGGAAGTCGCTTTATTCTTTAATTCAATCTCAGAATCTATTCGGAAGTGACTAAGTTCTAATTTATCCATACTCTAAATCATTGAATGCTAAATATACAATCTTTAAGAAACATATTTTTTTTATATTCGCCATTAAATTGAACAGCTTGGAGAGAGAAGAACTTATACAGAATTTTGCCACATTACTCAAGGAAATCCCTAGTTCTATGGAGTTGGTAAAAGATGATTCTAAAAGGGATAAACGATTCCTATATTTGGCAACTCATATGGTTGATAAGGCTCTTAAGAAGGATGCCCTTATTATATCTGAAAATCAAAAAGGTTTTGCTATACTTTTTAAAACAAGCAAAAATGATGATAACTTTTGGCAAGAATTGCCTGAGCAATTAGGTCTTGTTTGGAATGTTACAGGGATTAAGAAGGCTTTAAAAATCTTAAAGACACAAAAATACATCAAGAGCCAACGCCCACAGGAGGGTGAGTATTTATACTGCTGGTTTTGGGGGATTTTAGAAGATTCTCGCGGGGCAGACAAACAAGTAGGAAAAGAAATGAAAGACGAATTTTACCGTCAGGCAAATCTTTATAATATCCCGTTGTATGCTGAAACCAGAATGCGCCAAAATTCGTTGGTATATCAACGATTTGGGTTCGAACTTTTTAATACCTGGGAACATCCAAGTGGAGACACTATGTATTTCTTAAGATACTTACCAAACTCCTCTAAGAAATAATTTAATTGAATTTTATTTAGCTCTTTAGGATTTGCTTGCAAAGAGTTTTACATCTTCTTCAGTAACCTCAGAACCTCCAAGAATAATAAGACGTTCTACAACATTCCGTAATTCACGAATGTTTCCTGTCCAGTCATAATCCTGTAGCTGCTTCACTGCTTTTTCCGTAAACACCTTCACATTACTCCCATGCTCTTCTGCGATTTTTTCTGAAAAGAAATTTATCAGTAGCGGAATATCATCTCTACGCTCATTTAAGGGTGGTACCTTAACAAGGATCACCGCTAATCTATGATATAGATCTTCTCTGAATTTTTTGTCCTCGATTTCCTTTTTAAGATCTTTATTGGTAGCCGCAACTATTCTAACATCTACTTTAATATCCTTATCGCTCCCAACCCGAGAGATCTTATTTTCTTGCAACGCACGTAAGACCTTGGCTTGAGCAGAAAGGCTCATATCACCAATTTCATCTAAGAAGATGGTCCCGCCATTTGCAGCTTCAAATTTCCCTGCTCTATCCTTATTTGCTGAAGTAAATGCTCCTTTTACATGCCCGAAAAGTTCACTTTCAATTAATTCTGAAGGGATAGCAGCACAATTCACCTCTATCATAGGACCGCTAGAGCGATCACTTTTTTCATGTATCCAATGCGCCACCAATTCTTTACCTGTACCATTAGGCCCAGTAATTAGTACTCTGGCATCGGTTTGTGCAACTTTTTCTATAATTTCTTTAATGGAAGTGATCGCAGGAGATTCCCCGATCATCTGGTATTTTTTGCCTACTTTTTTCTTAAGCAGTGTGTTTTCTACAACCAGTTCTTTCCTGTCTAACGCATTGCGAACGGTGTTCAATAATCTATTGAGATCTGGGGGTTTAGAAATATAGTCGAAAGCACCCATTTTCATTGTGTTTACGGCTGTATCTAGATCTCCGTGCCCAGAGATCATGACTACTGGAACTTCTGGTTTTATCTTTTTTATGGCTTCAAGCACTTCGATCCCATCCATTTTTGGCATCTTGATATCGCATAAGACAAGATCGTATTCTTCATCTTTTATTTTCTCTATCCCGATCAATCCATCTTCAGCTTCTTCTAATTGATAGGCTTTATTTTCTTCAGAAAGAATTTTAACTAAAACCCTGCGTATTGATGCTTCATCTTCTATTACTAAAATCTTTGCCATTATAATATACTGAATTTAAGACCTGTACGGCCATATAAAGAATTTGTATCGTTTATGGTATATACCCTATCCTGATTTTCATCTCTTAAACGAATGTTATTAATAAGGCTATGCCCACCGTAAATATAAAAAGAAAAATACTTCGAGAACTTCAATTCATAACCAATTCCAGATAAAACCGTTGTAATAGATATATTTTGAGCTAGTTTCTTATCTGATGAGGTAACTGCATTTGGATTAAATATCTCTTGAATATTTGCATAAAACCCATCTACAGTTACAAATGCAAAGCACTTTTTTCACCCAGGTAGTATCTATGATTAGTTTTTGGTACTCCCAAGATATAAGACCATTTAGGATGTACCCTTTTGTAATAATTAATAATAGGCAAGGGAAAATTTACACTTGTAGAAGTAGAATAACGCAACCCTAGAATTAATCTCCAAGGTTGAATAAATCGTGAGTCTTTTTTAGATTTTAAAAAAATATTGATCCCGTATACTCAACATTTTTACTTTGTAAAGTTTCTGTTTCAAAATTAGAAGTAGCATTTACCTCACCTTGTATCCCAAACCGCCATTCTTCACTCATTTTAAAAGTGTAACCTAAACTAAAGGTGTAGGATTGTAAATGTTCAAAGTTTTCTGTAGGAAAAGGAGCGGCATCTTTATATTGGAAATTAGTATTGTCCGATAAAAAAAAACAGGATTTCGGTGAGGCTCGAAGTAACGCGGATTAAGACTGTTTTCAATGTTTAGGAGCTTGCTATTGGAACACAGAATTATTTTTTCCTTTTTGAAAAATTTATATAGAATAAAATATTGATTTTCAATTAGTTGGAATAAAGTCTTGAATCTAGCAGCGCAGCGATCTTAAATCTTTTGTCGGACGACAATGATTGGAAATTGATATTTTCATATTGAATTCCGGGTATTAAATAAGCACCACTATCATTCAGTTTAACAGGAAATTTAAGTGAAGATCTGAAACGACTAAATGAATTATCTGAATTGGATTGAAGGGAAATTAGTGTATTCTATCCTCGCTAAATCGGCCGACTGAGCATTCGTTTTTGTAGTTATCCCAATAAAACAAAAGAATAAAATTGTGTTAAGTATTTTCTTCATTTGCGGGCTGAATTGTCGGAGTACTTGTCTTAGCCGGATAAAACATATGTACATCTCGTTGAGGGAAAGGAATGGTAATACCATTTATTCTAAACTTATGATCTATTTTAAACCTCAACTGACTTTTAATTTTAGGATCTACAAAGCTATCTGTAACGAAGAAATGTAAGGAAAATACCAATGCCGAATCTCCAAAATCTTCGAAAAGCACGAAAGGTTCAGGCTTTTTAACAATTCCTGTTTGCTCCCTTGCACATTCCAATAATATTGCTTCAACCCTTTCTGTATCGCTTCCATAGGCCACTCCAACCTTAACAAATTCACGGGTAGATTTATGATTTTGAGTGTAATTGAATAAAATCTCACTTATAAATTTGTGGTTAGGGATAATCATCACTTTATCATCTCGAGTAAGTACCCGAGTAGTTCTTAGTTTTATGTTTATCACTCTTCCTACTCTTCCATCCATCTCTATAATATCTCCTACCAGAAGTGACTTATCTACGATAATAAACAAACCTCCAATTACATCCTGAAAGAGTTCTTGCAAGGCTAAACCAAGACCAACAAATAATGCTGCAGATGCAGTTAGAAGTACTGTAATATTGATTCCAGCTGAACTTAAGGTTACAATAATAACAATTAGATATACTAAGTATTTTATGAATTTAAATACACTTATAAATTTTAGCTTATCGTTTTCTTCAAGTTTCCTAGTCAAGAAAACGCGTGTTAACCTAAGGGCTATAGTGGTAATAACAAAAGTAAAAATCACTAAAAGAACTACCCCTACGGTTATATGCACTCCTTTAGTATCTTCCCCCGTAAAAGGATAAAGGGTAATATTCAGGAAATCCTGGATTAAGCCCCAGATATCTTGTTCTATCACTTCTTTAACTTTCTCTACTTTGCCTTGCATTAATTAATATTTAATCCATTTATACAATTCTTTATAGGTAGGTTTCTTACCGTACATTAAAATTCCTACTCTGTAAATTTTAGCAGCCAACCACACTACACCAGCATTAGATACAAATAAGATAATTACAGAAATCGCTAGCTCATACCACGGAACTCCAAATGGAATTCGCATAAGCATAACAATTGGTGAGGTTAACGGGATCATAGAAAATATAGTAGAAACTGTACCATGAGGATTTTCAATCACAGAGAAAAAACCAACATAGATCCCCAACATTAATGGTAAAATTATAGGGAACATAAATTGTTGCGTATCGGTTTCAGAATCTACTGCTGCCCCAATAGCAGCGTAAATAGCACTATAAAGAAAGTAACCTCCTATAAAATATATTAGAAAAAAGATTATCAAAGTTAGAATAGGCAAGTTGGTAATATCTACTATTAGCTGTTGTATTTCTCCATTAGAAACCTGATCCATTTCTTGAATTTGCGGCTGCGCTTCCATCAAATTCATGCCGGTAAGAGACGAGGTTATAAATAAAAGAACAGTTCCTAAAACAACCCAAATAGTGAATTGGGTAATTCCTGCTAAAGAAGTTCCAATAATTTTCCCTAGCATCAGTTGAATAGGTTTTACTGAAGAAATTATAATTTCGATTATTCTATTGGTCTTTTCCTCAATGACGCTTCGCATTACCATGTTTCCGTAGATAATAATGAACATCATAAGCAGATATCCTGCCGCACCTCCAAATATCATCTTTATATAATTGGACATTTTTGAAGTTCGTTTCCCTTCAAAATTCTCTATCCGAATATCTACTTGAGCCTCTGCCGCTTTAATTTGTGAAATATCCAGTCCACGAGAAATAAGCTCTCTCGTAGTTAGGTTTTCTGAAATGGTACGCTCAATTTGCCTTAGGATACCTATAGAAGGAGCTTCTTTCCCAAAAAACCTGATAGATTTAGCCAGCTCTGCATTATCTTGAGTGTTTGGAATATATAACACCCCATAATACTCTTTTTCTTTTACTAATAGTTTTGCCTCCTCCAGAGAGATAGAAGATACATCTACAAAATTTATTTCCTCCTTATTTTCGAATTCTCCTTTAAATAAGTCACTATCATCTTTAACTGCAATAGTATGGGTTTCACTATTATTCAGCATACTCAAGTAGGCGATCAAGGAGAACATTCCTACTAAAATTAGCGGACTCAAAAAGGTCATCACAATAAAGGTCTTATTTCTTACCCTTGCCAGATACTCTCTCTGAATAATTAAGTTAAGGTTATTCATTTCTAGTAACGGTTTTAATAAAGATATCATTTACTGAGGGCACCACCTCTACAAAATGATTAACTCTGGATTTTGTGATTAAATATTGTAAAAGATCGTTTGGCGACTCATTTGGCTTTATTTGAATACTCAATTTTAAGTCGTCTGCTAGTGATTTAAACTGTGCTTTCCCAACCTTAAAATTGCCATTTAATTCTGCTAACAATTCGTTTTCGTTAAAAGGATTCATTCCCACCTCAAAAGTATTGGTCTTATGCGCTCTTTTAATATCGTCTACTCTTCCGTCCAGTAATTTATTAGACTCATGGATCAATGCCATATAATCACATAATTCTTCTACACTTTCCATCCTGTGGGTGGAAAACAAGATCGTAGCACCTTCCTTACGGAGTTGTAAGATCTCATTTTTAATAAGATCTGCATTTACAGGATCAAAACCACTAAAAGGTTCATCGAAGATCAATAATTTTGGACGGTGAAGTACGGTGATAACAAATTGTACTTTCTGGGCCATCCCTTTGGAAAGCTCTTGAATCTTTTTATCCCACCAATGTTTAATGTCTAATTTGGTAAACCAATAATCCAATTGCTCTTTAGCTTCGGCCTTGGTTAAGCCTTTAAGTCTAGCAAGATAAAGCGCTTGTTCTCCAACCCTCATAGATTTGTAGAGTCCGCGTTCCTCTGGCAAATATCCAATATGCCCCACATCATTTGGATGCAATGCTTTCCCATCTAGATATACCACTCCACTATCGGGCATGGTTATTTGATTGATTATTCTAAGAAAAGTGGTCTTTCCCGCACCATTTGGCCCTAGCAGTCCGAAAATACTTTCTCTAGGGATGTTGATGGAGACATTATTTAGTGCAGTAAAATTGCCAAATTGTTTGCAAATATTTTCTGCAACCAGAAGATTATCCATAAAAGTCTATTATCTCGTAAATATATTGAAATAGCGCAGAAATGCTTTTATATAGCTAAGATTTT
Organism: Gillisia sp. JM1; assembly: GCF_000424645.1. NCBI lineage: Bacteria > Pseudomonadati > Bacteroidota > Flavobacteriia > Flavobacteriales > Flavobacteriaceae > Gillisia > Gillisia sp. JM1. The sequence continues at coordinate 769,042 of NZ_KE384219.1, forward strand.
ATTTTCATTCAATAAAGAACCTCGGGGCAAGCCCACGGGGGATGACTTGGAAAATACTTTTAAAAATTCGAGGCAAGCCCGCCTGAATGAAATTCTTTTCGGGCAGGCCTCGGGGAACCTGCCCAGCCGGTCAGGCGGGTTAAACCCTCAATGAGGGATTAAAACAAAAACCCACCCTTAAAAAACATTAAGGATGGGAAAAAAATTGCTATGAAAAAGAAAAAGTATCACTAATTAAATTAGTGATACTCAAATATATAAAAATTATCTTAAAGTTTTCTTAATTAAGAAAACATATCTTTCACCTTCTCAAAAAACGATTTATCGCTTTTTTCTGGATTAGGTTGAAAATTTTCATCTGTTGCCATCTTCTCAAAAAAGTCTTTTTGCTCTTTGTTGAGTACCCTTGGGGTCCAAACATTAACATGCACTAAAAGATCTCCCTTTCCATAACCATTAATGTTCGAGATACCTTTACCACGAAGTCTCAATATTTTTCCAGACTGAACTCCTTCATCTATTTTAATTCGCACTTTTCCTGAAACAGTATCTATTTCTTTACTTGCTCCTAAAACAGCTTCAGAATAGCTTATATAAAGATCGTAATGCAAATTATCTCCTTCACGTTGTAAAGTTGGGTGAGATTTTTCTTCAATAGCAACCAAAAGATCTCCTGGAACACCATTTCCTGGGGCCTCATTTCCTTTGTTTGAAACTTTTAATTGCATTCCATCCTCTACTCCTGCAGGGATTTTAATCGTTACAGTTTCTTCCGTTACCTTAAGTCCGTGAGCATCTGCATCTGCAGGTTTCTTATCTATAGTTTGGCCTGCACCACCACAAACTGTACATGGAGAAGCGGTTTGCATTCTACCAAGAATAGTGTTTGTAATTCGGGTTACTTGCCCTGTTCCACTGCAAGTAGAACAGGTTTTATAAGTAGTTCCTTCTGCTTGAACTTTACGCTTTACTTTTATTTTTTTCTCGGCACCGTTAGCAATCTCTTCCAGGGTTAAACTCACTCTAATACGTAAGTTACTTCCTTTAACACGCCTTTGGCCACCTCCGCTGAAGCCTCCAAAACCAGAGAATCCGCCGCCACCGCCGCCAAAACCACTTCCGAAAATGTCGCCAAATTGGCTGAATATGTCATCCATATTCATACCGGCTCCACCGCCGCCGCCGCCAAAACCACCGTCAAATGCTTGGTGTCCAAAACGATCGTATTTAGCACGCTTATCGTCATTGCTAAGAATTTCATATGCTTCCGCAGCCTTCTTAAAGGTTTCCTCTGCATTGGAATCGCCCGGGTTTTTATCGGGGTGAAACTCTATCGCTTTCTTTCTGTAAGCCTTTTTTATTTCAGCCTTCGTTGCACTTTTGCTTAATCCTAATATTTCGTAATAATCCTCTTTCATTTTGTGATTTTGTAATTTTTAGTAGCGACTTAGATGTGAATTATTTTCCTGTCACCACTTTTGGATAGCGAATAATCTTTTCTCCAAGCTTATACCCGCGCTCTACCACATCTACTATCTTGCCTTTCAGTTTATCTGAAGGAGCTGGAATTTGAGTGATTGCCTCATGCATATCTGCATCAAAAACATCACCTTGCTTCACGTTCATTGGCTCTAGACCTTTGTTAAGCAAAGTCTCATTAAACTTATTGTAAATAAGCTCTACACCTTTAAGTAAGTTTTTGTCCTTAGCTTTTTTAATTTCATTCATCGCTCTGTCAAAATCGTCTAAAACGGGTAACATAGCTGACATAACTTCTTGATTAGCGGTCTTGAATAACTCAATTCGCTCTTTAGAAGTACGTCTCTTAAAATTTTCGAATTCAGCAAAAAGCCTTAAAAATTTGTCTTTTTCCTTATCAAGATCTGCTTTTAATTGATCATTCTCGGATAGCTGCTCTTCATCTGCTCCTGCCTCTACTTCCTCAATAGCATCGTCCAAAAGTTCTTCTATTTGATCTTTCACAGAATCCTTATTATTATCTTCACTATTATTGGTATCCTTATGTTTGTTCATTGTTGCGCAAAATTTGTTTTCATGCAAAGGACAAATTTGTTGCCAATCCTATTAAAATGTCAAAATGTCATCTGAAAAACTTTAATATATATTTATGAAAGGGGTGTTATTTAGCTTGTTAATTTTGCACTTCATTAAAAATTATGTTTAAAATGAAAAAAACAGTATTGAATATGTTTACAATTGCTGCAATAGGATTGGCAGTTGTGGGATGTAAAAACGAAAATAAAGAAACTGAAACTACAGAAGCTCAAGAAGTTGCAAACGCAACAATGGAAGCTACTGTTTTTGAAGTAGACACAACCGCATCTGTTATTAACTGGCAAGGTGAGAAACCAACAGGGACACACACTGGAACTATCAAGTTACAAAAAGGAACTTTTAAAGCTAATGATAGCGTTATTGAAAGTGGAACTTTTGTAATTGACATGAACTCTATTAAGGATACAGATCTTGAGGGAGACGATAAATTGAGTCTTGAAAATCACCTTAAAGGAACTGTAGAAGGTAAAGAAGGAGATTTCTTTAATGTAACTAAATATCCTACTGGTACTTTTGAAGTTACTGGCGTTTCTGAAAAGGATGGGAAAACAATGTTACAAGGGAATCTTACTTTAAAAGATGTTACTAAAAATATTGAATTTCCTGTGACTATCAACATAAATGAGGACACTATGGAATTAACTAGTGAAAAATTCAATATTGATAGAACAAAATGGAATGTGAATTATGGTTCTAAATCTGTTTTTGATGGATTAGGAGATAAATTCATTAATGACGAGATCGAATTGATGATTGAAGTTAAAGCTAAGAAAGCTTAATTTCCATAAGAAAGATATAAAAAGAGGCTGCAAATTGCAGCCTCTTTTTTTTTACAATAAATCCTCTAAAGCTTTAGTTAAGTTCTTATACTTAAACATAAAGCCTGTATTTTCTATTTTATCTGAACTTACTAATTGACTAGATAAAACTACGGTAGACATATCTCCCAATGCTACCTTAAGAGCAATTGCAGGAACATTTGGTAACCACACATTTTTATCTAATTGCTTAGCGATCCCATCCATTAATTCGGTATTTGTCACAGGATTAGGAGCTACCCCATTATACACACCTTCAAGATTATTCTCCAAAATGTGCAAATATAAGTTAGCTAGATCTTCTATATGAATCCATGATTGCCATTGTTTACCGCTTCCAAATGCTGCGCCTAAATTGAAATCTGCCGGCTCCTTCATTTTCTGTAAAGCCCCACCATTTTTTGCCAGTACTAAACCAGTACGCACTTTGGTAACTTTGATATTTAAATCTTTGAAAATATCTGCTGCTGCCTCCCATTTCTCTACAACTTCACCTAAAAAAGATTCATCTGTATTAGATTCATCTTCCGTGTAAAGTTTTTGCAAAGAGCTTGGATAAATACCTATAGCACTTGCAGAAATAAATTGTGATATGTTCTTCTTTGAAGACTTTAAGGAGTTAAATAATATTTTGGCAGTTTCCACTCTGCTATCTATTATCTCTTCTTTATAACTAGAAGTCCATCGCTTAGCGATATTGGCTCCAGCTAAATGTATAATTACATCTACATCATTTAGACAGTTATCATCAATATCCTTTGTGGTAGGATCCCAATAAAATCCTTTATAGTTTGGTTTGTTTTCAATCTTTTCTTTACTCGTAGTAAGGTAATTAACCTCAATTCCTTTTTCAATACATTTATCAGCGAGGTTTGAACCCACTAATCCTGTAGCACCTGTAATTAAAACTCGCATATTTTTTTGTTTGAAGTTAAACGAGAACTTAAATGAAAGCTAACATTTTCACTAGGTTTAACAACTATATCTCTAATTTTTTTGTTGCTCTTAACATTTCTCGTTTTCCGGGAGGTCCAGGTAGGCGTTCTACAACAAACCCGACTTCTAACATTGCACGACGAACACTACCTTTTGCCGCATAGGTAACCAAAACTCCATTTGTCTTTAGTGCATTATACATTTTGCTAAAAATCTGCACAGACCAAAGTTCCGGCTGGACTCTTGCTCCAAATGCATCAAAATAAATTAGATCATACATTTTCTGATCTTCAATGTCTTGAAAGAATTTCTTCTGTTTTGTAAGTTTAAACCCTGCTGTAATTTCCATTTCTACTTCCCATTGTGAAGAATGAATATCTTTAAAAAAAAATTCAGCCTTAGGATCTTTAAGCACTTCAATAAAATTCAATTTTTCAACTTCCTCCTTTGCCACAGGATATGCCTCTACTCCGGTATATTTAATGGAGATATTTTGAGCAGACGCTTCCTCCCATGTAACCAAGGCATTTAACCCAGTACCAAAACCAATTTCCAAGATGCTGATCTCGGTTTTATTGGTGTCATTTATGTAAGGGATCAATCCTGTATTAATAAAAACATGTTTGGCTTCCTGTAAAGCTCCATGTTTAGAATGATATTGCTCATTCCATTCTGGAATATGGATGGTAGAAGAACCGTCTCCAGTAATAATTATCTCTCTTTTCAAATCTCGAATATTGAATGGTAAAATTAAAGCAATTAAAATGCTTGATCTTAAAAATCTATGATAAACTCACGTCTTAAAACCAAAGACTTAGAAAAAGGTGGGAACAAATAGCTCTTTCATCAATAAAGAATAAATATAAAGGTGACTGATTTTCAGTATTTTGACTATTTTATATTGAAACAGCACTAAAATTAACGATTATTATAGAAATCAATAATAATTGTATAAAATTTTTGAAAATATTATAGCGGTTGTTAATAATTTCAATCGATGTAACTTTGATTTTGTTTTAATTTCGGTAAATTTGCAAATCTAAAACAGATATAATGAAGAACGATCCAACCATCGATATTGATATAAAAAGAGCCCCTACCTCTAAAATAGATTCAATAGATTTTGAAAATTTAAAATTTGGGTACATTTTTACAGACCATATGATGACTTGTGATTATGAAAATGGATCTTGGCAGACACCTAAAATAATGCCTTACGGACCTATTTCCATGGAACCTTCTGCAAAGGTTTTTCATTACGGGCAAGCAGTATTTGAGGGAATGAAAGCCTTTAAGGACGATCAAGACCAGATCTGGATGTTTAGACCAAAAGATAATTTTAACCGCATCAATATATCGGCTAAAAGAATGGCTATTCCCGAATTTCCGGAAGACTACTTTTTTACCGCACTAGATGCACTTTTAAAAATGGATAAAGACTGGATCAAAAAAGGATTTGGAAATTCTCTTTATATAAGACCTTTTGTAATTGCAACTGAGCCTGGAGTTTCAGCCTCCCCAGGAACTAATTATAAATTTATGATTATTTGCTCTCCTGCAAAATCTTATTATAATGGAGAAGTGAGAGTGAAATTTTCTGAAAACTATAGCCGTGCTGCAGATGGTGGTGTTGGATTTGCAAAAGCTGCAGGAAATTATGGAGCACAATTCTACCCTACCAATTTGGCTAAGGAAGAAGGATACCAACAAATTATCTGGACAGATGCTAATACCCATAGTTTCCTTGAAGAAGCTGGAACTATGAATATTTTCTTCAGAATTAATGACACATTGATAACAACTCCTACTAACGACCGAATTTTAGACGGAATTACTCGAAAAAGTTTGATCGCTCTAGCTGAAGAGAATAATATTAATGTTGAAATAAGAAAAGTTCCTGTTCAAGAAATTTTAGATGCTGCGAAGGAAGGAATTTTAAAAGAGATCTTTGGAACTGGTACGGCCGCTACTGTTAACCCGATCTCTGGATTTGGCTATAAGGGCGATAAACATGAGTTACCTAAATTAACAGATTCTTATGCAACATTCTTTAAAGATAAATTGATGAAAATTCAATATAATTTAGCTGAAGACAAGCATGGTTGGAGATATTTAGTGAAATAATCTATCTACCACTTATAAATAAAAAAAAGCCTCGAAATTAATTTCAAGGCTTTTTTTTATTCTTATTCTTCATGAATTATTTTACGACTATTTAGCAAACCTCAAAAAGTCACCTGATTTATTTGAAGATCTAATTAAGCATTAATCCTAGCGTCGGGATGACAATAAAACAGAGTTGTCATTTTGAAGGAAACGTAGTGGACTGAAAAATCCCAATAAAACAGGATCAATATAACTAGAGATCCCTCCTAGCGTCGGGATGACAGACTTCTTTATCTGCGCAGAATGAAACATATTATAGAAATTAACATTATTTACTTTTCTAAAATCTTCTGGATCTCAGGCTTAAAATAATTTGGCCCTTTCAACACCTTTCCATCTTCCCTGTAAATTGGTTTTCCATTATCACCAAGCTTGCTCATATTACTGCGTTGTATCTCTTCAAAGACCTCTTCTATTTTATGTTGCATCCCATGTTCTATAATGGTTCCGCATAAAATATATAACATATCTCCCAAGGCATCAGCCACTTCTGTAAGATCATTATTATTGGCAGCTTCCAGGTATTCCTCATTTTCCTCCTTCATCAAATTAAAGCGAAGCATGTTTTTTGCCTCACCAAGATCTGCAATAGGCTTATCATTCATTCCCAATCCAAATGCGGTATGAAATTCTTGTACGGCTTCAATTCTTCTTTTCATTATAAATTGCGTTTTAAAAGTTAACTTTGCCCTAAAATAACAAAAATGTTTAGTACCGGACAATGGATTTTTGCTGCAATATTTTTTCTTTCGTTTGTAGTAGTAATAATCTTCAGTTATAGAAAAGATATTGCCATCCACAAAAAATATCATAAAGGAAGTTTATATGTGCTCCTTGGTTTCCTTATTTTTATTGGATTACTGTTTGTAATTAAGTCTTATCTCAAACATTAATCCTTAATAATAAAACAAAAAAAAAGCCTCGATAAATACAATTTATCGAGGCTTTTTGAATTAAGTTTCCAGCTGTTTATTCTACAGTCTCAGCTACTTTTTCTTCCTTTTTCAAGAAGTGAAAGTTCTTAGTATAATCCATCATTTGTGATGCAAAATCTTTAGGTTGTGTAACCTTAATAGATTTGATCTCGTTGTTGTCATCCATCTCTGGAACCAGCACAGGATTTACAAATCCGCTGTAAGGAGGAGAATTGAACTGTGCATTTCTATCCAGAACTTCTTTATGAATAGCTTGATCTACTTTAACCCCGTAGTTCTCTACCAAATTCTTTGCAGCATTAAAATCACCTTCAGATTTAATTCTTTGGGTTTCTTTTAATAGCTCTCCAAATAACTCACGTAAACGCTCATAGTTTTTGATATCGAAATACGTTTTACCATCTCTGGTTACTTTCTCGATAACTCCTTCTTCTTTCCCTTTTTCATAAACCCATGCGCTTACCCATTGTCTATTACGCATGTGAGACTCTTCTACATCATCTCCTATGTTCAATCTTCTTAACTGGGTCATTAATCCATTTCTAATATACCCATCATAAGCAGCCTTCCCTGTCTTTTTCCAGTCATCTGTTAATCCAAGTTCCTGGATCTTTGGATCCATTAAATAATAAAGACCTACAAGGTCTGCTCTACCTTCTTCCATTGTAGAAGCATAGTTCTTTAAAGTTTCTTTAGTTTCTCCAACCCCAGGATTCAATTGTCCAGAAGCGTGACCTACAACTTCATGAAGTGCGGTGTGCAGTTTATCTGCATTCTGCCCGTATTCTTCCTCCAAAGCAATTTCTTCTTCGTCATTAGCAAATTCTTGTAAGATACCAGTACTTCCTGCATTATTATAAGCTTCAATAATATTTCCTAAAGAAACAGATTTACTACCATGAGCAGCTCTAATCCAGTTGGCATTTGGTAAATTAACTCCAATTGGCGTACTAGGTGAAGCATCTCCAGCCTCTCCAGCAACCATTACAGTTTTGTAAGTTACTCCAACTACAGATTTCTTTTTGTGCTCCGGCATCAAAGGAGAATTATCTTCAAACCATTGTACATTGTCTTCCAAAACCTTCATTTTTTTAGACATTTCAAAATCCTTGATTTGTACAATATTTTCATAAGATCCTCTATAACCTAATGGATCGTTGTAAACTTCAATAAAACTATTGATATAATCTATATTTCCTTCTGTAGCTTCAACCCAGGCAACATTATAATCGTCCCAAGTCTGAAGATCTCCAGTTTGATAATATTTTATAAGCAATCCTAAAGCATTTCCTTGCGCCTCATTTTCAGCAACAGCTTTCGCTTTTTCTAACCATACCACAATCTGGTCTATTGCATCTCCATACAATCCACCACTTTTCCAAACTTTTTCTACTAGTTTACCATTTTCTTTAACTAAGGTTGAATTCAATCCGTAAGAAAGTGGCTTATCTTTATTAGGTGAAGATTTCTTTTTGTAAAAAGCTTCAACTTCAGCAGCAGTTACGTCTGGACCATAAAAATTTATCGCAGATCCTTCCAATAAACCTTTGTTAGGATCTAGGTTGACTTTTTTAGCATCTTTATCATTAAAGATCACCTCATAAGGCTCACCGGTGAGTTCTGTTTTAGTTTCAGCTAAAAGCGTATCTAAATATTCTTTGCTGAATTCTGGTTTTATTTTATCGTTAGAATAGTGATGATGGATCCCATTAGAGAACCAAACTCTCTTCATATAAGTTTCGAAATCTTTCCAATCTGAAGCTTCTTTATCTCCACTATAGTTAGCGTAGATATTCTCTAGAGCATCTCTAATTTCTAGATTATGTCTATAATTCTGGTCCCACATAATATCACGACCACTTAATCCTGCTTGAGTTAAGTAATAAACCAATTTTTGTTCTTTCAAGGTCAAGTCTTCAAATCCTGGAATTTGGTATCTTAGAACCTTTATATCTGCAAATTCTTCAACATTATAATCGAAATTTGATTCGGCAGAAGTCTCTGCTTCAGCAACTTCTTTTCCCTTGTTATCATCCTTACAGGAGAACAGTAGGGTAGACATAAATATTAATGATAAAATGAATTTAACTTTCATATTTTTTCTGTTTATTTTCCTACAAATGTAGTAATTAGCATCTAGATATTTAACTATATTAGCATTCTGAACCTCATTAACACCTGATTTTAAATGAAAATTTTAAAATATTTATTTTTTTTACTACTTATTGTATTTATTGCAGGAGCTATTTATGTAGCCACAAAAGATGGAAATTATCAAGTAGAGGAGACTGCAATTATAAATGCGCCGGTTCCTGTGGTGTTTAATGAAGTAAATAATTTTAAGAATTGGGAGCAGTGGGGTCCTTGGATGGACGATTCAGAGGATATGATTATCAATTATCCCGAAAAAACTATTGGCCAAGGTGCTAGCTATTCATGGAAAAGTGAAGAATTAGGAGATGGTTCCATCAGTAATACTAAAGTAATTCCAAATTCCGACATAGAACAGATCTTAATGTTTAAATCATCATATGGCGAATCTAAAAGCGATGTCTATTGGAATTTTGTTGAAGTAGAAGAAGGCACTCAGGTAACTTGGGGAATTCAAGGAAAGCAAAGTTTTATGGAAAAACTTACATTCACTTTTATGAACGAGAGTTTTTCTGAAATGATCCGTCCTATGTACAAGGAAGGTTTAGAAAAATTAAATGCTGTGGTACTTGAGAAAATGAGTTCCTATTCTATCAATGTAGATGGCGTTACCACTCATGGAGGAGGATTTTATATGTATACTACTACGGCTACAAAAATTTCCCAGATACAAACTAAGATGCAAACGATGTTTGCGGATGTTTCTTTATATATGGAGGAAAATAACATCTCTAAAATGGGAAATCCTATTGTGCTTTATAATAAATTTGATGAACAGAATAATTCTGCAATCTATTCAACCGGATTTTTCACACCAAGTTTAATTATAACTCCAGCAGAAAGCACGGTCTTAAACGGAATGATGCCTGTGCAAAAAGTAATAAAGACTACTTTAAAAGGAGATTATAAAAACTTAAAAGAAGCTTGGGAGGATGCTTATAAATATGCCCAAGAAAATAGTTTACCAGTAAATCCAGATAGTCCAGCTTTCGAAGTGTATTCTATTGGTTCAGATAAATCTCCAAATCCAGCGACTTGGGTAACAGAGATCTATATTCCACTTTTAAAAGTTGAAGAACAACCTATCTTATAATATTTATAATCCTTTAAATGAAAGCGATATTAATGGTTTTTCTTGGTGGGGGTTTAGGAAGTGCGTTACGCTTCGTGATCTCTAGGGGTTTAAACAAATCTGCACTAGAAATTCCATTTGGCACTTTTACAGTAAATATTATTGGGAGTCTTTTATTAGGATTAATTCTTGGAATTTCTCTAAAATCTGGCGCACTTTCTAACAACACAATCTTATTTCTAGCAACTGGATTTTGTGGCGGCTTTACCACCTTCTCAACCTTTGCATTCGAAAACCAAGCTTTTCTTAGAGCCGGAGATTATACCAATTTCGCATTATACACATTTGGCAGCATAATAGCAGGCTTTGCAGCCGTATTCTTAGGCTTATATCTATCTAAATTGGTATAAGCTATTTTTTATACGTTATCCTATATTTGCCCCAAACTTCTGCAATCCCGGTAGCTATCTGAACAGGATAACGAAACAACTAGTATCACAAAACCGGATTTAGATAATTATCTTTTAAGGATCAAACTCCCTGTATAATGAAGGTTTTATTTAAAAAAAATCATTGAAAAAATTAACTAATTTTGGTCCCAAACCAATCTCAATGTTTCAAAAGATCTTTCGTTCCTATGTAGACTCCTTTAGTGATTTAAGGCGTGAGGTTTGGCTATTGGCGTTAATAACATTTATTAACAGGGCTGGTACCATGGTAATCCCTTTTCTTTCTTTATATCTGAATAAAAACCGAGGCTTTTCTCTGGAAGAAGTTGGATGGATTCTTACTTTTTTCGGACTTGGTTCAGTTACTGGATCCTGGCTGGGTGGTAAATTAGTAGATAGTATTGGCCATTATAAAACTATGGCGGGAAGCTTACTTATATCTTCAGTGCTTTTCGTGCTCTTACAATTCCCAAGCTCCTTTTGGGGAATTTGCGCTGGGATCTTTTTGGTTATGACAGCTGCAGATATTTTTAGACCTGCCGTTTTTGTGGCAATTAGCGCATACAGTAAACCCCAAAATAGAACGAGATCTGTAACTTTAATTAGATTGGCCATTAATCTAGGATTTTCTGCAGGCCCTGCTATAGGAGGCCTAATAATTGCCAGTGCAGGATATAGCGGCTTGTTCTGGGTAGATGGAATTACCTGCTTACTTGCAGGGATATTATTACTTAAACTATTGCACCCTAAGAAAGCAGTCGAAAATATAAGGGAGGTGAATTTGGATCCGCAAAGAGTAATAAAAGATTTTCCATATCTCATATTTATAGGCGCTATGGTTTTATTTGGTTTTATATTTCTGCAATACTTCTCCACCATGCCTTTATTTTATGCACAAGAACACGGACTCACAGAATTAGAAATAGGGATTTTATTAGGATTGAATGGTTTTTTGATTTTCCTTTTTGAAATGCCCTTGATAAAATATCTTGAAAATAAAAAAGTAACTGCAATTTTTCATGTAATTATAGGGACGATATTGGTTGGATTAAGCTTTGTAGCTATAAACCTTACTGGCTGGATAGGAGTATTAGTGATAGGCATGATCTTAATGACAGTTGGAGAAATGATTGCATTTCCATTTTCAAATACTTTTGCACTAACCAGAGCCGATAAAGGTAAGCAAGGTTCATATATGGCATTGTATAGTATTGCATTTTCAATTAGCCATATTTTTGGTCATAATTCAGGAATGCAATTAATTAGCAAATTTGGGTATGTATTTACATGGAATGTAATGATAGCGCTAGCTGCTGTGGCTTGCGGACTATTGGTTTATTTGGCCTATTTGTTAAAAAAGGAAACCTCTACCAACATCTAATTTTCAATAGGAATATTATAGTACTTAGATTCTCCTAAATATTTTTTCAACAACTCATTAAATTCAGGACTTAATTTGAGATCCAAAGTTCCAGGGATATCATACAATTGCTCTAAATTCTTATATCCTGTTTTGAGAAGATCTTCTAAATATAACATTGCTGTATAATAATCTCCATCCTGAGCACTTAAAGAAATTATTGAGAAATAGCCCGCGGGATTTTCTTTGTCGAATACCGTTCGCAGTATCGATATAAGGATTAAACTATCTATTCCCGCCTTAGTCATTTTTAAATCCTTAAACCTCTCTTTTATATAGGTCTGCAAATAATCTTCTAACCTATAGCCTACTTCAGCTTCGGCTACTATTTTAGAGTTTTTGAGTGAATCTATTTCTTTTACTTGTTGCACCCACCAACCAATATTTTCAAAATTATTAGCCGCTAGATCTTCTTCCAAAAGTAAAGGATATTGATAGCGCAAATTCTGCTCTTTTATTTTTGCTGAATTATATTGAGAGCGTTGTTCTTTATAAATCGATTCCCTTCTAATTTCCCTTTGGAGGTCTCGAATTTCACTTTTCTTATCGAAATATTTATATTTATCTCGCATAAGTTCCAGCAATTCGTAAGCCTTGTAAAAATTTAACTGCCGCCTCCAACTTTGAGCTGTTTCTAATTCAGATTCGAATAGGCTATTGATCATTTCGGCATCCTTAGGTTGATTACCATCAAGCATTGCCTGTAATGTAAAGCTTCCCAAACCATGTGAAATTAATCTTACTGAAGGCCACTTGTGCTCATCTTCATAATTATAGATTAATGGATCATAATCGAGAATTTTATATAAATTAAAACTTTCGTTGAAATTATTATAAGAATCACTTTTATAACCTGCAAAGCCAACTATAGTCCGTTTTTTATTAGCCTTATTCAGAAAATCTTTATTTAACCAGACATACTCCACAACCAAGACTCCTTTAATTTTAGGATAAACCACTGGTAAAGCACTTGCCACAAGGGCACCTTCCTTTAAGCCTGCGGTATACACTCTATTTGCATCAATTGGAAAGTTTAGCGAAATCTTTTCTACAAGTCTTGAAGCAATTTCTAAATTGGTTATCAAGGAATCTTCCTTAGAGACATTATTAGAAGCTACTAAAAGATATCCCTGATCTTCAGCTGCAATACTAAACAATCTGGCAACATTTATACCTCGACCCTCGTTATCAAAAACAAAAACAATAGGCCAGTTTTTATCTGCTGAATAATTTCTAGGTAAATACATCGCAAAACTTTCTGAAATACTGTCGTTTATGGGCAAACTATCTACAACAGCGCCTTTAATAAGAGATAGCTCTTGAGCAAAAAGCGATTGTGAGAGAAATAAAAGAAATAAAAGTTTACTATATATGGGAGAGGTGATTTTCATACTTCTAAAGTAGCAGAATTTAAGGAAATAAAAAAGACCACATTTCTGTGGTCTAATGTAATTTGTAGGGATGTTTTGTTGGAGATTATTTCTTAACTCTCTGTAATTTAATCTCTTTGGTGTCTGAAAAAAATGTTTTAGAAATTAATGCTACTATTAATAAATCTGCAAAAATCAAAAACAATACTCTGACCACTTCAATTCCATAGAATGTTAATCCTGCAAAGCCAAGTAATCCAGTAACTATGGTCATTATCAGGAAATGTAAAGTATAATTTTTCATGGTGTTCTAATTTTTTATCAAAGATAATTGCTTAGTAGTCGTACAATTACTAACTATATTACAATTGAGATATATTTAACTAAAACAGACTATAACTTTCTAAAGATAACCTGTCTTTCAAGTGGTTAGATCTTCAAATAAGAAAAGATAATCACATATTAAAATAAAATAGTACCTTTGCATCCGGTTGCAATCTTCTCCAGTAAGCAACATTTTACACATAGCCTGTCCTATCATTAATACAGGACGGCATTTATAATTCATACATGACATTTAACGATTTACAATTAACTGAGCCCTTATATAAGGCAGTTCAAAAAGTAGGATATACTACACCAACCCCAATACAAGCACAATCTATCCCAGCCATTTTAAAAGGAAGAGATATTTTAGGTTGCGCTCAAACCGGAACCGGAAAAACAGCAGCTTTTTCTATTCCAACCATTCAACTACTAAACAGCAACCTTAATAATGGAGGTCGCAAGACAACTATAAAGAGTCTTATTTTAACTCCAACCCGAGAACTTGCAATCCAAATTGGAGAAAGTATAACCGAGTATGGTCAATTTAGCGATCTTAAACATCTGGTTATCTTTGGTGGTGTTAATCAGAACTCTCAAGTACGAGCGCTTAGAAATGGCGTGGATATCTTGGTTGCAACCCCTGGAAGATTACTAGACCTTATGGACCAAGGATTTATTTCCCTTTCCAATATCGAGATCTTCACCTTAGATGAAGCAGATAGAATGCTGGATATGGGATTTGTTCACGATGTGAAAAAAGTGATCAAGAAAATTCCTGCTCAAAGGCAAACATTATTCTTTTCTGCTACTATGCCAAATTCTATTATAGATCTTGCAAATAGTATTTTGAATGATCCTTTGAAAGTTTCCGTAACTCCAGTTTCCTCTACTGCTGAAAGAATTGGACAGGAAGTTTACTTCATAGATAAAACCAATAAAAAGAACTTATTAATAGATATTTTAAAATCTTCTGAAGCAGATAGAGTTCTTGTTTTTACACGAACAAAACACGGTGCAAATAAGGTAGTAAAAGACCTTATTAAAGTAGGAATTAAAGCTGAAGCTATACACGGTAACAAAACTCAAAATGCACGTCAAAAAGCATTGAAGAATTTTAAAGATAAGACCACTCGAGTTTTAGTAGCTACAGATATTGCTGCTAGAGGAATCGATATAGACGATCTAGCTTTGGTTATAAATTTCGAAATTCCAAATATCGCCGAAACCTATGTGCATAGAATTGGACGAACAGGGAGAGCAGGTGCTAGCGGAAAAGCAATCTCCTTTTGTGATTTTGAAGAAAAAGCATATTTAAAGGATATTCAGAATTTAATAGACCAAAAAATTCCAGTAATAGAAGATCACGATTATCCTATGGCATTCTTTGAAATTCCAGAGAAGAAACCACAACAGCGTAGGCCTTCCAGAAATGGTAATTCTAGCAAAAAAAACACATCCGGAGGAAATTCATCTAAAAGGAATAATGTTGGAAGATCAAGAAGATAATAAGGGACACTCCGAGAGTTATTTTGGGGACTATAGAGACTTCTGGTGGAATTCTGCGTTTATTGAGCTTACGGCTAAAAGATTAGAATTAAGCAAATATAATTCTATGCTGGACGTTGGCTGTGGTCAAGGGCATTGGACTCGAATCTTGGCTCCATTTCTTTCACCTAAGGCCGAAATTACAGCTGTAGATAGTGATGAAAGATGGTATTCCAAAAACGAAGCATTAGAAGGGCTTTTTGAAAAGTCGAAAAATCCATTTGTATTAACAAAAGGAAATGCGCAACAATTACCTTTTGAGGATGATCAATTTGATCTGGTAACCTGCCAAACGGTTCTAATTCATGTTCCTAA
The DNA here is from genome assembly GCF_000424645.1 of Gillisia sp. JM1. Taxonomy (NCBI): domain Bacteria; kingdom Pseudomonadati; phylum Bacteroidota; class Flavobacteriia; order Flavobacteriales; family Flavobacteriaceae; genus Gillisia; species Gillisia sp. JM1. The sequence goes on from NZ_KE384219.1 coordinate 784,622, forward strand.
ACCTCAACAGGCATTAGAAGAAATGAAACGCGTGCTAAAACCAGGCGGAACCTTGTTATGTGTAGAACCAAATAATATAATCCAAAGTCTTACCAAAACATCGCTTTCCAAGAACGATTCTGTAGATGAGACTTTAGACCATATTAAATATAGATTGATTATAGAAAAAGGCAAGAAAAATATGGGGCAGGGTGATAATTCCTTAGGAGATCTTTTACCCGGAATGTTCGCTTTGGCCGAAATGCATAATATTGAAGTGCGATTATCGGATAAAGCGATCGCGATGTATCCACCTTATAGTACAAAGGAGCAAGTAGCAACTTTAAAACAATGGATGACTGGTAGTTCCTGGAAATCCAAAACGCAAAAGGATATCGATTTCTTTAGCTCTGCTGGAGAAGAATTTATGCCCTTTTATTTTGAATATCAGGAAAAATATGCCCGAAGGGACGACCATTTGATGGGTGCTTTGCAACGGGAGCAATATCACGCTGCGGGAGGTTCATTAATGTATCTGGTTAGCGGCACTAAATAAATTTGTTATCCTCTTCTTTTAATAGGACCTTGATCTACTACATTAGAGAGGATAATATGGGTTTTTGTTTCTCCATAAGTAATGAGTTTATCTATGAATTCTTCCAAATGAGATTGATCGTATAGAACAACTTCCATGATAATATTTTCATTTCCGGTAATTCGGTAACAATTTATTACTTCCTTGAATTCCTTCACTTTCTCCAAAAAGGGCTTCAATCTACCCATAAATGCACGTAAGGTAATCACCGCTTTTAATTGATGTCCCGTTTTATGATAAGAAACCTGGGCCTTATATCCTTTTATTACGCCACTATCCTCCATTTTCTTTACCCTTTCAGCAACAGCCGGAGAGGTAAGGCCAACCTTCCTTCCTATTTCAGCAAAAGATTGTCTAGCGTTTTTTTGAAGTGATTCCAGTATTTGCCAGTTAAGAGGGTCGATGGGCATAATTAATCTTTTTAACTATTTAAATCATTTTATTTAAAGTAAATGTACACAATCACTTTAAATTGAAAAGGAAAGTTCTCTGATATGTCAGTAATTTTATGGAAGTCAAAGAAAAGTTGTCTAGCTATGAAATCCATTACCGGATCAGATTTTAATTACTCTCCTTTATATCGCCAAGCGATAGAGATCCTTAATATTTCCAGACGTATTTCTAATTATCTGGTTCAGGATTTAGCTGTTCTTAAACAAAATGGAAAGGAAGATCAAGATATTTACTTTTCAGGAGATATTGTTCAGCAGTCTATTGCTTTAGTGCCAAATATTTTAAGGGCAGAAAGTGAACCATTTGCTGAAGAAAAACATAAATATGCTGCTTCTGTTACCCGTCTTACCAATTTGCTATACAAAAATTGCGAGCGTTTAGAACTCTCTAACAGTAACGGAAGAGAATTTCTTAGAGTTCTTAGGTATGAGCTAAAAAAATTCAGAAAACTCCAACGAATCTGGAAGTTAACTTTGTAAGATTCAATTACCCTACTTTTTGTTTCTTTATAAATTTGACTTTCAAAAAAATCCCAATTCTTATGAATTGGGATTTTTTAGTTGTGCATTTTAATTATCTTGATATCGCTCTGCTTATCGGGATAAACATTTCATTCACTCTTTATTATCATAGTTCTACTAAAAGGGATCCCGATATCGCTCTGCTCATCGGGATAAGCGATTCGCACGCTTTTACCTAAAAAAAGTTCCCAGAAAGAAGAGATCCCGATCTCGCTGCGCTCATCGGGATAAGCGATTCGCACACATTTCAATAAAATTGAAATGTGGCTCTCTGCTTACATGTTTCTTCTATACTGCCCACCAACTTCAAACATTGCTGAAGTGATTTGACCTAAAGAACAAACTTTGGTTGCATCCATTAAAACTTCGAATAAATTCTCATTCTTTATAGCTGCTTCCTGAATCAATTCCAAGGCTTTTGCAGATTCGTCTCCAAAGGCTTTATGCAAGTTCTTCAAAGTGCTTATCTGGTATTGTTTTTCTTCTTCCGTAGCTCTAATAACCTCTCCAGGAGTTACTGTTGGAGAACCTGTAGAACTTAAAAAGGTATTCACTCCAATAATTGGAAATTCACCGTTATGCTTCAAAGTTTCATAATACAAGCTTTCCTCCTGGATCTTACTTCTTTGGTACATAGTTTCCATAGCACCTAATACGCCACCCCTTTCGGTAATTCTATCGAATTCTAAAAGAACAGCTTCTTCCACAAGATCTGTTAACTCTTCTATGATAAAAGCTCCCTGAATCGGATTCTCGTTCTTGGTAAGACCTAATTCTTTATTGATAATAAGCTGAATAGCCATCGCTCTTCTTACTGAAGCCTCTGTAGGTGTTGTAATAGCTTCATCGTACGCATTTGTATGCAAGGAGTTACAGTTGTCATATATAGCATAGAGCGCCTGAAGCGTGGTTCTAATGTCATTGAAATCTATTTCCTGTGCATGTAAAGAACGTCCTGAGGTCTGAATGTGATATTTCAACATTTGAGCTCTTGGATTTGCTCCGTACTTATACTTCATCGCTTTTGCCCAGATCTTTCGGGCAACTCTTCCGATTACGGCATATTCTGGATCTACTCCGTTAGAGAAAAAGAACGAAAGGTTTGGTCCAAATTTATTGATATCCATCCCACGACTCAGGTAATACTCTACATAAGTAAATCCGTTAGCCAAGGTTAATGCCAATTGAGTTACAGGATTTGCTCCTGCCTCAGCAATATGATATCCAGAAATGGAAACCGAATAAAAGTTTCTTACCTGCTCTTCAATAAAATATTCTTGTACATCTCCCATCAGTCTCAATGCATATTCCGTAGAGAAGATACACGTATTTTGAGCTTGATCTTCCTTTAAAATATCTGCTTGAACTGTTCCACGAACAACATTCAACGTATCTTTTTTGATCTTAGCATAAATATCTGCCGGAAGCACAAGGTCTCCCGTGACTCCTAACAACATCAATCCCAGGCCGTTGTTTCCTTCTGGAAGCGGACCTTGATATGCAGGGCGATCTATTTTTTTATCCTTATATATCTTCTTGATCTTCTCTTCTACCTCATCCTGAAGATCGTTTTCTACGATATGTTTTTCACATTGCTGATCTATAGCAGCATTCATGAAGAATCCTAATAACATTGGAGCAGGACCATTAATGGTCATACTCACAGAGGTCATGGCATCGGCCAAATCGAATCCGGAATATAACTTCTTAGCATCGTCCAAGCAACAAATGGATACACCTGCGTTTCCTATTTTTCCGTAGATATCTGGTCTTAAATCTGGATCATTCCCGTAAAGTGTCACAGAATCGAAGGCTGTAGAAAGTCTCTTTGCCGGTAATCCCGCACTTACATAATGAAAGCGTCTATTTGTTCTTTCTGGTCCGCCTTCGCCAGCAAACATTCTGGAAGGATCTTCTCCGGCTCTTTTAAAAGGATATAATCCCGCAGTGTAAGGAAACTCTCCAGGAACATTTTCTTGCAAACACCATTTTAAGATGTCTCCCCAAGCTTGATACTTTGGTAAAGCGATCTTCGGAATTTGAGAATGAGATAAAGATTCGGTATGCGTTTCTATCCTAAGTTCCTTATCTCTTACTTTAAAGGAATATATCGGCTCTTTATATTTATTTACTTTTTCTTCCCAACCAGTAATGATCTCCCAATTGTATGGATCTAGATTTAATTTAACGCGATCAAATTCAGCAATTAAAAGTTTAATGAAATCTTTGTCTACTTCCTTCTGTATTTGTTTTAGAATTTTTTCACTGTTCAAGCCATTCTTATCTAAATAAGACTTCTCATCTTCGTTTGAGGTAACATTATTAACAGATCCTATTGTTTTATAAATTCCGTAAAGTTTTTGTGCAACTTCCTGTTGACTGCCTGCTGTCTTATCATATTTCCTGTTATTCTCAGAAATTTCAGAAAGGTATCTCACCCTACTTGGAGGAATCACATAGATCTTTTCGCTTTTGTCTTCATTAATATGAAAAGTGGAAGATAAAGCAGCTTCCGTTTTTTCATCTACCTTATTCATCAACTTTCTGTAAAGTGTATTCATTCCCGGATCGTTGAATTGGGAAGCAATAGTACCATATACAGGAAGTGTGTCAGGATCGTCATGCCATAAACCATGATTACGCTGATATTGTTTTTTAACATCACGAAGGGCGTCTAAAGCGCCTCTTTTATCGAATTTATTAATCGCTACCAGATCTGCATAATCCAACATATCTATCTTCTCCAACTGCGTAGCTGCTCCAAATTCAGGAGTCATTACATATAATGAAGCATCAGAATGTTCTAATATCTCAGTATCAGATTGTCCAATTCCTGAAGTTTCTAAAATTATAAGATCAAAATTTGCTGCTTTTAAAACTTCAACTGCTTCAGATACATATTTAGACAAAGCTAAGTTAGATTGTCTGGTTGCTAAGGAACGCATATAAACTCGAGAGTCATTAATTGCATTCATTCGGATTCTATCTCCTAACAATGCGCCACCTGTTTTACGTTTTGAAGGATCTACAGAAATAATTCCAATGGTCTTCTCTGGAAAGTCTATTAAGAATCTTCTAACCAATTCATCAACCAAGGAGGATTTTCCAGACCCACCAGTTCCAGTAATTCCCAGAACAGGAGTTCTCTTTCCGTTGAGTTCTATTTTATTGAATGCCTTTTCAAAATCCTCATGCCTGTTTTCAGCTAAAGAAATCAATCTGGCGATTGTATTACTATTTTTATCCTCTAGTAGGCTTTGTGTTTTATCAGCATTTTCTAACGGAGGAGTCGGAGTATCTGCAGTTTTTACGAGATCATTTATCATTCCTTGCAATCCCATTTCTCGTCCATCATCTGGGGCATAGATTCGTGTGATTCCATAATCCATAAGTTCTTTAATTTCTGAAGGAAGGATCACCCCACCACCACCACCAAAGATCTTGATATGCTCTGCGCCTTTTTCCTTAAGCAGATCATACATATATTTAAAATACTCGTTATGTCCTCCTTGATAAGAAGTCATAGCGATGGCGTTTGCATCTTCCTGAATAGCGCAATTCACCACTTCTTCTACACTACGATCATGACCTAAGTGAATTACCTCTACTCCTGTAGACTGAATGATACGACGCATAATATTTATTGCTGCATCATGACCATCAAAAAGGGAGGCTGCTGTTACTATTCTTACTTTATTCTTAGGGATATATGGCGTTTGATCTTGCATTTTTATTTTGAATTTTTGGAGTTGCAATTTACTAAATTCGTAGCTAAATACCCCTGTTTCATCTAATTTTAAGGAATTCAGAAAAACGGAAAAAGTGTTACAAAGTTTGCAGCTGCTTTTTTTGGAATATTTATTGTTTATATTTAGAAAAAAAATCATGAAAAAATTATACATTCTTATACTTATCCCTTTCTTCTATGGATGCGCAGAATTACAAAGTATAGCCACTCAATTACCCGGAGGTGAATACGGAGTAACTAATACTGAAATTGCTTCTGGATTAAGACAAGCATTGGATTTTGGAATAGATAAACAAGTTACTAAGCTTACAAAAGAGGATGGTTTTTTTAAAAATGAATTAGTTCGCATTTCACTACCGCCAGAACTTCAAAAAGTAGATAAAACTTTAAGAGATGTTGGATTAAGCTCCTTAGCAGATGAAGGTCTTAAAGTATTGAATAGAGCTGCAGAAGATGCGGTTAAAGAGGCCACTCCAATTTTCGTGACGGCCGTAAAAGAGATCACTTTTACTGATGCCCGAAATATCTTACTAGGAAATAACACCTCTGCAACTACCTATTTAAACCAGAAAACAGAAGCTCAATTATACGCCAAATTCAATCCAGTAATCACCACTTCTCTTAATAAGGTTGGAGCAACTGAAGTATGGTCTAATATAATAAACAAGTATAATTCGCTGCCTCTTACCAGTAAAGTAAATCCAGATCTGCCAGATTATGTGACCAATGAAGCCTTAAACGGTGTTTTCACAATGATCGCAATTGAAGAAAAGGATATTAGAACCAACTTCTCAGCAAGAACCACCGATTTGCTGAGAAAAGTTTTTAGTCTGCAAGATTAGATTTTATAATATTTAGTTATAAAATTTACAATTACTTTAACCTCAACTTAATACATATTAGGAGTCTATGGGTTTACTTTTGCAGTAGAACCCTATATGATGATTGATATAATGTTATTTAAGACAGAGGAAGAGCGCTTATGCCAAAAGTATACTGCGCTTATGGAAAAAGCATTTAAAACTGCTTTGTTTGATAAGGAAAAAAGCGACAAAATTAATGCCCGAGCCAAAAAGATTTTAGAGCAGCTTAAAAGAAAAAATTATAAGGGCATAGATAAATAAAGCTGTAGCTCTTTAAAATAGTCAAAAGCCTTTAACTGGCGTGAGCCATACCAACTAAAAAATTCCCCATTCACAATTTCTATTCGAGCATTAGAAAACACTCTAATTTCATCTATATGTTTTTGCTGAAAAGGAAAAGGCTCTGAAGATAAAAGGATAAGATCTGGATTTTGATCTTTCAATAATTCTAAATCTATTTCTGGATATCTCCCTTCTGATCCTTTATATATATTCTCCCAGCCATTCAACTCTAACATAGAATTTATAAACGTATCGCCCCCAACGACCATCCACGGTCTTCTCCAAATAAAATAAGCTACTTTTATTTTTTTTGAAGACAAGTTAGCTTGAAAAGAGCTGTTTTTTTTTGATAATTCTGAAACCAGTTCATTTGCCTTTTTTTCTTTCTCAAACAATAAACCATACTTTTTAATAAGCTCTAAGGAATCAGAAAAAGTAATAATATTAGAGATATGCACCTGACATATCTTCTCCAGATCCTGTACCATTTCAAGGGTGTTTTCTTCTTTATTGCAAAGAATAAGATCTGGTTTTAAATCACGGATTTTATCTAAATGAACCTGTTTAGTTCCACCGACAATTGTTTTTGTCTTCTTTAGACCCTCAGGATGAATACAAAATTTAGTAATGCCTACAAGTTTTTCCTCTAAACCTAAGTAAATTACCAACTCGGTTAAACTTGGAACCAAAGAAATAATCCTATTAAATGGCCTTGAAATATCAATGTCACGATTTAGCTGATCTTTAACAAGCATCACTTAAGAATTTAAGATAAGAGCGCAGCCATTTGGGCTGCCATTTCTCGCTGCATTACCTCCGCTTTTGCTTCAGCAATTTCAGCAAAGTTTGATGATTGAGAAGCATAAATGATCGCTCTAGAAGAATTCACCAAGAGACCTACATTTTTGTTCATTCCATATTTACATACTTCTTCCAAACTGCCTCCTTGCGTTCCAACACCTGGAACTAAAAGAAAACTATCTGGAACAATTTTCCTGATCTCTAAAAGGAATTCTGCTTTTGTAGCGCCCACTACATACATAAGCCTTTCTGAATTTTTATAAGTTTTAGACGTTTCCAACACTTTTTTATATAATTCTTGCCCATCGCATTCCAATGTTTGGAAATCGAATGCTCCTTGATTAGAGGTGAGCGCAAGAAGAATAGCATGCTTTTCCCTAAATTCTAAAAATGGTTCTACAGAATCTCTCCCCATATAAGGAGCAACAGTAACCGAATCGAAAGCCATTTCGTGAAAGAATGCCTTGGCATACATCCTGGAAGTATTCCCGATATCTCCACGCTTAGCATCGGCTATTGTAAAAATTTCAGGGTAATTAGTCTTGATATATTCTATGGTCTTATCCAAAGCTTTCCACCCCTTTCTACCGTGAGCTTCATAAAAGGCGACATTCGGCTTATAGGCAACGGTATACTTATGAGTGGCATCTATAATCGCTTTATTAAAGGCAAAAATAGGATCCTCCTCAGTAAGCAAATAGGTTGGGATCTTATCTAGATCGGTATCCAATCCTACACAGAGGAAAGATTTCTTTTCATGTATTTGAGCTATAAGGTCCTGAATGGTCATAAAAAAATAGTATTGTATTAATTGCAAAAATAACTCTATAAAAAATCCCGCGTATAGCGGGAAATTAAATCCCTCAATGGACTTGTCCCGAGGTTATTGATTTTTAATATCTAAAATGCATCGCTGTTCTCCTTCAGCTTTTCAGTGTTTTCTACTAATTGCAGTTCATCTATTATCTTTTGGATATCCCCATTTATAATATTTGAAAGATCATATAAAGTTAAATTGATCCTGTGATCTGTAACTCTACTTTGCGAATAGTTATAAGTTCTAATCTTAGCACTTCTATCTCCACTAGAAACCATAGAATTACGCTTAGCAGAATCTGCCTCTAATTTCTTAGCCAGTTCCATATCATATAATCTAGAACGCAATACTCTAAATGCTTTTTCTTTGTTCTTATGTTGAGATTTCTGATCTTGACACTGGGCAACCAATCCTGTTGGAAGGTGCGTTAAACGTACCGCGGAATAGGTAGTGTTTACAGACTGACCACCTGGTCCTGAAGAACAGAAGAAATCCACTCTTACCTCCTTCGGGTTTATCTCTACATCAAATTCCTCTGCTTCTGGCAATACCATTACCGTTGCAGCCGAGGTATGCACTCGCCCCTGTGTTTCTGTTTGAGGGACACGTTGAACCCGGTGAACTCCAGCTTCAAATTTTAAAGTTCCGTAAACATCATCCCCGGAAATTTCAAAGATCATCTCTTTAAAACCTCCGTTAGTACCTTCATTATAATCTACAATATTACATTTCCAGCCACGGCTGTCTGCATATTTATTATACATCTTATAAAGATCTCCCGCAAAAATACTGGCTTCATCTCCACCTGCTCCAGCCCGAATTTCCATCACCACATTCTTTGTGTCTTCTGGATCTTTTGGAACCAACATCATTCTTATTTTCTCGTCTAGCTTAGGTAATTCAGATTTAGCCTCCTCCATTTGGAGTTTTGCCATCTCAGTCATTTCAGGATCACTGCCATCGGCAATAATCTCTTCAGATTCCTTAAGGTTTTCAGTTAACTCAATATAAGTTTCACGCACATCCATAAGTGCCTTCAAATCCTTGTATTCCTTGTTGAGCTCAACATAACGCTTCTGATTTGATATGATATCAGGCTGAATGATAAGATCATTCACTTCATCAAAGCGTTGCTTCACGATATTCAACTTCTCAATCATAAACTTTTCTAATGATTTTTCGATGCAAATTTACACTAATTTCACCAATTATATAGAGGTGATTTAGTAAGTCTTCTATTGGTTTTATACTTCTTTAAAGAAATCCATAGGATTTTACCATTTCTTTATTTTTACCCATCTGGGAAAATTTCACCAAACACAATAAGCCTATAATATAAAATATCCTGTCTGGATAGTAAAATTCTTCAACGTTTAAATAATAGGCCATAAAGCTAGAGATGTCGGAAATCACAAAGCCTAGAACTGCCCATAAAAAATAGAACGAAGATTTATCACTATATCTATTTGAGTATGAAAAACCAAGAATAACCATTACGATCATTGACATTCCATAGAGATAGAACAAAAATGTATGCCATGAATCATCCCACTTAGAGCCAACCATATCTATTAATAAATAGAGCATCACAATATTTATCCCTAAAACTCCTACAAATAATCCTTTCTGTAATAAATTGGCCTCTAGACTCCTTACGTAAGGTCTAATGTGTTTAATCAAAGATAAATAAGCTAAGATAACTAAGGTAAACGTCAACTTTTTAACCCAAGGTATTTCATATTTGAGTAGTAAAAAGTCTGAAACTAAAAGCAGGATGAATCCAATTATTAAAAATGGTTCTTTGCGTTTAGCCCCAATCAAAAAAATCGAGAATAAAATTGAGGTCCCAAGAATGCGTAGCCACCTACTTTCTAACAATCCAAACTCATGGATTACATAAAAGTTGGAAATTAATAGAATGGCTCCTATTACAACAAGTAAAATTTTGAGATTTTTCATTTATTTGAAATGCAAAAGTGGCAGGTTTGTAGCAAAACTAATATTATCTAATAGATAAATCCAAGATTTAATATGGTCTTTTATAGGCAAGCTTAAAATTACATGATTATTAACACATGGAATATTATGTAACCTATTTATTTTTAGCCTTGCCGATCATGAAGATAGCTTTCATCCTTATTTTCCAATCTCTCTAAAAACATGAATTTGAGTAAAAAAGTAATTCCCAAAATATTGAAGATAATAACTACTAAAGAGAATTCTGAAAACCCCAAAGTGAATGCAATAAAACACGTGAGATCTGAAAAAGCAAGACATAAAACGGAACCTAAGAAGAAAATAGATGCTCTATTGGCATACCTGTTACTAAAGGAAACGGCCCCCGTTACACAAACAATCACTGAAACTCCATAAAGATAAAATAGTATATCATAAAAAGTATAAGACTGGCCGGGAGGGACCATTTCTACTAGATTATATAATAAGAATATATTCAATCCTATTGCAAGCTGAGTTCAACCCATAAGTGCGAAACATTTATTCTTTAGGGTTTCAATTGGGTTATGATAATTAAACTTTCTAATAGGTCTGTAATTTAGTAATCTTTCAACTTCTTTTATTCGTTTGTCTGGGACTTTTCTTAAGTCTGTTTTCTTCGGGAAGAATCTCCTTATCACGCCTATTCTATTTTCCACTGTTCCTTTGTCCTGTGAGGTATAAGGTCTTGTGAAATACGTTTTAGCATTTAAGAGTTGTCCTATTTTTTGATGCTGAGCAAACTCCTTACCGTTATCAAAAGTTAATGTCTTTATCCAGGAAGAGCTAAAATTAGTAAGTCTTTGCTCCATTTTTTCATACACTTCGCTAGCTTCCTTGCCGCTTAGTTTCTCCAACATTGTAATAAGGGTAGCTCTATCGGTCATTACTAAAAGTGCCGATTTGTGTTCGCTCCCCATCATTAGATCGACCTCTATATCCCCAATGCGTTTCCGTTCTTCTACAATACTGGGACGTTGATCGATACCCACGCGACCTTTGATACACCCTCTTTTGTCCTTTGTGTTCCCCCTTTTCTGCCTTCTACTGCCGTGCTTGAGGTTCTTGTAGAGCTTGGAATACTTGGCATCTTTTCTCTTCTTGCTTTTCTTGACACTCCAGATCCACTGGTATATTGTTTCATGGCTCACACAGGCTTCGCCGTCAAGTTCTAAACGTTTGCTGATAAGTTCGGGACTCCACTTCTCAAAACGAAGCAATTCGGCAATGCGCTCTTTCATTGGTTCTGTCAACAATACTTGCTTGGGCTTGCATTTGTGACGGGAACCTGTCCGCCTCTGTGCGTTTGTTGCCATGTATTTACCAGATGTCCTTCCCCGCTTGGCAGTGTTCCTGCCCAGTTCCCTATAAATAGTTGCGGGGTGGACCCCTATAATATCAGCAATCTCACTTTTAGTGATTCTTGTTTCTAATAAGGCTTCGATTTGATACCTTTGACTCGGGTTCAATTGTTTGTATTTTTTCATGCAAGACTAATATATCAATTGATCCTAAAACTCTTGGGGCTAGCCCCCAAGAGTTTTAAATATTAGTTTCGCACTTATTACTTGAACTTAGACAATTATAAAAACTATCTTTTGAAATAAATTGGTTTGTAAATGTCTTAAACGACCAAAAACTAATCCTAATAAGGCTAGGAAGGTTGCAGTCCGAACTATAAAAAGAAGGGCGTTAAACACTGGATCCTCATAATTTATGAGTAAACCATCAGAAATTAAGAGGAGTGTAAAAACAAGAAGTCCTCGTTTATTAAAATACCATGGCGATATAAAAAGCAAGAAAAAAGAAAGCATAGATGCAAATCTTACCCAACGACCAAGCATTTCATCTAAATTGCTCACAACCCAGGTTAATTACAATAAGAATGAGAGTGAAAACAGGTAGAAAATACTTGTAGGGTTTCATATAGCTTAGAAAAAATTCTAAGTAAACATTTTAGCTGCACTTAAAGAAGTTCATTTCGCTCAATTTAAATAAAAAACAGATTGACCCTGTTACAAAACAGGTTAAAAATTAATAGTTGAATTCACCGTATTCACTTCTTATAGTAAGCGATTTATCATTAGAAGCTTCAACTCTTCCAATAATTTTCGCGTCTACATTGAAAGATTTTGAAATGGAAATGATCTCATCTGCTATCTCTTCGTTAACATAAAGTTCCATTCTATGTCCCATATTAAACACCTGGTACATTTCTTTCCAATCGGTTTTACTTTCCTTCTGAATTAACTTAAACAAAGGAGGTGCTTCAAACAAATTATCTTTTATAATATGCAGATCTTTTATAAAATGAAGGATTTTCGTTTGTGCTCCACCACTACAATGTACCATCCCGTGAATATCGGAGTTTGTATATTGTGATAGAATTTTTTTAATAATTGGCGCATAGGTTCTTGTTGGGGATAAAACCAACTTACCTGCATCTATTGGAGAATTCTCAATGGCATCGGTTAACGATTTTGTTCCCGAATAAACAAGCTCTTCCGGGATACTGCTATCAAAACTTTCTGGATATTTTTCAGCTAAAATCTTAGAGAACACATCATGTCTTGCAGAAGTAAGTCCATTACTACCCATACCTCCATTATATTCTTTTTCGTAAGATGCTTGTCCAAAAGAAGCCAGACCGACGATCACATCTCCGGGTTTTATATTCGCATTGTTAATTACATCTTTTTTCTTCATCCTTGCCGTAACTGTAGAATCTACAATTATAGTTCTCACCAAGTCACCCACATCTGCAGTTTCACCACCAGTGGAATGAATTTCAACCCCAAAACTTTTGAGATCTTGAAGCAATTCTTCGGTTCCATTGATTATTGCTGAAATAACTTCTCCGGGAATTAGGTTTTTATTTCTTCCAATCGTAGAGGAAAGCATAATGTTATCTACCGCACCTACGCAAAGAAGATCATCTATATTCATGATAAGTGCATCTTGGGCTATCCCTTTCCAAACAGAAAGGTCTCCGGTTTCTTTCCAGTACATATAAGCCAAAGAAGACTTTGTACCCGCACCATCTGCATGCATAATAAGGCAATAATCTTCATCTCCAGTTAAGTGATCTGGAACAATCTTACAGAATGCCTGCGGAAATAATCCCTTATCCACATTCTTAATAGCATTATGCACATCTTCTTTTCCTGCAGAAACACCTCTCCCGGCATATCTTTTACTTATTTCCTGACTCATGAAGCTCCTTTTTTTATGAGATTGCAAAGATACATTCTTTTCATTTTTTATGAGGAAGATTGTATGTTTTAAATATTGCTTTAAACATAAAACCACCTCTTTAAGAATTAATTACGTTCTTAAAGAGGTGGTTTTTACTTTCGATTGTTTTATACCTATCGGGTAAACAACAATTCTCTATACTTAGTTAATGGCCAGATCTCATCGTCTACCAATAACTCTAATTTATCACAGTGATATCTTATCTCTTCGAAAAATGGTTTTACATTATCGCAATATGCAAATGCTCTTTTCTCCGCATCTTCTATCTTATTTGCCTCCTTACGAGCTTCTATCATTTTGCTTACATCGCCATTTATATGCTCTATATGCCCTGATATTGCTTCTATGATCCCAATTTGTTCTTTAGAATGCTTTTTAAAATCTTTCTCGAAAATCTCCTTCAAACCACGAACGTTTTCTATTAAAACATTCTGGTAACGAATACTTGTTGGGATTATATGATTTCTTGCGATATCGCCCAAAACCCTTCCTTCAATTTGAATTCTCATAGAGTAATCTTCCAATTCAATTTCGTGACGGGCTTCCACTTCCCTTTTGTTCATCACTTTCATCTCCTTATACAAATCTATAGTTTGCTTAGAAACTTTCGCTTTTAAAGCTTGTGGGGTGGTTTTATTATTACTTAATCCACGTTTTTTAGCTTCATCCTGCCAAGCATCTGCATACCCATCTCCTTCAAATCTGATTTTCTTAGACTTTTTAATGTAATCTCTTAAGACATTGAAGATAGCATCATCCTTCTTCATACTCTTGTCTTTCACTAAAGCATCTACACTCTTTTTAAACTCTTTTAGTTGTTTAGCAACTATCGTGTTTAAAACCGTCATAGCGTTTGCACAGTTGGCTGTAGATCCAACAGCTCTAAATTCAAACTTATTCCCTGTAAAAGCGAAAGGAGATGTTCTATTTCTGTCTGTATTATCAAGTAAAATTTCTGGAATCTTACCTACAACGTTTAATTTAAGGTCAGTTTTTTCCTGTGGAGATAATTTCCCATCGGTAACTTTCTCTAGCTCATTTAAAACTTCTGTTAATTGAGTTCCAATAAATGCTGAAATAATTGCTGGTGGCGCTTCATTAGCTCCTAATCTGTGATCGTTAGAAGCACTCGCAATAGTAGCTCTTAACAATTCTTCATGATCATGAACCGCTTTTATGGTATTTACAAAAAATGCTAAAAACTGAAGGTTTTTCATAGGAGTACTACCTGGGCTCAACAAGTTAATTCCAGTGTCTGTGCTTAAAGACCAGTTATTATGTTTTCCACTTCCGTTGATTCCTGCGAATGGTTTTTCATGGAAAAGTACTTTAAAATTATGTCTTTCTCCAACTCTATCCATAACATCCATAAGCAATGAATTATGGTCTACAGCAAGGTTAGCTTCTTCAAAGATAGGAGCTAATTCAAACTGATTAGGAGCAACTTCGTTATGTCTTGTTTTTACCGGGATACCCAATAACATACATTCTATTTCCAGATCCCTCATATAAGACAAGGCTCTGCTAGGAATAGATCCAAAATAATGATCATCCAATTGCTGTCCTTTTGCTGGAGAATGTCCTAACAAAGTTCTTCCAGAAAGTTGTAGATCTGGTCTAGATGCGTATAAAGCTGAATCTATTAAGAAATACTCTTGCTCCCATCCAAGGGTAGCAATAACTTTAGTTACATTCTTATCAAAATATTTACAAACTGCGGTTGAAGCTGAATCTACCGCTTGTAAAGCTCTTAAAAGAGGTGTTTTATAATCTAATGCTTCTCCTGTATAAGAAACATATACTGTAGGAATACATAAGGTAGTTCCATATATAAATGCTGGAGAGGTTGGATCCCAAGCAGTATAACCTCTGGCTTCAAAAGTATTTCTAATTCCACCGTGAGGAAAACTAGAGGCATCAGGTTCCTGTTGAACTAATTGGGTTCCTCCAAATTTTTCAATTGCTAAACCATCTCCTATAGTTTCAAAAAAGGCATCATGCTTTTCTGCAGTAGCACCTGTTAATGGTTGAAACCAGTGTGTATAATGAGTAACTCCTTTGGAGATCGCCCACTCTTTCATACCAGTAGAAATATGATCGGCAACACCTCTATTAATTTTGGTTCCTTTAAGTGTGGCATCTTTAACGCTCTGATAAGCTTCCTTTGTAAGGAATTGTCTCATCACTGTTTCGTTAAACACATTTCTTCCAAAAAGTTCAGATCTACGATCGGTCTCGTCTATCTTAACTGGTTTTCTGTTTAAAGTTTCTTTTAAAGCCTGAAATCTTAAAATCGCCATATTGAGTTATTTTTTTAAATACATCGGCAAAAATACATTATTTCAGAATACACCCCCTATAATTTAGGGTCAAAAACATAAATTTAACTTTTTTTAATATTTGACCCCTGATTTATTTAAGAAAAGCCAATACTATAAAAATAATATAGGAAACAAAAAGAATGATACCTTTATATCTGGAGATCCTTAATGTTTCTGGAAGAAAAGCTAAAGGAATTAGCACAAAAGAAAATCCTAGCATCCAAAAGATATCATTGGTAAGTAGTGCTTCAGATTTCATATAAATAGGTTGAATAAGTGCAGTGATTCCCAAAACCGAAGCAATATTAAAAATATTAGACCCTATTAAATTTCCGAGGGAGATCGCTTTTTCTTGCTTTAATGCCGCAATAACTGAAGCAGCCAATTCTGGAACACTGGTTCCCACTGCAATAATACTTACAGAGATCACTCGCTCACTTACTCCAATCATTTCAGCAAGATCTACCGCACCGCTCACCAAAAATTCTGATCCTGCATAAAGTGCAACTCCACCAATTAACAACCAAATTATGATCTTAACCCCAGAGGCAACCTGTAAGGAGTCATCTACACCCTCTACCATTATTCTATTTTTTCTAGCACGCTGAATTAAAAACAGCACATAAATAATAATCCCGATAAATAATGCAGCTCCTTCTATTCTAGAAATATTTCCTCCTGTGTACAGGAAAAAATAGAGAGCTAATGAGAAAAACATCATTATTGGCCAATTAAACTTATAGAAATCCTTGTCTATCACTAAAGGTGATATAATCGCTGTAATTCCCAGCACCAAGCCAATATTAGCAATATTAGAGCCTATAACATTTCCTAAAGCAATATCTGAAAAGCCACTTAATGCTGCTTGCAAACTCACTAATAGTTCTGGTAACGAAGTGGCAAAAGAAACCACGGTAAGCCCAATTATCATTTTAGATATATTGAATTTAAAAGATATAGCCACTGAAGATCTCACTAAGAACTCCCCTCCTACAACCAATAGAACAAATCCAATTAAAATGTAAAGTATACTCATCTATTTCATTTTAATGCGAAGATAAAGAAAGTTATGTGTGCAGTGCAATTCATTTATCAAACTACAAAAATAGGTTTATAACTATTTTTATCGTTATATTTGATTCTGACTTGAATTTCATTTTTAAAAAGTAAGGCTATGGAGAAATTAACCAATAAAGAAGAATCAATCATGCATATCTTATGGAAACTTGAAAAAGCTTTTGTAAAAGAGGTTCAGGCGGAGTTGACGGAGGAGAATTTACATTATAATACTGTTTCTACCATTATTAGGAATCTGGAAGAGAAAGGATATGTTGCACACAAGGCGTTCGGAAAGACACATCAATATTATCCGGCAGTTTCCAAAGAAATCTACCGGAAGCAATTTATGAATACGGCTACTAAAAAATTCTTCGACAATTCTTATAAAAGTATGGTTTCCTTTTTCGCGAAGGAAGAAAAAATTTCTGCGGAAGAATTGCGTGAGATCTTGGCTATTATTGAAAAAAAGGAGAACTAATGGAAAGTTTACTTATCTATATTTTAAAAAGCGCCGGCTTAATAAGTCTCTTTTATATTCTTTATATACTGCTGCTCAAAAATGACACTTCTTTTTCAGCAAACAGAAGATTTTTACTAGGAGGTATTTTTACTTCTTTAGTTTTACCAGCCGTCTATTTTACTAAAAAAGTACTGGTTGCTGCTCCAGAGATATTTTACAATTCTTCCCCAAATTCAAATTTAGTTGTGATCCCAGAAACCACAACCCAAGGATTGGATTGGTGGATGATCGCTGGAGCCATATATTTAATAATAAGTGGCTTCTTCCTGCTTCGATTTTGCTTCAGAATATTCCAGATCTTAAAAATGATCCATTTCAGCAGAATTCAGAAAGAAGGAAAGTTCAAGATTGTCAAAACTCAAGATACTTCTGGCCCTTTTTCATTTTTCAATTATATTTTTATAAATCCGAAGGATATAAAAGAGGATGAATTACAACTGATGTTAACTCATGAAAAGATTCATGCCAGGCAATTTCATTCTGTAGATATGCTTTTATCTAATCTTATTACTGCGGTTTTATGGTTTAATCCAATAAGTTGGTTTTATAAGAAATCTGTAGAACAAAATCTGGAATTCATTGCCGATCATGAAACAGCGGAAGCATCCGGATGTATCCAAGAATACCAACATGTCTTAGTAAAAGTTAGTACAAATCAATATCAAAACGTATTGGTCAATCATTTTTATCAATCATTCATCAAAAAACGAATACTTATGTTAAACAAAAAATCTTCAAGCCGCGGCAATATTTCTAAGATGAGCTTAATTTTCCCATTGCTATTCGCTTTTATGCTGACTTTTAATGTGAAGACCGAAGCTCAGGTAACTCAGAAAACAAAGGTTGTATTGAATGATGTTCAGTTTTATCCAGACGAACTGGCTTCAGTTGTTATCACTAAAAATTCTACCAAAGCTGAATTGGAGGATTTCAGCAGCAAATTTAAAGAGCAAGGAGTAGAGCTTCAATTCAAAAAGCTGAAATTTTCAAAAGAAGGGTTGCTAACCCGGATCAATATCAAATACGAAATTGCCAAGATTGGAGATTCTGGTGATTTCAATAAAAATGGAGATATTCCGATCGATGATATTGAAATCGGTTTATCTGAAGATTTCAAAATAGAATTTCGATCTGCTACAACTATGAATGAGAAAAACGAGTTTGTAATTATAAGTGATTCTAGTAATGTTGTTTTGGACTCCGGAAAAACTCATGAAGTTAAAGCTTACAAACACAGCCTTAGCGATGTAACTATAGAGCGAATATTTATCAAGAAGCCAAGCCAACTTAATCCAGATTATTCATTTTCAGTTGGAAATAAGGTTCAATATAATGCAACCGCTGGAGATTCTGTTAGCGGAAAAGGACGGGTCATGAATGTGAAATCTAAAAATGGCAACCGCATGAACTGGGTAGAAAAAGACAGCCTTCCTTCCAAACAAAGCTATAAAATTTCCGATACGATGCATGTTTACAAAAATGAAAACAATAAACAATCTGCTGTTCATGAAATTAAATATCTGTTAGTATTAGATGGAAAAGTAATGCCTAAAGATTATGATATGAATAAGGTAGATCCAGAGGATATTAAGCATATGAATGTGCTAAAAGGAAAAAATGCAACTTCAAAATATGGTTCCAAAGCCAAGGAAGGTGTTATTGAAATTAGTACCAAGGTAGACTCAGAACATCCACTTCAGGAAGAGGTTATAATTTTTGAAGATGACACTAAAGGCTCTGGTAAATTGAGAATTGCGCCAAACAATAAAGATATCCTCGTAGTACTTAATGGGAAAATAAAAAAAAGTGATTTCGACATAAGTTCTATAAGCCAAGATCAAATTAAGTCTGTAATTGTTTTAAAAGGCGAATCGGCGGTTAAAAAATATGGGGAAAAAGGGAAAAATGGAGTAATAGAAATAACGCTTAAAGAGAAGAAATAAGATTTAACTTCTAACTATCTTTAGATCAATAAATAATACGCTATGCAATCTCAAAATTTAAAAGATCTAAAATATCCAATCGGAAAATTCGTTAAACCCGAAACTATTTCCGAAGGAGATATAAAAACCTGTGTCACAGATATTGAACAATTTCCGAATAGATTGAATAAATTGGTGCCTTACCTTTCTGCAAGTGAGTTAAATTATAGATACAGGCCTGATGGCTGGACCATAAAGCAAGTGGTACATCATTGTGCAGATAGCCACATGAATAGTTTTATAAGATTTAAATTATGCCTTACTGAAGAACTTCCAACCATTAAACCTTTTAATGACAGTAAATGGGCGGAATTACCAGATGCTACTGAGGCAGATATATCCACTTCTTTAAAGCTTATTGAAGGTTTACATGCAAGATGGACTGTGCTATTAAAATCTTTGGATGCATCAGATCTTAGCAAACAATATATTCATCCCGATAAAGCGCAGCCTTTATCCCTTTCAGACAGTATTGCATTATATGCTTGGCATTGCAACCATCATTTAGCACATATTAAGCAAGCCTTGGAAAATAATAAAGAAGATTAGGTTAATTCCCTAATTTTTTAAATCGATGTCGAGGTCTCTTTTGAAGGTATTGAAAGCAATATGTTTCGTTTTCACTAAAGATTGAAATTTTTAAGAGTTTATAGCTTCATCAACCCTCAATTATCTGATTTTAAATATCTTTGGAGAAAACCAACCGACCTTCTATGAAAAATCACTTTTTTAAAACACTGTCTAAAATCAATCAAAAGGTATTGCCTAGTTATACCAAAAAACGCTTAGATCTCCAGAAAGCCAGTAAAATACAATTGGCAGTATTTGGGTGGAAGCTTTGGGTAACTAAAAAGGCACTGGATTAAATCACGAAGTTCGAGGCAAGCCAGCAGAGTTGAGTCACGATGGTTCGGTGAAAATTTTTTAAAAAATTCATAGCAAAGCCACGTGCAAGTAGCCTTTCAATGAGGAATTAATATTTAAGCAAAGATTTTACAGGATAAGAATTTAGTTTTTTTCTACCATTTAGAAAGGTCAGTTCAACCAGAAAATTACACTGTACGATCTCTGCACCCATTTTTTTAACCAAATCACATGCAGCTCTTGCGGTACCTCCTGTAGCTAAAACATCATCATGCAGAATGATGCGCTCTCCTTTTTGAATAGCATCACAATGAATTTCTAAGGTGTCTTTTCCGTATTCTAATTCATATACTTCAGAATAGGTTTCGGCAGGCAACTTTCCTGGTTTTCTAATAGGTACAAAACCTGCATTGAGTTTTTCAGCCAAAAGCATTCCAAATAAAAAGCCGCGAGACTCTATACCTACTACTTTATCTATTTTCTCATCACCTATAAGTTCCAAAAACTGAGCAACAGATTCCTTTATTGCTTCTGGACTTCGCAGGAGCGGAGTAATATCCTTGTATTTTATCCCTTCTTTAGGAAAATTTGGAATCTCGCGAATATATTTATTTAAATCTATCATCAGGCAGCTATTATTTACAGATAAAAATACTCATTATAATTTAACTAATTCCTCTAGAACAAACTCAAATAGCTCAAGATTATAAAGGCAAAGGCTCTCTAAAATTTTAATTATATTGCTAACTAATTTTTTTAATCATTATTCGCTCTTTCAGCAAGTAACTTTTAGCCTTTACTATATGAAAATCCTTCATTTTAATAGCATTAAGATCAATTTTCTCTTTTTCTTCTTCTTTGTTTCTCTACTATCTTTTCAAGGAATTGCTCAGAACAGCGAGCTTTCAGTAGAAAAAATAATGCAAGATCCATCATGGATGGGAACCTTCCCCTCTAATATTAATTGGAGCGAGGATAGCAAAACGATCTATTTCGATTATAATCTTCAAAAGGATCCTTCAGATTCAATTTATAAGATTCAATTATCTCAACAAGCAACAATAGCAAAAGTTTCTCTGGAGGAACAATTAAATAAAATCTCTTCCCGCGGAGATTATAACAAAGATCACTCTCAAAAGATCTTTGTTAAAGATGGAAATCTCATGCTCTTTTCAGCTAAAGAAAAGACTACAAAAACATTATTAGCCTTAGGAGAATCTATTTCGAATCCGAATTTCCAACAGAATGAAGATTTGATTTCTTTTGAATTAGAAGATAATTTATACCTCTACGATCTGAAAAAAGGAAGCCTGAAAAAACTCACTTCAATTAAAAATGGAGATGATAAAACGAAAGACGATAAAGATTTATCCAAAAAAGAAGAATGGCTAGAGGAGGATAATTTAAGCCTAATGGGCGTAGTTTTAGAAAGAAAACAAAAAGAAGATTCCAGTAAGGCTTATCAAAGCAAAATCAAAAAAGAGGATTTTAATTTTTACACCGGGGAAAGATCTGTTTCTAATTTACAACTATCACCAAATGCCAAATATGCCACTTTCAATTTAATAACCAGAGCAGATAATAAGAACACTATAGTACCCAATTATGTGGATGCCTCGGGTTATACCGTAGACCTTAATGCAAGATCTAAGGTAGGAGATGATATAACAAAGGTGGAATTGGCTATTTATAATTTTGTCAAGGACACTGTTTATTTGGTGAAATCTAATGATCTCCCGGGAATCTCAGATCTACCAGACTATGTGAGTGATTATCCAGATAAGGAATGGAAAAAAGAACCTAGGGATGTAATTGCATGGGGAGCCAATTTTTCTGATAATGGTGAAAAAGTCTTAGTTAATGTACGCTCTCACGATAATAAAGATCGATGGATCACACTTTTAGATCTAGAAAACGGAACTTTAAAAAGTCTGGATAGACAACGTGATGAGGCCTGGATAAATGGCCCTGGAATTGGATATTCTTATGGCGGTGGGACGCTTGGTTGGTTACCAGATAATAAACATATCTATTTTCAATCTGAAGAGACGGGCTATTCCCATTTATATTTATTAAACACAGAAAACGGAAAGAAAACAGCATTGACTTCCGGAGAATATGAAGTCTTCGATCCGCAGTTATCTAAAGATGGAAAAAGCTGGTTCTTAACTACTTCTGAAATTGATGCCGGAGAACGTCATTTTTATAAAATGCCAGTAATGGGTGGTATAATGACTCAATTAACCACAATGCCTGGAAATAATCAGGTAACTCTTTCCCCGGATGAAAAGCAGATGGCAATCTTATACTCTTCCAGCAATCAGCCTTGGGAACTATATCTAAAAAAAACGGGTACTAATGCTGAAGCTATTCAATTAACTAAAGGTCAATCTGAAGCTTTTAGTGCTTACAATTGGAGAGCACCAAATAGAATAAAATTTAAAGCTACAGATGGGGCAATGGTTCCGGCCAGATTGTATAAACCAAAAGATGATGTAAAAAATGGGGCTGCAGTGATCTTTGTTCATGGAGCAGGATATCTACAGAATGCCCATAATTGGTGGTCTTCATATTTTAGAGAATATATGTTTCATAATCTATTGACAGATCTTGGATACACCGTATTGGACATGGATTATCGCGGAAGTGCTGGCTACGGAAGAGATTGGAGAACCGCTATTTATAGACATATGGGAGGAAAAGACTTATCTGATCAAGTAGATGGGGCTAAGTTTTTAGTTGAAGAGCATGGAATTGATAGGGAGAATATAGGAATCTACGGTGGGAGTTACGGTGGATTCATCACGTTGATGGCAATGTTCAATGAAAGTGACACTTTTGAATCTGGAGCGGCATTGAGGTCGGTAACAGATTGGGCACATTATAATGACGGCTATACTTCTAATATTTTAAATACTCCCATGGAAGATCCTATTGCATATAGACGTTCTTCCCCTATTTATTTTGCTGAAGGCTTTAAAGGCAATCTCTTGATCGCTCATGGAATGGTAGATACCAATGTTCATTTTCAAGATGTGGTAAGATTGGCTCAGCGATTAATAGAGTTGAAAAAAGAAAATTGGGAAATGGCTTTATATCCTGTGGAAAGTCACGGTTTTGTAGAACCTAGCAGTTGGACCGATGAATATAAGAGAATTTTAAAGCTGTTTAATGAAACATTGATAGAGGAATAATTGAGGTACATTAACTCTCGACTCCTCCCGATAACCATCTGGACAAGGTGACACAAAAAACCACGATTGTCATCCCGAGCGTAGCGAAGGATCTCAATGAAATAAAAATTATCTTAACTCGAGATTCCTCAATTCTTCGGAATGACAAACTAAAACACCTTGTCATTCTGAGACCTGTGATAAAAAAATTTATCTAGCGTAGGAAATTGACGTATGAAAGATGCTGAAACGAGTTCAGCATGACGGCAGTTAAAACAGTATCGTCACCCTGAACTAGTTTCAGGGTCTCTTATTGGGAGTAACTTTGAAAATACGTCAATGATAGCAGAGTGAAGGATCTCAATGAATAACCAATATCTTAAACTCGAGATTCCTCAATTCTTCGGAATGACAATCTAAAACACCTTGTCATCCTGAGCGTAGCGAAGGATCTCAATGAACCAATGAATATATTAACTCGAGATTCCTCAATTCTTCGGAATGACAATCTAAAACACCTTGTCATCCTGAGACCTGTGATAAAAAAATTTATCTAGCGTAGGAAATTGACGTATGAAAGATGCTGAAACGAGTTCAGCATGACGGCAGTTAAAACAGTATCGTCACCCTGAACTTGTTTCAGGGTCTCTTATTGGGAGTAACTTTGAAAATACGTCAATGGTAGTATAGCGAAGGATTTCAATGAAATAAAAATTATCTTAAACTAGAGATTCCTCAATTCTTCGGAATGACAAATTAAAAACCTTAGTCATTCACAGTTTCCAAAGCTTCTTTCTTCTTAAGATCCATTCTTCGGAAATAATCTTTAGCTGCTTTTAAAACTTTTGGAGCAAGGATCAATGTTGAGATCATTGTTGGAATTGCCATCAAAGCAAAGAAACCATCAATTAAATTGATCATCATACTTAAAGTAGTTGTTGCACCCATCAGAATACTTAAAATATAAAAGTAATTGTAGTAATGCTTCTTATCTGCTCCCATTAAAAATGAAAGACATTTTGTTCCGTAGTAAGAATAAGAGAACAAAGAGGAAATACTAAAAAATGCAATACAGATCAACAATATATAATTTCCGTAAAAGGGCATGGCATCGTTAAAAGCAGCAGCGGTTAAGCTTACTCCATTCTGATCTGAAGTTTGCCAAACTCCGGTTACTAAAATAGCCAAGGCTGTCAACGTACAAACCACCAAAGTATCTATGGCCGGACCTAACATAGCAACCAAACCTTCTCTAATTGGCTCGTTCGTCTTAGCAGCTCCATGAGCCATAGGTGCGGTTCCGATACCGGCTTCATTGGAAAATGCTCCTCTTCGAATCCCTAAAATTATCAGTCCGCCTAAAACTCCGCCTAAAAACGAATCTCCTGTGAAGTTATTTGCAGCAAAAGCATCGGTAAATATCAAACCAAAATAATAAGGCACCTGATCTAAATTCACGTATAAAATAATAAGTACCGAAATAAAATACATCACCACCATCAGAGGCACTAATTTGGAAACCGTTTTACTTATCCTGGAAAGACCACCAAAGATCACTACAGAAGTTATTGTTACTAAAATTAAACCAATTATTAAATTAGAACCAAGCCCTACTTCTACTCCATTTGGTTCCAGCAGAATAAAATTGATAGCCTGAGTTAACTGATTCACATTAAAAACGGGAAGCGCTCCTACCAATCCAGCAACACTAAACATCACAGCCAAAGCTTTCCATTTCTTACCTAATCCTTCCATAATAAAATACATAGGACCTCCTTGGATATTGCCATCAGAATCTTTCCCACGATACATGACCGCTAAACTATTAGTAAAGAATTTTGTAGCCATCCCAATAATAGCACTAACCCACATCCAGAAAATAGCGCCAGGTCCACCAATTGCTATAGCCACCGCAACTCCGGCGATATTACCCATTCCCACGGTAGCAGATAAGGCAGTAGATAATGCCTGAAAGTGACTTATTTCTCCAGGATCATCTGGATTATCATATTTCCCTCGCAATACTTGCAGCGCATGACCCAAATATCTAAAAGGGAGAAATTTTGAAATAATAAGGAGATAGAAACCACCACCAATAAGCAAAATTAGAAGAGGAAGTCCCCATATAAAAGAGGCGAAATCGGCAATGAATTGATCTATTTGAGTCATAAATAAATAGGGCTACAGATTGGTAAAGCAGTTTTGAAAATTGAAAATAATATATTTTCGATGAAGGTAAAAAGATAATCCATTTTACCAGATCATTTTTTAAAATTCGTTCAATAAAATAATTAAAGACAAACATAGGAATACCTCCCACTTAGTGGAATAGAGATGCGTTGAACATTTGGCAATCGAACAATTAGAAATAGTGGATTAAAAAAGAGAAATTATTGCTTTTAAGATTTTTTAATCAGGTAAAATCTAAAATGATGATCATTGGATGTGTTTAATCATTTCTTAATGAAATAAAATTTAACAAACGTTAAGAATGGTTTTTCTCCATTCCGATAAAACATTTGCTAGTAAAGTTGAAATTTTAGTCTATGAGATCTTTAAATATCAGTAAATCTGATAATAATAGTAATATTAATAATTTATAAAATAATGTGAAAATGGCACAAGGCTATTAATATTAAAAACACATTAAATATTGAGGGATTTTATACTTTCTCAGATTTCTTTTTTGACGGACTAATTTTTGATTTTATCGTGCAACAAAAAAAAATTAAATCGAAAAATCATATTAAAATGATTGAACTAAAGTGTTGAAAATAAATAGCGGATTACTGCCGACTTTAAAGAAACTTGAATCAGATAAAATAAAGCTTATTAAAAGTCATGAAGAACTAATTTGTGATTAATTACTATTCTATCTAAAAAAGACTACACACAAAATAGGTTAACTAGCAAATAGTGGGCATTCTAGCGAAAAGTAATATTTTAGACACCAAATAACAAACAACTCAGTCGTCAATCCGGACAGGGGCCGGGACTCGTCCTTATTCCATACTACTTGGGTTAAACAAGACCGTTGGCAAAATCTTTATAATGAAACTACTTAAAATTTATTTCAAATATTTTATAGTAGTAGCTTTAATCTATTTGACACTAATGATAACTCTGGCTTGTTGTCATCTAGAGAGATGACTATAAATAATCTAGTAATTAGAATATTGGTTTTTGGAATTGGTGTGACAATAGTTATAGTTACTTTTCATATATATCGAGTTAAGAATGTTACAAAAAAGCACGGAATTGAAAACCCAGATTATGAGGTACAATATAAAAGAGAACTTTATTCTGACTTAGATCCAGAAAGTATTTTTAATTCAGTTGAAAAACAATAATTATTCAAAGGTTGACTATAATAAAAAAGTTAAATTTATTAATATCAATATTCAATTTAACGGAAAGTCTTGAGGACATAAGCTAGTTATTATATCTCAAAAAGATAAGAACGGATTCAAATATGAGATTATAAGCAAACCAATTTTCCCATTGACTATAATAGATTTTGGTCAAAATTTGGAAAACATTACAAAGTTAGAGAATTACATAAAAAACTTAGCTTAAAATCTGTTATCGCCAATAGCCAGCATTCTGGTTAAAAGTGATATTTTAAAGGCTAAATAAAAAATAACTAAGCCGAAATTTCTTATAAATATTACTATCTGATCCTACCAGTCCATGCTATTTTCTTTGACCAAGACCCTTAGCTGAAACCCAATCGGACATTTATTATAAGACATAGCATATATAAAGAAAGTCTCAACTAGATTTTGAACTGTTTGGATATAATTGAGCGTTAAACTTAACCAAAAGTCTCAGTTTTAAAGCTATTTCAATAGGTTCTTGGTATATTTTTTGGTTTATTCCTAGTTATGGAACAACCAAATGAAATTAAGAAGCAAAAAGAAGGCTTCGTTGCTGTACGTGGAGCCCGGCAAAATAATCTTAAAAATGTATCTCTGGAAATTCCTCGCGATGCTTTGGTAGTATTTACTGGGGTTTCTGGGTCGGGCAAATCATCACTTGCTTTTGGCACCTTGTATGCCGAAGCTCAGCGAAGATATCTCGAATCTGTGTCGCCCTATGCAAGGCGACTTTTTCATCAAATGCCAATACCTGAAGTAGACGAGATCGAAGGTCTGCCTCCGGCGGTTGCTTTACAGCAGCAACGAGGTTCAGGAACTACCCGATCCTCGGTCGGCTCAGTGACCACATTGTCTAACTTGTTGCGCATGTTGTATTCCCGCGCGGGCGATTATCCAGAGGGACAACCTCTTTTATATGCTGATTCATTTTCAACAAACACACCAGAAGGAGCCTGCCCTCAGTGCCATGGACTTGGTAGAGTATATCAGGTAACAGAAAAAAGTATGGTACCCGATGATAGCCTTAGCATTCGGGAAAAAGCCATAGCTGCCTGGCCCACTGGTTGGCAGGGACAAAATCTTCGTAACATTTTAATCACATTAGGTTACGATATTGATGTTCCGTGGAAAGATCTCCCTAAAAAAGAACGCGACTGGATCTTATTTACAAACGAACAACCACAGGTGCCAGTATACCCAGGCTTAGAAAGGGACGCGGTACAGGTTGCCATTAAAAGTAAGAATGAACCAAGCTACATGGGCACTTTTACGGGTGCAAAAAGAAATGTACTGCGCACCTTTGCAAATACGCAAAGTGCTTTGATGAAAAAACGCGTGTCGCAATACATGCTAAGCAGCGAATGTCCTACCTGCAATGGTAAACGCTTGGGTCGCGAATCTCTTTCGGTGACTTTTGCTGGTTATGATATTGCCGACATTTCGAGGCTGCCTATTAAGAAGTTGCTTACTATTTTCTCTCCTTATAGCGATGGTTCGGCGCCGGGTTTGGCTAAATTCAAACAACAGCAGGAGAAAGCAATGGTGGCACAAAGGATTGCCGAAGATCTTGTTGCGAGAGTAAGTGTTTTATTGGAATTAGGGCTTGGCTACTTATCCTTGGAGCGCAGCACACCTACTCTTTCTCCTGGCGAACATCAGCGTTTAAGACTTGCCACTCAGGTACGGAGTAATTTATTTGGGGTGGTATATGTATTGGACGAGCCTTCCGCAGGATTGCATCCCGCTGATACAGAAGCTTTACTCAAAACTTTGGATAGATTAAAAGCTACCGGTAATTCACTTTTTGTAGTTGAGCATGAGTTGGATGTGATTCGCCATGCCGACTGGATAGTAGATGTAGGTCCGGATGCTGGCGAAGGTGGCGGAGAAATTTTGTACAGTGGTCCACCGAAAGATTTAAAAAATATTCCACGATCTAAAACCAGAGAATATCTTTTTAATGATCTGCCTTTTAAAAAGTCACCACCCCGGACGCCCACTGGATGGCTGAAATTGAGCGGAGTTACCAGAAACAATTTAATTAATCTTGAGGTATCCTTACCTTTGGGTGTGCTAACCAGTGTTACAGGTGTGTCTGGTTCGGGTAAAAGCAGTTTGATCAGCCAGGTATTAGTAGAATTAATGTCCACCCAATTAGGAAACGGAGATTCTCCAGAAGAAGAATCGGAAGATGCCTTGCAACAAGACGTTGTAGCTACGCTAGGTGGTAAAATTACCGCAGGTTCAGAAGACATAAAGCGTATGGTCGTGGTCAATCAGAAACCAATTGGAAGAACACCACGTTCCAACCTTGCTACCTACACGGGTTTGTTTGATGTGGTGCGAAAATTATTTGCCTCAACAAAATTAGCTAAATCGCGTCATTATAATGCCGGTCGATTTTCATTTAATGTTGGAAAGGGTCGTTGTCCTAATTGCGAAGGCGAAGGCTTTGTAATGGTTGAACTCTTATTTCTACCAAGTGTCTATGCTCCCTGTTCTGTTTGTGGCGGTACTCGATATAATGACGAAACTTTGGAAGTAACTTATCATGAAAAAAATATTGCCCAGGTTCTTGACATGACCGTAAATGAAGCAACGGAATTTTTTGAGAAAGAAGACCGAGTAAGTCGCCCCCTTAAAGTATTGCAGGAAGTAGGTTTGGGCTATTTACGTTTAGGCCAGCCGGCAACTGAACTGTCCGGTGGAGAAGCGCAGCGTATAAAGCTTGCAAAAGAACTCCAACGTCTGAGCCGAGGGAATACACTTTATATTTTAGACGAACCAACTACGGGCTTGCATCCAGCTGATGTAGAAAAATTACAACTTCAGTTAGCAAGATTAGTTGATGCCGGCAACACTGTAATTGTGGTAGAACATGATATGCAGGTTGTGGCTGGAAGTGATTGGATTATTGATATAGGTCCCGGAGCTGGAGAAGAAGGCGGAAAAGTAGTAGCAGCAGGAACGCCGGAAAAGGTCGCAAAAAATAAACAAAGTAAAACAGCAATTTATTTAATGAGAACATTAAATGGTCACCCTTAATTAGTAAAATCGGTTTATGATATTAAAATGTATTTCTATTCAACGAAGATAAAACAAGATAAAAATTATGAACTCAAAAGTTACATCTAGAAACTAAAAAACAGTTCCTAGTTTAGCTACTTGATTTTACTAAGCCCCTTGACAATCGTTAAATATGAAGAAATGTTAAAACCAGAAGAACACGAGAAAGAAAGAGAGAGATTAAAGGATTTAGTATCATATTCTATACTTGACACCCTTTCAGAAACTGATTATGATGATATAACTGCTATTGCAGCAGGTATATGTGGAACTGAAATTTCTTTAATTAGCTTAATTGACAACAAGCGTCAATGGTTTAAATCTCATCATGGCTTAGACGTAACAGAAACACCAAAAGAATATGCCTTTTGTGCTCATGCTATAAATGATCCAAAAAATATATTCACTGTTCAAGATGCCAGAATAGATGAACGATTTCATGATAATCCTTTGGTAACCAGCGATCCATCGTTAGTATTTTATGCAGGTGTTCCTTTAATCAGCGACAATGGCCTTCCTCTTGGGACTTTGTGCGTGATTGACCACAAACCAAGATTGTTGAGTCAAAGTCAACTCCAATCTTTGAGAGCCTTAGGACGTCAGGTGATGAACATTTTAAATCTAAGAAAAACTAAATTAACTTTAGAAAAAGCTTCTGCAGATTTAGAAGAAAAAAATTTAGAGTTAGAGCGGTTTGCATTTGTCGCTGCGCATGACCTTAAATCTCCACTAAATGGCATTATCGGGTTGTCACAACTACTTTCTGAAAATTATAATTCTCAGGTTGATAATGAGGGAAAGGAAATGCTCAGTTTAATCGCAAAATCAAGTGAAAACTTAAAAAAACTTATTGACGGATTACTAGATTACAGTAGATACGAGAATGTATTAAAAGAAAATAAATCACAGATAAATCTCAACAGTTTGTTAGATGAGCTTACTGGTCTTTTTGTTTATGAGCACAATTTGACACTTAAATTAGAGTCTTCAATTACTAATATCGAAATGAATAGAGCTGCTCTGGAGCAAGTTTTGATAAATCTTATTACTAATTCGATCAAATATAACGATAAGAAAAATGTAGAAATTGAAATTGGGGTGTCAGAATCAGCCACTCATTACGAGTTTTATGTTCAAGATAATGGATTAGGAATAGCTTTAGAAAATCAGGAAAAGATTTTTGAAATTTTTAAAGTTATTGGTAACGAAGATAGGTTTGGTATAAAAGGTAACGGAATAGGTTTAGCAACAGTAAAAAAAGTAATAGAAAATAGTGGTGGCTCCATAAAAGTAGAGTCAGAACCAACAAAAGGAGCCAGGTTCATATTTACATTTGAAAAATAGCGAGTGTCAATATCGGATATTTTAAATAGCGGGCATATTACAAAAAGTTATATTTTAGACATCAAATTGTAGTTTAAAAAATCTTATAAATCGTAGTTACAATAACCCCTTTACAATCATTTAAAACAACAGACAATAACTGTTTTTCTTCTTTTACCTTTAAATTAAATGGTGCAGCTAATAAGTTTATACCACTTCGTTTTTTTAGTCTAATTCCTTGTCCTGAAATTATATCCTTATTGGGTACAAAGTCTCCTTCCGGTAAATGTTCAGTTAAAATAACATATTTATAATCAGTCAACTTACTAACTAGGCTTTGTATTTCAGCATTTGATAAATGTTGCAGTACTTGTCTTAAAATCACACAATCCCCAGCAGGCAGATCATCTACTGCGATATCCAAACAATGAAATTCTAAATTTTCTGCTTTAAATTTTTCTTTATCATATTCTATAAGGTTTGTCACTATATCCACCGCAACATACTTCTTAGTATGCTTAACCAATTCTTTTCCTACATTAAAATCCCCACAACCTAGATCACATACCTTTAGAGGATTTTTAAAAGATGTTAAAAATTTCATCAAAACATCTATATATGGATCTATTATCTTGGGATCATGAGACCCTAAACCTGAATAAAAATCAGATTTGTTGTCACCCCAAAGTTTCATTTCGTAAACCTGCTCCATAGCATCTTTCGTGGGCCAAGGCTTTTTTATTATTTTAGAACCATTTTCTTTTTTCTTCATAAACACGCTATTGGTCAATACAAACTATAAAAGCATAATTATATGTATTAATATAAACGCACAAGTTATTTGTTATATCTTATATAGTGAAACTGAAAAAATATTCGATCTTTTAGCTGGCTTAAATCTCATTTAAACAAAAAAGCTCACCAAATGGTGAGCTTTTTTTGTGACCGCGAAGGGATTCAAACCCCCAACCCTCAGAGCCGAAATCTGATGCGCTATTCAGTTGCGCCACGCGGCCTAATATTTAACTTTCTCCATCTTCTCCCAGCGGTCGATTTCAAGTATTTCTCTCTTACTCTAGCTGCAAATCTAGAATCAAATGTCTCAATATTAACAATATCCCAAGGTACAAATGCCTTAGTAGATATGTTTTTCCCGCTATTATGTTCCAATAAACGTCGATTAACATTCTCAGTCATCCCAACATAATAACGATCAAATTTTGAACTATATATAATATAAACTAAAAACATCGTCTTATTCTGCGCCCCGCCCGTACGATAAGGCACGTTCGGGCGGGCACGCGGCCTAATATTTAATTTTCTCCATCTTCTCCCAGCGGCAGATTTCAAGTATTTCTCTCTTACTCTAGCTGCAAATCTAGAATCAAATGTCTCAATATTAACAATATCCCAAGGTACAAATGCCTTAGTAGATATGTTTTTCCCGTTATTATGTTCTAGTAAACGTCGATTAACATTCTCAGTCATCCCAATATAATAACGATCAAATTTTGAACTATATATAATATAAACTAAAAACATCGTCTTATTCTGCGCCCCGCCCTTACGATAAGGCACGTTCGGGCGGGCACGCGGCCAATTCAATTAACAATAAACAATAAGCAATGATCATTGTTTATTGTTTATTGTTAATTGCTTATTGTTAATTGCTTACTGTAATTCTCTCTTAACAATCATCGAAATAGTCTTCCCATCAGCTTTTCCTGCTAATTCACCAGAAGCCATTCCCATTACTTTTCCCATATCCTTCATTCCTGAAGCACCAGATTTAGCTATGATGTCTTTTATTTTCTGCTCTATTTCTGCTTCGCTTAACTGAGCTGGCAAAAATTGCTCGATCACTGCAGCTTGATCCAATTCTGGTTGTGCCAGATCTTCTCTATTTTGTTCCTTATAAATAGCCGCGCTTTCCTTGCGTTGTTTTACTAATTTCTGAAGCAACTTCAACTCCTCCTCTTCAGAAATTTCTTCTTTAGAACCATTCTCGGTTCGCGCCAATAATATTCCACTTTTTATGGCACGAAGAGCTTCTAATTTAACCGCGTCTTTAGCACGCATTGCAGCTTTCAATTCGGTCATTACCTGTTCTTGTAAACTCATATAAAGTGTATTAATTAAGACTGCGAATATAAAAATAAAACCTGAAATTCGTGGAGGAATTTCAGGTTAATTGTTGGGGTAAATTTAAGCTTAGTCTACGTTATCGTGTAGAAACGAATTGTTACTTCTAAACTTAAGATCGTCATTATCACCTCCCAAAGTTGTTCTGGAAAGCTTCTCTTCTTCCTTTCGGGAATTTTCAAGATCTATGCCTGCACGCTTATATGCTGGTTGCTTTTCAATTTCATCTATTTGAGCGGCGTTACTTCTAAACTTATAGTTAAATTCCTTCATTTTTGCCCTTCTTTCTGCAGCTCTTTCTATTAAGCCTTCAGAAATAGGATTGTCAAAAGGATCGTTATCATGGTCTGATATTTTCTTCTTTTCAGGTTCGGGAGCCACAGTCTTCTTCTCAAAAACTACATGCTCTTCCTCTTCTACTTTTTTCTGAACATGTTTCGACTTTTTCAGCATTTGCTCCACTTCCATATAATCATCCAGACTATAACGCTTTTCTCCAGTTGAAGAATTTTCGGTTACAGGAATGATCTCAATTGGCTCGTTCACTTCCATATCCTTGGTCTCATCATTAAGATCATGGATAATTCGTTGGTTTTTTGGCTTTTCTGCTTCAAAAGTTCCCTGAGGCTTTTCTCTAGTCTCAGGTTCCTCTTTTTCCTGCCCTTGATTTGGATTAATAGGGAAGTCAAAAGTGAACATGAACTGATCTTCAGCATCATCTTCTAACTTTTCTTTTTCCTGCTTCTCCAGTTTATTTATTTTCGCTGAGGTGTCTGTTATTATAAAATCATCTTCCTTATAAGACACTTCCTCGTAATCCACATCCATATTTCTGGCACTTGGAGGGGTGCGAAGATCTTCTTTTACTTCTTGAGTCTTAGAGATATCTTCTTCTCCTAACGTATGAACGATCTTTTGCTCTTTTTCTTCTACTGGTTCTTCTTCAGTAAAAGCAGGTCTTTGAAATTTATTCTGATCAAAATTGTGAACAGCTTTTTGCTCATCCTCTAAAGTGTGGATGATTCTCTTTGTTTCGGTATTAACAATTTCATTTTGCTGCTCTACATTAAAACCCGTGGCAATAATTGTTACTGCGATTGCATCTTCTAAACTTTCATCTTCACCAACTCCCATAATGATATTGGCACTATGTCCAGCTTCATTTTGAATGTGATCGTTGATCTCTCCTATTTCATCAATAGTGATCTCTTCAGAACCAGAAACGATCAATAACAACACATTTTGAGCACCTTTAATCTTGTTGTCATTTAACAACGGAGAATCTAAAGCTTTGATGATCGCATCGTTTGCTCTACTTGCTCCAGATGCAAATGCCGACCCCATAATAGCAGTACCACTATTACTAAGAACCGTTTTAGCATCACGTAAATCGATGTTTTGTGTATAGTGATGAGTAATAACTTCTGCAATTCCTCTGGAAGCAGTTGCTAAAACTTCATCGGCTTTAGAGAATCCAGCTTTAAAGCCAAGGTTCCCATAAACCTCTCTGAGTTTATTATTATTTATAACAATTAGAGAATCTACATGTCTTCGTAGGTTTTCTACTCCCAGTTGAGCCTGTTCATTTCGCATCTTCCCCTCAAACTGAAAAGGAATAGTTACGATCCCCACTGTAAGAATATCCATTTCTTTGGCTTGTTTGGCAATCACAGGCGCAGCTCCTGTTCCAGTTCCTCCACCCATACCGGCGGTAATAAATACCATTTTTGTATTGGTACCAAGCATGCGTTTGATTTCCTCACTACTTTCTATAGCGGCGTTTTCACCCACTTTTGGGTCTGCGCCAGCTCCTAAACCTTCTGTTAAGTGAACACCTAACTGAATTTTATTGGGAACCGTGCTATTTTCCAAGGCCTGGGAATCTGTATTACAAATAATAAAATCAACTCCCTTGATTCCTTGTTGAAACATGTGATTGATGGCATTGCTACCACCCCCTCCTACTCCAATAACCTTGATCACGTTGGATTGATTTTTGGGTAAATCGAATGAAATATTTCCGAATTCTGTACTGCTCATAAATCCTTTTTTACTGGTTCTATATTCTTATTCTGCGTTGTCTAAAAAATCTTTGAACTTTTCAGCCCATTTATCAAAAACACTCTTTTTAGTCGTTTTTGAATTTGCTGAAGTAGGTTCATCCTCTTCATCTGTATTAAAGGAATGTGTTCCTTCTTCTACAATTACTTCTTGTTCTACCGTACCCGCCTGGTTTTGAAACTTAGCATTCTTTTGCTCTAAGCTATTCAATACCAAACCTACTGCAGTTGCATAAAGCGGACTCGTAGTTTCTGTATCACTATCTCCTGCCAAATGCTCATTAGGATATCCAATTCTGGTATCCATTCCGGTAATATATTCTGCCAGTTGCTTTAAATGCTTCAACTGTGCACCACCACCGGTAATTACCATTCCGGCTATTAGTTTTTTCTTCTGCTCCTCGTGTCCGTAGTTCTTAATTTCAAGATATACTTGCTCTATAATTTCTACTACACGTGCATGGATGATCTTAGAAAGGTTTTTAAGGGTGATCTCTTTTGGCTCTCTTCCGCGTAACCCCGGAATAGAAACAATCTCGTTATCCTTATTTTCTCCAGGCCAAGCCGATCCAAACTTGATCTTTAATAATTCTGCCTGCTTTTCTATTATAGAACAGCCTTCTTTAATATCCTCTGTAATTACATT
Organism: Gillisia sp. JM1; assembly: GCF_000424645.1. Taxonomy (NCBI): domain Bacteria; kingdom Pseudomonadati; phylum Bacteroidota; class Flavobacteriia; order Flavobacteriales; family Flavobacteriaceae; genus Gillisia; species Gillisia sp. JM1. Next base: position 820,464 of record NZ_KE384219.1, read on the forward strand.
TCCACCAAATGGGATCACCGCTGTATGACGAATAATTCCATCTTTAAAAATGGCAAGATCTGTTGTTCCACCTCCTATATCGATAAGTGCTACTCCAGCTTCTTTTTCTTCCTGACTCAACACTGCATTTGCAGATGCTAAGGGCTCTAAGGTTACTGCTGAAAGTTCCAAACCGGCACTTTTCACGCAACGCCCAATATTTCTAATAGAAGAAACCTGACCAACAACTACATGAAAATTAGCTTCCAACCTTCCTCCATACATTCCTATTGGCTCCTTGATCTCTGCCTGCCCGTCTACTTTAAATTCCTGTGGCAAGACATGGATAATCTCTTCTCCCGGTAACATTACCAGTTTATGAACCTGGTTGCAAAGTGTATAAATATCGTCGCTATCTATTACCTCATCTGGATTTGGACGGGTGATATAATCGCTGTGTTGTAAGCTTCTAATATGCTGTCCTGCAATCCCAACTACTACTTCTTCTATTTTTAATCCTGAATCTGCTTCTGCTTCTTGTATCGCTTGTTGAATTGATTGAATAGTTTGGGTTATATTATTCACAACCCCACGGTGGACACCTAAACTCTTAGATTTTCCAATCCCGATGATCTCCATTTTTCCGTACTCATTCTTCCGCCCAATCATGGCCACGATCTTCGTGGTTCCAATATCCAGCCCTACTGCAATTTCGTTGTGTTCCATCCCTTATTTTTTAGTGCAAACAACCTGATTTCCAAATTGTAGATCCACCATTTTGTAAGTATTTAATAAATCGTCTTTAAGTCCTTTTTTATAAAAGGCTTTAAAATTGTTGAATTTCTCTTCTATTCGGTCCACTTTTCCGAAGAAAATATTGAAATTTGTTTGTCTTAATTCTATTTGATAATATCCACCATTCAAAAGAGTGACAGACGTAATATGTTCAGTCAAAAATTGGTCATTGTTAATATAATCTACTATCGGAAAGGCATCTACAATATCCTTTTCCTTCATATTAACAAGAACCGGAACTCTGGCAGAATAACTTTCAGAAAGCGGCATCTTTTTGCCTAATCTATCTAAATAAAACCCATTATTCCCCAAAACTCTACCGATAGGGCGGCGTTGACTTATTTTGGTTTTTAAAATTCCATCTAAGCTTAGAAACACTTCTGCATTTTCTATCATCTCGTGTTTGTTCAAAAGAACTTCTACCCTATTCAAATCTAAAGTTTCTTTACCTATACTTGAGACCTCTATGTTATTTTGTATTAACAATTTATTAACCGATTCTTCGGACACATATAGGTTTTCAGATTGGGTGAATTGTACTTCAATTTTTTCCAATTTCCTATTATTATTTCTCTTTTCGGCAAAACCATAAAAGAAGACGATCAAGACCAATAATAAAATGCCTTTTATGTAATTGAAGTTAATTTTCATTCTTAAAATATTTTTCAACTTTAATGATCTCTTCTCCAATATCTCCTGCGCCCATCATAACAATTACATGACTTTCCGAAATATTTAACTCGTTTATAATTTGATCTTTCCCTATTAATTTTTTATTCTGATTCTTAATTTTATTCAATAACCATTCAGAAGTAACCCCTTCCATTGGAAGTTCCCTCGCAGGATAAATATCTAATAATCTTACCTCATCGAACTTACTTAAGCTTTCCGCAAAATCATCGGCGAAATCTTTAGTTCGACTAAATAAGTGCGGCTGAAATACTGCTATCACCTTTTTACCGGGATGCATTTCTCTAACAGCTTGGTGCACGGCGGCAATTTCTGCCGGATGATGTGCATAATCGTCTATTAAAACACGATCTGCAGTTTTCAATCTATACGTAAATCGACGGTTCACACCTTTAAAACTATATAATGCTCTGGCGAGTTCATTGGTTGGGGATCCATAATGAATGGCAATCGCCAGAGCAGTTATAGCATTTAATAAATTGTGTTTGCCCGGGAGGCTAAACCTCAAACCTTCTATAACTTGTGTCGGGGTAATCAGATCGAAATGATAAGTTCCGTTCTTTACTGTAATATTTTTAGCAGAATAATCTGCGTTATCTTCAATTCCAATAGTGCCACCTTTAAGTGGCAGTCCATTCTTTACAAAAAGAGTACCGTTCTCCGGTATTAAAGCTGCGAAATCATTAAAAGATTCAATTAATTTTTCTGGAGATCCGTAAATATCTAAGTGATCGGCATCCATGGAAGTGATCGCGGCAATATTTGGAGATAAATTCAAAAATGATCTGTCAAATTCATCTGCCTCCACAACCATCACTTCATTCCCCTTAAGAATAAGGTTACTCTGAATATCTTCACTTATCCCGCCAAGAAAAGCAGTGACTTTAGCGCCAGTTTCCTTTAATAAATGTCCTAAAATAGCAGTTGTAGTAGTTTTACCATGTGTTCCTGCCACTGCCAAGGTGAATACTCCTTGAGTGATCATACCCAAAACTACTGCTCGCTTTTTGAGCTGAAATTCTTTCTGAATAAAATAATTATGTTGCTTGCTATCCTTAGGAATTGCGGGAGTATAAACAATTAAGGTATTTTCAGTATTTCTGAAGTTATCTGGAATCACCTCAATTTCATCTTTATAAAAAACCTGAATCCCTTCTTCTTCTAATGCTCTTGTTAGAACAGTAGAAGTTTTATCGTAGCCGGCAACTTGCTTGCCAAGAGAATTGAAATATCTCGCTAACGCGCTCATTCCTATTCCGCCGATGCCGATAAAATAAAGATTTTCTATGTTTTTAAAATGATCCATTAATTTATACTTCCTAAGTCTTTATTATTTTTTCCATGACATCTACTATCGCAACTGTTGCTCCCGGTAAAGCCAATTTTTTAATATTTTCTGAAAGATTTTTTTGCACTTTTTCAGATTCTAAGATCAACATAATAGTTTCAGAAAAATCCTTCGCCAAATCTTTTTCATCCAACACATAGGATGCTCCTTCATTTGCCACCGTCAAAGCATTTTTCGCCTGATGGTTTTCAGCAACATTGGGAGACGGGATAAATAATACCGGTTTTCCAACGATACATAATTCTGAAACGCTAATTGCCCCTGCACGAGAAACAATTACATCGGCAGCAGCATAAGCGAGATCCATTCTACTTAAATAAGCATGGGTTTGCACATACTCGCTATCGTATTTCTTATACTCCTCGTAATACAAAGAACCAGTTTGCCAGATCAGTTGGATCTTCTTTTTTTCAAAAATAGCTGCAAAGGCTTCCATTAACTGGTTTATTCTTCTTGCTCCCAAACTGCCACCTAAAACCAATAACGTTTTTCGGTCATTTTTCAAATTAAAGAACAACTGCGCTTCTTCTCTTTTATCTTTAATATTCAGAATATCCTGTCTTACAGGATTCCCTGTTTTAATTGTTTTTTCTAATGGAAAATAACTTTCCAGATTATCATACGCAGTACAAATAGCATCTGCATTCTTACCCAGAAGCCTATTTGTTATTCCTGGATAGGAATTTTGCTCCTGAATTAAAGTGGGAATATTCATAAAATTTGCAACTTTCAGCAAAGGCCCACTTGCAAAACCACCGGTTCCAATAACCACATCTGGTTTAAATTTTTTGAGGATCTTTCTAGACTCCCAAAGACTACTAATTACCTTAAACGGAAAGCTTAAATTCCTTTTGGTTAAACTTCTATCGATTCCAGAAATCCAAAGTCCTTCAATTTTATAACCAGCTTGCGGTACTTTATCCATTTCCATTCTATCTTTTGCTCCCACGAAAAGAATCTCAGCAGATGGATAACGTCTTTTAATTTCATTTGCAATAGAGATCGCAGGATAAATATGTCCTCCTGTTCCTCCTCCAGATATTATTACTTTTAATTGCTTCTTCATATCGCTTCGCTTAAAATGTCCAAAGGATTTTCTTCTTCTCTTTCTCTATCAGATTCTTCAGATAATTTTATCTCTTCTTCCCTTTTAGCACTTACGCTCAACACAATCCCCAATGCAAGGCAAGTCATCCAAATTGATGTCCCTCCACTACTTACAAGAGGCAATGTTTGTCCTGTTACCGGGAATAATTCTACCGCAACCGCCATGTTTACCATGGCTTGGAAGACAATAGGCAATCCAACCCCAATAACCAATAGCATCCCGAAAATTGTATTGGCCTTTGTTGCCACAATCACTATTCTGAACAACAGCAATAAATAAGCCGCCATCACTCCAAAGCCGCCAATTAATCCCATTTCTTCAACTATAATGGCATAGATAAAATCTGAAGAGGACTGAGGTAAAAAGTTCCTTTGGATACTTTTCCCAATTCCCTCACCTGCAATGCCCCCTGTGGCAATTGCAATCTTTGCTCTCTCTATTTGATAATCTGCCTCTGTATCCTCATCATTAGTAAAATTCTCTATCCTACTTGCCCAGGTATCTACCCTGTTTGGTAATAATCCTGGAAATGCTTTTGCTGTTAATATGAACATAGTAAGCAATAATAAACCTGCTCCTACTATGATTCCTAAATATTTTAAGGGATAACCACCAAGGTAAACCAACATGATCACCATTGTAAAAATGATCGCTGTGGTAGAAAAGTTAGCTGGTAAAATAAGAGCTAGAACCACAAACACCGGCATCCATAACGGAAGAATAGTCTCCTTAAAAGTCACGTCCTTTTCAGTGATTCTAGAAAGATATCTTGCAACATAGATCATTAGAACCACCGCCGCTAGTGTAGAGGATTGAAAAGTAACTCCCACCACCGGAATCTGAATCCATCTACTGGCATATGCCCCATCTATTGTTGTTCCCTGAAAAATTGTGTATACTAATAATACCACCACAACTGGTAACATTAGTATTGAAAGACCTTTGAAATAATGATAAGGTATTTTATGGATTGCAAACAACACACAAAATCCTAAAACAAGATGAAAAAAATGAACTACTAAATAGCTACTTGTACTTCCATCTCCATATAAATAGGCTAGGTTACTACTCGCGCTATACACTGGCAAAAACGAAAATATCGCCAGCAAAGCCGTGGTAGCCCAAATAACTTTATCACCCTTTATATTTGAAAACAAGTTGTTCATTCAGATCTATCTCTTATTATTTATTATAAATTTCTTACAGAATCCTTAAACTGTCTCCCTCTATCCTCATAGTTTTCGAATAGATCGAAACTTGCACAGGCAGGAGAAAGCAAAACCGTATTTCCTCTTTCAGCAAATTTATACGCCATTCCAACAGCTTCTTTCATAGAATGTGTTTCTACAATGGTGTCTACACAATTTCCAAATGCTTCAAATATCTTAGAATTATCTACTCCTAAACAAATAATTGCTTTTACCTTTTCATTTACCAAAGGCAACAATTCTGAATACACATTTCCCTTGTCTACTCCTCCAACGATCCAAACCGTTTCACTTTCCATGCTTTCCAAAGCATAGTAAGTAGCATTGGTATTTGTTGCCTTAGAATCGTTCACATACAATACATTATTGATCTTAAGTACTTTTTCCAAGCGGTGTTCTACTCCTTGAAAATTCTCCATACTTGCGCGAATGGTCTCTTTTCTAATTCTTAATAATTGAGAAACCGTGGAGGCAGCCATGGCATTCTTAATATTGTGTTTACCTTCTAGTGCTAATGCGGAATTTGGCATAATAAATTGGGTGTTGTTGAGGTTTATTTTAATGTTGTTATATTCTAAATATGCTCCCATTTCTAATTTCTTCTGAAGTGAAAAAGGAATCATTTGAGCTTTTACTGAATTGGCTTTAAGCCATTTTGAAATTATTTCGTCATCAGCATCATAAATAAAGAAATCATCTTCAGTCTGATTTTTGGAGATTCGAAATTTTGATGCTACATATTCATCTAAATTGTAATTATATCTATCCAAATGATCTGGAGTGATATTAGCAAGAACTGCGATATCTGGTCTAAAATCTACTATTCCGTCCAACTGAAAACTACTCAGCTCCAATACGAAATAATCTACAGGATTACCCGCGACTTGTTTTGCAAAACTATCACCTACATTTCCAGCCATAGATACGTTCAATCCCGCATTCTTCAGAATATGATAGATCCATTTGGTAATGGTGGTTTTTCCGTTACTACCAGTAATGCCTATTATTTTTGCTGAAGTATATTCAGCAGCAAATTCAATTTCAGAAATCACAGGTATTCCATGCTCTTTAATCTTTATAACCAAAGCTGCATTATCTGGTATTCCGGGACTTTTCATAACTACTGAAGCATCCATGATCTTAGCTTCGGTATGCCCGGCTTCTTCCCAAGAAACTCCTAGTTTTTCAAGTTCAGCTTTATACTTATCTTTTATTTTTCCAAAGTCTGAAACAAAAACATCATAGCCCTGCTTAAGCGCAAGAATCGCAGTACCTACACCGCTTTCTCCACCTCCAAGAATTGCTATTTTTTTGTTTTTGCTCATATTGTATTTAATATCAATTTATCTAACTTTTAATGTAATAATGGTTACGATCGCAAGGAAAATCCCAACGATCCAAAATCGAACTACGATCTTACTTTCATGTAAGCCTTTTTTCTGATAATGATGATGCAATGGGGACATTAGAAATATCCTTCTTCCTTCTCCATATTTTCTTTTGGTGATCTTAAACCAGCCAACCTGCATAACTACGGAAAGGTTTTCTAAAAGAAATATTCCGCATAAAATCGGGATCAATAACTCTTTTCTCGTTGCAATGGCAATTACAGCGATAATTCCTCCAATTGTTAAACTTCCTGTATCTCCCATAAAAACCTGAGCCGGATAAGTGTTGTACCATAAGAAACCAACTAAGGATCCTGCAAAAGCGGTTATAAATATGGTCATCTCCCCAGATCGTGGGATATACATGATATTGAGATAATCTGAAAATATGATGTTACCAGATACCCATGCAAAAATTCCCAGAGTAAGTACTATAATTGCAGAAGAACCCGCTGCAAGACCATCTATTCCGTCTGTTAAATTGGCTCCATTGGAAACGGCGGTCACTATGAAAATCACAATCGGAATAAAAATTAACCAAGCATAGTTCACTAATGATGGATTAATCCAACTGATTAAACTTGCATAATCGAATTCATTATTCTTTACAAATGGAATAGTTGTAGTAGTAGATTTCTCTTCAACTCCAGAGGTAATTTCCTGCTCGTTAGTTTCAACTTTTTCAATATTAAAGGCAGGGACATTAACATCTTCCTTAATTGTAATTGCTGGGTGCAGATACATAGTCCCTCCAACAATAAGCCCAAGGCCAACTTGCCCTAGCACCTTGAAAACCCCTTTTAAACCTTCTTTGTCTTTTTTAAATGTTTTTATATAATCGTCTATAAAACCAATAGTTCCCATCCAAAGAGTAGTCACTATTAATAAAATAACATAGATGTTGTTGAGTTTAGCAAATAACAAGACCGGGATAAGTGTGGAGATAATTATAATTAATCCTCCCATAGTAGGCGTTCCCGCTTTTTCACTCTGCCCTTTTAAACCAAGATCCCGCACACTTTCTCCTACCTGTTTTTTCAAAAGATAATTGATGATCTTTTTTCCATATATGGTAGATATCGCCAATGACAAGATAATAGCCATTGCAGAACGGAATGAAATAAATTCAAACAGACCTGCACCAGGAATCTGGTATTGCTTATCTAAAAAATCAAACAAATAGTATAACATATCTTTTCTTCTAACCCCTTGCTACTAGCAGAGAATTACTATTTTTCTAGTTGACTCAAATATTCGTTTACAATTTTATAATCATCAAAATCAGATCGTACGCCGTTTACTTCTTGATAAGTTTCATGACCCTTTCCTGCAATTAGAATAATATCATTTGGATTTGCTAATTGACAAGCGGTCTTAATCGCCTGATTTCTGTTTACCACCGTCATTGTTTTCTTAAAATCCAACGCGTCTACACCTTCTTCTACATCTTTCAATATTTCTTCAGGGTTTTCAGTTCTTGGATTATCACTGGTAAATATCACTTTGGTACTTAGTGACGCAGCAATATTTCCCATTTTTGGTCTTTTTGTTTTGTCACGATCTCCTCCGCAGCCAACTACTGTGATCAACTCTTCGTTCTTTGTGCGAATAGCATTAATGGTTTCCAATACATTTTTTAATGCATCTGGAGTATGTGCATAATCCACAATGGCGGTAATCTTTTTATCGGAAACTACATACTGAAATCTTCCACTTACAGAATTCAATTCACTTATAAGTCTTAAGTTTTCCAGTTTTTTTAATCCTAATAAACTCCCAGCTGCATAGATTGCAAGAATGTTGTAGGCATTAAAATTCCCAATCAACTTGGTCCAAACTTCATCTCCATTTATCTTCAGCAACAATCCGCTGAATTGATTTTCCAAGATCTTTGCATTAAAATCTGCATAGGTTTTTAATGCATAGGTTTGCTTTTCAGCTTTTGTGTTCTGAAGCATTACAGCTCCATTTTTATCATCTGCATTTATCAAAGCAAAAGCTGATGCAGGTAACTGATCGAAAAACAGTTTTTTTACATCTCGATATTCTGCGAATGTTTTATGATAATCTAAATGATCGTGTGACAGATTTGTGAAAATTCCGCCAGCAAACTTCAGACCGGTAGTTCTATCCTGCGCAATCCCGTGAGAACTCATTTCCATAAAGCAATATTCTACCCCTTCGTCATTCATTAATTTCAAATATGAATTAATGGTCAATGAATCTGGAGTTGTATGAGACGCAGCATAGGTTTTTTCTCCCACCATGATATTCACAGTAGAAAGCAATCCAACTTTAAAGCCTGCTTTGCTGAACAAATGATATAATAAGGTAGCAACTGTTGTTTTACCGTTAGTACCTGTAACTCCTACTAATTTTAAATTTTCTGAAGGCGAATCGTAATAATTAGCCGCCATAATAGCCAAGGCTCTTTGAGAATTTGCAACCTGCACATAAGTAACTCCATTTACAATTTGCTTCGGCATTTCCTGACATATCACAGCTAATGCTCCTTGATTAACTGCGGTAGTTATAAATTGATGCCCATCTGAAACAGTTCCCTTTACAGCAACAAACACATCATTAAATTCTACTTTTCTAGAATCAAAATGAATGGAACTAACAGTTAACCCAGTGTTGCCAATTACGGCTTCCATAGGAACTTTATATAATATGTCTTTTAATATCTTCAACTTAAACTAAGTGCTACTTGTTGATTATTTTTAATTTTTTGTCCTGCAGGAATAGATTGATTTTTAACCTTTCCTTTCCCGTCTATTCTAACAGATAAACCCAAGTTTTCTAATAATGAAAGAGCATCCATTGCAGGCATTCCAACAACATTTGGCATTAACTTTTTAGTGCTTTGCGCTGCTGCATAATATTTTTCAAAGTCTCTTGAGATCTTATCATTTTCGATATTCAATGATTCCAATTCATCTTCAATAGGAGTATCAGTATATATTTTTTGAGCAATTCTTTTAAAGACAGGTCCGCTAACATCTGCCCCGTAAATACCAATTTTGCTATTAGGCTTGTGTATTACAACTATGCTTGTGTATTTTGGATTATCCGCAGGAAAATAACCTACAAAAGAAGAAATATATCTAGGATTGGAATTCCAACCCTCCATCCAATATTCGGTTTGTGCAGTTCCTGTTTTACCGGCCATAGAGAAATTAGGAGAGTATAAACTTTTAGCGGTACCTCGCACCACTACATTCTCCATCATTGCTTTTACCTTATTTACCGTTTCTTGAGAACAGATCGAAGGATCTATTATTGTTAATTCATTTTTCTCGATCACCTTATCCCATTCTCGTATTTCCTTTATAAAACGAGGTTTTACCAAAACACCATTATTAGCGATCGCATTATAAAAAGCTAAGGTTTGCAGAGGTGTTATTTGAATACTCCCATATCCGTACGCCATCCAAGGCAAAGAAAGACCAGACCATTTTTTATCACCTGGTTTCGGAATATATGGCTCACCTTCTCCTTTTATAGAAATCCCTAATTTTTCATTTAAGTGCATTCTATTTAGGCCATCAATAAATTTTTGTGGATTGTCCTTATAATTATCATAAATAAGTTTTACCACACCAACATTAGAAGAAACCTCAAAAGCTTTAGCTGCAGATATTTTACCATATCCTCCACGATGAGAATCCCTTACCTTATAACCACGCACACTCATAATCCCATTTTCGGTGTCTACAATCGTACTGGTATCTATCACCTTATCTTCTAAAGCAACAACCAATGCCATTAATTTAAATGTAGAACCCGGCTCATGTGTTTCTCCAACTGCATAATTTAACTTTTCAAAATAGGTGCCTGCAGAGGTTCTTCCAAGATTCGAGATCGCTTTGATCTCACCCGTCTTGGTTTCCATAACCACCACAGTTCCATGATCTGCTTCATACTTCTCTAACTGAGCCAATAACGCGTGATGCGCTATATCTTGAATATTTACATCTATAGTAGAAATTACATCATACCCGTCTTTTGGCTCTACTTCATTATTATCACTTATTGGTTTCCATTGCCCTTTCGCGATTTTTTGTTTTAATCTATGCCCATCGGTTCCTTCCAGAAATGGCCCAAAAGCCCCTTCTAAACCTACTCTTGTATAATATCCATCCTTGTCCTTTCGCTCGTAACCAACCGTTCTCGCAGCCATTTCTCCCAGTGGGTGCTCCCGCACAGTTCTTTGCTCTACGATCATTCCACCTTTATAAGTGCCAAGCTTAAAAAGAGGGAAACTCTTTACTTTCATATAATCTGAATAGCCTAAGTTTCTTGCGATCAAAAAATAACGCTGCTTATTAACTCTTGCGGTTCGAAGTGTTAGCGACCAATAGGTAGCACTTTTACCAAACATTTTATAGAGCTCTTTAGAAAGAGGCGCTATATTTTCTTCAAAATTTTTATCGGATACCGTAACCGCATCAAATCGTATATCGTAGTTAGGTATGGAAGTAGCCAATAAATTCCCATTAGCATCATATAAATTTCCACGATTTGCTGGAATGGTGAAATTCTTTAAAGTTCTCTCTTCAGATAGCTGCTTATATTTATCTCCTTCTACAAACTGAATATTAAGCAACTGCACAGCTACCGCCGCCGCAAAGAGGAACATACATCCCGCTACAAAGTACAATCGGTTTAATATGTGCTTTTCGTTAGTTGCCAAAGGTTTACTTAGTCTGTTATGTTAATTTTTATTTTATAGGGTGGCGTTTCCGAAGGTTTTACTCCTCTTGCAGCCATTTTATTGGTAATGGTAGATTCCATTTTAAGTTTCATTAAGGCAGAACGCATATCAACAAATTCGCTACGCATCTCCCGCACTTCAGTATTTAGCCTAGCTATATTATGAACCTTGCGTTCGGCACTATGCGAACTGGCGATCATGATAATTGCAAGAATTGTACAGAACACAATAAATCGCCAGTTCTTAACAGCATCATTGCTAATTAAGAAATTTGCTTTCAATATGTTATACATCCCCTTGTTCATCCCTGTCTTGCTATAAATTTCTTCTGAAATTAATCAGCATTATAACTTTACTGCTATTCTTAATTTTGCGCTACGAGCCCTATTGTTTTTATAGATCTCATCTGCAGAAGGAACTATTAAGCCTTTTACTTTTTTGAACGGAACAGATATATTCCCGTAAAAATCTTTTTCAGGCTCCCCTTCAAAAAGCCCACTTCTTATATATCTTTTTACCAATCTATCTTCTAAAGAGTGATAGGAAATAAGACTTACTCTCCCTCCTTTATCCAACAACTCCTCGGTTTGTAATAAAAATTCCTTAAGAACTTCTATCTCTTGATTTACCTCTATGCGAATTGCCTGATAGATCTGAGCTAATATTTTATGTTCCTTTTCCTTAAAAAGGAAAGGCTTTAGTACTTCTTTTAATTGATCGCCACTCTCAATTGGAGCAACTTCTCTAGCCTTAATTATTTCTGCAGCTATTTTTGAAGCATTTCTTAGATCGGCATATTCAAAGAATAATTTTTTAAGCTGTCCATGATCGTAGTCGTTGATCACTTCAAAAGCGCTCAAACTGCTTTTCTGACTCATCCTCATATCCAGCTTTGCCTCGAATCTGGTTGAAAAACCACGCTCTGCAACATTGAACTGATGAGAAGAAACACCAAAATCTCCAAGAATTCCATCTACTTTTTTAATTCCGTGGAATCTCAAAAAGCGCTTTATAAATCTAAAATTCTCATTTATTAACGTAAAGCGAGGATCGTCTATAGCATTTTCTAAAGCATCTTCATCTTGATCAAAAGCAAATAATTTTCCTTTTTCCCCAAGTCTACTCAATATCTCTCGGGAATGTCCGCCACCACCAAAAGTCACATCTACATATATTCCGTCTGGCTTAATATTTAAACCATCCACAGATTCTTTTAGTAAGACAGGATTATGATATTCCATTAAATTCATCGTTATCCATAACTTCTTCAGCCAGATCTGCAAAATCTTCGGCATCAGCACCTATGGTATTTTCATATTTATCTTTATCCCAAATCTCAATAATGTTAATTGCAGAAGAAAGAACGATCTCCTTATCCATTTCGGCGAAGCCAAAAAGATCTTTAGGAATCAATAAACGTCCATTTGCATCTACTTCCACCGTTTTAACACCAGCTGTAAATCTTCGTATAAAGTCATTATTCTTTTTCTTGAATCGGTTTAAACTATTGATCTTTTTCATCATTTCATTCCATTCCTCCATCGGATATAATTCCAAACAAGGCTGAAAAACAGATCTTTTCAGAACAAAACCTTCCTGCAAAACCGGTGTCAGCTGCTTTTTTAAAGCTGCCGGAACCATAAGACGCCCTTTAGCGTCTACTTTACATTCATATGTTCCAATTAGATTTACCACTCAATAACTTTATAGAGTCAAATATATTGAAATTATTACCACATTTTACCACTTTCTACCACTTTGTTGATAAGTTTTTCCACCTATTGTGCTGAAACACTTCTAAATAGAGCTAGTTCATTATGTCTCAGACTCTTGGTTTTTTCATGCGATTTTAGGCGAATTTTAATAGCAAATATTTGTGTTTTTAAAGCATAAATGCATTGCGCAATAAAGCTGTGTATTAAGTAAAAATGATTATACTTGTACTGAAATCGCTATATTTGCGATTGCTAATTGCAAATGGCATTCATGGAACACGATTTACAGCAAGAAGGAAAGTTTACTTACCTAGAAAAAGGGGAAGGAACACCAATAGTAATTTTACACGGACTCATGGGTGGCCTTAGTAACTTTGGTGGCGTTGTGAATTATTTCCCGGAAAGAGGCTATAAGATTCTAATTCCAGAATTGCCTCTTTACAATATGTCTCTATTAAAGACAAGCGTAGGAACCTTTGCTAAATATCTCAAAGATTTTATTGAATTCAAGGGGTATTCTGAAGTAATCCTTCTTGGGAATTCTCTAGGCGGTCATATCGCCCTTCTTTGCACAAAGATGTATCCTGAATTAGTAAAAGGTTTAGTTATTACTGGAAGTTCTGGTCTTTATGAAAATGCAATGGGTGAAAGTTATCCTAGACGTGGGGATTATGAATTTATCAAAAAGAAAGCGCAAAACGTTTTCTATGATCCTGAAGTTGCCACTAAAGAAATTGTAGACGAAGTTTATTATACTGTTGGCGACAGAAACAAACTGGTAAAAACATTAGCCATTGCTAAAAGCGCAATTCGCCATAATATGGCCAAGGATCTTCCAAAAATGCGCACGCCAACCTGTATTATTTGGGGTAGAAATGACAACGTAACTCCTCCAGATGTTGCAATAGACTTTAATAAGTTACTACCAGATTCTGACCTTTATTGGATAGATGAATGTGGGCATGCAGCGATGATGGAACATCCAGACACTTTTAATGAGCTATTATTTGAATGGCTTCAAAAGAGATCTTTCTAAGATTTAAATAATGACAATAAAATCTTCTGAATTTGTAGTAAGCAACAGTGATGTTGCAAAATGTCCAAACAGTAAATTGCCGGAATATGCATTTATTGGCAGGAGTAATGTGGGGAAATCTTCGCTCATTAATATGCTTACTGCCAGAAAAAGTCTTGCAAAAACATCTGGAAGACCAGGAAAAACTCAGCTAATCAACCATTTTTTAATCAATAAAGACTGGCATTTAGTAGATCTACCTGGTTATGGATATGCACGAGTTTCTAAATCCATCAAAAAGACCTTCCAGAAATTTATTACTCAATATTTTGAGCAAAGAGAACAAATGCTTTGTGCTTTTGTTCTTATTGATAGCAGGCACAATCCTCAACCTATAGATCTTGAATTTATGCAATGGTTAGGAGAGCACGGAATTCCTTTCTGTATTATCTTCACCAAAGCCGACAAGCTTAAGCCAAATGCCTTAACAAGAAACGTAGAAACTTATAAGGAAAAGATGTTGGAAATCTGGGAAGAGATGCCTGTGCATTTTATCACTAGCTCTACTAGTGATCTTGGAAGAGAAGAAGTGCTGAAATATATTGAAGACCTAAATACTCAGTTTATTTCCAATTAAGTCGAAAAGGTATTTTTAGCTTCAGGATCAATCTTCTGATTGGTTTTTTTTGCTGTAATGAGATTTGTAGCACCTCGGTTTATTGTTATTAGCCTAATTCTCGAGTTTTAATATTCACAAAGGTAGATTGATCATTTTCAAAAGCCTTCTTTCTCACTTGTTTAATTTTCCAATTCTGATTTTAAAATTTCCTATGACTCCAAATAAGTTTAATTGACACCAACCCTGCAAGGGTTCCAAACCCTTGCAGGGCTTATTAAATAAAGACAGTTGATTATTAACAATAAAATTCCAAAACTTTTAGAGCACAGTTTAAAGGAGTTTGGAATGTGGATTTTCCCTATTTAGGATTAGTATTGTCCGGTAAAAAAATTCAGGATTTCGGTGAGGCTAAATTTAACCTGGATTAGGAATGTTTTCAATGTTTAGGAGCTTGCTATTGGAACACAGAATTATTTTTTCTTTTTTGAAAAATTTATACATATTAAAATATTGTTTTTCAATTAGTTGGAATAAAGTCTTACGTCTTGAATCTAGCAGCGCAGCGATCTTATATCTTTTGTCGGACGACAATGATTTACAAAGGTAGATTGATCATTTTCAAAAGCCTTCTTTATCACTTGTTTAATTCCTTATCCAATTCTGATTTTAAATTTCCTATGACTACAACTAAGTTGGATTGACACCAGCCCTGCAAGGGTTCCAAACCCTCGCAGGGCTTATTCAATAAAGACAGTTTATTATTAACAATAAAATTCTTTGGATATAGACTCACTAAATTATATGCATAATTTTCGAGCTCCCCAATAATTTAAATTAATCCTTGAAAACATGTTTCAGTTCTTCTCAAGGAATATTTTCAAAAATTTAGAAAACAAAAAAACTGCTGAAAATTTTCATTTTCAACAGTTTCTAAAAATATTAAACACTAACTATATATTATAGTGCAGCGACGTGCTTAGCTAACTTAGACTTTAAGTTAGAAGCTTTATTATCGTGTATGATGTTGTTCTTCGCTAACTTGTCTATCATTGAAGCTACAGAAGGATATAATGTTTCAGCATCCTTTTTGTCTGCATCCTTCAATTTTTTGATAGCGTTTCTTGTAGTTTTATGTTGGTAGCGATTTCTAAGACGTTTAGTCTCATTGCTACGAATTCTTTTTAACGCTGACTTATGATTTGCCATTACTAATGTATTTAATTATTTTTAAAGTAGTCCGTAGGGGAATCGAACCCCTGTTACATGGATGAAAACCATGCGTCCTAACCCCTAGACGAACGGACCATTATTGTTTCAAAAAACACCTGCTTTCCAACAGATCAACTTATATTTCTACAAGCCTTGCAATTCTATAATTGCTTTGTAGTCCGTAGGGGAATCGAACCCCTGTTACATGGATGAAAACCATGCGTCCTAACCCCTAGACGAACGGACCAGTTTTTGCTTTAATGCGGATGCAAAAATACAACTATTTTTTAATGACGCAAATGTTGATCTATCTTTTTCTGAAAATAATCTGTCCTTTATTTTTCCTTGACAAATTCAATCTTTCAAAATTTCAACAACCTCTCTAATTCCTAGTGATTTAGCCTTTCCATATCAAATTTCACCTATTTCTAGACATGCCATTTTATTCTAGAATAAGGAATAAAAACTTTTAATAAAGCAACAAATTAGATTGCCTTAGTACGCTTTAGCAAATAACACACGCTGAGATGAAGGATTTCCTGTGAAAACACACTTCCCTTCTTCTTGTTTTTGATTCATAGGGATACATCTAATTGTAGCCTTGGTCTTATCTTTGATATTCAATTCTGTATGTGAAGTTCCATCCCAATGAGCCGAAATAAATCCTCCTTTGGTTTTCAAAACTTCTTTAAACTCTTCAAAAGTATCTACTTCTGTAATATGAGAATCTCTATAATCTCTAGCTCGTTTATGAAGGTTTTCCTGAATTTCGATCATTAGACCTTTCACTTTCTCCACTACATTTTCTTGAGAGACAAACTCTTTAGTTAACGTATCTCTTCTCGCAAGCTCTACACTCCCCTTCTCAAGGTCTTTAGGCCCTATAGCAATCCTTACTGGCACTCCTTGCAATTCATATTGCGCAAACTTCCAACCCGGCTTATAATGGTCGCTATTGTCATATTTCACAACAACTCCGGCTTTTCTAAGATCTGCCGCCAACTGTTCTGCAACTTCAGAAATTTGAGCCAATTGCTCTTCTCCTTTATATATTGGAACTATCACAACTTGTATTGGCGCTAATTTTGGAGGAAGCACAAGCCCTTGATCATCGCTATGCGTCATGATCAAAGCTCCCATTAATCTAGTTGAAACCCCCCAAGAAGTAGCCCATACATGCTCCAATTCACCTTCCTTAGAAGCAAATTTCACATCGAAGGCTTTAGCAAAATTCTGCCCTAAGAAGTGAGATGTTCCCGCCTGCAAAGCTTTTCCATCTTGCATTAAAGCTTCTATACAATAAGTTTCTAAGGCTCCAGCAAAACGCTCGTTAGCTGTTTTTGTTCCCTGAATAACAGGCATAGCCATGAAATTCTCTGCAAATTCTGCGTATACATCATTCATTTGCTCGGCTTCTGTAATTGCCTCTTGCTTTGTAGCATGCGCAGTATGGCCTTCTTGCCATAAAAACTCGGAAGTTCTAAGGAATAACCTAGTCCGCATTTCCCATCGCACAACGTTAGCCCATTGATTTATAAGTATTGGAAGATCTCTATAAGATTGAATCCAACCCTTATAAGTATTCCATATAATAGCTTCAGAAGTAGGTCTTACGATAAGCTCTTCTTCCAACTTCGCATCTGGATCTACTATTAATTTCGAACTGTTTTCCGGATCTGTTTTTAATCTATAATGAGTAACTACAGCACATTCCTTAGCAAAACCTTCAGCATTTTTTTCTTCCGCTTCAAAAAGGCTTTTTGGTACAAATAATGGAAAATAGGCATTCTGATGACCTGTTTCCTTGAACATTCTATCTAATTCAGCTTGCATTTTTTCCCAAATAGCATAACCATAAGGTTTAATAACCATGCAACCTCTCACAGCGGAGTTTTCGGCTAAATCGGCACTGACTACCAATTCGTTATACCATTTCGAATAATCTTCTTTCCTAGCAGTTAATTTCTTACCCATTCCTGTTATTTGGCATAAATGTTGCACTTTTATAAGCGTTGTAGCTATTTTACACAAGTTGCAACTAGTTAGCGCAAAACTAACTAATTTTGTAATGTTCAACAATTAAAACCACAGCTAATGAAACTTTATAATTATATACCAAAATCCATATATTTCTTCATGGCCGCTATGTCTACTTTTTTGTTGACATCTTGTGGTTCATACCAATATGCAGGTACTTCGAATGATGGAATTTATGGAGACACAGAGCAAGTACAAGTAGTAGTTCCTACTGAAGTAGAATATGGAACCAGAGAAGAAAATGGCGATTATTATAAGAGAATGTTTGAAGAAGAAGCTGCTCTTTACGGAGAGGTTTTAGCTGAAAATGCTGTTTTTACTGATGTAGATTCTTATTCTTCAACAGGAAATTACGATTACGACAACGAAAATTCTAATTACCAAGGTGGAGATGCCCCTTGGGGTAATGATCCAGACAGCTATTCTATAAATATTTATAATGATGGATTTTTTGGTGGCTTTCACCCTTATGGGATAAATGGTTTCTATGGTTATGATCCATTTTGGGGACCTGGAAATTTTTATGGCCCTTATGCAGGTTTCTATTCTCCTTATGGCTATGGTTTTGGATATGGCCGAGGATTCGGATTTGGTCAAGGATTTGGGTTTGGTCAAGGATTTGGGTTTGGTCATGGCTATGGTTACGGGATAGGTTTTTCTGCACACCCATTTATTTATGGCGGTGGAGGCTGGTATAATCCTTATCAAAACTTTTATTCCAGACAGCAAAACTTTAGACAGAATGTTGCCTATAATTCTGGTAGAAGAGGTGGCAACTATTCATCTTCCAACAGATCGAACGCAATAAGAAATGCAACCAACCTAGATAATAGAGGTAGAAGTTCTAGTTATTCCAGATCTATAAGAAATATTAGAAATTCTAACGATGAGTATGGTATTACCAGAAGAACCACTTCAGCTAGAACCTATAATACAAGATCCAATTCTGACGGTTCTTATTCTAGAAGCAGAAGAAGCTCATCAGTAAGTTCTCCATCTAGAAGAAGTAACAATAGTACTTATTCTAGATCTAATAGTTCCAGCAGAAATTCATCATCTACCGCTAGAAGTTCTAGCGCGGGAAGAAGCAGCTCTGGTTCTACATCGAGATCATCTTCTAGCAGTAGCAATAGAGGTAGAGGAAACCGATAAACATTTAAAAATTTATGAAAAAGCTATATTTTACAGTCATAGCACTAGCGGCTATGACTTTTTCTCAAGCGCAAGATATCACAGATGCTGTAAGATATTCATCAGATCAGTTATCAGGTACTGCTAGATACAGAGCAATGAGCGGTGCATTTGGAGCACTTGGTGGAGATTTATCTGCAATATCAATTAACCCTGCAGGTTCAGCCATATTTTTAAGCAGCGCAGCAACAGTTACTTTAAGCTATAACAACAGGCAAAATGACACGCGTTACTTTAATGGCGTTACATCTAATAATGATTCTGATGTGTATTTCGATCAAGCCGGAGCCGTTTTAGTTTTTAATAGCACCAATGAAAACACTCCCTGGAAAAAGTTTGTTTTGGGAGTCAACTATTCTCAAAATAATTCCTTTGACGATAGCTTCGTGGCGCAGGGATCAAGTTCAAATTCTATAGATAATTACTTTCTGGATTATGCGAACGGAGTGCCTTTGGGTCTTTTGGAAACTATAGATAACGAAAGTGTTACAGATCTCTATTTATTCTTAGGAGAAAATGAAGGTTTTGGAGCTCAACAAGCATTTTTAGGTTTTCAAGGTTTTATTATAAATCCTGATGACAGTGACCCAAATAATACTTCTTACACTTCTAATATTGCATCTGGTAATTTTGATCAGCAATATTCATATATCGGAACTGGTTTAAACGGGAAGTTTGCATTTAACTTCTCTACAAAATATCAGGATTTTCTTCATCTTGGAATTAATTTGAATGCGCATTTTTTAAATTATGATAGAGCTACCCGTTTAGTTGAACAAAATTCCAATAACGGAAGTGAAACTAACGAGATCATTTTTTCTAATAATTTAAGTACTACCGGAAATGGCTTTTCTCTTCAACTTGGAACTATCGCTAATGTAACTGAGAATATAAGACTTGGATTAACTTATGATACTCCTACTTGGTTTTTAATCGAGGAACAAACTACTCAACGTTTAGAAACTTTTAGTGATGAATTTAGTGATAGAGTAACTGTAAATCCTAATGTTGTTAATGTGTATCCAGATTACCGCCTAAAAACGCCAGGAAAACTTACAGGTAGTTTAGCTGTACTTTTTGGCGATCATGGATTAATCAGTTTTGATTATTCTTATAAGGATTTTTCAAATACTGAATTAAGACCACCGAATGATCCAGAATTTGTATTTCAAAATAATTTGATCTCAGATAATCTGAAAGCTGCTTCTACTTACAAAATTGGAGGAGAATATAGAATAGAAAACTGGAGTTTGAGAGGAGGTTACAGATTTGAAGAAAGTCCTTACGAGAACGAAATCACCTTAGGAGATTTAAATGGTTACTCGGCAGGATTTGGATATGATTTTGGATCTATAAAAGCAGATTTATCTTATGACCATTCATCTAGAACAGATAATCCTCAACTATACCAAGTTGGACTTACAAATACTGCAAATATTCAGAGAGATTTCTCAAGCGTAGTATTATCCTTAAGCTTTGGAATCTAAAAGAACAGAATAAAATATTAGTAAACAAAATCTCGAATCCTTTTAAAAGGATTCGAGATTTTGTTTTTTGATCCTTATAAGAATTTGAACTAATATTTAGAATTCATCAATTTCTTGTTTGAGAAATAATTATAATTTTAATGTGAAATGCCCAGTAAATTCTGATACTGTTCCCGTGTTCTGATCTTTTACGTCTACAACAAACCAATAATCATCTGCAGGCATGATCTCCCCATTATAAGTACCATCCCAACCTCTTCCGCGGGGATCTAATTGCTTTATGAGTTTACCGTATCTATCGTAGATTAATACCTTAGAGATAGAAACCTGAGGATCATTTATAACATTCCAAGTATCGTTAAAGCCATCCCCATTTGGAGTGAAAAATCTGGCATACCCAATTAATCTAAAAGCAGCAGAAGTAGCCATTCCACATCCATAAATATCTCTGACAGAAACTGTATGTAATCCTGGTTTTACATTAGTAAAATTTGCTTGATCTTGCCAGGCTCCATTATCCAGTTGATATTCATAAATAGGTTTTGTTTCCACAACCCCGTCAATTAGAACACTTACAACATAACCATCCTCAAAATCGTTCCCAGAAACATCAACGCTCAAATCTTTTAGAGGGGAATAAGAATTTAATTTGGTATTAAAAGTATTAGAACAGCCCGTTTGCTTATTGGTAATTTTAAGTGAAATTTCAGAAACAGAAGGCCGTTCTGTAAATATTAGTGTAGAATTTTGAACTCCATCTCCATCAGGATCATTTGGCACATTCCATTTGTATGTGTACTCATTTCCTAGGTCTTCACCTAAAATTTCTGTGTTCTGTAAACCGCCATTTGCATCCAAGCAAAAGACTGTTTCCTCAGCAAACTCAATAAATGGAATTGGAGAGATTTGCAACTTGAAAGAGACTGGATTAGAAACACATCCAGATTTCTGATTGGTAATAGTAGCTATAATTTCCTGCTGATTTACTGCTTCAAAAGAATCAGGATTCTCTATTGCTATACTATTAGTAAAATTAGTTTGATTGCTATAAAAATTTAAATTGAATAATGAATTCCCGTTTTGAGAGTCTTGGGTTATTTCATCATAAACTTGAGAAAGATCAAATATTGCTGTGGGCTCATTACTACATCCCAAAAAATCATTTGGTTCGATTGCGACAGGTTTTTCAAAATATTCAACTAAAATTTCATCGTCAAATCCTAAACCGGTATTATCATTTATTGCAATAACCTTATATCTGCCGGTTGATGTAACCGTGAAATTAGGACTAGCCTGATCTGCTAACAATGAAAAATCATTAGTGTTATCATCGAACACATAAAACTCATATCGAGTAGCATTTACATTTCTAGCTGTTAGCTTTACAGGAGCGCTATCACATAGCGCAAGATCATCGCCAAGAATATTAACTATAGAGCAATCTGTGGCACCAGAATTAGCTTGATTCAAATTAGTCTGCTCAAGGGTTATAAACCCAGGTTTTTCAGAATAATTTGTTATTAAAACCACATAAATCTGGCCAGTCGATGCATTATTGATTATAAAATTTTCCGTTGCCGATGGTGAATAACTACATCCGACGATTCTAGAAGGAGACAAGGCACTTGCACTACAGAGTTCTTCTCCCTCATTAAATGGTCCCCATGCAATAAAGTCTACATCTAAAGCATCTCCTGAGCCATTAGAATTTACAGTTTGGCTAATTCTAAAATTTAGATCTCCAGGATCTTTAATCTTCAAAAAAAACCAAGCTGGATATGGCTGAAAATCTAAGCATCTGTAATCAGGACCGCCTTCAGCTACAGCTAAATCTCCACTAAAAGCATTAGAATTGGGAAAAACAAACTGGGTAGTCCCAGCACAAAAGGGCTGGATACTAGAACATCGATCTCCTTGAGCATAAATCTGGCATACTCCCGCCAGAGAGATGACGACAAACAGTATAAGATGTACTATGGACTTCATATATCAGATTACCAAAGAAATGCAAATTACACATTTTACAGGAATTACCTCACTTGGCTTTTTAGAATCTTTGCTTTAAAGAGTCATAAAAAATGTATCTTTGCTAGCCTAATATATAGATTACCACCAGTATTGAATAAAGTGCTATGAAGATAGACCATATGGAAAATAAAATAGATGAAATGGGCGATGCTCACGTTTCTACAAGTGCAAATAATCCACTAAGAGAAGATGCTTTTGATTTGAGCAATGAAGAGAAAATTGTCTTAATCAATAAAGATGTGAAAAGTATTTTGCAAACTTTAGGGATGGATCTTACAGACGACAGTATAAAAGGAACCCCACAAAGGGTTGCAAAAATGTTTGTAAATGAAATTTTTGGCGGCTTAGATCCTAAAAGAAAGCCTAAGGCTTCAACATTCGAAAATAAATACAAGTATGGGGAGATGCTAGTAGAGAAAAATATCACTATCTATTCTACCTGTGAACACCACTTATTACCTATTGTTGGGAGGGCGCATGTTGCATATATTTCCAAGGGTAGCGTGATAGGTCTTTCCAAGATGAATAGAATTGTAGACTACTTCGCTAAAAGACCTCAAGTCCAAGAGCGAATGACTATGCAAATAGTTCAGGAATTACAAAATGCGCTAGGAACTCAAGATGTTGCCTGTGTAATAGATGCTAAACACCTTTGCGTTAATAGTAGAGGGATTCGCGATATAGAAAGCAGCACGGTAACAAGTGAATTTGGTGGTGCTTTTAAAGAAACGTCTGTAAAAAGGGAATTTCTAGATTACATAAAATTAGACACTTCCTTTTAAATACATTCATAAATCAAACTCTAAGTAAGCACTATTTATGGCTCTTTATAAAGAACAAAGCTTAAAACTTTACAACTCGATCACAGGAGAAAAGGAGATTTTTAAACCAATAAATGAAGGTCACATAGGCATGTATGTTTGTGGACCTACCGTTTATAGCAATGTTCATCTAGGAAACTGCCGAACTTTTATTTCTTTCGATCTTATTTTTAGATATTTCAAACATTTAGGGTATAAGATTCGCTATGTTCGAAATATTACAGATGCCGGGCATTTGGAAAATGATGCAGATAGTGGTGAAGATAGAATTGCAAAAAAAGCCAGATTAGAGCAAATTGAACCTATGGAAGTGGTTCAACGATATACCGTAGATTTTCATAACACCTTACAAAAATTCAATAATCTGCCACCTAGTATAGAGCCTACTGCTACTGGTCATATTGTGGAGCAAATTGAAACGATTAAAACTATCATTGAAAAAGGCTTTGCTTATGAAGTCAATGGTTCTGTTTACTTTGATGTTTTAAAATTCAATAAGGATCACGATTATGGAAAGCTTAGCGGTCGGTCTATTGAAGATATGATTGCAAATACTCGTGAGCTTGCAGCACAAAGTGATAAAAAAAATCCTCAGGATTTTGCATTATGGAAAAAGGCAGAACCCCAACATATTATGCGTTGGCCATCTCCTTGGAGTGATGGATTCCCTGGCTGGCATTTGGAATGCACCGTGATGAGTACTAAATACCTAGGCGAACAGTTTGATATACATGGTGGCGGAATGGATCTAAAATTCCCACATCACGAATGTGAGATCGCACAAGGGGAAGCCTCTACCGGTAAAAACCCTGTAAATTACTGGTTGCATGCCAATATGCTAACCCTTAATGGCCAAAAAATGGCAAAAAGTACTGGTAATAATATTCTTCCAAACGAAATTTTCTCTGGAGAAAATGATAATTTAAGCAAAGGTTTCGAGCCGTCTGTTGCACGTTTTTTTATGCTTCAGGCTAATTACAGAAGTATTCTCGATTTTTCTAACACCGCATTATTAGCGAGTGAAAAGGGATTTAAAAGACTAATGGATGCTTATAGATATAGTTCGCAATTACCTGTTTCTTCAACTTCATCCTTTTCCGTTTCAGAATGGAAACAACGTTGCTATGATGCTATGAACGACGACTTTAATAGCCCCATCCTGATTGCAACCTTATTTGAAGCTGTGAAATTCATTGTAGGAGTAAAGGAAGGTAATGAGCAAATTACTGCTGAAGATAAAGAGCTTTTACACACAAGCATGCATGATTTTATTTTCGACGTGCTTGGATTATTAGACTCCACTGTGACTAATCAGGATAATTCTGAAAAACTTTCTGGAACGGTAGAATTGCTTATTAAATTAAGAGCTGAAGCTCGAAACAATAAAGATTTTGCTACTAGCGATCAAATTAGAGATCAATTATTAGTCTTAGGTATTCAACTAAAAGACGGTAAAGAAGGAACTGTTTTCACTTTAGAAAATTAAGAAATAGCCTTATGCTAAAAAAATGGCTGGCATATCCATTCATTTTACTGGTAAAATTCTATCAGGGAGCAATCTCACCTTTAACTCCTGCTACGTGCAGATATACTCCAACCTGCTCTCAATACACTTTGGTTGCACTTAAGAAATATGGATTCTTTAAAGGTGGCTGGATGAGCCTTAAGAGAATTGTGAGTTGCAACCCTTGGGGAGGTTCTGGCCATGATCCAGTTCCTTAGTCAATTTGCTATTTACTTAGAGGACTATTGCCAAACCATCCAAATATGTATCTTTACCTAACAAATTTAAAAATTACTAGATGCTTTTTAATGCTATAACCTGGAGTCCTTCTGAAGGATTTGATTTAGGCTTTTTCACTCTCCACTACTACAGTTTAATGTTTCTTATAGCCTTTGGATTAGGGTGGTATATTATGAAAAGCATTTATGCTAAAGAAGGAGTTTCTATAGAGAAATTAGATTCGCTTTTTATATACACTGTATTAGCAACTTTAATAGGAGCAAGATTAGGACATGTATTCTTTTATGATTGGGAATATTTCCAGCACAACTTATTAGAGATCTTCCTTCCAGTTCGTTTTGAACCAGAATTTCAATTTACAGGTTTTCGTGGTCTAGCTAGTCATGGTGCAGCCATAGGGATTATTGTTGCCATGTATCTTTATAGAAAGAATGTTTTGGACAAGCCTATTTTATGGATCTTGGACAGAGTGGTAATTCCAGTTGCCAGTGGTGCTATTTTTATTAGAATTGGTAATTTTATGAATTCTGAAATTATTGGCAAACCAACAAATAGCGACTATGGAGTGATTTTCCAAAATCTAGGTGAAAGCTTCCCGAGACATCCAGCTCAATTATATGAATCTTTTTGTTATTTATTAATCTTTTTACTTCTATGGTTCGTCTATTGGAAAACAGATAAAAAACAGAAGATCGGATTCTTGTTTGGCTTATTCTTAGTTTTACTTTGGACAGTTAGATTCTTTGTAGAATTCCTGAAAGAACCTCAGGTAGAAGAACGTGCAATATGGCTTATAAACACGGGACAATGGCTTAGCATACCATTTATTATAGCTGGTTTATATTTTATGCTTAGACCTTCAAAAAAAGTGGCAGCATGAAAAAAGTAAAGAGATTTATTAGTGTTGGAATTATCCTGGGAATTATGTTTTCTTGTGCAGAGGAAGCCAAGAACACTTCTATAGAGACAGATGAAATTCAATTCACCAAAGAAGGAGAGCTTTTTCTTCTAAAAGGTGAAGACACCCTTCAGAAACTGGATATAGAGTTAGCTGAAAGCGCTTATGAAAAGCAAACGGGTTTGATGTACAGAAAAACCATGGAGCCAAACCAAGGCATGCTTTTTGTGTATTCTGAAGAATCTATGCATAGCTTCTATATGAAAAACACATATATCCCATTAGACCTTATTTTCTTCGGAAAAGATAGCAGTATAGTTAGTTTTCAAGAGAATGCAAAACCACTGGATGAAACATCGCTACCATCTAAAGTGCCAGCACAATTCATTCTCGAACTAAATGCAGGAAAAGCGGAAGAATGGAAACTTGCTGTAGGTGATAAAATGATCTTCAATAAAAATTAAATCGTTTTAAAAGAACTATTCTTCAGCATTATTTTTATAGGATTCATTTATCAATTATATAATCGTGATGAACCAATTCCTACTCGGGACTATTGAAATGGGCTTATCAATACACAATCAAGAAAATGTCCTTCTGAGCATAGCGAAGAATCTCAAAGAAGCAATTAATACAAAATTACAAAGGATCCTTCAACAATCTCTGGAGCTATCGGGACAGGATGACAATCTAATGTCACATTTCCCGAGGGATCGGACTGTAGAAATGTGAAAAAATGAGATACAATACAAACTACCTGAAAAAGATCATTTTCTTGTCATATTTCCCTAGGAATCGGGATGTCGAAATATCGGTAAAATAACTTTAGATATTACCAAAACAAGCTGCAAGGAGAGCCTTTAACTCCTTAGTCATTCCTCTGATGCAGTTCAAAACCTTTCCCATAAAACAAAAACACAAAAAAGCTGTTCGTTTCTGAACAGCTTTTTTATATTATTGAAATACTTGCGGATTAATTATGCAACTACTTCTTCTTTCTTTTTGTTATCTCTAATTGCCTTTTTATTTGCACTATCAAACATAACAGGCGTAGCAATAAATAGGGATGAATAAGTACCTACAATAATACCGATAATCATTGCAAACATAAATCCTCTAAGGCTTTCTCCTCCAAATATAAAGATAGCTAACAACACTAAGATAGTGGTTAAAGAAGTATTAACTGTTCTACCAAGCGTACTATTTAAAGCACTGTTAATTATTTTACTTCTTTGCCACGTAGTATGTTCATTCGCGTATTCACGAATTCTATCAAACACTACCACGGTATCATTCAAGGAGTAACCTATTACCGTTAAAATTGCTGCAATAAATGCTTGGTTTATCTCCATACTAAATGGCATAATATTATATGCTAAAGAGAAGATACCTAATACTATTAATACATCATGGAATACTGCCGCTACAGCACCTAAACTATATTGCCATTTTCTAAATCTCAATAAGATATAAAGGAATACCACGATTAAAGATCCTAATACCGCCCAGAATGAATCATTTTTAATATCATCGGCAATTGTTGGGCCTACTTTCATAGATTTCATAATTCCAATTTCACGTTCGTTGGAACCTACTGTAAAGTCATCGAAAGAGATATCTGTTGGTAAATGCGGTTGTAAAGCATCGTACATCATTCTCTGAATCTCTGTATCTACAGCTTCTCCATCATCTTCAACTTTGTATTTTGTGGTAATCTTTAACTGATTATTTGGACCATAGGTTTTTGCTTCAGCACTTTCAAATGTAGCGATAAGATCTTTTTCAACTTCCGAAGCATTTACATCATCTGCAAATCTTACAGTATAGGTTCTACCCCCAATGAAATCTACTCCTTCATTCAATCCATTCGTAAAGAAAGATCCAATACTTACTAGAATAAAAATTCCGGATATAGTATATGCTATTTTTCGCTTACTTAAGAAATCGATATTCATATTTGCGAATAGGTTCTTGGTGATCGAAGTACTAAACGCTAAAAACTTTCCATTTTTACCATATCCATCTATGAATAATCTTGTAATAAAAATTGCAGTAAACAAGGAAGTTGCAATACCTATTAATAAAGTAGTGGCAAAACCTTTAATTGGTCCTGTTCCTAAGATCAATAAAATTAAACCGGTAAGACCAGTAGTAATGTTAGCATCTAAAATAGAAGAAAGCGCATTGTTAAATCCGTCTTTAATAGCATCTTTTTGCGATTTTCCTTTTGCCAGTTCCTCTTTAATACGTTCAAAGATAAGTACGTTCGCATCTACCGACATACCAATAGTTAAAACGATACCCGCAATTCCAGGTAAAGTAAGCACCGCTCCAAGACCGGCTAAAATTCCGAAGATAAAGATGATGTTCACCACAAGAGCAACATCAGCAAAAAGACCAGCTTTTCCGTAATAGAAGATCATCCACAACAAAACAATGGCTAAGGCAATAAGGAATGAATTCAGACCGCTACTTATAGCTTCTTGCCCAAGAGATGGACCTACGATCTCACTCTGAATAATATCTGCAGAAGCAGGTAATTTACCAGCTCTAAGCACGTTTGCTAAATCTTGACCTTCAGCAATACTAAATTCTCCTGAAATTTCACTTCTCCCACCACTAATTGGTCCTGTAGAAACAGTTGGTGCAGAATAAACCACGTTATCTAAAACTATTGCAATATTACTTTTCTCGGTATATGCCCTTCCAGTCATTTCTTCCCAGATCTTAGCACCTTTACCATCCATTTGCATAGATACTGCCACTCTACCTACTTGATCGTAGGTTTGTGTAGCATCTGTAATAACATCTCCTGTTAATGCAGGAAGCATTTCACGATCTCCTTTTAAAGCATAAAGATCTGAAACATTTTCTTTTGATACTCCCCATACAAATTCTGTAAAACGCAGGTCTGCAGGTAAAAGAGATCTTACCTGAGATTTATTTAAATACTCTCTAACTTGTGCAGTATCTTTTGAAGAAAAAGAGGCTAAAACCGGACTTCCTTGGAAACCTGGAGAAACCATTAGATCCAATAAAGGATTGTTTGCAGTTTGAACTTCAGAAGAATCTTCTGTGCTTGCAAGTAATGCTTCAATCTCCTCATCTTCTTCAGAAGCTGAAAGCGTATCTTTTTTCTCTGCAGATTTATCTTCTTTCTTAACCATTTCTGCAAGTGTGTTATTTGCATTGATCAAAAAATTCCCGAAATCTGTATTCTTATGTACATACCAGAATTCTAACTGAGCAGTACTTTGAAGTAATTTTTTAACACGACTGATGTCCTTTGCTCCAGGAAGTTCTACCAATATTCTACCAGAATTCCCTAGACGCTGAATGTTTGGTTGTGCAACCCCAAACTTATCTATACGCTTACGCAATACTTCGAAAGCAGAAGTTATAGATTCGCTAACCTTTTCTCTAATAATAGGTTTAACAACATCATTGGTCATTTCAAAATTCACCTGATCGCTAAGAGTCTTATTGGCGAAAATATCTGGAGAAGCTAATTTAGCTCCTTCATTTTTTTCAAATGCCTCATAGAAAAGGTCTAAATAATTTTCCTGACTATCTTTTTGTGCAGCATCAGCTTCAGCTAAAGCCTTATTAAATGCAGGATCGCTACTATTGTTAGCCAATCCTTTTAAGATATCTTTTACAGAAATTTGAAGAATCACATTGATTCCTCCTTTAAGATCGAGCCCTTTATTAAGCTCCTTATCTTTTGCTGTGTTGTAAGTAATTCCAGCAACAATCTCGTTATTACCAATAGAATCTAAATAACTAGCTTCTTCAACATCTCGCAGTACAGAATATCCCTCTACGTTAGTACCTATTTTTTGCTTAGCAAATGCCTCTGCATCACTCTCTACCCCGCTGGCAATAAATGTAAATGATAGCTGGTAAATACATACCAGACCAAATAAAACCGCAAAAATCTTGATCAGTCCTTTATTCTGCATTATTCTTTATTATTTAATGTCAATTTTTAAAACGGACAAATATAGGATTTCATTATTCAAATGCCAATTATTTTTTTTTGAAAAATTTAACTTTTCTACAATAAAAAAGACCACTTAAAAAGTGGTCTCTTTTGAGATTCAGTTTTCACTGAAATATGATAGAAATACTGCTAAAAAGTCAACAAATCATTCGTTTTCTTTACACCTTCAGCACTTTCTTTAATCTTAGCTTTTTCAGCATCGGTTAATTCTATTTCAACGATCTTTTCTAATCCGCCTTTCCCTAAAATTGCAGGTACACCAATACAAAGATCATTTAGTCCGTATTCTCCATCTAAAAGCGCAGAACATGGGAACATTTTTTTCTGATCGCAAGCAATTGCTTGAACCATTGCAGAAACTGCAGCTCCTGGCGCATACCATGCACTGGTTCCTAATAATTTAGTTAAGGTTGCTCCACCTACTTTAGTATCTTCAGAAACTTGATTCAATCTGTCTTCAGAAAGAAAAGCAGTTACAGGAATACTATTTCTTGTTGCCAATCTTGTTAAAGGCACCATTCCAGTATCACTATGCCCACCTATTACCATTCCATCAACATCAGATGGAGGACATTCTAAGGCTTCACTTAATCTAAATTTGAAACGTGCACTATCTAAAGCACCACCCATTCCAATAATTCTATTTTTAGCAAGACCTGTGGTTTTATGCACTAAATAAGTCATTGAATCCATTGGGTTACTCACCACAATAATGATAGTATCTGGAGAATGTTTAATTAGATTTCCTGAAACTTCTTTTACAATTCCAGCATTGATACCAATTAATTCTTCCCTTGTCATTCCCGGTTTTCTAGGAATACCACTTGTAATAACTACAACATCACTACCAGCAGTTTTAGAATAATCATTAGTAGAACCTACGATCTTAGAATCGAATCCGTTAAGAGTTGCAGTTTGCATTAGATCCATTGCTTTTCCTTCAGCAACACCCTCTTTAATATCTACTAAAACAATTTCTGAAGCAAAATTCTTTATGGCGATATACTCTGCACAACTTGCTCCAACAGCACCTGCTCCAACGATAGTAACTTTCATTTTATATATTTTAAATATTAATTATTGATTTTATACGAAAATACAAATTATGTAACAGTTAAGTAATAAGGAATGGTTAAATGTATTTAGTTCAAGCGGTAATGAAGTCCAACATTTGCATTGAACAATCCGCTGGCAGAAAACACCGTGCTAAATTTAAATTTATTAACGTAGTAGTTAAATCCTATATTCCCCTTAAATTTCCCTTCGCTATTTCCTAGAGCACCTAATTGATTATTTAGAGTAGGCAATGACCCTCCCGTACCTCCAAATGCATAATCGAATTTAGAATTAGTATAACCAAAACCACCCATTACTTCAAAAGTATCATAAAGCTTAGAACCTATTAGTTGCACATTATACATATTTGCATCTACATCTATTCTATCTAAATTTGCAATTTGTATATCGATAGGGGTAAATTTATAATCTGCTTTAAAATTGCTATAATTAGCTACCAATGCAAATTGAAAATCTTCAGGTCTAAGTCTTTTAAATATATACTGAGAGAAATTATGTTTCAGCCCAACTCCATAAGTGCTTATTCCCACATCATTTATAAAAATTTCAGGTAAATATCTTACCGCGATCTCTGTCATATATGGCAATCCAACAGTAACTTGTGGAAAAGCATGCAACACCACGCTTTTATCCAAACCGTCTATAGCATCAAATTCAAAATCCTGTCCGAAAATTGACCCTTCATAAGCAGCATCTGTATCACCACCATAAACCGTTGGCAACAGTGCATTATTTTCCCCGACTATCGATAAATTATTAAATTGATTATTATTAATTATTTTATCTTGTTGAGAACTTGGGACAAATAAGGCATTTCCATGAACCGAAACTTCCACTTGCCATTTTTCTAGAGTTGAAGCTGAAGAAAACCAACCTGCACTAGATTGCAAAGTTGCTCCTTCTGCTCCTGGTGCAGCAAAATTTTCAGCTATTAAAAGC
Source organism: Gillisia sp. JM1 (assembly GCF_000424645.1). Lineage (NCBI taxonomy): Bacteria > Pseudomonadati > Bacteroidota > Flavobacteriia > Flavobacteriales > Flavobacteriaceae > Gillisia > Gillisia sp. JM1. Next base: position 852,480 of record NZ_KE384219.1, read on the forward strand.
ATGTCATTAATTAAAAGATTTACATCTTCTTGAGCCTTTGAAAATTGAGTCACTAAGAGTAGTGATAAAAACAAGATAGATTTTGGGAGGTTTCTCACAGTGTTAAGTTTTTGTATTGGGGATAAAATTAATAAAATTCAGATTGTAAATTTTAACTTGCTAGTAACAAAAAAAAACCCACTTAAAAAGTGGGCTTAAAATCTTTATATATCTACATTCGCATAGACAGCATTCTTTTCAATAAACTCTCTACGTGGCGGCACCTCATCTCCCATTAACATAGAGAAAATTCTATCGGCTTCACTACTGTTATCTATATTAACCTGACGAAGCGTTCTAAACTCAGGATTCATTGTGGTATCCCATAATTGTTCGGCATTCATCTCTCCCAAACCTTTATATCTCTGAATTTGAACACTTCCATTAAAGCTTTCAGCAATAATATCTCGTTCCTTATCACTCCAAGCATATTGCTTCTTCTGCCCTTTTTTAACTAAGTATAAAGGTGGCGTAGCAATATAAATATGTCCATTTTCTATTAGTTCCTTCATATATCTAAAGAAGAAAGTAAGAATTAAAGTTTCAATATGGCTACCATCTACATCGGCATCACACATTATTACTACTTTATGGTATCTCAACTTTGAAAGATTTAAGGCTTTACTATCCTCTTCAGTTCCAATAGTAACTCCTAAAGCTGTATATATATTCTTGATCTCTTCATTGTCAAAAACACGATGTCTCATCGCTTTTTCCACATTCAAGATCTTACCTCGAAGTGGCAGAATAGCTTGAAAAGCTCTATCTCTTCCTTGTTTTGCAGTTCCACCTGCCGAATCTCCCTCTACAAGATACACCTCACATTTCGCTGGATCTTGCTCAGAACAATCAGATAATTTTCCAGGTAATCCACCTATGCTCATTACTGTTTTACGCTGAACCATTTCACGCGCTTTTTTAGCAGCATGACGAGCTTGAGCGGCAAGAATCACCTTCTCTACAATAATTTTAGCATCACTTGGATTTTCTTCCAAGTAATTCTCTAGCATTTCTGAAACCGCTTGAGAAACTGCAGAAGTAACTTCTCTGTTTCCCAGTTTAGTTTTGGTCTGACCTTCGAATTGAGGCTCCCCTACCTTTACAGAAATAATAGCCGTTAATCCTTCACGGAAATCATCTCCTGCGATTTCAAACTTCAGTTTATCTAACATCCCAGAAGCATCTGCATACTTCTTAAGAGTTGTAGTTAAACCTCTTCTAAAACCAGCTAAGTGAGTACCCCCTTCATGAGTATTAATGTTATTTACATAGGAGTGCAAATTCTCATTAAATGAGGTATTGTAGATCATTGCAACCTCAACAGGAATATCATTCTTTTCACCTTCCATGGCGATCACATGAGAAATAATAGGATCTCTGTTTTGATCAAGGAATTTTATAAACTCTTTTAAGCCTTCCTCAGAAATAAAAGTTTCAGAAAAAAACGTCCCATCTTCATTTAACTGGCGCTCGTCTGTTAATACGATTTTAAGACCTTTATTTAAAAAAGAAAGCTCGCGCATTCTACTTGCTAGCGTATCGTAATTATATTCTGTAGTTTGCTGAAAGATGGTTGGATCTGGAGTAAATGTCACCACCGTTCCCCTAAGATTTGTTTCACCAATAGATTTTACAGGATACATTGGTTTACCTTTTTCATATTCCTGTCGCCAGATAACGCCCTCTCTGTAAACCGTAGCAGTTAAATGATCAGATAGCGCATTCACACAACTTACACCAACTCCATGCAATCCACCAGACACTTTATAGGAATCTTTATCAAATTTCCCTCCGGCGCCAATTTTGGTCATTACTACCTCCAAGGCAGAAACTCCTTCTTTTTTATGTAAATCTATTGGAATACCACGCCCGTTATCTTCGGTAGTGATAGAGCCTTCTTTTGTAATAGTTACTTTTATGGTATCACAATGGCCAGCCATTGCTTCATCTATAGAGTTATCCACAACCTCATACACCAAATGATGCAATCCCCTTACTCCAGTATCACCTATATACATGGAAGGACGCATGCGCACATGCTCCATTCCTTCAAGCGCCTGAATACTATCTGCCGAATAACTGTCTTTCTTAACTTCTTCGCTCATATATGATTCTGTTAAAGTTTGTCTTTTTATGTAACAGACAAATATAACAAAACCCCTACTCCTATTAGCTTGGAGCGCACCTCAATACCCTTAAGTTATTAACAATTTTTGTGAAAAACCCTGCTTTTTAGTTGATAAGGAACTTAAACTTTTGCTGCTTCTATGAAACTGGTTTGCGCAACGTGAGTTGAACTTGCTCTACCGCTTGGGTCTAAATCTTTTTGCCATTTTGGAATCCATTTCTTTACAGATTTTGCTGCAGATTCCTGTGGAAAATAACTGTTAAAGATCTCTCTATAAAAATATGCCTCTTTGGTTGAAGGGGTATTAACTGGATATTTTGATGCAGCCATTTCCAATTCCAAATCGGTCACTTGAGACTTCGTGAATTCTATAAGGCTATCTATCCAACTGTAACCAACCCCATCGCTAAACTGCTCTTTTTGTCTCCACAGTACTTCATCTGGAAGAAATGCTTGCTCTGGAGTATCAAAAGCTTTTCTAAGGATATACTTTTCCACTCCTCCGTGTGTTGTCGGCATTTTATGAATAGGTGCTATTTCAATCGCTGTTTGTAAAAAAGCCTTGTCTAAAAATGGCACTCTGGCTTCTAATCCATGAGCCATAGTAGATTTATCTGCTCGCAAACAATCTGCGGTAGACAATCTTTTAACTCTACTGATTGTTTCTTTCTGAAATTCTTCAGGAGAAGGTGCATTTTTAAAATACAGGTATCCACCAAAAATTTCGTCTGCGCCTTCCCCAGATAGCACCACTTTTATACCTTTTTCAGTAATTGCTTTTGAAAGGAAATACATAGGTGTACTGGCTCTTATAGAAGTTACATCATAAGTCTCTAAATGCCAGATCAATTTTTTGATAATTCCAATTCCTTCTTCAACCGTAAAATGAATTTCATGATGGTCGGTTCCAAGAAAATCCGCCACTTTTCGAGCAGCGATCAAATCTGGCGCATCTTCATTCAATCCAATAGAGAACGAATGTAATTTTTTCCCTTTTTCTTTAAGTATTCTTGCCGCTATAGATGAAGTCAAAGAAGAATCTAATCCACCACTTAACAACACTCCTAAAGGTACATCAGACATTAAACGTTTCTTGGTTGCAGCAATCAAAGAGTCTCTCAATCTTTTTAAGTCTGCTTCTTCCTGACAATCTTCTAAGTAATACCAATCTGGTTTGTAATATTGAACAAAACCAGTTGTTGGTGTGTAATAATATCCAGGAGGAAAAGCTTGAAACTCCACACATTGATCTGCCAAAACTTTCATTTCGCTCGCAAACCAAAGCGCGCCATCTCCATCTTCACCATAATAAAGTGGCTTTACTCCTATTGGATCTCTAGCTGCAATGAAGTCTTTTCCATCTACTACCACAAAAGAAAAATCCCCATCTAACTTGTTTAAGAAACCATAACCGTATTTTTCATATAAATGCACGATCACTTCTGAATCTCCTGTAGTGCGAAACTCGTGATCTTTTAATTCATTTTCTTTAAGCGCCTGGTAGTTATATATTTCGCCGTTATGAATCATCCATGCTGAAGAAGTTCCTTGAATTGGTTGTTTTCCGGTTGTAACATCCATTATTGCCAATCTCTCATGACATAATATCGCTCCAGACTCAGTTACATGAACATCACTTTCATCTGGCCCACGGTGACTCATTCTTTTAGAAAGTTGAGAAACTAAGCCTTGATCTTCCTTTTTTCCTATTACAGCTAAAATACCACACATAATTTTAAGTTTTAATTCTAAACAAATTTGCAGTATTCATTTACGAATAAAAACCATTAAACACTAATTGATTACATTCAATAACTAAAATTATTTAATAAGTATCTATATGAAAATATATGAGATTAAATTTATATCATAAACTATCAAGTCAAAACTTTGGGGAATTAAAAAATATAAGACTTCATTAACAACCCCCGTTTTGTTGAAACAGTACCTTTATCTTATTAAATTAATTTAAAAATTATGAAAAAAATATTCTTATTAGTAGTAATAGCAATCTTTACGCTTCAAAGTAGTTCAGCAAATGCTCAAGAAAAAACCAAAGAAGCTCCAAGTTTCAATAAAATGGATGTGAGCCCGATGGACTTGGTAGTTTACAAAAACGAAGCCGATGAAGTTGTGGCAAGAGTTATCTACAGTAGACCTCTAAAAAGAGATAGAGAAATCTTTGGTAAGTTAGTGCCGTATAATGAAGTATGGAGAACTGGTGCAAACGAAGCTACAGAGCTTACTTTATATAAAGACATGAAAGTAGCCGATGCAGTTGTGGAAGCAGGAACTTATACTCTTTACACAATTCCTGGAGAAAAAGAATGGACTGTGATACTTAACAACAGAACAAATACTTGGGGAGCTTATGAATACAGCGACCAAGAAGACAGAGTAAGAATTAAAGTTCCTGTGCGTAATGCACCTTCAACAATAGAATCTTTCTCTATGGCATTTGTAACCAAAACTGATGGAGCCGATCTTTTAATGGGTTGGGATAACAAATACGTGGAGGTTCCTTTTAAAGCAATACAATAAGCTTTAAAATCAAATTAAAGAAAAAGCTGAAAATTAAAACGGTTTCAATTCTCAAGAATTGAAACCGTTTTTTTATTATAGATCCACTGGACAAGACCACGGGATATGTTCCGATATTTCGAAAGTAAAATAAGTTTGAAAACCAAATCCAGCCCATTTGAATGTTTCAGACAGGTATAAATAATCAAACCCTTAATGAGGGAGGGATTACGGGATATTTAAATATTTATGCGTTTGCAATGATACTTTCCATTTAGGGTTTTTCATTACATAATCTACAATTACAGGAATTACAGAATCACGTTTACTCCATTCTGGCTGGAGATATAGAATACAATCCTTATTAACCAATGCAGCTTGCTCTTCTGCAAACTTCAAATCATGAAGATTATAAACAATCACTTTCAATTCGTTAGCAACTTCATAGATCTCTTCTGTAGGTAGCTTTATTTTTTTAGGAGATAAACATATCCAGTCCCAGACCCCTGTTAGTTTATAAGCCCCGGAAGTTTCTATATGAATCTTACATCCCTGAGCTTTTAAAGTCTCTGTAAGAATCGTCATGTCCCAAGTTAAAGGTTCTCCCCCGGTAATCACAACAGTATCACTATGAGAAACGGCATTTTCCACAATCTTCCCAACATGAGTTGGAGGATGCAAAGAGGCATCCCAACTTTCTTTAACATCACACCAGTGACAGCCAACATCGCAACCACCTATTCTAATGAAATAAGCAGCCGTTCCTTTATAAAATCCTTCACCCTGTATGGTATAAAATTCTTCCATTAACGGAAGCATTATACCCTTGTCCACCAGCACTTTTGTATCTTCTGTAATCATAGCCTGCAAAGATAACTATTCTTTAAGACCTAACATAGCTTAGTTTTAAATTGAATTAATCCTTGTTCTAGGTGATTTTATCAATAAATTCCTCAAGCATTAAGAGCACTTTTAGAAGGAAAAGTTATAATTTAACGGATTATCCGTTTGTCTGCCTGTAATAATTTTTAATCATATATATTTAGGTTTTTCGTCATCCTAGTAAGACCTAATGAGACACAGAAACTCCCGATGGTTCGGGACAGATTGACGAGGAAGGACGTCACCTAGTTTGGCTCCAAAAGAGTTGCCCCTTTTAAGGTTACTATTTTTCACCACCTAAAACACTTTTAGTGAGATCAAAAATTCTACATTCCTTTTCCATACTTCTAATAACTTCACTACTTTTTTCTTGCTCTAGCTCTCGTAAATTAAATAAAGAACTCTCTAGACAGCTTACTTCTGAAGTTTTTGACCAAAGTTTTACTGGCTTCGCTCTTTATGATCTGGACAAAAAGAAATTTGTTATAGAGCATAATTCCAATAAGTACTTTACTCCAGCCTCTAATATTAAGTTGCTTACATTTTATGCCTCACTAAAAGAATTAGGAGATTCTATCTCTGGAATGAGATATTACACCACTCCAGATTCTCTGGTCTTTTGGGGCACTGGCGACCCAAGTTTTTTAAATCCGAATTTACAGGGATCTAAAGTATTCAACTTTTTAAAGAACTCTTCTAAAGACCTATATTTCGCAAGCTCAGCAATCACTAATCCTCCCCTTGGTTCAGGCTGGGCTTGGGACGATTATAATGATGCCTATTCTGCAGAACGCTCTCAATTCCCTATTTATGGGAATCTGGTGAGTTTTAAATGGAAATCCAACGAGCCGCTTCCATTAAGTTCTCCTTCTTATTTTTCTGATTTTTTAATCAAAGATCAGGAGCTTTCCAATTCTATTAGAAGAGATGTAGACGCTAATATTTTTAGATATAATCTTTCAAAAATTGAAGCCCTAGAAACCAACATCCCTTTTAAAACCTCATCAGAATTGACTGCTAAATTACTTAGTGACACATTAAATAAACCTGTGACGCTTATTTCTAAACCTTGGAAAATTCAGAATAAAAATATACAAACCATATATTCTATTGCAGCAGACAGTCTATATAAAGAAATGCTTCAAGAAAGTGATAATTTTATAGCAGAACAGTTGCTTTTGCTTATTTCTGAAAAGATAAGTGACAGCTTAAGCACAAATATTGCTATAGATCATATACAATCTATTTACTTTAATAATCTACAAGACCAAATTAAATGGGTGGATGGTTCGGGATTATCCCGCTATAACTTAATAACCCCAAGAACTTTGGTAACTATTCTTGATAAGATCTTAAAGGAACTACCAAGAGAGGGACTTTTTAAACTACTTCCTGCAGGTGGAAAAGAAGGAACTCTAAAAAACTGGTACGCTTCAGACATACCTTATATCTTTGCGAAATCGGGTTCATTACGAAATAATTACTCTTTAAGTGGTTATTTAAAAACCAAATCTGGCAAATTGATGATCTTCAGTTTTATGAACAACAATTATGTGGCTTCTTCTTCAGAAATTAAAAAAGCAATGGAAAAAATGTTTTTGGAAATTAGAAATTCCTATTAAACATCATAATTCTAGAGGAACCTACCGATAATTATTTATTTTAGAGCGAAATTATATCTAGCACAACACCAGAATGGAGAGAAGAAATTTTTTAAGGAATATAGGAACAGGTAGTCTAGCAGTAGGATTATCTTCATTTATTGCCCCTGTTGCATTTTCTTCGGAATTAAATACAACAACACTAAAAGAATTAATCCCAGATCATCTTTCTGAAGGAGATACTATCGGGATTATAAGTCCGGCTTCTAATATATTTGAATCGGAACCCTATGAAATAGCAGTTGAGACTTTTCAAGCTATGGGCTTAAAAGTGAAACTCGGTGAGCATGTTGACTCACATTACGGGCATCTTGCAGGTACCGATGAGGAGCGGGCAGCAGATTTAAACAACATGTTTAAAGATCCAGAAGTAGATGCTATTATCGCTTTGCGAGGAGGATCTGGTGCTGCGAGGATCTTGGATAAAATAGATTACGATGCTATAAAGAAAAATCCAAAAATATTTATTGGATATAGTGACATTACCGCTATCCATATGGCAATATATACCAAAACCGGACTAGTCACTTTTCATGGGCCAATGGCGATTTCTACATGGAATAGCTTCAGTTATAATATATTTAATGAGATCCTTTTTAATAAGAACGCTTTCACTTTTGAAAACACAAAAGATTCAGGAGATAATCTGGTTCAAGTAAATAACCGAATTCGGACCATTACTTCAGGAAAAGCGGAAGGGATTTTACTTGGAGGAAATCTATCAGTATTAACTGGGATTATGGGATCTTCTTACCTGCCAAATTGGGAAAATAAGATCTTGTATCTAGAAGAAGTTGGAGAAAAGATTTATGCGATAGACAGGATGATGTCCCAACTTAAATTAGCTGGAGTTTTAGATAAGATTTCCGGGTTTGTATTTGGAAAATGCACCGATTGTGATCCTGGAGGAAGCGGATACGGTTCTTTAACTTTAGAAGAAGTAATAGATCATTATATTAAACCTTTGGGCATTCCTGCCTATTCTGGGGCAATGTTTGGTCATGTAGATAACAATTCTACGATCCCAAATGGAATAAATGCATCAATTGATGCAGATAAAGGGACAATAAGCATGTTATCGCCTGCCGTGTCGTAGAAATTAAATTTTTCAGAATTTCATTAAACAGGAAACTGTTTAATTTTATAATAACTTAGAAGTATGAAAGATCCCAACAAGTTTATAGAGCACATTCAGCAAGGATATGCTCCAAAAGGAGATTTTATATATATGGGTGCTGCCATGTTGGACGGAAAAACTATTCCGGAAGCGCAAATTAAGATCCCCTTAAAAACTATGAATCGGCATGGACTTATTGCCGGAGCAACAGGAACCGGGAAAACCAAAACGCTACAGATTTTAGCAGAAAATCTTTCAGAAAAAGGGGTTCCTGTCCTAATGATGGATATTAAAGGAGATCTTAGCGGAATTGCAAAACCATCTCCCGGTCATGAAAAAATTGATGATCGCCATCAGCTTTTAAATTTTGAGTTTAAACCTCAAGCTTCTCCTGTGGAAATTTTAAGTCTTTCTGAACAACCCGGAGTACGTTTAAAAGCGACCGTAAGTGAATTTGGCCCTATTCTTTTATCGCGTATTTTGGACCTTTCTGATACTCAGACTGGGATTTTAGCCGTTGTTTTTAAATATTGTGACGACAATCAATTACCTCTTCTGGATCTAAAGGATCTTAAAAAGATCATTCACTATGCAACAGATGATGGAAAAGAGGAATTTGAAAAGGATTATGGTAGAATGTCTAAATCTTCAACTGGATCTATTTTAAGAAAGATCGTTGCTTTAGAGCAGCAAGATGCTGATCTCTTTTTCGGGGAGCCTTCTTTTGAGGTAGAGGATCTTATGAGAACAAATATCGACGGTCGCGGGATGATAAATATCATCCGGCTGGATGACATCCAGGATAAACCTAAATTGTTCTCTACGTTTATGCTGAGCTTGCTAGCCGAAATATATTCTACATTGCCAGAAAAAGGAGATAGCGATAGACCAGAATTGGTTCTTTTTATAGATGAGGCACATTTAATTTTCAAAGAAGCATCTGATGCATTATTGGATCAAATTGAGAGTATTATTAAACTGATACGATCTAAAGGAGTTGGGATTTATTTTGTAACCCAAAATCCAACAGATGTACCAAAAGAAATATTGAGTCAGTTAGGTTTAAAGATTCAGCATTCCTTACGTGCATTTACTGCTAATGATAGAAAAGCGATCAAATTAACTGCTGAAAATTATCCCATTTCTGAATATTATGATACCAAAGAAGTTTTAACCTCGTTAGGTATTGGAGAAGCATTTATTTCTTCATTAGACGAAAAAGGGAGACCTTCTCCTTTAGCGGCTACAATGATGAGAGCTCCAATGAGCAGGATGGATGTTTTAACTTCAGAAGAATTAAAAGATTTGATAAGTTCTTCTAAGTTGATTTCTAAATATAATAAAGAGATAGACAGAGAAAGTGCCTATGAATTATTGAATGAAAAAATAGTTCGGGCAGATCAAGAGGAAGCAAAAGAGAAGGCAAAAGAAGAAAGGAAGAAAATTTCTCGAACAAGTTCAAGAACATCAAGAAGTTCCAGTAAAACTCAAAGTGCAGTGGTCAAAGTTTTAACAAGTGCTACTTTTATTAGAGGGGTTATGAGTATTTTGAACAAAGCATTTAAATAAAAGTCAAGAAGAATATGAGAAGATTAAGTTTAAGTTTATTAGCATGCATTACAATTAGTTTAATATCATGTGGTACTGATTCCGACCCATTTCTAATAGATACTACTAGAGTAGGCTCACTAACAAAAGAAATTAAGATCAATCAATTAGATTCTGTTTTCAGTGAAGATTCCATTGTTAGAAAAAATTCTGGAAGTGAATTTTTTAATTCTACCAGCGAAATAGAAATATTTGACAAAGAAGGAAAACCACTGCTAATCCTAGAGCCAATTCAGCAATTTGACTCTACAAGTACCGTTGGCTATATCCAGATCATGGATTCCAGATTTCAAACTGCAAAAGGACTTAACAATGCAAGCACTTTTGGAGATGTCGTTAAAAATTATGAGATCTCAAGAATTGAAAACACCTTGAATTCTGCTGTGGTTTTTATAGATGAACTAAATTTATATCTGACTATAGACAAAAAGGATCTTCCATCCAGCCTTCGCTACGATACAGATTCCAGAATTTCTGCCTCGCAAATTCCAGACGATGCCAAAATAAAATATTTAATGGTAAGTTGGTAAAAAGCAACTCAAAATATTAAGATTATAGGCGGATTTTTTGAAAAAAATTATCCTTTTATAGGCTTTAAATCTTTAGGATATGTTAATAATATATCATTTTTCAATTCTTTAAGTACCTTTACCGCTTAACCAATATCTATTATTATGATCAAGATTATAGCCGTAATTATGTTAATTGGAGGCGCAATTTCCCTAGTAATGGGAGTTTTGGGAATATTTGGAAGCATTGCACCACTTATGGATCCTTGGGCACTGGCAATATTAGGATTTGTATTTTTTATTGCAGGTATCTCAATGCTTAAATATCGCAAGGACACCGATGAAGTTGCGGTAGAAAATAGGAAAGCATAATAAATAATTTTAGGGTAGCACAGATTAATATTGAATTGAGCAACTTAATAATTGCTGAATCTTTATCTTTGCTACCCTAATCCTTTTTATACTATGCAACTTACCCGAATCAATAAATATTTAAGTGAAGCCGGGTTTTGTTCCCGCAGAGAAGCAGATAAATTAATTGATCAAGGTAGAGTCACTATTAATAGTAAAGTTCCAGAAATGGGGACAAAGGTAGCTCCGGGCGATATTGTTCGTGTAAACGGGAAAACTATTATCAATCAAGATGAAAAACCCGTTTATATTGCTTTTAATAAACCTGTAGGCATTGTTTGCACCACCGATTCTGGTGTAGAGAAGGACAATATTATAGACTTCATAAATTATCCTAAACGTATTTTTCCAATTGGCAGGTTAGATAAGGGCAGTGAAGGACTTATTTTTCTGACCAATGACGGGGATATTGTGAATAAAATATTACGAGCCAGTAATAATCACGAAAAAGAATATGTGGTTACGGTTAACAAACCGATCTCCTCAACTTTTATAGATAGAATGGGAATGGGAATTTCCATTTTAGATACTGTTACTAAAAAATGTGAAGTAGAGCGATTAGGAAATTATGATTTTAGAATTGTTCTCACACAAGGCTTGAACAGGCAAATTAGAAGAATGTGTGAAGCATTGGATTACGAAGTTACAAGTCTTAAACGTGTAAGGATCATGAATGTTTTACTTGACATTCCTGTTGGTGAATGGAGAGATATTACTGAAAATGAATTAAATACCATTAATGAAATGGTAACTAATTCTATAAAGACTTACAAGGCGCCAGAACCAAAGAAAAGGAATCCGAAATACGACGAAGAGAAGGCAGAGAAATTTCATTCTAAGGACACTAAACCTAAAGAAACTCCTACATTTTCTGGTAAATCAAAATCTCGCAGGAATAAATCTTAACACATAATTAGCTGAAAGAAAGCTGATCGTTTAAATAGAACTTTCTATTTTTAGGATAAAAATGGGAACTTCAAACAGTCGAATCAAAAATGAGGCTCAATACGAAGCCTTGAGAGAGAAAGGATATAGTGAGGAGAAGTCTGCACGAATCGCCAATACCCCTGATGCTGGAGAAAAAGGTGGTAAAGCGAAAGACTATGAAGACCGAACCAAATCTGAATTGTATAGCCAAGCCAAAAAAGTTGGTATTCCTGGAAGATCTAAAATGTCCAAATCTAAATTAATTAACGCATTAAGAAATAATTAAACTATGGGGAAAATTCAACCTTTTCATTTAGCAATTCCAGTTACTACTCTAGAAGAAAACAGAGTTTTTTATAGAGAAGTTTTAGGTTGTGAAGAAGGCAGAAGCAGTGACCACTGGGTCGATTTCAATTTTTTTGGACATCAATTAGTGATCCATGTGCAAGAACCGCAACCTAAACCGATAGGAAAAGGTAATCCTGTAGATGGAAAAGAGGTGCCAATCCCACATTTTGGTGTAGTACTAGAATGGGATGTTTTCCAAGATTTTTCTGAAAAACTAAAAAGAAATAAGATTAAATTTGTTATTGAACCTTATATTAGATTTGAAGGCAAAACAGGAGAACAAGCAACGATGTTCTTTAAAGACCCTTCAGGAAACGCATTGGAATTTAAAGCCTTTAAAAATATAGATCAGCTTTTTGCTAAATAAAAACCATTTATGAAAAACTTAAGTCCCTCCCTTGTAAGGCAAGTTTTTGTTCTTTTACTTATTGTTTTTCTGGGAATCTTGATTTTTATGGAGATAGTTCCTTATTTATCTGGTATTTTGGGCGCAGTTACTCTTTATGTGCTTATGCATAAGTGGATGAAAAAGCTGGTTGAACGTGGCTGGAAAAAAGCTTATGCTGCAGCTTTACTAATGGTAGGCTCGTTTATTGGAATCTTAATACCCATTACATTAATAGTTATCATGCTAACTTCTAAGATTGGCAAAGCTGTTGCAAATTCAGAAAAGGTGGTAATTGCCTTCAAAGAGCAAATAAATAAAATTGAAGAGTCTATTGGCTACAAAATAAGCAGTAATATAGATAGTGATTCCATAACAAGCTGGGTTTCCACAAATCTTCAAAGTTTTGCTGGAGGCACTTTCAATGCATTTATAGCGATAGGGATCATGTATTTTATGCTATACTACATGCTAATTAGTAGAGAAAAACTGAATGATATTCTTGGATCATATATTCCATTGGCTTCAGACAATATACATCTGATAGGAAAGGAAAGCGACCTTTCTGTAAGATCTAATGCTTTAGGAATACCTTTGGTGGCAATTATTCAAGGAATAATTGCATTAATAGGCTTTTTGATATTTGGAGTTCCAGATCCATTTTTCTGGTTTGTGATAACAGCAGTAGGTTCAATGATTCCATTTATAGGGACAGCAATTGGGATTCTTCCAGTTACCATCTTGTTATTCTCCCAAGGAATGGAATGGCAAGCAATTGCGATTCTTATTTATGGTGTAGTTGTAGTGGGATCTACAGATAATTTGGTAAGATTATATATTCTAGAAAAATTATCTAGTGTTCATCCTTTGATTACTTTATTTGGAGTGGTGGTAGGAGTTCCTCTCTTTGGATTTATCGGCCTAATTTTTGGCCCCTTACTTATCTCCTTATTTTTACTTATATTAAAAATATACAAAACTGAATACAGCAATATTAACGACAATTTATAAAAATCTAATTATGAAAAATATATTTAGCAAAAAAGTTGAAGAAATAGACGAAGAATACATGAATGATGAGATCACAAAGATCGACGGAGATGATGTAGACGTGGTGATGGACAAACAGGAAGATATTTCCAAAAAAATCACAAGCTCTAATATGTTAGAGAAATATACAGAATTGGCTAAAGTGATGTTTGGAATGCTTAAAGATTACAGAAAAGGAATCTATACCAATGTACCATGGTTTACCATTGCATCTATTGCATTCGCATTTTTATATGTATTAAATCCGTTGGATATTATTCCAGATTTTATTCCTGGATTAGGATACATAGATGATCTGGCCGTATTGAGTTTTGGTTTAAGATTTATTGAAAGCGATCTTCATAATTATTTGGATTGGAAGTTGGAATCTGAAGAATAAAAAAACCATTTTATACAAAAAAAGAGCAATCCAAGGATTGCTCTTTTTTTGTATAAACTAAAATAATTTAGTGATAATCTGCTCTTTTAATTAGCTGATAAATCTGATATTTTATCAACACACTTCCATATTTGTTTTCGGGTGGCTATGCCTCTCTAACTCAATCTATGGTTTTCTCTTGCCAATAAAGTATTTTTAAGCAACATGGCAATGGTCATTGGCCCTACACCTCCGGGAACTGGAGTTATAAAAGAGGCTTTTTTGCTTACATTTTCAAAATCTACATCTCCTGTAATTCTATAACCTCTTGGTTTAGTTTCGTCAGGTACTCTTGTAATACCAACATCTATTATAACCACATCATCTTTCACCATTTCTGCCTTCAAGAATTCTGGATTACCTAAAGCCGTGATAATAATATCTGCTTGTGAAGTTATCTGGGTAATGTTCTTTGTATAGCTATGCGTTACCGTAACTGTAGAGTTACCAGGGAATCCTTTCCTTCCCATTAAGATGCTCATTGGTCTACCTACAATATGGCTACGCCCAATCACTACGGTATGCTTTCCTTTAGTCTCTACATTATAGCGCTCAAGTAACTCAATAATTCCAAATGGGGTAGCAGGAATAAAACTACTCATATCCAATGCCATTTTTCCAAAATTTGTTGGATGAAAACCATCTACATCTTTATCTGGATTTACACTGAGTAATACTTTTTGAGTATCTATTTGTTCAGGAAGTGGTAATTGGACAATAAAACCATCTATATCTGGATTTTCATTTAGTTCTTTGATCTTCTTTAAAAGTTCTGTTTCACTAATTGTACTGGATAATTTCACTAAAGTAGATTCAAAACCTACTCGCTCGCAAGCCTTTACCTTGCTATTCACATAGGTTAAACTTGCACCGTCATTCCCTACAATTATTGCCGCAAGATGTGGCACTTTCTCTCCCCGATTCTTCATTTGCTGAACTTCTGCAGCAATTTCATCCTTTATTTCGTTGCTTACTTTTTTACCGTCGAGAATTGTCATATTTTGCAGATTGCAGTTATCAGTTTGCATTAGGCAAACTTTAAATAGTTTTGGAACACCCAAATTTTTCGGGATTATTAATCATATAATTTAGAAGTTTTCCTACCTCTTCACTTTTAGCATGTAATTTAGAATGATCATCATTAGATATATAGTTGCAAGCTAGAGCAAAATCGAACCATAATTGTGTTTCAGAATTTTCACTATCTGCATCCGTTAATTTACTTTTAAAATGCTTTACATAATCCCTCTTTCTATAAGCCTCAGCAATAGCTGAACAAACTCTTCTAGAGGATCTTACGATTTGTGAGGTTAAAGCAAATTTCTCATCACTGGGAAACTTTTTTGAAATAGTAAAAACCTCCATTGCCAGATTAAAAGATTTCTGATAAGCTATCAAGGTTTTGAAACTCATACTTATTTATTAATGCCTGCTGCATACTTAAGACTGCAAACTAGACTATTTCATTCCCTTCATCATTTGCATCATTTTTTGGCCTCCGCCTCCTTGCATCATCTTCATCATTTTACCCATTTGGTTGAATTGCTTCAATAATTGGTTTACCTGCTGAACAGAAGTCCCAGATCCACCAGCAATTCTTTTCTTTCTAACCGAATTGATAAGAGTTGGCGTACTTCTTTCCGCAGGGGTCATAGAATAGATAATCGCTTCTACATATTTAAAAGCATCATCATCAATATCGATATCCTTTAACATTTTTCCTGCTCCCGGAATCATTCCCAACAAGTCCTTCATAGAACCCATTTTCTTGATCTGGTGCAGTTGCTTTAAAAAATCATCGAATCCAAATTGATCCTTAGCTATCTTTTTCTGAAGTTTTCTAGCTTCTTCTTCATCATATTGCTCCTGAGCTCTTTCCACTAAGGAAACAACATCACCCATTCCTAAAATCCTATCGGCCATACGAGAAGGATAGAATACATCTATTGCATCCATTTTCTCACCAGTACCAATAAACTTAATAGGCTTATTTACAACAGATTTGATCGAAATTGCGGCACCTCCACGTGTATCACCATCTAACTTGGTAAGGATTACCCCATCAAAATTCAAACGATCGTTAAAGGCTTTTGCTGTATTTACCGCATCCTGACCTGTCATAGAATCTACCACAAATAAGGTCTCTTCTGGTTTAACAGCAGTATGAATATTTTGAATTTCCGTCATCATCGCTTCATCTATAGCAAGACGACCGGCAGTATCTATAATAACAACATTAAACCCATTTTGCTTGGCATGTGCAATTGCAGCCTTAGAAATAGCAACAGGATCTTGATTCCCTACATCACTAAAAACCTCAACTCCTATTTGCTCTCCAACAATTTGCAATTGATTGATCGCTGCAGGACGATAAATATCACAGGCCACTAAAAGTGGATTCTTATTCTTTTTTGTTTTTAAGAAATTAGCCAGTTTTCCAGAAAAAGTAGTCTTACCACTACCCTGTAAACCAGACATCAAGATTACAGAAGGATTTCCTGAAAGATCTATCTCTTCTGCTTCACCTCCCATTAATTGGGTAAGTTCATCCTTAACCAGTTTCACCATAAGTTGTCCAGGCTTCAATGCAGTTAATACATCTTGTCCTAAAGCTTTTTCTTTTACCGTACTTGTAAATTCTTTTGCTATCTTATAATTTACATCGGCTTCCACCAAGGCTCTACGTACTTCCTTTAAAGTCTCGGCAACATTTACTTCTGTAATTTGCCCATGTCCTTTTAAAACATGTAAGGCATTATCTAACTTATCACTTAAATTATCAAACATATATTTTCCTTCAATCGTTATTCAAATAGACACCTAATGGAATGTGCAAATTTAGCAATTAATGCGGTAATTAGGAAAGATTCTTGCAACCTATAACATTATTTACTTTCAGCTGTATACAGAGAGGGTTTATACATTTAGTCGAGTTGCGGTATTTTGTAGTTAATTCTTGTTTTGATTAAACTTAAGACATGGATTTGTACCCGAAATAGAAACATAATTAATTTAAGTGCAATGATTTGTACTATTCCAACCCTAATAAATCTTGCCCTTCTAAGCGTATTCTTCAAACATTTTAGACATTACCAAAACGTGCGGGATGGTCAAAGCAGCAATAAATGGAAAAAATATACTAATGATCCAGGTGGTGTTTTCTTTGAAAAAGAAAATAGCAATTGTAAGCCACACAAGGGATATTAACCAATAGAAAATTGAATGTTTCAAATACGCCAAAACCCCATTTCCTTTTTCTTTACCATATAGTACCTTTATTTGAGAATACAAAGAAGGAATTGCATGCCACACAATAAAATAAAAAGCAAAGCTCCATATCAAGGTTGATATCTTAAAAATGACGCCAAGTATTAAAATCAGGAAAAACTCCTTAAAGAACTCGTTAAAATTGGGTAACAGAACAGATCTCAATAAATAAGTTAAAATTAAAAATATAAATGCTGAAATATAGAATACGATATTAAGTATTGAAGAACTTATTTCTATATGCGTAATATCCTTTAGGACCAAAATAGTTTCTAAACTATTGAACTTTAATATCATCGAAATGATTAAAAGTCCATAAATAAAGGCAAAAAAACCTAAGATTACGGAATTCCTAACTTGACCTTCTAACCAATGTTGTTCTCCAAAATGGTAACAACTGAATAATAAAAAAATTATTAGAGCAGTTACCGGGAACAAATAAAATATAAAAAAGGTAAAGAGTGCCATAAATAAGTATAAACTAAGCTGCTTTTTTTTACTAAATCTATTGCTGCCATTTAACTTTCCAATTATCCTAAGATCATTCGCGCCATGTATAAGTCCTATTGTTAGCACCAATGAAATACCAAGATAGTTTGCCTCAGCATGGTCAATAAAGCCAATAAACCAAAAACTGAATAAGGTTATTAATAAAAGTACTCTATGCAGCCCTGACATCATAATATCGCAAAATTTATAAATAAAATTATTATTTCAATAAAAATACTCGGTTTTTGTTTAAATTTAGTTAAATTTAGTTAAACAAAACAATATACTCTATGAAAACTTTATTCATTTTACCTTTGGTTTCCAAATTGGATCCTTCGGATTATGTAGGATTTACATTCTTTGTTGGGGCTATCGCTATGATGGCCGCTTCTGTGTTTTTCTTCCTATCAATGCGATCGGTTGACAAAAAATGGTCAACTTCAATTTTAGTTTCAGGACTAATAACGCTTATTGCTGCAGTACATTATTTTTACATGAGAGACTACTGGGCTCAATTTGCAGAATCGCCAACATTTTTCCGCTATGTAGATTGGACGCTTACGGTTCCTTTAATGTGCGTTGAATTTTTCCTTATTCTGAAGGTTGCAGGCGCCAAGAAATCCCTGATGTGGAAGTTAATCTTTTTTTCCGTAGTTATGCTAGTTACTGGATATATCGGAGAAACTATAGACAGAGGTAATGCATGGCTATGGGGTCTTATTTCAGGGCTTGCCTATTTCGCGATTGTTTATGAAATATGGCTTGGTAAAGCTAAAAAGCTTGCAGAAAGCGCAGGTGGTGCGGTTCTATCAGCACATAAGACACTGTGCTGGTTTGTACTTGTTGGATGGGCAATTTATCCTGTTGGATATATGGCAGGAACTCCAGGATGGTATGAAGGTATCTTTGGTGGCCTAAACCTTGATGTGATTTATAACCTAGGTGATGCCGTTAATAAGATAGGTTTCGGTTTGGTTATATATAATCTAGCAGTAACGTCTAGTGAAAAAACTCAGGTGAATAACGCCTAATTTTATGGTTGAATTACTAAGTTAGATGCTTTTTCAGCATAATAATTTATTAAGATCCGTTCTTTCGAACGGATCTTTTTTTTACATTCTTTCTGGAACCTGAATTCCCAATAATCCAATTGCCGATTTAATAATATGACCAACAGATTTGGATAACTGTACTCTAAACTTCTTTTCTGCTTCATCTGGCGTTCCTAAAATAGTAACATTCTGATAAAATGAGTTGAATTCCTTTACCAAATCGTAGGTGTAATTTGCAATTAAAGCAGGGCTATGATTCTCTGCAGCCAACTGTATAGTGTCTGGATATGATTGTAATTGCTTTATTAACTCCTTTTCCTTTTCATGTAATTCATAAGCTTGTGGAAGTCCCATCTCATTTGTCTCCAGATTTGCCTTTCTCAATATAGACTGAATTCTTGCGTAGGTATATTGAATAAATGGTCCTGTATTCCCTTGGAAATCCACAGATTCTTCAGGATTAAATAAGATTCGTTTTCTAGGATCTACCTTTAAAATATAATATTTTAGAGCCCCTAACCCGATCATTTTATAAAGCTCTTCTTTTTCTTCTGAAGAATATTCCCCTAGCTTCCCTAGTTCTTCAGAAATGGATTTAGCGGTTAGAGTCATTTGAGCTATAAGATCATCTGCATCTACTACCGTTCCCTCTCTACTTTTCATTTTTCCCGTAGGAAGGTCGACCATTCCATAACTTAAATGATATAAGTTATTTGCCCATTCGTAGCCTAATTTACTTAAGATTAAAAACAAGACTTTAAAATGATAATCCTGTTCGTTCCCAACAGTATATACCATTCCATCAATATCAAAATCCTTTACACGCTGTATTGCAGTTCCAATATCTTGGGTCATGTACACCGCAGTTCCATCACTTCTTAAAACGATCTTTTCATCCAGACCATCTTCAGTAAGATCTATCCACACACTGCCATCATCTTTTCTGAAGAAAACTCCTTTTTCAAGACCTTCAGCAACCACATCTTTACCTAATAAATAAGTGTTGCTTTCGTAATAATTCTTATCGAAATCTACTCCTAATGTTTCATAAGTCTTCTCAAAACCATCATAAACCCACTGGTTCATCTTTTCCCAAAGAGCTTTCACCGCTTCATCGCCGGCTTCCCATTTAATAAGCATTTCCTGTGCTGCAACTAAAACCGGAGCTTGTGCTTTTGCCTCTTCCTCAGTCTTACCTTCAGAAATAAGTGAAGCTATTTCTTTTTTATGTTCTTGGTCGAATTTCACATAGTAGTTCCCTACCAGTTTATCACCCTTTAATCCTGTAGATTCTGGAGTTTCTGCATTGCCCCATCGTTCCCAAGCTAACATGGATTTGCAAATATGGATCCCACGATCGTTTATGATCTGGGTTTTATAGACTCTCCTACCGCTTGCTTTCAAGATTTCAGCAACAGAGAATCCTAATAAATTATTTCTAACATGACCTAAATGCAGTGGCTTATTTGTATTTGGTGAAGAATATTCCACCATAATAGTATCAGAATCTTCATTAACCTCAACTTTCCCAAAATCTGAATTATTAGCGATAGCTTCAAAAGAGTTTAAATAAAATTTATTGCTCAGCACAATATTCAAAAAGCCTTGAACCACATTAAAGCTTACTATTTCCTCCACATTTTCAACTAAATATTCACCAATTTCATTTCCCAGCTGAACAGGATTAGTCTTAATTTGGCGGAGCATTGGGAAAGTTACTACGGTAACATCTCCCTCAAAATCTTTACGAGTAGGCTGAAACTCTACTTGTGCCAAATCTACTTGATGCAGATGTGAAATTGCTTCCTTTACTTTTTGCTCAATTTTATTCTGAATATTCATTCTTCGTAAATTTTAATCTTTATGGCTAAAATACAAGCGGCAAAGATAATAGAAAATAGCCGCAAGCTCTAGAGCTTTAAGTGCAAATCACTATCTTTATAAAAAAGCGAAAAATGCTGTTGAATATTAGCTACAATAGGTCAGAGACTAAAGAAAAGATAAACAAAGAAGTTGGTACGCCATTTACACTTCTAGAGCGGATAAAACTAAATGGCTCCGGCTCTCCGAAATTAAAGATCACTGCCACCAGTATAGAGATCCACAACTTATTGATATTAGACATCAATACTAATATTTGTAATATAGAACTAAGACCAAAAGGAATTATAGTAATGTTTAGATCTTTACTAGAAACTTATGCTTTAATAATTCCTTATTACAAACTAAATCTTTACAAAGGGAAATCTGAGGAATACTCGGTTTATAAAGATCATTATTTTATAAAGATAAAAGCAGACAATCCGGCAATCCATAAATTCATGCTAAAAATATTAGATTATAAGGCAGATAATGCACTTCCGCAGATTGAAGATATCAGGTAACATTGGAGTTACAATTTTAAATATCTTAACATCTAAATTTAATGCAAGCATCATTTAGTCGTAACGCAAAAGTTTCAACTTCGGAGCAATTTTGCTGTAAAAACAAATGGAATTATTTATTTATGTCTTTGCTGCATTATTCTCTGTAATGAACCCTCTGGGAACTGTGCCGATTTTTGTTGGATTAACACAAGAAGACTCTTCTGCCGAGCGTTCTAAAACATCACTTCTTACCTCTATAAATATTCTGGTAATCCTTATAATTTCTTTTTTTACAGGAAAATATATCCTACAGTTCTTTGGGATAAGTATAGATTCATTGAGAATTGCGGGCGGACTTATAATTGTAAGTTCTGGTTTTGCTCTTTTAACTGGTTCGTTTTCTAAACACAAGGGAATGGATAAACGAGTTAAAGATGATGCCTATCAAAGGGAAGGGGTCTCATTAACTCCATTAGCTATCCCTATGCTTGCAGGGCCAGGTTCTATTTCTTTATTAATAGGGATGCATCAGGAATATCAATTTTTAGAAGAAAGAATTATCACCGTAGCAGCAATATTTGCCGCATGTCTCGCCACTTTTGCTGTTTTAAAAGGCGCACATTATATCGTCAAGATCCTTGGTGCTTCAGGGATTAATGCAATATCAAGGATCATTGGTTTTATAGTGATTGCCATAGGTATAGAATACATAAGTTCCTCGGCGATTAACGTATTAAGACAGATCCTTAACTAAGCTTTTATCTTTTATTAAAGGCAATTCCGCCAATAAGTGACAAAATCCCTAAACCAATCATTGCATAAGATTGGGTATGATCTCCTTGTGCCTCAACTTTAAGTGGTCCGGCTTCAAAAGCAACTTCTGGAGTTACGAGAGTGTATAAGCCATAACCTACTAATACAACTCCAACAATTAATAGAACAATTTTAAGGGTGTTATTCATTTTATATTATTGTTTGTTTAGAGTGAAAGTAAACAATTAATTCCTAAATTATAACCTAATTCAAATATTGAAATGAGGATCTTACTTACGGGCGCCAATGGTTATATAGGACTTAGATTATTACCCCAGCTTTTAGAGCTTGGCCACGAAGTGGTTTGCGCCGTTAGGGATAAAAAAAGGTTTTCCCAAAATAAGGACCTTTTAGATAAAATTGAAGTGGTTGAAATAGATTTTCTGCAACCTGCCAAAATTCCAGAGGCAATCAAAAATATTGATATTGCCTACTATCTTATTCATTCTATGTCTGGTTCTACCACAGACTTCGATAGCCAAGAAGCAAAGGCAGCAACAATTTTTAATGAGATAATGGCCGGCACCAGCGTCAATCAAGTTATTTATCTCAGTGGGATTATAAATACCGAAGAACTATCCAAACACTTAAAATCTAGAAAAAAAGTTGAAGAAATCCTTTATACGGGAAACTTTAATACAACCGTATTAAGAGCAGCAATTATAGTTGGTTCAGGGAGTTCGTCTTTTGAAATAATTAGAGATCTCTGTGAAAAGCTACCCTTAATGGTTACTCCTAGTTGGGTGAAAACGAAATGCCAGCCGATAGCTATTAGAGATGTGCTTCAATTCTTAACCGGGGTAATAGGAATGGAAAAGGCATATAATGAATCTTTTGATATTGGTGGACCAGATATTATTTCCTATAAACAAATGATGCAGCAGTACGCGGAGATACGAGGTCTAAATCTTTTTATAATTGACGTCCCCTTCCTATCACCAAAGATATCCTCTTATTGGCTTTATTTTGTTACTTCAACGTCTTACAAACTTGCACAAAATCTTGTGGATAGTATGAAGGTAGAAGTAATAACCAATGACAAACGACTTCAAGAACTTTTAGATATAGCGCCTATTTCCTACAAAGAGGCTATCAAACTTGCTTTTTATAAAATAGAACAAAATCAGGTGATCTCTAGCTGGAAAGATTCTTTGAGTAGTGGAAGATTTAGAAAAGATCTCAATAAATACATACAAGTCCCTACGTTTGGGTGTTTAAAGGATGCCCAATCTATAAAAGTTGAAAACCCAGAAGAGGTATTACAGCGTATTTGGTCTATCGGCGGTACCACAGGTTGGTATTACGGAAATTGGCTATGGAAATTTCGGGGATATTTCGATAAACTTTTTGGTGGAGTTGGATTAAGGCGCGGGAGAACTAACGCTTCTGAAATAGCTTCTGGAGATTCATTAGATTTTTGGCGGGTTTTGTTAGCCGATAAGGAGAAAAGAAGATTGTTATTATTTGCTGAAATGAAAGTGCCTGGAGAAGCCTGGTTAGAATTTGAAATTGATGAAGATAATATACTGCATCAAACTGCCACATTTAGACCACGAGGAATATGGGGAAGGTTATACTGGTATACTATGTTGCCCTTTCATTACTTTATCTTTGAAGGAATGCTAAATAAAATTGCTAAAGGCTAATCAATATTTAAAAACAATTATTGAAATCACTTTTATCACACCTCCGAAATAACCTGCTTCTAAGTGTCTCTGCTTTTCTATTACTTTTTATAGCTATCTATATTTTCTTGTTTACAGAAACATTTTATTTTCTCATAGAAAATGGAAGTTTATGGGTAAGAGAATGGTTTGGTAGCTTTTATCTTTGGCTCGGGTTGTTATGTGTAGTTTTCTTACTCATTTTAGCATTTACTAAAGTTGGCAAACAACGTTTGGGGGATGCCCCACCTGAATTTAATAGATGGTCTTGGATCGCGATGCTCTATAGTGCCGGAATGGGAGCTGGAATTTTATTAAGAGGCGTGCAAGAGCCAGTTTACATGTTCCTTAACCCACCTATAAAAACTGGGCAATCCAATGAAATAATTGCTTTAGAGTACACTTTTTATCAATGGGGATTTACTGCGTGGGCTTTTTATGCCATGTTTGCTATTCTTGTAGGTCATTCCCTCTTTGTGAAAAATAGAAATATAAGGTTAGGCACTAGTTTACATCATTTTAAACGAATTAAATTTCTTCCCTCTGGGATAGACCTTTTAACCATTCTAACCACTGTGGCAGGTTTGGTTGCTGCTATTGGTTTAGGAACAACTCAAATTGAAGGAGGAATAGGTCACTTATTACATCAAGATGCCGGCAATTTGGTGCTCACTTTATTTCTTGTATTATTAATCTGTTCAGTAGCATTTTTATCAGCTTGGGTTGGAATAGACAAAGGGATCAAAAGGTTATCTAATTGGAACATTTATCTCACTATTATTTTGCTTCTTTTTGTATTTCTTCAAGGGGATATAGTATTAATACTCGAGAACTTTCTGTTAGCGACCTACCATTATATTGTAGATTTTGTCCCTTTAAGTTTGGCTCTTGGGGATTACGATCCGGGAAAAGAATTCTTAACAGACTGGACTTATTACTATTGGGCGTTCTGGCTGGCTTGGGCTCCATTTACAGGAATTTTCATTGCGAGAATTTCTAAAGGTCGAACCATAAGAGAAATTATTTTAGGGGTATTACTAATTCCTTCTATAGGCACTTTCCTTTGGTTCAGTGTTTTTGGAACATCGGCCTTCAACCTAATAGAGCAATGGGGAACCTATCAAAATGAATTTGGAAATGTATTTACGTCTCTCTTTGTGTTCTTCTCCAATTACCCATTGGCTATTTTCACGAATGTTTTAACGGTTATATTACTTATTAGCTTTCTAGTAACTTCAGTAGATTCTGCCATTTATGTACTTAGCATGTTTACTTCTAGGGGAAGCGAAAATCCAAAAAGAAGATACCGATTGATCTGGGCTATTATAATCCTAATCTTTTCTGAAGCAATCATAGTTTTAGGGAATATTAAGCCAGACAGTAATGTGCTGACAGCGATGCAGAAATTTCTTATTATTGGCTCTCTCCCATTTGCATTCTTTACACTAATTGTAATGATCTTATTAACACGTACCCTTTTCAAAAAATCGTAAAAACCACGATTTCCTAAACTTGGTCCAATAATTTGTGTTCCTCTTTTGACTTAGCATTATTAGCCTCATACTGTTTCGACAGCTATCGGAATGATTTCAGTATCAATTTTTTAAAGGAATTAGACCCTAAAACATCTCGATATCTCTAGCCAAGGTGACGAAACTTTTCAGAGGGAAACTAGGCAATTGGAAACAAAGCAAGCAGTTAACAAAAATCCCTGAAATTTTTAAAAATTTCAGGGATTTTTCTATTTCGATAATTAATATAATATTTAGGCCTTAGGCAAGAACACTTCAGCCATCATGCAGCGGGCACTTCCGCCTCCACAAGTTTCTATAGTATTAAGATCTGCACTTAATATCTCACAATGCTTTTCTATAGCTCTAATTTGAGAAGCTGTTAAGCTTTTATGAGCAGTAGTGCTCATAACCAAATACTTTTTATATCCTTCTCCTTTTACCTGTAACATGTTCCCTGCAAACTGATGCATTTGCTCTTCAGTAATAGTAATCACTTCTTTTCCATCTTGCTTTAGATGTTTCAAAACACTTTTACGCTGCTTGGTATCGTCTATACAATCTGCACAAATTACTGCAAATTCTTCAGCAACACACATCATTACATTAGTATGATAGATTGGAAGTCTTTTACCGTCTACATCTTGAAAGGCATGGAATATAATTGGAGAATATTCGAATTCCTCACAAAATTCAATAAGCAATTCTTCATCTGCTCTTACAGAAAGTGCGCAGTATGCTTTTCTATTTATTCTATCCAATATTAAAACTCCTGTTCCTTCTAAATATACCTTTTCATCTTCAGCTTCAGTATAATCCACAACATCCGAAATTTTAAAACCTTGAGATTCTAAAACTTCAAAAAATTCCATCCTGCGTTCTCTCCGTCTGTTTTCAGCAAACATTGGATATACAGCAGCTTTCCCATCCTGGTGAAAGGAAACCCAATTATTAGGAAAAATAGAATCTGGAGTATCTAATTCTTTTTTATCGTCTACAACAACAACATTTACTCCTACAGCCTTCAACTTATTTACAAAAGCATCAAATTCATTTTGAGCTTTTGCGTTGATCTCCTCATTCTTTAACTGAAGTTCTTCTTGAAAATAATTATTAACTGCAGTTTCTTCATTCATTCTAAAGTTCACCGGGCGAACCATTAAAACGGTATTTGTTATTTGTTCCATGGAATTTTTATTCTCTTATTAATGGTAAGGTAGTACATCTTAGTAATCCTTCCTGCTTAGAAATTTCAGCATAAGGAACTTCTTCTACTGTAATTCCCTGTTCTCTCAACCATGTATTTAATCTGGTGAAATTCTTTTCAGAGATCACCACATCTTCAGAAATTGAAAAGACATTCGAGTTCATATTAAACATCTCATCACGAGTGATTTCAAAAATATTTTCTTTTCCGAAGAGATTTACCAACCAATCATATTCTTCTTCAATTAAGAAACCATCTTTATATATAATCGCTTTATCCTTCCCAACGGGCTGAAAACAACAATCTAAATGCAATGCATTATCTCTTGCCTCTGTATTGGACTTTCTTAAACTAAAAGAAACCACTTTTCTATTTGGAAAAAGTTCCTGAAGAGCCTTTACTCCTTTCATATTTGTTCTTGCAGTAATAAAGTCTTTATAATCTTCACCCTTGTAAGTGCCTACCAATAGGTAATCCTTATAAGGCATTACATCTCCACCTTCCATATGTGCTGATTCTGGCATGGTCAAGATCTTATCTGGATCTATTTGACTTAGCACATGATTAATGGCTTCAATCTCTTCATCTCTATCTGGTAAAATATTTGCTTTCACAAACTTATCATCTATAACAAACGCAATATCTCTTGTAAAGATCTGGTTGTAATTCTCAATGATTTTGGGCCTAAATACTTTTACGTTATATTTTTCGAATACAGCAGCTACAGCTTCCATCTCCTTAACCATATCTTCTTCTATTGGATACGTACCAGCCTTGATATGTTCTGCCGACTTTGGATCGTAAGCGTCTTTATATTCGGGTGTACCTCCATTGCTTAAAGCCGTACCTAATACCACCGCTTTTAAAGGGGAAGTCTCACTTTTAATATTCAGTTTTAGCATTTTGGGTTATTTTGTGCAAATATAAAAAAAGCTCCACTGTTAAATGAAGCTTTTAAAAATTATGAATTTCAAAATATTATCTATTATCAATATCCTTGAAACCTCTTAAACCTTCACCAATATAAACTTGACGTGGTCTTCCAATTGGTTCCTTTCCTAATCTCATTTCTCTCCATTGAGCGATCCATCCTGGCAATCTCCCTACAGCAAACATTACTGTAAACATTTCTGTTGGAATTCCCATTGCGCGGTAAATAATTCCTGAATAGAAATCTACGTTAGGATATAATTTACGCTCTACGAAATATTCATCTTCTAAAGCTGCTTTTTCAAGACTTTTAGCGATATCAAGAATTGGATCTTCAACTCCTAATTCTGCAAGCACTTCATCTGCTGCTTTTTTAATGATTTTAGCTCTAGGGTCAAAATTCTTATAAACTCTGTGTCCAAAGCCCATTAATCTAAATGGATCTTCTTTATCTTTTGCTTTCGCTATGAATTTTGAAGTATCACCACCATCGGCTTTTATCTCTTCTAACATTTCGATAACTGCTTGGTTAGCTCCACCATGAAGTGGTCCCCATAATGCAGAAACTCCTGCGGAAATTGATGCAAATAATCCTGCCTGAGAAGAACCTACTATTCTTACTGTTGAAGTAGAACAATTTTGCTCGTGATCTGCATGCAAGATCAACAACCTATCTAAGGCTGCTACTAATTTATCATTTAGTTTATATTCTTCACCTGGCTTTTGAAACATCATTTTCAATAAGCTCTCTACATATCCTAAATTATTATCTCTGTTCTCTAGTGGTTGATCGTTTCTTCTTCTCAAAGTCCAAGCAGCAAGTGTTGGAAATTTAGCCAAGATCTTAACCATCGCCTTATACATATCTTCTTCAGAATCTACATTTACAGACTTTGGATTGAAAGCAATAAGAGCACTAGTTAAAGAAGAAAGCATTCCCATTGGGTGTGCTGTAGAAGGAAAACCTTTAATCACCTTTTTCATATCAAGGTTCACTTCACTTTGAGCCTTAATGTCATCTTTGAATTTACCTAATTCATCTTTACTTGGTAATTCCCCGAAAATCAATAAAAACACCACTTCTAGAAAGTCAGCTTTTTCAGCTAATTCTTCTATAGAATATCCTCTGTATCTTAAGATTCCTTTTTCTCCATCTAGAAAAGTAATTGCACTTTCACAACTTCCTGTATTCTTAAATCCTGGATCTAAAGTGATCACACCAGCTTTTCCCCTTAAGGTCTTGATATCTATTGCAACCTCATTTTCTGTTCCTATAGTAATTGGGAATTCGTATTTCTTTCCATCTATCTCTAACGTAGCGACTTTCGACATATATTTTAAAACTTTTTCTGATTAATTTTTCGGAATGCTAAAATACAAAATATGCGCATAAAAGAACGTCTATTATAACGGGAATTTCTCACTTAAAAGATAATTTTGGCAGCTTTTTAAGAAAAAAGAGCCATAAAAAAACCCTTTCCATAATAGAAAGGGTTTTTATTAAATAATATATAAATCATTTAGATCTTAAATGCATTCATTTGAGGATAATAAGCTACACTTTCCAGCTCTTCTTCAATCCTTAATAATTGATTGTATTTTGCCATTCTATCACTTCTTGAAGCCGATCCTGTTTTAATCTGACCTGTATTTAATGCTACTGCAAGATCTGCAATAGTATTATCTTCAGTTTCTCCAGATCTATGTGACATCACGCAAGTATACCCAGCATTTTTAGCCATATTTACCGTTGCGATAGTTTCGGTTAAAGTTCCAATTTGGTTTACTTTAATTAAAATAGAATTTGCAATTCCTTCTTTGATCCCTCTTGATAAACGCTCTACGTTGGTCACAAAAAGATCATCTCCTACTAATTGAACTTTATCTCCACATTTCTCTGTTAAAGACTTCCATCCTTCCCAGTCGTTTTCATCCATTCCATCTTCGATAGATATAATTGGATATTTCTCTGAAAGCTCAGTTAAATAAGACGCTTGTTCTTCACTTGTTCTAATTTTACCTTGCTCCCCTTCAAATTTCGTGTAGTCGTATTTACCATTCACGTAAAATTCGGCTGCAGCACAATCTAAAGCGATCATAACATCTTCTCCTCCTTTATAACCAGCATTTTTAATTGCAAGCAAAATAGTTTCTAAAGCATCTTCAGTTCCATCTAAAGTTGGCGCGAAACCACCTTCGTCCCCTACTGCCGTACTTAAGCCTCTGTCATGCAACACCTTTTTTAGATGATGAAAGATCTCTGATCCCATTTGCATGGCATGAGTAAAACTTTTTGCTTTCACAGGCATTACCATGAATTCCTGAAATGCAATTGGTGCATCACTATGGGAACCACCGTTAATGATATTCATCATAGGAACAGGAAGCGTATTTGCACTTACCCCTCCAATATATCTATATAAAGGCAAACCAAGTTCTTGAGCTGCTGCTTTTGCCACCGCCAATGAAACACCTAAAATTGCATTAGCTCCTAAATTTGATTTATTTGGAGTCCCATCAATTTCTATCATCACCTTATCTATAAGATTCTGATCGAAAATTGAAAATCCCAGAAGTTCTTCAGCAATAATTTTATTCACATTATCCACTGCTTTAGAAACACCTTTTCCCATATATGCTTTTCCTCCATCACGAAGCTCTACTGCTTCATGCTCGCCTGTTGATGCTCCAGATGGAACAGCGGCTCTACCAAGCATACCATTTTCAGTTAATACATCTACTTCTACAGTTGGGTTTCCACGCGAATCAAAAATTTGACGGGCGTGAATGTTTATTATTATACTCATAATTAAAATTTTATTTTTATAGAAATCAGATCACAATATACAAATACAAGACTCATTTTCAGTGGAATTATATCAGATTTAGTAGGATTTTTTACTATATCGTTTTCGGGAATAACTCCAAACGTGAAATTTAAATTTTACTAAATTAAGAAATAAAGAATAAAATCTTGAGTAGCTATCCAAAGACGTTTAAAATCAAAATTCTATGCTCTTCTCATCAATTATAGAATGCAGTCTGAAATATACTTTATTTTTCTTTTCCTATTTTGAATCCAAGTTGTAGACCTATATGGGTAGCAAAATAAGGATCTTCACGATCATTAAATCCCATTCCAACGCCAAGATTTAAATTCAATTTGAAGTTACTATTATAAACACGTTGAAACCCCCAAACAGGTCCCAAAAAACCACTATAATCCTTGTTGAGTTGCATATCACCAATGATAGGTTCTCCACTTGAAATAGTTGCCGAAGCTGCAATATAATTACCACTATTCTCTGAGATTTTTTTGTCTTTTTGAGCTCGCTTTTTTAAATTATAATAATGGCGATATTGTACCTGAAATTGTGGATAAACCCCATATTCAGGTTTATCTAGATAGGAAGCGTCATGATAACCAAATCCCGCTCCAAGCATCAAATCAATCGTAGAGTTGGCAGAAGTGCTCACTTCATATTCTGCGGAAGGAATTAAAAAATTTAAGGAAAATTGGTCAGTTGTTTCTTGAGCTTGAATGTTGAAGCTTAAAAATAAGAATGTAAATGTTGAGAGTAAAATTTTATTCATAAATAGGGGGATTTAATGAATTCATGATTATTTTGAAGAATTCTTAATTTTAATATCAAAAAAAAGGCCAAAAATATGATTTTGGCCTTTTTATGAACTTTAAAGAAAATTAATTGTATATCCGTTTAGAGTCCAGTGACCAAATTATCCTATCTGAAATGGTCGCGTCACCCAGTCCCGAACCATCGGGAGTTTCAGGGTCCTATACCACATATTTGAGATGCTGAAACAAGTTCAGCATGACGGTAACAACCTGTAATTAATTAATAAAAAACTATTTACTGGAACAAAAGCGGACATACAGAAAATTACTTTTTAGAAGCTTTTATCCTATCTATAAATTCATCGAATAAATAGTTAGCATCGTGTGGTCCGGGACTAGCTTCGGGGTGATATTGAACTGAAAAACAATTCTTATTTGTGATCTCCATTCCTCCGACTGTATTATCATTTATACACACATGTGTGATCTTTACATTTGGATGAGCTTCAGTCTCTGCTCTATCCACAGAAAAACCATGATTTTGTGAAGTGATCTCCCCTTTCCCGGTCTTCAAATTCAGAACCGGATGGTTAATACCCCTATGCCCATGATGCATCTTATAAGTAGAAATACCATTTGCTATGGCTATTACTTGATGTCCCAAACAAATTCCAAATAATGGATGGTCCTTCTCTAAAATTGATTTGGTCAAATTAATTGCAGCACTAAGTGGTTGTGGGTCACCAGGGCCATTAGAAAGAAAATATCCATCAGGATTCCAAGAACTCATTTCTTCAAAAGTAGCATCAAATGGAAATACCTTTACATAAGCATCTCTTTCAGAAAGATTGCGAAGGATATTCTTTTTGATACCAATATCCAATGCTGCAATTTTGTAGGTAGCATTTTCATTTCCAAAAAAATAAGGTTCTTTAGTAGATACCTTTGAAGCCAACTCCAAACCATTCATATCTGGCACCGCTTTCAATTGCTCTTTAAGTCCTTCTAAATTATCTACATCTGTAGAAATAATTGCATTCATAGCTCCGTTTTCACGGATGTAAGCAACCAAAGCTCTGGTGTCTACATCTGAAATAGCAAAAAGGTCACTTCCATCTAAAAAACTAGACAAGGAACCATCTGCCGAGGGACGTGAATAATTATAGCTGAAATTCTTACAGATGAGTCCTGAGATTTTAGCCTTATCAGATTCATTTTCTTCCTCCTTTACTCCATAATTACCTATATGAGCATTGGTAGTAACCATTAACTGTCCGAAATACGAGGGATCTGTAAATATCTCCTGATACCCAGTCATTCCCGTATTAAAACATACTTCTCCTACTGCACTTCCATCTTTATCTCCAACAGATTTCCCATGAAAGATGGTACCGTCTGCCAAGAGAATGATCGCTTTTTTTCTTGTTTGGTATTTCATAATAATATTCCAGGTACTAATTAGTTTTTAACTTCGAGTGGCAAAATTAATTAAATGGTAGCAACCAAAAATATAATTCCCACTTTTATGTTTAAAAAAAAAGGGATAAACCTTAATGGCTTATCCCTTTTTATAATTTTGATTAAAAAAGAATCATTGTTAGTCTTCTTTTTCATCGTCTTTTTTGTCAGCTTTCTTTTCAGAAGTTTTAGTTTCAGCTGTTGCTGTAGTTTCTTCTGTAGCTTTCTTTTTACCTCTACGAGTAGATTTTTTCTTCTCTGGCTTCGTAAGATTGTAGATCTCGTTGTAATCAACTAATTCTATCATCGCCATATCCGCGTTATCACCAAGTCTATTACCTAATTTGATAATTCTTGTATAACCACCCGGACGGTCACCTATCTTAGGAGCAACATCTCGGAACAATTCTGCTACGAAATCTTTCTGACGAAGTTTAGCGAAAACCAATCTTCTATTGTGAGTTGTATCTTCCTTAGATTTTGTGATCAAAGGCTCTACGAACTGCTTTAAAGCTTTTGCTTTAGCTACAGTAGTATTTATACGTTTATGCTCAATTAGGGAACACGCCATGTTAGCCAACATAGACTTACGGTGTGCCGTTTTTCTTCCTAAATGATTTATTTTTTTTCCGTGTCTCATTACTATTCTCTTTTAGACTAAGATTTCCTGTGAAGGATCGTACTAGTCTTTATCCAATTTATATTTTGAAAGATCCATTCCAAAGTTTAAACCTTTATTATTCACAAGCTCTTCAAGCTCGGTTAAAGATTTCTTCCCGAAATTACGGAACTTCATCAAGTCATTTTTGTTGTAGGATACTAAATCACCCAAGGTATCAACTTCAGCAGCCTTTAAGCAGTTAAGTGCTCTAACAGAAAGATCCATATCTACCAATTTGGTTTTTAGCAACTGTCTCATGTGAAGGGATTCTTCATCATAAGTTTCAGTTTGTGCTATCTCATCTGCCTCTAGCGTTATACGCTCATCAGAGAACAACATGAAATGGTGGATCAAGGTTTTTGCAGCTTCTGTTAATGCATCCTTAGGATGTATAGAACCATCTGATATAATTTCAAAAACCAATTTTTCATAATCGGTTTTTTGCTCTACACGAAAGTTCTCGATGCTATATTTTACATTTTTGATTGGTGTGTAAACCGAATCTGTAAAGATAGTACCTAAAGGTGCATTTGCTTTTTTGTTTTCTTCTGCAGGAACATACCCACGACCTTTTTCCACCGAAAGTTCCATATTGAAACTCACTTTTTTATCAAGGTTACAAATCACTAAATCTGGATTTAGAATTTGAAAACCTGAAATAAATTTTTGGAAATGGCCAGCTGTAAGTTGTTCTTGACCAGAAACAGAAATTGTAACGGCTTCATTGTCTATTTCATCAATTTGCCTTTTAAACCTTACTTGTTTTAGGTTTAATATAATTTCTGTAACATCTTCTACTACCCCAGGGATAGTAGAGAATTCGTGATCAACTCCTTCAATGCGAACTGAAGTGATTGCGAATCCTTCTAAAGATGATAACAGTACTCTCCTTAAAGCGTTACCAACAGTTAATCCATATCCTGGTTCCAAAGGGCGAAACTCAAACTTCCCTTCGAATTCAGTGGAATCAATCATTATAACTTTATCGGGCTTCTGAAAATTTAGTATTGCCATATTACGACTTCTGTGAATTATTATTTCGAATATAATTCGACTATGAATTGTTCATTTATATTTTCTGGAATCTGTACTCTTGCAGGAACAGAAACAAAAGTTCCTTGCTTAGTCTCATTGTTCCAGGTCATCCACTCGTAAGTGGCACTTGAATTTGCTAACGAATTAGTTATCGCTTCTAAAGATTTAGATTTCTCTCTTACCGCAATTACATCTCCTGGCTTCACTTGGTAAGATGGGATGTTTAAAACATCACCGTTTACAGTAATATGTCTGTGAGAAACTAATTGTCTCGCACCACTTCTCGAAGGAGAAACTCCCATTCTGTAAACTACATTATCTAATCTAGATTCACATAATTGCAAAAGAACCTCACCAGTAATTCCTGTTGATCTGGTTGCTTTTTCAAACATGTTTCTGAACTGACGTTCTAATACACCATACGTGTATTTTGCCTTTTGCTTCTCCATTAACTGGATTGCATATTCAGATTTTTTACCTCTTCTACGGTTGTTACCATGTTGTCCCGGAGGGTAATTTCTTTTTTCGAAAGACTTGTCATCTCCGAATATAGCCTCGCCAAATTTACGAGCTATTTTAGTCTTTGGACCAGTATATCTTGCCATTGAAAATTGTTTTTTTTAAGAAAGCGATTATGAATTAAGGTCACTGTCCTTCGATAATCTCATTGCCTTCTCGTTTATACTTAATAATTAATTAAACTCTACGTCTTTTAGGAGGTCTACATCCATTGTGTGGCAAAGGAGTAACGTCAATAATTTCGGTTACTTCAATTCCTGAATTGTGTAAAGAACGCATTGCAGATTCTCTACCATTTCCTGGTCCCTTAACATATACTTTCACTTTTCTTAAACCAGCTTCATGTGCAACTTTCGATGCATCTTCAGCAGCTAATTGAGCAGCGTATGGAGTGTTTTTCTTAGATCCTCTAAAACCCATTTTACCGGCAGATGACCAAGAGATTAGATCTCCTTTTTTATTTGTTAAAGAAATAATGATGTTATTAAAAGAAGCAGTAATATGCGCTTCTCCATTAGACTCAACGATTACTTTACGTTTCTTTTGAGCAGTTTTTTGAGTTTTTGCCATCTTACTTTTTATTTAGTTGCTTTCTTCTTATTAGCAACTGTTTTTCTTCTACCTTTTCTGGTTCTTGAATTGTTCTTAGTTCTTTGTCCTCTTAATGGAAGACCAGATCTATGACGCACACCACGGTAACATCCTATATCCATAAGACGCTTAATACTCATTTGTACTTCTGAACGTAATTCACCTTCAATTTTAAAAGTTCCAACAGCTTCACGAATTCTACCAATCTGGTCATCGTCCCAATCTGAAACTTTTATACTCTCATCTACATCAGCTTCCTTCAGGATTCTTTCAGCCCTACTTTTGCCAATTCCGAAGATATAGGTCAATGCTATAACTCCGCGTTTTTGTTTTGGTATATCAACACCTGCAATTCTAGCCATAACTTAACCTTGTCTTTGTTTAAATTTTGGATTCTTTTTGTTAATCACGTAAAGTCTACCTTTTCTGCGCACTATTTTGCAGTCGGCACTTCTTTTTTTAACTGATGCTCTTACTTTCATCTTAATTA
Organism: Gillisia sp. JM1; assembly: GCF_000424645.1. Taxonomy (NCBI): domain Bacteria; kingdom Pseudomonadati; phylum Bacteroidota; class Flavobacteriia; order Flavobacteriales; family Flavobacteriaceae; genus Gillisia; species Gillisia sp. JM1. The sequence goes on from NZ_KE384219.1 coordinate 888,113, forward strand.
GTATCTGTAAGTTATTCGAGCCTTAGATAAATCGTAAGGACTCATTTCTAATTTCACTTTATCACCGGGAAGTAATTTAATATAATGCATACGCATTTTTCCCGAAATATGAGCGGTCACTACGTGTCCGTTCTCAAGTTCCACACGAAACATAGCATTTGATAATGCTTCTATAATTGTTCCGTCTTGTTCTATTGCTGATTGCTTTGCCATAGTTATGCTACTGCTTTTCTATTTTTTCCGGTTTTCATCAAACCATCATAATGTCTATTTAACAAGTACGAATTAACTTGTTGCATAGTATCAATCGCAACCCCCACCATAATTAATAGAGAGGTACCTCCAAAGAACAATGCCCATCCCTGTTGTACACCCAACAGTTGATACACTATAGCAGGGAACACTGCTATAAGAGCGAGGAAAATTGAACCCGGAAGGGTTATCTGAGACATGATTCTATCTAAGTACTCTGCTGTGTCTCCACCTGGACGAATTCCAGGAATAAATCCACCGCTTCTCTTAAGATCATCTGCCATTTTATTAGTAGGTACTGTAATTGCCGTATAAAAGTATGTGAATACTATGATTAACAAGGCAAATACTAAGTTGTACCAAAAACCAAATATATCGCTAAACGCAGCTGCTACTCCTTGCGAAGTCTCTCCATCAGAAAGTCCCGCAACCGCAGCCGGTATAAACATTATTGCTTGAGCAAAGATAATAGGCATTACTCCAGAAGCATTTAATTTAAGTGGAATGTACTGTCTTGATCCAAATACATTCTTCTCATATCCTCCAGATGCCGTTCTTCGCGCATACTGTACCGCTATTTGCCGGACCGCCATCACTAACATGATACAGGCCATTATAATAGCGAACCAGATTACCAATTCTATAAGGATCATAACTAATCCACCATTAGACTCAAACACTCTGGAAGCGAATTCCTGAATAAAAGCCTGAGGCAATGTTGCTATAATACCAACCATAATTAATAAGGAAATACCATTCCCTATTCCTTTATCGGTAATTTTTTCACCCAACCACATTGCAAATATAGTTCCTGTAGTAAGAATTATTACTGAGGATGCAACGAAAGTAACAGTATTACCCAACAAAAAGGCACTTTGAGGTAAGGTAGCAAACAAGTTATAGATATAACCAGGACCTTGAACCAAGGTAATAGCTATAGTTAACCATCTTGTTATTTGGTTAATCCTTCTTCTTCCACTTTCTCCTTCTTTCTGAAGTTTCTGTAAATAAGGAACCGCAATACCCATTAACTGCACCACAATGGAAGCAGAAATGTAAGGCATAATCCCTAATGCAAAAACGGAAGCGTTAGAAAAAGCACCACCTGTAAACGCATTAAGCAGACCCAAAAGTCCACTTTCAGTTTGACTAGCTAGGTTAGATAACTGTGAAGCATCTATCCCAGGAAGTACAACCTGCGCACCAAAACGGTATACCAATAACAAACCAAGGGTCACTAAAATTCTATTTTTTAGCTCCTCAATTTTCCAAATATTTTTTATAGTATTGATAAATTTCATAGTATATCTATTATAAATTAACTACTTCTCCTCCGGCAGCTTCGATAGCTTCCTTGGCTGAGGCAGTAAATTTATGAACAGATATTTTCAATGTTGCTTTTAATTCCCCTCTACCTAATATCTTTACTAATTCGTTTTTACGAGCCAGTCCGTTTTCTACTAAAACTTGCATATCAACGGTGTCTTTAATACGTCCGTTATCTACAAGTCCCTGAAGTGTATCAAGGTTGATCCCTTGATAATCTTTACGGTTAATGTTGGTAAAACCAAATTTAGGCACTCTTCGTTGAAGTGGCATTTGCCCTCCTTCAAAACCTATCTTTCTAGAGTAACCAGAACGAGATTTAGCCCCCTTATGTCCACGGGTGGCTGTTCCTCCTTTACCAGATCCTTCTCCTCTACCTACACGTTTACTGTTATTTTGAACTGAACCTTTTGCAGGTCTTAAGTTACTTAAATCCATGTGAGTTTATTATTTTGTTTCCGCTACAGAAACTAAGTGTTGAACTTTATTTACCATACCAAGGATGTTTGGTGTGTTCTCGTGCTCTACAACTTGGTTAAGTCTTCTTAAACCAAGTGCTTCTAAAGTACGTTTCTGGTTTGCAGTACGTTTAATCGCACTTTTAACCTGCTTTACATATATCTTTGCCATCTTGTCCTTGTATTATCCTTTAAAAACTTTGTCTAATGTAATACCACGTTGTTTTGCTACAGTTTGAGCACTACGCAATTGCAATAGGGCATCAAAAGTTGCTTTAACAACATTATGCGGGTTTGAAGATCCTTGGTTTTTTGAAAGTACATCATGTACACCAACAGCCTCCAATACGGCACGAATTGCACCACCAGCTATTACTCCGGTACCTGTTGCAGCAGGGATCAATAAAACCCTTGCTCCACCATATTTACCTTTTTGCTCATGAGGAATAGATCCTTTATAAATAGGAATTCTTACCAAATTCTTTTTGGCATCCTCTATAGATTTTGCGATTGCACTAGCAACGTCTTTAGATTTTCCTAAACCTTGACCCACTACTCCATTCTCATCACCTACAACTACAATAGCAGAAAAACCAAATGCTCTACCACCTTTTGTAACTTTTGTAACACGTTGCACACCAACCAAACGATCTTTTAATTCAAGACCTGCTGGTTTTACAAGTTCTACATTTTTATAATCTTGATACATATCTTATTAGAATTTTAGTCCTCCTTCACGAGCACCATCTGCCAATGATTTAACTCTTCCGTGATATAAATAACCACCTCTATCAAAAGAGATCGAATCTATTCCGGCCTTTAACGCTTTTTCTGCTATAGCTTTACCAACTAAGGCTGCTTTATCTAATTTATTACTGTCAGATGCAGTTACGTCTTTATCTCTAGAAGAAGCAGCAACCAAAGTTTTGCCTTTAACATCGTCTACTATTTGAGCATAAATTTCTTTATTACTTCTAAATATAGCCAGTCTTGGGCGACTTTCGGTTCCCGTAATATTTTTACGGATACTCTTCTTAATCTTTGTTCTTCTTGCTTGTTTTGAAAATGCCATATCTACACTTTATTAAGCTGATTTACCAGCTTTTCTTCTTAATTGTTCTCCTACAAACTTAATTCCTTTTCCTTTATACGGCTCTGGAGCACGGAAAGAACGGATTTTAGCTGCTATTTGACCAACCAATTGTTTATCATGAGAAGACAATTTCACGATTGGGTTTTTACCTTTATCTGAAACAGTCTCTACCTTCACCTCTGGTGCTAGTTCAAAAACAATATTATGAGAGAATCCAAGAGCTAGTTCTAATTTTTGTCCTTGGCTGGAAGCACGATAACCTACTCCTACCAATTCCAATTGTTTAGTATACCCTTTAGATACTCCTTCAATCATATTATTTACCAAAGCTCGGTAAAGTCCGTGCTTTGCTTTTTGGTCCTTCTTATCTGAAGAGCGCTCAAAAGTAATCAAATCATCTTCAATTTTCACATCGATGTCTTTAATTTCTTGAGTTAATTCTCCCAATTTTCCTTTTACCGTCACAAACCCTTCATTCAGGCTAACTGTAACGCCTTCTGGGATAGTGATTGGGTTTTTACCTATTCTTGACATTTCTTAAGTCTTTAAGTATTAGTAAACGTAGCATAAAACTTCACCACCAACTTTTTCAGCTTGGGCTTGTCTACCTGTCATTACTCCGTGAGAAGTAGAAACGATAGCAATACCAAGACCGTTTAAGATACGTGGCAATTCATTTGCTCCAGCGTATTTACGTAAACCGGGTTTACTTATTCGTTGAATGTTCTTAATTACCGGATCTTTAGTAAGCTTGTCGTACTTAAGAGCTATCTTGATAGAACCTTGAGCGGTAGTATCTTCAAACTTGTAACTAAGAATATATCCTTGATCGAATAATATTTTAGTGATCTCCTTTTTAAGATTAGATGCTGGTATCTCAACCACTCTGTGGTTTGCTGCTACCGCATTTCTAATTCTTGTTAAATAATCTGCAACTGGATCTGTAGTCATTTTTTCAATTTACGATAACGGTTTTCAGTCCACGATAGCTATCGGGATGAACCTTTCATCAATTTATAATATTACCAACTAGCTTTTCTTACTCCTGGAATTAATCCTTGGTTAGCCATTTCTCTAAACATAACTCGAGAAAGACCAAATTGTCTCATGTATCCTTTAGGTCTTCCTGTTAATTTACAACGGTTGTGTAAACGAACTGGAGAGGCATTTTTTGGAAGTTTTTGTAATCCTTCAAAATCGCCAGCTTCTTTCAAAGCTTTGCGTTTTTCAGCATATTTCTTCACAATTGCTTGTCTCTTCACCTCACGGGCTTTCATTGATTCTTTAGCCATATCTTAATTCTTTTTAAAAGGTAAACCTAGTTCCGTTAGCAATGATTTTGCTTCCTTGTCTGTTGGCGCGGAAGTTACAAAAGTGATATCCATTCCTGAAATTTTATTCACTTTATCAATATCGATCTCCGGGAAAATGATTTGTTCAGTAATACCTAAATTGTAATTACCTCTTCCATCAAATCCTGTAGCTTTAATACCGCTAAAATCACGAACTCTTGGAAGAGCAGATGTGATAAAACGATCTAGGAATTCATACATTCTTTCGCCACGTAAGGTAACTTTTGCCCCAATTGGCATTCCTTTACGCAATTTAAAAGAAGCAACATCCTTTTTAGAAATGGTTGATACCGCTTTTTGACCAGTGATCATTGATAATTCATCAATTGCATGGTCAATAAGTTTCTTATCTGCAACAGCTGCTCCAACTCCACGGCTTAAAACTATCTTTTGTAGTTTTGGAACCTGCATGATGTTAGAGTAACTGAATTCTTCTGTAAGAGAAGACACTACTCTGTCTTTATACTCTTGTTTAAGTCTTGGTACGTATGCCATAACTAAATTACTTCATTTGATTTTTTGGAAAATCTAACCTTCTTACCATCTTCCATTCTATAACCAATACGGGTAGAATCTCCCTTTTTATCGATTAAAGATAAGTTGGATAAATGGATAGGTGCTTCCTTCTTAACTATCCCTCCTTGTGGGTTAGATGCACTTGGCTTCTCATGTTTTGAGACCATATTTACACCTTCCACAATTGCTTTATTTTTATCTCGAAGAATTTTCTGAACTTTTCCTTCTTGACCTTTATGGTCTCCGGCAATAAGTCTAACTGTATCTCCAGATTTTATTTTCAGCTTTGTCATTATTTCAATGTATTAAAGCACCTCTGGTGCTAATGATACAATCTTCATGAATTGTTTATCACGAAGTTCACGTGCTACTGGACCAAATACACGAGTACCGCGCATTTCGCCAGTTGGGTTTAGAAGAACACATGCGTTATCATCAAAACGGATATATGATCCATCTGGTCTACGCACTTCTTTCTTGGTACGAACAACTACTGCCGTTGAAACTGCACCCTTCTTAATGTTTCCATTAGGTGTAGCTTCTTTAACGCTGACAACTATTTTGTCTCCAACAGAAGCGTATCTTCTTTTTGTACCTCCTAATACTCTTATGGTCAAAACTTCTTTTGCCCCGGTATTATCTGCTACTCTTAATCTAGACTCTTGTTGTACCATTTTACTTAGCTCTTTCTATAATTTCTATTAATCTCCAACATTTAGATTTACTCAATGGACGAGTCTCCATTATTTTTACTGTATCTCCAATGTTGCAGTCATTTGTTTCGTCGTGAGCCACGTATTTTTTCGTTTTTAAAACGAATTTACCATACATGGGATGTTTTACCTTTTTAACTTCAGCAACCACAATGGATTTCTGCATTTTGTTACTGGTAACTACACCTATACGCTCTTTTCTTAAATTTCTTTTTTCCATCTTTCAGCAGAATAACACTTATTGTTGTTGTTCTCTTTTAGTTAACTCTGTAGCAATTCTCGCTATAGATTTTCTTACAACTCTTAGTTGTATTGGGTTCTCCAATGGCGAAACTGCGTGAGCCATTTTTAAATCTGAATATGCTTTTCTGGACTTACTAAGTTCTTCTTGTAAATCTACTACAGATGATTCTCTTACTTCTGATTGTTTCATAACTTCTCTTAATTAAGCTTGATAATCTCTAGCTACAATAAACTTAGTTTTCACAGGCAATTTCTGTGCTGCAAGACGCAATGCTTCTTTTGCAACATCATAAGGAACTCCTCCTATTTCAAATAAGATTCTTCCCGGTTTTACAACTGCTGCCCAATATTCTACAGCACCCTTACCTTTACCCATACGTACTTCAAGAGGTTTCTTTGTAATAGGCTTGTCTGGAAATATTTTAATCCATAACGAACCTTCTCTTTTCATAAAACGAGTAGCGGCAATACGAGCTGCTTCTATTTGACGTGCAGTAAGGAAACTTGAGTCCAATGATTTGATCCCGAATGTTCCGTTTGAAAGTCTATGCCCTCTTTGAGAGTTTCCTTTCATACGGCCCTTTTGCATCTTACGATATTTTGTTCTTTTAGGCTGTAACATTTTTGTTTCTTTAAAAAATTACTTTCTACGACGTGGCTTGTTGTTACCTCCTCGTGCTGGTCCGGATTTTCCTCCTGGCTTCTTGGTAGTCATACCAACAAGTGGGGAAAGTTCTCTTTTTCCGTAAACCTCACCTTTCATGATCCATACTTTAACACCAAGCCTACCATAAGTAGTATGTGCCTCAACTAAAGCATAATCAATATCGGCTCTAAAAGTCGACAAAGGAATTCTTCCATCTTTGTAATGTTCTGAACGAGCCATCTCTGCTCCGTTCAAACGACCTGAAATTTGAATTTTAATACCTTCAGCATTCATTCTCATAGCGGCTGCAATAGCCATTTTGATAGCACGACGGTAAGAAATACGATTCTCAATTTGTCTAGCAACACTAGAACCTACTAAGTGAGCATCTAATTCTGGTCTCTTGATTTCAAAGATGTTAATTTGAACGTCTTTGTCAGTAATTTTCTTAAGCTCTTCTTTCAACTTGTCTACCTCTTGTCCACCTTTCCCGATAATGATACCAGGTCTTGCAGTAGTGATAGTAACGGTTACAAGTTTAAGAGTACGCTCGATAATTACTCTGGATACACTCGCTTTTGATAAACGAGCATGGATATACTTTCTAATCTTATCGTCTTCGGCTAATTTATCGCCGTAGTCATTTCCTCCGTACCAGTTGGATTCCCATCCTCTAATGATACCAAGGCGATTCCCGATTGGATTTGTTTTCTGTCCCATACTCTTAGCTTTGTGTATTTTTATTGTCACCAATCACAATTGTAACGTGGTTGGAACGTTTTCTAATTCTGTGTGCGCGACCTTGTGGTGCAGGACGAAGTCTCTTCAACATACTCCCACCGTCTACGCGTATCTCTTTTACAAATAAATCTGCTTCCTCAATGTTAGCATCTTCATTTTTGGCTTGCCAGTTAGCAATAGCAGAAAGAAGTAATTTCTCCAATCTACGTGATGCTTCCTTAGAGCTAAATCTCAACACATGAAGCGCTCTTTCTACTTTTTCACCGCGAACTAAATCTGCAACTAATCGCATTTTTCTTGGCGAAGTAGGGCAGTTATTCAGTTTTGCAAAAGCTACTAGCTTTTTAGCCTCTTTTGTCTGATCTGCTTTTTCTCTTTTACGAACTCCCATAGCTTCAGTTATCTTTTACCTTTATTTTTCGCACCTACGTGACCTCTAAAAGATCTAGTTGGTGAAAATTCTCCTAATTTGTGTCCTACCATATTCTCTGTTACATATACAGGGACAAATTGTTTCCCGTTATGTACAGCGATAGTTTGCCCAACGAAATCTGGAGTTATCATAGAGGCTCTAGACCAAGTCTTGATTACCGTCTTTTTTCCAGCTTCTACATTGGTAGCAACTTTCTTTTCTAACTTATAGTGAACGTAAGGTCCTTTTTTTAATGAACGTGCCATATCTTATTATTTCTTTCTACGTTCTACAATATACTTATTACTCGCTTTTGTCTTAGATCGGGTTCTATAACCTTTAGCAGGTATACCTTTTCTAGAACGTGGGTGACCTCCAGAAGATTTTCCTTCACCACCACCCATTGGGTGATCCACAGGATTCATCACTACTGGTCTTGTTCTTGGTCTTCTACCCAACCATCTGCTTCTACCTGCTTTACCAGATACAATTAACTGATGATCACTATTCGAGATAGCTCCGATAGTAGCCATACAAGTAACTAACACCCTTCTAATTTCTCCTGAAGGAAGTTTGATAGTTGCATACTTACCCTCTTTTGCCACTAACTGAGCAAAAGCACCTGCACTACGAGCCATTACAGCTCCTTGCCCAGGACGTAATTCTATACAAGAAATAACAGTTCCTAACGGCACTGCAGAAAGCGGCATTGCATTTCCAATATTTGGAGCAGCACTATCAGCGTCAGAAACAATGTTCTGATCTACCTGAAGACCATTTTGAGCAATTACATATCTTTTCTCACCATCTTGATAATTCAAAAGAGCGATAAAAGCCGTTCTGTTAGGATCATATTCTATAGACGCAACTGTAGCAGGAACTCCATGCTTGTCACGTTTAAAATCGATAATTCTGTAACGTCTTTTGTGACCACCACCTTTATAGCGCATGGTCATTTTTCCCTGACTGTTTCTACCACCTGACTTTTTAATCGGAGCTATTAAACTCTTCTCCGGCTTATCAGTAGTAATGGCGTCAAAACCATTAACTACTCTAAAACGCTGACCAGGGGTGATTGGTTTTAATTTTCTAACTGACATTCTTTAATCTTAAAGATTACTGTATAAATCAATAGTTTCACCTTCCGCCACCTGTACTAATGCTTTCTTATAAGCACTTGTTTTACCAGTGATCACTCCCGTTTTTGTAAAACGAGATTTACGATCTGGACGGACATTAATTGTGCGAACTTTAGTAACTGAAACTCCATAAGCAGACTCTATTGCGCCTTTAATTTCAATCTTGTTCGCCTTATTATTAACAACGAACGAATAACGGTTATTCAACTCGCTATCTGCTGTCGCTTTTTCTGTAATAATAGGTTTTATTAAGATACTCATATCGTTTATTTACTTAAATTCAACTCAATTCCTTCTAAAGACCCTTCTACAAACACAAGGTTATTTGCGTTTAATATTTTGTAAGTACTTAATTCTGAACTACTTACAACTTCGGTGCCTTTTAAATTGCGTGACGACAAATATACATTTTTATTCGAGTCACCCAACACTATAAGAGATTTTTTCTTATCTACACCCAAACCTTTTAAAACATCTATGAAGTTTTTAGTTTTTGGAGTGTCAAATTGAAAATCTTCCACTATGATAATTGCTTTATCATTTGCCTTAATAGAAAGAGCAGATTTTCTTGCTAATCTCTTTAAGTTCTTGTTCAATTTAAAACCATAGTTTCTAGGGCGTGGTCCAAACATACGTCCTCCACCTCTAAAAATACCAGATTTTATACTACCAGCACGAGCTGTACCAGTACCTTTTTGTTTTTTAATCTTACGTGTACTTCCTGTAATTTCCGCACGCTCTTTAGCTTTGTGCGTTCCTTGACGTTGATTAGCCAAGTATTGTTTTACATCAAGATATACAGCATGATTGTTAGGCTCTATTCCGAAAACAGAATCTGAAAGGTTCACCTTTCTTCCTGTTTCTTTTCCTTTAATATCTACAACTGCTATTTCCATTACTTCTGAATGATTACATATGAGTTATTATGACCAGGAACACATCCTTTTACCACAAGTAGATTTTTATCTGCAACTACTTTTAAAACTCTTAAGTTTTCTAATTTAACTGTGTCACCACCCATACGGCCAGCCATACGCATTCCCTTAAATACTCTTGCAGGATATGACGCAGCACCAATCGATCCAGGGGCTCTTAAACGGTTATGTTGACCGTGAGTAGCTTGTCCTACTCCGGCAAATCCGTGTCTCTTTACTACACCTTGAAAACCTTTACCTTTGCTTGTTCCTGAAATATCCACGAACTCACCTTCAGTAAAATGTTCTACAGTGATACTATCACCTAATTTGTGATCCCCATCAAAACCTTTAAATTCAACGACTTTACGCATTGCTGCTACACCGGCTTTTTTAGCATGCCCAGTGGCAGCTTTGTTAGCGGTCTTTTTGTCATCGAAACCTAATTGAAGAGCTTCATACCCGTCAACTTCTTTGGTTCTGACTTGGGTAATTACGCAAGGACCAGCTTGTATAACGGTACAAGGAATATTCTTCCCGTTCTCGTCAAAAATGCTAGTCATGCCTATTTTTTTTCCTATTAACCCAGACATAATTAATTATTGATTAAATTAAAATTATTTATTTAAAAATATTCAGGACTGAAAATACTTCCAATCCTGAATGTATTTTTCCGTTTTTCCCTCGACAACTGCTCAGGACATGTAATTGAAAGTATTAACTTTCATAATATCCCGAATAAATTCGGGATGGATATTTCTAGCCTTTTGTTTCACTTAAGCTCACAAAAGCCAAGAATTATCACACTTTAATCTCTACTTCTACTCCGCTTGGTAATTCCAATTTCATTAAAGCATCAATAGTCTTAGATGATGAACTATATATGTCCAACAATCTTTTATAAGAGCTTAACTGAAACTGCTCACGCGCTTTTTTGTTAACGTGTGGAGAACGTAATACTGTAAAGATTTTTTTGTGTGTTGGTAATGGGATTGGTCCCGTTACTACAGCACCCGTAGTTTTTACGGTTTTTACGATTTTCTCTGCAGACTTATCCACTAAGTTATGATCGTAAGATTTAAGTTTTATTCTGATTTTTTGACTCATATCCCTATTATTAATCGTTTGTACCTTTAGCTGCTTTTATAACTGCTTCAGAAATATTTGCTGGAGTTTCAGCATAATGAGCAAATTCCATAGTAGAGGTTGCTCTACCTGAAGACAATGTTCTTAATGTTGTAACGTAACCAAACATTTCAGAAAGAGGCACTTCAGCTTTAATAACTTTTGCACCAGATCTATCTGACATATCGTTTACTTGACCTCTTCTTCTGTTAAGATCACCTACGATATCTCCCATGTTTTCTTCCGGAGTTACAACTTCTACTTTCATTATTGGTTCAAGAATAACAGCACCTGCTTTTTTAGCAGCCACTTTATAACCCATTCTTGCAGCCAATTCGAAAGAAAGTTGATCGGAATCTACAGGGTGAAAAGACCCATCTTTCAATATAACTTTTAAAGAATCCATTTTGAAACCCGCTAAAGGACCAGCCTTCATAGCTTCTCTAAATCCTTTTTCCACAGATGGAATAAATTCTTTAGGAATACGCCCACCTTTTACAGAGTCGATAAATTGTAGACCTGGACCTTTAAAATCCTCATCTGCCGGAGACATCTCAAATACGATATCACCAAATTTACCACGACCACCAGATTGCTTCTTATAAATTTCTCTATGATCTGCACTTTTCGTGATAGTCTCTTTATACTCAACTTGAGGCTGACCTTCGTTAACCTCGACCTTGAATTCTCTTTTTAATCTATCTACTAGAATCTCCAAGTGTAATTCTCCCATTCCTGAGATAATAGTTTGTCCTGAAACTTCATCTGTTTTAACCTGGAAAGTTGGATCTTCTTCAGCTAATTTAGCTAAAGCCATTCCCATCTTATCCACATCAGCCTTTGTCTTCGGCTCTACAGCGATACCAATTACCGGTGCAGGGAAATCCATAGATTCCAATGTAATAGGATTCTTCTCATCTGTAAGCGTATCTCCCGTTTTAATATCTTTAAAACCAACGGCCGCTCCAATATCTCCAGCTTCAATCCTATCTATAGGCTCTTGTTTATTAGAGTGCATCTGGTAAATACGTGAAATACGTTCTTTCTTACCAGAACGGTTATTCAATACGTAAGAACCTGCATCCAATGCTCCGGAGTATACTCTAAAGAAAGCTAAACGTCCTACAAAAGGATCTGTAGCAATTTTAAATGCTAAAGCAGAGAAAGGCGAATCCACATTTGGTTTACGACTCTCTGGTTCTTCAGTATCGGGATTAACACCTATGATAGCTTCTACATCTACAGGAGAAGGCAAGTAGCGCATTACTCCATCCAACATTGCCTGAACACCTTTATTTTTAAAAGCAGAACCACACATCATTGGGATGATAGACATATCTATAGTTGCAGCTCTTAAAGCAGCGATAATCTCATCTTCAGTAATAGAATTTTCATCCTCAAAGAATTTCTCCATTAAAGCTTCATCGTAATCAGCAACTGCCTCTACTAATAAAGTTCTATACTTATTAACATCCTCCATCAATTCCTCTGGAATATCTATAATCTCATAGGTCATTCCATAATCATCTTGATTCCAAATAATTGCTTTTTTGGAAATCAAATCAACTACACCTCTAAAATCATCTTCTTCACCAATTGGAATCTGCAAAGGCACTGGGTTTCCACCCAACATTGACCTTACCTGATCGCAAACATTAAAGAAGTCAGATCCCTGACGGTCCATTTTGTTTACAAAACCAATACGAGGAACCTTATATTTATCAGCTTGTCTCCATACAGTCTCAGATTGTGGCTCAACACCATCAACCGCACTGAATAAAGCAACCATACCATCCAATACACGTAAAGAACGCTCTACCTCTACGGTAAAATCTACGTGACCAGGAGTATCTATAATATTTACTGTAAATTCTTGATCTCTGTACATCCACTTACAATGGGTCGCAGCAGAAGTAATTGTAATACCTCTTTCTTGCTCTTGCTCCATCCAGTCCATTGTGGCAGCACCATCGTGCACTTCCCCAATTTTGTGACTTATCCCCGTATAATATAATATACGTTCAGTACAAGTGGTTTTACCGGCATCAATATGCGCAGCAATACCTATGTTTCTTGTGAATTTTAAATCTCTTTGTGCCATTTTTTTAGAATCTAAAGTGAGAGAATGCTTTATTAGCTTCAGCCATCTTATGGGTATCTGTTCTTTTCTTAACAGCAGCACCTTCTTCTTTAGAAGCAGCAATTACCTCTGCAGCTAATCTCTGAGCCATAGATTTCTCATTACGCTTTCTAGAATAAGAGATCAACCATTTCATTGCAGTTGAAACTTTACGATCTGGTCTAATTTGCATAGGGATCTGAAAAGTTGCACCTCCAACACGTCTACTTCTTACCTCCACGTGTGGCATTACATTAGAAAGAGCTTCTTTCCAAACCTCAAGGCCTGTTTTCTCTTCGTCTTGTTTTTTCTCCTCTACGATTGCTATTGCATCATAGAATACTTTGAAAGAAACTGATTTTTTACCATCCCACATCATCATGTTAACAAAACGAGTTACTAACTGATCATTAAATTTTGGATCTGGTAAAAGAGGCCTCTTCTTTGCCTGTCTTTTTCTCATGTCTTTACATTAAAAGTTTTTAATTACTTCTTAGGGCGTTTTGCACCGTACTTAGATCTTCTTTGCGTTCTACCTTCAACACCTGCGGTATCTAAGGCACCACGAACAATGTGATATCTAACTCCTGGCAAATCTTTTACCCTTCCGCCTCTAACCAATACTATCGAGTGCTCTTGTAGATTGTGTCCTTCACCAGGGATGTATGCGTTCACTTCTTTTCCATTAGTTAACCTTACCCTTGCAACTTTACGCATTGCGGAGTTAGGTTTCTTAGGAGTAGTTGTGTAAACACGCGTACAAACACCTCGTCTTTGAGGGCACGAATCTAAAGCAGCCGATTTACTCTTCTTGGTTATTTTGGCTCTTCCTTTTCGTACTAATTGTGAAATTGTTGGCATAATTTCTTTTACACTTATTATTGTTATAAAATTACCTTCCCTACTTTTTAGGGTCTGCAAAGGTATGAATAAAAACTAATTATTCAAATCTTAACTCATTAATTTTCAAGTAGAACTCAATTAAATTATTATTAACACGAAATAGATAATAATAATAAAAGAAACTAGCTATCCTTCAATGCAGTATTTAATATAAAAAAGGGAGGAATACAAAATACTTTGCAAGAAGCTCAAAGGAATTTATTCCAACTATTGACTCAAAATATTCGCAAAAAAGATTTATAACAATTAGTGATTTTTGACATTTTATAAGGCACCGGAACTTATCAAACGCCAAAGCTGTCCTTTGGCTATTAAATTTATAATAAAAAAAGTATAATAGGAAAGAAAAAATAATTTTTAAAAATCTACTTTACTAATTAGAACAAAACAGATCTATTTTTACACCTCAATAAAATTAACAAGATCCTAAGCTCAGTCACCAACCACTAATAGATAGACTATTAAATCATCTGAATATGAATTCCAAGATATATCGACCTATAATTTGGGAATATTTTTTTGGTTAATTAACATATTCTTACCACTTTCGCGGTTGGCTAATTCAAATTAATTAAACAATGAAAGCAAAATTTAGTAGTATTTTAACGCTATTATTAGCGTTCGTTGTGCAAATCACTTTTGCGCAACAACAGTCCGTAACAGGTAATGTTACCGACGAAGATGGGTTACCTCTACCCGGGGTAAACATAATTATTAAGGGCACTTCAACAGGTGTTCAATCAGATTTCGATGGAAACTATGCAATTCAGGCCTCGCAAGGTGATGTGTTGGTGTTTTCGTTTATAGGTCTTGAAAGAACTGAAAAAACAGTTGGAACTTCTAACACTGTTAGTGTTGTAATGAAAGCAGATGCGTCACAGCTAGATGAAGTTGTGGTAACAGCATTAGGTATTAAGAGAGAGAAAAAATCTTTAGGTTATGCTACTCAAGAGGTAGACGGAGCTGAAGTTTCTGATGTTCCAACAACTAACTTTATGAATTCACTTTCTGGTAAGGTAGCTGGTTTGAACATTAAATCTTCAGGGACTATTGGAGGATCTTCAAACGTTATTATTCGTGGTAATGCTTCTTTAACCGGAAACAACCAGGCATTATTTGTAGTAGATGGCACTCCTATAAGTAATGCTACCACGAATACTGATGACCAAAAGAGAGGTAGAGGTGGATATGACTTCGGTAATGCCGCAGCGGACATTAATCCAAACAACATTGCTTCTATCAACGTTTTAAAAGGTGCTGCAGCGACTGCGCTTTATGGCTCAAGAGCTTCAAACGGAGTGGTAATTATCACCACTAAAAGAGGAAGTAAAGGTAAAGGACTTGGAGTTTCTGTAAGTTCAAGCTTGATGCTCTCCAATGCAGACAAAGAAACTTTGCCAAAATACCAAAATGAATACGGTGCAGGTTATGGTCCTTATTATCAATCTGATGATGGTTACTTCAACTTATTTGATGTAGATGGTGATGGAACTTTAGATGAAACCACTCCATTTACAGAAGATGCATCTTTTGGAGCAAAATTTGATCCAAACAGATCGATTTACCAATGGAATTCAATATATCCACAACTAGATAGTTTTCAACAAGCTACTCCCTGGTTGGCAGGAGAACACACTCCAAACGATCTTTGGGGAACAGGTTATACTGCTATCAACTCAGTTGCTTTAGATGGAGGGTCTGAAACAGGATCTTTCAGATTATCCGCAAACAATACCTTGCAAGAAGGAAACCTTCCAAACTCTGAGATCAAAAGAAACACTATTTCTTTAAGTGGAACTCAAGATTTATCTGAAAAATTAACTGCTTCAGCAAATGTTACTTTTACTAAAACAGACGGTAAAGGTAGATATGGAACAGGGTACGATTCAGGAAACCCAATGCAACAATTCAGACAATGGTTTCAAACCAATGTTGATCTATACGAACAAAGGGATGCTTACTTTTCAACACGTGAAAACATCACTTGGAACCCAAATGGTCCTGATAACTTAGCTCCTATTTATTCTGATAACCCATACTGGACAAGATATGAAAATTACGAAACAGATACTCGTAACAGGTATTTTGGAAATTTAGCTCTTGATTATGAAATCAACGATGTTTTTAGTGTTGTAGGTAGATTCTCTTTTGATACATATGATGAATTACAGGAAGAAAGAATAAATGTTGGTAGTGCTGGTGTTGCAAGCTATTCACGTTTTAACAATCGTGTAGCCGAGTATAACTACGACCTGATCCTTAACTTTAATAAGGATATTACCGAAGATCTAAACCTTGACGGTAACATTGGAGCCAACCTAAGAAGAAACTCACAAAACTCCATTCGCGCATCTACCAATGGTGGATTGAACGCTCCTGGGTTTTACGCTTTGAGTAACTCTGCTGGACCATTAGAGCCACCTGTAGAATATGATGCAACTTCTATGATAGATGGGGTTTATATGAGAGCAGGTTTAGGATATTTATCTACTTATTACCTGGAAGGAACTATAAGAAGAGATAGATCTTCTACTTTACCAATAGCAAACAATACCTTCTACTATCCTTCTGTCTCTACAAGTATCATTCTTTCTAATATGATTGATGCACAGTGGTTGAATTTCACCAAGTTAAGAGCAAACTATGCAGAAGTTGGTAGTGATACAAATGCTTATAATGTATTTAACACCTATTCTGTAACTGCTCCTTTTGGAAGTGCAGGATATGCCAGTAACAATTTTCAATTAAACAACGCTAACCTAAAACCAGAACGTTCTAAATCTTACGAGTTTGGTATAGAGTCTGATTTCCTTAACAGAAGAATAGGATTTGATGTTTCTTACTACAACACTCAAACTGAAGACCAAATTACTCCAGTACCAGTTTCTAATGCAACAGGTTTTATTACCAAATTTTTAAATGCCGGTGTTGTTGAAAATAAAGGTTTTGAAGTATTGTTGAGATTAAACCCTATTAAAAGTGAAGATTTCAACTGGAATATGACAGTTAACTGGGCTAAAAATGAAAGCACAGTTCTTGAGTTAACCGATGGTATTGACAATTTACAGTTAGCTTCTCTTCAGGGAGGAATATCTATTAATGCTTCCCCGGGTCAACCTTATGGAGCAATAAGAGGTACAGATTATATTTATGATGATGCAGGCAACCGTGTGGTTAATGCTTCTGGCTACTACGAAAGAACGGCTACAAGTAACAATATCATAGGAAATGTTCAACCAGACTGGACAGGTGGTGTTCAAAATACCTTGAATTACAAAAACCTAAGTTTGAGCTTCCTAATTGATGTTCAAAAAGGTGGAGATATATTTTCGCTTGATACTTGGTATGGTTTTGCTACCGGTCTTTATGATCGTAGTGTTGGTACTAATGAATTAGGAAATCCTATAAGAAATACTATCGCTAATGGTGGTGGTGTTATTTTAGATGGTGTAACTGGAACTGTTACTTTTGATGATAATGGTGACTACGCAGTAACTAATACTGCTCCAAATGAAACTAGAGCAAGAACAGATTATTATGCTAACCCATATGGTTATGCCAGAGATGCAAATAAAGGCCACGTTTACGATGCGTCTTTCGTGAAATTAAGAGAGGCTAGCCTTACTTACAATTTCGGAGAAAAAATGATTGATGCCTTGCCTATAAACAGTGCCTCACTTTCTTTGATAGGTAGAAACCTTTGGATTATTCATAAGAATCTTCCTTATTCTGATCCTGAAGCTGGTTTGAGTTCCGGTAACGTTCAAGGTTACCAGTCTGGTGCTTACCCTGCGATAAGAGAAATTGGAGCAAGTGTGAAAATTAACTTTTAATAAAAAAATAAAATGAAAAAATATTTTTTAACAATTATTGCGCTCGCAACTTTATGGTCCTGCCAGACAGATGAGCGATATGAAAACCTGAATCGGGATCCTAAAAACCCTACACAGGTTAAAGCTGAATTCTTATTTACTGCCGCTACGAACAGCTTGTCAGATCAAATGACAAGTGCAAACGTGAACACGAACGTTTTCAGGTTCTTTGCTCAGTATTTAACAACCACTACGTATTTGGATGAACCAAACTATGTATTAAATCAGCGTAACATTCCTCAAAATCATTCGTCTGAACTTTACAGAGACGTAATTTTTGACCTGCAGAATGCAAAAGCTGTAGTAGAAGCTGACACTGAATTAACTGAAGCTGAAAGAAGTGCCAGATTAGGGCAAATTGAAGTTTTGGAAGTGTATGCTTGGTCTGTTCAGGTAGATACTTTTGGAGATGTTCCTTACACTCAGGCTATAAATGCTGAAGAATTTCCTTCACCAGTTTATGATGATGCAGCTACAATATATGCAGACCTTATTTCAAGGTTGAATGCTGTTGGAACAAATATTCAGGCTGGACAAGGATTCACTGGTGCAGACATTCTTTATAACGGAGACATGGATAAGTGGAATAAATTTGCCAACTCCTTGCAACTGCGTTTAGGAATGAGATTATCTGATGTTAACCCAACATTATCTAAATCTACTGCTGAAGCTGCTATTGCAGGCGGTGTTTTCGAATCTAATGAAGATAATGCTCAACTTGTATATCAAAGCAATCCACCAAGAACGAACCCATTATGGGTAGATTTAGTACAAAGTGGAAGAGCAGATTATTTACCTGCAGCTACTATTGTAGATATAATGAATGATCTAGATGACCCAAGAAGAGCAACTTACTTTTTTAATGAAACTGTAGATGACTATATTGGTGGAGTATATGGAGGAAGTAATAACTATGGGTCATATTCTCATGTTGGAGAGGTTTTCTTAGACCCAACTTTACCAGGAATCCTTTTGGATTATGTTGAAGTAGAGTTTAATCTGACTAAAGCTGCAGATTTAGGCTATACAGGAGCAGGAGTTGCAAGTGCACATTACAATGCAGCAATTACCGCATCTATAGCATACTGGGGTGGTAATGCAGCGGATGCAACGGCATATTTAGCGCAACCGTCAGTAGCCTATGATGGTTCTAACGAACAATTTGCTACTCAATTTTGGATAGCCATGTTTAACAATTCTTTCGAGGGATGGTCTGTTTGGAGAAAATATGATGCTCCAGGGTTTGTTTTACCTGAAGATTCAGGAAACTTTGTACCCTTGAGATATACATATCCTGTTAATGAGCAAAACCTGAATTTTGCTAACTATCAAGCTGCATCTACTGCTATTGGTGGAGATGATCAGCAAACTCCTGTTTTTTGGGATACAACTACCCCAGATCAGTCAACATACCCAGGAGGACCAACAGAGTAATTGAAACACTCTTTATATTATTTTAAAGCTGCCCAATTGGGCAGCTTTTTTTATATGCAAAATTTAAGAAAAACCTATCTTTGCACCTTATTGAAGGCACTACTAAAATTTTTGGGATTAGAACGGTAATGGAGGTAATTCAAAGTGAAAAGAGTATAGATAAGATCTACATTAAGAAAGTACTTAATAATGCTTTATTCCAAAAACGGTTATTATTGATTGGTCAAAAAGGATTTATTATTTCTTAGCTCCTGTCGAAAAACTTCAGAAACTTCCCAAAGGAAACCACCAAGGAGTTGTAGCTAAAAAATCTCGTATAGAATTTCCAGATATGTAAGAAGTTGTACAACGAGTGCTAGAAGATATTAGTGCCACTCCCCTATTCTTGCTTTTAGATCAGATTACCGATGCAAGAAAACTTGGGGCGATCATTAGAACTGCAGAATGTTGTGGAGTCCATGGAATCATCATTCAAGACAAAGGAGGTGCGCTTGTAAATGCCATACTGTAAAGACTTCGGTTGGAGCAGTTTTTAATATCCCAATATGTAAAGTGAATCATATTAAAGATGCTTTTTACAAGGATCTGGTGTGAACGTAGTGGCCGCGACAGAAAAAGCCATCAATCTGTATTTACCAACAGAATTATACAAGCCTGCAGCCTTCTTAGTGGGTAAGTGAAGGAAGAGGGATTAAACCTTCAGTATTAAAGATCGTTAACGATAAAATCAAATTATCAATGTTCGGTAGTATTGGATCCTTAAATTTATCTTTAGCTTGTGTAGCGTTTTTATATAAAATAGTTAGACAACGCCAATGATCTCAACTTCTTATTTCTTCAATAGCTACTTTGCTAACAAATAGGTCAATTCAAAATTATTTAGAAAAAATCCCTATTTCTTTTCACTTTCTATAAACAATCCATCAAGAACCAACCAATTATAGGTTGATGTGTTACAAAGTGGAAGAGCAGATTATTTACCCTCAGCTACCATTGTAGATATAATGAATGATCTAGATGACCCAAGAAGAGCAACTTACTTTTTTAATGAAGCTGTAGATGATTATATTGGTGGAGTATATGGAGGAAGTAATAACTATGGGTCATATTCTCATGTTGGAGAGGTTTTCTTAGACCCAACTTTACCAGGAATCCTTTTGGATTATGTTGAAGTAGAGTTTAATCTGACTAAAGCTGCAGATTTAGGCTATACAGGAGCAGGAGTTGAAAGTGCACATTACAATGCAGCAATTACCGCATCTATAGCATACTGGGGTGGTAATGCAGCGGATGCAACGGCATATTTAGCGCAACCATCAGTAGCCTATGATGGTTCTAACGAACAATTTGCTACTCAAATTTGGATAGCCATGTTTAACAATTCTTTCGAGGGATGGTCTGTTTGGAGAAAATATGATGCTCCAGGGTTTGTTTTACCTGAAGATTCAGGAAACTTTGTACCCTTGAGATATACATATCCTGTTAATGAGCAAAACCTGAATTTTGCTAACTATCAAGCTGCATCTAATGCTATTGGTGGAGATGATCAGCAAACTCCTATTTTTTGGAATGAAAAATAAAAACTAAGCATTATAATTACGCACACTCAATTTTATATTCCAATTCATCCCCAGTCGTTGATATCACAGCCAACTGCACTAATCACAAAGTTTTGCGAAACATCTTGAGTTGTATTTAAATATAGACCAATTATACCTCAAGATTGGTAAGCATCTCCCCAAATTCTTAAAAGGTTCAGAAATTATATTTTAAAAAAATTTGTTTTATAAACATTCTTTCATCAAATTTGGCTTGGCTAATTAAAATAAACCAAAATATGAAATCAAATTTTACTCGATTTTTAACGCTATTCTTAGCGTTAATTGTGCAAATGACCTTTGCGCAACAACAAACGGTTACAGGAACCGTTACAGATACGGATGGATTACCGCTTCCCGGCGTTAATGTTCTTGTAAAAGCAGGGACTACAGGTACCCAAACTGATTTTGATGGAAATTATTCTATCCAGGCATTTCAGGAAGATATATTGGTATTTTCCTTTATAGGTTTGGTTAAAGCAGAATATCCAGTAGGAGATCGACGAACAATCAATGTAACTTTAAGTCCTGATGCCGCTACTTTAGATGAAGTAGTTGTAACGGCACTTGGGGTAAAAAGCACTCCACGCTCAGTTAGTTATGCAGTTGAAAATGTTAGTGCAGAGGATATTGAAAATACAGGGGAAACAAACCTTGTGAACTCTTTGGCCTCTAAAGCTGCTGGTGTTAGTGTAGTAAGTGCTTCAGGATCTGTAGGTGCGTCCTCCAACATACGAATTAGAGGTAATACTTCTATTGGAAGATCCAATAGTCCTTTATTTATAGTTGACGGAGTTCCAATTGATAACTCATCAACAGGAAACGATACCGGTGGAGCAGATAATTCCAACAGGGCAATTGATATCAATCAGAATGATATTGCCTCTATTGACGTTTTGAAAGGTACTGCAGCACAAACTCTATATGGTTTAAGAGCTGCAAATGGGGTAATAATAATCACTACCAAAAAAGGACAAACTGGCGCTCCAAGCATTTCAGTTTCTTCTTCATTACAATTTAGTGAAGTTAACCAATTACCCGATTTACAAAAGGAGTTCGCTCAGGGTAGACCAGTTGGTGGAGTAACTACTTACCGCGGCCCAGAGACCCGTGAAGGTTTTAGCTGGGGACCACGTATCTCTTCGTTAGAGTATGACGGGGATGATAGTTACCCATATAGCCGTTTTGGTAAATTGGTAGCAGAAGGAGAAGGTAATGGTATGGCAGCACGTGCATTTGATCACTATGATTTTTTCGTAACAGGTGTCCTTGACGAACAAAACGTTTCAGTACGTGGAGGTTCAGAAAATATAAAATATTTCCTTTCTGGAGGTAAACTACATCAAACGGGTATTTCCCCAACTGAAGAATTTAATAGACGCTCGTTTAGAGCAGATATAAGCGCTAAACTAACAGAAGATTTTGAAATTTCTGCAAGTGGTACTTATGTAACTTCTGGTGGACGTAGAGTTCAGAGGGGATCTAATGTTTCGGGTATTATGTTAGGGCTATTGAGATCTACACCTACCTTTGATAATGGTAATGGTTTAACCGGTCGTCTAGCAGCTGCCACTCCAAGTACATATCAACTGGAAGATGGTAGACAGAGAAGTTATCGTGCCGGGGTTTATGACAACCCATACTGGACCGTAGCTAAAAACCCTTCTTTAGATGATGTTAAGCGTTTTATAGGAAGATTATCATTCGATTACAAACCATTAGATTGGGCTACCATAAGAGGAACCCTGGCCTATGATCAATTTTCTGATGTTAGAAAAGCAGGAGTTGATATTAATTCAGCTGGTAATCCTCAGGGTTCGGTTTTTGATCTCAGTCTTTTTAGTGAAGACATAAATTCACAGCTTCTATTTTTATTAGAAAAGAATATTTCAGAGAACATTACATTTAACAGTGTAATAGGATATGATGGTTTCAAAACCCAAAGTTTAACCCGAGAATCTCTTGGGAATGGAATGACTATTCCAGGATTTTTCCATGTTTCTAACACGGCAAGTCAAGCGGTTGCTGAAGGTGTAGGAAGGAAACAATTAGATGGAGTTTTAGCTGATGCAAAACTTGGCTTCAATGATACCTTCTTTATCAATGGTGCAATTAGAAATGACTGGTCATCAACTTTACCAGATGACAATAATGACTTTCTATCCTATAGTGCTGGAGGTGCAATTGTATTTTCAGAATTTGTAGATGACACAGGATTTTTCAGCTATGGTAAATTACGTGGTTCTTACGGTAAGACTGGTAATGATGCTCCGATATTTGCAACAACTACTTATTATAATGCCGCCAATGCTGGAGGTGATGGTTTTATAGATGGAAACCAGTTCCCTATATTTTCAACCGTAGCTTTTGAAAGATCTGCACAATTGGGAAATCCAGATATTCGTCCAGAAGTTACCAAAGAATTTGAAGTGGGTGCAGAACTTAGATTTTGGGATTCAAGATTTAGAGTAGACGTTACTTATTATGAAAAAGAAACTACAGATCAGATTATATCTGTAGATCAACCGGCAGTAACTGGATTCACCTCGCGTGTAATAAATGCTGGGGTCATTTCTAACGAAGGTTGGGAAGTTTTAGGATTTCTAAATCCTATTAGGACAGAAAATTTCAATTGGAACATAGATGTCAACTGGACTACTTACGAAAATATTGTTGAGGAATTAACAGAAAATGTTGAATCTATAACCTTAGCAGGATTTACCTCAACATCTTCCAGAGTTATTGCAGGTGAACCTTATGGCGTGATTTTCGGTTCTAAATTTGCCAGAAATGATGAAGGAGAGGTTCTTATTGGAGATAATGGATTTCCTGTTTTGGATACGGAAGATGGAGTTGTGGGAGATCCTACCCCAGACTGGACGATGGGTATAAGAAATACATTCTCTTATAAAGCTTTTTCCGTATCTGCACTTTTAGATATTAGACAAGGTGGTGATGTATGGTGTGGTACATGTGGTATTATAGATTACTTTGGCACCTCTCAAAAAACTGCGGATCAAAGAGAAATTACCGATTTTGTTTTTGAAGGCGTTAACGAAAACTCAGGAGCACAGAATACTACCGAAGTTGCTTTAGCAAATCCTGAAACTGGTATAAATTCTTTTTACTGGACACGTTATGCTTTTGGTGGAGTTTCTGAAGATAACATTTTTGATTCATCCTGGGTTAGATTAAGAGAAGCATCAGTTTCTTATAGTTTACCTGGTTCTTTATTGGATGCCACCTTTTTAACTTCAGGTTCAATTACCGCTTCAGGAAGGAACTTATTTTTAATTACCGACTATCCAGGTATAGATCCTGAAACGAATCTTACAGGTTCAAGTAATGGTATTGGTTTGGATTATTTCAACCAGCCTAATACTAAGAGTTATGCTTTAACAGTAAAACTTAATTTTTAAAAAAAAACTAAAATGAAAAGCAAAAACATATTTAAGATTTTACTAACAGCATTTTTCAGTTTTGCTGTTATGATCTCCTGTGACTATGATGATGTCAACCAGGATCCTACTAGGCCAGGTGGAGAAAGTGTACCACTTGTAGCAATAGTGCCTTCTATGCAAACACAAACACACAGAAATATAACCGCCGTTCTTGGTAGATATGCAGGTATCATCATGCAACAATGGCAAGGCTTTGACGCACAGCAATTAAATTATACATCTTATGTTATCGGAGAAAATGATACAGACAACCCATGGGATTTTGGATTGTACACTGGGTCAATGAGAGATGCTGATGATATAATTGAAAGAGCAACCAATACCGAAGCATTCAATACCCGGGGAGTAGCTAAAATATATATGGCAATCAATTTGGGTCTTGCTACTAATGCTTGGGGAGATGTACCTTATTCTGAAGCTTTTATGGGAAAAGAAAACTTATCCCCAAAATATGATGATCAGGAAGAACTATATGGTGTACTTCAAACACTTTTATCTGAAGCAATAGATGATCTCAATGCAGAAGATCCTGTAGGCATCCAAGGTGATTTGATCGATGGATCTAACGAACAATGGATTGCTGCCGCACATTCTTTAAAGGCGAGATTTTATATTCAGCAAACCAGTGTGAATTCAAATGCTGCACAGTTAGCCTTGGACGAACTAGCCATGGCGGTATCTAGCAATGATGAACAATTGAACTTTCAATTTGAAAATACTCAAAATGGTGGGCATCCTTTAGCGTTATTTGGTTTACAAAGACCAAGTACTATGATTATTGATGACTTTTTTGCAGATTTAATGATGGGTGATCCACGTATGGACATATACATGTATGAGGATGAAGGAAACTTCTACTACTTTGATAAAGATAATTCCAATCTATTTTGGGCACAGTTAGATAGCCCAAGCCCAATAATCAGTTATTCAGAAACTAAATTTATCGAAGCGGAAGCTTTAGCAAGAACTGGAGGAGATGGAACAGATGCATTAAAAGCAGCAATAAGAGCTAACATGTCTTATTTAGGTATAGCTTCTACAGAAATTGAGGATTATATCAGCACCTTACCTGCTACTAGTATTCAAACTATTATTGTTGAAAAATACAAAGCCATGTACGGACAAAATCCAATGCAGGTATGGAATGATTTTAGAAGAACAGGATTTCCGGATATAGTTCCAAACGAGAATGGTGCAAATGCATTTGATCCTTCAGGTATTGTACCTAGAAGATTGCTTTATCCAATATCTGAGCGTCTTTCAAATCCAGAAGAATACGAGGCAGCGATTGATGCCCAAGGGGGTCACTTATTAGATGACGATATTTGGGTTTTTCCTTTAAATTAATTAGTTAAAACATTAAAAAGAGACTGTCTGGAAAGGCAGTCTTTTTTTTGCTTAAATACTATTTAATTCTAAAAATTCTTTCATTTCGAAATCAATCCTTAATGATACTTTAAAAAAGACGCTGCAACGCATCATATTATCCATGTTTTCTATTAAAAGAAGCAGCAAATACCTAATTTTAGGTTAATTAATCCTAGTGTATTTAACAATATTTTACTATTTTTTACATGGCTAATTCAAATAAAATAATATGAAATCAAAGTTCACGCGAATTTTAACGCTATTGCTAGTGTTTATTGTGCAAATTACTTTTGCACAACAAAAAACGGTTACTGGTATGGTAACCGATGAAAGTGGTTTACCACTCCCAGGGGTAAACATTATTGTTAAGGGAACCAATACAGGAGCCCAATCAGATTTCGATGGAAAATATCTAATTGAAGCCGCTCAGGGAGATATCCTTGTATTTTCGTTTCTAGGATATACTCGGACAGAAGTATCAGTCACAAATCAAAACACTATCAATCTTATTTTAACTACAAATGCTTCAGAACTTGATGAAGTCCTTGTGGTAGGTTATGGTACATCTACTAGACGAACCTTAACCGATAACATCGCCTCCATCTCTTCAGATGAAATAAACGAAGTTCCAGTTCCTAGTTTACAAAGTGCCTTGGTCGGGAAAGCGGCGGGAGTGCAGATAACTCAGGTTAACGGAAAGGCGGAATCAGGAATAAAAATCAGAGTACGTGGAGTTTCTACCATTTCCTCTTCACAAGACCCCTTATATGTTATTGATGGAATCCCATTGATTAACAGTGATGAAAACATCAATGATTCTCCTATAAACCCGCTTATAAGTTTAAACCCTAATGATATCGCTTCCATAGAGATATTAAAGGATGCCTCTTCTGCTGCAATCTATGGTGCAAGAGGAAGTAACGGGGTTGTTCTTATAACTACAAAAAGAGGAAAAGCAGGAGAAACAAAAATTTCTTTAAGTACTTCCTACGGATGGAGCGAAGAAACCAATCGTCGTGATTTTTTAAATACAGAACAATATGTGGAACTCTTTACTGAAGCCTACATAAACGCCGGTTTTACAGAGGAAGATGCTTTTGCTGATTTCAATTTTTTTGCTGAAAATGAAGCCGATTGGCGTGAAGGCGCTGTTGATACAGATTGGCAAGATCTTATTTTCGTAGACGGATCGGTAAGCGATTTCAACGTAAATGCTTCAGGAGGATCTGAAAAAACAAAATTTTTTCTTTCCTTAGGCTATAATAGAACAGAAGGTATTATTCGCGGAAATGATCTTGAGCGTTATAACTTTAGAAGTAATGTAGATCATCAAGTTTCAGAAAAACTAAAAGTGGGGGTTACCTCCAGCATAGCCAAAACACAAATAAACAGATTGGCGAATGACAATCAATTTGCAACACCCGTACAAGCTATTGCACAAATCCCTTTTACAAGACCTTATTTAGATAATGGATTACCAAATCCTAATACTTTATATTATAATTTTTTAAATCAAGAAGTGAATGCTGAAAACAAAACCAGTATTTGGAGAGCTATTGCAAATGTTTTTGCTGAGTATCAAATAATTCCAAGTCTTAGTTTTAGATCGGAACTTGGATACGATTTAAATGTACAAACCGCTGAAACTTTTTCAGGGCGTTTAACAGAATCCGAATCGGTAGGAGGATTTGCTCAGGCGCAAAGTGTACAAAATGAGAAATATGTAATCAATAATTATTTTAACTATTATACATTACTTGGAGGAAACACAAACCTGGAGGCCACAGTAGGGATGTCATTTGAAGACGACAGAAGAAAGGCTCAATTTGTCCAAGGACAGGGATTTCCATCAGATGATTTAAGAACTGTGAACAGTGCAGCAGAAATTGTAGGTGGAGGTTCCAGTAGAACTGCATTTACCTTTGTATCCTATTTCGCAAGAACTGGTTTAACTATTCTGGATAAATACCTTTTAAAAGGAAGCGTTCGGTATGACGGTAGTTCAAGATTTGGTGTAGATGAACAATACGGATTTTTCCCGGCAGTTTCTGGTGGATGGATTGTTTCAGAAGAAGATTTCTTAAAGGATAATGAAACTCTTTCTCTGCTTAAAATAAGAGCCAGCTGGGGTGTCACAGGAAATGCAGATATTGGTAATTTTGCTTCCAGAAGTTTATTTGGAGGTGCTTCTTACAACGGAAGACCCGCACTTAATCCTAGTCAATTGGGAGATCCAAGCCTGAAATGGGAAAACACCATTCAATATGATATTGGTCTAGATTTTGGACTCTTAAACAATCGTATTTCGGGGAGTTTAGATTATTACAATAAAACTACAGATGATCTACTATTAAATGAACCTATCCCCTCCACTTCAGGTTTTACTAATATCACCAGAAATGTGGGAGAAATTCAAAATACAGGTGTAGAATTGGTAATCGATACAAAAAATATTGTAAGTGAAGATTTCAACTGGTCATCATCTTTTAATATTGCATATAACGACAACGAAGTTACCAACCTGCCTGGAGGAGATATTATTTCCGGACAAAACATTGTTCGTGAAGGAGAAGTTCTAGGTTCTTTATTTATGGTAGAATTTGCCGGGGCAGATCCTGAAAATGGAGATGCTTTATTTGTACGAAACACGCTTAACGATGATGGCTCCAGAGACAAAGGTTTAACAAACAATTTTAATGATGCTACGAGAGTTGTTTTAGGGAGTCCTTTTCCAGATATAATTGCAGGTTTTACAAATAATTTATATTATAAGAATGTAGATTTCTCTTTTACCTTTCAAGGACAATGGGGAGCATCTATTTATAATGCTGGAGGAAGATTTCAATCTGCCAGTGCCGACTTTTTTGATAACCAATCTTTAGATCAATTGGATAGATGGCAACAACCAGGAGATATCACAGATGTACCACAGGCAAGATTATTTGGTGCTAATGGAACTCAAAGTTCTTCCCGATATTTACAGGAAGCAGATTTTATTAGGCTTAGAAATATTTCCTTGGGATATAGTCTACCAGCTAGTTTTACGAATAAAATTAATATAGACCGTTTACGAATCTATTTCACGGCTGTAAACCTATTAACTTTTACAGATTATGATGAGTATGACCCGGAATCTACCTATGATGTTCAGGCAGACAGCAACATAAATGTAGGGAATGCATTTTATTCTGCTCCGCCTGCAAAAACTATGACCGTAGGAGTAAACTTTGAATTTTAAAATAAACATTATGAAATCAATAAGAATATATAACCTTATGATAATCCTAATGGCCTTTATTTTTACTGGCTGTAATGATAATCTAGACTTGGAACCGGAACAAGATCTCACTCCTGAAGCGGCATTGGGATCTGCAAATAATATTCAAAATCTATTGGTAGGAGCCTATGATCTTGCAGGCGAAAACAATATTTTTTCAGGGGACTATAATTTAGCTTCAGAATTAATTGCAAATACAGGAGAATTAGCTTGGCGAGGCACTTTTCAGGGTCCTGCCGAATTCAATAGAAAAGAAATTACCACAGGAAATGGTTTTGTGGAAGATTACTGGATTTTCTCTTATGCAGTTTCTAACCAAACAAATTTAATTTTAGAAAATCTAGATAAATTTGAAGAGGAAGAAGATGCTGCTCGAGTTGAGGGAGAAGCAAAATTTTTAAGAGCTGTAGTTTATTTTGATTTACTCCGCTTCTTCGCCTTACCATATAAAGCAGAAGGTGGAAATTCTCAGTTAGGAGTGCCTCTTGTTACCACAGGAGTGAGCGACGCCTCACAAATAGAATTTCCTACCAGGAACACTGTGGAAGAAGGTTATGATTTTGTAATTCAGGATTTAAAAGATGCAATTGCTAAATTACCTGCCACAAATCCCAATGGAACTTTTTATGCTAACAAATTTGCTGCTGAAGCCTTATTAGCAAGAGTTTACCTTCAACAGGGCGATTATCAGGGAGCATTAGAATCTGTTAATACGGTAATTGAAGAAAGCCCATATTCCTTTACAGGAGATTTTACCAGTGCTTTTAATAACGATGGGAATTCTACGGAAGATATATTTGCTTGGCAAATTACAACGCAGGATGGTGTTAATGACATGAATACATATTGGGCCACCAGAGCCTTTGGTGGAAGATCTCTTACCGGAGATGTAACAATAGAAGAACTTTATTTCGCAGTTTTTAATGATGATGAAGATGACAGAGGTATTTTCTTTTACGAGGGAAATGGTACCTTACTTAGCACCAAATGGCAAAATCAATTTGCCAATATTTCATTCATAAGATTGGCAGAAATGTATTTGATACGTGCAGAGGCAAATTCTAGATTGGGCAGCTCTTTAGGTGCTACACCCTTAGAGGATATTAACACGCTTCGCACTAGAGCCAATGCCCCTACTCTTTCATCGGTTAGTTTAGAAGAAATTCTTGAGGAACGAAAAAGAGAATTAGCATTTGAAGGATTTGCATTACACGACGCAAAACGCTTAAAACAATCTATAGATGGTTTGGCTTTTAATGCCAATAGTTTGGTATTGCCAATTCCACAAAGAGAAATAGATGCAAATCCTAATTTGGAGCAAAATCCGGGATATACTAACTAAAGTAAAAAGATACCTTCAAAAAAGCCAGTAGGTATTATAGAAATAATATTTATAAAAGACCGTGAAAATAATTTCACAGTTAAAAAATTTCTGTATGTCCGCTTTTGTTCCAGTAAATAGTTTTTTATTAATTAATTACAGGTTGTTACCGTCATGCTGAACTTGTTTCAGCATCTCAAATATGTGGTATAAGACCCTGAAACAAGTTCAGGGTGACGCGACCATTTCAGATGGGATAATTTGCTCACTGGACTCTAAACGGATATACAAAAAAAAAATAACAGCCACCCCTGAGAAATTTGGGGTGGCTTTTTTTTAATGAGCCTGGGTTATAAGTTTTCATTTTGTACTACCTTTGCGGCTATGGAAGATACTACTACAATTTTTGGGATTAGAACGGTGATGGAGGCGATTCAAAGTGAAAAGAATATAGATAAGATCTATATTCAGAAAGGACTTAATAATACGCTATTCCAAGAGCTGTTATCTTTAATTGGTAAAAAAGGATTTAATATTTCTTATGTTCCTGTAGAAAAACTTCAAAAACTTACCCAAGGAAACCACCAAGGGGTTGTAGCCAAAATATCTCCTATAGAATTTCCAGATATGGAGGAAGTTGTGCAACGAGTATTAGAAGATACTAATGCCACTCCCCTATTCTTGCTTTTAGATCAGATTACCGATGCTAGAAACTTTGGAGCGATTATTAGAACTGCAGAATGTTGTGGTGTTCACGCGATCATCATCCAAGATAAGGGAGGAGCACCAGTAAATGCTGATACTGTAAAGACTTCAGCCGGAGCTGTTTTTAATATTCCTATATGTAAAGTCAATCATATTAAAGATGCTATTTACTATTTACAAGGATCTGGAGTGAATGTAGTGGCCGCAACAGAGAAAAGCGATCAATCTATTTACGAAACCGAATTAAACAAGCCTACAGCTCTAGTACTGGGTAGTGAAGGAAGAGGAATTAACCCTTCTGTTTTAAAGATTGTAAACGATAAAGCTAGATTACCAATGTTTGGAACAATCGGTTCTTTAAATGTTTCTGTAGCTTGTGGTGCGTTTTTGTATGAAATAGTTAGACAACGCTCTTAAACTAATCTTCTTTATTTTCTTTAAAAACATAATTATAGGTCGTACTCGAGAGCGCGGATTTGTAATCCGTGCCTGCAACTACTATCAAAACGAATCTATCCAATAGCGCGGATTTACAATCCGTGCTAACAACAGTGCCTGCAATCACTATCATAACAAATCTAACAAAACAACTTCTAGATCATTCTCTAAACTCGAGAGCGCGGATTTGTAATCCGTGCCTGCAATCACTATTATAACAAATCTAACAAAACAACTTCTAAATCATTCTCTAAATCAGCATAATTTCTTGCAGATTTTTCAATCTGTTTCTCTCTAAGAATAAAAAAAAGAAACTGCCATATTGGGGTTGCGTTAAAAAAGTCATGTGCTTGTCAATAAGATGCAAGTATGTAAAGCTTACTCCTCCTTAGATTTCTTAAAAAAATATCTATAAACTGTTTTATTTTCAGGTATGTCCTCCTCAGAAATTTCTGGCTCCGGCAAGCTTTCTATGAAATTTCCGTTTTCATCAAAATGGCTCATAAAAAGATCACTTTGAGGATCATAATCTTCTTTCTCCCACTCATATTTCGGCTTTATTTCTATATTTTGCTTGAATACGAAGGCTAGAAGCAGTCCTACAACTAATCCGGACAAATGCCCTTCCCATGAGATCTTTGGGTCTACAGGAACTATAAACCATAACATTCCGCCATAAAGAAAAACCACAATTAAAGAAAGCGCGATTAATCTATAGTATTTTGAAAATATTCCTTTAAAGAATAAAAAAGAGGCTAATAAATAGATAACTCCACTTGCTCCTATATGGTTGGCTGGCCTACCTATAAGCCATGTGA
This sequence comes from Gillisia sp. JM1, assembly GCF_000424645.1. Lineage (NCBI taxonomy): Bacteria > Pseudomonadati > Bacteroidota > Flavobacteriia > Flavobacteriales > Flavobacteriaceae > Gillisia > Gillisia sp. JM1. The sequence goes on from NZ_KE384219.1 coordinate 920,357, forward strand.
AAAATCCGGTTAAGAACAGTCCTACCAATAACACTTTCCAGCTAATGGTTCTGTAGAAAAAGAACAGTGCCATTGTTAAAATAAAAAGAGGAATGGTATTATGAAAAAGGTGTTTAATATCTGAATGAATAAAGGGTGAAAAAAGAATACCCCTTAGACCCTTTACCGTTCTTGGCTGAATACCGAAATAATTAAAATCGAATCCAAACCGGATCTCAAACCAAAACACCAACCATAAAATTAATACAAACAAGATTGGATAGGCTATGACTCCTGTCGAAAAAGTAAATGGCTCTCTTTGTTTCAACATAGGTCTAATTTATAATTTTATTATGAATAGCTAAGCTTTGGAACTCTATTCAATAGCAAAAGCTATGCACAATTATGTGTATTGCCATTTTGTCAACAGTATCTTAAATATGAGAATCAGTCATTCCTGATTTCCTACCTTTGTGAAATGAATGAACCTCTTGCAGAACGATTAAGACCCAAAAAACTTAGCGATTATTTGAGTCAGCAACATTTAATAGGAAAAAATGGAGCGCTTACGCAACAGTTAAAACAAGGAATGATTCCTTCTCTTATATTATGGGGTCCTCCTGGCGTTGGTAAAACCACCTTGGCCAACATAATAGCAACAGAGAGCAATAGACCCTTTTATACCTTAAGCGCTATTAATAGCGGTGTAAAAGATATTCGGGACGTAATAGATCGCGCAAAAAAAGGAGAAGGTCTTTTCACTACCAAAAATCCAATCTTATTTATAGATGAGATCCACAGATTTAGTAAATCTCAGCAAGATTCTTTACTGGGAGCGGTAGAGAAAGGATGGGTTACTTTAATTGGTGCTACTACAGAAAACCCAAGTTTTGAGGTGATCTCTGCCCTGCTTTCTAGATGCCAGGTCTATGTTTTAAAAGCTTTTGAAAAAGACGATCTTATTGCTTTATTGCATCGGGCGATTAAAGAAGATTCTGAAATAAAAAAGAAGAATATAACTCTTACTGAAACTGAAGCTTTACTAAGATTAAGCGGAGGTGACGCAAGAAAATTATTGAACATTTTTGAACTATTGGTGAATTCCGTAGAGGAATCAATAGAGATCACTAACGAGCTAGTTCTTGAGAAGGTTCAGCAAAACACTGTGCTCTATGACAAGACGGGAGAGCAGCATTACGACATTGTTTCAGCATTTATAAAATCTATACGAGGAAGCGATCCAAATGGAGCTGTTTATTGGCTAGCCAGAATGATAGAAGGCGGAGAAGACGTGAAGTTCATTGCAAGACGATTACTTATAGCTGCAAGTGAAGACATTGGAAATGCAAACCCTACAGCATTGATAATGGCAAATAACACTTTTCAAGCAGTCACAACTATTGGGTTTCCAGAATCTCGCATAATATTAAGCCAGTGTGCAATATACCTGGCAACTTCCCCAAAAAGCAATGCGTCTTATGCTGCAATTAATGCTGCACAAGGCATTGTGAAAGAAACAGGAAATTTATCGGTTCCATTGCCCATAAGAAATGCTCCAACCAAATTGATGAAAGATCTAGGTTATGGAGACAATTATAAATATGCTCACAATTATGAAAATAACTTTGCTGAAGAAGAATTTCTTCCAGAGGAGATTAAAAACACTATGTTCTACAAACCTGGAAAAAATCAAAGGGAAGATGCTCAACGAGAATTCTTAAAGAAACGTTGGAAAAATAAGTACGATTACTAATTCTTAATATTATAAGTTTTAATAGAAGTGGAATTATCCAGAGCATTTAAAATCTCCACATTCAAATTTCCATCCTTATCAAAATATGCAATGCCCTGGCCTTGGATCGTGTAATAAATAAAATGATTTTCACTCCCAGTTTTTACCATTTTAGCAAATGCTTCTTCCATTTGACTTTGAAATAATTGATATCCAAAATCGGTATTCAGAATATAATATTCAACATTTCCTGAAACATATACTTTTTCATTCTTATTAGCAGATGCAGATTTCTCTAATGTTGAGGCTTCTTTAGAAACTTGAGGAATAGCAGTTAGTATTACTTCTGGCTTCGGCTTAGTGTTTTCTTGTACAGGTTTCTCGTTCTCTTTTCTCTGCTTCCTAGCAGCTCTAGATTCTTCTGTTACTGAATTTTTATTGTAACTATAATTAACAGTCTCAAATGAAGAAAAAGCATCTCGAAGCGCTTCTTGATAGGCCTTTTTATACTCCTTTTCTCTACTACTACCTTCTTCGGAAAGGAAAATTTGCTTATTCTTACAGTCTTTTAAAGAAATTTGAAGACTAGTTTTAAACAAACCACTATTCTCAATTACATCTACATACAATATATTGCAATCTTGTCTAGAAAAATCCGAAGGCACTTCTTCGTTTTCTAAAATAGCAGTGAACCCATATTTTTCAAACAGGAACTTGGTAAGCTCATTCATTTGATATTGATTTGATTCCTTTAAAAAATCAAACTTTTCGGGCACAGAAACATACTTATAGGAATTTAAATTTTGTCCTACACTCGTAAAACAAAAACCTATTAATAGCGTAAAAATTAAATAAGTATTTCTCATTGTTTTTTAAATATAAATTGCATCCCAATTTGAAGGGAAGCACTTTGTGATTTTGCAAGGTTAAAATATCCCGCTAAATTATCTGCTGCAATATAAAAATTAAATTTCTTGATTTTTGTTGAAACTAGCAAACCAACATTATAATATGAAAAGTCATCTATTGTATAAGAAACTTTTGCTCGAAGATTATTAGAAAACTTCCTGTCATAATACGTAGTTAACGCGTAATTCATAGATCTAGGCCTCTTTACTCCAAATAAATGCATCCCGATAAGGTTATAATTGCGACGTTTATAAGTTTTCCTATAATCACAAACTTCAAACATTTCCTCGAAACCAAATTCTATAGCAGCATTAAATTTTACAGGTCTCCACGTGGTATAATCTTCATTTAGGGTCTCATCCTTTAAGTTCCTATCTACCTCATCTTCAAAAAGATCCCAATAAGGAATCGTGTTATCATTTGGAGCCACGTCTGGGAACAAAGGTTCTATCCCATCTGTTTCATAATCTCCATAGTACAAATAGTTCTCCACATCGTGCTGCTGAAACATAATACCAATATCCAAGATGGAACCTGTTATCCTAAAATTATCGGCTAAATTATAGGTGGCTCCAAGATCTATTCCTGCACCAATATTACCTCCAAAAAAAGAACGTTTTAATAAATCTGCTGTAGATTCCTGTACCGTCATTCCCGTATTATTCAAAGAAGCATACCCAGAGGTATTTACCCGAATATTTATGTTTTCAGCAAAATGTCTATAAAAATTAGGGGTGTTAGGATCATCTCGAGTTATAAATTTACCAGAATTGTTTGTGCTAGCAACATTAAATATTCCCGAATACAGTTTACCGCGGGCTCCAACCGTTAATTTTCTGTTTATTTTTTTATTGATTCCCAGATGATAAACGGTCATTATTTCTCCTGTAAAAGACACATCAGAAAAATCAAAAGGAACGTTTAAATAAGCGTTGTTACCTTCATTCACCAATAGCGCTGGATCTTTAGGGAAATAGGCAAACATATCCATTTCTTGATAAACCCCCGCCGAAAGATATTGCCCATTATCTAGTCTCCATCCAAAAGAAAGTATTTCCAATTGCTGATGGAGCGTAAAATAATCATTTCTGGTTAATCGTCTAATTGCAGCACTTACTTTCTGGTTAACATCTTGATTTGAATCATCAAAAATATCGAACAAATTGACACCTGAAGAACCTGTTGAAATATGGAATTTAGAGAATAGCGGAACTCCAATATGCCCATCGAAGTTTACATTTGCCCCAGGATTATTAAGCAAGGATTGCGGCAAGCCATTTACATTATAGAGTAACTGCTTATTCTGGGCCTGGCAAAAGAAAATTCCAAAAAATAAAATTGCGAAAGAAAGGTAGGGTCTCATGCGCTAAAATTCAAATGAGAAAAGTCCCTTCGACTCAAATTTCAGCTCTCCTTCAAAAATATTTTGATTTGGTAACACCTCGATCTCCACCACCATTTTAATGGAGTTCTTAATAACATCAATCCGTTCATTCTCAATAAATTCTACCCAATCTGTTACTACAGGATTATTTTTATCACCTTGCGCTATATCAAATTGCAAAGAATGTTGCACTCTATTATTTTCAGAAAGAAAGGAGATTTTATTTCTAAATTGCTGCGGAAAGAAGTTGGTATATCTAAAGCTAAATTCTACGGTACTTAGATCATCTTGAATATAACTATCATCTAAAAATTCTAAACGTACCGTATCCCGAATTACTGCAGTAAATTCTCCAGTATCTTTGTCCTCAAAATCCGCACTGGTCACATCAAAAACCAATAAACTTACCTGAAGGTCTGGTGTAAGTGCAATTTCTTCTGTTTGATCTAGGTCTATATCTTTTACACAAGAAAGCATAACCACGCTAAAAAGCAATAGCAAAATGGGGGTTTGAAGTAGTTTTACAAAAGACATCTGGGGAACATTCTTTTAGTGAAACGAAGATATAAATTCTTTATTGCTATAAATACTTACGCAACTCATTTAACTTCTGAATTTGAGGCACTTGCCTACTTTCATTTTTACCATAATAATCAAAAAACACAGCTTGTAAGCCTGCATTTTTGGCCCCTTCTATATCAGCTTCATAACTATCACCAATCATAATAGAATTTTCGGGGGTTGCATTGGCTTTTTGAAGTGCTATATTAAATATTTGAAAATGCGGCTTTTTAACTCCAGCTTCTTCAGAAGTGGTAATGGTTTCAAAAAAGTCTGCTATCTTGGAATTTTGCATTTTGTTATGCTGAATTTCTTCAAAACCATTAGTGATAATATGCAGCTTGTATTGGGGCTTCAGGTAGTCTAAAATCTCTATTGTATCCTGGAGCAGATGATTAAAACCTGGTAAAACACTAATATATCTATTTGATAGATTGTCTATTACTTCATCTGAAACCTGAATTTTCATCGCCTTAAAACTATCATGAAGCCTGCCGACGCGCAATACTTCTTTGGAAACCAAGTTATTTCGGTATCGTGCCCAATAGTCTATATTAATAGGAATATAGGTGTCTAAAAAATCCTGAATTTCAAGACCTATATTTTCTTCTTTGAAAATCACATCGAAAGTTAATGCTGAATTTTTATCGAAATCCCACAAGGTGTGGTCCAGATCAAAATAAACGTGTTTTATGTTATTGAATTTCATGTATTTGCTTTAGTAATGAATAATGATAATTAAAATTGGCATATTCTGAGAAATCTCGATTTTTAAAGATAGTAAGCATATTCCCCTTTACTCTTTTAAGATCCTTCATGATCTTGAGAACAATTCCCTGAAGTTCATTAGCATCATAAATACGTGTTGCCTGAGAATGAAAAACATAAGGATGCACCTTTAATGGAGTGGTTATCTCTAAATTGATATCATAAAACAAAAAGGGCAAACTCGTTCCTGCTCTAAATCCAATTGTTTCGGGATAGCCCATAGAATAATCATTAGGGATCTCAAGTTCATTTAAAAAACCATAATGTTCCGGTAAGAGTAAATTATACTTTGTATTTACTACATTTTGTAAAGGCCCGTGAATGATATTTTCAAACCGCTTCTTTTCAACCTTTAAAACCTCAATATCCGGAATTGCAAAATAACCTAATCGCAATCCCACTTCAGAATAATCTGCTACATATTTAATGATCTCTCTATAGTTAAGTCTGTTATGATTTATATTTCTGTCGTACACATTGAAGTTACTTAACTGAAACATGAAATTTAAATTGACCTTGTGTTCTTTAACCAATAATATTAGATCATCAAAAACATTGTAGGGATCTTTTTTAAGTCTAAGCAGAACCCTTAATCTATCGGTTATTCTGCTAAACTTTAATTGTGTTAAGTCCGATATAATTCCAGAGAAACTTCTTAGCAAGCCTTTATTTTTGAAATTAAAAACATGGCTCACTGAAATTAAAGAGGAGGATTGATATTTTCTTTTCTTAAAGGAAATTTCTGGAAATCTATTAATAAGTAAATTGGAGAAATTCTGTATCCAAATATCAATAACCGGAGAGTCTAAAAAACCCTCCTTAGATGCTAAACTTTCTAAAGCTGGAAATCTCCCAAAACTATCTTTTACATGAGGTAAATACTCTTCGTATCTGGAAAGTAAATAAAAGGTGGCAGCAAAAATATCGAATGGTAGATCGCTATTTTCTGAAACAGGGAATAAACACTTCGTATTATCCCATTTCTGCACCTTGACCTCTACATCGCTGAAACCTTGTTCTAGTAATAAATCTACATTCTGAAAAAACATTTCATTTCCAAGTCTCTTTTTACCATAAGAGAACTTCATACTATCATACGCGATGAATTCTTCTATTTTGGAAGTGAATTTAATATCTATCCCTAATACGCGAGTGCAAATATGCTTAAATGCGTAAGTTATTCTGGGAGTTACTTTTTGAGTATAAATTAAAAGCATTGTAAATGGGAGTTACATCAATCCTTCGTCGGCAAAGCTAAAATAGGACTTTTCAGTAACAATAAGGTGATCTAGAATTTTAATATCCATACTTTCCGCAGCCGTTTTAAGCTTTAGAGTTAATTGTTTATCTGCTTCGCTCGGATTTAAATTTCCAGAAGGATGGTTATGGGCAAGTATCAAAGAAACTGCGCCTAATTCTAAAGCTTTGCGCAAGGTAACTCGAACATCTACTAAGGTTCCAGTGATCCCGCCTTTACTTACCTGGAATTGCTCGATGATCTTATTAGCGTTATTAAGATATAGGATCCAAAATTCTTCATGTGCCAATTCTCCAAGTATAGGTTGTAATACTTCGAAAACAGAATTACTGGACGTAACCTTCACATTTTCCAATGCTTCTTCAGAACGTCTCCTCCTCCCTAGCTCCATGGCAGCAATAATGGAAATAGCTTTTGCCTCTCCAATTCCTTTAAAATGCATAAGTTGAGAAACGGATTGCTTGCCCAAAATATTTAGGTTATTCTGATTGTTTGAAAGAATTTTCTTTGAAAGTTCTACAGCACTCTCATCTCTATTTCCAGAACCAATAAGTATTGCAATCAATTCAGCATCTGTTAAAGAAAGTTTTCCTTTCTGAAGCAATTTTTCTCGGGGTCTATCGTCTATTGCCCAATTTTTTATCGTAAAAGGAATTTTATCGTTACTCATGCAGATTATTTATATAAATATAAACAAATCAAGCAATTATGAGCGAAATTCTAATTAATTTGAAAAAATTAAACTGCTAAGAAATCCAGTTTTTGATCTCATTAAAATCTAATCCGCCATAGTTCCCACTACTCATAAGCAATAACACCTTATTTGCATAATCCATATTTTTTAGATGAAGCTTGAAGTCTTCAGAATTAGTGAAAACATTTAGATCTGTGTTTCCAAATGCTTCAAAGATTTGCGCTTCGGTTATTGGAGGCAACTTCTTTATCTGAAGTGCTTCCGGAGAGAAAAAAACTATGGCTTCATCGGCACTATTCAAACTAGATTTATATTGTTTTAAAAATTCAGGAGTTAAACTACTATAAGTATGCAGCTCTAAACATGCAACTACATTTTTATCAGGATATTGATCTTTTACTGCGGTAGTTGTGGCAGTAACTTTAGATGGACTATGAGCAAAATCTTTAAACACCAAGGTATTATTAGCATCTATTATTTTCTCCAACCTTTTAGAAGCCCCTTTAAAAGTTGAAATAGCTTCATAAAAATCATCTTCATCTACTCCCATATGCTGACAGATCCATTTTGCTCCAGCTAGATTATTGAGGTTATGAGCTCCAAACAATTCTATTGGCAAATCCCCTTCTGCAGTGTTTAAAACTGTAATTCCGTCTTCTATAGAATATTCAGGCGTTTTATATCCATGCTTTCGAATTTGGTTAGTTGTATTCTCTGCAATTCTAACAAGTTCAGGATCTTCCTCATTATAAACCACGATACCTCCACTAACAATAGAATCTACAAAAATTTCGAATTGCTCTACATAATTCTCATAAGTAGGAAAAACATTGATATGATCCCAGGCAACTCCACTTAATAAAGCAATATTCGGCTTATAAAGATGAAATTTTGGCCTTCTATCTATTGGAGAAGATAAATACTCATCTCCTTCTAATAAGATAAAATCATTTTCTTCTGTTAAATGAACCATATTAGTAAATCCCTCCAATTGAGCACCAACCATAAAGTCTATCTCCTTACCGTTATAATGCAAAACATGCAGAATCATTGAAGTAATTGTGGTTTTCCCATGGGAGCCTCCAATAACTACTCTAGTTTTATTTTTAGATTGTTCAAATAAAAATTCTGGATAAGAATATATTTTGATTCCTAACTCTGTAGCTTTAAGTAATTCGGGGTTATCGCTTTTAGCGTGCATACCCAAAATAATAGCATCTAGTTCATTTGATATTTTTTCAGGGAACCAACCAATCTCGGCGGGTAATAAGCCTTCTTTTTCTAATTTAGATTTAGATGGTTCAAAGATAGCATCGTCGCTTCCCGTAACTTTATATCCTTTATGATGTAATGCCAATGCCAAATTGTGCATAGCACTTCCGCCAATAGCAATAAAATGAAGATTCATGTAATAAAATTTGAAGCAAATATAGGTATTATAGCATACTAAAATGCATAGAAATACTCAATTATAGTTCATGAATTCGCTTCTTTTCATCCAAGGCTTCATTAAAATCAGCCTTAAGCGTTAGAGCCTTATCAATATATGCTAATGCAGCTTTTTTATTCCTCATATTTGCCAAAATCTGGGCTTTACGCAGATACACCCACTCCATAGAACACCTATCTTTGTAACTGTAGTTTTTCGTATAAGTATCAAGTAATTGCATGCCATATTGAGATTCTAAATTAAGCTCTGCCGCAACTTTTCCAAGCTCATAATTTAGAGAATTTGATTTCATATTGCCATTGGTGTTTCTGTACTTATTAAATGCATTTTTATAATAAACTAATGCCTCTTTAATATTCTCATTCTCCTTTATAATAAAGCCCTTTGCTAAGTAAGCATTAACGGGACTTAGATCTTTTAGTTGATTGGCATACATCAATGCTTTTTCATCACTTCCTCCTAAGATCCCTGGCAATTTTATATATAATTCTACCAGAGCGCGTCTAGCTACAATTTGAGAGCGATCTTGCTCTGCAGCTAAGGATAAATACTTTTTAATGTCTGGAATATAAACCACCGCTTGTAATCTCGAAACGCTTAATGCTTTCATCCCCAGCGCTCCTCCATATTTTAGATTAAAGTTTGCATTTTCCGGATTAGCAACAACCAATTTTTTATAATAAGAAATAGCTGTATCCCAGTTTTTTTCAAAACTGGCAATATCCCCTAATAATTCGAAGACAATAAGGTCTGCATTATTTTTATTAACTTGTTCATTCAGAAGGGTCTTAGCTTCGGCTACTTTTCCTGATTCTAGATAGGAAATTGCCTTGTCCGAAATCGATTGAGAATAGGACAATGAAGTTAATAATATGATAGATAAAATGAGAATTTTTTTCATAAAACGTAATGTAAGAAATTAATGTCATGCATAATTCTTACCAGATAGCAACCTGAGCATCAGATTAACAAAACATTAACTCCAATACTTCATACCGTTAAATTATTGCTCAAAAACAACCATATTGTTGAAAATATTTGCAATATTTGCTTTGCCTTATGCGGCCATTTATTAACTAAATATTTTAATGTTAAACTTAACACCTAGCCTATGCAAAATTTTACATTAGGGAAGAAAAGGTATGCTATGCTCCTTTTCGGCCTTATTTTACTAATTGGAAGTTCGCCCACTTACGGGCAAACTAACTGCCCTACTGCAGGTAACACACCTTCAGATCAGACATTTTGTTTTTTACAAACTGTTGGTGATATTGATACTGATGGAAATGCAATTTTCTCAACTGCGGATTCAACGACCGATACTCAACCAATTCCAGATAGTGAATTATTAGACAATACCACCTATTTTGCTGGTAACCAGTCTAGCACATGTACTACTAGAGTTGCGATTAGCGTAACCGTAAATGCTGCTCCTTATCCCAACAATACTTTGTTCCCTGATGAAAACAGTTTTACTATAAGTCCATGTTCTAATACTTTTACGGCAGAAGAACTTGCAACATATTTTACACCTATAACAAATTATAGTATTCAAGTCTATTCCGAAGAATTCGGGAATGCAATAGCTACAGGGCCTTTAACGCCTAATGAAAGTTATTTTGTAGGGCAGGTTAGTCCAAGTCAAGATAATAGTTCAGCTTCAAATTGTCCTTCTTTACGGGTTGCAGTTGGATATGAGCCAAAAGCAACTCCACCTCCTACAGCAGATTCTCCACAAACATTTTGTGAAGGAGCAACAGTTGCTGATCTAGAAGCTCAAGGAACTTCCCCAGACACACAAGCTATCAGATGGTATAGAACAAATACTTCTTTTCAACCACTTCCTGACAGTACCATATTAATTAATGGGCAAACATATTATGCTACCCAAATTATTAATGATAGAAATGATCCTTTTCCACCTTGTGAAAGTCAGACTAGGACTCCGGTAACAGTAAACATTGATCCTGCTACCTTAAATGAAACTACTCAAAGTTTCTGTGAATCTGTTGGAACAGGTAATAATTTTAGAAAACCACAAGTTCAGGATTTAGATCCTCAAGGTGGAACTTTTTATGCTGAATCTAATTCTGCAGACCCATTAGATCCTTCTACAGAATTAGTTCAAGGAGAAGATTATTTCAATAGAAATACTGGAGATGATTGTACTCAAGATAGAATTACTGTCAACTTCTTTGACACTCCAAACGCAGGGAGTACTACCCAGACTGCAACTTGTACGAATGAAGCTCCTTTCGACTTAGTGAGTAGAATTAGAGATTCACAATTAGGACCACCTCAAACGACAGGTTTTTTCACACCTGCGCTAACTTCTGGGAACAACACATTCATTCCTGAAGATTATGCCGCTGGAACATACACCTTTAGATATACTATTCTTGGTAATTCCAATTGTCCAACAGACATTTCAGTGATATCTGTAGAAGTTCAGCAAGCACCAAACGCTGGGCCAGACCAAACTTTAGAGTTTTGTCAGGATGAGATTGAAACTATCATCAACTTAGCACTTACAGATCCTGTTGCTGCTCAAGCCTTGTTAGCACAAAGAATAACAAACGCAGATTTGAATGGAAGTTTTAGTACTTCTGATTTACAGTCAATTGCATTGGCATACTTTAATGCAGTTGATAATAATGCATTTCCATTCAACGCTTCTGCTGTTTACAGTGTAGATAACGGAAATTGTACAGATACTTCAAACATAGGTTTGTTAGTAAATGAATCTCCTTATGCAGGAGACGATACAAGTATTGAAGTAAATTCTACTGATCCATCTTTTAATTTATATGACGTGTTAGTAGACAATAGTTCAGATACGCCAGATGCAAATGGAACATTTTCTCCAGGAGATGCCAATGGTGATTTTGACCCTTCAACTGCAAGTTCAGGAACTTATACATACACCGTTACCACAGACAATGGATGTACAGATTCAGCTGATATTAATGTTACCATTTTATTAGATGAAGGGTGTCCTGATGTTACAGAAAGTACTCAATCATTTTGTGAATCTATAAGTGATGCTGATGGGAACAACCCAAGAAGACCTCGAGTTTTAGAGCTTTCACCTCAAGATGCAACATGGTATGCTACCGCAGATTCTGAGACACCAATTCCAGGAAATACTATTTTAATAAACGGTAATACTTACTTTGCTGGAAACACCAGTGGAACTTGTGATGCTAGAATGCCTGTTTTAGTTAATATAGATGATGCTCCTAACGCGGGTTCTACCACCATTTTAAATGTATGTTCTTCTGAAGCTCCTTTTAATATTGCAAGCAGAATGAATCCATCTATCTTAGGTGCAGCTGATGCAGGGGGTTCAATAACTCCAGCATTAGCCAGCGGAACTGATCTTTTTGATCCAGCCGTTGATGTAGCTAGAAGATATACTTATCGTGTTGCTAGTCAGAACTCAGGTTGTGCTGATGACACTGCATTTGTAACTATAAATATTACAGATCCTATAGTCGCTAATGCAGGGCAAAATGTTTCTTTAACATTCTGTTCAACTGATGGAATTCAAAACTTGAATGACAGGTTAGCAGCAGATGCATTTCCAGGAGGTACATTCTCAGGTCTTACAAATGGTCAGTTTGACCCTTCTACTGCAACTATTGGAGAAAATACAATTATTACCTACACAGTAGATAATAGTATAACTTGTGTGAGTGGTACAGATGCAGCGACTTATACAATCAATGTTATTCAAGGTCCAAATGCAGGAGACGACAGTAGTGTTACTTTGAGTACAGAGCAAGAACCAGTGAATTTATTTGCTTTTATTCAAGGTAATCCAGACGCTGGAGGAACTTTTTCTCCAGGAAATGCAAATGGAGACCTAGACCCATCAAATTATACTTCTGACGATTACACCTTTACTTATACTGTAACTTCATCTAATGGATGTATTGACTCTTCTGATTTGATAGTTACAATTACAAATGAGGTTGTAGTTTGTCCCGAAGTTGCTGATACTACTCAGGAATTCTGTGAGTCTATTTCAGATTCCAACGGCAATAACCCTAGAAGACCTCAAGTAAGAGATCTTATGCCTGCAAATGCAACATGGTATTCAACAGCAACCTCAACAGATGCCTTAGCAGCAACAGCTGTTTTAGCAAATGGTGATTATTTTGCTGGAAATCCAGATGCAACTTGTACTTCAAGAGGTAGAGTAAGTGTAATTATTGATGATTCTCCAAACGCTGGATCTACAACAATTATTACTGTATGTTCTAATGAAGAAGCTTTTGATATAATACCATTATTAAACGAGTCTATCTTAGGAATGGCAGATGCTGGTGGAACATTTACTCCAGCCTTAGCAAGTGGAACTACTATCTTTGATCCTTCTGTAGATGTTGCAAGACGATATACCTACAGAGTTTCCAGCGATAATTCAGTTTGTCCAGATGATACCACTTTTGTAACTATTAATATTACAGATCCACTTCCTGCAAATGCAGGTGATATTGCTGATCAAACAGTATGTTCTAGTGAGAATTCTATCATGTTATCAGGATTCTTAACTGGATCTGGAGCAACTCTTGGAGGAACATTCTTTGGTATTGGAGTAAATGCAGAGGGAACAATGTTTGACCCTTCTGTTGGACCAAATACTGATGGATACACCATTACTTATACAGTTAATGAAGATGATGAAAATGCATGTGTTACTGGTGAAGCTAGTTCAACGTTTATTATAACAGTAAATGATCCACTTCCTGCAAATGCAGGCGACATTGCTGATCAAACAGTATGTTCTAGTGATGATTCAGTTCTACTATCAATGTACTTAACTGAATCTGGAGCATCTCTTGGCGGAACTTTCTCAGGTGTTGGAGTAAATGCAGAAGGAACAATGTTTGACCCTTCTGTTGGACCAAATGATGATGGTTACACTATTACTTATACGGTTAATGAAGATGATATAGAGGCCTGTGTAACTGGTGAAGCTAGTTCAACGTTTATTATAACAGTAACAGACCCTGCCGATGCTCCAACAGCTGAAGCAAGTCAATCTTTCTGCCTTATCGATAATCCAACAGTTGGAGATATCGTTGTAACAGGAGATAATATTGTTATCTATACCAATGCCGACTTAACAGATGTTGCTGATGCTACAACTGCATTAGTAAGCGGAATGAGCTACTATGCTGTATCTAACAATGATACTGATACCTGTTCATCTGACGCTACTGAAATAGTTGTAACAATTACAGATCCTGCTGCTCCAGCGCTTTCTATGGAAGGTGATGAATTTTGCAGAAGTGATAATCCTACTGTTCAAGACTTAATTAACAACTTTAGTGGTTCCGGAGTTCTAGTATACCCTTCATCTACAGGTGGTTCAGCCATTTCAGCTACAACTGCTCTTCAAAATGGAGTTACTTATTATGGAGCTTCTGTAAATGGAACTACAGGTTGTGAAAGTTCAGAGAGACTTGCGGTTGTTGCAAAAGTTGAATTCTGTGGAATTCCTGAAGGTTTCTCTCCAAATAATGATGGGAAAAACGACCAATTTGTAATTCCAGATATTGCTACCCTTTTCCCTAACTACACTATCGAAATATTTAATAGATGGGGTAATGTTGTATTCGAAGGAAATGCAAGCACTCCAGATTGGGATGGTATCTCAAACCAATCAGGGACATTAGGAAATGACGTTTTACCAGTAGGTGTATACTTCTATATCCTGAATTACAACGACGGACAAACAACTCCGGTGCAAGGAAAATTATACTTAAGTATATAACTAAAGGATAAACATTAGAAAGAAATGAAAAATCATATAACAAAATTCTTAATTTTCACAGGCATTATCCTTATCTCATTTGAAGGAATGTCTCAGCAAGACCCCCTATACACTCAATACATGTATAACATGAGTGTATTAAACCCTGCTTACGCTACCGATGATCCGGGAATGTTAAAAATGGGTGGTATATATAGATCTCAATGGGTAGGAATTGACGGTGCTCCAAGCACCGCCAATTTCTTTGCCCACACTCCTGTGAGTGAACGAGTAGAACTTGGTATATCTATTGTCCACGATGAAATTGGCGACTGGGTAAAGGAAAATAACATTACTGCAGATTTTGCATACGTACTACCTTTAGACGAAACCAATAAATTGTCCTTAGGTATTAAAGGTGGTTTAACCACTTTTGATGCTAATATTTCAGGATTGACATTGAACCAATTAGATGATCCAGCTTTTCGTGAGAATATTAACGAAGTATTTCCAGTAGTTGGAGTTGGAGCTTACTTTTTTGGAGAGAAATACTATGTTGGTCTTTCTGCACCAAATCTTCTTACCTCTAAGCATTTAGAAAACGAACAAGGTTTAAGAACTCTTGGAGAAGAGAACATTCACTATTTTGTAACTGGTGGATATGTTTTCGATATCAACGAAGACTTCAAATTAAAGCCTGCGTTCATGGCTAGAGGCGTACAAGGAGCTCCATTATCTGTAGATATTACTGCAAACGTATTAATGTTTAATAGATTAGAAGCTGGGTTAGGATACAGATTCGGTGATGCTATCACTGGTCTTGTGAACTTCGCTGTTACTCCACAAATTAAAGTTGGGTATGCATACGACAGAACAACTTCAAACCTTGGAGACTACAACGACGGAACCCACGAATTCCTTGTGTTATTCGATCTAGACCTATTCGGATTGTCTAAAGGATATGATAAATCACCTAGATTCTTCTAAAACCAGAAACAACATGAAAAAATTATACAGTTTTATATTAATAGCGGTTATTAGTTTCTCAGGATTTTCCCAAAGTTCTGAGATCAAAAAGGCCGATAGATTTTTTGCCCAGCGAGCATTTATGGATGCTACTGATGCATATGAGAATGTAAATAACAAAGATCAAGAAGTTCTTCAAAATCTTGCAGACTCTTACTTTTATACCAACCAAATGCAAAATGCATCTGAGGTATACAAGGACTTGTTCCTTAAGTTTGGTGAAGCAGTTGCTCCTGAATACAAATTCAGATATGCACATGCTTCTATGGCAGTTGGAAATTTTAAAGAAGGAGACAAGTATTTCTCTGAGTTCTACGGAAAAACAGTTGATTTCGAAAAATTCAGAAAAGAACTAGACACTACAGTATCTCATGTATTTACTTCTAACCAAGTGATGAACAATGCTGCTTCTGCAGATTTTGGAATCTCTTTTTATGGAGATGATAAAGTGACTTTTGCTTCTACAAGAAATGCAGAACGTCCTTTATATCCTTGGAACAAAAAACCAACATTAGATTTGTACACTGCTACAACAGATGATGAAGGTCAATTAAGCGAGATTGTACTTTTCCCTGGAGACATCAATACAGACTCTCACGAAAGCTCTGCTACTTTTAGCAAAGACGGAATGACAATGTATTTTGACAGAACCAACGATAAGAGAGTAAAAGTAGAAGACGATAAAATTGCTCATATTAGCCTTTACAGTGCTAAAATGGTAGATGGAACATGGAGTAATATCGAAAAACTTCCTTTCTCTAGCGATTCTTATTCTGTAGAGCACCCAAGCTTAAGTGCAGATGGCAAGAAGTTATATTTTGCAAGTGATATGCCTGGAACTAATGGATCTTTCGATATCTACATGGTAGATGTTAACGAAGATGGATCTTTTGGAACTCCACAAAATTTAGGAGCTGGAGTGAACACTGCTCATAGAGAACAGTTTCCTTTTATTAGTGAAGAAGGTGTACTTTATTTCTCTTCAGATGGACATCAAGGTTTTGGTAACTTAGATATCTACAAGTCTGAAGGTGATTTTTCTGAAACTAAGAACTTAGGGACTACTATCAACAGTGGATTCGATGATTTTGCATACGTTGTAAAAGAAGGAGAAGACACAGGATGGTTTGCATCTAACAGAAGAGGTACAGATAATCTTTACAATTTCTTAAGAGAGGATTATACGCCTCCTGTTGTTGAAATTGACGAAAGAGAAACCAATACCGAAACTGGAAGACAACAACTAAAAGACGTTGGAAACATTTACTTCGACTTTGATAAAGCTACCATCAAGAAAGAATCTGAAGTTACTTTAGATAAAGTTGTTAGTATAATGACGAAATACCCAACATTAAATATTGAAGTAGGGTCTCATGCAGATGCTAGAGGAACAGATAGCTATAACATGGCTCTTTCTGAAAGACGTGCTGCTTCTACTTTAGAATACTTAGTAAGTCATGGTATTGAAAGAGATCGTTTAACCTCTAAAGGTTACGGTGAATCTATGCCATTAAATGATTGTACTAAACCAACCGGATGTACTAATGCGCAATATGCTAAGAATAGACGTAGTGAGTTCACGATCATGAACTAAAAGTTGTAACTAACTAACCAAGAAAAAGCCCCAAGAAATTGGGGCTTTTTTATTTTATTAAATTTGATTAAAACTTTTCAGATTTTTTATGAGAACAATATTTACAATAGTTCAGCTCATACTTTTTGTTTTTGAACCTGCGATCGAAACATTATTGTTTAAATAAGTTGTCGATAAAATAATGTTGTAATTTATGGTGTTTTTCAGTTAGTTGATATCAAGTCTCAAGTATTGTTGCTTGCAGCGAAGCGGTCATTTGTCTTTAACTGAACATTACTGATTTTAACTATTTTAGTAGGTTTTATTTATTAGGCGGATATCCTTTCAATGCCTTTTGCACCATTGCCCTAAGTTGATTTTCCCGCTCTTCTGGAGAGCCATCTCTATCAAATGGAGATTCTACAACCGCTTGCCAAATTAAAGAATCTGTCTTCACATCAATGAAATCGAAGGTTACTCTTAAATAAGTATTAGCACCTCCTAACGGAATTCCGCCAGAAACACCTACTCCAACATTTCTGCCAGTACCTCCTACTCCAATTCCAATATTATTTCTGCTAGGTTCTTCATAAGAAGTTGAATAGAAGTTCAAATAAACATCTGATGCTTCTGAAGAAGAAAATCCGATTTTACTCATTTCTGAATCTAGTACAGTCAACATTCGCTGTTCGTCTAACTGACTTAGATTAGATTTTAGATCTGGATAGATTTGATAGGTAGTAATGGAATTAAATTCCATATTCTGATCATAGTCATAGGTTGCTCTGGGAGCATTACAAGAAGTGACTATGAGTACTAAAAGAAGATATTTAAAATTTTTCATGGGATTATTTTTACTTAAAGTTAAGCAAAAATCATCCCATGAGAAGTTTCAGTAATAAATTTAAGAAGCTTCGGTATTCAGCATTTCCCAAAGTTTATCTTTGAGTTCCATTAAACCTTGCTGTGCTACCGAGGAAATAAAGAGGTATGGTGAATTAAGGCCTTTATCTAAAATCAATTTCAATTCGGCTTTTAATTCTTCATCTAACATATCACTTTTAGAAATGGCAATTAGACGATCCTTATCCAACATTTCAGGATTATACCTTCTAAGCTCATCCAAAAGGATCTCATATTGTTTGATAATATCTGGCGCATCTGCTGGAACTAAAAATAACAAGGTAGAGTTACGTTCTATATGTCGTAAAAATCTATGTCCAATTCCTTTACCTTCCGCAGCACCTTCAATAATTCCAGGAATATCAGCAACCACAAAAGTTTTAAACTCTCTATAATCTACAATTCCCAGATTTGGCTTTAGAGTAGTAAATTCGTAATCGGCGATTTTTGGTTTCGCAGCAGTAATTACAGATAACAAAGTAGATTTTCCTGCATTTGGAAAACCAACCAATCCTACATCTGCCAAAATTTTCAATTCTAAAGTAACATCTACTTCCTGCCCATCTATTCCAGGCTGTGCATATCTTGGAGTTTGATTAGTGGAAGATTTAAAATTCCAGTTACCTAAACCTCCTTTACCACCCTGCGCTACAATACGCTCTTCCTCATCATCGGTGATCTCGAATAAGATCTCTTCTGTCTCTGTATCTCTAACAACAGTCCCCAATGGAACTTCTATATATTGATCTGCTCCATCTGCACCAGAACTTCGCTGTTTAGATCCATGAGATCCATGTTCTGCCCTTGCATGCCTTTTAAATTTAAGATGAAAAAGTGTCCAAAGGCTCTTATTACCTTTTAGGATAATATGTCCTCCACGACCACCATCACCACCGTCTGGTCCACCTTTTGTAATATATTTTTCCCGACGTAAATGCGCAGATCCTTGTCCTCCTTTTCCGGAAGCAACATGGATCTTTACGTAATCTACAAAATTCCCTTCTGTCATTATCTTCTATTTTTCTGCGATCTTACAATCGGTTGTGGTAATTCTTAACTGTGATTTTATTTATAAAGAATCAATTACTTTACTAATTCTTTCTGTGATTTCTGAAATAGATCCTACTCCATCTACTCCAAAATATTTATCTTCTTTAAGATAAAATTGTTTTAGAATAGCAGTTTCTTCATAATAGATATGAATTCTATTTCTTATAACAGTTTCATCTGCATCATCCCTTCTCCCAGACGTTTTTCCTCTTTCTAATAAGCGTTCCACTAGAACCTCATCATCTACCTCTAAAGCGATCATTGCCGAAACTTCCGTATTCTTCTCCTTCATTAACTCGGCAAGAGCTTCTGCCTGGGCAACAGTTCTTGGAAAACCATCAAAAATAAATCCGTTAGCTTCCGGGTTTTTATCTACTTCTGCATCCAACATCTTAATAGTAACATCATCTGGGACTAATTGCCCCTTATCCATAAAGGATTTAGCGTGAAGTCCAAGCTCTGTTTCATTTTTAATATTATATCTAAACACATCTCCAGTTGAGATATGTATTAAATTATACTTTTCCTTTAAAAAGTTTGCTTGGGTTCCTTTCCCTGCACCCGGAGGTCCAAATAACACCAAATTTGTCATGTTCTCTTTTTTAAGTTTATAGACTTGAGTTAGATTTCGGCCAAGACCATCATAATCTAATCCGTATCCCACAATAAAATCGTTGGGGATTTGTATTCCTATATAATTTATTTTGAAATTTTTCTGATATGCTTCTGGCTTAAAGAATAAAGATGCAATGCGAACATCTGCAACATTTTCCTTTTCCATGATTTTATAAATGGCGGCCAAAGTGATCCCTGTATCCACGATATCTTCAATTATGATAACATGTCTGTTTTCTAAAGAGAGATTTAATCCAACCAAGGTTTCTACTTTTCCTGTAGTTCCTAAGCCCTTATAAGATTCTAGCTTTACAAACGCAACTTCACAATCACCTTCAAAACGCTTAATAATTTCTGAAGCAACCATAAAAGCTCCATTTAAAACAGCCAAAAAAACTGGAGTTTTACCCTCAAAATCTTGGTTGATTTGCGCAGCCATTGCATCTATTGCTGTGGTAATTTTTTCTTCAGAAATAAAAGGCTCGAACTTAAGATCGTGTAACTGGATCACTATTATAAATTTTAAAGCAGCAAAGATAGGGATTCTTATCATCCTATCCCCTTAATAAATAAATGCATTTGTGTTACAATACTTGGACTATTCCATCTTAAAAAATTATTTTTGTTTAAATATCGGAATCACTATGATCAATTATTTTTCTTCAGATTTTAAATTAGGTATTTTAGGTGGTGGACAACTCGGGAAAATGCTTCTTTATGAGACCAGAAAACTTGATATTCAAACAATTGTGATGGATCCAAGTGAAGAGGCTCCTTGCAAAATTTCAGCCAATATTTTTATCCAAGGAGACTTAATGGATTATGATGCTGTTCTTGATTTTGGTAGAAAAGCAGACCTAGTAACTTTCGAGATAGAGTCAGTTAATGTTGAGGCTTTAAAGCAACTAGAAAAGGAAGGCATTAAAGTATTTCCTTCTTCCAGTACTTTAGAGAAAATCAGCGACAAGGTTGTTCAAAAGCAATTTTATATAGATAATGATATTGCAACTGCTTCTTTTTCGGCCTTTAATTCCAGGCTAGAGTTACTAAAAGCTTTTGATGAAAACCGAGTTTCATTGCCATTTGTTTGGAAAAGTGCTACCGGAGGCTATGATGGAAAAGGTGTAATGATCGTGAAATCTAAAAAAGATCTAGATCAAATCCCTGAAGGAAAATGTTTGGCTGAAAAATTAATTCCGTTTAAAAATGAGTTGGCGGTTATTGTAGCTCGTAATCCTTCAGGCGAAGTAATCTCCTACCCTGTTGTAGAAATGGAATTTCACCCAGTTGCAAATCAGGTAGAATATGTAATATGCCCTGCGAGAATAGAAGAATCAATTTCAGTAAAAGCCAGACAGCTAGCAGAAAAGGTTTCGGATACGTTTAAACATGTTGGTTTATTAGCTGTTGAAATGTTCTTAACTCAAGATGATGAATTAGTTGTAAATGAAGTTGCACCTAGACCACATAATAGTGGTCATTATAGTATTGAAGCTAGTTACACAAACCAGTTCGAGCAACATTTAAGAGCAATATTGGATCTGCCATTAGGAAATACAGAAAGCAAAGTTGCAGGAATAATGGTAAATTTATCTGGAGAAGAAAATTATACGGGCCCTCCAATTTATAAAAATATGGAGCAAATCCTGAAAATACCGGGAGTAACTCCGCATATTTATGGCAAAAAAGAAACTCGGCCTTTTAGGAAAATGGGTCATGTTACCATTGTAAACAAAGACATTAAGAAAGCTAGAACTATTGCCGAAGAGGTTAAAAAAACCTTAAAAGTAATTAGTAAAAACTAAATATCAATTTAGATTGACACTATTAAAACATAAATAATGAGTAAAGTAGCAGTAATTATGGGAAGTACTAGTGACATGCCTGTAATGCAAGAAGCCATTGATATTTTAAAAGGTTTCGATATAGAGGTGGAAGTAGATATAGTTTCTGCACATCGCACCCCAGAGAAATTATTTGAATTCAGCAAAAATGCTCACACTCGTGGAATAAAAGTAATCATTGCCGGTGCCGGTGGCGCAGCGCATTTACCAGGAATGGTCGCTTCGTTATCTCCGCTTCCGGTTATTGGTGTACCGGTAAAATCGAGTAACTCCATAGATGGCTGGGATTCAGTTTTATCTATATTACAAATGCCCGGAGGGGTTCCTGTTGCGACAGTAGCCTTAAATGGTGCGAAAAATGCTGGAATTCTAGCTGCTCAAATTTTAGGCAGCTCAGACAAATGCATGTTGGATAAAATATTGGTATATAAGGAAGGCTTAAAACAAAAAGTTATAGAAGGAGCAAAAACTATAAAATAGCAAGAAAGCCACATAAAATGTGGCTTTCTCTGTAGTACTTCTTCGTAAAAAATTATCATTTATTAACCATTCTAAATATATTATTCCAAACTATAAAGACTACTTACTATATTAACATAAAACATAATTTCAAGAATGTAAGTTACATAATTTTTAACAAAAGATTAAACATTACAAATTAATTGTTACGCTATACTATTTTATTATACACTTAAAGAACATTTATAATGAATACTCATAATCCGCTTCTTCAAGAATTTGATTTTGCTCCCTTCTCAAAAATAAAAACCGAACATTTTAAGCCTGCTATATTAGAGGCTATAGAATTAGCTAAAAGTGAAATAAAAGAAATTTCAGACTCCACTTCTACTCCTACTTTTAAGAATACAGTTGAGACATTGGAGTTTTCAGGTAAAAAATTGGATAGAATTACGAGTATCTTTTTTAATCTGAATTCGGCCGAAACCAATGATGAGATTCAAAAGATTGCTCAGGAAGTCTCACCTCTTCTTACAGAATTCAAAAATGACATCATTCTAGATGAAAACCTTTTTGGAAGAGTAAAAGCAATTTTCAACAAAAAGGAAAGTCTAGGCTTAAATGGTGAGCAAATGATGTTGCTTGATAAAAAATATAAAGCATTTTCCAGAAATGGAGCAAATCTGAATTTGGAAGACAAAACTAAATTGAGAGAAATTGATAAGAAGCTCTCTTCTCTCAGCCTTAAATTTGGAGAAAATGTACTAGCCGAAGCCAATAAGTTCGAACTTCATATAACCAATGAAGCTGATCTTGATGGCCTTCCAGATCATGTTAAAGAATCTGCTAGCGAAGTCGCAAACTCGAAAAATAAGGACGGCTGGATCTTCACTTTGGAATATCCTAGCTACATCCCTTTTATGAAATATGCAAAAAACAGAACGCTTCGGAAAACCATGGCCCTAGCTTTTGGCGCAAAAAGCTTTCATAATGATGAGTTGGATAACCAAGATAATGTGCTTCAAATCGTTAAACTTAGATTTGAACGCGCAAAATTATTAGGCTATAAATCTCATGCCGACTTTGTTTTAGAAGAACGAATGGCAAAAAAACCAGAAACTGTGAATACGTTTTTGGAGGAGCTACTGGAAAAAGCTAGACCAGCCGCGAAAAAAGAATTCACCAAACTTGAAAGTTTTGCTAAAGATCTGGAAGGAATAGATCAGCTTCAAAAATGGGATGCTGCGTATTTTCAGGAAAAATTGAAACAGAAATTATTCGATCTGGATGACGAAATATTAAAGCCCTATTTTCAGCTTAATAATGTGATTGACGGAGTGTTTACGGTTGCTAAAAAACTCTACAACTTAACTTTTACTGAAGTAAAAAACATAGACGTATATCACGAAGATGTAAAGACATACCAAGTTACCGATAGTGAAGGAAAAGAGGTTGCGTTATTCTATGCCGACTTCCATCCAAGAGCAGGAAAAAGGGATGGTGCCTGGATGACTGTTTATAAATCTCAAGAAATAATAGATGACAAAAATAGCAGACCTCATATTTCTATAGTTTGCAATTTCACCAAGCCAACTAAAAAAACACCTTCCTTATTAACCTTTAATGAGGTGACCACACTTTTCCACGAATTTGGGCATGCATTACACGGTATGTTAGCTAACACCACATATCCTAGTCTTTCTGGAACAAGCGTTTACTGGGATTTTGTAGAACTACCTAGCCAGGTGCTTGAGAATTGGTGTTACGAACCGGAAGCGCTTCAACTTTTTGCCAAACATTATGAAACTGGAGAAATTATTCCGCAGGAATTAATAGATAAAATCAAGAAAGCCTCCAATTTCCATGAAGGAATGGCAACTTTACGTCAAATAAGCTTTGGAATGTTAGACATGAGCTACCATGCAGTGGATCCTTCAGAAATCACTAGTATAAAGGAACATGAAGATGAAGCCTTTGCACCTACGAAGCTTTATCCAGATGTGAAAGAGAACTGTATGAGCACTTCATTCTCTCATATTTTTCAAGGAGGATATTCATCTGGATATTATTCCTATAAATGGGCAGAAGTACTAGATGCCGATGCCTTTGAGTATTTTAAAGAAAAAGGAATATTTAATCCAGAAGTAGCCAAAAAGTTTCAAGAAACTGTACTTTCATTAGGAGGAACAGAAGAACCAATGACCTTGTACAAACGTTTTAGAGGAAAAGAACCGCAACCAGACGCTTTGCTTAAAAGGGCTGGATTATTAGAAAAGCAATAAAAATCTATATTAACCTAGATATATCTTATCTTTCAATTAATAGTTTGGTGTCAAACTTTTCTTAATTTTGAAGAAATAATGCTATTCACCTATGTCCGAAAACAAAATAGATCCAAATAAATGGGTAGATAAATACTCCGATTATCTCTTCAATTTTACGATTGTTAGAGTGAATGATCGGGAGGTAGCCCATGATCTTATTTCTGAAACTTTTTTGGCGGGCTTAAAATCTATGAAAAATTTTAAAGGCGAGGCTACCGAACGCACTTGGTTGATCTCTATTTTAAAAAGAAAGATCATAGATCATTATAGAAAAGGAAATTCTAAGAAAGGAAAGGCTGAGATAAAAATCCAGTATAACGATGATTCTAATGAAGGAGATTGGTTAGAAGAAAACGCCCCCGACAGATTTGATAAGACGGCTGAGGATTTAATAGAGAACGAAGAATTAGGAATTGCCATCTTAGAATGTATGGATCAATTAACCGAAAAACAGGCCAAGATTTTTAAAATGAAAACTATAGATGGTTTTGATACTGAAGCTATTTGTAATGAGTTTAATATTACCCCGTCTAATCTCTGGGTTATAATACATAGAGCACGAACAACCTTAGCTCAATGTTTAGAAAAAAACTGGTTTTAATATGAATTACAAAAAAACACTTTTAATAGATTGCTCAGAAGCTGCTTATTGCTGTGATAAAAAGCAATACAATGAAGCTTCTGGTCCCGAAAAATTAAAAATGCTATTGCATCTTATTCTTTGCAAGAGATGTAGAAAATACTCTTCAAATAATAATCGTCTTACAGAATTGATAGAACAATCTGATATTAAAACCTGTACAGAAGATGAGAAAAAAGTATGGCAAGAGGGAATTAAAAAAGAGCTTAAAGATATATAAAATGCATTCCTAAAAGCAATAAACACCACAAAATGGGCACTCCCTCCACCCAAAGTGAAGAGTAATATTTAGTTTGTCTTATTCTGGAATTAATTATTAGATTACTCAGAAGGACAATAATTAGGATTAACGAAATCACACTTCTTATATCGGACGCTACTTTTATAAACTCCAGAAGAAGAATAGTTAATAAAGTTAGAACTCCAATAATTTTAGAATTACGCACTCCAAAAATCTGCGCCACTGTTCTCAAATTAGCCATATCGAACTTAAGATCTCTAATTTCAAAAGGAAGAGTTAATGCAAAAACGAAGAGAAATCTTTGAGTAAATTCAAGAAGTACATCCCATTGCGTCAGTTCAATTTTCCCAATTAAGGGCAACAAAACTGTTACGCCACTCCAGACAAATGCAATCACATAAATCTTTAGTCCGGCTAAGGCTCTTAAATTTCTTCCGCCTCCAAAAAATGGAAGAATATAAAGCAAGGTAAATAATCCCATTACAGCAGAAAAAACAATAACATGCCACGATAATTGAAACAAAATATATAGTAAGGCTAGGAAGATAAAGAATGAGAAAACCTGGATGAGCCTAAGGTTTTTAGTCAAACTTAAATGATGCAATCCAGCAATTCCGACATACTTTACAATATTGTAACCCGTAATGGCACCAAAGAATATGAATAAACATAAGTTAAAATCTAATAAGATTTCAAAATCAAGCATCGTTATAATAGCCAGACTCACTACCGACAAAGCCACATGAATACTACTACTAATATAAAAATTGAGTACAGATTTCAAGTTCATTTATTGCCTGCTTTTCGTGTCAAAAATAGGTTATAAAATCTTAACAAGTCTAAGTAGCTAAATTGTAAAAATTTACGTTTAAAATTGTAATTTTGCAGCACAAAACACAACTAAATTTTGATGAGAACAGATTCTTTTGCACTTAGACATATCGGTCCCAAGGAAAGTGAGCTTTCAGAAATGCTTTCCACCGTTGGCGCCTCCTCTTTAGACCAGCTTATCTTCGAAACAATTCCAGATGATATTCGTTTAAAATCTCCTTTAAAGCTTGATAAGGCTTTAAGCGAAAACGAATATGCGGAACATATTGGAGAACTGGCTGCAAAAAATAAAGTATTCAAATCTTATATTGGTTTAGGATATCACCAAGCCATTATGCCAGCAGTGATACAGCGTAACGTTTTGGAAAATCCAGGATGGTATACTGCCTACACTCCTTATCAAGCAGAAATTGCTCAAGGAAGATTAGAAGCCTTATTGAATTTCCAGACTATGATCGCAGATCTAACAGGAATGGAATTGGCTAACGCCTCTCTTTTAGACGAATCCACAGCTGCTGCAGAAGCAATGGCATTGTTATTTGCTGTAAGAGAAAAAGATCAGAAAAAAAATAAGGTTATAAAATTCTTCGTTTCAGAAGAAGTATTGCCACAATCTATCTCCTTACTAAAAACCAGAGCTATTCCTTTGGGGATCGAATTGGTTATTGGAGATCACACAGAATTCGATTTTTCTTCAGAATTCTTCGGAGCATTACTCCAGTACCCGGGAAAATCTGGACAGGTATTTGATTATTCCAGCTATGTTGCTAAATGTAAAGATGCAGGGATCAAGGTAGTGGTTGCAGCAGATATTTTAAGTTTAATCAAATTAGAATCTCCAGGTCATTTTGGAGTAGATGTAGTTGTTGGAACCACACAGCGTTTTGGAATCCCATTAGGTTATGGTGGACCTCATGCGGCATATTTTGCGACAAGAGAAGAATATAAAAGAAGTATCCCTGGAAGAATAATTGGTGTAACTAAAGATCTTAACGGTAACCGAGCCTTAAGAATGGCATTACAAACCAGAGAGCAACATATTAAGCGAGACAAAGCGACTTCTAATATTTGTACGGCACAAGTATTACTTGCAGTGATGGCTGGGATGTATGCTGTATATCATGGCCCAAAAGGATTGGAATATATAGCAAACACTGTTCATGCTTCAGCCTATACGTTACATAAAAAATTAGAAACATTAGGTTTCAAACAACTTAATGATTCTTACTTTGATACAATTCAAATTAAAGCAGATGCTAAAGCTATTAAAGTTTTAGCTGAAAATAATAAGATCAATTTCTATTATCCAGATTCAGAAACAGTGGTAATCGCATTAAACGAAACAACCACTATTAAAGATCTCAATAGAATAATTTCCGTTTTTGCTGAAATTGCCAATAAGGCATTTGATAAGATAGAAGAGTTAGTTGATGGGACTTCTATCACTTCAGAAGTAAATAGAAAAACAGAATTTTTAACGAATGAAGTTTTTAGTTCTTACCATTCTGAAACCGAATTGATGCGTTACATCAAGAAATTGGAGCGAAAAGACCTTTCTCTTAACCACTCCATGATCGCATTGGGTTCTTGTACTATGAAGTTGAATGCAGCTTCTGAAATGCTTCCTTTAAGCAATCCACAGTGGGGGAATATTCATCCTTTTGCACCTATAGATCAGGCTGAAGGATATCAAATAGTTTTAAAAAGATTAGAAGACCAATTAACTGAAATTACAGGTTTTGCAGGTACTTCTTTGCAACCAAATTCTGGAGCTCAAGGAGAATATGCAGGATTAATGGTTATTCGTGCTTATCATGAATCTCGTGGAGATTCAAAACGAAATATTTGCTTGATCCCTTCTTCTGCACATGGTACCAATCCTGCTTCTGCAGTGATGGCGGGCATGAAAGTAGTAGTAACCAAGTCTACTAAAGAAGGAAATATAGATCTAGAGGATCTTAAAGAGAAAGCATTAAAACATAAAGATAATTTAGCTGCTTTAATGGTAACCTATCCATCTACTCACGGAGTTTTTGAGTCGGCTATTAAGGAGATCACCCAATTGATCCATGATAACGGAGGTCAAGTTTATATGGATGGTGCAAATATGAATGCACAGGTTGGATTAACCAATCCTGGTGCAATTGGAGCAGATGTATGCCATTTGAACCTTCATAAAACATTTGCAATTCCACATGGTGGTGGTGGCCCAGGAGTGGGACCAATATGCGTTGCAAAACAATTACTTCCTTTTTTACCGGGTAATCCTGTGATAAAAACTGGTGGAGAACAAGCGATTACTGCTATTTCTTCAGCTCCTTGGGGATCTGCATTAGCATGTCTTATCTCCTATGGTTATATCAAAATGCTTGGAGGAAAAGGACTTCAGAAAGCTACAGAATATGCGATTTTAAATGCTAACTATATCAAGGCACGTTTAAAAGATCATTATCAAACTTTATATTCTGGAGAAAGAGGCCGTGCGGCTCACGAGATGATCGTGGATTGTAGACCTTTCAAAAACAATGGAATTGAAGTAGTAGATATTGCTAAAAGATTAATTGATTATGGTTTCCATGCACCAACGGTTTCTTTTCCTGTTGCAGGAACCTTAATGATTGAACCTACAGAAAGTGAAAGCAAAGCAGAATTAGATAGATTTTGCGATGCGTTGATCTCTATTCGTAAAGAAATTAGCGATTCTTCTACAGAAGATGAAGTAAATATCCTAAAGAACGCACCACATACAATGGCAATGCTTACCGCAGATACTTGGGATTTCCCATATTCTAGAGAACAAGCAGCATTCCCATTGGAGTATGTTGCAGATAATAAATTTTGGCCTACAGTTCGTAGAGTAGATGATGCATATGGAGATAGAAATCTTATATGTACCTGTGCTCCTATTGAAGAATATATGGAAGCATAAATATTTTTGAGCCCAAAGTTTAAATTTAAACTTTGGGCTATTTTTATTTTAATGCGTTATAATTATCGATTTAATAATTAAAGGCGCAAAATTTACTAAAACCATAAAATGCAGCAAATTATGTAATTCCTTAAGGTTTTCTTAAATTGCTTTTAGTATTTTAGTTGATATAATTAAAAAACACTCGGTTTCAATGAGCATAAAGATGACAGGTTTAGGAAGTTTTATTCCGAACTTAAAGAGAAAGAATTCAGACTTTTTGAAACATGAATTTTTGAATTTAGATGGATCAGGTTTTCCTCATGCTAATGAGATAACTATTGAAAAATTTAAAGCGATTACCGGAATTGAAGAAAGAAGGTATCTTGAAGATGACCTAAGCACTTCAGATATGGCAACTGTTGCCGCTCAAAAAGCTATAGAAAATGCCGGTATAGATCCCGAAACATTAGACTATTTGATCGTCGCCCATAACTATGGGGATGTTAGATTTGGAAGTGTCCAGAGCGATACTGTACCTAGTCTTGCCACAAGAGTAAAACATAATCTCAGAATAAAAAATCCAAAATGCGTTGGTTACGATGTGCTTTTTGGTTGCCCAGGCTGGATAGAAGGGGTAATTCAAGCTCAAGCCTTCATTAAAAGTGGGATGGCCAAGAAATGCTTGGTTATTGGAGCTGAAGCACTTTCTAGAGTTGTAGATAATAACGACAGAGATTCTATGATTTTTTCTGATGGTTCTGGAGCTGCGATCTTCGAAGCTTCAGAAGAACCAGGCGGAATCCTTGCTCATAGTTCTGCTACCTATGCATATCAAGATGCGCATCATATCTA
The DNA here is from genome assembly GCF_000424645.1 of Gillisia sp. JM1. Classification (NCBI taxonomy): domain Bacteria; kingdom Pseudomonadati; phylum Bacteroidota; class Flavobacteriia; order Flavobacteriales; family Flavobacteriaceae; genus Gillisia; species Gillisia sp. JM1. Next base: position 950,122 of record NZ_KE384219.1, read on the forward strand.
CTTCGGAAAATCTAATAGAAATGAAGAAGAAGTTGACACGAGATATATTAAAATGAATGGTAGAAAGATCTACGAATTTGCTTTAACACATGTACCTGAAGCTATGAAAGCTTGTTTGGAAGAAAGCGGAAAATCTATTGAAGATGTAAAAAAAGTGTTTTTACATCAGGCTAATGAAAAAATGGATGAAGCTATTATAGCCCGTTTTTACAAGCAATATAAAATGAAAGCTCCAGAGAATGTGATGCCAATGAGTATTCATGAACTTGGAAATAGTAGCGTAGCAACCGTTCCCACACTTTTAGACTTGGTAATTACAGGAAACATTCCAAATCAAGACTTAAAGAAAGGAGACGTTATCATCCTTGCAAGCGTTGGAGCAGGAATGAATATTAATGCACTTGTCTACCAATACTAGAATGTACGAAAATACATTTCCGAATAAACGATTTAAAAAAACATTAGAATTTCTTGAAAATGCTGTCCCAGCTCCTGCAAAGGTTTTAGATCTGGGTGTAGAAAATCCATTTTCTGCTATCATGAAATCTCAAAAGTATGAGGTTACCAATACTACTGGAGAAGATCTAGATCTTCATCCACAAGTCGATCATGAAAATGAATACAATTTAGTAACTGCTTTTGAAATATTTGAGCATTTATTATCTCCGTTTAATTTATTGAAAGATCTTAAAACAACTAAACTTGTTGCCACAGTACCTTTGAAACTTTGGTTTGCCGATGCCTACAGAAGTAAGACCGACATGCGAGATCGACATTATCATGAATTTGAAGATTGGCAATTCGACTGGCTCTTGGAAAAAGCCGGATGGAATATCAAGAAAAGGACAAAATGGACGAATCCTGTACAAAAAATTGGAATTAGGCCACTACTTAGAACCATGACCCCGAGATATTACGCTGTATATGCGGAGCGATAAATTTTATTTTCTGAAAATTTATCCTCACCTTCAATTCTACTAAATTGACTCTGTTATATTTTGAAGATTTACATTGTAATTCCTGCACATAATGAAGCTGAAAATATTGGCTCTACATTACAGTCATTAGTAAACCAGACCTACGCACCAGAAAAAATAGTGGTTGTAGATGATCAATCTAATGATGCCACAGCAGATATAGTTTCAGCATTTAGAGTTAAATCTCCTTTTATCTCATTGCTCTCTATTACCTCAGCGGAAGCCCACCTTCCGGGAAGCAAAGTGGTCAAAGCATTTAATCAAGGACTTAAAACACTCGATGACGATTATGATATCTTATGTAAATTTGATGCTGACCTTATTTTCCCTAATAACTATCTGGAAACAGTAGTTGATCTTTTTAAAAATTCTTCAGAAGTTGGAATTGCAGGAGGATTTTGCAGTATTCAAAAAGATAAAAATTGGGTTTTAGAAAATCTAACCAATAAAGACCATATAAGAGGAGCACTTAAGGCTTATCGTAAAGCTTGTTTTAAGGATATTGGGGGATTAAAACCTGCCATGGGATGGGATACTGCAGATGAGCTCTTAGCTCAATTTCATGGATGGGAAATAAAGACAAATCAAAGTCTTTTGGTAAAACATCTTAAACCTACAGGAAGCATCTATAATAAAGAATCTAAGTATAAACAAGGTGAGGCTTTTTACAAACTTAGATATGGGCTGTTAATTACCTTAATTGCATCTGCGAAGCTAGCCTTTAGAAAAAAAGACTTCAGCCTATTTCAAGATTATATTAGTGGTTATTTTAAAGCTTCAAAACAAAGACAGCCATTTCTCTTATCTCAAGAACAAGGTCGTTTCGCAAGAAACCTTAGATGGAAAAAAATATTGGGAAAAATAATTTAATTCTTTTTCTCTAACACCTCTTCTAAAGGATCTCCTGTTGCCGAGTTTGGAAATGAAATTCCCAATAGCACAGAGATCGTTGGAGCAATGTCTACTACTTCAGATCTTGCTGCCGTGCTCCCATGTTTTATTCCTTTTCCAAAGAAAATTAAAGGTGCGTGAGTGTCGTAAGAAAAGCCACTTCCGTGTGTAGAGCCGGTTGTGGTAGTATAAGAAATCACCGCAGGATCTAACACAAAAACTACATCCCCACTGCGTTTCTGATTGTAACCATTTTGAACCAAGGCTGCAGTTCCAGCAGTAAAACTTCCACTTTCTAACTGAGTTCTAGTAAACACCTTATTTACTTTAGGATATTGTAAAATGAAATGAGCAATGCTTTGTTCCAGGGATATTCTATCTATGTTTGATTGAGCCAAAGTAGTGTAATTAAAAAAAACCTGATAATTTGAAACAGATTCTATGATTCCTCCTTTACTATACTTTTTACCTAGAAACTTATTCAAATCTTCTTCAAATTTAACATCATCAAAATATCCTGAAGGAATCTTAACTGAAGTTAAATAAGTTGGCACATCTACCCCACCGTGATCTGCGGTAAGAAATAAGGTATAGTTTCCTTTTCCAACATTTTTATCTAATTCTGAAAGCAGTCTTGCTAAATCGAGATCTAATCTTAGGTAAGTGTCTTCTATTTCTTTGGAATTTACTCCAAAATTATGGCCTACATAATCTGTACTGGAAAAACTTACCGTTAAAAAATCTGTATATTCATCTTTACCTAATTCCTCACCTTTAATGGCAGCGATTGCAAAATCTGTAGTTAAGGAATTCCCATAAGGCGTAGCTTTCAAAAGGTCATAATTCCCGTTTTCTTTTCCAAGAGCTTGTAAATCGTATGGAAAAGTAGCCGTTTCCTTTCCATTAAATCCAGCTTCAAAAAGGTTCTCATCTATGCCGCTTTCCAAATACGTGTCTAAATCTTGGATTGCGTCCCATGGCTTCATATAAGAAAGTGCCGTTCCAGAAATATTGAAATTTTTAACCCATTTTGGTAGATCCTCCATATAAAAAGTACTACTTATCCATTTTCCCTCTTCTTGTCCATGAAACCAATAAGCAGCATTGGCTGTATGACCCGCTGGCAATATTGCTCCTCTATCTTTTAGGGCTATCCCAATTGTTTTCCCTCGCATTTGAGTAAACAATCTGTTTTCATCTGCAATAGTTGTAGCCAATAATCTATGAGGAGACATTTTCCCTGCGGAAGCAATTGTTCCTAGTGGCTGTACACTTTCATCTGTAACACAATAAATATATTTTTCCTCAAATTTACTATACCAGCTATTACTGATAATTCCATGATTTTGCGGAGTAGTTCCTGTAAAAACTGAAGCATGCCCTGGAGCAGTATAGGTTGGTATATAATTAAAATGATTGTTTTTAAGGTTGAAACCCTCGGCAACTAATCTCTTAAACCCATCATTCCCATATTTATTCCAAAACCTAGTTAGATAGTCATATCTCATCTGGTCTACAACAACACCAACTACTAATTTTGGCTTATCGGGATTAATTGAGTTTTCTAATTTGACTTGAGCTAAAGAGGTAAAAGAGAGAACCAAAATTAAAAGAATCGTGATGGAATATTTCATAAATTAGATGAACTGATGGTAATTATTTCAAAAATACTAAAAGAATTAGTCTTTAAACTTTAATTCTACGTTAAATAGTTTCCTGCTAAATTTTAGTATTTTAGCTTTACAAAAATTCCTTGATGAGCTACGTCCATTCTATTGGTGAATACTTTTTAATGATTAAAGGCGTGTTTGGTAGAATGACCAAACGATCTGTACTTAAAGAATTAATTTTCAAAGAAATCGATGAGCTTATAATTGGTTCCTTGGGAATAGTTGCTTTTATCTCCTTTTTTATTGGTGGCGTTGTTGCTATACAAACGGCTTTAAACCTCAACAATCCTTTGATCCCAAAGACCTTGATAGCTTTTGCTGCAAGGCAATCTATAATTCTTGAATTTGCTCCTACCTTTATCTCTATTATCATGGCAGGTAAAGTGGGCTCTTTTATAACTTCCAGTATTGGATCTATGAGGGTAACAGAGCAAATTGATGCACTTGAAGTGATGGGTATAAATTCTTTGAACTATCTTATATTTCCAAAGATCATTGCAATGCTTACATATCCATTTGTAATTGCAATTTCAATGTTTTTAGGAATTATTGGAGCATACGCAGCGGCAGTGTTTGGAGGTTTTGTAGGGAATGATCTATTTCTTACCGGGCTTCAGGATGGTTTTGAAGGTTTTCATATTGTTTACGCATTTATTAAAACATTCATTTTTGCAATGATCCTTGCAACAATACCTGCATATCATGGTTACTATATGAAAGGTGGAGCATTAGAAGTTGGACATGCAAGTACAACTGCTTTCGTATGGACTAGTGTTGTTCTTATTATTACAAATTATATAGTAACCCAATTATTACTTAGTTAATGATCGAAATAAAGAATCTTCATAAAGGTTTTGGTGGCGAAGAAATTCTAAAAGGAATAGACTACGTTTTTGAAACTGGTAAAACAAACCTCGTTATAGGCCAATCTGGTTCGGGTAAAAGTGTGCTTTTAAAATGTATGCTCGGCTTATTTCAACCCGAAGAAGGAACTATAGAATATGATGGAACAGCATACTCTTCTTTTACAGATGAAGAACAACGTGAGCTGCGGAAAGAAGTAGGAATGTTATTTCAGGGAGGTGCTTTATTTGATTCAATGACAGTGGAGGAGAACGTAATGTTTCCTTTACGAATGTTTACAAAGCAGCGAAAGCGCGAATTAAAAACCAGAGTAGCCGAAGTTTTAAAACGTGTGAATTTAGATGGGAACGAAAATAAATATCCCGCTGAAATAAGTGGTGGTATGCAAAAGCGAGTAGCAATTGCGCGGGCTATTGTAAACAAACCAAAATATTTGTTTTGTGATGAACCCAACTCAGGGTTAGATCCAACAACAGCTACTATTATAGATAAACTTATTCAAGAACTTACCAGAGAAAATAATATAACTACAGTAATTATAACGCACGATATGAACTCTGTGCTAGAAATAGGGGAAAATATTGCATTTTTAAAGGATGGTGTTCTAGCTTGGAAAGGCGATAAATCCCAGATCTTTAAAACAGAAGACAAAACAGTGACCGATTTCGTATACTCTTCAGATCTTTTCAAAAAAGTAAGGGATGCGCAATTAAAAGGGTATTAATTAAGAGATCTAACACTAAGCGTATCTAATTTCAACCTCAGAGTTAACCACTGTTGAATCTTGCCCACCTTTGCGATCTTATCTGCCCTTTTTATTTTCCGATCCCAAGTCACATTGAATGTGGGAATAGTATCTGTTTTCTTGAAATTAGTTGAAATAGTATGTGCATAAGCCAAATTCTCAACCTCCTGATAGTTGATTTTGAGCTCTCTGCTTATCTCTTCAAAAGAAAAATCTTCTTGCTTATATTTCAAAAGTTCATTTTCTAAAAAACTAATTTGGGCATCTTTATTCTCTATCACTTCTTGATTCTTAAGATAAAGTTCTTCTAATATTCCACTTTTAACCTGAGATGACAATAAATGGATATCCCCACCATCGTTTATTCCCTGATGAATGATTAATTTACTGCCTTTTAAAGCTTCGTAATCGTTTAGGCTCTCACGCCAAAATTCAATTGTTCTACTAGGAACCACCTTTCCAATTAGATAGACTTCTATCTTTTTCTTATTAAAATCTTCCTCGTATTTAATAGTTTCTGTACCCTCATACTTGACCACATTTGCTAAATATTCTTCTGTTTTCGATTCAAAAACTTGAATTCTAAGGAGATTGACGAACAAAATAACACTCGGTATCATCACGATTATTGCTACTGCAGTTGCTATTTGTGCAATTCTGCGTCTTTTTTTCTGGTTGGCATATTTCACCAAAGGAAAACCAAGCAGTTTAGAAACCAGAAATGTTGATAAGGCTATAAAAACAGCATTTATCGAAAATAAGTAAAGTGCTCCACTAGCATATTCCAAATTTCCTATTGCCAATCCATAACCTACAGTACAAAGTGGCGGCATCAATGCTGTGGCTATGGCAACTCCAAAAATCACACTTGCAATGGTTCCTTTTTTCGTCTTAGCAACAATCAATGCCAAACCACCAAAAATAGCAACCAAAACGTCTAAAATAGTAGGATACGTACGAGCTAAGATCTCTGGTGATGGATTTTTGATTGGAGATATAAAAAAATAAAAAGTAGCAGTAAGTACACTCAGAAATACCATCACACCAAGGTTGATAAAGGATCTTTTTAACATCCTTACATCGTTAATCGCTACAGAAAGTCCTATCCCTACAATTGGTCCCATTAATGGGGAAATAAGCATCGCACCTATTACCACTGCTGTACTACCAACATTTAGTCCAATAGAGGCTACAAAAATGGAAAAGATAAGGATCCATGCGTTATGCCCTTTAAAGGAAATATCTTTCGTGATAGCTTCTACAGTAGATTCTCTGTCCGTATCCGGCCGAATATCCAATAGTTCAGAAATAAAAACTTTGATATTTTCCCATAGACCTTTAGCCTTAGAGAATTCCGTATCGAAAGTTTCTGATTCTGGAGGGTTGCTTCCTATGTTATCCTGATTTACCATTCTTATCCTAGATTCTCATCAAATTTTGTCATCACCGCATTTCTAATTTCCTTAATTTCTTGTTCTTTTTCTTTGGGTACAATAAGAAGAACATCTTTATCGTCTACTATAATATAATCTTGAAGCCCTTCTAAAACTACAACTTTAGAATTATGAGTGTAGATTATATTTCCACTAGCATCTTGAGGCAGCAATCGCGTATTCACCACGGCATTATTATTTTCATCTTTTGCTAGCTCATCATATAAGGAACCCCAAGTTCCCAAATCGCTCCATTTAAAGGAGGCAGGAATTATATAAACCGAATCTGACTTTTCCATGATTGCATAGTCTATAGAAATATTTTTTGCCTCTGGATAGGTTTCCTTAACAAACTTTTCTTCTTTGGGAGTGTTTAGATGTTCTATTCCTTCATTAAATAGATCGAACATTTCTGGCAAATACGTTTTAAAAGAATCAGCAATAAAAGATGCTTTCCAAATGAAGATTCCGGCATTCCATACGTAATTCCCTTCTTCTAAATACTTTTTAGCATTTCTTAATGTTGGCTTTTCAGTAAAAACCTCCACTTTCTGAAGATCTTTCCCCTCTTCTTTTTCGTATTTTATGTATCCGTAGCCGGTGTTTGGGAAAGTGGGTTTTATTCCCAATGTTACAAGAATATCTTCTTTACTAGCAGCTTTTAAAGCTAAATTTATATCTGCAGCAAAGGCATCTTCATCGTTAATAAAATGATCACTAGGAGCTACAATCATTACAGCATTTAGATTTTTTTTCTTGATCTTCATTGCCGCTAATAAGATACAAGGCGCAGTATTTAGCATTGCTGGCTCCAATATAATTTGCTCCTGAGTTATTTTTGGAAGCTGTTCCTTAATAATATCGTTGTATGCCTCATTACTCAAAATAAGGATATTCTCATAGGGAACTACACTGGTAAGTCTATTAAAAGTGCTTTGCAATAAGGTTTCCCCTAGGCCTAACATATCGTGAAACTGCTTTGGATATTTAGCTGTACTTAAAGGCCAGAATCTGGAACCTACTCCACCAGCCATAATTACCGCATAATAATCTTGATTGTAACTTTTCATTATTTCTTTTCTTTAAAATCTAGCCTGCTATTAACTCAACTTCGGCATTAGGTTGAAATAAATAAATCCTACCGGTATCCATCTCCACACACTCATAGCGTTTTCTTCTCTTAGCACCTTTTTTAAAAACCTTACCGTTATAAATTCTAAACACACCTCCAAGAGGAAGTTCGAAAACATAATTTTTATCATTTTCGGGGTCATAACTTTTAAGGGCTACAGATAATTGGGCGTCGGTATCGCTGCTCGCTTTCGGGTTTTTGAAATGTTTTGCAATTAAAGGTAGTAATTGTACTGGAAATATTTCAGGTCTTATAAATGGTAACATCATTTGCTGAAAGGTGAATTTCCATTCCCTACCATGTGGTTTAATTGTTGTACCAAACCTTTCGAAGGCTAGTAGATGAGCAATTTCATGAACTAAGGTTATTAAAAATCTGAACTTATTTAAATTGGCGTTGATGGTTATTTGATGAACTCCATTTTCTTTCCTTCTGTAATCTCCATGCCTAGTAACCCTTTCATTAACAATCTTTAGATGAATGTTATTTTGCTCAATAAGTTTGAATAATGGAGATACAGCATGACTCGGTAAATATTTTTCAAGAACATCACTCATTTCTTCCTCTTTAAGGGGTGCTATTAGAAACCTGTAAAAGTTTACCGTTATAATATTCTTGAGCAGTAAGACTGAAATCAACGATATACTTAGCCATCTCTTTTGCAGAAACCGGTGCTTTATAACCTGGAAATGCTTCTTCCAACATTTCAGTTTGTACAGCACCTAAAGCCAATACATTAAAAGACGGTCCATTTTCTTTATATTCTTCTGCTAACATCTCTGTTAGAGTTATTAAGGCTCCTTTACTCGAGCTATATGCAGAAAGACCGGGGAATTTCATACTGCCTTGTACTCCGCCCATACTGCTTATATTAACTACATGAGAATTAGAATTCATAACAGGAAGTAATTTTTGAATAAGTCCGGCCACTCCGAAAACATTAGTATCATAAATGGCTTTAAATTCTGCCAAAGATCCTTCAGCAAAGGATTTATTTAAAATTGCTCCTGCATTATTTATTAAAACATCAACATTATTCCAAGTCACTGCAATATGAGCCGCTATTTTTTGAAGCTCCTCTTCCTTAGTAATATCGCAAGCAATTACCTGAACATTCTTCAAATTTAAAGCTTGAAGAGATTCTGATTTCCTGGATAATGCTATTACATGATGACCGGCTTCAGAAAAAATCTTGACCATTTCAAATCCAATTCCTCTACTGGTTCCTGTTATTACAACATGCTTCATTTTTAATTTAATTTTATTTCTTTAGTTGATGTATTTGCCATAGTATATATTCCGGGAATAATAGATTCTATTAGATCTGCCATAAACGGAATATCCATCTTATCTGCTTCATCCTGAACTTGATGGTAATAATTATAATTCGTAAAATCGAAAGTACTAATGGTTTGCGCCGGCACGTTGAATTCTTTGTAGAATGAGTAGTTGTCGCTGCGTTTAAAAAGATTAAATTCCTTTGCTTTCGGCAGAAACCCTAGAACCTTTTCATTAGAATATTCATTGAATTTAGCTGCCAGATTAGATTCTTCAAATCCTGTTAAATACGCCATATGATCTTTTCCAACCATAGGCACTCCAATCATTTCTATATTCAAGTTAACGTATAGATCTAGCTTTTCGTCTTTTAATCTTTTTGCTAAATGCTTGGAACCTAAAAGGCCTTTTTCTTCCGCAGAAAGAAAAACAAAGAGAATACTTCTTTTATTTATTGGTGCAGCTCCAAAGTATTTTGCCAATTCCAGTACTGCAACAGAACCCGCTGCGTTATCATTAGCACCATTTGCTATAGAATCCTTTCCAATTGGAGATAGTAACCCAATATGATCGTAATGGGCACTTATTATTAAGAACTCATTTTTTAAAACTGGATCTGTTCCTTCCTTAAACCCAACAATATTATATCCAATTGCATCTTTAACTTCAAAAGAATCTCTATAAGTTGTAAAATAAGGCTTAATGTTATTCTTTTGGAGGATATCCTGTATATAAACTGCTGCTTTGTTTATCCCTTCGGATCCCGTATTCCGACCTTGTAAATCATTAGATGCTAGAAATTCTATTTCAGATTTAACTGAAGTCTGATCAATTGATGCTTTTGGCGTTTCAATTTTAGCCGGAATAATAACTTTGGATTCTTCTGTAGATTTTTGTGTAAGATTACACGCGGAAAACAACAATAGTAGTCCTAAACAAGCTGTACTTAAATATGTTTTTATCATAGTTATAAAGATAAAAAAATCCCGCAATAGCGCGGGATTTTTAAATAGTATATTCTAAAAAGTCTTTGGATTATGCCAACATAGTTACTGGGTTCTCCAAATATACTTTTAGAGTTTGCAAGAAAGCAGCTCCAGTAGCGCCATCTACAGTTCTATGGTCACACGCCAAAGTAACTTTCATGGTATTCCCTACTACGATCTGTCCGTCTTTCACTACCGGCTTTTCTACAATTGCTCCTACCGAAAGGATTGCAGAATTCGGCTGATTTATGATACTGGTAAATTCAGTGATCCCGAACATTCCAAGATTAGAAACCGTAAAAGTGCTTCCTTCCATCTCTGATGGTTGCAGCTTTTTATTTCGCGATTTTCCTGCAAGGTCTTTTACATGTGCTCCAATTTGAGTCATAGATAATTGATCTGCATATTTTACAACAGGCACAACCAATCCGTCTTCTACAGCTACGGCAACACCCATATGGATATGTTTCGCAATTTTTGTAGCATCTCCAGTCCATTGAGAATTCACTCTAGGATGTTTTCTCAATGCCATCGCAGAAGCTTTGATCACCATATCGTTAAATGATACCTTAACATCTGGAATTTCATTTATCTGTTTTCTGGAAGCGATTGCAGTTTCCATGTTCACTTCTATAGTTAAATAATAGTGAGGCGCAGTAAATTTAGATTCTCCTAAACGCTTTGCAATAGTCTTACGCATCTGAGAATTCTTGATATCCTCAAAAGATTCTTCGCCAGCGGGTGTGTATGTTTGAACTGTTTTTTCTGAAGAAGCCGCAGGACTTTCTGTTTTTGCCGCAGCAGGTTTAGCTGAAGGTTGGAAAGACTCAATATCTTTCTTTACAATTCGTCCATTTTCGCCAGAACCATTAACTTCTGCCAGATCTATTCCTTTGTCTTCGGCAATCTTCTTTGCTAAAGGTGAAGCGAATATTCTACTTCCATCTTTCGCCTCGGTAGTATTCACATTCGATTTTTCTTCTGAAGCATCATTAGCAGAATCCTCTTCCTTAGAAGCAGTTTCCTCTTTTTTACCAGAAGATTTCGACTTAGGTTCCCCGGAAGTAATTCCAGAAATATCTGTTCCTTCAGGACCAATAATAGCTAATAAAGTATCAACTTTTACTGTCTCTCCTTCTTGAACTCCAATTTTCAATAAAGTTCCATTATAAAAAGATTCAAATTCCATAGTAGCTTTGTCGGTTTCGATTTCAGCTAAAATATCTCCTTCTTCTACTTTATCTCCTTCTTTTTTAAGCCAAGAAGCTACTGTACCTTCTTCCATGGTATCACTAAGTCTAGGCATGTTGATCACCTCTACTCCTTCAGGAATTTCATTTGAAGATTCAGACTCTTCACTATTATCATCATCCTCTTTTTCCTTAACCTTCTTAGAATCTGCTTTTGGAGCATCTTTGGATTCATCCTTAGATTCCTTAGCTTTTTCCTTTTTATCGGAAGATTTATTATCCTTCAATAAACTGGAAATATCCTCTCCTTCTTCACCAATAATGGCAAGTAAATTATCTACGGGAGCGGCTTCTCCTTCTTCAATTCCAATATGCAATAATGTCCCTTCGTGAAAAGATTCAAATTCCATAGTAGCTTTATCTGTTTCGATTTCAGCCAAAATATCTCCTTCCTCAACCTTATCTCCAACTTTCTTCAACCATTTAGCAACAACACCTTCTTCCATGGTGTCACTTAAACGTGGCATATTTATTACTTCAGCCATAATTTACTCTACTTTATGTGATAAAAACGGATAATCTTCTTGCTCGTAAACAGCATCATACATCAAGCTTGCGTCTGGATAGTCTGATTCTTCTGCGAATTTTTCACATTCCAGAACCAAATCCTTTACACGCTTGTCTATTTCCTTGATCTCTTTTTCTGTTGCGTATTTTTTATCTTTTATAACCTCTAAAATCTGAGTTATAGGATCTATTTTTTGATATTCGGCAACTTCATCTTTAGTTCTATACTTCTGTGCATCACTCATGGAATGACCTCTATATCTATAGGTTTTCAACTCCAAGAAAGTAGGTCCTTTTCCATCCCTAGCTCTCTTAATAGCTTCATCCATCGCCTCTGCAACCTTAATAGGATTCATAGCATCTACTGGACCACAAGGCATATCATAAGCCAACCCCATTTTCCAGATCTCTGTATTCTTGGAGGTTCTGGCGACGGAAGTTCCCATAGCATACCCATTATTTTCTACACAGAAAACAACTGGTAAATTCCAGTTAACAGCCATGGTTAAAGTTTCATGAAGAGAACCTTGGCGCATAGCACCATCTCCCATAAAAGTTAAGGTAACCGCATCTCTTTTGAAATACTTATCGGCAAAAGCCAATCCAGCTCCTAAAGGGATTTGTCCACCTACAATTCCATGACCACCGTAAAAACGATGTTCTTTGGAAAATATGTGCATAGAACCTCCCAAACCTTGAGAAGTACCTGTTTTTTTACCAAATAGTTCTGCCATCACTCGTTTTGGGTCTACACCCATCCCGATTGGCTGAACGTGGTTTCTATAAGCAGTGATCATCTTATCTTTGGTAAGATCCATTGCATGCAATGATCCGGCTAAAATTGCTTCTTGACCATTATATAGGTGCAAAAAACCTCGTACTTTTTGTTGAATATATACTTGAGCTAATTTATCCTCAAACTTTCTCCAAAAAAGCATATCCTCGTACCACTTCAAATATGTGGCTTTGGTAATTTTCTTCATTTACAAATATATTTAGACCGGACACTGGTTTTTGCCTAGCGGATAACAAAAATACTATTTTCAATAGGAATGAAAAACAGTTTTAATATTAAAAACTACTAAATCGTTATAGATTTGACTTATCAAATGCAAAAGGCAATAAATCTTTCAGAGAATTGGATTTTGCAACCTCACCACTTTCTCCCATAAAATAAATTTCTATAGGTTCATTTTGCTTGACCTCATATTCTGCAATAGCCTGCCTACATGCTCCACAAGGAGGTATTGGATAAGTTACAGCATGATTTAAGGAAGTAGCCGAAATTGCCATTATCTTAATAATAGCTTTAGGGTACTTGGCTCCTGCATAATAGATTGCGGTTCTCTCTGCACACAAACCACTGGGATAAGAGGCATTTTCCTGATTGCTACCGGGAATCACTTCATTATTATCTAAAAGTATGGCAGCACCAACCTGAAATTTTGAATATGGAGCATATGCTTTTTCCCGTGCTTCAACAGCTGTATTCATTAATTTTATAACTTCCACTGGAAGTTCATCTATAGAATCGTAAATCTCTATGGATGTAGAAACAGTAATTAATTTCATTTAAAGTAGTTGATTTTTGTTCGTGATAGTATTGTAACCATTTAAAATAGGCCACGTAACGAACTTCAGGAAATATACAAATTATTAATTATCGTAGAATGTTTCCCCGAAATTAAAGACTAACCCAAACCTTAGCGTTCCCTCTAAAGGGCTTATTTGTCGGGATGTTGAAAACAAGTATGATACATCTATTACAACTGGCGCATATTTAAATCCGGCTCCTATCGCCACAAATTTTCTTGAACCTTTATCATAACTTTCATTAAAATATCCCGATCTCAGTGAGAATTGATCCTGAAAAACATATTCTGCACCCAAGGCCCAGGTAACTTCTTTCAGTTCTTCACTAAACCCATTTGGAGCATCTCCAAAAGATTTGAAAATTCCTTCAATAGAACCAATATTATTATATTCATCTTCATCTGCAACATCAATCTGCCCATCCCCATTAAAATCTTGTGGTGTTGGAACTAATAATTTATTGAATTCAAGATAAGTTCCTAACCTATTAGAAGGGTCAAAAATAAAATCGAATCCTCCTCCAACTTTAAGATTGGTAGGGATAAAATTTTCCTGACCTACTTCATCATATTTAATTTTTGGACCAATATTAGAGATATTTGCTCCTCCTCTAATTTTTCCGTCAAAATTGGAAAATACAATATTTTGACTTTGATAGAATGCAGCTATATCTACACCAAAAGAAGAAGCCGCAGTAGCATCTTCACTATTTACTGCCAACTTAAGATCTGATCTTAAGTAACGTCCTGCAACCGCCATAGAAAAATTATCGGCTAATCGTAAAGAATAAGAAACATCTAAAGTAAATTCGTTCGGACTCAATAATAAAGCTTCATCTCCAAAGTTCTCCTGAGTTTCAATAGATCCCAAACTAAAATATCTTAAACTTGCTGCAACAGCACTTCTATCGTCAAGTCTATTAAAATAGGTAAGGTTCCCCAAAAATATATCATTAACTATACTGCTTAGATAAGGCGTGTAGGATACACCAATACCTTGTTCGCTATTTATAAATGCAAACTTAGCAGGATTCCATTGTTGAGAAAAAGCATCTGCAGAAGTTGCAACTCCCTGATCTCCCATACCAGCTGCTCTAGCATCAGCAGCAATTAACAAGAAAGGTATAGCTGTAGTTATAACCCTATCGCGTTCCTCCTGAGAGAAGACAAGTGCGTTTGACAAAAGGGAAAATCCAAGAAAAAGTATAGTAATTTTTTTCATCACATTAATTAGTCTTTAACAAATATATATTTTTATTTTTGTTAAGAGAAGTTCCTCTCATCAATTTTGCATTGAATTTTAATAGAGTTAGTAAAAACTCAAGGATTCTATTAAAACTACAATTTGCAGTTTTTATTGTATCTACCCACTTGTTTTAATGTGCTTAACTAAAAATATTTCAAACCTGAACTTTTAATCTTACTTTTGTGACAATATTAGATATGTCAAAAAAGTTCTAAGCCTTAAGAATATTAAGTGTTTAGCATATTTTGATTAAGATAAAATAAACTTGTATTTTTCGCGTTAATCACTATATTGCAAGGCCTAAATTACTACACAAACAGAATAAAATATGAGGACTAATGTTGCCTTTAAGACACTATTTGCTATCGCTCTAGGCGCTAGCTTATTTAGTTGTAACAATTCTAGAGATTACAAAAACAACTCACGAGCTACTGGATGGGATATTAATTCTAAAGAAGGTGGTTTCCAATACAAGACAGATTATAAGGAGCAGGAAACTGGCCCTGGACTTGTTTTTGTTGAAGGCGGAACCTTTACAATGGGTAGAGTTCAGGATGACGTTATGCATGACTGGAATAACAGTCCTACTCAGCAACACGTTCAGTCCTTCTACATGGACGAAACTGAAGTCACCAACATCATGTATATGGAATACCTGGATTGGTTGAAAAATGTTTTTCCTCCAAGTGAAGAAAATTATAAAAATATTTATTCTGGTGCTGTACCAGATACTTTGGTATGGAGAAATAGACTAGGTTTCAACGAGACCATGGTAAATAACTACCTACGCCACCCGGCATATTCAAGATATCCTGTAGTTGGAGTAAACTGGATTCAGGCAACTGAATTTAGTAAATGGAGAACCAATAGGGTAAATGAATTACAATTAGAAAATGAAGGCTATACTAAAGAAGGTGCTCGTTATACAGATGTTTCAGCAGGTACTACTTTTGATACAGAAACATATCTTAATGCACCTACCATGGCTTATGGTGGAAACGATAGTATTACACGTGGAGGTAAAAATGCCGATAAATTAGGCACTGCGAAGGATACGAGTAATGCTAAAAACATCTACATCCAACGTAAGGATGGTGTACTATTACCTGAATACAGATTGCCAACTGAAGCGGAATGGGAATATGCAGCTTTAGGATTAGTAGGCATTAGAAATTATAATGTTTACCGTGGTAGAAAAAAATACCCATGGGATGGCCAATATACTCGCTCAGGAGACGTGAAAAGACAAGGAGACCAATTAGCTAACTTCAAACAAGGTGACGGTGATTATGGCGGAATTGCAGGATGGAGTGATGACGGTGCAGATATTACTGCAGAAGTTAAGTCTTACGCAGCAAACGATCATGGTCTTTATGATATGGCCGGAAACGTAGCAGAATGGGTTGCCGATGTTTACAGACCTATTGTAGATGATGAATTTAACGACTTTAATTACTATAGAGGAAATGTTTATACCAAAAATGCTATTAATGATGATGGTACAGTAAAAATTGTTGCGCCAGAAGGTGTAGTATATGATACTTTAAGTAGCGGTAGAATTATGGCTCGTGCCCTTCCTGGAGAAATTGCACAAGTCCCAATTAATGAAAAGGACACTTATCTTAGAACAAACTTTAACGAAAGTGACAATAGAAACTTCCGTGATGGAGATAAAAGTTCCACAAGGTATTACGAGCCCTTCAACGAGATCTCTAATCCATCTAAGAGAATGTATAACTCTCCTCAATTCAGCACAGACACAGATAGTACAGGAAATGTAAAACCTAAATACGACGAAACTAGCAGGACTACTATGATTAGTGATGAAGTTCGTGTATATAAGGGTGGTTCATGGAGAGATAGAGCGTATTGGTTAGACCCTTCCCAAAGAAGATATTTCCCTCAAGATATGGCTACAGACTATATAGGGTTTAGAAATGCAATGTCTAGAGTTGGTTCTAAATCTAAAGACAAAAACAAGACAGCAAGAAATTAATCTCTGCGTCTTTGAATAAAGCGGTTTAAAAAGTTTATTTTTCGTTTATAATAATTGGACACTTAGGTTTCTAATTTATTTTAAAATTTGAAAAACTACTTTTTAAACCGTTTGCTATTTAATATATTTAAGTAATGAATATTGAAACATTACATCAGCTTTTTCTTGAGAGCAAAGGCGTGGCTACAGATACCCGCGCAATTAAAACCAATCAGCTATTTTTCGCATTGAGGGGGGACAATTTTAACGGTAATTTATTTGCTGAAAAAGCACTTTCAAAAGGCGCAGGCTATGCAATTATAGATGAAGAATTAAATAAGCCGAATGATCGTTATATTTTAGTTGAAAATGTCCTAGAGACACTTCAAAAATTAAGCACCTATCACCGGGAATTTTTAAACATTCCAATTCTAGCAATTACAGGAAGTAATGGAAAAACCACCAGTAAGGAATTAATACATGCCGTATTAAAGAAAAAGTTTGAAACGGTAGCTACAGTTGGCAATCTCAACAATCATATAGGGGTTCCTCTCAGCTTACTATCTATGAATTCCAAAACTGAATTTGGAATAGTAGAAATGGGAGCCAACCACATAAAAGAAATCGAAAAATTATGCGAAATAGCAAGACCTAATTTTGGCTATATCACCAATTTCGGGAAAGCACATCTGGAAGGCTTTGGAAGCATAGAAGGAGTGATTTTAGGCAAAAGTGAATTATACAAGTATTTAAAGTCAAATAACGGGAAGCTGTTTTTGAACATTGATGATCCTATTCAGCAAAATCAAACCATCTATAATGATATATTTACTTTCGGAGAATCGGTCGATGCCGACGTTGTAATTAATTATGATAGCACTAATACTTTAGCCGAAGTTCAATACAAGCAAATCAAAATTAAAAGTCAGCTTACAGGTGCCTACAATGCCATAAATATTGCCGCATCTATTTGCGTTGGGCTATACTTCAAAATATCAATAGAAAGAATTCAGAAAGCCATTATCGGCTATCTCCCAAAGAATAACCGCTCTCAAATCGTTAAACTTGGCAGCAACACTTTACTAATGGATGCGTATAACGCAAATCCAACGAGCATGAAAGCTGCATTGGAAAGTTTTAAAGCTAATCCTGCAGAAAATAAAATAGTGATCTTAGGGGATATGTTTGAGCTGGGAACTTCTTCTGAAGAAGAGCATCAAAACATCGTGAATTATCTTGAAAGTATAAATGTGTTACATGCTTATTTAGTAGGAGATAATTTTTATAAAACCACCAGCGCAAGGCATAAAATCACGAAGTTAAAATCATTTTCGGATTTACAATTTAGCTTAGAAACCACAGAATTCAATAATTCCTATATTCTTATTAAGGGCTCAAGAGGTATGGCTCTGGAGCGTGTTTTAGATGTTTTAAAGTCCGCTGTAAAAAAATAATTTAGAGCTTCTATTTTGCTATAAACATCACTTTTATTCAGGGATGAAAATTCATCATTTTACTTTAAAACTTTTAATCAAAGAAACAGGTGCACCGTTTGCGGTAAAACCCTCTATTGAAATTTCGTATTCCCCTGGAACATCTGAAGTGTAAAACAGCACTTCTCCATTAGTAACTTCTGAATAGTCAAAATTTGGCTCCCATAATAATTGTAATCTGAAATCTGGAATACGATTAGAATTTGGTTTATTTTGAGAGTAGTCGGGTTTAAAATAGAACTTTTCTAATTGAGGAATTATCATGCTTTCTTTGGTAATAAAGTCTCCCGTAAATCCTTCCAGAAAATCGTTATCTTTAGTTTGAATAGCGATTATTCCAGTAAAAATCTTAGAACCATAAAAATATTTATCCCTAACTAATTCCACTTCATCTATTTTAAGAGCATCATAGTTTAATAATCGTTCTGTATCCTGTATATAAACTCCATCTACCAATAAAAGAGCAGGTGAAATTAAGTTTTGTGCATTTAATAAAGGATATACCTCAAATACTGCCTCGCCATTTTCACCCTTTCTTATTCTAGCGTTAGTTATTATTTCTATGAAAGTCTCTTGGACCGTCTTGAATCGGGTATAATCATCCAACTTATATGTTTCTACATTTTTTAATCCATAGAAAGGTACACTATGCTGTTTAATCCTAAGAGTATCTGGTTTAGCCGAGTAATAACTATTTTCTATCTGATTATATATACTCCTTTTAACTATTAAATTTCGAAGGTCCTCATTAATTACAAATCCCTCAAACTTCATATTAGCAAAATCAAAATAGGATTCTTGATTCACTTCAATGTCATATTCTTTTCGATTTTCTCCCGTTACCTGAAGGAACATATCATCTCCATAATCACCTTCGTTTAATATAAAATAAAAGTTTCCTTTGCTGTCTGCCTGACTCAATTGAAGTGCAAAATCATCTCCAGGTATAGAAATCGCTATTTTTTCCTGTTGTGCAATTTCTTGCGAATTACTCTTTACTATAATTTTCCCGGAGTAAAGATCGCCCCTTAGATCGGGCAAAAACGTAGAGTCTCTATTTGTATTTCTATTACTAACAAGGTAAGAATCCAAAAAATTAGTTGCGGTTACTCGTTTTGGCAAATCAAGACTATCCTTTTTTCTAACCGATATGGAAAAATTTCCTGTAATTTTGGATATCCTTGAATTCTGAATGCTAAAAGAAACCATATCTCTTTTCCCGTAAGTGGTTCCTTCAGCTAATTCAATTTTAAAATCATCCATATTATCTACAACCTGTAGATATTCTGATACTTTCTTAGTGGTTAAGGTGGAATCAACTGTACTCAGAATGGCTTCTTGATCATTTCTGTAGGGATTAATAATGGTTATATTCCCACTAAAGTAATTTTTACTTCCTCCATTTCGCATCCATTTTGTATAACCTACTATTTTATAGTTCCCAGATTTTAGTGAAGTAGGGATAAAAAAGTCACCTTGTCCCAAACCTCCATCTAGGTTGAGCTTATGCTTTATAACAGATTTACCAGAGCTATCGATAAGTTCTACATAAGCTATTTTACTAATATCACTTAAATTCTTATTTTCTTTGTTTAAAGTGTATAATTTATAATAAAGGTATTCCCCAGGAAAAAGTATTGATGAATTATAATGAATAAAGACTTTTTCCTGAGGAATTTTAGCTTCAAGCTCCGCTAAATTCGTGTCCTGGTTCTGTCCCAAAATTTTAGGGATAGAAAATGTAAAAAGTGCAAATAGATAAATTAATTGTTTCATATATCTTACTTATTCTATCCAAAATTCGGGAACTTCAGTTGTTCCTAATATTCTACAATCTATACAAATAATGTTGGCTACTCTGTACGGACCCTCTCCCTCATCGGAAGGACTGCCCAGACCAGCATCGCCATAATATTGAACTATTCCAGATTCAATAAGTCCAAGTAAAGCAAATGCGTCTGGTCGAGTTATTGAGCAGTCAAATTTTGACCTAGGAAACTCTAAAAGATCAAAAAAATCTGTGAAACTGAAAAACAGTCTCTTGGAATCTACCGCAGAAACTGAAAAATAACCCAAAACTTTTTCGTTTGGATTATCTAAAGAAAACAAATTTCCGTTAATAAATCCTGGTTGATTTTGAGAGAAAAGACTTTCTGAGCCCGATAGTTCCTTTAAAATTTCATAAAATTCATAAGCTTCTCTAGAAAGTGAGTATTGCTTTACCAAAATACTGTATCTATACGCTAAAGCTGTATTACTTTTATCTATAAAATGAACCTGTGCTTTTTCAATATTATTATCTGTAATTAAATTTGTATTGGTCAAAATTATATCGTTAGAAAACTCTGTTCTATAACAAATATTATCTGGTTCTTCTTTCCAGACTACTTCCAGACCGCCGCCTTCTGTTACTATAAGCTTTTTTTGAACGTTATATTGTGATTTAATTTTGTAAGTCTCCTCGAAGGTATAGCGATAATAAATACTGCTAGCGGAAGCATTCCTACTATCTACCAATATTACAATTCCATCCGAATCTAGGCCATCTATTGTTTGAACTGTTCTAATTGCAGAAATATCATCTATGATACTTGTTCCACTCAAAGTACTTGGTTTTGAAGCATAGCTGCTTCCATCTTCGGTCATTATTTCTAAAGAATAATTCACACCAGAAATGGCTCGAAATTGATTGTTAGAATGATATATACCTTCCCCAATTGAGCTGAAGAAATATTCAACACCATCGTCCCCTACAACTTTCACCTTGGCATCATTTTCTGGTGCTGGATTATTTTCTTCTAATCTAAAGGTTCTGGAAAGTTTGATTTCCTGCGTTTCTCGCTGATCTGTAATAGTACCTTCTACTACTAAAGCACTTTCAAAGGTTTTAGTTTCGATATCGTAAGGCTCCACGCAGCTACAAAACAATATAGCCACTAAACTAAAATACCAGCTTATTTTTAAATCTCTATGTTTAATAAAATCCATCATTTAATTAAAACTTAAAATTATATGTAATTGTAGGAATAGGGATAGAAAAAATAGAACTCTGCAAGGCTTCTATTTTCCCATCTTTAGTCACAAAAAATACTGAATAAGGATTATTTCTACCCAAGACATTATAGATTGAAATATTCCAGAAACTATGTGCAAACTTCTTAATTTTATGGTTTCCTTCTACATTAAAGCTTACATCCAGTCGGTAATAATCTGGTATTCTAAATTTATTACGATCACTATAAGTAACGAATTCTGATCCATTAAAATTAAACTTTCCTGTAGGATAAGTTACTGGTCTCCCGGTTTGATATGCAAAATTAGCTGAAAAACTAAAACGTTTAGTGACCTTGTAGTTTGCAACAATGCTAAGATCATGCGGCTTATCAAAATTTGAAGGAAAGTATTCTCCGTTGTTTACAATCTGTTCAGCAAAATCACCATCTAACTTAATTTCAGATTTGGAATACGTATAACCTAGCCAGCCATTCAACCTCCCTTTCGTCTTTTTTACTAAAAATTCTAAACCATAAGATCGCCCTTCCCCCTGTAGCACTTCGGTTTCAACATTTTCATTTAAAAATAAATTAGCTCCAGTTTCAAAATCTAGAATATCATCAGAATTTTTGTAATAACCTTCCACGCTCAATTCGTACATATTATCATAGATATTCTTAAACAGACCCAAAGTATATTGGGTAGCTCTTTGTGGTTCTATATTGGCGTCGGATAATTTATAGATATCAGTTGGTGAAATAGTGGTGTTATTAGACAAAGTGTGAATGTATTGAAAGGTATTACTATAACCGGCTTTTACAGATAAATCTGGTTTCAATAAATATCTGGCCGAAATTCTAGCCTCAGCCCCGTGATAGGTTTCAATAACTTCATTATTATCATATTGCAGAATATCTATGACTGTAGCATCATTTTTAGGCAGACCATCCTGATAAACCCTATTGGTGCTTTCACCCAAAGCGGCATATAAAGAATAACGAACTCCGGCATTTAATGTAAGTTGATCATTTATTCTGAATGAGTCCTCTAAAAAAACTGCCGATTCCAAACCTTTTTCTTCTTGTATACTCAGAGGTTGTATGGGGGAATCTTCACCGAGTGGTTCGATTTCACCTGGTTCTACTAAATATAGCTTACTTGAAATCCCGTAATTAAAGCTATGCTTGGTATTAAGCCTATACTGCATATCAAACTTTACTTCACTCTCGTTAATGCGATAACCAGATCTAAAACTATTTCGCAAATGATTTTCATAATCGATATTAAATTGATAATCGCTATTTGAAAATATCAGACTTCCTGAATGCCTATTATTAAATTTATGATCATATTTAAAAGAAGCAAGTCTGTTGCTATAACTAAAAAGAGAATCTGAACTCACACTAAATTTATCCCGACTATAATATCCGGTAACTTCTAATGAGTTCTTATCATCGAAATTATGATGGTATTTACCCACAAGGTCATAGAAAGATGCTTCACTATTATTTAAGGATTCTTCGTCGAGGTTTCTCAAGATATATTCAGAAAAAGTTCCTCTTCCTCCAATCAAAAGTCCAGATTTCTCATGTACAATAGGAATTTCTAATGCCAAATTCCCAGTTACGGGGCCTATGGAAGCTTCACCCCCAAATTTCTGTGTACTGGCATTTTTAGTATTAATTTCGAAAACAGAGGATAGTCGGCCTCCATATTTAGCAGGAATACTTCCTTTATAAATATTGATTTCGCCAGAGGTAAATGGATTCAAGGCAGAAAATAATCCAAAAAAGTGGGAAGGATTAAAAATTACCCCATTATCTAGTAATATAAGATTTTGATCTGCTTTCCCTCCACGCACATTGTAACCTGCTGCACCTTCTCCTGCAGAGCTAATTCCTGGCAGGGTGGTAGCAACTTTTAAGATATCACGTTCCCCTAAAACCAAAGGAATTGTTTTAATTTCCTCAAACTTAATAGTTTCAGTACCTGCGAGTACTTCTACCACATTTGCATCAGTATTGCTCTCTATATAAACTTCCCCCAATTGCTCATAATTCTCATTCAAGCTTAAATTAAGCTCTCCATTATTATAAATTACTACACGCGTAAGCAAATCTTCCGATCCAAAAGATTGTGTTTCTAACATGTGTGCCCCGGGCGGTAAAATTATTTCATAATAACCTTCATCATCGGTAACTACACCTTTTCCCAAAGCATTAACAAAAAGAGCTAAGCTAGGAATAGGCTTGCCACTTTTCAAATCGGTAACTATACCTTTTAGTGTAAAACTATCTTTTACATTTCCTTTAATCTTTTTTCCTATATTGATTGTTTTAATTCTTTGTTGTTTCTGAGTGCCTTCTCCGTAGAATATAGGATTATCTCTTCGGGTCACATCTTGCGCATTTTCTACTTGAACCACTGTTTGCTTCCTTCCGAAAAAACCGCTGGGAAGTTCATCATAGATTATATTATTCTTTATTAGTACAATTTGATTAATATTAATTATATAAAAATTGAGATCTGTTTTCTTAAGAATATCAGATAAAATCGTATTAACATCCTCATTCTTATAATCACCACTTAATGTGGACCCATCAAACCAGTCCTCTATAAAATAAAAGGAATACGAACTACTTTCTTCTATTTCTAGAATCGCCTCTTTAATGCTAACATTTTTAAACGAAACAGATAAGCTATCCTGTATATTTTGAGCCGTAACAAATTGAAAACAAATCAAAAAAACAAAAAGTAAAATTTTTTTCATGAATTAGTCATTCTTTTAATTTGTAGTAGAGAAAAATAAGTTTTGGATAAACTCTTCAGGATATTGCTTTCTAAGTTTCCTGTTTTTTCTGAAAAATTTTCTAATTGCCGAATCATGATTTGGAAACAGATTTAACCAGTCCGATTTGGAATTAATCTCGCTAAGAGTACCGACTCTTTGAATATAGTATTCTCCTTCTACTGGAATAAATTCATAAAAAAACATCTTCTTTTTTAAGTTGCTTATTCTTTTAAGTTTATGTTTTTTTAATAGTGTAAATTCTTCGTTATCTTCCAAAATCTGATAAAATCCATTAAATTCTGGAGAATTTAATGAAGTGAAATTTGTAAATTCAAACGGTCCGAAAACAAAACCTTCTACCTTCTCTTGAACTGGTTTGAAAGCAATCTTTCCAATATCATTTTTTAAACGAATAATTATTAGGTCCTCAAAAATATTATAATTTAAGTCTACATTGAAATAAGGTTGACCATCAAAAATAACGGTTGAGGACACAAAAGAGTCTTCAAAGAAATATTCATTTTTTTCATTTGAAACTCTATGCCCTTGAATGATTTCTGTACCGTTATAAATTTTTGTGTTTTGTATTCCGACAACCTCGTCGAATAATAGATAATACTCAGAATTATCTTTATGTACTAAATTTTGGCTATAAGACTTCAGACTAAATAGCAGACCTATACAAAAAAAGGAAAGATACGTTATAATAAATTTAAGCATAATATCTATAAACTAGATGTCAGGAAATAACCTAACAGTTTTAAAATGTATTAAATAAAATATTACCTAAAACTACAACATATTTCTTACAAGAGATACCACTCTTAAATGCTGATTTCTAGCGGTTTTCAAACCTAATCGAATTCATATTTTTATAGAATAATCATTAGGTAGCAAAATATATGAGATTTTGGATGCACATATAGCAACTCTTTAAGATGCAAATTATGGATCAAGACCAATTTTTGCATAAACTCAATAATTAGGCTTGATCCTAAAATATATAGATAAAAATACATATCTACAAAATACAAAAAGCCCTCCATAAATGGAAGGCTTTCTTTAGTGGGCAATGAGGGATTCGAACCCCCGACCCTCCCGATTTAAATCGGGATGCTCTAAACCTTTTTTTCTTCAATTAATTTTTCAATCATTAATCTACTTTTCCATTTCTTAATTTGTAGCTCTCTGGCTTGTGCATCTGTTTTTTTTGAAAATTCTTCAGAATAAACAAGAACCCAATCTTTTGCTTTGGAAGTAAACCCTAAATGATTGTATAAGTGAGATTTTAGCCGTTCTTCAATGTTGGAAGTATGACCAACATAGCATTTATTCAATTGCCTAGAATGAAGAATGTAGAGATAAAATCGGATCAAGGTAAATACTTGGGGAGAAATGTATCTTTGCAAGCAAAACACTTAGAACTTGGATAAAGAATTAGCCCGCTATTTATTGCCAGAAGGCATATTGGAATACTTCGAGATCATCAGTCATAAATCATCAACAGACAAGGTTCATTTCTATTTAGAAGAGAAGAACATTCTACCCAAAGAATATCAATCAGAAATAGCACAATCCAAAGGCTTCTTACCAGAAATAACGGTTGAAGATTTTCCGCTAAGGGGTAAATCCGTATTGCTCCATATAAAACGTAGGCGTTGGACCCTGGTCAATACAGGAGAGATAGTAAAAAGAGATTGGAACTTAATAGCTAAAGGCACTCGGATAACTAACGAGTTTGGCTCTTTTTTAAAAGGTATCGCTTGATACTCATGCGGTAAGTGCCAAACGGTTTGGTGACTATTATAAGACCAATGGCAAAGCGCTGCAGTACCACTACAAAAACCATCTCAGCGACTTTAAGGATTGGGCGCAAAAAGAGCATTCACAAGATTGGCTGCTCTATGGAAAGAACTTGGGCAACTATTTGAGTTTAGATGAAACCTCTTTATCCAACGGTGAACTTTACACTATTCTAACAAACAAAGCAGCTAACGGAAAGAAAGGCAGCATAGTGGCCATTGTTAAAGGAACCAAAGCAGTTGATGTCATTGAGGTACTAAATGAAATCCCAGTAGAAAGGCGCAATATGGTAAAAGAAGTCACTGTGGATATGGCTGGGAGCATGAATTTGATCGCTAAAAAATGTTTCCCCAAAACCGAAATAGTCACAGATAGGTTCCATGTTCAAAAACTGGCCTCAGAAGCAGTGCAAGAAGAACGTATCCGATTAAGGTGGGAAATTATAGAAGAAGAAAACAAAGCTATTGAAGAAGCCAGGAAAAATGAAAAAACATATAAACCAGAGCTTCTCAGTAATGGGGACACGCACAGGCAGCTGCTCGCTAGAGGCCGATATCTATTGTTCAAATCAAAAGCCAAATGGACGGCAAGACAAATAGAAAGGGCTGAAATATTATTTGATCTATACCCAACTATTGAAAAAGCATACAACTTCTCTCAAGGGCTAAGCCATATTTTTAGAAACAACACAAATAAAGATGTAGCTAGGCTAAAATTGGCACACTGGTACAACAAAGTCGACAATTCCGAATTTAAGTCTTTCAATACCATTGCAAGATCCGTAAAACTGCACTACGAGACCATCCTAAACTATTTTAACAACAGAAGCACCAACGCTTCAGCGGAATCCTTTAATGCCAAAATAAAAGAATTCAGAGCTTCATTTAGAGGTGTCAGAGATGTGAAATTCTTCCTCTATAGACTAACTAAATTATATGCATAATTTTTGAGCTCCCCAATAATATGGTTTGATCCATTTGTAGCTCTCTGGCTTGTGCATCTGTTTTTTAGAAAATTCTTCAGAATAAACAAGAACCCAATCTTTTGCTTTGGAAGTAAACCCTAAATGATTGTATAAGTGAGATTTTGGCCGTTCTTCAATGTTGGAAGTATGACCAACATAGTATTTATTCAATTGCCTAGAATGAAGAATGTAGAGATAAAATCGCATTAAACCAAAGCACACAAAAAAAGCCCTCCATAAATGGAAGGCTTTCTTTAGTGGGCAATGAGGGATTCGAACCCCCGACCCTCCCGATTTAAATGGGGATGCTCTAAACCTTTTTTTCTTCAATTAATTTTTCAATCATTAATCTACTTTTCCATTTCTTAATTTGTAGCTCTCTGGCTTGTGCATCTGTTTTTTAGAAAATTCTTCAGAATAAACAAGAACCCAATCTTTTGCTTTGGAAGTAAACCCTAAATGATTGTATAAGTGAGATTTTGGCCGTTCTTCAATGTTGGAAGTATGACCAACATAGTATTTATTCAATTGCCTAGAATGAAGAATGTAGAGATAAAATCGCATTAAATCAAAGTACACAAAAAAAGCCCTCCATAAATGGAAGGCTTTCTTTCGTGGGCAATGAGGGATTCGAACCCCCGACCCTCTCGGTGTAAACGAGATGCTCTGAACCAACTGAGCTAATTGCCCTATTATTAACACAATAGGATGTTATTCCAATATTTCATTAAAAAAAGCTACCTTTTAAGGAAGCTTTTTAGTGGGCAATGAGGGATTCGAACCCCCGACCCCCTCGGTGTAAACGAGGTGCTCTGAACCAACTGAGCTAATTGCCCGCAAACGCTTGAATGCGGATGCAAATATAGACTAGATTTTGAATATCACAAACTAAAATTTGAAAAAAATTAATTATTTACAGATTTTAGTAAAAGTAAAATTCCTGATTAGTAGAGCCAAAATATAAACCGTGAATTAATTGATTCAGAGTCAATCCTCTAACTGAATTATGTGAAAAGTCTTGCGCGGTTAAATAGATATAGTCGACAAAACAGAAGAATTTTGTGTTAAAGAGTGAGAATTTCAGCAACAACAAAAGTACTACCCCCAATAAAGATGAGATCATCTTCTTTTGCATAGCGCAAAGCAACTTCATAAGCTTCTTGCACGCTTTTGTATGCGCTTCCTTTTAAATGGAATTGCAAAGCTGCCTTGAGAAGTACTTTTTCATCTAGCCCTCTCGGGATATCAGGTTTACAAAAATGGTAATTTGCGTCTTTAGGAAATAGAGGCAATACATCTTCCAATTTTTTGTCACTTACAAATCCAAGAACTATATGCAACCGCTTATAAGTTTCTTTTTTCAACTGAGCTATGACATATTTTAAACCTTCCTTATTGTGAGCCGTATCACATATCACTTTGGGTTTATCATGAAGTTGCTGCCATCTTCCTTGAAGCCCTGTGTTTTTAACTACAGAGAGCAAACCATCCGTAATATTTTCTGAAGAAATATTGAATCCGAGTAGCTGAAGTTCTTTCACTGCGGAATATGCTGTTATAGAATTTCTTTCTTGATAATCTCCCTTAAGATCTGATGCGAAAACTACATTTTGAGAAGAAGCTAAAAGTATCTTTGCAGATTTATTTTTAGCTACCCTTTCGAATACAGGAAAGGTCTCGTCTTGAAACTCACCAATAACCACGGGGGTATTCGGCTTTATAATTCCGGCCTTCTCTAAAGCGATCTCCTCTAGAGTATTTCCCAAAATATTAGTATGATCTAAGCCAATGTTAGTGATCACAGAAAGTACCGGGTTAATAATGTTTGTAGAATCTAATCTTCCCCCTAAGCCAACTTCAATAATTGCAACATCTACTTTTTCTTTACTGAAATAACTAAAGGCCATTCCAACAGTCATTTCAAAAAAGGAAAGATTATGCTGCTCCAAATAATTCTTGTTGGAATCTATGAAAGAGATAACCTCATTTTCTGGGATCTCAAGGCCATTAATTTTAATACGTTCTCTAAAATCGATAAGATGTGGGGAGGTATAGAGACCTACTTTATATCCAGATTCTTGAAGAATGGAAGCCAGCATATGGCTTGTAGAACCTTTACCATTAGTGCCTGCAACATGAACCGTCTTAAAGGTCCTGTGAGGATTCCCTAAGAATTCTGATAAATTTATAATATTGAAAAGATCCTTTTTAAAGGCATCTGCACCTACACGTTGATACATGGGCAACTGCTGAAACATCCACTCAACAGTTTGGGAATAAGTAGACACTATTCAGATAATTTAAAATTGTAGGTAATGAATCCTGTTTGAACAGCAGGTGCATTAGAATCACTATTAAATCTTGTAGCTAAGGCTGCTTTCCTGGCTGGCTCTGTTAGACAAGTAGCACTATTGGTAGTTCCTTTTTGTCCCGGACTTGCGCTTATAACTTGTCCATTTTGATTCACTTTGATCTCTACGACCACAATTCCAGACTGATTACAATCTTGCGGAATCTTCTCCTTATTCAATGCTTTTCTCCCACCTAATCTATAATTTCCATCACCATCTAATCCTGAACCATTTCCATAATAAGAACTAGCATTGGGATCACCATCTCTGCTTCCTTTATCTCCGGCAACTCTGTCGTCCCCTTCACCCCCGGCTGCAGTCCCATCACTTTTCGGACCGTTCAAGATACTACTCATAGCATCTGTAGTAGACTTATCTGGAGTAGGATCTGGCTTCTTAGCTGGTGGTAACTTTTTAGGCTCCACCTTTTGTTCCTGAACTATAGGTTTTTTCTCTGCTTTTTTCTGAATAACCGGAGCTTCTTCAGATTCTTGAGTTACTACCTCTTCAACTTGAGTTTTAGGTTGAGCAACTACAGGAGGAGCAGATTTTTGTGGTGCAGATTTAATTGCTTCCGTAGGCTGCTTTTCTCCAGAACCCACTTCTGACGTGCCAAAATTAATTGCTATTCCATTTTCTGGCGGTGGATCTAAATATTGTAACCCAAAAAGTAGTAAAATAAGTATGAGCAACACGTGTATTACTACCGTGATGGTAAAAGATTTTTTTTCGTGTTTAGTATCTAGAAAGCTCACAGAGTTCTTATTATTAATTTACTTTTTCAGGCTTAACAGCAAGTACAATCTTATATTTATTTCTATTAGCAATGTCCATAACGTTCACTGCTTTTTCTATTGGCACTCCTTCTTCAGCCCTTAATATAATTGTTGGATCTTCAACCCCTGCTAATCTCTTGATAAGCGTGCTTTCTAAAGCACTATTGCTTATTCTGTCATTATCTATATAAACCTGTAGATCTTTCGTTATACTTACAGAAAGATTAGATTTATTAGTAGTCTTCCCCTTTGCTTTTGGTAAAATAAGATCTAAGGCCTCAGGAGTTATAGTTGGAGAAGTTAACATGAAAAAGATCAATAACAGAAATACAATATCTGTCATAGAGCTCATGCTAAAATCTGCGCTTACTTTATTTCTACTTCTTAATTTCATTTTAAGCAGGTTCGTTTAATAGGTCAAGGAAATCTACTGCTGTAGCCTCCATTTGATGAACCACTTTATCTGTTTTCACAACTAAGTGGTTATAACCTATGTAGGCTATAATCCCTACAATTAACCCAGCTACGGTCGTTGTCATTGCAGTATAAATACCTTCAGCAAGTGTACCCATTTCTGCTTGACCACTACTTGTTGCCAAGGTGTGAAAGGCCAAAACCATCCCAATTACGGTTCCAAGGAATCCTATCATTGGTGCAGCCCCAGCAATGGTTGCCAAAACACTTACATTCTTCTCTAGTTTATATACTTCTAGTCTTCCCGCATTTTCTATTGCAGTGTTGATGTCTTCCAATGGGCTGCCTATTCTGGAGATCCCTTTTTCAGTTAATCTTGCTACAGGGGAATTATTTTGGGCGCATCTAATTTTAGCCGATTCTATATTTCCGTTTAATACGCTGTCTTTAATTTGAAGCATAAAATTTGGATCTACTTGTGTGGCGGCTTTAATTGCAAATAATCTTTCGAAATAAATGTATACGGCTACAAATAGCAGTATAAATAAAATCCCGATAATGATCTGGCCACCCAAACCACCACTCATCATTAAATCAAATAACGAAAGAGTTTTCTCTTCTACGACAGGCTCAACCTCTAGGGCTGCTTGAGCAGCGTCGGTATCTTGGAAAAAGTTTAACATAGATAAAATTAGGTTTGTTAGTGTAACGTGAGAATATAATTTTAATTGTTGTTATTAAAACTATACTAGTTGTTTTAATGCAATTTCAAAAGCAGTGCTACTAATTCCTGTTTTAGAACTGTTATTATTAAATGTATTCTGAATTGCATTTTTTATAGTGATAGAAGTATCGTTAAAAATTGCTTCATCGGTCATATATACTCGTCTTTCCATGAAATAAGCAAACACTCTTGCCATACCACAATTTGCAATAAAATCTGGGACTACACTTACTTTTTCGTCTGCATATTCCATAATAGGGCCAAAGAAAATTTCTTTATCTGCAAAGGGAACATTCGCTCCACTCGAGATCATTTCTAATCCACCAGCAATTAGTCTTTCCACTTGGTCTTTAGTTACTAACCTAGATGCTGCACAAGGAGCAAATATGTCGGCATTCAGATCCCAAATTTTATCGTTGATCTCTTCAAAAGGAATCAAGTTTGGATGTTTCAATGTATTCCCGTCCTTATTAAGGAACAATTCTTTTATTTCTTCAAAAGAAAACCCGTCTTCATTTATCACTCCTCCAACACGATCTATAATTCCTATTACTTTAACCCCCATATGAGATAAGTAATAAGCCGCTGCAGATCCTACATTTCCAAATCCCTGAACAATCGCTTTCTTACCTTTTACCTCCCCACCATAAATTGAATAGTAATGCTTTACAGCTTCAGCAACCCCGTAACCAGTAATCATATCGGCAACAGTATATTTTCTTGATACATCTGGAGAATAAGTTGAATTTTCAAGAACCTTTATCACTCCTTGACGCAACTGTCCAATTCTATTGATCTTATCTGCTTCAGTTGGTTGAAAATGCCCATTAAAAACACCTTCCTGAGGATGCCATACTCCACAATTTTCAGTTATTGGAATAACTTCATGAATTTCATCTACATTCAAATCCCCTCCAGTTCCATAGTAGCTTTTTAATAATGGAGAAACCGCTTTATACCATCTTTCCAAAACACCCCTTTTTCTTGGGTCACTTGGATCGAAATTAATACCCGATTTTGCTCCTCCAATTGCTGGTCCAGAAACGGTGAACTTCACCTCCATGGTCTTAGCAAGAGAAAGAACCTCGTTTATATCCAGTCCCTTTCTCATTCTGGTTCCACCACCGGCAGCTCCACCTCTAAGAGAATTAATTACTGTCCAACCTTCCGCTTCGGTTTCCGCATCTTTCCAGTTAAAAACAATTTCAGGTTCCTTATTTTCGTATAAATCGAGTAACTCTTTCATATAATTCAGTTTGAACGCAAATATAAAAAACAAAACCGCCGCTATGGGGAAAATTATAAAATATTAGGGCCCATAAACTACCCCTGAACAATGATCATTTTCTGCTCCTGTTACAGAACTCAATACATTTATCTCTTCTCGTAATTTTAGCACTCCTAAGAACCCAAAAATTACGGCTTCTTTAAAATTTATAATTTCTGAAATTGGAATAAAGATCTTAGCAGTTGTCTTTTGTTGAAGAAGTTCCATTAAAAAATCATTAAAGGCACCGCCGCCGGTAACTAAGACTTCAACTTCAGGATCGTCTTTTATATTTTTTACTATTTCTGAAGCTATATGCTGGCAATACGTATTCATTATTGAAGGAATATCTTCTTCAAAATCCTTCAAAACTGGTAAAACGGAGGTGTTTACCCATTCTATACCTAAAGATTTAGGAGGAGACAACTTATAAAAAGCAAGAGTCTCCAGGTGTTTATATAAGTCAGGATCAAATTTCCCACTGCGTGCGATCTTACCAGCTTTGTCATATTCAAAGCCTAGTTTTTCAGAATAATAATTAAGCACGGTATTTACGGCGCAAATATCATAAGCTATTCTTACCCCTTCTTTCTTATTAGAGATATTGGCAAAGCCTCCCAAATTCAAACAATACGTATATTGTGCAAATAACAGCTCATCTCCTATAGGCACTAAGGGTGCACCTTGGCCACCCAAAGCCACGTCTTGAACCCGAAAATCACAGATCACCGTTTCTTCAACCAGTTCTGCCAGATGTGGAAGGTTCCCTATTTGTAGAGTTAAACCATTCTCAGGTTCATGTTTAATGGTATGCCCATGACTGCAAACAGCATCCAATCCTTCGATTTTATTTTTCTGAATGAATGCTGTGATTAAATCGGCTAAATAATCTGTATACTTTTCATCCAACTCCATCAACTCAATTGGTGATATATTGAATGCGGTGCTCAATTTTTCTTTCCACGGATTGGAATAGGGGATGGTCTCTGCCTTCAATATTTTGAAGTCCCAATGCGCTCCTTTTGTAAAATGTAACCATGCTATATCTACTCCATCTAAAGAAGTACCAGACATAATGCCTAAAACCTTATATTCGTTTCTTTCCATATTCGTAAAATTAATTATTCTTAATTGAATATTAGGGGTCAAAAAGGTATCTTTGTGCACTTTAAAAAAATGAAATTTTAAAATAAATTACCTGATGGATTTTAAACTTACAGAAGAGCATATAATGATTCGTGATGCTGCCAGAGATTTCGCAAATAATGAACTTTTACCGGGAGTAATTGAAAGAGATGATAAGCAAGAGTTTCCAACCGAGCAGATAAAAAAAATGGGGGAGCTAGGTTTCATGGGAATGATGGCCTCTCCAGAATATGGTGGTGGCGGAATGGATACGGTTTCTTACGTACTTGCAATGGAAGAGATCTCCAAGATAGATGCTTCTGCATCTGTTGTTATGTCTGTAAATAATTCTTTGGTTTGCTGGGGTCTAGATACCTTTGGTAACAAGGAACAAAAAGAAAAATACCTAACAAAGTTAACTACTGGTGAATCTATAGGTGCGTTCTGTCTTTCTGAACCAGAAGCAGGGAGTGATGCCACTTCACAACAAACTACTGCAATAGACCATGGAGATCATTATATCTTAAACGGCACCAAAAACTGGATCACCAATGGAAGAACTGCCGATTTCTATTTAGTAATTGCACAAACAGACCGTGAGAAGAAACATAAAGGAATTAATGCTTTTATTGTTGAAAAAACCTGGGAAGGTTTTGAAATTGGACCCAAAGAAAATAAGTTAGGAATTAGAGGAAGTGATACCCATTCTTTAGTTTTTAATGATGTGAAAGTTCCAAAAGAGAACAGAATTGGGGAAGATGGTTTCGGATTTAAGTTTGCTATGAAAACATTAGCCGGTGGAAGAATTGGAATTGCCGCACAAGCTTTAGGAATTGCTGGGGGTGCATACGAATTAGCTCTAAAATATTCCAAAGAACGTAAGGCCTTTGGAACTGAAATTTGTAATCATCAAGCAATAGCTTTCAAATTAGCAGACATGCATGTTTCTATTGAAGCTGCAAGATTGTTAGTGATGAAAGCTGCTGTAGATAAAGACAATAACGGAAATTATGATCTTTCTGGCGCAATGGCTAAATTATATGCGTCCCAAGTAGCTATGGATGTGTCTGTTGAAGCTGTACAAGTACATGGTGGAAATGGATTTGTAAAAGATTATCATGTAGAACGAATGATGCGTGATGCAAAGATCACTCAGATCTACGAAGGAACTTCAGAAATACAAAAAATAGTGATCTCCAGAAGCATTATTAACGGATAATCACTAAGCATATAAATACAAAAAGCAGCTCTTTCGAGCTGCTTTAGTTTTTTTAGACAATTATTTAATATGTGTGTCCGTAAGTATCCTAAACTGACAAAAGACGTCATTCTGAACTTGTTTCAGAATCTCATAATACCGTATATGAATATAATTAACAAGAGACCCTGAAATAAATTCAGGGTGACGAAATACTATTAGGTCAATAAACGGATATACAAATTATTTAATAACTTATTAGATATTACGTTTTTGGGGAATACATTTTTAATCTGTTGTTACTTTCAAAGTATAGACTTTAAGAGTTCAAATAGAAACCCTGGCATAAAAATTTTAATATCATTCTCTTCAATAAAGAAATTCAAATTTTAGTTATTTCCTTTTTTATCTTTTTTGGCGTCCCACTTCGGCTTCGCCTTGTGCCGGGCTTTCCGCGCTACAAGGTAGCTTGCTTCAATCCCTGGCCGGACATCCTAAGGATGCTTTCAGCATTTAGGGAATGGAGGATCCTTGATTCAGTACACTTTTTTGGGTTCCCTGGGCTGTTCAATTTTTAATGAAAACTTTCAGATACAAAAAATTCAGGGATTTATATAATATAGCTTGACACCAACCTGCAAGGGTTTCAAACCCTTGCAGGGCTTATTCCAAAAAGGCAGTGGATCAGTTAAACAACAACAGAAAACTCCAAAATTTTAGGGCACAGTTTAGAGGAGTTCAGGGATCAAGGTGAAAACTTGGGGAGAAATGTATCTTTGCAAGCAAAACACTTAGAACTTGGATAAAGAATTAGCCCGCTATTTATTGCCAGAAGGCATATTAGAATATTTTGAGATCATCAGTCATAAATCATCAACAGACAAGGTTCATTTCTATTTAGAAGAGAAGAACATTCTACCCAAAGAATATCAAT
>NZ_KE384219.1:993073-994087 GCF_000424645.1 Gillisia sp. JM1
TTCGGGGTCGCGTTAGGTCCCGACTAACCCTCAGCTGATTAGCATAGCTGAGGAAACCTTAGTCTTTCGGTGTGCGGGTTTCTCGCCCGCATTATCGTTACTTATGCCTACATTTTCTTTTGTAACCAATCCAGCAAGCCTCACGACTCACCTTCAGCTTTGTTACAATGCTCCCCTACCACTTACAATTCTAAACTGTAAATCCATAGCTTCGGTAGTATATTTATGCCCGATTATTATCCATGCCGAACCGCTCGACTAGTGAGCTGTTACGCACTCTTTAAATGAATGGCTGCTTCCAAGCCAACATCCTAGCTGTCTGGGCAGTTCAACCGCGTTATTTCAACTTAATATACATTTGGGGACCTTAGCTGATGGTCTGGGTTCTTTCCCTCTCGGACATGGACCTTAGCACCCATGCCCTCACTGCTGATCAACATTTTATAGCATTCGGAGTTTGTCAGGAATTGGTAGGCGGTGAAGCCCCCGCATCCAATCAGTAGCTCTACCTCTATAAAACTTTAAATCAACGCTGCACCTAAATGCATTTCGGGGAGTACGAGCTATTTCCGAGTTTGATTGGCCTTTCACCCCTACCCTCAGGTCATCCCAAGACTTTTCAACGTCAACGGGTTCGGTCCTCCACTATGTGTTACCACAGCTTCAACCTGCCCAAGGGTAGATCACACGGTTTCGCGTCTACCACTACCAACTATGTGCGCCCTATTAAGACTCGCTTTCGCTACGGCTCCACATCTTAAATGCTTAACCTTGCTGGCAACGGTAACTCGTAGGCTCATTATGCAAAAGGCACGCCGTCACCCCTAAAGGCTCCGACCGCTTGTAAGCGTATGGTTTCAGGATCTATTTCACTCCGTTATTCACGGTTCTTTTCACCTTTCCCTCACGGTACTGGTTCACTATCGGTCTCTCAGGAGTATTTAGCCTTAGCGGATGGTCCCGCCAAATTCATACAGGGTTTCACGTGCCCCGCACTACTCAGGATACTGCTAT
>NZ_AUKH01000007.1:0-582713 GCF_000424645.1 Gillisia sp. JM1
GGGAGTTACTGCAAAAGTTTTTTTCCTCATTAAAAGCTGAAGTGCGCTTTTTTTAAATAAAAGGCATCAGTGATGCCCGCGCGTTAGGGATTGAAGCGGTAGCTCCCAATGGAACTTTGTGGAATTGGGACTATAAGCATAAAGCCCGGCCCCGAGTTTTGCGAGGGGAAACGCCCAAAGAAATATGAGAAAATCAAGAACCTCAGGGCAAGCCCACGAGGTATGTCCCGATGGTTCGGGAGGAAAATACTTTAAACATTTGAGGCAAGTCCGCCTGAATGTTTCGTGCAGGCCTCGGAGAACCTGCCCAGCCGGTCAGGCGGGTTAAGCCCTCAATGAGGGATTAAAGAAAGAAATCCCAGACAACACCAAATCTCACCAAGAAATCTCGATGAGGATGCTCTGGTGCAGCGAAATTATTATTACCGTCTATTAAAGAATTGAGATGTTCCAGCTTAAAAAAGATCCTGGTTTGTTTCACTTTTGCATTAAAAAAGAGATCTACTACAGGGAAGGCTCCATACTTCTGCTCATTCTGCACATAAAATTCTGCTAAAACAGGATCGTAGCCATCCATTTGGTAGCTAGTGAAATATTTTAATGTTAAACCTGTTTGCACATATAGGGCTCGCTTGAACCAATGGTCTTTATAATATAGCGAATTGCGGGTAGTGAGATCAGGAATATTTAAAACCCCGTCGCCATTTAGCACTTGTTGATACATCACTGTATTGTTTAAAGCAAACTTCCCGTACTGAAACTCTTTACTAGCCTTTACTTTAAAGTAACTGATCTCTCCACTCTCTTGGAAGGGTCTTGTTAATCCCTCTTCGTTTGCTGAGAAATAGGCATAGTTTGTTATTCGGGTAAAACTGGCATCTACATTTGCCCAATTAGTTGATTCTAGTTTTAAAGATAAACTTTGAGTATTGGTATTATCAAAATCGTTTTGCCAGTTGTAATTAATATAATCACTTTGATATAACTGAAAATTGAAATTAGGCGCACTTTCATTACTTCTAAGCTCAGCTTTGACCTGATTCTTCTTATTGATAAAATAATCTGCTCCGGCCATGAAATTATGGCCACTAAAGTCGCCAGCTACATTCACCATAAAATCACCATACATTTTTAGAGGTCCAAAGTTTTTAAAATACTCAGCTCCGGCGGCATAATTCTCACCGATAATTCTATTGGTAATAGTTTGATCTTCTAAAATAAAAATTGAGTTGTAACCATAATCATAATGGGTTATCCCCGCTTTTATCTTTAGCTCCCCAAGCGTGGTGTTAGCATAGGTAACACCCGCAACATTATCTATGTTCCTTAATTTTACTTTATCGTTAAGATTGGTAGTTTTAAAGGATTCTCCAAACAAGGCAACTGGTGAGTCTTGCCTAAAAATATATTTCTTATCACTAAAATCCAGCTTATGGTCTATAGTAAGCCTATTGTTCTTCCCATTTGCAAGATCATATTCTTGAACCAGAAAGAAACGCTTACCAAATAAGACATTTTCTGCATTTTCAAATTTTACTTCTAAAATAGACCTATCGTCAAACTCTGGTTCTTTACCAATATATTGAGCTAATGCCTGCTCTGTCAATCCGCCATTTTCTCGATTCAGCAAATCTAGAGATACGAAATGAGTTTTAAGTCTATACTTATTATTAAGTGTTGCGTAATTAAATGTTGCTCTAAAATTTCCGGTACTTGTTAGTACATTCTGAAATTTACCTAGTGAACGTAATCCTTTATAGGCAACAGAAAAATTTAATCGCTCTGAGGTGTTGATCGTGAAAAAGGCATCTAGGGTTTGCCCTTGTTCTGGAACGGTTTTAAAATAAAGCTCGGTAAGAGGGGTCGGGACCTTATAATAGTAGATGTCGTCTGCTTCCATAAAATTATAATGCCTAGCTCTAGCACCAATTTCTGGGATTAGATCTCTGTCATTAAAATTAT
Source organism: Gillisia sp. JM1 (assembly GCF_000424645.1). Taxonomy (NCBI): domain Bacteria; kingdom Pseudomonadati; phylum Bacteroidota; class Flavobacteriia; order Flavobacteriales; family Flavobacteriaceae; genus Gillisia; species Gillisia sp. JM1. Next base: position 1,963 of record NZ_AUKH01000007.1, read on the forward strand.
ATGCTAGCTTATTATAGGTTTGCCCAACATTAGCAAAAGGGACTAACTCGAAATTATCTTTTCTAAGATAATTGAATTTATAATCCTTTTCTATAGTTAGGGTAGTATCTACATAGGTGGAATCACCAGAGACAGAAAAAATCTTGTAGGCTGTGATGGGTGGTTTTGGTACAGTGTCTTTTTGTGTGGTATTGCTGATCTCATCATCTCCCTGAGATCCACCGCCGCCCAATCCAAGTTTTCTTTGTCCAAATGAACAAATTGAAAAAATTAAAAAAAATATAATAATAAGCTTTCTCATGAAATTTAAATGTAAAGCAAAAATATAATAATTCCATTAAGGCAGCTGTAGTTTATTGAAACAAAAAAAACCACCCAAATTGGGTGGTTTTAAATATTAAAATAAAATGAATTTATATTTTCTGAAGAGTTACAGTATACTCACCAAATGCTCCTAAAGCACCAGTAAAAGATAACTTTTCATTACAAGAATCAGTTTTTGAAGAGGCAAAAACCAGTGGTCTACCAAAAACCATTGTATCATCAGGAATAGTGAAACCCCCTGTTGCAGGATCAAAAGTTAACACTGAACCGCCAGTGATATTTCCACTGGCATCGATAAGAACAAGACTATTCCCTGATGCATCATCAGGATTCAAAGCTAACTCTACAGGGAATGATTCACCTTCAAGGAAACTAAAGCCTGCATTAGACCCAGCTGTAAAAACTTCACTCGCATCGAATGTACCAACAAATCGATTAATATCGAAAGGACACACTTTGGATACTGTCAAAGTTAATGGATTTCCCGTAGAATAAGTACCGGTTTTTTCCAACATCAAAATAAGAGTTCCTCCACTGTTTGCCAATCCATCATCTGCAAGATTAACTGTAAAGGTTACCTCATTAGAATTAGCCGGTACTGTTACAGAACTAGGAAAATCATACACAGAACCAGGCAATGTTGAAGTAGCGTCCACAACAAGATTAAAAGTTCTATCGGTTCCTACTTTATTACCAGTATAAATGGTAACCTCTCTCGAGTTAGAACCGTTCTCTTGAACATCGATAGCAATTGAATTGCTATCGAAAGTCACATAATTAGGCTCTACAAAATCATCATCATAATCACAACTTGTAACAAGCCCGAGTGATAACAGAACTACGAATAATTTTAAAAAGTGTTTTATCATTTTTATAGTTTTTATATCGATTAGTTATTTTGAGTACTAACGAAAGGATTAAAAAGAATTTCCGCTTCAGGAATCTCAAAAGTCAATCTTTCATCATTAAAAGGAATAGACTCCCCTACAGAAGAAAGGTGATTTGCTCCTCTTACTACTGTACCTTTATTTCTCTTCAAAGCTAAATAACTTTTTCCTTCACCCCATAATTCAATTCTTGTTTGAAGATATACCTCGTTAACAAGTGCAGCACCAGAAAGTGCATCAACATAAGCAGTATCATCTAAACGTAAGTCTAAAAGAGCTAATAAAGAAGTTCTTGCTTCAGAATCCATTCCTAAGTTTGCATTCGCTTCAGCGTTAAGAAGGTACATTTCAGCAACTCTCATATAGATTAAATCTGCTGTAACAATCTGAGATGCTCCCCTTGGTTCCCTTGCTTCATCGAAAAATTTATTAAAAGGCTGTAAGTAATTTGAACTAGTAGTAGTTTGATTAAATTGGTTTTTTCTAATATCACCATCTCTAAGCTGTGCATAAAGACCCGCATCTATAGCTTTGTTATCACCAAATCCGGCATAACTATAAGAAAAGTAGTCCATTTGACCCCACCAGGAAACCAATCCTACACCAGAATCTGTAGTAAGATCTACACCCCACATCCAACCTGAAGTATTTACATCATTGAAACCTCCGCCGTATGGCGCTGTAGGCTCACCGTCTTCATCCAAACCATCGTGAGACATAAAAACTGCTTCTTCTCGACTTACAATTGAGTAGCCACCAGTGGTAATGACATCATTCGTAAGTGTTTTAACCTCTTGCCATTCTCCTTTAGCAGCGTGAACATAGGCTAAAATACCTTTTGCTACATCCTGATTAACCTGATTTTTTGCAGTACGGCCAAACCCATCAAGTAAGGTAATAGCATCATTTAAATCCTTTTCTATTTGGTCATATATAACAGAGGCCGCCAATTTAGGGCCATTTTCATCTGCAGGATCAAGATAAATAGGAAGAATTTCCTGTGCAGGATCATAAGCATTCTGGAAATACTGAGTCAGGTAAAAATATGAATGAGCTCTTAAAGCTTTAGCCTGACCCATAATATATTTGTTAGCTTCTGATTCTGGCACTACATCATTTCCTCCAAGCCCTGCAATTACAACATTTGTAGATCTAATAATACGATAGTAGTATCTCCAAGGTTGATAATTTGTTTGTCTTGTAAAATCAAGCGGCGCCTGAAATTCTGTGATATCAGCACGATACCATCCAAATGAACTTACAGAAAGAGCTGCGTCTCCAGATAACATATCTCCAAAGACATCATATGCCTTTTGACCAAAATCTGTATGGCTTGTAGTTCCTCCTGATCCGGATTGAAACATCAATGAATAAATCCCTGCCAAAGTTCCTTCAAGAACAGCTGGATTATCTACGGCAGCCCTTTCAACCTGATCTGCAGTAAGAAACTGAGATGGCTCTTTTTCTAAGTAGTCATCACTACAACTCACTCCAAAGAGTAGTATAGCAGCAACTCCTGTTAATTTTAATAAATTTTTCATTTTCATTTTTTTTAGAATTTAACTCTTACACCCATTGTAAAAGTGGTAAGTGGTGCATATAAACGACGTCCTGAGTTACCTGTTTCAGCAGTATTTGGTAGAAAACCTTTTCTTGCAGTCTCAGCAAATAAATTATCCCCAGACAAGAATAAATTTACATAATCTATTCCACTATTTCCCAACATTTCTTCGTTTACAGTATATCCCAACAATACGTTATTAAGGGCAAGATAGTCTGTACTTGTTACAAAACGATCTGAAGTAGATGTTCCATTCACTAATCTGTTATCTGTAAGTGCAGGCACACTAGTAATATCACCTGGATTTTGCCATCTGTTAAGGATGTCTGTATGATAGTTATTTCCTACAGCACCAAAACGATCACTCATTAACTCACCATATTGAGCGTCATATCCATGTCCTCCAAGGCTATAAATAAACTGAGAAGAGAAATTAAAGTTTTTGTAGTTTCCTCCTAATCTGAAACCTCCTCTTACATCTGGAATACCAGATTTATCTATATATTTATCTGTAGCATTTGCATAAGTTCTAGTAATAGTTCTTGCAATAACAGCATCTGGGTTTTCAGCTAAATAAGGGGTCAAAGAGTTAATTCCCTCTTCACCAGTATCTAACAAGCCATTGCCGTTTGCATCATTAAAATATTGATACCAAAGTGGAGCTCCATTAGATGGATCTACACCTGCATATTCCCTTACGTAAATATCGAAAATTGAACGACCTTCAGAATATGCAAAAACACCTTGAGGATCTAATATTCTTTCTTCCCCAGTAGAAGGGTCAAGAGGCATTGTGGTAATTTCGTTGGTAAGAATTTCACCATTTATATTTAGGTTCAAGTTAAAATCTTCAGACCTAAACATATGACCAGTTACATTAAATTCTAACCCGGTGTTTCTTAAATCTCCATCATTAACTACAACAATTGCGATTCCCTGTGATGGTCCAACTCTTCTATTAAATATTTGGTCTGTAGTATTTTTGACGTAATAATCAACCGAAGCATCTAACCATCTTCCCAAGCTAAACTCAGTACCTACCTGAAACATTTTTGAAGTTTCCCAAGTTAAATTTGGATTACCATTGTCTCTTGCAGAAAGTGAAATACCGTCATTAAGGTTGTTGATATTGAATGTGTCATAACCAGGATAATATACAGGGTTACCATTAGCATCCGTCTGAGCTTCATCACCTAGAATACCATAAGATGTTTTTAATTTAAAGAAACTAACTATATCATTATTATATAGGAAGTCCTCATTAGAAACGATCCATGCAGCACCTACAGAACCAAAAGTACCCCATTTTTCATTGACGAATCTTGAAGAACCATCACGACGTACAGATCCAGTTAGGTAGTATCTATCTAAGAAATCATAATTAACCTGACCAAAGTAAGATTCAATTGATCTACCTTCATTATATCCTGAATCAGGACTAGGCGAAACAACATAATTATTTAACTCATAAATATCTGCAGCTACCGCTTTTGTTTTGAAAGCATCATTATAATTTCGCTCGAAATCATTTGATTCGTGAGCAGCCAAAACTTCAATAGTATGATCTCCAAATTGTTTGCTATAACGTAACAACTGAAGGAAATTCGTAGTTAATCTTTCATTGTCTTGCTTAAATATAGTACCTCCATCTCCTACGGCAGTACCATAGAATGGGTTTTGAACGTCAGTTCTTCTATCCATAGAGTATTGAGCACCAAATCTAGTTTCAAATTTTAAATCTTGAGTAATGTCAAAATCCAATGAAAAGCTCCCGTTTAGTTCGTTTCTTTCTGTTCCATCAAAATCATATAAAGCAGATCCAATTGGATTTAAATTATCAGACTGTGGTCTAGTTCTAAATCCAGATGAACTTCCATAATCTATTTGACTACCTCCAAAAATAGGATCTGGAACCAATTCACCATTATCATCTCTTAAGAATACGCCGAAAATTGGCGCAGTTTTATCAGCAAATTCAAAGACATTCTCAGAACCTACAGTTTGCCCATTGTTTAAACTTTCAGAATAAGCATAACCAATGTTAGCCCCAACCTTTAACCATTCTTTAACTTGAGTATTAACATTTAAACGAGTGGTATATCTGTCATACCCAGTGTTTATTGCATACCCGTCATCATTAAGATATCCAACAGAAGCAAAATAAGTAGTTTTCTCGTCACCACCACCAAAACGAACATTCGCTTCAGTTCTAATAGCTGAATTAAAAGCCTCATCTATATAACTTTCAGGAGTATACCTTCTTGTCACTCCTTCACGAATCAATCCTGTCGCAGGATCTATCAATTCTGCACCATTAGCTACATTAAAAAGATTATATCCAACAGGAATATAGTTGTCAGAAAAAAGCTCTGAGCTAGCAAAAGCTGCAGGATTCGGGCGCCCGTTTATAACCGCACGGTTGAAAATACCTTCATACACCAACTCAGTATAAGTTTCAGGAGAACGAAGCACGTCATAACGAGGGATTATTTGGTCGTTAATACCTGTTCTTACATCAACTTCAATATAATCATCGCCTGTACTAGAACCAGATTTAGTTGTGATCAACACTACCCCATTTGCACCCCTAGAACCATAAATTGCGGTTGCAGATGCATCTTTTAAAATAGTTGTAGTTTTAATATCTGATGGATTAATCGAGTTAAGACTTCCAGTGAAAGGAACACCATCTAAAACGTAAAGCGGATCACGGTTTCCATTAACCGATCCAAAACCTCTAATTCTAATTGTAGAAGTAGTACCAGGCTGACCAGAGGTATTAATAACATTCACCCCTGCAACCTCACCCGCAAGTGCTTGAGTAATATTCGAAACAGCTTTTACCTCAAGGTTTTCAGCAGATATTGTTGTTGCTGTTCCTGCAAAGGATTGTTTGGTAGCTGTACCATACCCAACTACAATAACTTCGTCTAATGCCGCAGCATCTACAGCTAAGGTAACGTCAACGACATTGCTAGCTCCTAAAGTAACTTGTTTTTTAGCAAACCCTACGTAACTAAACACTAAGATTTGACCTGTAGAAGTTTGGATGGAGTAATTACCATCAAAATCTGTTTGAGTACCATTGTTTGTACCTTGAACGATTACGTTTACACCCGGAAGTGATATGCCGTCTTCATCCGTTACCGTACCTGTAACGGTTTTGTCTTGTGCAAAGGTTAATTGCACCATGAACACTAAAAATAGTGTTAGAATTCCATTTAATTTTTTTTCCATTATTTTGTTAATTTGAATTAGCCAGCGCCAAAAATCCTAATAAATATTGAATAAAACAATATTATTTGAACCTTTGATGTGTTAAAATCTTAACACTACGCTATTCGTTAGATGCATTAATTACTAGAAGGTTGCGTGATATAATAAAAAAAATGTAAAATTTGTAAAATGTTATTGAATTCCTTTAATAAAAGCGGCGTAGAATGTGGAACCGATGAAGCCGGGAGGGGATGTCTTGCAGGGCCAGTGACTGCAGCAAGTGTTATACTTCCCAAGAAGTTTAAAAACACCATATTAAACGATTCAAAAATAGTTAAAACCAGTAATAGAAATATTTTAAAAAAAATTATCGAAGAAGATGCTATTTCTTTCGGAATTTCACATGTCTTTAATAAAGAGATCGATAAAATCAATATTTTAAACGCCTCTATCCTAGGAATGCATAAAGCGATCTTCAACATGCATCTTGTCCCAGATCATATACTGGTGGATGGAAATAGATTTAAAGTTTACAATAACATTCCCCATCTATGCGTAATAAAAGGGGATGGGAAATATTTGAATATTGCTGCTGCCTCCATTTTGGCTAAGACCTATAGAGATGAATTTATGAATTTAATTCACGAAGAGTTCCCAATGTATAACTGGAAACAGAATAAAGGCTATCCAACAAAGGAGCATAGAGCTGCCATTAAGAAATACGGAGTAACAAAATATCATCGATTAAGTTTTAAATTGCTGCCCGATCAGTTAAAATTAGACTTATAACTTAGTACTTTTGTCTAAATCAATTTTATATGACCAGATTATTGACAGCCTTATTGGTTGTTTTTACTTTAATCTCCTGTGAGAAAGCAGAAAATTATTCCTCTGACCTGTTTAACTTTGTCCCGGAGAATTCCTACTATATTATTTCTTCAAATAATGTTCCTGCTTTTATAGCGAAAATAGATAGCTCTACTTTTTTTGATAAGGATAAATTACAATCTGGGTTTAATATTATAGCCCTTAGAGAATACACTAATCTTCTTATACCCTCTAAATCATTAATTGCTTTTTCAAGAAAAGATTCTGTCAGCTATAATTATCTTATAATTGTTGAAGCTAAAAAAGACACTTTGGTTCTTAAGAAGCATCCTAATTTCTCTATTGAAAGCATTTCTACAGAGGAGCTGGATTACAAGAAGATCACAATAGATAATAATATAACTTATTCTGTCTTTATAGATAATACGATATTAGCTAGCTCTTCTAAAACTTTGCTAATTGATGCTATAAATCATTCACAATCCCAAGATAACCGCACAGAATCTTTTCAAAAGGCAATTGCCGGAGCATCCTTAGATAAAACTTCCATTTTTATAAACCATTCCGCAGCTAAATTTAAAACTCAGAAAAACAGTGTTCCTAATAAACTTTTGGGTACACCTATTTCAGACTGGAGTGTTGTAGACTTGGATCTTTCGTCCAAAAAAATGAACTTCAACGGGATTGCTGTCTCTAATAAAGATTCTGAAAATATTCTGGAGATTTTTAAAAATGTCCAACATCAAAAAAATGAACTTCAGAATATCGTACCGATTTCTGCTAACGGATTCTATTCGTTCACTTACAAAGAGTTCAAAAATGTAGATGCTAATCTGAAGAAATTTAAAAAGGACAGTCTGATATTGAACAACAATAACCTTTTGAATTTTACTAAGGAAGCTGGCCTAATTTATTTAAAAGAAGATATAGCTATAGCTTTAAATACTACCGATGCGCAACTGGCAAAAGAAACCTTGCCAAGTTCTGATGCCATGGCAACTGATTATCGCGGAGTTTCGATTTATTCTATTTCTGAAAACACCGATTTAAAATTCTTAGAGCCATTAATTCCTTCAGAAGGAGTTACCAAATATGCCTTTATTGAGAACTTCCTGGTGTATTCTAAAAATCAGGGAACCTTGGAATTGATAATTAGCAATTATCAGAATAACACTACTTATGCTAAACATGAATCCTTTCTTGCTCTTCAAGCAGATCTAGCTGAATCTTCTTCTTTGTTGATTGTAAGCACACCTAACCTAACAAAGGATAAAAATTACAAGTCTCTCCCAATTCAAATCACAAATTCTTTATCCGAATATTTTGACAAGGACTATAACTTTTTAGCTATACAGTATGTAAAAAGTGATGGTTTTTCCCATATACATGGCTCGGTAACTAATGCTGGTTCAGACAAAAGTGAGGGTATTCAAGAGACAGTTACCATCTCTTTGCCAGAATCTATATCGGGTGAGCCGTTCTTGTTTTCAATTTCCAACAAAATAAATGCAATTGTATTTCAAGACATAAACAATGTATTATATGCAGTTTCGAGCCAAGGAACAACACTTTGGAAAAAACAATTGGAGAGCAAAATATTAGGAGAGATACAGCAAATAGACATTAATAAGAATGGCAGCCAACATCTAGCTTTTGCAACTTTAAATAATTTTTTCGTGATAGATGCTAAGGGAAAAGAAACCCGTGGATTCCCTTTAAAATTTAATGATCTCATTACACAACCACTTGCCATATTCGATTATGACAACAACAGAAATTACCGATTTGTGATCACACAAAAGAACAAGCTGCTTATGTATGATGCAAAAGGCAATTCGGTAAATGGGTTCGATTTTAAAGGTGCTACTTCTGAAATAATTCAGCCACCAAAACATATCAGGATAAACAACAAGGATTATATCGTGGTTCCTGAACAGAATGGAAAACTACATATATTAAGTAGACAAGGAAAAGAACGTATTACTGTAAAGGGAAAAATAGATTTTTCTGAAAGTGCTTGGTATGAGAACAGCAATAGTTTTGTATCCCTTGCCGAGGATGGCAAATTGCTGAAGATAGATTCCAATGGAAAAATAAGTAAAGTTCAAGTTAAGGCTAGTAATGGCTTGAAAATTACAGCAAATGAAAATGTATTGGTGTTACTCTCTACTAATATATTAAAGATCAATAACAGAGAAATCCAGTTGGACTTTGGACTTTATACAGAGCCTTCTATATATAAGTTTGAAGGAAAAAGCTATATATCTATTGCAGATACCCAAGCTAAAAAAGTATATCTCTTTAATGAAAACGGAGAACTGATGCCTAATTTCCCAACCTATGGTGTTGGTATTTCAGGTGTAGCAAGCGCCAAGCAAGGAGTTTCCAAAACTGCCTTAATTTTGGGAGAAGGAAATGAAGTTATACTTTATAATTTTTAGTCTCAAATAATTACTGATTGTCCGCTTTTGTTTCAGTGAGTTGTTTTCAACTAATTCATACCAGATGTTACCAGTCATGCTGAGACCTGTGATAAAAAATTATCTAGCGTAGGTTTTTGACGTATGATTGTTTCCAGCTGATTTATCTTATTAAGAACTTCTTTTTTGCAAGTGTAGTACTTCCAAGGCGTAAAATTTTCGAAGCCTTGGAGAAAATTTAGCCGTGGAAGTACGGTTCAAATTATGCGGTAGCATAATTGGAAACACCTACAAAAAAGTGTCCTTTTTTTGGTTCGTTTTTTTGGACACGCAAAAAAATGAACAATCTTAAAAATTAAACAGATCATTACCGACTAAAAGGAGTGTTTTCCAATCTCTTGAAATCACCTCAATCATAACAAAAAGCGTATTAAAAACTTGCAAAGAATTAGGTGTGTCAATTATCTATAAATCCGCAACTTATATAATACGTCAATGGTAACTTGTTTCAGCATCTCAAATATGTGGTATAAGACCCTGAAACTCCCGATGGTTCGGGGCTGGGTGACGTGACCATTTCCAGATAGGATAATTTGGTCACTGGACTCAAGACGGATAGACGAAATAATTATTATAAATATTGCAATTTTTCATGATTTAGCTTAATTTTATATTTATTCAATGGATTGACTTATAGATAGTTAAAGCTTTAATGGTTAATATCAAAAACATTCCCCATTTATTAAGCTTCAGTCAATTGACTGTTTTCTGAAGTCTTTACACTTCCCTATCATACTCCCATACACTCACAAAACTAATTAGATATTGACTAAACTTTGCATTATGAAAGCCTTTGCATTAATATTTCTGACGGTAATAAGCAGTTTTATTGGCTTTGCGCAAGACTGTAATACTTATTTTGCCATGGAAGAGGGCATCTCTTCACAAATTACTTCTTACGATAAAAAAGATAGGCCTGTTGCTATAGTGGTTTATAAAATTACTGATGTACGTAATGAAAACGGCGCAAAAATAGCCAAAATCTCTTCTACTGTAAAAGATGAAAAAGGAGAACTAATCGCTACAGCCGATTATGATGTAAGTTGCAAAGGAGATAAGATCTCTATAGATTTTAAGTCTATGATGAGTCCGCAGTTATTTGAACAGTACAGTGATATGGATTTTGAGATCACTGGAAATGATATTGAGATCCCAAATAATTTAAGTGTGGGTGATAAACTCCCTGATTCTAATATGGAAATGACCATGAATATGGGCGGAATGAAAATGAATGTGGCTATGAAAGACAGAAGCGTCACTGGAAAAGAATCTGTTACTACACCTGCTGGCACTTTTGATTGCGTGGTAATAACCTATACTTCAGAGTTTAAAATGGGCATGACTACGAGTGGTACTGCTAAACAATGGCTTTCCAAAGTTGTAGGGATGGTAAAGCAGGAAGACTATAATGGGAACAGAAAACTAACCAGCAGTAGTCTGCTTACGGCTTTTAATAAGTAAAAATTAATTTGAAGCTTTAAGCTGTGCTTCAAAAACAGTAGAAAAATGCTGTAATAGTTTTTTTTCAACTTCAGCAAGATCAACATTCCTTACTCCTAACTCTACATTTAAAGAAGTAACGGATTTTCCCCGAATTCCGCAGGGAATTATATTATCAAAATAACCAAGATCTGCATTTATATTCAGTGCAAAACCATGCATAGTTACCCAGCGGCTGGCACGAACTCCCAGTGCACAGATCTTTCTGGCAAATGGCGTTCCTACATCCAACCAAACTCCTGTTTCACCTGGACTTCTATCTGGTTTTAAGCCGTATTCCTTTAAAGTTAGAATAATGACTTCCTCTAAAAAACGCAGATATTTATGTATATCGGTGAAAAAATTATCGAGATCCAAAATTGGATATCCCACTAGTTGTCCCGGGCCGTGATAGGTAATATCTCCACCACGATTTATCTTATAATATTTGGCATTCTTTTCTTCAAGCTGAGCTTCGGTAAGTAATAAGTGCTCAAGATCGCCACTTTTGCCCATAGTATACACATGAGGATGCTCTACCATCAACAAATAATTTGGGGTTTCCAGAGAAAGTTCTTCTCTCCTATTCCTGATCTTTAGGTCTACAATAGATTGAAATAACTGCTCCTGATACTCCCAAGTTTCTTTATAATCTTTTAATCCAAGATCTTGAACCTCTACCAATTTGTTCATTGTTTCCCTTTGTTTAAAATAATTAAGGCTGCAATCACTCCTGGAATCCAACCCAGCAAAGTTAGAATGAGCACAATTAAAATAGATCCACATCCTTTGTCATATACTGCCAATGGGGGAAACAACACCGATAGAACAACTCTCCAAACACTCATTAATCCTTCTTTTTTATCTTGAACGCACAAAGATACCAATTAATAATTGCTGAAAATATCTCCTTTTTATTCTTTGTCACAGAAAAACTTGTCACTTATGTTTTGGACTAATAATCTTAACCCCATTGTCTTTTTTTATCTGCCCTTCATTTAGCTCACTGTTTCTATTTTAATGGAGTTCGTGAACCTTCGGTTTCTTTTGCTGTGCTTTCCTCTCGCTTCACTCGTCGGAAGCAATCAGAAACGAAGCAAAGAACCCGCCTGAACATTTCGGGCAGGAAGGACGCATTTTTTAAGGAATTTTTTGGCAAAAAAACCAAAAACCGTGCTGAAATTCCCGCGGAACAACGATTGAAAAAATCGTCGCTCCTGAATCTCGGGAATTTCAGCACATATTCTACAAAAAAGGAGTAAAAAAACCAACTTTCAGATAGCAGTGATTCTTTCTAAATGATATGATTTTCAAATTGACTAGTTAAGTGAATGTCATTATATTTGCAACTTCTTATCCCTGAAGATAAGACACAAATTAAAAGACATCATGCAGCTATCTGAACAAGAAATTGTAAGAAGGGAAAAATTAGCTTCTCTTAGAAAATTAGGCATCAATCCTTATCCGGCAGATCTGTTTCCGGTAGATCATACAAGTGCCAAGATCAAATCTAATTTTGAAGAAGGCAAGAAGGTAGTTGTTGCAGGGCGATTAATGTCCAGAAGAATTCAAGGAAAGGCATCTTTTGCAGATATCCAGGATTCTACAGGAAAGATCCAGGTATATTTCAACAGAGATGAAATTTGTCCTGATGAAGATAAAAGTAAATACAACGACGTATATAAAAAATTACTGGATATCGGTGATTTTATAGGGATCCACGGAGAGCTTTTTACCACACAAGTAGGAGAAAAAACGATCATGGTAAAGGAATTTTCCTTGCTTAGTAAAGCATTGCGTCCATTACCACTTCCTAAAACAGATAAAGAAGGTCACATTTTTGATGAATTCAATGATCCGGAGCAACGTTATAGGCAGCGTTATGCAGATCTTGTAGTGAATCCTAAAGTGAAAGAGGTTTTTGTAAAAAGAACCAAGCTTTTCAATGCCATGCGTAATTTCTTTAATGACGCAGGTTATTTTGAAGTTGAAACTCCGGTACTTCAGCCAATTCCGGGTGGAGCGGCGGCAAGACCGTTTATGACGCATCACAATGCATTGGATATGCCACTTTATATGCGAATTGCGAACGAATTATATCTTAAAAGATTGATCGTTGGTGGTTTTGATGGGGTTTATGAGTTCTCAAAAAACTTCAGAAATGAAGGAATGGATAGAACGCATAATCCTGAATTTACAGCCATGGAGATCTATGTAGCTTACAAAGATTACAATTGGATGATGGAATTCTGTGAGCGACTTTTAGAACATTGTGCAATAGCTGTGAACGGAACAACAAAAGCCACTTTCGGGAAACATGAAATAGATTTCAAAGCACCGTATGCAAGAGTAACTATGGCAGACTCCATTAAACATTTTACTGGTTTTGATATTACCGGAAAGAGTGAATCTGAAATACGTCAGGCCGCCAAAGATCTTGGAGTTGATGTTGATGATACTATGGGTAAAGGGAAGCTTATAGATGAGATATTTGGTGAAAAATGTGAGGGCAATTATATTCAGCCAACCTACATTACAGATTACCCAAAAGAAATGAGCCCCTTATGTAAAGAGCATAGAGATAATCCGGAATTAACGGAACGATTTGAATTGATGGTTTGTGGAAAAGAAATAGCTAATGCCTATTCTGAATTAAACGATCCTATAGATCAACGTGAGCGTTTTGAGCATCAGATGGAATTGGCCAAAAAAGGAGATGATGAAGCTACCGGTGTTATAGATTATGACTTTTTACGCGCTTTAGAGTATGGAATGCCTCCAACATCTGGTATGGGTATTGGAATGGACAGATTGATCATGTATTTAACAAACAACCAATCCATACAAGAAGTGCTTTTCTTCCCTCAAATGAAGCCAGAAAAGAAAGCGACAGTTCCAAAACCTGAAGATTTTATTAAAATTGGAGTGCCACAGGAATGGGTAGATGTTGTGATGCACGAATTTTTAAGTGTTACTAAGTTGAAGGAAAATAAGGCAACACAAGTGCATCAAAAACTAAATGGTTTAAGAAAGAAAAATAAATTGCCCGTTGCTGCGCTTCAGTTAGAAGAAGTAGAAAAATGGTTCTAAAATGTTAATTTTTCAGTTTATTTCTGAATAAATTAAACCTTTTCAAAATATTTCAGTCTAAAGGCTACCAAAGGTAGTCTTTTTTCGTTTTAAATTTCGGTAAAGTAATTCTACTTCTTATATTCAAAATTATTAAATTAAAACACCTTACATGACAAAACAGTTTTCCCACAAGCTATTATTAATAGCCTTGTCAATCTCTGTTTCCGGTTGTGCCGTTTTTCAGCCTAAAGAAAAAAAGGCATCGGCGCAAACAGAAGCAAAATCGGAATCTAAAGACAAAAATGGTATTAAACCTTATGACAAGGTAATTACCAAAGAAGCTAAATCTGACAAAGGTTTATTTACCATCCACAAAGTAGAAGACAACTATTTTTACGAAATCCCTGACAGTCTCTTTAATCGGGAAATGCTTATGGTTACCCGTATAGCCCAAACTGCCGCTGGTATTGGTTTTGGTGGCGGGAAACAGAATGAGCAGGTTTTACGCTGGGAGAAAAAAGACAAAACCGTTTTATTGAGGGTAGTTTCCCACGATGTTTATGCAGCAGATTCTCTTCCGATTCATGAGGCAGTGGTAAATTCCAACTTTGAGCCCATACTTTATTCGTTCGAAATTGAAGCTCTGCACAAAGACTCTTTAAGCAATTCCACGGTTATAAAAGTAAACGATCTTTTTAAGAAAGACGTTCAGGCTCTAGGATTTCCCGAGAGAAGCCGTAAAAATTATAAAATTACGCGTCTTGATGAGAGTAGATCTTATATAGATACTATTAGAAGTTATCCTGAAAATATTGAAGTGCGTCATGTAAAAACGTATAATTCTTCTGAACCACCTTCTAATTCAAGTACTGCTTCAATTTCAGTAAAAATGAGCAACTCGATGATCCTTCTTCCAAAGGTACCTATGGAAAGAAGATATTATGATGAAAGAGTTGGCTGGTTTACAACTGGACAGGTGGATTACGGACTAGAAGCTCAAAAAAGTGAAACTGTTCGTTACCTAGATCGTTGGAGACTTGAGGTAAAAGATGAAGATCTTGAGAAATTCAAGAATGGAGAGCTGGTTGAGCCTAAAAAACAAATTGTTTATTATATAGATAGAGCCACTCCAAAACAATGGATTCCATTTATTAAAGAAGGTATAGAAGATTGGCAAGTTGCTTTTGAAGCTGCCGGCTTTAAAAATGCCATTATAGCAAAAGATCCTCCAACAAAAGAAGAGGATCCGGACTGGAGCCCTGAAGATGCAAGATATTCTGTAGTAAGATATTTAGCTTCCCCAATTCCTAATGCAAATGGTCCTCATGTGAGTGATCCTCGTTCCGGAGAAATATTGGAATCGGATATTAACTGGTACCATAATGTAATGACTCTTTTAAGAAACTGGTTCTTTGTGCAAACAGCTGCTATAAATCCAGAAGCACAGGGTGTGGCTTTTAAAGATGAAGTAATGGGCCGCCTTATTAGATTTGTATCTTCTCACGAGGTTGGACATACATTAGGTCTTCCACATAATATGGGGAGCAGTGTTGCATATTCTGTAGAAGATCTAAGAGATCCGGAATTCACTAAAAAATATGGTACCGCACCTTCTATTATGGATTATGCCCGTTTTAATTATATCGCGCAACCTGAAGATGGAGATGTTGCTTTAATGCCGGAAGTAGGGCCATATGATAAATATGCAATAATGTGGGGTTATAAGCCCTTACCAGAAAAAAAGGGAGTAGAAGAAAAACCCGTTTTGGACGAATGGATCCTGGCAAAAGCCGATGACCCTATCTACCGTTTTGGAGCCCAGCAAAGAGGTGTTATTGATCCTACTTCACAAACCGAAGATCTTGGTGACGATGCAGTACTTGCCAGTCAATACGGAATAAAGAATCTCAAAAGAATAATTCCTAATCTTATTGAATGGACTGCAGAAGACGGTAAAGATTATGATGATCTGGAGACTATGTATGGACAGGTTTTAGGGCAGTACAATCGTTACATGGGTCACGTTGCAGCAAATATTGGTGGTGTAAAAAAATTCACCAAGACCTATGACCAGGATGGAGCTGTATATTTTCACTTAACAGCAGATAAGCAAAAGGTAGCAATGAAATTCCTTCAGGATGAATTGTTCTCTACCCCGGAATGGCTTATTGATCAGGAGATCTTTAATAAGATCGAATTTGATGGAAATGTAGAGCGTTTAAGAGGTGCTCAGGAAAGAACTTTAAACAATTTGCTAGACTTCGGAAGAATGGCAAGACTTATTGAAAACAGCGAGATAAACGGAAGAGAAGCTTATGGTCTTCTAGATATGATGAGCGAACTTAGAAACGGAGTATGGAGCGAACTTAGAAAAGGTGGCGAAATTAGCACCTACCGACGAAACCTTCAACGGGCATATATCAACAGGATGGACTACTTAATGACAGAGGAACAACAAAACAGCCGATTTAGCCGCGGAACGAATGTTGATGTTGCCCAAAGTGACATTAGACCTGTAGTAAGAGGAGAACTGGTTACTTTACAGCGTAACATTAGAAACGCGGTAGGAAGATCTAATGATCAGCTAACCCGTTATCATTTAATGGATGCTTTGGAAAGAATTGATCTAATCCTAAATCCTATTGCAAAAGGTTAATTTTTTTAAAATTTTAAGATTTAAAACGGTTGCTTTAACGGCAACCGTTTTTTTGTGTTAAAACATATTTTAACAGCTCATAAATTGCTTATTTTTAGATGTTTAAGTATTAATTAATAATTTAAATTATGAAAAAAATAAATTTAGTTTTATTGATGATCCTATTCTCCTTTCCAACTTTTGCTCAAGTAGAAAAAGAATATAAGGATAAAGACAAAGATCATATGGAAATGATGTCTCATGATGAGGATGCCACTATGTATTCTGATAAAATGGCTACTAAATTGAGTTTGAATGTGGAACAAAAAGCAGACTTAAAAAAAGCTCAACAGAAAAGATGGGAAAGCATGAAGGAGTTGAAGGCAGGTCACAGAGCAGAAATGACCGAAGAAGATGCAGAGGATATGCCACAAGAAAAAGCCGAAATGCATGAACAGAGGATGAAAATTCAGGATGACTTCAAAGAAGATATAAGAGAAATTCTTGATGATAAGCAGTTCGCAAGATGGGAAGTTATGCACAATGAAGAAATGAAAATGGATAAGGAAAAAATGATGAAGCACAAGGACAAGTCAAAAATGAAAGGGAATAAAAAAGATCATGACGATGATGGGTCAGAATATTCAGGGCAAACGCATTAAAAAAAGTTTAAGTTAATTGGGTAAAAAAGAGTGCCAATCACTTAAAAAACCAGCAGAATATTTGCTGTTTTCAGTTTAAAATATTGTATATTATACTGATAATAAATATTTTACACATTTGAAAACCGCCCAAAAACTAAAGACCATATTTGGTCAAATACCCGACTTTAGACGTTCCCACAAGCAACTTTATGATTTGGAAAGCATCCTTCTCATCGGGATCATTTCAGTAATCTGTGGGGCAGATTCATGGAACGAAATGGAAAACTATGCCAACTCAAAAGAAGAATTCCTTCGCAGCTTCCTTGATCTGCCCAATGGCATCCCTTCGCACGACACATTTAATCGCGTTTTTTCCAATATTGACAGTGATCAATTTGAAAAGTGCTTTATACAATGGGTCAGTGATCTTGCACAACTCCAGCCCAGGGAAATCATTGCCATAGATGGCAAAACAATCAGGGGTGCCAAAGCTGGCGGTAAAAAATCCCCGGTGCACATGGTCAGTGCTTGGGCAAACGACAATAATTTGGTCTTGGGACAAGTCAAGGTTTCTGAGAAGTCAAATGAGATTACTGCCATTCCAGAATTATTAAAGGCCTTGTCCATAGAAAACACCATTGTAACCATTGATGCCATGGGATGTCAGACAGAAATAGCCAAGGCCATCGTCAATAAAAATGCAGACTATATCTTGGCCGTAAAAGACAATCAACCTCAGTTGCTGGAGCATATTGAAGATGAATTTAGATTTGGGAAAACCATGGAATCAAACCTTGTCCAAGAACTGGACCATGGCAGGATAGAAACCAGGACATGCAGTGTGATCGACAACTTTCAGTTTATTGAAAAGACCAATAACTGGGAAAACCTGACAAGTGTTATAAAAATAGAAAGCAAACGTGAGTTTAAAAACTCAGAAAAGCCTGCACAACATGCAATAAGATATTATATTTCAAGTATAAAGGCCAGCTCCCAAGATTTCCAAAAGGCCATTCGTTCCCATTGGTCCATAGAAAACAAGTTGCACTGGACTTTAGATGTTGCTTTTTCAGAAGATGCTTCTAGAAAAAGAACAGGCAACTCCACTCAAAATTTCTCGATACTCAATAAAATCGCATTGAATTTGTTGAAAAATGAAAAATCATCCAAAATAGGCGTTAAAAGCAGAAGGCTCAAAGCGGGATGGGACAACCACTATCTGATAGAAGTGCTGAATCTAATGAAAGTTTAATGCGTTTGCCCTGTCAGAATATTAACCATAGTATCACATATGTTTTTAAGGTTTTTACAGAAAATGAAATGTTTAACTAATTAATCTGTAATTAATTGACAAAAGCTTCGACAATTTAAAAAGCCAATTGCAAATATTTAAAATTTGCATTCATTGTTTAGAACCCACTAAATTATTTTAGTGGGTTTTTGAATTTTAAAATGGATTCAATTTTAAACCTTTTTTAAAACTATGAGTCTAAGAAATATAGAATAAAGAATTTATTTCATATTCTAGATTATTCTACCCTACATAGCCACCTCATAAAATGAGGTGGCTTTTATATTATACTATAGTTATTAATTAAGCTTTCCTCTTTTCGGTTACAAAAACCTGAATACAACTGCTTAAAACATAATCTAACGCAAAGGCCCATAAAGTCATCCAGAAAAAGCCTACACTAGTGTATGCAGCTTCTCCCCATTTACTTAAAAAATCTTGCATAATTTTAATCTTTTATTCTAATCTAATGTTGCATTTTTTAACCTCAACGCATTTGCAATAACAGAGATTGAACTAAAGCTCATTGCTAATGCTGCGATCATTGGGGATAACAGCAATCCAAAAAAGGGATAAAGTACCCCGGCAGCAACCGGAACTCCTAAAGTATTGTAGATAAGTGCAAAAAATAAATTCTGTTTGATGTTTCTCATCACCTTTTCACTTAATCTTTTTGCCTTTACAACTCCTTGCAGATCTCCTTTTACCAAAGTGATCTTTGCGCTTTCTATAGCTACATCGGTTCCCGTTCCCATGGCAATTCCTACATTAGACTGTGCTAAAGCCGGGGCATCGTTAATCCCATCGCCTGCCATGGCAACTAATTTTCCTTGATCCTGGAGTTTTTTCACTTCATTCAATTTATCTTCAGGTAACATTCCTGCTTTAAACGCAGATAGGTGAAGTTTATCTGCTACAGCCTGAGCTGTCTTTTTGTTATCTCCTGTTAACATTATAACCTCTATCCCATCATCCATCAATTCCTTTATGGCTTGGGCACTTGTTTTTTTAATAGGATCTGTGATAGTAATATATCCCACAATTTTATGGTCCACTGAAACGTAAGAAACTGTTTTACCCTGCTCTTGTTCGCTCTCAACCTGATTCTTAAATTCTGAAGTTATCTCTGCATTCTCCTCATCCATCAACTTATCATTTCCAATAGCAACTTTTTTTCCATCAATTTCCCCAGTCACCCCTTTTCCAGTAACCGAATTAAAATTGACGGCTTCATTTAGGCTCACATTTTTATCTTTCGAGAAATTCACTGTTGCCTGTGCTAGTGGATGTTCACTCATTGAGTTCACAGAACCTACAAATCTTAAAACCTCATCTTCAGAATAAGAAGATTTTAATGAAACTACTTTTTCTACTGAAGGCTTTCCTTCAGTAATAGTTCCGGTTTTATCAATAATAAGCACATCTACTTTATCCATTTGCTCTAAAGCCTCAGCATTTTTAATAAGCACTCCATTTTGTGCGCCTTTTCCAACACCAACCATCACAGACATTGGGGTGGCTAATCCCAGAGCGCAAGGGCAGGCAATTATTAAGACTGCAATAGCGTTTATCATGGCATAAGCATACGAAGGTTCTGGACCATATATTGCCCAGATAACGAAGGTGATCACAGAGATCAACACTACAATAGGCACAAAATAACCTGAAATTCTATCGGCTAATTTTTGAATTGGCGCTTGGGATCTACTGGCATCATTCACCATTTTTATAATTTGAGCCAATAAAGTTTCGTTTCCAACTTTTTCGGCTCTCATAGTAAAGCTTTGGTTTCCATTAATAGTTCCAGAACTCACTTTATCACCTTCAACCTTATCTACTGGAATAGGCTCACCAGTAATCATTGATTCATCTAGGCTACTCTGACCCTTTTCAATTGTTCCATCTACAGGAATTTTGTCTCCAGGTTTTACACGTAAGAGATCGCCCACCATAATTTGATCTGTTGGTACTTCTTCCTCCACCCCATCAACTATTCTATAGGCTTTATTTGGAGCGAGTTTTAAAAGTTCTTTTATAGCACTATTGGTTCTGCTGTGGGCTCTGGCTTCTAACAGCTGTCCCAAAAGCACCAGCGTTAAAATAACGGTAGCCGCTTCAAAATAAACATGTACAGTACCCATTTCCGTTTTAAACTGATCTGGAAAAAGGTCTGGAAAAAGCAATCCAAAAACACTAAAAACCCAAGCCACACCTGCACCTATTCCAATTAAGGTGAACATATTAAGGTTCCAAGTAATTATAGATCTATATGCTCTTTCAAAAAACATCCAGGTAGCATAAAACACCACAGGAATGGAAAGGCCTAACTGGATCCAATTCCAGGTTTTCATATCCAACCAATCATAAAGCGGGTTTTCTGGTATCATTTCAGACATCGCGATCAAAAAGATTGGAAGGGTAAAAATTACTGCGATCTTAAATTTATTGAGCAGCTTCTGGTAAGTTTTTGCTTCTGCAGAAACATTTGCTTTCATTGGCACTAGGTCCATTCCACAAATAGGGCAATCTCCAGGCTCATCTCTTACGATCTCTGGGTGCATTGGACAAGTAAATCCTTCCCCCTGCCCCCCTTCGAAGGAAGAGGATCCCATGCTGAATTCTTCTACAAGGTCCATCCCGCAAACTGGACAGTCTCCAGATTCATTATAGGTCTTATCCCCTTCACAGTGCATCGGGCAATAAAAAGTTCCTGTTCCTTTTTCATTGGTTTTAGAAGACCCATTCTCCTTTGTGTTTGGAGCTTTTCCTTGAGGATAAATCTGATAGGTTCCTCCTTCTTTCTCTAATACCTCTTGAAATTTTTGAATCTTAATGTGAGATTCCATTTCTACAACGGCTTCCTTCTTTTCAAGATCTACTATGGCTTTAGAGACTCCTTCTACAGCGTTTAGAACTTTTTCCACATGTGTCCTACAACCATTACAAGTCATTCCTGTAATATCATAAGTATGACTCATGATTTTTCCTGGTTCATGTATCTTATAACCTCCTCCATCTTCTTTTAAAGCTTTTTGAAACTGACTCAGTTTTACGTGAGTATCCATTTCTATTTCTGCTTCAGCTTTTTCCAGATTTACAGTAGCATCCTTTACACCCTCAACTTCTTTTAAGGTTTTTTCTATGTGAGCTCTGCACCCGTTACAAGTCATTCCAGAGATAGTATAGCTATGTTTCATGTCTTCTAAATTCAAGAAAACCTAGACGAATCCAGGTTTTAAACTAATTAAATTAATAGTTTTTATTAAGCGGCATAGGCCTCGCATGCTTTTGCACATTCGCGGCATGCTTGTGCACAATCTTTACAATGTTGTGTGTGATGTTTCTCACATTCCTCTGCACATGAATTGCAAACCTGTTTACAATAATCTACTAGACCTTGGACATCTTTATAGTTAGTTGCCAAAATTTGACTTAAAGCCGCACAGGCTTCTGCACAAACGCGATCTCTGCGAATGCAATCTACCATCATTTTCACATTGTCTTCATCTAGGCAAGCATCTGCACAATAATTACAGTGGTTAATACAGTTTCCTAAGGCTTGAATCAACTTTTCATTTCTCATAACTCTGGTTTTTAGGTTTCTACTCAAAGTTACCTATTATAAAAACTAAAGACTTTTAATATTATGGAAAGATTTTATGAAAATATAGGAAAATCAAGAACCTCGGGGCAAGCCCACGTGGTATGTCCCGATGGTTCGGGAGGAAAATACTTTTAAAAGTTCGAGGCAAGCCCGCCTGAACCTATCGGGCAGGCCTCGGGGAACCTGCCCAGCCGGTCAGGCGGGTTAAACCCTCAATGAGGGATTAAAAGGTGTCCAGTGTATTTCTTTCCTTTTTAGAAGTTTTATACTGAGAAGGAGTAGATCCAGTGATCTTTTTAAATTGAGTAGAAAGATACGCGGCACTTCCAAAGCCTAATGTATCTGCAATTTCGGTGATGCTGAGTTCATCATATTCAAGCAATTCTTTTATGCGCTCTACCTTGAGTTCATTTTGATAAGTCTGTATACTTTTCCCCTCAGTCTTAGAAAATATAGAACTTAAATGGCTGTAATCGAAATGAAGTTGATTACTTAAGTTCACCGATAAGTTTTGATTATTTTTAAGCTTTTCCTGAAAGATATCATTTAAGATAATCGCCTTGATTTGCTTTACTATACGTTGATTTTTTTCTGAAATAACTTCAAAGCCAAGCTTTTTGAATTCCATCTGAAGATTTTCTGTCTCGATTGAATTGATTGGGGTGTTAAGCTCAATAGTTCCTAATGTAATATTATTATAGGAGATATTATTTCGATCTAAGATATCACGAACTGCATGGATACAGCGATCACAAACCATGTTTTTAATATGTAAAACTTCAGTTTTCAATTTTAATATTTGAGTGGATTAAAAGCACTGACCTTAAACTGAACTTGTATATATAAATTATATTAACAAGTCCAGTTCAACATCAACTAAATATTTTGAATCCGTAATTACATAATTACATCTTCAACTCTACCACATTTAAGCATTTTGTCTCCAAAATATGGATTTCTAATTTCTTTTGAAGTAGAGAACCAATAACCACCTTTACCTTCAAAAGCCATAGGGCAAAATTGTTTATAAATCTCTCCGGATGAAACTGCTACAGATAAAACTACTTCCATTCCCTTAGTCATTTCAGTAAAAGCTTCACGTTGTTTATTAATGTCTACAGCTTCAACCATCCGTTGTGTAGTGTCTAGCAATGATTGTTCTGCATTAATAACCTTTAAACTTTCTAATAGCATTTCTGCATTTTCCTTAACTTCTTTAGTATCGGAATTTACCAACGCAGTTTTTACCCCAAGATAATGCTCAAAGGATGTTCGGGTGTTGGTGTCCTCAAACTGTACCTTGGATAACTCCTCCACATCTAAAATCTCAGCAGATTCTTTTGGCATTTCCATTTCATCTTGTTGAGTTTTAGTAGCATCTTTATCTTTGCTTTCTCCGCAGGAATAAAACCCCAAACTGGCAACCATTACGATAATCAAAGAACCATTTCTAACTTGCTTTTTCATTTCTTTTACTTTTTTTATTTCTATTCAAAACTTTTCTAATACTTGGTGATGAGGTAAACCATAGGGTAAAACCACTTAAAACTGTTAATAAACCTAAAAGGGAAAATGCCCTTAAAATAATATTGTTAAAATTGTCACGCCCTTCATAATCCATAGTGTGTGTCATCCATAGAAAATCGAACCAACGCCAATCCCGATGTCTTATACTTTCAAATTTACCATTTTCTACAGCAACATACGCCTTAATATTTTCCCAAGACTTATAAGAGATCACATAAGCAGGCAATGGCTTCCCTCTGTATTCATGATGCTTATCTGTATCATTTATTTTTTCGATATTTGAAACCTCTAGCTCCTTTATAACATGCTTATTTGCCACGGCCATAGCATCTTCTTGAGATAATCCTTCAATTTTTGTTCCGCTTATAGCATTGAAGAGGCTAGTTTCATTTATCCAATAAAAGGGTTTTTTACCAATCTCCATTAATTCTAAAGATGCTATTTCTGAATTTAGTTGAAGCAGAGATGGACTTATTAAATTACTAAAAGCAGCTTTTTCTACGTTTGCTTTAAGAAACTGATCTCCATGAATTTCGTCTATATCTGTCCAGCTAAAATACAAACCACTAATTGACCACATTAAAAACTGAATCCCGATAAATAAACCCAGATACCGGTGTGTTTTTCTAATTTTTTTAGCGGTGTGTCTGTTTACCATTTTAATTAATTTATTTAGGATTTAAATAGTCCTTAGCGATAAAAAGCGAGTGCGAAATGTCTTATATACCTAGCACTTCTCTCCAAAATTAATTCGTTATAAAAGATGAAGTCCCCGTGAAATATATCCCGGAACACTTCATCTTTCCTACTATTCCTAATAAATAAATTAGATATAAGTAATTGAATCTCAACTACTGCTTTTTGTTATTTTTCATTTCAGCCTGATGGGCTTTCATTTTAGCTTGCATTTTATCCATCATTTCTGGATTCTCATGTAAGAACTGTATCATTTTATCCATCATCTTTTCAGCCATCTCCGGGTTCGCCTTCATTTCAGCATGCATATTTTGCATCATAGCTTCTTTCATAGCAGGATCTTCCATCATTTTAGCCTTCATTTTATCCATCATCTTCTTTTGCATTTCCGGATCCTTCTCCATTTTATCCTGCATCATTTTCTTCATTTTTTCCTGCATCTCAGGATTGGCTTTCATAACTTTCATCATTTTGCCATCCTCCATCATTTGCACATGATCTTTCATAAGCCATTTATCACCCTCAGCTGAATTATGAACAACTTGCATGAAATCCTTAAATTTGGTTTGATCTGTAGCTATTTCTTTATAAACTTCATTTCTAAATTCATTTTCTGCCAAAGCTTCAGATGCTGTTTGCGTACTTCCACAGCTTACTGTTAGTAAACTTAGAAGTGCTACCATTGATACTCGAAATACATTTTTCATAATTTTAAATTTTAGTTAGTCATTAATAATATTTAAACTCATTTCCTTTCACAAAACATTTCCTTTTTTTGTCCGGTATGTCTTATTACAATTTTGTAGGGCTAATTTGGAGTATAATTTCTAGAAGAGGAATGTGTCTTTAAAATTTTCCAAGATCCATCTACTTTTTTAAGAACAGAAGTTGCCACTCCCTTTTTACTAATAATTTGTGCCTTTCTATTTTTCTCCTTATTAGGCTTTAGATCTAAGGTGTAGATATAGGTTTCTGTAGTAAACGCATAAGGAAGATCTATTTGAGCATCTATAATATAATCTGAAAAGGTGAAACTATTAAAATGACTCAGTTCTGGCCCAATGTGATTTTCTATATAATTTGCATAAGTACCTTCAGCCCTACCAGATTCAAAAACCTGCGAATCTTCAGAGAACAATTCCATAGTCCCTTCTGTGGAAAGATTTTGAAAGGCATTTTTATATTTCTTCATATGAGCTATTACCTCATTCTTTTCCTTTTCTACATCTACCTCTACCGCTTCAATTTCCATTGGCATTACCTCTGAGCTGGTATGCTTGGTTTCTTCCTTGCAGCTATAGATTCCTAAAATTATAATGAGTGATAATAGTAAAAATAGATGCTGTTTAAAAATACGATTAGTTTTTTTCATTTCAAATATTGAATTTATTGATTTTAAAGATGAAAACATTTTTATTGGTTTAATTGAGCACTAACATTTATTACATGAAATACATAAAATCCTATTTGGGAAAGAAGATCAACTAATTAATCGAACTTATATTCTTCTTCCCCTTCTAGGACTTCTCTTAGCATTTAACATCAAATACTATCAAGAACTTTATCTATCCAATTTAAAACTAATTCCTTTTCGGAATCTGAAATTTTGGCATCCCTATGTATTAATGTATAGGATTCTAAAGGCATTTCATTCTGCTCCACCTGTCTCAATATTGATTTTAATTTACTCTTTTTACGTCTATCAGAATAATCTCCAAATTCATTGAAGTTGAGTTCTTCCTTCCCATGCTTTATATGATCTTCTAAGTACATGGCTGCAGGCTGAATCTTATTATACCAAGGGTACGCAGTGCTGTTGCTATGGCAATCATAACATGATGTGCGCAATATGCTTTCTACCTCATTTGGCGGATTGTTAGTTGTAATAAAATCTGTTACAGGTACAATATCACTTTGGTTACGAGTAGTGGGAATAAATTGAATTCCTATAAGCGCAACCAAAGCAATAATTCCAATTATTTTTAAAATTTTGATCACTTAGATCTCCTTTTGCAAAGACCCACAAGTAAGCATTTTACTACCATAATAAGGGTTTTTGATCTCCTTAAATTCACTCAACCAAATTGCTCCTTTCCCATCATTATACATTGGGCAAAAGTCTTGGTACAAAGTTTTGTTAGTTCCAGTTATGGCTATTAGATCTGCCACATCTTTACTTAATATCTCGAAATGCTCTCTTTGATGGTCCATTGCACTTTCTGCAATATGCTCCGCATGTTCTACAGCATCTACTATAATATCATTCAGTTCTTTTTGCTCTTCTTCAGAATAACTTTTAACATCAAATGCTTTTAAAGCACTCACTATTTTTTCCCCTGAACTTGCAGCTGCTTCTGTATTATCTGCAACCAATGCATTTTTAAGTTCTAAATAATTCACAATAATAATATCGGTTGCAGATTTATCTTGATCAATTGCCATATTATCAGATGAATTCATTGAGGAATTATTCATTTCCATATTATCATGTTCCATCTCCATATCGTCTTGATCCATTTCGTGATCATCTTCTTTCTTAGAATCTCGGCATGATGTCACGGTGAAAGCTATTATTGCCAGTAGCATTACTCCTAATATTGATTTTGATTTTTTCATTTGTTTTCTTTTAAATATTACTGATAACCTTTTTTAATTTTTTCGTAATTTCTTCTGCTATATCTTTTAATTCTGAATTCTCAATAGCTTGCATAGAAGCTAATGGATTAACGGCTGCAATTTCAATAGAATTGTCATCGAGTTGCTGCACAATAACATTACATGGCAGCATAGTTCCTACCTTATCTTCCGCTGTTAAAGCCTTATGTGCATAAGGGGCATTACACGCTCCCAAAATTCTATAATTCTGAAAATCTACATCCAGCTTCTTTTTAAAAGTAGCTTTAATATCGATATCGGTTAAGACACCGAATCCTTCTTTCTCTAATTCTTTGGAAACTTTCTCTATGATTTCTTCAAAATTCCCTTTAACTGTTTTATTAAAATAATAATTCATAATTATGATTTTTAAAATTTGTATTTAAATTAAAACCTTATAGATAATCCCCCACCGGCACCAAATCTGCTATCGTAGCTCCCCATTAAAGAGAAATTTTTAGATATAAAATATTCAAGCCCTGTGCTCCAAGTCTGTTCTTTTTTAAAATTATCACCTTCAGGAAGCTCATCTACCCATCCAAAATCTGCCTGAAATTCATATTCCCCAAATAATACCAATCGTGGAAAGATCATGATTTCCCGGGCCAGGCTTATTTGAGGCCTCAACTTATTATCTACACGAAGGTCGAGGGCAAACATATAAGGAGTAAAATACCGGATACCCCCAATAGCCGTAGTACTGAGTTCTTCCATGCTATTTTCCATTTCGTTCTCTACATTCACACCACCAAACAGTCGTACCCAGTCATTTAAATAATATTCATAGGTGAATTCTGCTTCTATATTTTCATTCCATCCGTATCCAGCTAGGGCAGTAAATTGATTCCTGATATTGGAACTCACCACATTTAATTCTGTCATGTGGGATGCAGCATCTAGCATTCCCCATGTATAGAATTTATTGGTTTCTCTTATAAGATTGCTTACTGGGTAACGTTTCATTCGTTCATCTCGTTTAGTATCATAACTAATTATCCTTGCCATACCTGAATCCAAGTGATACAAAATGTGGCAATGGAAAAACCAGTCTCCATACTCATTTCCATAAAATTCAATAGTTACCTCCTTCATGGGCGGCACATTAACCGTGTGTTTTAAGGGTGAATATTCCCCGTTTTCGTTTATTACCCTGAAAAAATGTCCATGAAGGTGCAAAGGGTGGTGCATCATCGTAAGATTATTAAAAGTGATGCGGGTAACCTCATCGCCTTTAATTTTTATCTTATCTGATTCAGCTAAAGGCACCCCATTGAAGCTCCAGATGTAGCGAGCCATATTACCAGTTAAATTCAATAGAATTTCAGTGACAGGAATATCTTCGTCATAACTTGTCTTTTCAGGAGATTTCAAATAATCATAATTATATTCTGAAAACATACTCATGCCATCAGATTCTTCCATTTTCATATCTTTCATCCCATCCATCGACATATTTTCTGTAGGAGAATTAACCATTTTCATGGTATCCTTCTTCATTTCCATTTTCGAATCATCCATTCCAGACATCGTGGAATCTTTTTTCATTTCCATCTTAGAGCGATCCATTTTGGAATGGTCCATCCCTGTCTTAGAGGAATCTTTCTTCATCTTCATATCACCATGGTCCATCCCATCCATTTTCATTCCCCATTTTTCCTTTAGTTCATATGGATCTGGGTTACTAGGATTAAATTGCAAAGCAGGAGCACCCATTTTCATTTTCATCTTAGCCATTTTCTGCATCATCCCTATCTTATCGGGTCTTGCTACTTCGGGCGCCGGAAGTATTCTCCCGGTCCCAAGAAAAGCAGAGGCAGTACCCGAACCATCCTGTGCCATAATTTTGAATTCTATTTTCCCATCATCGGGGATGGTCACGATAAAATCATAAGTTTCAGCAACAGCAATAAAAGTTTTATTTTTTTGAACCGGCACCACATCTTTCCCATCAGCAGAAACCAACGTAGGCATATTACCTCCAAAAGTCATCCAAAAGGAAGTTGATGCTGCACCATCTATTATCCTTAGCCTTACCTTTTCACCGGGTTTAAACTCAGGGTATTCTATTCTTTCTTCTCCATTTATTAAAAATGCAGGATAGTATATATCAGCAATATCTGCCCCTTCCATTCGCTGTCTCCAAAAATCGACTTGTGCACCCAAAGCACCTCTTGCAATTACCTGGTTAAGAGGAGTTGCCGTTCCTTTTTTGATATTGTACCATTCGGTTCCCCTTTTCAGGAATCTAAGGACATCC
Organism: Gillisia sp. JM1; assembly: GCF_000424645.1. NCBI lineage: Bacteria > Pseudomonadati > Bacteroidota > Flavobacteriia > Flavobacteriales > Flavobacteriaceae > Gillisia > Gillisia sp. JM1. The sequence continues at coordinate 31,119 of NZ_AUKH01000007.1, forward strand.
TTGGGTTTTTCATTAGTCCAGTCTGAGAGCAACAGTACCAGATCTTTATCATAATCCAGTAGCTTTTCTTTTGGATTTATCAATAAAGAACCATACACCCCGCTTTGTTCCTGCAACATGGTATGCGAATGATACCAATAAGTACCATGCTGTTTAATTTCGAATTCATACTTAAACGTTGTTCCCGGCATAATGGGTGGTGTGGTAAGATAAGGGACACCATCATAAAAATTAGGTAGTAACATGCCGTGCCAGTGAATGGAGGTTTCCACATCCATTTTATTTTCCACATAGATCACAGCATATTCCCCTTCGGTAAATTCGAGGGTCGGACCGGGAATACTTCCATTTATGGTCATTCCCATTACCTCTTTTCCTGCTTTATTTACAGACTCCTGATTTATCGTGATTTTATATTCCTTTACCGGAAGATTATTAACATTTCCTTCCACCGAAGCTTCCAGTTCATTCTGACAATATCCTGACAATCCTGTAATTAGGGCTAGAATAAATAGGTGTGTTTTCAATTTCATATTATTCTTTACTTAAAATGACTATTCTAAAGTTCGAGATTATTAACTTAAGTAAGTCAAGGTTTTTGTATAAAAAACACCATCGATATTTAGATTTCGATTGAGATAGCATGTGTGACCAATCTAATTTTTAGAGATGCTATTAATATTTATTCATTCTCCAATCTTTCGATCATTCTTTTCATTTCAGTTATTTCCCTTTTTTGGGTTTTTATAATGTCTTCTGCCAATTTCTTCACCTCTGGATCTGATATAGCTGCACGTTCACTCGTTAAAATCGCAATGGAATGGTGTGGGATCATCGCTTTCATCCAAAGCACATCCCCAATTATTGGACTTTGAGCCCTTACCAATCCTAATGCACCTAAAAATAGCACCAAGCTCCCTGCATAGATCGCAATGTTCTTTTTCTTGTTAGTATACATGTTTAGCATAAGAGATAGCATTATAACCGCCATTGCAGATATACCTAAACAGCTCATATAAAATCTTGTAAGACTCAAATACACATGATCAATTGCATAAGTGTTTAAGTACATTGTGATATACATAGCCAGAAAGGATAAACCAAGCATCAGGAAAAACTTAGCGTAATTATTTCCATTCATTTCGTGTTGCCCTTTTTCTTGTGCATTCATATTGGTTAGTTTCTGGTTATCACACTAAAGTATTGTAAAACTGCCTCTTAAGTTGTTAATATTTTGGATACTATCTATATTATTTGGTCTAAAGAATTCCTAAAATTCTCATTTAAGCCTTTATATTCTGTCAAACTCATGCCTGTTTCATTCTTAAACTGACGAGATAAATAATTCATATTATTATAATCTAAAAGCTGACTTATCTCTGTGAAATTATACTCCTGAGACTGGACTAATTCCTTTACTTTTTCAATCTTCAGTTTTATAAAATACTTCTCAATAGTGATCTTTTCAGTAATCGAAAATATCTTGCTGATCTTTGAGTAATCAGAATTAAGATGAGCCGAAAGTAAGTTGGATAGAGTCCCTTCAATTTTAATAGGCAGATTCTCCAATAGGTTGATCAATTCGATTTTAACAGCTTCAGATAGTATTGATTCAGGGCTGCTAATAAGTATAAAACCATTTTCAACTAGAACCTGATTCAATTTCTGCTCATCAGAAATTTCGTCCTCGGTATCTATTATCACTCTTCCTAAAACAACTTCCAAAGTATTTACTCCACTAGCATTTAATTCATTTCTCACCACTTTTATACAGCGGTCGCAAACCATATTTTTTATGTAGTATTCTTTGGCCATGAGTGCTAGTATTTATTAAAATCTCTCTTTAAAAATTTTACTTTTGAAGAACTTCGAATGGGATCTCAATCTGAGAAGTCTCCCAAGCCAAAGAAATCACACCCATATTCTCTTTCTTTTTCTTTACATCATAAACAAGCGATTCTTGGGTTTTCTCTAATTTATTAAGCTTAACATTTGTGACTAGTATGTCTTCTGCTTCACTATACTCATCCTTACCATGCTGATCCCAGTTAGAATTGAACATCACTTTCCAAGACTCTTTTCCCGGAACTACGAAAAATCCATATTTCCCGGCGGGCAAAACTTTACCATCTATCTTCAATGCTTTGTTCGTTTCTATCCAAGTTGCTTTATGAGCCCCTGCCTGCCAAACGGTGTTATAGCCAACCAAACCGCCAAAAACCATCCTGTTTCTAACACTTGGAGAAGAATAATCTATATGCACATGCGCATCTCCAATCATAGCCATAGCACTTGTGTGGGGACTCAATACTTTTTTAGGAGTTGTCGATTCCTGTTTAGTTTCAGAATTCATATTATGATTTGAATGCTCATTTTGTGAAAAAACACCTAAACTAATTAGGGCAATACAGCTTGTTATAATTGTTTTTTTCATGATTTTATCTTTAAAAGTTTAGTACTTGATTTATTGCTAAGAATATTAAGATGAATGAAACTATCCAATAGACCAATCGGACACCCCATTTCTTATATACCGATTCTGGTTTCACATTCCCTACTTGACAACACTTTTTCATTTTATTGTAGTTTTTAATTCCCCGCAGGTTAACATAGCGCTACCGTAAAAAGGATTTTTAACTTCTGAAGAAGCACTCAACCAATCGGCTCCCTTATTATTATCTGCCATAGGACAATGCAATACATAAAGTTCTTTATTAGTTAACTGAAAGGTTTTAACCATTCCAATCATTGTTTCTGAAAACTCATCAAAACTGTTCCTCATCTCCTTAATATCTTTGGCAGAAGCCATTGTATTTGTAGAGGCTAGCAATTCCTTCTGAAAACTTTCCCAGATCTTTCCAACTTGGCTGTTAAATTGTGATTTATTGATGCTCTTTATTTGTTCACCCATTTTTGTATTTAACTTTTTTGCTGAAGAAAAATCGTCTTCTACAAGTGCGTCTTTAAACTTTAAATAATTAGACAAAACAGCTTCAAATTTCTGTTTTTCTTTTTCTGAAATAGCAACTTCAATAAAGGCATCCTCTTTCTCTGTATCTATTTTTGGGTTCATCATACTAGGCCTTCCAGACAACTGTACCGAAGCATCTACCGTAAAAGTACCGTTGCTAACTATTTCGTCACCTGCTAGCAAACCTTCAGTCACTATATAAGAATCCCCTAAAGCAGGGCCCAAAACAACTTCTCTTAAAATAAATTCAGCTCTATCTCCTAGAGTTTCTTTTATATAAACCACAGATCGCTTTCCTGTCCACAATACTGCAGACTTTGGGATGACTATTTCTTGGGTTTCTTTTCCAGAGATGTCATTTACCACTACTCCAGAAGCAAACATTTCAGGTTTTAACTTCCCTTCTTTATTATTAACCTCAACTCGAGCAGAGGCTACTCTGGTTTGGCTATTTATCAAAGGATCTATAAAACTTATTTTTCCTTCAAAAGTTTCCCCCGGTATTGAATTAATAGTATAAGTGATCTTACTTCCTTCTTTTACCCAATTCAGGTCGCTTTCATAAAGATCGAAAAGCACCCAAACCTTGGAAAGGTCGGAGATCTCATAAATTGGCATTCCACGTTCTACATAATCCCCCAGATCTACCATTTTTTCTGTAACAATTCCATTTACATCTGCGCTAATTGGAAATCGCTGAATTGCTTTTCCTGTAGATAAGATCCTGTTGATCTGTGAATCGCCGATCTTCCAGTTTCTCAGCTTTTCTTTTGCTGCTGCGAACAACTCCGGCTGACTCTCTTTAATACTTTCAGCTTGCAGCAATTCCTCTTGCGCAGTTACCAATTGTGGTGAGTATACAGTTGCCAGGATTTGGCCTCTGCTAACTTTCTCTCCGGTAAAATTTATTGAAAGTTGTTCTATTCTCCCCGGGATGTGGGTAGATTGAGAATAGGCATTTCGCTCATCTACTTGTACTTTCCCGTTCAGTCTCAATTCCTTGTTAGCACTTCCCTTTCCTACCGTCATTGTAGTGATGTTTGCCAATTTCATGGCGTCTTCACTCATTGTATAGTTTTCAGATTCTAGATTATCGCTTTTTAAAGGAATAAGTTCCATCCCACAAATAGGGCAATTTCCTGGCTCAGATTGTCTGATTTGCGGATGCATAGAGCAGGTCCAAATCTGGTCTGCGGTTTCCCCAAGGTGATCATGGATTTCCTTGTCTTCAGAATTAGAGTTTGAAGGTTTTAAGACCCAACCAATACCAGCTCCAATAATTAGAGTTGCAATTACGATAAGTATTATTTTTTTGTTTTCCATCTTAATAAGATTATGGAGTTTTATTAATTTCTGAATTTGAATTTACATCGCCAGAAAACAAGTAATCTAACTTTGCACCAGCGATAAATCCGTTTTTAATAGCTTCTATTTTTTGAGTTTTAAGCAACAATATATCTTGATTCATTCTTAAAACTTCTTCGAAATCTCCTGTGGCGTTGCTAAAAGCAGAGATATATAATTTATTGGCTTGCCCGGAACTAAGTAGTTGCTTGTTGTATAACTGAATTAGTTTTTCAGATTTATGATATTCATAAATGGTCATTGCCAGCATACTTTGCAGCTCATTTCTCATAGCTTCTCGCTCACTTATACTACTTGATACTAAGAATTCTGCTTGCTCTCTTGAAGCTTTATATTTTTTTCTGAAAATAGGCAGACTTATAGAGACCATAGGCATGATAGCATCTTGACCATTCCCTTCAGGATTGGCATCTGTTCTTTTAGAAATGATTGAATAATCTACCCCAATACCAATATTTGGCATTCCTTGCTTCTCTGCTACGGTTTGTTCTGCTATATAAGATGCCTTTTCCTTTTCTATTGCCTTCAATAAAGGATGCGATTCCAGATTATCTTCTGAATTTATCTCCATAGGAAGTTCTGAAAGTTTTAAAGTATCCTGAACAAATATGGTTTCTTGAAGATCTCTATTTAAAAGTAAATTGAATTTAGTGCTTACAGGAATCAGCATTTCATTCATAAGCTCAATCTCTGTAATAGCAGCATCTTTATCTATATCTACCTTAACCACATTTACCATAGCACCATCGCCACTTTTGAATCGGCTTAAGGATAATTCCCTGTAAGATTCAAGAATTTCAAGATTCTCCTCTTTGATCTGTATAGTTTCTGAAATTGTGTACAATTCAGCATATACAGATTTTACATCATAGATCAGCTGATTTTTTAAGTCAAGGTATTTTTGAAATTTAGCTTCGGCCATTAAATTGGCGGCATTTTCTTTTGCTTCCAAAGTACCAAACCAAGGAAACATCTGCATTAAATTGAATCTTGCCTCCTGAGCTCCTACTCTGGTTTCTATCATTCTTCCCAGACCGCTCATAGTTAGAGTTGGATCTGGCAAACTTGATACCTGCGGGGAGTTTCTCATTGCAGCTTCAAACTGGGCATAAGAAGATTTCAACTTAGGATTGTTCTTAACTGCTATTTCTAAGTAAGTGTCCAATGTTTGCGAGTATCCCCCCATGCCCCAAAGTGGGAGCAAAAGAAGTAGAAATTTCATCCCTGAAAATCGCTTTTGAAAATATTTTGATATAGATTTTTTCATCATCTGTTTCTTTATTGTTTAGGTTTCAGATTATCAGGAGCTAATTCTCCACCTTCGGGGGAGTTAGAGGGGGAACTTACCACCGTTTCTCTCCAATATGCCTGAAGCACTGGAACCACAAAAATGGTCATGATCTGGATGATCATTCCACCAACTATTGGAATTGCCATAGGCACCATAATATCAGATCCTTTTCCGGTAGATGTTAGAACAGGGAAGAGAGCAATAATTGTTACTGCAGTGGTCATCATAGCAGGACGCACTCTTTTTAATCCTGCTTCCATCACAGCTGCCCGAACTGCCTCTACCGTTTTAGGTTTTTTCCTTTCGAATACTTGGTGAATATAAGTTCCCATTAAAACACCATCATCGGTTGCGATTCCGAATAAGGCAATGAACCCCACCCAAACTGCAACGCTTAAATTGATATCTCCCATCTGAAACAAGTCCCGCATATTCATACCGGAAATGGCAAAGTCCATGAACCAAGTTTGACCGTAAAGCCAGATCATTATAAATCCTCCCGCAAAAGCCACAAATACTCCTGAAAAGTGAATTGCAGATGCGATTATGGTTTTAAATTGAAAATAAAGTAACATAAAGATCAAGATCAAACTTATCGGGATCACAATTGCCAATCGTTTTACCGCTCTAACCTGATTCTCATAATTCCCTGAAAACTTATAACTCACACCTGCAGGAACTTTGAGCGTTCCGGCATCTATTTTGTCCTGTAAAAACTTTTGTGCATCATCTACTACGTTCACCTCAGCAAAACCATCTCTTTTGTCAAAAAGCACATAGCCAACCAAAAAAGTATCCTCACTTTTTATCATTTGTGGACCTCTGGTATATTTTAATTCGGCTAATTCACCTAGTGGAATTTGAGCACCGCTATTTGTAGGCACTAAAATCTTCTTGAGGCTTTCCGGGTCATCCCGTAACTCTCTTGGATAACGTACTCTAACAGGATATCGCTCTCGACCTTCCACGGTAGTGGTGATCTCCATTCCGCCAATGGAAGTTTCCAAGCTTTGCTGCACGTCTTCAATACTTAAGCCATATCTGGCAATGGCGTTTCTATCAATATCAATTTCTAAATAGGGCTTCCCAACGGTTCTATCGGCAAAAACCGCTTCAGCCTTTACAGAAGGTACTTGCTTTAACAATTCCTCAAGTTCAATTCCGAAATCCTGAATTGTTTGAAGGTCTGGCCCGTAAACCTTTATTCCCATTGGAGCCCGCATCCCGGTTTGTAGCATCACCAATCTGGTTTCTATTGGTTGTAATTTAGGGGCAGAGGTCACTCCCGGAATATTGGTTCGTTTTACTATTTCTTCCCAAATATCATCTGGACTTTGAATATGAGAGCGCCAATTCCTGTAATAATCACCATCCTCATCTTCAATTAGATCTTCCCTTTCTGTCCTGCCATCTAAGGCTTCTTCATTGGTTAAGCTATCTCCAGATCTTAATATGAATTTATTATCATCATCAACTTTAAAGGCCACTGGTTTGCCCTTTTCAGTAAGAATAAATTCAGGTTTATAATTAATCATAGTCTCATACATAGAGATTGGCGCAGGATCCAGTGCACTTTCTATTCGCCCTAACTTTCCAACAGCCACATCTACTTCGGGAATATCTGTAATTGCAATATCGAGTTTTTGCATGATGTCTTTGGAAGCTTCTATCCCAACATGAGGCATTGCAGTAGGCATCAGTAAAAAACTCCCTTCATTTAATGAAGGCATGAACTCTTTCCCTACTCCCGGAAACGTATGAGACATTCCGCTCCAAATAGAAGTACTTCTCACGTTCCAGCCTACCTTGTCAAAACCGGTTGCAGCAAAACCAAAAACCTTTGGGAATCCTAACCAGATCATGATTCCAAATAAAATGGTTATTAATGGAAGTGTAAGAAATTTCCCTTTATTTAATAGGCACCAGTTAAGAATCCCTTGGTAATATTTCACTATTCCCATGAGAATTAAAAGAGTAATGGCAAGCAGTACAATTACAAAGAAATAGTTTGAAATTACAGATGTTTGATGTCCAAGTGGCACCCATTCTTCCGCTAAGAAAAACAAGGTTACCGCAAGGATCACTATTACGGTGATCAAGTTGGAATACTTTCCTAAAAATTCTGGGTTTTTATCTTCGAATAACCTTAATGTTCCTATTACAACTAATGCTAATGGTAACCAAAAACTAAAATAGATCGCTAAGAAAAGTCCAGTAACTATTAAAACTATATTCCAGATCCTTACCACTTTTTTCTTCTGAATTTTTATGTTGAAAAAGAAAAAAGTGATCATTGGTAATATCAATATCCCAATAATAAATGCTGCTCCCAAGGCAAAAGTTTTGGTGAATGCCAATGGTCTAAATAGTTTACCTTCTGCATGTTCCATAAAAAAGACCGGCAAGAAACTTACAATAGTAGTTGCTAAGGCAGTTGTAACAGCTGGGGCTACCTCTAAGGTTGCTTTATGAATTACCTGCAATAATTTATTATCTCGGGCTCCCGCATTCTTTTTCATCTCCAAGTGCCGAATAATATTCTCAACGAAAATAATTCCGACATCCACCATGACCCCAATAGAAATAGCTATTCCAGATAATGCAACCACATTGGCATCTACCCCAAAATAACGCATGGCAATAAAAGTCATTAGCACCCCAATAGGCAATAAACTGGAAATTAAGATGGAGGCTCTAAGATTTAGAACCAATACAATAATTACAATGATACTTATTAAAATTTCATGCGAAAGGGCACTCTCAAGAGTTCCTATTGTTTCACCAATTAATTGTGTACGATCATAAAAAGGAACAATGGTAAGCTTGCTTATAGTTCCATCTGCCAATGTTTTTTGAGGCAGACCTACAGATATTTCCTTGATCTTCTCTTTGGTATTCTTAATTACTTGAAGCGGATTGGAACCATATCTGGCAACGACTACTCCTCCAACAACCTCTGCTCCTCCTTTATCCAAGATTCCACGGCGTTCTGCAGGCCCCAAGCTTACCACCCCAAGATCTTTAATCAGAACAGGAGTGTTATTATCATTGGCAAGAACTACTGAATTTTCGATGTCCTCAACAGACTCGATATATCCTAATCCACGAACCAAATATTCAACTTTATTGATCTCCATGGTTTTGGCTCCAATATCCCTATTGGAATTCTTCACAGCCATCATCACCTGATCAATTCCAATATTATATGCCTTTAAAGCATCTGGATCTACATCTATCTGATACTCCTGAACATAACCTCCTACTGAGGCTACCTCTGAAACTCCTGAAGTTCCGCTTAATCCAAGCTTCACATAATAATCCTGGATAGATCTCAATTCATTAAGATCCCAGCCACCGGTAACATTACCTTCTGGATCGCGACCTTCCAGTGTATACCAATAAACTTGCCCCAGTCCAGTTGCATCTGGACCTAAAGTTGGTTGCACACCTGATGGAAGCAGATCTGTTGGGAGCGAGTTCAATTTTTCTAATACCCGGGTTCTGGACCAATAGAATTCTACATCCTCTTCAAAAATGATATAGATGGTAGAAAAGCCGAACATCGAAGTACTACGAATAGATTTCACTCCGGAGATGCCCAATAATGTAGAGGTCATGGGATAGGTGATCTGATCTTCGATATCCTGCGGAGATCTCCCCGGCCAATCTGTGAATACAATTTGCTGGTTTTCACCGATATCTGGAATGGCATCTACGGGAACCGAATCTTTAGGCAAAAATCCAGTATCCCAATCGAATGGCGCAGTGACCAATCCCCATCCTACCAAAAAAATCAACAATAGTATAGTTACCAATCTATTGTAGAGGAAATATTTTATAAGTTTATTAAACATGTGTTTACTTTAAATAATTTTCAAAAAACTAAGTTTTTGGTCGAAGAAGAATGATAAAGATCAGACTACGACATAGCTCAAACTGACTACTTTTGTAGTTAGTTCGATAAAAATTATTTAAAATCAGATAAGGAATACCTGATCCATCAAATGGATATCTGTGACCAGTAGGGGTGGGGAATAATCTTTAAAAGGAATTATCTGTTCTGGAGAACTTTCAAAAAGTTCAATGAAAGAAATAGTAAAAGCTGAAACAAAAACTTGCTGATCCAGACTTAATTTATCAAAAGAGATCTTTAACTCGTCTTGACCTTCTATGGCAAGATGTGTATTAGTACAGCAAGAATCTGTAAGCATTCCTGAAACCATCATAGCATCCATATTATGGGAACTCATCCCACAATCTTTAACTTTAGAAAACACAGCTTGATCTACCAATAAATCTCCACAGAAATGTTTTTCGATAGTAAAGGAAAAGGTGGAAACCAGCACTAATAGCGCTAGAATCAAAGAAGAAAATTTCTGGATGCCTTTTTTCATTACAAACAAATATAAACAATAATTGTTATAATTGATATACTTACCTCTTAATCAGCAAGCATAGATTATAACAGCTTATACAAATGTAACAGAAAGTTGTATCTCTAACTTTCAAGTTTTCAGGATTAACTTTTGAGTTTATGGCCATTTTTGCGCCTGTAATAATAGAATGCTGGCATTAATATTAGAACAAAAATTGGATGGATCAAAAACCTTCTAACATAAAAGAGTGCTAAAAAGTTTTGGCTTTCTATTTCAAAAATCAAGACAACAAACACAGTAAAACATATTACAAAAAAGATCGAAAAAAGATAAACAGAGAATTCTAAAATATTTTTATCAAAAAAAGTAACATACAGAATACCCAACGAAATAATAGAATTGATTAAATACCTTAAAAGGACATTAAAAAACAATTTCCCGGTCTCAAAATATGGAAATGAGTGATTCAAATAGTCTGCCTCATAGAATTTTAATAACGGGTCATAAAATAATTGATTCTCAAAATAGCGCACCATTACTAGTAAGGTAACAAGCAAAGAGATCATAATAATTTTATACCGCTTTTTCATCTACTGTGTTTTTAGAAAATAACCGAACCCAAAAAACCCACAAAATAAATACAGTCCCGTAAATTATGAGCGGAAAAACAATGGTGTGCAAGAAGCTTGTGTATTGTGGGTATTCATAAATACCAATAGCCAAGATAACAATTCTTAAAATATTCGCGATATAAATGATCACTGCTCCTGTAAAAATATAGAGGAAGCTTATTTTAAACTTGGCGAAAAAGGAAAGTATAAAAGAGGTGAACAATATAATGATACTTATAGAATTACAACCTTCTACGATCCTTGCAAGAAATATATCATTGACATATAATTGCAGGGAAGGCTCATTTGGATGAATCATTGTCTTTGAGGTATAGCCAAAAGATTCGATCACAGATTCACTTTGCAAGGCCACTAAATGTGTGAAAAAGTCGGGATAGTAGCTAGAAGCTTCAAAAAAAGAGAGATAAAAATTGTATAAAATCGAGAATATAAAATAGCTTCCCATAAAAACGAGAATGAACTGTAAAACCGATCTATATTTTTTAAATAGTTGAAGCAATTAAAAACTTGATTTTAACAAATTTATAGAAAATACATAGGTGACTGTACTAATACTTTTTAATACTTTTGAACAAAAATCAGCAACATGCCTTTTCAAAAATTAAAACCTCAGGTCCTTTCTATCATAGAATCCAAAAATCTTTCTGTAGACCACAGGCTTACAGAAGTTTGCGAATTATTAGAAAAAAATATTCCTTACTACGATTGGGTAGGATTCTATTTTAAAAATGGAGATAAGAACGAGCTCAAATTGAGGGCTTTTGCTGGAGAACCTACAGATCACCTAATTATTCCTTTTGGAAAAGGAATTTGTGGGCAAGTAGCTGTTACCAACAAGAACTTTGTTGTACCAGATGTAAAAGCTCAAGACAACTATATTGCCTGCAGTATTTATGTAAAAGCAGAGATCGTTGTGCCTTTATTCGTTAATGGAGAAAATATTGGGCAAATAGATATAGATTCTCATACCGCAGATCCATTTTCTAAAGAAGACGAATTGTTCTTAGAGTTTGTTAATGAAGAAATCGCGAAAATTTTAGGATAAACTATTCAAAATTTAAGCTTTGAAGTTTCAAATTTGTCTATTGTTCATTGTCCATGCCTAAATAGCAATGACCACTTTAGATTCCTTCTTTACTGTTAATTTTTCCCCTTTGGGGAAATGCCCCAGGGCAATGGGGATTACATCCCCGTCCTAATTGCTTCTACAGGATCTAGTTTGGAAGCAGCGATCGCAGGTATTATTCCTGAAATCAATCCAATAACTGCTGAAACCATTGTTCCTATAAACATATTCCATGGGGACAAGACAAATTCAAAATCCCCTGTGAATTGCGAAGCTAGGATTGAAACTATCCATACCAGGAACAATCCTATTAATCCGCCAATTATTGCTAGTATCACGGCTTCAAATAAGAACTGGAACAAGATAAACCTATTCTTGGCTCCTAAGGATTTTTGAATTCCTATTAAATTGGTTCGTTCTTTTACACTTACAAACATGATATTTGCAATCCCGAAGCCTCCAACCAATAATGAAAATCCACTTATAACCAGCCCCATTAGATTAAGTTGTCCCGTAATATTATCTATAAGGTCTGCAAACCCTTGAAGCTGATTCACAAAGAAATTACTAATCTCATCTGGCTTTAAAGCTCTGTAATTTCTCAACTTCTGAGTTAGCACTGCGATAAATTCAGCATTATCTACGCCTTCATTTGGCTTAATAAGTATTTGAGGAAAAGCAGCTTTATTATTATCCCCATAAATTCGTCTAATAACATTTACAGGTAAAAATACCGAAGTATCTTTAGAGCCTCCAAACAATCCAGCTCCTTCCTTTTTGAGAACTCCAATTACAATAAATCTTTGCCCGTACATTCTAATTTCTTTTCTCAAGGCTTCTCTTTGTCCAAATAAATTCTGGGCAATTTCATGTCCTAAAATAATTACGTGGGTCCCACTAACAGATTCTGCCTCATTAAAAAATCTCCCCTCTGCCAGCTGTAGCGCTTCAATTTGATAATAATTATGAGTAACAGCGCCAACCTCTACCTGAGAAACCGTTTTTTCTTCGAATTTGATAGTTTCTCTTCCTACATTCAAAGCGTAATCTATAGCTTCTACATCTGGAAGATTTTTTTCTAAGTATTGATATTCATCATAAGAAACATCTGGAAATTGTTCTCTTTTCCAACGAGGGATCTCCGAAGGTCCAAATTTGAAACGCATTACCATTATGGTGCTATTATCTAAGGAGCTTAAGCTTCCTTTTATTTCTCGCTCTAGGGAATCTACTGCAGCAAGAACTGCAATAATAGAAAATATACCTATGGTTACACCTAACAAAGAAAGGAAGGTGCGTAGTTTATTGTTTATTAACGCACTGACAGCGAAATTAAAACTTTCTGTTAATAGCCTTAAATATATTAGCATAGAAAAACCGGGTGTTTTTACAAAGATTAAAGATAAGACGTCTAGTGTATATTTTCGTTACATTTTTTTTAAGAAATAAAACTTTAGAACTATATAATTAATAGCGATTTAATTACTTTTGCAAGCTTAACAAACACAACACAATGAGCAATTTAAAAACGGCGAAATCTGCTTTAATTTCGGTATTCAGTAAAGATGGATTGGCACCCATAGTTAAGAAAATGGATGAACTTGGAATCACTATTTATTCAACTGGTGGTACAGAAAAATTCATTAAAGATCTGGGGATCGCTGTTATTCCTGTAGAAGATCTAACTTCTTACCCCTCAATTTTAGGAGGTCGAGTTAAAACTTTGCACCCTAAAGTTTTTGGTGGGATTCTTAACAGACAGGATAATGAAGGTGATGTTGCAGAAATGAAGGAATTTGAAATTCCTCAAATTGACATTGTGATTGTGGATCTTTATCCTTTTGAAAAAACAGAAGCTTCAGGAGCATCTGAGGCAGATATTATTGAAAAGATCGATATAGGAGGAATTTCTCTTATTCGAGCTGCAGCTAAGAATTTCAAAGACGTACTTTGTGTTTCTTCTGTAGATGATTACTCAGCGTTTTTAGAACTCTTATCAGAAAATAACGGAACTACTTCACTTGAAGACAGAAAGAAATTTGCAGGAAAATCTTTTCAGATTTCTTCACATTATGATACTGCTATCTTCAACTTCTTTAACTCTGAAGACGACACTTTCAAACAAAGTTTCAATAAAGGAAAAGAATTAAGATATGGGGAAAACCCACATCAAAAAGGAACCTTCTTTGGAGATTTTGAAGCTATATTCGATCAGTTACACGGAAAAGAATTATCCTATAATAATTTACTGGACGTAGATGCTGCGGTAAATTTGATGAACGAGTTCAAAAATGACGCTCCAACATTTGCAATTTTGAAGCATAATAATGCCTGTGGATTGGCTCAAAGAAATACTATCTTGCAAGCTTATAAAGATGCTTTAGCGGGAGACCCTGTTTCAGCTTTTGGTGGCGTTTTAATTAGCAACACTGAAATTGATAAAGCAACTGCAGAAGAAATTCATAAGTTATTTTGCGAAGTAGTGATCGCTCCTTCTTTTTCTTCAGAAGCACTTGAAGCTTTAAAAGGAAAAAAGAACAGAATTATTCTAATTCAGAAAGAACAGGAATTACCGCAGAAACTAGTGAGAACTTGTTTAAATGGGGTTTTGGTTCAAGATAAAGACTTTAAGACAGATTCTGAGGCAGATTTAACGGATGCTACAAACAATAAACCCACTTCTAACGAGTTAAAGGATTTGATATTTGCATCTAAAATTTGCAAACACACCAAATCCAACACCATCGTTTTAGCAAAAAACAAACAATTACTAGCAAGCGGAACCGGGCAGACCTCTAGAGTAGATGCTTTAACGCATAGTATTGAAAAAGCAAAGTCGTTTAATTTCGATCTCAAAGGATCGGTGATGGCAAGTGATGCTTTTTTTCCTTTTCCAGATTGTGTAGAGATTGCAGATAATGCAGGAATTACCGCAGTAATTCAGCCTGGAGGCTCTATTAAAGATCAATTAAGCATAGATTATTGTAACCAACATAATATGGCTATGGTAATGACTGGTACGCGCCATTTTAAACATTAATTTTATTACATTTACCTAACCTCAACAAAAGAAATATGGGATTTTTTGATTTTCTCATTGAAGAAATAGCAATAGATTTAGGAACCGCCAATACTTTGGTAATCCACAACGATAAAGTAGTAGTGGATAGCCCATCTATTGTTGCCAGAGACAGAACCACCGGAAAAATTATAGCCGTAGGTAAAGAAGCTGCAATGATGCAAGGGAAGACCCATGAGAACATTAAAACAATTAGACCCTTAAAAGATGGAGTAATTGCCGATTTTGACGCCAGTGAACAAATGATAAATATGTTTATCAAAGAAATTCCGGCATTAAAGAAAAAATGGTTCACTCCTGCTCTTAGAATGGTAATTTGTATTCCATCTGGGATTACAGAGGTTGAAATGCGTGCGGTAAAAGAAAGTGCAGAACGTGTTAACGGAAAGGAAGTTTATCTTATTCATGAGCCAATGGCAGCAGCTATAGGTATTGGAATAGATATCATGCAACCTAAAGGGAATATGATTGTGGATATAGGAGGTGGAACAACAGAGATTGCAGTGATTGCTCTTGGAGGGATTGTTTGCGATAAATCTGTAAAAATCGCGGGAGATGTTTTCACAAATGATATTGTTTATTTTATGCGCACACAACATAACTTATATGTTGGGGAGCGTACTGCTGAAAAAATAAAAATTCAAATAGGTGCTGCTACTGAAGATCTTGAGATCCCACCAGAGGAAATGAATGTTCAAGGTAGAGATCTACTTACCGGAAAACCTAAACAGGTTCAAATATCTTATAGAGAAATCGCTAAGGCATTAGACAAATCTATTTTAAGAATAGAAGATGCTGTGATGGAAACTTTATCTCAAACCCCACCAGAATTAGCTGCCGATATTTACAATACAGGAATCTACCTTGCAGGGGGAGGATCTATGTTAAGGGGATTAGATAAACGATTGTCTTTAAAAACAGATCTTCCAGTATATATTGCAGAAGACCCCTTGAGAGCCGTAGTTCGAGGAACTGGAATATGCCTTAAAAACTTAAGCCGTTACAAAGGAATATTGATAAAGTAGGATTAACCCATGCAGCAGATTTTCAATTTTCTTATCCGCAATAAGAATAACATTTTATTTCTGTTGCTGTTTGGCTTATCTATATTTTTAACAATTCAATCTCATACTTTTCATAAAAGTAAATTTATAAGCTCTGCCAATTTTATAACCGGTGGTATTTATAAAAAAGCGAATAGCATTCAGGCTTATTTTTACCTGGAAGAGTATAACGAACGTCTTTTAGAGGAGAATAATGAATTAAGGAATAAACTTTCCAATATTCCGGATACCATTTTCGAGGAAACTTTTATCGATTCTACCATCTATGAAGGGGTTTATCAATTTAGAACAGCAAGAGTCATAAATAATAATTTTTCCAAAGTAGATAATTACATCACTTTGGACAAAGGTGAAAAAGACAATATAGTTCAAGAATCAGGAGTAGTAACCAGTCAAGGTATTGTAGGAATAATAGATAATGTTTCTAGAAAATACTCCAGAGTTATCTCAATTCTCAATAGCGATTCTAAAATAAACGCGCAACTCAAAAAAACCAATCACTTCGGGTCTTTGATCTGGAATGGAAAAGATCCCAATATTGTACAGTTAATAGATGTTCCCAGATTGGCTCCGGTTAAAAAAGGTGACACTATTATAACAGGTGGGAAATCCTTGATTTTTCCTCGCGGTATCCCAATTGGAAATATTGTAGGTTTTGAGTTAGATGAAAATAAAAGTTATTTCACAATAGATATCAAATTATTTAATGACATGACCAATATTGGTCATGTGTATGTTATTGTAAATAAGGATAGAAAAGAAATAAAAGAACTGGAGGAAATAGATGACTAATACAATTATCTCTAATAGCATCCGGTTTGTGGTCTTGGTCTTATTGCAAGTCTTACTTCTTAATAATATCAATTTTTTGGGTTTTATAAATCCATATCTATACATCCTGTTTTTAATTCTTTATCCTTTTAACACTCCACAAGGTTTATTTATGCTAGTAGCTTTTTTATTAGGGCTAAGCATAGACACTTTTGAAGATAGTGGAGGAATACATGCCGCGGCTTCTGTATTTATAGCATATATCCGCCCTATTATATTACGGTTTTCTTTCGGAATAAGTTACGATTACCAAACAGTAAAATTATCCAACACCCCATATGGAGCAAGACTGAGTTATATTTTTCTTGTGGTGCTTCTTCATAATTTATTGCTTTTCATTTTGGAAATGTTCAATTTTTCTCATATCTATTTAATTCTGAAAAAGACTGTTTTCACGAGTATTTTCACTATACTTTTAGTCTTAATTAGTTTGACATTATTTAAAACGAAAAGACGATGAGAAGGCTGTTGCTGTACATTATAATTATTACCACTGGCTTTATTTTTATAGGCCGATTATTCTATCTGCAGATTGTAAATGAATCCTTCGCCGGTTTAAGTGAAGACAATGCAATAAAGGTGGTTTACGATTATCCTCAGCGAGGTTATATTTTTGATAGAAATGGGGAATTGTTGGTTTCTAATCAACCTTCGTATGACGTAATGGCCATCCCAAGAAATATAAAGCCCTTTGACACTGCAGAATTTTGCAACATCTTAAAAATCACTCCAGAACAACTTTCAAAGAAACTAGACAAGGCAAAAATATATTCTCCGAGACTCCCCTCTATTATTGTACCTCAACTCACAAAATCTGAGTATGCATACCTTCAGGAGAAAATGCGGAAATATCCAGGCTTTTATATCCAGAAGAGATCTTTACGGGATTATCAGACCCAAAACGGTTCCAATGTCTTAGGCTATATTGCTGAAGTAAACAATAAAATAATTGATGAAAATCCCTATTATATTTCTGGAGATTTAATTGGAAAACAAGGGGTTGAAGGTCAGTATGAGGAATTGCTTAGAGGTATAAAAGGCGTAAAATACATTCAGAAAGATAGATTTAATAGAGATATTGGGCCATTTAAAGAAGGGATTTTTGATACTCTACCAAAAAAAGGAAAAGATGTCACTCTTTCTATAGATGCCATGCTGCAAGCTTATGGCGAAAAATTGATGGAGAACAAGCGTGGAGGAATTGTAGCAATAGAACCTGCCACTGGTGAGATCCTATCACTTATCACAGCTCCAAGTTATGATCCTGCTCTACTTATGGGAAGGCAACGCTCTGCGAATTTCACCGAACTTTATTACGACACTATTGCAAGACCTTTATACGATAGAGGTTTGTTAGCTGAATACCCACCGGGTTCACCATTTAAGACGATCAATGCGCTTATAGCTTTACAAGAAGACGTTGTGGATATTCACGATAAGTTTTCTTGTAACAGAGGCTATGTGTATGGACGAGGTAGAAAATTAGGCTGTCATGCCCATGCGAGCCCATTAGATATGATCCCGGGAATTGCTCAATCTTGTAATGCCTATTTTGCTAACGTCTATAGGAGGATTATAGAAAAATATCCTACCCCACAGGAAGGTATAGATACCTGGGCGAAACATTTAAATAGTTTTGGTTTAGGAGAGTTCTTAGGCTACGATTTGCCTGCGGGAAGGTCGGGAAAAATTCCAAATGCCGAATATTACAATAAGATCTACGAATATCCAACTTACAAATGGTATGCAACCGCAACTATTTCTAATGCTATTGGACAAGGAGAAGTATTAATGACCCCTATACAATTAGCTAATATGACCGCCACTATTGCCAACAAAGGCTGGTTTTATACCCCACATATTTTAAAAAATATCGAAGGAGATCCAATATCTGACCCAGATTTTACTAAGAAAAACTTCACCACTATAGATAGTGAGCATTTCATTCCGGTTATAGAAGGAATGCACCAAGTATATAAAGTTGGTACCGCATCTGCTTTACAAATACCCGGAATTGAAATAGCCGGAAAAACTGGAACTGCAGAAAATTTCACCAAAATTAACGGTAAGAGAACACAACTAACAGATCATTCTATATTTATTGCATTTGCACCAGTGGAAAATCCTAAAATTGCCATCGCAGTATTTGTTGAAAACGGGTATTGGGGAGGTAGATATGCCGGTAGAATTGCAAGTTTAATGATAGAAAAATATCTTAAAAAAAGCATTTCTAGAGAGGATATGGAAAATTGGATACTCACTCATAGTTTGGAAGATGAATACTTAAAGCCACTTAGTGGAGAACCTTTCTCAATTAATAAATAATGGCGAAAGGCACTATTAGTTTTGATTGGATAACCATTTTAATTTACCTTTTACTCATAAGCTTTGGGTGGATGAATATATATTCAGCTTCACTTGGAGATGCTCCTTCCGGGATTTTTGATTTCAACGAGATCTATGGGAAACAGGCTATTTGGATCATACTCGGTTTATTTATGATCATCATCATATTATCTATTGAGGCTAAGTTCTACATGAAGTTCTCGAGTGTTTTCTATATAATATCACTTGTTTCCATTTTAGGGCTCTTTGCCTTCGGAAAGACCATTAACGGAGCTACTTCATGGTATGTATTTGGCGGAGTAAGCATTCAGCCAGCTGAATTCGCGAAAGTTGGTACTACGCTGGCACTCGCAAATTACCTTGGAGACATTCAAACAAATATTAAATTATTCTCACATCAGCTTAAGGCATTTTTTATAATCGTTTTACCTGCTCTTATTATTTTACCTCAACCAGACGCAGGAAGCGCTATGGTATACGCAGCATTTCTATTCCCGCTATATAGAGAAGGACTATCTGGAATTTACTTATTCTTAGGGTTTGCTGGAATAACTGTTTTTATATTAACCTTGGTTCTTGGGCCATTGTATGTAGCCATTGCGGTCGTTATCATTAGTTTACTAAGCTTGCTTCAGAAAAAAAGGAGACGCCCGAAACCCCTTGTTATATTAGGGATTATTATAGGTGCGGTTGCACTTTCTTATTCTGTAGATTATATCTTTGAGAATGTATTTGAACAACGCCATAGGGATCGCTTCAATATAGTTTTAGGAAAAGAAGTAGATGCTAGGGGAATTGGATATAACACCAATCAGAGTGAAATTGCAATTGGTAGTGGAGGCTGGTTAGGTAAAGGCTGGACAGAAGGTACACAAACCAAAGGTCAATTTGTTCCAGAGCAGCACACAGATTATATATTTAGTACCGTTGGTGAGGAATGGGGATTTCTAGGAACCTCTTTAGTAGTGCTTTTATTTATGGGCCTACTCTTTAGATTATTATTTCTTGCAGAGCGGCAGAAATCTACATTTCATAGAGTGTATGGATACAGCCTAGTGGGGATTATGTTTATTCACTTTCTGGTGAATATAGGAATGGTAACAGGGATTTTTCCAACTGTTGGAATACCACTTCCTTTCTTTAGCTATGGAGGCTCTGGTTTATGGGGCTTTACTATCTTACTCTTTATCTTTATAAAGCTAGATTCTGAAAGAATGGCCTTTTAATCCTACATTGAGGGTTTAGTGCACCATCCTGATGGCTCGGGATTCCTCGATTTTTCTCCCGAATCATCGGAAAATAACTAGTTGTCTTACTTCAGGCTTCTTGATTCAAGAGAGTTTTATTTACATCTTTCTACTAAAACCAATAGCAAAGCAACAGCAAGGATTATAACCGGATAAATATATTTTCTCTTCATAGGAAATTCATAGGAAAGTTGCAGACATAGTAAAGAGCCTGTTTAAAAGATTTGTATTTACATCATACTTTTGAAGGTAGTATCAGGAATTATTTCAAGATTTCAACTAATTAAACTTAGAAATTGAAATATTTCGGATGATTATCCTACAATTTTTTGACGTATTAAACTCTTTAAACAGACTCTTAGAAAACTTTTAATTCTTAATGTTAGCTACCTTATCTCTTTTAATGTTATTGACCTTAATATCTTCAAGAACATTAATAGCCTCTTCTACATAAACATCTCCAGTTAAACTCTCGTGCCATCTGTCTCTCTTTTCTCTTAAGATAGTATCCGTCATAGATATTTCAATTTCATAAGGCAAGGATTCATAGGTAAGATTAGAAGTATAATCTGAAATAGCATCGAATCTCTTAGCATCTTTTTCTGTAAGCAATCTATGATTTTGATAAGCTGCATAGTTCAAAGGATACGTTTCCTCATCTCTTTGATCTTTTACCCACTTTGCATTTTCAGCAATAAGATTTAATTGTGCATTGTTAGTCATTCTCTCATTACTGTTTTTAATAGCATCTTCAAAATCTATATAACCATCCCAAATTTTATATTTAGCAGGTTTTATTTGATCCCAAGGCAATGGGTTTTCATAATCTTTCTCACCTATATCTATAAAGCTATATCTATCTGGAACAACCACATCACTTTTAACGCCTTCTAACTGGGTAGAACCTCCATTTACTCTATAGAACTTCTGAGTGGTTAATTTTAATGCTCCAAGATCTCCATATTCGTTACTTCTCACGGTTTGATTAAGATCTATTACATTTTGAACTGTACCCTTACCATAAGTTTGTTTGCTTCCGATAATAATCGCTCTCTTATAATCTTGCATTGCAGCCGCAAGAATTTCTGAAGCTGAAGCAGATAATTCATTTACTAATATTACTAAAGGGCCGTCCCATAGAATACTTGGATCTTGATCTTCTAAAATCTCCTGACCTTCCCCTTTACTTTTCACCTGAACTACAGGTCCTTTTTCTATAAATAATCCAGCAATATCTACAACTGTTTTAAGGGACCCACCACCATTATTTCTAAGATCTAGAACAAGACCTTCCATTCCTGCTTTTTTCAACCTTATAATTTCCTTTTCAACATCTGAAGCAGCATTTCTATCTGCATAATTTTCCATATCAAAATAGAATTTAGGCAAGTTTATAAGTCCAAATTCTCTTCCGTTCTTATTAACCAAAGCAGATTTTGCATAAGTTTCTTCTAATTCTACAATATCTCTTGTAATGGTAATATCCTCAATGTTACCCATCATCTTTTTCTTAACTGTCAAAGTAACTTTAGAATCCTTAGGTCCTTTTATTAGATTAACAGCATCATCTAATCTCATTCCCACAATACTTACCGGAAGTTCTTCATCTTCTTGCTTAACTTTTAAAATGATATCCCCTTCGCTTAATTTATCACTCAACCAGGCTGGCCCACCAGAGATGACTTCCATGATGGTAATATTATCGCTTTTCTTTTGTAGTCTAGCTCCAATTCCTTCCAGTTTCCCAGACATTGCAATGTCAAATCTATCTTTATCTTGTGGGGCAAAATAAAATGTATGCGGATCGAATTCCTCTACAATGGCATTAATATAAACTGAGAAATAATCTTTACGCTCTAGTTCTTCACTAAAATCAAAATACTCGTCCATAGATGTTAGAACAGCTTCCCTAGCCTCTTTCTCCAACTCCACATCAGATTTCACTTTATAAGAAGAATCTTTTTCTAATGCTTTTTCCTGATCCTCTTTACTATTGTAAAAATTTCCTAAGGTGCTAAATTTTAGTTGCTTTCTCCAACGCTCTTTTAATTCTGCTCTAGAAGAAATATAATCTATCTCCTCGTAGTTGGTATTGATATCTTCTTCTTCAGAAAAATCAAAAGGTTGAGCTAGAATCTCTTTATAAATTCCTCGAACCTCTTTCATTCTTTCCAGTAACCTATCGTGTGTTAAATTGAAAAAAGCAAGATCTTTTCCTCTTATCTGATCATCTATCTTATCTTGATAAACAACAAACTCCTTCACATCTTTCTCGTAGAAAAATCGTTTTAAGGGATCTATTGCATCTAAATAATCTTTATAGACTTCTTTTGAAAAACCATCGTCTATAGTCTTAGCATCGTAATGTCCTTTCTCTAGGACATAGGTAATAAGATCTATTAATAATTTATCTTTATTGGGGTCATTGAAAGTTTTTGTAGTAAAGCTGCACGATGCGGCCGCCATAAGCAACACTAACACCAAAAATTTATAGTTCCTTTTCATAAAGCGAATATATTTCATCATTTAATATCAATCTAGATATAGTAAAAATTGTGCCAACCCTCATCATTTGCACAAATAATTTGTTAGACGTCTAAGATAAGCTTTCCTTTGGGAATTATAATTTTAGCACCCTTAAAATATTTACTTATGTCTAAAGAGAAACCGCTTATTTTAGTCACAAATGATGATGGAATCACCGCTCCGGGAATTCGCACATTGATTGAGGTGATGAAAGAATTAGGCGATGTAATTGTTGTTGCTCCAGATAGCCCCCAAAGTGCCATGGGACATGCAATTACTATTACAGATACACTTTACTGCGACGAGGTTAAAATCAATAAAAAATATACTCATAAAGAATATAGTTGCTCTGGGACTCCAGCAGATTGTGTGAAAATTGCAACCCAAGAAATTTTACACCGAAAACCAGATCTCTGCGTGAGTGGAATAAACCATGGTTCTAATTCCTCTATTAATGTGATCTACTCTGGGACTATGAGCGCTGCTGTAGAAGCTGGGATTGAAGGAATTCCCGCAATTGGATTTTCACTATTGGATTATTCTTTAAGTGCCGACTTTGAACCTACCAAGAAATTTATAAAAGCAATTACAAGAAAAGTTCTCAAAAATGGACTTCCGAAAGGTGTGGTTTTGAATGTGAACTTACCCAAGCTAAAGGAGAAAGAAATTAAAGGAATCAAAATATGTAGGCAAGCCAAAGCCTATTGGGTAGAGGAATTCGATAAAAGAACTAGTCCGCAGGGAAGAGATTACTATTGGCTGACTGGTAAGTTTGTGAATGAAGATAGTGGGCAGGATACAGATGAATGGGCCTTAGAAAATGGCTATGTATCTGTAGTCCCTGTTCAATTTGACCTTACTGCACATCACTATATTAAAGATCTTAACGACTGGGGACTAAATGATTAAGAAACACGTTCTTATTGGTTTTCTAATTGGATTATTAACCAACGCAGCCGGGATTTTCTTTTATATTCTTATATTTTCGAAAATGGATCTGGAGGCTACACTTCATGATGCCCTTCAGAATGATTATTTAGGTAAAATTATAGCGCTTGGAGCGATCTTAAATTTTTTTCCCTTTTTTGTTTTTATAAAAAAGAACCAGCTCTACAAGGCAAGAGGTGTGCTCTTAGCGACCGTACTTATGGCAGTGGTTATAGCAGTTACCAAATTTATTTGATAGCGTCGGAAAATTTGGGAATTTGATTAAATGTTCAATTGGCATTCATTTTTCAAAATAAATTAATAAGATTTAAAGAGTTTGTTTCTATCAAAGAATTGAAATAATAGTATCTCGACTCCGCTCGATTTGACATTTCAACCATATTATAGAAAAGCAGCAAAGAGTACATAGATAACAATTTGATAACTTTCAATACTTAAAATCCCTTTGAATGAAATATTACCTTATTGCAGGTGAAGCTTCCGGCGATTTACATGCTTCCAATTTAATGTTAGCTTTAAAAAAAGCAGATCCAGAAGCTGAATTCAGATTTTGGGGCGGAGACCTTATGCAAGAAGCTGGGGGAACTCTGGTAAAGCACTATAGGGAATTAGCCTTTATGGGATTCTTAGAGGTGATTGCAAATCTAAGAACCATATTAAAGAATATTAAGGTTTGTAAAAATGATATTCTGAAATACAAGCCAGACACCATTATTTTTATAGATTATCCCGGCTTTAATATGCGTATTGCCAAATGGGCAAAAGAGCTAAATATTTCTACACAATATTATATTTCTCCACAGATCTGGGCCTGGAAAGAGAATAGGATAAATGCAATAAAACGAGATGTAGATGAAATGTATGTGATCCTTCCTTTCGAAAAAGAATTTTATGAAGAAAAGCATCAGTTCCCAGTACATTTTGTTGGCCACCCTCTTTTAGATGCAATCGCGAAGAAGGATTTGGTTGTTCCAGATGAATTCAGAAAAAAACATAATCTAGACGAAAGACCGATTATCGCATTGTTGCCAGGGAGTCGAAAACAGGAGATCTCCAAGATGTTGGAAACCATGTTGAGTATTACCGAGGATTTTAAAGAATATCAATTTGTTATTGCCGGAGCTCCTAGCCAGGATGCAGAATTTTATAAACCCTTTATCAAAAAGAAAAATGTTCATTTAGTACTGAATAGAACCTACGATGTATTAAGCCTTTCTGCTGCGGCCTTAGTGACATCCGGGACAGCAACTTTAGAAACAGCCTTGTTTAAGGTACCGGAAGTCGTTTGTTATAAAGGAAGTACAATTTCTTATCAGATAGCAAAAAGGGTAGTGGATTTAGACTATATTTCGTTGGTTAATTTGATTATGGATAAAGAAGTAGTTACAGAATTAATTCAGAATGACTTTAATTCGAAAAAATTAAAAATAGAATTGAATAAAATATTGGATACAAAGAACAGGGAAACAATATTTGAAGCATACTTTGAGTTAGAAAGAAAGTTAGGGGGCGCAGGAGCTAGTGAAAAGACTGCCCAACTAATTTATAAGAGTATTAAGAAATAGCATTTTTATATGAGTAGATTATCTTACTATGTATTTTTCTCCCTATTCGCTTTATTACTTAGCAGTTGTGGGGCCTCCAGATCTAAAAGAGCTGTAGTGCAACAAAAATTGAATGCAAACGAAGTTATAATCTATCACAAGGCTCCAGAAAACAAGGTAAATACAGCCCCTGCCTCAGAGGAACCAAAAGACAAAAGAGTCTATAATATTACTACAACTGCCCTAAAATTTCAGGGAACAAAATATAAATATGGAGGTACCACAGAAAAAGGAATGGATTGTTCTGGCCTAGTATTTACCTCATTTTTAAAAGAAAACATAGAACTACCAAGGTCTTCTAGAGCGATGTCCCTAGAAGGTGAGCGCTTATCTCTAGTAGATGTAAATATTGGAGATCTCTTATTTTTTGAGACCAATAAGAACAAAAAAGTGATAAATCATGTGGGATTAGTTATAGAGATTCAACCGGGTCATATTTTATTTATCCACTCTTCGTCTTCCAAAGGCGTTATAATATCTTCTTTAGCAGATAATTACTGGTTTGACCATTTTGTGATGGCAAGACGAGTGATCTAATTATTTACTATCTTCAAGAGTAATTAAGACTTTTTGAAGATTGTATAATTTCACACTTATCAGGCTTACATTTTTTCTAATAGTCGGGATACTATTGGGTTCTTATTTTGAATTTTCGTCATTTATAATTTTAATAACTGGCGTTGTACTTTTTCTAACATTCATAATTTCTTTTTTCTTAGCAAAAAGGAGTTTTCTTCAAAATCCTGTTTTTGGAATTTTGGTCTTCATGATGTTCCTGTATCTAGGGTTTCTTACCTCCTATTCTCAGCTACCAAAAAATAATCCAGACCACATTGTAAATTCTTTTCCAACAGAATTAAAAGAAGGTTCTCCTATCATTGTTGCTGAAGTATTAGAAATATTAAAACCTGGGATGTATCAAGATAGATATATTTTAAAGCTTATTAATCTGAACTCAAACTATGTAGAAGGAAAATTACTTTTGAATGTATCTAAAGACAGTTTAACACCCAATCTTAAGATTGGCCAACGTCTTGTCACTATAGGACGATTTGAAGATTTAAAAGGAAACTTAAATCCATACCAATTCAATTATAGTCAGTACATGAAGGTATTGGGAGTTTACAAACAACTTAATATCTCTAATCATCAGTTCCAAACCCTTAAGAATTTACCAACATCTCTAAGATCTTATGCCGGAAAACTAAGAGACCAGATAATCTTCAATCTTAAAAAGCAAAACTTCAGCAAAGATGAACTTGCTGTAATCCAAGCTTTGTTATTAGGCCAGAGACAAGAATTATCTCCCGAGCTTCAGCAGAACTATGCAGCTGCGGGAGTTATACATATTCTAGCAGTTTCTGGGTTACATGTAGGGATTATCTTATTCCTGCTCAACTCGGCTTTGAATTTCATGGATAGATGGAAATACGGAAAATCCACTAAAACACTGTTCCTATTAATTTCTCTATGGGGATTTGCTTTGATTGCGGGTCTCTCACCCTCTGTAGTACGCGCTGTAAGCATGTTCTCCTTCGTGGCTATTGGAATGCAATTAAACAGAAGAACAAGCATTCTGAACACTTTATTTGCTTCACTACTAATCCTTCTGCTTATTAATCCTTTCTATCTGTTTCAGGTCGGGTTTCAATTAAGTTATTCCGCAGTTTTCGCAATTGTGGTTTTTCAGCCAGCAATTATGAGAATAATAAACACTAAAAATAAATTTTTTAGATATCTATGGAAAATAGTCTCGGTAACCCTGGCAGCGCAAATTGGGGTTTTGCCTTTAAGTTTATATTATTTTCATCAGTTCCCTGGTTTATTTCTTGTTTCCAATATTCTTATTCTACCATTTATGGGATTGATCTTGGCTGCAGGAATCATTTTAATTTTATTTGTCCTCATTGGATTAAATCCTATACTATTATCCAAAACCTATGCTTGGATGATTTCAGCTTTAAATAATTATGTAGCCTATATTGCTTCCAAAGACACATTTATAATTAGAGATATTTCATTTTCGCTGATGCTCTGTGTTGTATTCTTCGTTTTTCTAATCTCTATTTCCTTTCTTCTGAAAAAGAATAGTTTTAAAAACATAGTGTTTGTATTTAGCTCCATAATATTTATTCAACTTGTCTTCATTTATGAGAAATATCAAAAGCCGATAAATGAGTTTGTAATCTTTCATAGAGCACGAAACACAGATATTGGAATAACCCACAACAATACTTTTAACTATTACACTACCAATATTCAGCAAAAGCCATCTTTTATAAATGATTATGAAATTGGAAATAAACTAAAAGTGGACACTAGCTTTAAAGTTGAAAATATATATTCATTTACTGGAAAAGACATTTTAGTAATAGATAGTCTGGGAATTTATGATCTGCCTAACTTTTATCCGAAGCTTATCTTACTTACAAATTCTCCAAAAATAAATCTCGAGAGACTGATTATAGAGTTAAAGCCTGAACAAATAATTGCAGATGGAAGTAACTACAAAAACCTTATTGAGAAGTGGAGGCAAACAGCATTAAATAAAAAGCTCCCTTTTCACGCAACTGGCGAAAAGGGAGCTTTTATTATAAAATCTATCCTCACCCGGACCTACCGAAAATAGGAGCTACGATCTCTCTTAAGGAGAGGTAAATCGGAAACCCCGAGACAAAGTCACCGGGAATTTATTAAGATAAAAACTACTGAAGGTAACTAACTAACACTTAATCTTTAAAAGTTCCTTTGAACTCTTTTTCGTATTTACCCCAAGCATCTGCCGAGGTTAATTTTTTATAATCGTTATTCGCTATCATCTTAAGAAAGATCTCTAATTGCTCCGGAGTTCTATAACCTACAACTGGGGCAATTACATTAGATTTTTCATCAAAGAACACCAAACTAGGGTATCCACTAATTTTTAAGGCATTTGCTAAAAAATGCTGACTATTTCTACCTTTTCTATTAGGATCGTAATTAGGATTTGTATACTTGAAATCTTTATACACCACTTCTTCTGTACCCTCTGCATCAAATTTAACAGGATAGAAATGCTTGTTCACATAATTCACCACATCTTTATTGGTAAAGGTGTTTTTATCCATCAACTTACAAGGCCCACACCAAGTGGTATAAGCATCCATCAAGATCTTTTTTGGCTGCTTCTTCTGTGCTTCCAATGCTTCGTTCATACTCATCCATTTGATCTCCTGCGCTTGAATTCCAGTAAAGGTCAATAAGACAAGTAAACCAGTAAGTAATAATTTCATGTTTGCTATTTTTCTACACATTTTCAAATATCATTCCGAATTCGATCTTCAATAAGGATTAAATTTAATAAATATTGAAGACATTCAAAAATGAATTATTTAATCCATCATATCAGCATTTTATGTAATGGCTACAACATGATAATAAGTACTCCCGCTGCAGCCATAAATATAAAGATCAATAAAAAGAGGCCGAAAGAGATTTATCAACAGCCATGATTCTAATTAAACAAAATCTTTTTCACCAAGATCATACTGTTCTTGTTCTGGTAATTCCCTTTCATCATCTTCTGCACCATGTGTAAGTCTCTTAAGAGGTTTTAGCATGAATAAAACTATAGATGCAAAGATTACAGTAAAGATGGTTATTCCTAAGAAGGTTCTAAACTCCATTTCTGTTTGAACTTCATCAATTATTACAATTCCAGAATAATCCAATTGTTCATTAGACAATTCTTCATCATTATTTCTAAAGCTGAATACAGCATAGTAAGGATCTTCTTGAGTTACATTCTCTTCTTCTAGCAGTTTGACGATCTCATTCTCGCCATTTTCATTTTCGAATTTTACTAAATCTAAAACCGATTCATTTGTATTGAGGTCTATTGCCTTAAATTCTCCGTTTTCTGGATAAATTTTTGTCTTTATTTCAAAGTTTTCCCTGTTTTCCAGGATGCTATCGTTAGCATTTAAAAATGTGCTTAGTTCTCCGCTAGATGCAATCAATTCAATTTTCGTAGGTTCTCCTTGTGAAAATTCCCCTATTACTCCTGCAACTTTATTTCCTAAACCAGTAGCCGCAAAATAAACCCCCATCATTAAAGAGGCATATCTCATTGGTGCAAGTTTAGTAATGAAAGATAAAGCAACCGGTGAAGAACAAAGTTCTCCAATAGTGTGAAGTAAATAGGCCAATACTAGCCAATACATTGCTGCTGATCCATTAGATGCATATTCTTGAGAAGCAGCAGCCATAAATACAAACCCAAGTCCCATGATAATTACACCTGTTGCCATTTTGAAAATGGAAGAAGCTTCTTTGTTCTTAAGTTTTCGTTTCGCCCAATAATTAGCGACAATCACACCAAAGAGTATGATAAATAATGCATTTAAGGATTGAAAAAAGGAAGCTGGCACCTCATTTCCTATCAAGGGTAAGCTAAAAGGTAAGATCCTATCGGTCTTATCTAAGGCATAAATATTCATTAAACCACCCGCTTGTTCGAATGCACCCCAGAAAACAATTACCAAAGTAAAAGAAAGTAGCATTACCACATATCTATCTTTCATTACCTGGCTGGTAAGATCTTTATAAACCATTAGCATCATAGCTACTACTAAAGTCAAGAATATGAATAAAAGTCCATATCCAAATCCCCATGATAACCAACCCCAAATTGAAGCTCCAAGTAAAATAATTGAAATTATCAATTGAACTGGTGATCTAAATAACTCACTAAATAAATTCCCTAAAGAAGCTCCCTCATCAAGCTCTACTTTTGATAGGAGGTTTCCAACATTAGTAAGATATTTTTGCCCCCAAAGATATACTAGAAGACCTAAAGCCATTGCAATTCCTGCAAGTCCAAATCCGTAATGCCATCCAATATTTTCACCTACATAACCTACAATTAAACTGGAAAGAAAAGCTCCAAGATTGATCCCGATATAGAAAATCGTAAAACCTTTATCACGCCTAATATCACCTTCTTTGTAAAGGCCACCAACCATAGTAGAAATATTCGGTTTTAAAAGTCCAACCCCAGCTATAATTAAACCAAGGCCAGTATAAAATGCCCACATTTCCTCTACAGCAAGGATTCCATGTCCACAAACTAAAATAATACCTCCTATTAAAACGGCCTTTTTCTGGCCGAAGACTTTATCGGCTAAAATACCTCCCGGAATAGAAACAACATAAACTAACATTGTGTACCAACCATATAGAGCAAGAGCTTCCGTAGAAGTCCAACCCAAACCAGCATTACCGCCAGTTGTTGCACTTACTAGATATAGTACAAGAATAGCGCGCATCCCATAATAGGAAAAACGCTCCCACATTTCTGTGAAGAATAAGATATATAATCCTAGTGGATGCCCGAATAACTCTTTTTGATTCGCCGGAGGTGCAGTATTTGCCATAAAATTTTATTAGTTTATTGGTAAGATTATTATAAATTTTCTTTAATGAAGTTTGTCATCTTAGTGTACAAGTGCAATCTTGTATTCCCACCGTAAATCCCATGATTCCTGTCTGGATAGATCGCCCAATCGAACTGCTTGTTAGCTTGTACCAAAGCTTCGATCAATCTCATAGAATTTTGCACGTGCACATTATCATCTCCAGAACCATGAACCAAAAGATAATTCCCTTTTAATTTATCTACATGATTTATTGGAGAATTCTCATCATATCCACTAGCATTTTCTTGCGGAGTGGTCATATACCTTTCAGTATAAATAGTGTCATAAAATCTCCAGCTAGAAACAGGCGCTACAGCAATTGCCATTTTAAACACATCGTTTGCTTTTAAAATAGCATTTGTAGACATAAAGCCACCAAAGCTCCATCCCCAGATCCCTATTCTTTCTGAATCTATATATTCTAGCTCCCCTAATTTCTTAGCTGCTGCAATTTGATCTTCCAACTCAAATTTACCCAATTCATTTTGAGTTACTTTTTTAAATGCTGCTCCTTTAAATCCTGTACCTCTTCCATCTACTGAAACTATGATGTAACCCAGGTCTGCAAGCATCTGATACCAGTAATCATTGGCACCAAAATAAGAGTTAGAAACAGTTTGAGATCCCGGTCCAGAATACTGATACATTAAAAGTGGATATTTCTTTGTAGCATCAAAATATGAAGGCTTAATAGTCCACATATTCAACTCGTTCCCATTGATCTCTATAGTAGACAATTCTTTTGGAGAAAAATCAAAGGCTTTCTCTAATTCTAATAATTCTGAATTATCCTTGATCTTTCTTACCAGTTTACCGGACTTCGCATCATGAAGTGTATATTCATTTGGAGTGGCTGTACTATTATAAGTATTTATGAAATACGTGAAATCTGCACTAAAATCTGCATTATTTGTACCCGTCTTCTGTGTTAAACGTGTTTTTTTAGAACCATCTGTTTTAATAGAATACACATCTCTATTCACACTTCCATTTTCTGTGCTTTGGAAATAGATTCTCTTGGATTTAGGATTGAAACCATAGTAATTTGTTACTTCCCAATCTCCTTTTGTAATTCTATTCAGCAGCTTTCCATTTTTATCATAATGATAAATATGATTGTAGCCATCTTTCTCGCTGGTCCAGATAAAACTGTTATCAGCTAAAAAGGTCAGGTTATCGGTAACATCTACGTAGGCTGCGTCTTTCTCATTTAAAACGACCTTTACTTCGTTCGTTTTAGCATTTAAAAAAATAAGATCCAGATCATTCTGATGACGGTTAAGAACTTGTACACTTATCACATCAGGATTGTTGGTCCATTTAATTCTTGGAATATAAAAATCCTCATAATCCCCTAAGTTGATATCACTTGTTTTCGCAGTCGCTACATCATACATATGTAATGAAACAATAGCATTTGCTTCTCCCGCCTTAGGATATTTAAAAGTTGTTGCTGTAGGATATAAATCTTTCCCTATTATATCCATAGAGAATTCGGGAACGTCAATTTCATCAAATCTTAAAAAGGCTACTTTTGTTCCATCTGCATTCCAATCAAAACCTCTTACAAAAGCAAATTCCTCTTCATACACCCAGTCTGTAATTCCATTAATTACTTCATTTTTATTACCATCTGTAGTGATCTGAGTTTCTTTTCCTGAAGCTAAGTCCTTTACAAAAAGATTATTTTCAAAAACATAAGCTACTTTAGAATTATCAGGAGAAAATGTTGGCTCCTGAACTTTATTTTCACTTAATTTCTTTAGTTCTTTAGATTTTACATCGTAGACATAAAAGATCCCTTGAGAAGAATGACGATAGATCTGGTCTACATCTGTAGCCAATAAGATCATATTCTCATCCTGGCTAAGTTCATAAGATTGAAATCCGGACAACTCAGATAGATCTGAACTGTTTAAAAGACTGCCCTTTTTCTCTCCAGACTTATAATCGTAAACATCTATGCTAGAAGATCCAGCCTGTCTATCTTGGTTAAGAACGATATATTCTGTTCCGTTATTCAAAGATTTCAAAGATTCAAGTCGTTCCTGGCTAAAAGTGCCGCTCCATATATCTTCTAATGTAACTTGTTTTTCTTGTGCAAAAATCGCAGAAGTTCCCACCAAAAATAGGGTAAGGACAAATTTTGGTATTCTCATAAATGTATTAAATAAATTTTGTAGGCCAAGTTTACTAAAAATTCAGCAAAAAATGCTGTTTTAGGTTGTTAAATACTAATGGTATGTTAAATCTAAAAAAAACACCAAAGTCCATTTTTGCTATTTGTGACGACACTTGTTTCTTCAATAAGTGCAGTAATTGTATCTTTGAAGCACAAATCTATTATCTAATGATCACACCTATTACCGGTTTTTCTAAATTGAAGAAAGAAGAAAAAATTGACTGGTTGCTAAAAACATACCTACAGGATTCCGAGAATTCCAAAAAAATTCTAAAACAGTACTGGAATGAAGATGATGCAGTGCAACAACTGCATGAAGAATTTACGGAAAACACCCTGAGTAATTTTTATTTACCCTTCGGCATAGCCCCTAATTTTTTAATTAACGGGAAACTAATGGCAATTCCCATGACCACCGAAGAGAGCTCTGTAATTGCCGCCGCTAGTAAAGCCGCAAAATTCTGGCAAACTCGAGGTGGGTTTAAGGTGGAGGTTCTAAATACTACAAAAAACGGTCAAGTTCATTTTGTATTTAATGGAGATAAAGATAAATTAAAGAATTTCTTTAATGCCTCTAAAGAGTCTCTTATAGATTCTGTTAGTATTATTACAAAGAACATGCGTAAGCGTGGAGGTGGCGTTTTAGATATAGAACTGTTAGACAAGACCGAGTTGCTAGAGGGTTATTACCAGTTGCATTGCACTTTTGAAACTAAGGATTCTATGGGCGCTAATTTTATAAACTCCTGTTTAGAAAAATTTGCTGATACTTTAAAAGAAGAAGCTGTGAGTTTTCAGGATTTTAATACTGAAGAAAAACACTTGGAAGTGATCATGAGTATACTTTCCAATTATGTACCAGAATGTTTAGTTAGAGTTGAGGTTTCTTGTCCAGTTTCAGAATTATATGATGATAATAGCATAACTAATGAAGCATTTGCCGAAAAATTCGTAACAGCCATTAAGATCGCTGAAGTTGAACCCTATCGCGCGGTTACTCACAATAAAGGGATCATGAATGGAATAGATGCAGTGGTATTAGCCACAGGTAATGATTTTAGAGCAGTAGAAGCAGGAATTCATGCCTATGCTTGCAAAGACGGGTCTTATACTAGCTTAACGCATGCCAGTGTAGAAAATGGAGAATTTAAATTCTGGATGGAGATCCCATTAGCTCTAGGAACAGTAGGCGGACTTACAAATCTTCACCCACTTGTAAAAGTAGCATTAGAAATTCTTCAAAAGCCTTCTGCCAGAGAATTAATGGAGATCGTAGCCGTAGCAGGTTTGGCTCAAAATTTTGCCGCTGTGAAGTCTTTAGTAACAAATGGGATACAACAAGGACATATGAAAATGCATTTAATGAATATTCTAAATTCTCAGAAGGCAACTCCAACTGAAAAGCAGGAGCTTATCCAATATTTCACAAAACACACGGTTACCCACAGCACCGTTGCAGAACAATTAGAACGAATCAGAAATTAAGCTTTTGCATTTATGACTACTTTTAGAAGTAACGGGAAACTATTGATCACCGGAGAATATGTTGTTTTAGATGGAGCTGTTTCATTAGCGCTACCCACTAAATACGGCCAGAGTTTAAATGTTGAAAAGACACACAAGAGTGGAATACAATGGACTGCTTATGATAATGAGAATAAAATTTGGCTTAAGGTTTTTTTTAAAATTGATGAGTTATTCTTAAAACCCGCTGTTTCATCTTTATCAACTATTTCAGAAGAAGCCTCTCTCTTAAAAATATTACAAGCTGCACATTCATTAAACCTAAAACTGCTCCAGGAATCAGAGGGATTTAATATAACTACCAATCTAGATTTTCCGAAGATTTGGGGACTCGGCACCTCTTCAACATTGATAAATAATATAGCTCAGTGGTTTAATATAGATGCGTATAAATTGCTGGAGTTAACCTTCGGAGGTAGCGGATATGATATTGCCGCTGCACAACACAATAATGCCATTACGTATGAGCTATCCAGTGAGAAAAGCAATGTTTTGAATGTAGAGTTCGATCCTATTTTCAAAGAGGAGTTGTTTTTTGTGCATCTCAACCAGAAACAGAACAGTAGAGACTCTATCCAACATTATAGAGATCAGTCTAAGGCTGAATTACAAAACAATATCTCCAAGATATCTGGATTAACCAGCCAGTTTCTTACTTGCGAATCATTAAAAGAATTTGAACTATTAATAGAAATTCACGAAACCATTATTTCTAAAATAATAAATACTCCAAAAGTAAAGTCAGAGCTTTTTCAAGATTTTGACGGAGCTATTAAAAGTCTTGGAGGATGGGGAGGAGATTTTGTATTAGCAACAGGCGCAGAGTATGCTAAAAACTATTTTAGAGAAAAGGGATATAACACCATTATTCCATTTACTGAAATGGCTTTATAAACTAGTTTGTAATTATAATATCAATTGCCTTTTTACTTTCTAAATAGTGCATCAAAATAATTTGTAGTAGCCAGATATTCTAATCTCTCCTTTTTAAGATAATTTATAACCACTTCTCTATCCCCATATTTTGGATCTAAACAATCGTTCAATTTAGAATCTGATACCGTTAGAACTATATACCAGTTTCCAGTTCGTGAAAATTGATGCTCTTCCAATAATGGAGAAATCCCCTTGGACTCAAGTCCGGCATCAATCATAATTGGGACTAAGTTTATGGTTTTAGTTTGAATTTCAACTTCATGAAAAGAAAGAAAATATTCATATCCATTAATTAAAATAGGCACGTTATGTTCAACATTTTCATGATTTAAAACATACTTAGTGTTTATAAAATTATAAAATTCATCTTCATCTTTAGGGTCCTCGAAGACATAAGAGTGTTTCCTGGGAAGTGACCTTTTGAATTTTTTAGCGACTATAAGTTTTTCCTCCTTTATATTTGGTGCAATTCTCAATGGAATACAGGAAGTGAAAAGCATTAGAGAAAGCAAGAGTAAAAGTAATTTCATATGATTCTTGGTTAATCCTTTGCATTATCATCAAACAACGCGCCATTATTTTGTAACTAAACACCAAAAAGGGGTGTTAATCACCGTTTTGTTTTATTTTGGAGATCGAAAAAAACCTTTAGTCTAGAATAGATTTACTTATAAATCCTTAGTCCTTTTTGAATAAGTTCCCCCATCGCCGGGATCACAAGCTCTCTTGGTGCCTTTCTGAAAGATCCTTCGACAGGCTCAGGATGACATAGAGCTGTCACATTGAGCTTGTCGAAATGTGTGCTTAAGGTTGAATTCTTATATAGAATAATTTTTAAACAAAAAAAGCCCTTAACAGAGTCAAGGGCATTTTTATAAATATATAATTTATTCTCTAGTAGAAACGAGCTCTGTTATCCTCGATCTCTGCATTTTCCTTTAATGCTTGGAAAACTCTAGAAACTACTGCTTGTCTTCTTTGGGAAGCTTCTCTCATTGCATAACTCTTATAAGAATCCATTTCTGGTGCTGCATTCATTGCCGTCATCTCTACCACATAAACTCCTTTATCTCCAGAAATTGGCTTACTTACCGCTCCTGGCTTTAAAGAAAATGCAGCTCCTACAACTTCTGGCTCATTTCCAGCTCCAGCTAGTGTTGGATTATTTAAGTTAATAGCACTTGCAGTTTGAACACTTACATTATTATTTTTTGCGATCTCAGCTAAGGATGCTCCATTAGCTTTTTCTTTTAAAAGATTAGCTTTTTTCTCTTTCATCAAAATAGGTGATACTGTTGCAGATGCTTCTTCTGCAGACATTACGCCTTTCTTTTTAACAGCAGTAACTTGGGCAACAACATATCCTCCCTGAACTTCAAATCTTTTAATATCTCCTGCTTTCACATCATCCTCAAAAGACCATTGTACAATTCTTCTTTGTGCACCAACTCCAGGGATATTCTCCTCTAAAACTTTCATACCTCTTACGGTTTTCACTTCGTAATTATTGGCTTTTGCTACTTCAGTAAAATCTTTATCCTTGTCCTTAGCAGCTATTTCAAACTTTGTAACTTCAGTATAAAGATTATTCAATGATTCTTCTGAAGGCTCGATCTCTCTAGCAATAGTTGCAAGTTTAACTCCGCGCTCTTCAGCAGTTTTGTCTTCAATAGAAATTACATGGTATCCAAACTCAGACTCTACAACCCCGATATCTCCTTTGTTATTATTGAACACATAGTCGTTGAAATTCTTGATCATAGAACCAGGTCTAAAAAACCCAAGATCTCCTCCTTTATCTTTTGAAGCGGCATCTGCCGAATATTTAGCCGCTAAAGCTTCAAAACTTGCTTTATCTTTTCTTAAAACTCCAGCTATACTATCTGCTAAAACCTTTGCTTCTTCTTTTGTTCTTAAAGTTTCAGCAGCAGTTGGCAAACCCTCCCAAGAGATCATGATATGACTTGCTTGTGCAGAATCTGCAATTTGAACAGCTTCTAACATTTTAGTTACTTTCCAGTATCCTCCTTCTTTGTAAGGCCCATAAGTTTCACCTTCATTCAAATTGAAAATTTGATCGGCGAAAGATCCTTTTAAATCGCTTTTGAATAAAATTCTATCTTGATATTGAATGTCTGAATTCTGATTAACAAATGCTTCCACATCAGTTGCTTCCGTAAAACTCGGTAATGTATCATTCGAATTAGAACCTGAATTAAATTCTACTCTACTATTAAGAACACCCGCAACAACAGCTTTTGCTTCAGAATCATCTTCTGAAGATGCTTCTTCAGGGAAATACACAAATTGAATATCTCTGCTTTTCTCTACTTGAAATCTTTCTGAATGCTTCTTAACATAGTCTTTAATTTCATCTTTAGAAACACTCACTTCAGAATCTGCAATGCTAGAATACGGTAATTGTATAAATTTAAGATCGATATTATCGTTCTCCATTCTATAGGCTTGCTCCCCTTCTAATAAGGTAGCGCCAATTCCAGCTCTTACCATATTATAGTAGATATTCTCTTTTGCGTTCTCTGCAATAGAATTCTCGTAAGCAACCCATTGCTCATATGCTTGAGGAGAAGTAGCTTTTAAATTAGCTACATATTCCTGCAATTTGTTTTCATCGAACATCCCTACCTCGTTCACGAAGTTTGGATTTTGAGCCAATTGAAGACGAAGCAGTTGTC
Source organism: Gillisia sp. JM1 (assembly GCF_000424645.1). Lineage (NCBI taxonomy): Bacteria > Pseudomonadati > Bacteroidota > Flavobacteriia > Flavobacteriales > Flavobacteriaceae > Gillisia > Gillisia sp. JM1. Next base: position 69,259 of record NZ_AUKH01000007.1, read on the forward strand.
TAACCTGAGCTTCTCCAACATTAATTCCAAGCTTTTCAAACTCTTCTTGCAAAACAACTTCACGAAGTTTTAGATCCCAAACCTGACTTACAACCTGAGATGTAGTTGCATTAGGCCCCATGTTTTGCTGGTAAGCGTCTACCTGTCTGGCAAAATCTTCCCTACTTATATCTTCTCCATTAACGGTTGCAACCACATTTTGTGATTTCTGTGAGCTTAAGCCTCCATTACGAATCACATCGGCAAGAACGAATGAGAATAATGCCAATGCAATAATTACGATAAGGAAAACAGACCGTTGTCTAATTTTATTTAATACTGCCATTTGTAGTTGTTATTTATCTAATATAGTGGGCGAAAATAGTGTTTTTAACCTAATTATAAAACTTAATATTTGCAAAATATTAACGCAATTTATTTTTTAGATTTTGTCTTTTAGTTGAAACTCCACCAATTCAATTTTAGTGTTGGTAGCTTCAAGGATCTTAAAGTGGTAGTTATTGATCTTTACTTCTTCATCTATTTGCGGAATCTCCTCTGTGTGATTGGTAATAAAGCCACCTAGGGTTTCATAATTCTCACCTTCAGGAATATCCAATTTGTAGGTTTCATTTAGATAATCTACTTCCAATCTAGCAGAAAATTTATAATGATCTTCTCCAAGTTTTTCTTCTATAAGGATAACAGAATCATGTTCATCTTCTATTTCTCCAAATAATTCTTCTACAATATCTTCAAGTGTGATCATTCCACTGGTTCCTCCATATTCATCTATCACAACCGCAATACTTTTCCTTTTCTTGATCAAAATACTAAGTACATCCTTCACCCACATGGTTTCTGGAGCATAAACTACAGGAAGAAGAATAGATTTAAGGGTTTTAGGTTTTTTGAAGAGCTCGAAAGAGTGAATGTATCCAATGATATCATCTATCGTTTCATTATAAACAAGAATCTTAGACAAACCGGTTTCTGTGAAAATTTTCACCAGATCTTTAGGCTCCACATTCTGATCTACCGCCACGATCTCTGTCCTTGGCACCATAACCTCACGGGACTTGATATCTGAAAATTCCAAAGCATTTTGAAAGATCTGTATTTCTGAATCCACTTCGCCATCAGACTCTACGGTTTCCAGTTGCTCACTTATAAAATTCCCAAGTTCTAGTTTGCTGAAGGCTAATTGCACCTCGTCTCCTTCGGTTTTAAAGAAACGCTTCAGAATAACATCTGAGATCCAGATCACGAAGGAAGAAACAAAACTGAACAAGAAATAGAACAAATATGCAGGGATTGCAAAAATCTTTAAAAAAGAGTTTGCATAGATCTGAAAGAACACCTTCGGAAGAAATTCTGCTGTAAAAAGAATAACCAGTGTAGAAATTATAGTTTGAGTTATTAAACTAAAATCCGTAACAATAGCGGTTACAAATCCACTTTCCGATGGTAAGAGACCGAGTAGGAGCCTCATAATTAAATCTCCCATATAGAAACCATAAACTACCAATGCAATATTATTGCCGACCAACATGGTAGCAATAAACTTTGAAGGTTTTCTGGTTAATTTTTTAAGAACATTCGCAAGTATACCCGACTGCCTTTTTTCAATTTCAATAAAGATTTTATTGGAAGAAATGTATGCTATTTCCATTCCTGAGAAAAAGGCTGAAAGAATAAGACAACATACAATAATTAGAATTTCAACTTCCATAGTAATTAATGCTTGTCATTTTCTAGTTTCTGCCTAAAACGCCTTTTAAAAAAGAACATAAATATGGCAATAACTACAAAGAAAATAAAAAGATATGCGCGATTACGCTCCTCATTCCAAATCCTGAAAGCTTCGAAAAGAAAAAATGCTGCAATGAATAAATATGCATATTCAAAATATTTAAAAAACTTCATCATTCTTTTTTTCTTCTATTATTTGAATTCCCACGTTAGTACGGGAACGAAAATTAGTGAATTTTAAATCGGAATCAAAACCTTGTCCATCATTCCGGGCACCATTCGCAAACTGAATTGTATTGGGTTTATCGGTAAAGATCCATCCCGCTTTTTGATCCCAAAACAATTGTTCTGCTCTTAATTTAGTGCTGTCACTGGTAACTAAAACTACATTATCCTGAAGATCTATAAGTCCGGTTTCATCATATATGATCCCATAATCAGCAGTAACAGTACTCTTTTTTTTGTTTTCATCAAAAAATTCTACTTGTACTCCATCTGGGAACTCTCTATAGGGAAATTCCATATTTGTAAAATCCAGCATTTTCGGACTTTTAAGAGTAGCTACAACTCTTCCAGAGTCGGTGTATTTTAAATTTAATCCCACCCCAATTGCTTGCGGGTTCTCATCTGGCAAATTTAGAGCTCTAACACGGTTTAAATTACCTTCACATGAAAAAAGCATTGTCACGGTGATAGCCGTGACAATGCTTGTAATTATTTTTTTATATGTGATCATTGATTTACAATGAAGGTACTCTAACTGTTTCTCCAATCCAACATCCTATTCTCACGCTTTGACCTTCTTTTCCAGCTTGAAAAATGTCAGCTTTTTGTGGAGCTCTACCTTTATAAGCTGCAACTGTTTGGTTTGCAACACTACTTAAAGATGGGTCTACACGACCTGCTCTAGAAGCATAATCTGCAGCTAACCAATAAACAGCTCTCTTATCAAAAGTGGTTTCCCCACAGTTGTTTGCGCTTTTCGCAATCATATCTGCAATTTGTAAATATGCTCTACCTGCAGATGGCCTAGCAGCAAGTGCTTTATTGTAATAATTTCTTGCTTGTCCATAGCTACCTTTTCTCTTATAACCATCTGCCAACTTCATATATACTCTTGATTTATCTGAAGGATTTGTTTCCAATTCAGCAGACTCATTATAGTATTTCAAAGCTTGAGAAGCATTTCCTTTAGCTTCTGCTAGCTGTCCTAAATAAAGGGCAGATTTTGCAGAAGGTTCTGCTGTGTGTAATGCTTCAGATAATTTAAAGAAGATAGGGTCTTCAGTACAATCTTTAGCAGACAATCTTCCAGAGGCCACCTTTAACCAGGCTACATCTGTTTTTCTTTCAGCAAAATCTTTGTTGTATAAAGGAATCAAGTTATCACAATCTGCTCTCTGACCTAATTTACCATTTATACTACTTTTTACAGTACTATAAGCTTTAAGGTTAATTTCAGAATTACTAACAAGTACTTTTTCTTTTGCAGTTAATTCTTCTCCCGCATCTTGCTTAACTAAAAGCGGTGCAAGAAATTCTGCCATTTTATTTTCTTCTTCTTCTACTTTAGAGATCACTACATCGTAGTTTTCAAAAACATCTTCTAAGGTTCTTGTTCCTTCATCCTGAAGATCTACTAATAAAGAGAAATAAGCGTACAATGCTCTAGCACTAGTAAAACTTGCTTGGTCTGCTTTAAAAGCTGCATCAAAAGCTTCAAACTGCTCTTTTTTAGTTCCTATTCCATTATCGTACTTAAGCATTGCGATATCACCTTCCACTTCACCTGCACTTGTTTTAGCAGGGAAGTACTTTAAACGATCGTTCTTAAGATCTATCATCTTTTGAACCAAGGCGGTTTTATCCACACCTTCAGCTCTAGACATTTTATCTTTTAAAATACGATCTAAGTATTGGAAAGTTGCCAAACTATAAGTTGGGCATTTCTCTTTTACTTCCATTAAAGGAGCATATGCCTGCTCGTATCTTTGTGCTTTTGCATCATCATAAGCAAGCGCTGCTTTAGTAGCACAGTCTACGTTAGATTGAGCGTTAACTAGACCAGAGCTTAAAAGCACTCCTGATAATAGTAATATAATTTTAGTTTTCATTTTTCTTGTTTTTATAGTGGTTAATCAAATTTGCGTTGCACGAACCATTTATCATTTAAAGACAAACTTATTGAAAGTTTAAAAAAGTTCTCCTGTATTAAACCGGAATTTGTTGTACCGCGCTGTCCGTACTCAATCCCTATGTTTGCATTTGTGAAGTTTCGCCCTGCAGGTAATCCTACTCCAAAAGATATGCCAAACTCATTTATCCCCTCATTACTAAGGTTGAGACCAGTTTCTTCAAAACGCAAACCTGCGCGATAGACCACTCTACTAAAATAACTAGTTAAAGAATTATATTCTGGAATATAAAATCCTCCTAATCTATATTGGGAGGCATTGTCATATTGCACTTCTGCAAAAGAGTTTCCGGAATTAAAATTATAATCACTGGCAGATACTCTTCCGTACTCTGCCCCCATGAACCATTTGTTACTAGCACCAATTCCTGCACCAATTGTCAATTCTGATGGTAAGGAGAGGTCTCCTTGCGGAAATGTTATATCGTTCTCCTCAATCACCGATTCACTTCCGTCTGCCCTAAAAGTTACTGTAGCTAAATTGCTCATTTTCTCTGCAGTAATATCCATCTGTGGAGCATATGTAGCAACAGTATATAATTTAAGCTTTTCATTTAATTGTCTTTGGTAATCCAATCCAAAATTTAAACTAAACCCACGAAGATCCGTTCTATTGATCTGTCGAGAGCCCAATTGAACACCACTCTGAAACGTAGTAAATTTATTTTGAATATTCCCAAAATTGTAATTTACATCTACTCCAACACTCAAATTGTCGTTTACAGCATAACCTCCAGTTAAGAAAACTTTATTCATTCCACCACGACCGGTAAACCTATTTGAAGTTTGCTCATTGGTTTCCAATATTCTATACCCTACAGAAGTATATGGAATTAAACCAACTCCAAAATTCAATCTCCCAGTAGGAAGACCTATCGCCAAATAGTCTAATGAAGTTGTTCTGCTAGACTCGCTCTCATCATCCGTTTTTAACGCTGTACTTTGGTGGCTTCCCCCAACAGTGAAGGTGGTTAATTTAAGTCTACCGTAGGAACCAGGATTTCGTAAGTTTAAATGTATACTATCTGAGAACATACGAATTCCCCCCATAGACTGGTTTTCTACAGTACCTTTGAACTTGGTAAGGCCAATTCCGTAAAATGAATAAGGGGATGATGTTCCTTCTTGTGCAGCCGATGCAACCGTAGTTAATAAGGCCACGATTATTATAAATCGTTTAATCATTGAGATTTATTAAATTCTAAAATGTAATTCAACCCTTGAAGGAGGAAATTTGAGTTCGCAAAGATGCTATTTTTTAATCGTTTACACAAAAATTGTGAGTCCCCTCCTGTCAAAATTATTGTTAAATCTTTAAACTGAGAGTTATACATTGAAATTACCCCATCAATTTCCGATGTAATCCCAAAAATCACACCAGATTGCATACTTTTAATAGTGGTATTTCCAACCAGATCTACATCTTCCTCCGGTTCTAATAACGGTAAGTTCTCAGTAAACGTATTCATTGCCTGATATCGCATTTGCAAACCGGGAGAAATAGCGCCTCCCAGATACTCATTTTCGCTATTTATAATATCGAATGTAATACAGGTTCCAGCATCAATTACTAAAACGTTTTGAGAAGGATACAATTTACTGGCAGCAGAAACCAATGCAATTCTATCATTCCCTAAAGTTTTAGGAGTCGCATAGAGATTTGAGAATACCTGAGGCAGCTCGTTATCCAAAACATACATTTTATAGTCTTCCTGGAGTTTTTGCAACCACTTGGGAGGTGTTTTTGATACCGAAGAGACCAAAACATCCTTGATATCTGGAAAGCTTTGATCTAATTCTTCAAGATTTTTGAAAAAATTTTGTTTGAGTGCTGTTTTCTTTTTGATTAACACATCACCCTGAAATACAGCCATTTTCACAAGTGTATTTCCTATATCTACCACTAAATTCATAGATTAAAATTGAAAAAGCGAAGTTACAAAAGCATTTTTTTAAAATTTCCTTTGTGGGTTAATAAAAATGAAATTATATTTGCACCCGCTTGAAAGGCTTACTGCAAGTTTTAAAGCAACTGGTGCCTTAGCTCAGTTGGTAGAGCAAAGGACTGAAAATCCTTGTGTCCCTGGTTCGATTCCTGGAGGCACCACCCAAGAAACCCGTAACTATGTTGCGGGTTTTTTTGTTTTTATTCTTCTCAGCTCGCATTATTATTGAGTTTATGACATTGATAACTTAGCATTATCTGCCCTTACATTTTCGATTAAAATCAGTGCTGCTTCGTAATATACTCGAGTTTCCTTCGCAAGTATTACCAATTAAGACTTTCCAGAGATTCGCTATTTTTCTGAAAACTAAACCTGATGAAAAACTGAGAGCTGGGTAACATTAAACTTTATTCTCGTTAAACCATTATATTTGGTGGACTTAAAAGCTAGAAAAGTTTTGATTTATGAAAACCACTCCAAACCAAAAATTAAGCTATGAGAGAATCGTAGATGGGTTTCCTCAAAAATATAGGAATGAGTTGGTAATGTTATTGGAAACTACGGATTCTACTGAGGATTTTTTGAGGTTGAAAGTATTAGAATTACCAAATTCGGATCGATTAGGTTTCATTAACTATTTGCAAGATTTTATCAAGGATGAAGTTTATAGGATTTATTACTCAGCAAAATATGTAATTCCTCGAGCCCATATTAAAATATCCCGTAACACAAATGAAAGTCAACTTGAATTTGTGCATAGATATATAAGCCAGCGGCCTAAAAAGTATTCATATCTAGAGGACAAAGAGTTAGATTTGCTTTGTTGCAAATCAGAATCCATAAAACAGCAGATTGAGAATCCTTATACGGTAATCGATATTTCCGAACATTTCTATCCTCTTGAGCATCCTCAAATTGATTCATGGATACTCCTTAAAATTGAGGACTTTAGGAGAATCCCTCAAATATTGAATAACTTTTCGTTTGTGAGTAGTCATAATTTTTTGGTTGAAGAGACATCACTTAATTATCAATTCCCAGAGTATCTCGTTGATAATGAATTTAAGCACAATTTTGAGATTTCTGATAGAATACAGCTTGACCAATCTTTTGATGAGATTCTTAAAATTCACAGAAGACCTTTTCATTTTATAAAGCAGTTTTTAAATCCAAAAGATTTCACTGCCTTCATCTACAACACTTTTAATTTCAAGGGTAATCAAACTGAACTTCAGTTTTTAAATATTCCATTACGAAATAAAGTTACTATTTCCTTATTAAGAAATTATTTGTTTGACTTGTACGTGGATTTAGGGTTTGAAAAACCCAAGATTGGATTAATTCAACTGATTAACTTCAATTATGCGAGAAAAGATCTTTCAAATAAATTGAAAAACAATATTGATCAGAGTAAGGTGTTTAGAACCCATTATTTAAATATTTCAAAAAACAAAGTTAGTCTCATTCCAAAAGAGCTAGAAAAATTTGAAAAAAGAGCATCTATTTTTCCATTCAATGAATAATTGAAATACGTATAATACGCACAATACGCGATTAAGTACGTGAATATTAATCATCAGTTTTTAAAGGTTTAAATCCCATAACCTTACGTCGAATATAAAATTATATACGATGTATTTAGAAAAAAACACCTACCATTTCTCTCAAATTTGGGAGAATTTAAGACAAGAGCTTCGGGAAGACATAGATACTTCTATCAGCTCAGCGCTTCAGCAATTTAAACCTGTCAAACCTTCCTTTGAGGAGGAGGCTTTCCTCAATATTCGACAGGTCTGCTCAATCTTTAAGATTTCCAAAAGCCAAGTTTACAGTTTGAGAAGAATTCATAAGAACTTCCCTTATCATCAGATTGGCAAAGCCGTAAGGTACAAGCAATCTGAGATTCAATCATTTCTAAAAACTGTTCAAGATGGTAAATAGACTTGATTTAAAGAGTTATCTCCACGCACGAGACTTCGTTGCTCAGCTTGAAAAAGAAAACTTAGTCTTCTGGTATTATAAGAAAGGTTCGATCCATCTTAAATATTACATACTGATTCGGTTCATAAATAAGATTCTTGGAGTTTATCTGGTAGATATTTATGGCACAAAATATATGTGTGAAGTCACCAATAATAGAATTCAATTGATAGAGGGCACTGAGTTAAGCAAGTTAATTGTCAACTACGTCGAACAATATTTTCCAAATAGTTCAAATGAGTTTAATAGATATGATCTACTAGATATTATTACAGAAACTAGTAATATATCATTAGAAAAAAAAGCTTTAAGCTTTCTTCCTCAAATTACTGCTCCTACTAAGCATGATTCTAAAGATTATTGCAACTTATTTTATCAGGATCGCATCATTAGAATTACCGCATACAGTGTCCAATCTATTTGCTATGATAAATTTGATTCGATGGTTTTCGAAAGTAGTGTTCTTCCTAGATGCTACAGAAGAAAACTAAAGAGGAGCCGAGGTGAATTCAAACAGTTCGTTTGGAATATTTCTGGTAGTAAGAAGCAGCGTTACATGTCATTGATGGCTGCATTAGGATATCTAATGCATCAATATAAAGATCCTGCAAATCCCAGAATTATCGTGCTGATCGATCAAATTATTGGTGAGTTGGAAACTCACAATGGTGGAACGGGTAAAAGTCTATTGTTTGGAGCTTTAGCTCACATGAGAAATGTAGTTGAAATAAGTGGAAAAAGGAAGGGATCCGCTCGCTTCTTAATGCAAAGCGTTAATTCCTTTTCCGATATCATCTTTGTCAATGATGTTGGTAAGTACGAGTCTATTGAGAATTGGTACAATTATGCTTCAGATAAGTTTATTATTGAAAAAAAGTATAAGACTGAGATTGTGATACCCGCAGATCAATCTCCAAAAATCTGTATTACAACTAATCACATGATTAGACGTCCTGAAGGAAATAGTTCTTCAAGACGGTTAAGTGAGTATGAGGTATCCGATTATTACGGAGCTCAACGTAATCCACAAGATGAATTTGGTCATAGTTTGTTTTATGATTGGGACGAAGTTCAATGGGAACTTTTCGATGATTTCATGATTGACTGTGTTCAGCTATTTCTGCAAAACGGACTCATATCTCCTCCTAAGATTAACATTGAAAAGAGAAAGTTGCTATTGGAGGTTGGTACCGAACTTAAAGAGTTTCTAGATGAAAAGATGGCACAAGGGCAGAAAAAATTTCACAAAAAAGACACTTACGATGAATTTCGTAAAGGAGGCTTCATCAGCGGAAAATATCTTCCTATGCGGAATGCTTTTACACGAAAGGTAAAGAAGTATATGGAGTACAACCATATCTCCTACCGTGAGATCCCTTCAGACAGCAAGTTGTATGTCGAAATCATTACTGAAGATACCATTGAGAAAGAATCTGTGAAGTCGCTCAAGGATTTTGATACTGATTACAAATTAGTCGACACCGAAAATAAATTCAACCGAATGTCAAACTCCTTAAAAATCTAAAAAATGAAAAAATTATGCTTTGATTTAGAGACAACTGGTCTTGATGTACACACTTGCAGAATTCTCGGTATAGCCTTCTGCTGTATGCCATTAAAAGCTTTCTACGTGAGCTTTTCAGAGGATGAGCAGAAAACAAAAAAATATTTAGAAAGGCTTAGACCAATCTTCGAAGATGATTCAATTACTAAAATTGGTCACAACCTGAAATTCGATATGAATGTGCTGAGGTCTTATGGTATTAAAGTAAAGGGACCACTAATAGATACAATGGTAATGGACTATTTAATTCATCCAGATGATAAAAAGCATGGCCTAAAGAAATTGTCGCTTCAACATCTAAACTATCAACAATTAACATTTAATGATGTAGCAATGAATAGTAATAGAAATGAAAAAACCCTCGAGGGAGTTCATTCAAAAATAGTGACAAATTATGCTTGTGAAGATGCAGATCAAACCTTCCAGTTATATAATCATTTTAATCCATTAATAGGTAAGTACAAATTAGATACGGTTTATAAATTAGACTGCCAATTAGTTTCTGTGCTTGCTGACATGGAGTACAATGGTGTGTTGATCGATAAGAAAGAATTAAAAAAAATAGAGAAGGATGTAGAACTTAAAATTGGAGATGCTAAGCTGAGAATCGAGCAATTTACTAAAGGAACGGTCTTAATCTCTTCGCCTCCTCAGATAAGTATGTTTTTATTTGAGGAGCTTGCCCTAACTCCAATGGGTGAAAGGGGTGAAAATGGTCATTATAGTGTATCACAGAATGTTCTGCACAAGCTGGTAGGGGAACACCAAATTATAGGTGCCCTTCTGGATTACAGAGGGTCAAGTAAGGTCAAAACAACATTTATTAAGGCACTTAAAAATATAAATCCAAAGACAGGGAGATTGCATACTTCGTATAATCAAACAGTTGCTGCAACTGGACGGTTAAGTAGCTCAAAACCTAATCTTCAAAACATTCCTTCACAAACAATAGGGAAACAACTTCGAGCATGCTTTAAAACACCAAAGGGATATTCTTTAATTGGCGCAGATTATTCTAATATAGAATTGAGGGTTACGGCTCATTTAAGTCAGGATAAAAAGATGTTGAATGCATATAGAACAGATGTTGATTTGCACACTCTCACAACTAGTAAAATTTTCAACATACCATATGAAGAAGTAACTAAAGAGAAACGTGGTGTTGGAAAAACAGTAAATTTTGGTCTACTGTATGGAATGAGTGCGTTTGGTCTATCTGAAAAGCTTTCGCGTGAGGGAACTGGTTACACTATTGAGGAATGTACACAGTTCATTAATGATTTCTTTGAACTGTATGAGGGAGTAAAAAAGTTTAGTGATGATCTGATCTATAGAGCTACTACTAAGGGCTATGCTGAAACAATGATTGGTAGAAGGCGTCCACTCCCTGAGTTACAATCGAATGACACTTCAGAAAGAGAAGCAGGGAAACGTAAGGCTCTTAATACTCCGATTCAGGGAACTGCGGCAGATATTTTGAAGATTGCGATGGTCAGTATATACAATCGTCTTAAGAAGGAAGGCTTAAAATCAAAAATGCTATTACAAGTTCATGACGAGTTGCTGTTTGAAGTTCCCGATGGTGAAAAAAATATAATGAAAAAACTTATTCGTCTCGAAATGGTAAATGCTGTCCACCTCTCAATACCTCTCGAAGTGGATTTGAAAATCGGCAAGAGTTGGAAAGAAGCTCATTAATAGAAATCGTTGAAAATATTAAAAACTTAAATATTAAAATAATGTACCAATTAGATTTTATAAAATTAAAACTTAAGAAAGTTGAAAATATAAATATGGAGTTCTTGGCTCCCCACCCTACAATTAGAGATCGTTATAGATTGGATATACCTCAAAATAAATTTAAAGGAAGGAGTTATTTTGGGGAAAACATAGACATATATATCAGCAAGGACTCTTATTATCTTTCAACTAGTCTACCCTACCTACGATTCGGACATAATTTTACTGAATTTACCGCTTCCGATGTAGAACAGACTATAAGTGATCTATCTGAAATGTTGAAGGTGGATCTATTCGAATCAAAGGTGTTAATAAGAGAATTTGCTGTTCTCCGTAAAAGTAAACTACCATTTAGACAATTGGAGAGTGTAATTGCTGGAGTTAAAGGAATGACACTTCGCAAAAAATCTCCTAGTTTTTTATTGTTTGGTAAAACTGAAATCCAGTGTAAGATATATGAGGTCAAACCAAATCTATTGAAGAAAATTCATCCTTCTGTACGAAATGAATTTGGATTGGATAAGCTCAATGAAATTGTTAAGACAGAATTGAGATTCCTTAAAACATATAGCGAGAACGTGTCGGAGTATTTAAAAGTAGGGATGCTCAAGGATATTGAATTCCTAGAGGAGTTTATCAAAAAAAATATTACAATCTGTCCTTTCCGACTAGGTGGTAATAGTTTTGCGGATATACTATTAGAGGCTTTATTAAATATCGGAAGTACTTATTGTTCAGTTGATGTGGTATATAGCCAAATTCTGAAACAAATTGATTTAGCAGAGTTGACCTCAAGCCAGAAATCTGCACGAAGAAAAACATTGTTTGAAAAGCTAAATAATGTTTCATCAGAGCATGGCATTTTATTCTCAGATTTTTTTGAGCCTATGGAGGATCTCAACTCATTATCTGGGATCTTCCCAAAAGATAACTCACTAATATCTAAATCGTAATAATATGCCAACTATAAGATACTGCTTAATTCCAACTGCTGTACAGCGAGCAAATAAGGTTAGAGAGGCGCAACTCTTCCTAAGATATTCACACAGAAGTAAAATGGTACATTTCTACACAAAGAAAATTATACCCTTAGATTGTTGGGATAAGAGAAACCAACGAGTCAAACGTAATTACCCAGGGTATCTGAGCACGAATGTTTATTTAAGCAAATATAGTCAGCGAGTAGAGGATATTGTAAACACAGCTTTTATTGAAGAAGTGGATCCTACCGTATCTTTTGTAAAAGATCAATTCAATGGCAGATATAAATCGAAAACCGTTTTAGAGAGTCTGACTTTTTGGGATTTTGTAGATAAATTTATGGATAAAGCGGCCAAACGCTTAACTAAAAACACCAACAAGTCTTATAGAACAAGCTTTAAAAATTTAAAGAAGTTTGAGAAACATGCCAAAATGAAATTAGACTGGCAAAATATAGATATGGATTTCTATTATGATTATCAAGATTACTATTTAAATTTTCTTGATCTAAAAATGAATGGTTTCGGTAAAATAATTAAACTCCTTAAAACTGTTCTTAATGAAGCTACTGATCAAGGCTACAATACTAACAAAACCTATAAATCTAAAAATTTCAAAGTATTGAAAGAGGATGTGGACAACATCTACTTAAATGAATTGGAGTTGAAAATTTTATTAGACTTAGATCTTTCAGATGATAAGAAACTTGAAAAAGTGAGAGATCTCTTCATTGTTGGTTGTTACACAGGAGTACGTTTTAGCGATCTCGGACAATTAAACCATCAAAATATTAAGGGTGAAATGATCTATATAAAAGCCCAGAAAACTGGTAAGGATTTGGTGATACCTATTTTAGGAGAAACAAGGGCAATAATAGATAAGTACGATGGCTACTTGCCAAAACCCTTTACCAATCAAGTAATGAACCGCTATTTAAAAGAGTTGGGGGAATTGGCTGGTATTGATGGTGATTTTAACACTTATAACAATAAGGGTACGGAACGATTAAAACACATTCATAAGAAGTGGGAAATGATATCGACACATACTGCTCGTAGATCGTTTGCAACAAATATGTATTTGAGAGGATGGCCTTCTATACAGATTATGAGTATCACAGGTCATTCCAGTGAAAAAGTATTCATGACTTATATCAAAGTCTCTCAGGAGGAGAATGCCAGACTAATTTTAGAACTAAGTAAAAATCATTAAAATGAAAAATAGTGAAATTGTGAAAATTATCGATGACCGTATTGAAAATATGGGAACAAAAGGAGTTTATTATCCCAGAAGAATTAAACCGAAGTGGAATTCATTAACATCGGATAAGGAAAAATTGGAGCTATTTGAGAAATATGTTACTTCTAAAGAAGCCTCTATTGGTTTTCGGAGTCTGGTCAAAAAGAATTTATGCTCGAAAACCCTTGAAGCAATCCTTTTTGAGAATCCTGAAATTGTAGAAAGCTTGAACGAAAAAGATGTCATGACCATTTGTATGGATAAGTTTGAAAAATATAAGAATGGTGAAGCTTATCTAAAGCAAATGAAAGTTTCATCGAAACAAATAAATGGCTAAATAATGGTACTGCCTTTTGTTTTAAGCAGCTTTTAGAATTGTTTAGTACATTTACCGTCAGAAAATATTGAGATTAAGTAATAGCGTTAGCTATTTATACTTGTAGTTAGAAACCGCCAATTTTTAAATACGCACAAGTTAAATGGACAGACGCTCACGCTTCGGCGTGGGCTGTGTTTATTTGTGCGTAGGTGCTTGGCGGTACCTTAACTACGGTAAGCTGCAGTTCCACGCTTTTTATTTTATAAAAACTTCTATTTGGAACTGGTGGAATTAAAACTTTACCAATGAAAACCGGTCAATTTATACTCCTTCTTTGTATAGGTGTTTTACTAGCTTCCTTTATTACGAATCCCGACAGGGAAAAACACGCTGAAAATGCTACAGAAATGTTATTCCAATTAAATAAGGAAGAGGATAATTATGGGATTTTGGGAGGTTTAATTTCAACCTTCTCAAAGGAAACTGTGAAAGCGAATATTAAAATAAAGAACTACTACTTGTTTTCCAAATCATATATTTATTCCCCCTCTAGGGATAAAAGACTAGATCTTGGTCTGGGGATATTTGGTCAAGTAGTTCCACTATCCCACTCGGAAGAAATTGAATCTTTTCAGAAATTGCCAGCTAAAAGCACCTCCTCTAAAATTAATGAGAGTTCAGGGGTGGTTGAGAAGCCTAACAACTCAAAAATGGAAATTCTGAATGAAAATAAGAAACCTTCTCATGAATCCGAAGAAGCTATGGAGAGTCTTTTGAATGGTAGAGAAGTCGAAAATAGGGAAAACCCATCAGGTTATTACGACAATTAGGTTTAAGTAATAGTTTCTTTCAGTGCCTTTTTATTATAGAGGAACACACTCAAAGAAACTTAGGCTAATTAGCTTACTAAAGAAATACGACGTAACCTCTATTAAAGCTGCATTTTTAAATGCGCAAGTACTTGACGATTGTGAATTCCCTCCTAACAAATTAAATACGCAACAATTATCTACTTAATTTTATTTAATCATGTATAAAAACCTGCCGTATATCGTTAATCGCAGACTGGAAGACTTCCAACCTTATGAAAAAGAAGCCTACTTTGAAAGGTATCGAAAGAAGCGAAAATCTGTCTTCACAGGTTACCTACTCTTGATTATCTTGGGATGTCATTATTCATATATCGGAAATTGGAGAAACCAAATTTTATGTTGGATAACTTTTTGGGGATTGTTGCTTTGGTGGTTTGTCGATTGGTTCAGATTACCAGGTTTAATTAAAAGTTATAATGAAGATCTAGCTTGCGAGCTACTGAAAGAATTTAGTTGGGTTCAACAAAAGAAGATTAATAAAATAACATCTCAGAAAGATAATAATTTTTCTCAATGGAAGAAATCAAATCCTACTGGAACTTTAAATGATTATTACAAGTCCAACAGTAGATAAAGAAAAAAGATAACATAGTTGTATTTCTGGAATATTCGGCTGAATGTTATATAAACATTCAGAATCATGAGAACACTATCTATTGACAACACCTTAGAATTGTATAAAGCCTACAAGGATTTGAGGCGATCTAAACTAAGTGATCAACTTATCGCAGAACAATTAAAAATCGATGAAATACAGTTAGGCTATATCATTAGCCAGTATGAATTTCAATCTAATTTAGAATATCATATTGCAGAACAAGGTGGAACTTATTTCTTTGAAGGTGATTTCTACCTCAGCAAAGGAGTGATGAGTACTATTCCAACTAAGGAAATAGCAGAGATTTTAAACTTCACGAGGAAATTGGTCAAACAACATAGTGGAATTGATTATCTACAAACTTTCTACAGTATTGATCAGGATTGCAAGTTGTTCTTTATTGATAATTTGAATACAGAGATGATCCAATCAGGAGGATTTAGTGTTTCAGATAACTATGCTACTTTAATCCTTTCAAGCGAGTATTAATTTTATTTGAATAAACAAAAAAGTTTCACGGAAGTTGCGAAGCAACGAAGGTGGTACTTTTTTGTTATAATTACTTTTTTAAGAAGTATTCGACTTTAGTTGAATGCTTCTTTTATTATTTCTAGTTCAATCATTAGTTAGCTATTTAGTTATAAGTGTCTATTTGGTGGAAATGAAATGGCTGTATGGTGTAATTAGAATGGCTATTTGGGTTAATTAAAGAATTAAATTCTCTTCAAATAATGATTAAGAAAAAATTAGAGTGGCTATTTGGGGTTATTGATTAAAAGTGGGGAATGTTACACAAATAAAAAAGGGAGAGATTACTTTTAGCGTTGAAGTCTCTCCCCTATCAAACTTTCAGAATATGTGTAAACTTCATCCAAAAAATAATGGAAGGCAACTCAGCCTTGTAATTCCCTCAAAAATTTTATCAGAAACCTCTCTCACCTTCAACGATAAAATTCTGCTGGGTTTTGATTGTGCTCTTTCTAATAAACTCGGCTATAATAATTACACCAACAATCATTTAAGCTCTTTCCTTAATTTGCATATAAATAGTATTTCAAATTCCAGAAAAGCATTGGTGGAAAATGGATATCTATTTAAAACTGGAAGGAAATATCACTTATCAGAGAAATCATTGAAAATTTTAGAAGGCGATAATCAAATAATTTATCTTCCATTTGCAGTTTATAATCTCAAAACAATAAAATCAGGAGAGAAATTGTTGTGGGGTCTGTATAATTCAGTTAGTAGGGGTTTTAAAGACTATTTTGCTAAAAGGTTAACTACCGCAAATAACCTGTCTATGAGTGTAGAAACTGTAACAAAATATACTAAAGCACTAAATCAGGCTGGTCTTTTAAAATTGTATACGCACAATTCTGGTTACTGTTCGAATCAAACTGTCATAGTTACTTGTGAAGTATTTAATGGTGAAATATCTACTGAGTTAAATAGAACTAGAGATCATCGTGGAGATTGGATAAGATCTGCAAATTTTATAGAATTGAAAAAACGTTGAGGTTCACGACGAACCACAAATACATCTTGAATTAGCTTGTTTTAATTGGTGCTCCTTAACTAATTTAATATGCGCTCCAGATTATGCTAACGAATTATTATATATTAGCTTCACGAATATTCTCACCTCTGCCCTAATCCATTGAGTAGTGAAATAAAAAAATCTGTATGCTTAATGAGGCAAAAACAAGAAAAGAAATAATTGACCACCGTCTCAAACAAGCTGGATGGAACGTTACCGACCGAACTCAGGTTGTAGAAGAGTTTTATATTTCCGTTGAGAACAATTTTATAAGTGAACCAACGAAGTCATACAGTTCTGAATTCAGCGATTATGTTTTACTAGGGAAGAACGGTAAACCTCTTGCTATTGTTGAGGCAAAGAAATCAACTGTGGATGCAAGAATTGGAGAAGAACAAGCTAAACAATATTCTTACAATATTCAAAAGCAATATGATTGTGATTTACCCTTTTGTATGTACACAAATGGGAATGATATTTATTTTTGGGACCTACAGAATTATGCGCCAAGGAAAATATTTGCATTTCCGACAAGAGCAGATTTGGAACGAATGGTTTTCATTCGCAAAAACAAGAAACCTTTAGCTGATGAATTAATTAATACTAGTATTGCTGGCAGACCATATCAAATACAAGCCATCAGAGCTGTATTTGAAGCTATGGAAGAAAGGAAAAGAAAATTCCTTTTGATTATGGCAACAGGTACGGGCAAGACAAGAATTTGTATTGCAATGGTTGACGGTCTAATGCGAGCAGGTTGGATTTCAAGGGTTTTGTTTTTGGTTGACCGAATTGCATTGAGAGATCAAGCAATTGAAGCATTCAAAGAAAATGCACCACAATATTCTGTCTGGCCACATACTGACGAAACCAAATTAGCAACTGACAGACGGATTTATGTTTCAACATATCCGACGATGCTAAACATTATTGAAAATGAAAAAAAAGGTTTGTCGCCTCACTTTTTTGATTTAATTGTGATTGATGAAAGTCACCGTTCGATTTATAATGTTTATCAAAATGTACTGAACTACTTCAATACAATTATTCTTGGACTAACTGCTACTCCTACTGATGCAGTTGATCACAACACTTTTCAACTGTTTGAATGCGAAGATGGACTTCCAACCTTTGCTTACACGTTTGAAGATGCCGTGAACAATATACCTCCTTACTTGTCAAATTTTGAAGTAATGAAACTAACAACCAAGTTTCAGCAGGAAGGAATTCATCTTAATACTATAAATGAAGATGACCAAAGAAAATTAATTGCAGAAGGCAAAGACCCAATTGAGATAAACTTTGAAGGAACAGATATTGAAAAGGCTGTAACCAATAAGGGAACAAATGCTTTAATTGTTCGTGAATTTTGGGAGGAGTGCATAAAAGACCCAAACGGAGTTTTGCCTGGCAAAACTATTTTCTTCTGCATGACAATGAAACACGCTAGAAGGATCAAAGAAGTGTTTGATCAATTCTATCCGCAGGGTGCTGGAGAAATTGCCAAGGTAATCGTTTCAGACGACCCTCGAGTGTATGGCAAAGGTGGTTTGTTGGATCAATTTAAAAATAACGATTTCCCAAGAATTGCTATTAGCGTTGATATGCTAGACACTGGAATTGATATTCCAGAATTAGTAAATTTAGTTTTTGCAAAACCCGTTTTCTCTTACACCAAGTTTTGGCAAATGATTGGTAGAGGAACTAGAATATTAAATGCTAATCAACGAAAAAGTTGGTGTCACGATAAAGACAAATTCCTAGTCATTGACTGTTGGGATAATTTTGAATACTTCAAATTAAATCCGAAAGGTAAGGAGAATAAAACGCAAACAGCTTTACCCGTTCGTTTATTCAAAATGCGATTGGAAAAACTGAAAATTGCTCTCGAGCAAAGTTCTGAAATTGCAACCTCTGAAAAATTAGAGTTAGAAAAACTGATTAACTCTTTACCAAATAAAAATGTAGTTGTTCGAGACAATGCATCCGATTTGGAAAAGGTTTATGAAACAAACTTTTGGGATGAACTGAGTGAAGAGAAAATTCAATTCCTTGACCAAACTATAGCTCCTATTTTAAGAGCACTTTCATCCGTTGATTTCAAAGCAATGCGTTTTGAAAAAGACATTGTTGAGTTTTCTATTGCTCAACTAAATAGCGAAAGTCAAGACCTTGAAAATTTAAGAGAACTTATCGTCACCCAAATAGCCGAATTACCTTTAAATATTGGTGTTGTTGCCAAAGAAAAGGAAATCATCAACCGTGCATTGAAGAATAGTTTTTGGGCAAATCCAGCTGAAAGCGACCTTAAATTGATTATTGATAAAGTTGCTCCTTTAATGAGATACCGCCAACGTTTTGATGGTGGTGATGAACAGGAAAGTCTCAATCTAATAGATGTGACCTACAAAAAGGAAATGATTGAATTTGGACCAGAAAATGAATTGGTGAGTGTTAGCCGATACAAAGACATGGTTGAAGCAATGGTGCAAGAACTAGCTGAACAAAATCCAATTTTGAAAAAGATCAAATCTGGTGATAGAATTACAGAAGATGAGTTGAATGTACTGGCTCAAATGATGAACGAGAAAGACCCCTTCGTTACTGAAAAATTGTTACAACGTGTTTATGGCAATCAGCACGCCAAGTTCTTACAGTTTATCAAACACATTTTGCAAGTTGAAATAGTCCATTCATTTGAAGAAACCGTGACTTTAGCTTTTGACGAGTTTATCAAATTGCACAACAACCTTTCAAGCAATCAAATTGAATTTATGACGGTATTAAAAAAATACTTAATTGACAAAGGGAAAATTGAAAAGAAAGATTTGATAAATCCACCCTTTACACAATTGCACCCACAAGGTATATTAGGTGTGTTTTCACCACAAGAAATTGAAGAAATAATAACAGTTATTCAACGAATAGCAGCATAACAAATAATTATACAGACAAATGTTATCAAACGAATTAAAATCAAAAATCAATAAGCTTTGGGATAAGTTTTGGAGTAGAGGTATCACTAACCCTATTACTGCTATTGAGCAAATCTCTTATTTGCTTTTTATGAGGAGAATAGATGATGCAGATGCGCTGGAAAAAGCAAAAGCAATTTTCGCAGAGCAAGAGTATAAATCAATTTTTGATGACAAGGAAGATTGTCGTTGGTCGCATTTCTCTCAGCTCGACCCTGATACTATGTTGGAGGTAGTTTCTAACAAGGCATTTCCGTTTATAAAAAATCTCAATGACCCTTCTCAACCTTATTCAAGGTATATGGAGAATGCCATGTTTATCATCAACAATTCTGCACTGTTGGATGAAGCCGTTAAATCCATTGATGAACTTTTTCAAGACATAAAGCAACAGCAAGACGAAGGACAGCAATTTCAGGATACTCAAGGAGACTTGTATGAATACCTTATTGATGAAATGGGTTCTGGAGGTAAAAACGGTCAATTTCGTACTCCAAGACATTTGATCCAGTTAATGTGTGAAATTATTGACCCAGACTGGACAGATAAAATTTGTGACCCAGCCTGTGGAACAGGTGGTTTTTTGGTAGGTGCTTATCAACATGTTCTAACTAAATACACCAGCCCTAAAGAAATTATTGAAGATGAAAACGGTTTGAATCGATTCAGAAGATTTGGAGGAGATAAAATAAGTAAACAAGAAGTATGGGATAATCTCTGGGAAAAATCATTTTATGGTTTTGATGTGGATCAAACAATGGTTCGAATTGGTTTGATGAACTTAATGCTGCACGGCATCAAGGTTCCTCAAATTGAAAATACAGATTCACTTTCCAAAAAATATGACAAAGAATATAAGGATGGAGAATATTCGGTGATTTTGGCTAACCCACCATTTACAGGTAGAATTGATAAAGGCGGAATGAGTGATAAACTCAAAATTACGGGCACCAATAGTGAATTGCTCTTTCTGATACGTATTTCCAAAATGCTTCGCCCTGGAGGGAAAGCTGCCGTAATCATTCCTGAAGGGGTATTGTTTGGAGGTAGTACAGCACAAAAACAAACAAGAGAAATACTATTGAAGGATAACCAGCTAGAAGCCGTAATATCTCTGCCAAGTGGAGCCTTTAAACCCTATACTGGAGTTAAGACGTCCATTCTGGTTTTCACCAAAGCCGAAGAAGATAGCTCCAAATGGCATACCGAAAAAGTATGGTTTTATGATTTAAAAAATGATGGGTATAGCTTAGACGATAACAGGAGGAAATTGGCCGAAAATCCTCTGCCCATAGCAGTAGACGCCTATAAAAACAGGACAAACCAAACACCCATAGAAAGAACCAATCATTTTTATGTGCCATTATCCGAAATACAAGATAATGGACTCGACCTGAGTTACAACCGCTACAAAAAATTTGAATACCAAGAACAAACGTATGAGCCACCTCAAAAGATTCTGGAAGCGCTTTTTATTTTAGAAACGGAAATCGAAAAGGACATGAAAGAACTTAAAAATTTGATTGGATAATGGTAGGTGTTCTGAAAAATATTGCCAAAGTGACTGCTGGAAATTCAGCACCTCAAAAGGATAAATTCTCTGATGAAGGAATTCCATTTATTCGTGCAGGCAGCTTGGAATTTTTAGTTCGAGGAATACCTATTGATGAATGTGAAAAAATTGATCCTTTATTTGCTAAAGAGAAAAAAATGAGACTTTTTCCCAAAGGCTCTATTCTTTTTGCCAAGAGTGGTATGTCATCTAAAATGGGGCGAGTTTATGTTTTGCCTGAAGATGCTTATATAGTTAGCCATTTAGCAGTTGTCACAATTACAAGTAAGCATGTAAACAATGAATATGTTGCATTCTACTTTAATTACAGACCTCCATATCATTTGATCAAGGATGATGCATATCCATCTATCAGTGTTACAGATATAGAAAATGTTGAAATCCCTCTTCCCGACCTTGAGACCCAAAATAAAATTGTAGCCATTTTAGACAAGGCAAAAGCCATTTTAGATAAGAGAGCAGAAACTATAACCAAATATGATGAATTGCTGAGGGCTACTTTTTTGGAGATGTTTGGGGATGTTTCGAATAATCCTAAAGGATTTGATAAAAAGCCACTGAAAGACTTTGGCCAAATTATTACAGGAAATACACCTCCACGCAAAGACAAAAGCAACTACGATTCAAACTTTATAGAATGGATTAAAACTGACAATATTACAAGTCAAAGTCATTTTTTAACTCACGCTTCTGAGTATTTATCGGAAACTGGATTTGCAAAATCAAGATATGTCAATGAAAATGCACTGTTAGTTGCTTGTATAGCTGGTAGTATTAGTTCTATTGGTCGTTCGGCAATCACCGACAGACGAGTTGCTTTTAATCAGCAGATAAATGCAGTTGTTCCAGCGAAAGATGTTTCCATTTTTTTTCTGTATTGGATGTTCAAAGTTTCCGCTGAATATGTGCAATCCTATGCCACTGGCGGTATGAAAAGATTGCTTACAAAAGGAGAGTTTCAAAAGGTTCCATTTATAAAGCCTGACTACAATGAGCAACTACAATTTGAAGAAATCGCCAAAAACTACTCGGTTTTTCAACAAAAACTTTTACAACATCAAACGCAATCAGAAAATCTATTAAAGAGCCTATCACAACAAGTGTTCAATGAAAGAATAATTGTGGACGTAGATGCTGAATTAGAAGCCTTAATTAATTCCATTGATTTAGATAAGAATGATGAAGAAAACATGATTAGCAGTGTTGTCAATGATATCACTTTTATTCAACGATTAATTGACCGTCTAAATGAACAGGAATTTGAGGATAAATCTCAATATGATAAAGCTAAGTACATTCTTTTTAAAGTTATGAAGGAAGAAGAAAATTTAGTGAAGCAATTATTTAAGGATAACAAAATACAATTGACCTTGCAAAATGAAACTACTTAAACTCAAAATAGAGAATGAAGACGGTTTCAGAAGCTTGCAGCAAGGTTTTGAAATCAATTTTCATTCGTTAGCTGATACTGAAGCAATGGAACAATTTCGTCCATTCTGCTTTGCAGGTTTAAATGGTAGCGGAAAATCCAATGTGCTAGAGGCATTGGCAAATATTTTCTACCATTTAGAGGTTTGTGTTGCTAAGTATTTACCCGAAAGTATTAAAGACCCCAAGAATTTTAATCGCAATGATTGCACCCCAGATGCATTTACATTAGAGTATTTGATTGGGCAGCACAACAGAAAACAATACACCCTTTTTTACTTTGATAAAGTTGTAATATCAAAAAAAGCAGGAGAAGAGCCTGGTATAAGAGTTTATGGATATCCTTTTAAGGAAGAAAGCATAATAATACCTAATCCTGAAACTACTAAACAAGACAAAAAGAATGGCATAGTAAATTCATCAGGTAAAATACTTGAAGAGCAAGATAAAATGTACCTACCTGCTTATATCATTGGCTATTCTTCAGGTGAGAACGAAATTTTAAGTTTACCATTTATAAAAAGTCGTTTATTACATTTAGACGAATATAAGCAAGCAACAAAAAATGAACATCCCTCATTTGATGAGCCTGAAAACAGCTTGATTTATATCGACAATAACATGAGTCAGGCAGTGCTATTGGCATGTTTACTTTTTGAAAATGAAGAAACGCTTGCCCCATTAAGACATATAGACAATACCGGGATTTTAGGGCTGAGAAGTTTCAGAATGAATATTCGCCTACACGATTTTGAGTTTCAAGATGAAGAAACCAAAAAGCCGACTAAAGCTGCAATTCTTAAGCTGCTTGAGCAAAATCAACTGGATGATCTTAAAAAATGCGCTACCTCTTGGTTTTTAGATCATAAAACAAAAACACTTTGGTTAGATTTTTATATAAGTGA
Organism: Gillisia sp. JM1; assembly: GCF_000424645.1. NCBI lineage: Bacteria > Pseudomonadati > Bacteroidota > Flavobacteriia > Flavobacteriales > Flavobacteriaceae > Gillisia > Gillisia sp. JM1. The sequence goes on from NZ_AUKH01000007.1 coordinate 92,841, forward strand.
AGCAACTAAAGATGCTTTCAAAGAGTATTTTCATAGCAACTCTTTAGAGTGCTTTCAATTTTTCAGGCTGCTTTATGAATTGAACAATCATTTTGTTGATGAAGAAACGAAAGTTGATGTATATCGCTCCAAAGGGGTTTACACTGACGGGAAATTGCCAGCCGGTAGTCCCCGTCAAGATGTATTTCACTTTTTAGATTTCTATATCACCAAAGAACTTAGAACAGGTAAAGTCAAAGATTTGCTTCTGAGAAGTTTTTCAGATGGAGAACATCAGTTTATTCATACTATGGGAATTTGTTTATTGCTCAAAGACAAGCGTTCTCTTTTGCTTTTAGACGAACCAGAAACACACTTTAATCCTAGTTGGAGAGCCAAATTTGTCAAAGTCTTGAATGATAGTATTTCATCAGGAACCCCAAAAGGTCTACCCAATGGAGACTTCAATGTTCATCTGCTCAAAGACGTTTTACTGACTTCTCATTCACCATTCATTATTTCAGATTGCTTGCCTGATAATGTTGTGCTTTTTGAGAAGGATGAAAGTGGAGATACGACGGCGAAGAAAGCAAGTGAATTAGGGATTGACACTTATGGAACATCTGTAAATCTTCTAACTAATAGAATCTTTAAAAACAAAGAGACAATTGGCACTTACGCTATGTCAAAAATGACGGAATTCAAAAAACGTTTCGATAGTGAAGAAAAAACAGAAGATTTAATTGAAGAATTGAACAATGAATTTGGTGATTCAATTGAAAAGCTAATGCTAATTAAGGAAGTTACAGATAAGAAGTAGGTAAATGATAAAACCATATAATTATTCATATTCCAAAATTCAGAAGGTACAGTCATTTGTTAATCACGTTATGCTTGATGTGATTTTTAATGCTAAGAATATTGGAGCACCAACATTCAGTTCTGCACTAGTATTGCAGAAGTATAGGAATCTTATTGATGGCATCAATACAGATTATGTTTTAACTCCATTATCAGAGGCTTACATAATTTGTAAAACACTTGATCGTAGGCAAATTAAACTGTTAAAGACCGCAGTTCACAACAACAATAAAATTAGAGAGTTGTGTAATGGAGATATTCAGCCTGTAAAATACTGTCACATTGAAGCCGTAGATATCAATCTCAAAAAAGCAATAAAAACCTTTTGTAATTGTCTTTATGAACATTGTATAAAGCTCGCACCATTTTACAATGTATATGAAGACATAAACACATATTACAAAACAGTAGTCAAAAAATCTTCAGTTTGTAAATGTTGTGGCATCAATAAAATACTAACCCAATTTCATACTCACAGAAGTGCATTAGACCACTACTTACCTAGAAAACATTATCCTTTTAATTCTTTGAATTTTAAAAACCTGATTCCTATTTGTGACAATTGTAATGGAAAGTACAAACTTAGTGAGGACACTCTCTATATTACAAACAATAAAGGCAAAAGGAATGAAAGCAAAACAAGGACAGTTGCTTTTTATCCATATAGCAGAACAACGCACGATATTGAAATTGATATAACATTTAATAAACCGTTTGATTCAACAATAGAACCTGAAGACATTGAAATCGACCTTACAAGTGCTGGCAATACAGACAAAGTAACTTCTTGGGACAGAGTATTTGGAATAAAGGAGAACTTTAAAGCAGAGTGTTGTACTGACGAAATGAGGATGTACTATGAAGAACAATATATTGCTGATATGAATTTTGGCAAAACGCACGAACAGTACATTGATATATTAGAGAGAAATAAATATGGTGATATGAATTTTTTGAAAATACCTTTTCTAGAGGCAATTAATAAATAACGGAATGAGGGGAAGATCATATATTAGATGAATTCCAAATTTTAGATAAATAATTATTAATTTTTCAAATTACCTTTTTAGAGTAAGCTTCTCATAGTACCACAAATTTTCTCTGGGATTTAAAGTATACTGCCGTTTTTCAATGTAATATAATTTAGAAGCTATAGAATACGCTCTAGTTTTCTTGAGACAGAAGCTAGAAATTGTATGTAAACCGAATATAAATTGATTAAAAGTCTATATTGATATTAATATAACATTTTGAGTATATTGCTAAAAAACAAAGCTATGAGCAAAGAAGATTTTGTGCAAGGTTCTCTGTTTGAAGAGGATTATTTATTGAGAACTCTAGGGGGACTTGCAACTTCTGCTGAGATTGCTCTTACTGAGTTAGTCGCCAATGCTTGGGATGCAGGAGCAACTATTGTCGATATTTATATTCCAAATGAATTAGGAGAGGATTTAATAATTGAGGATAATGGAGTTGGTTTGACGAAAGCCGAGTTTTATTCACGGTGGATGAAACTTGGATATAACAGATTAAAGCATCAAGGCAGAAAAGTTACTTTTCCAACAAATGTGGATTTGCAAAGATATGCTTATGGTAGAAATGGCGTAGGAAGACATGGTATGCTTTGCTTCAACAATGAATATAGAGTAATAACATCAAGTAATGGTAAAAAATCAACATTTACTATTACAACAAAAAGCGAAAAAGAACCATTCATAATTAAATCTGAGAGTTTTGAAAAAGCAAAAAAATCTGGGACTAAATTAATTGTGGAGATACATAAGAATTTACCAAAATCTGAACATATTTTAGAAGTGATATCTGCAAGATTTCTACATGATCCTAAATTTAAAGTTTCAATAAATAAACAAAATATTCAATTGGAGGAACATAAAGGATTGATCTTTTCCAGAGAAATTGAAGTGGATAAGATCAAGCTGAAAATTCATTTAATTGATGCAAAAAAATCTAGAAAATCTACTATATATCAAGGAATTGCATTTTGGCAAGCAGGTCGATTGGTCGGAGAACCATCTTGGATTGTGGGTAAAAATATGGTTTTGGATGGCAGAACGAAACAAGCTAAGAGATATTCCGTAGTTGTGGAAACGAAAGATTTAGCTGAATTTATTAGAGAAGACTGGACTGGATTTAAAAACCAAAATTCTCTGGATAATATTTTCGATAAAGTAGATGAAGTAGTGCAAGAAATGTTTTCAGAAATTGCTCGGGACAATATAGGTGAAACAACAAAACAAATTAAAAAAGAATATAAAACTGAATACCAAGCTCTGAGTCCATTAGGAAAATATGAATTTGATGAAGCAATTGAGCATTTAACCATTAGCAATCCAACTGCTCGTCAAGAATCTGTAAACTTAGCGGTAGAAACCGTCCTGAATCTTGAAAAAACTAGGAGCGGAAGTGAATTGTTACAAAAAATTTCTCTTTTCACAGATGAAGATATAGATGGACTAAATCAATTATTAGATAAATGGTCAGTAAAAGATGCGTTAACTGTATTAGATGAAATTGACAAGAGAATTTCAGTTATTGAGGCTATTAGAAAATTAGGGAATGATAAATCAGTAGATGAATTACAGGTTCTACATCCATTAATTGCGAGTGCGAGATGGATTTTCGGACCTGAGTTTGACTCTCCGGAATACGCATCTAATAATCAATTACATACGACAGTTGAGAAGGTTTTTGGTAAACAAATAGATAAAACACTGTTCAACAATCATAGAAAAAGACCGGATATAGTAATCAAAGGAAATTCTACTTTTTCAATTACTGGAACTCAAACTTATGATGTCGAAAGTGGATTAAATACAACCGACAAAATTTTAATTATAGAATTGAAACGTGGTGGCTTTACTTTAGGAAGATCAGAGAGAGATCAGGCCGTGGGTTATGTTGAAGATTTTATGAATTGTGGAACAATTATCGGCACTCCTAATATTAATGCGTTTATTGTAGGGGAAACTTTTAATGCAAAGATTCAGCCTATCCATACGATAAAAAATGAAAATGGAGTAGAGAAAGGTAAAGTTCAAATATGTTTATTCTCACAAATTGTAGATTCTGCAGAATCTAGACTATTCAACTTGCGAAAAAGACTTAATGAAAGATATGAAGATATTACTGGAATAGAACTATATAATAGGCAAGAAAAATTAGCTATGTAGTTAAGCACTATTCCCAACGTTGGTTACCTAAAATAAAGCTCAATCTAGTAAAAAGTGAAGTTTTAAACAAAATAACTAAATTGCAAAAACGTATCCATAGTTTACGCTAATTGTCATTAATCATACCCTTAGCAACAAGCAAATGAAACACATAGATAACATCGAAGAATTAGAACAGAATCTGGAAACAGTTGAGTTTTATCTATCAGAAGGAACAAATTCTGAAAATGATAAAACAATAAAACTAATTCGTGCTGGAGCTTGTTTTGTAGCTTACAAAATTAGCGACGAACTAAGGTTTGCACCAAGTAGATTTGTGGGTTATAAAAACAATAAATTAGAACAACACCTAAATTCGGAAAAAGACGGGCGTGAGACAAATGTTGTTATCGAAAGATTGATGGACAACAAACTCGGAACGAATGAGAAGTTGGAAATTTCATTTCAGAAATATTGTCTAAATCTCGGAATAGAACCGCACAAAAAAAAGAGAAAATATTGGAAACACAATTTATCTCAAGAGTTTAAAGCGAATGTGAACTTAGATGGTGAATTTCCCGAGGGAAAAATATCTGAACGAAAACATAAATATCGTGAGCGGAATTCAAAGGTTGCTCAGATTGCAAAGCAGAATTTTAAGAACCAAAATGGTCGTTTGTTTTGCCAAGTTTGTGAATTTGACTTTGAGCAGGAATACGGAGAAATTGGTGCAGATTTTATAGAAGCCCATCACACGATTCCAGTTAGCGAAATGCAACCAGGGCATATAACCAAAATTGAGGATCTTGCAATGCTTTGTCCGAATTGTCACAGAATGGCACATAAAAAAAGACCTTGGTTGAAAATGACGGAATTGAAACAATTGCGTAAAAATGCTAATGGTAATATAAATTAATAAAAAAGCTGGCTATCAAATAAAAATTCTCAATTAGGTAATATGTATCAAGAAAATCAGACGATAAGAAAAAGTTCCAGTATTCAAGTATTTTAAAATAGAGAAAATCTTAATAATCGTATTTACTTTAGAATACGCTTAAGTTTTTTCAAGTTCAGTGAATTACAGTGATGATTTTTTCTTAGAATCCTAATATTTAAATAGTGCTATTTACTCCAAATTACTATGAAGCAGTCTAAATTGATTAGCTTCTGGAGGCACCACCTTAAAACCCCCTGACATTTGTCTCGGTGTTTTTTAATTTGTGCATTATCCATATATTATTATCTCGTTTAAATGAAAGAAAGATACATCGAAAATAGACTAACAATCTACAATTACAATAATGGAGATATTGAGTGTCTTGACTCTACCTTAAATCTTGCTTATATTTAAAATAAAAAAGACTTATGAGTGTGAAATTTACTTTTGGCAGCTTTTGCTGCACAGCCGGCAAAGATTGCAGTAGAGTTAATTGTAACATCCCTTTCCGAAGCTCGCTAAGAAACAAGTATACTATCTTTATATCTATTTATGCTTGCCACAGCCTAGGCTCGTACTTTGGGGTATAGTTTTGTTATAATTTAAAGTTGACCGCTTAAGGAAAAAAGTCTATTTTTTCGAAAAGTTTTGATCTTTAACGGGCGAGAGCCTTATCAGCTCCCCTTCTTTATAATCTGTAAGTAAATATACCGAACCATCCGGAGCTTGAATAACATCTCTAATTCTCCGGTGAAGCCATATACGTTCTTCTTCACTTACGTTATTGCTAACGATATTTAATACCACGAGTGCCTCCGAGTTAAAGCTTCCTAGAAGTGCATTTCCATACCAATCTTTAAAGAGCTTGCCTGTATAGAAAATAAGCCCTGATGGTGAAATTGCTGGATGCCAATAATATATAGGCTTTTCATACTGCGGCTGAGTATCATGATGTGGTATGGGACTTAAATTGTAGTGATATCCATTACTCACTATAGGCCAGCCATAGTTTTTCCCTGGTAAAATAATATTTAATTCATCACCATGATGTGCACCCATTTCATGGCTAAATAGTTGATTTGTAAAAGGGTGGAAGACAACTCCAAGCGGATTGCGGTTTCCATAGGACCATATTTCAGTCTGAACACCTTTGCTGCCTACAAATGGATTGTCATTTGGAATGCTTCCGTCTGAATTAATTCTAATTATCTTACCTAAATTAGTAGATAAATCCTGAGCAGGTTCTGAACGCTGACGTTCGCCTGAAGTAATAATTAGCTTGCCATCTGGAGCAAATAAAAGCCGACCGCCAAAATGCCCTCTTCCAATGGTCTTTGGCACTTGTCGCCAAATAACCTCTAGGTTTTGTATTTCATTGCCCACTAGTTTGCCCCGTGCAACAGCACCCCCTTTTAGAACAGAATCACTAAAATCATTAAATTTTCCAAGTCGTAGATCACCCTCATCTCTTTCTATGTTTGGTTGCTTTTCAGCTGCTTCTGAATAGGAGATATAAATAAGATTGTTTTTAATAAAATCAGGATCAAGCTTTACGTCCAATAACCCACCCTGTGCATGATATTCAACTGTGGGTAAACCTTTTACAGACTCTAATAATTTGCCCTTAGAATAAATTCTTAAACGTCCTGGTTTTTCTGTGATAAGCAAACGATTGTCTGGAAGCCACGTCATACCCCACGGTTCTGCCAATGTGGCAAGATGCTCAACTTTAATGTCTCCAGATTTTGATTTTATAATTTCAACAGTATCTTTTCTGCTAGCCTGAGCAAAAATATCATTGCTTGTACAGATAATCATAAACATACATATTATGAGTGTAAATACATTTTTCCTGCTTGCACTTTTATCCTGACTGTTTAACATATTTTATACGTGTTAGATGAATTGATTAGTATCAAAAATTAAATTGCTTCCACTGGAGCATGTATAATTATCATTTGAAATTATTATTGTTCGAGATCAATAGAGTCCCAAGCGTTTAACAAATAGAAAGATGGTTTTGTATCTCAAGGTTATTTGAGGTGGCTAAATAACCAATAAACCTTTCACTTATTTCAAATGTAACGCTGTATCCCAAATTATCTCCAAGCTTGGCTGTTAAGTTTTTAATAAAATTAATAAACAAAAACAAGCAGCTAAACATCAAAAAGGCTTTAATAATTGGACCCATTTGGTCTCAAGGTTATGCTGTCAGGTGGTAAAAAGTCAGTATGCGGGCGATATCAACAAGAGATTATGTTCCGTCCCTGGCAATCTTAACTATTTAAGCATACAAATGACCCTTAAAAAACCACACTCAGTTAGTAGAACAAGAGATGGGACTGGCAAGTTTGGGACAGCCAAGACTCAATTTGAAGTATCCCAAATTTCCGCACCGCATTCTCGATAAACTGCATTTAACTTGGATTACGTTTTTTAAGTTCTGGTTTCTTTTTGAACCTCCTTTCGTAACGGATAACCATGCTTTCCAGTTTCTTACTTTCAACCGCCACTAGTTGATCTGCTATGATAACACCTCCCTTTGCTGTAGCACCTATAACGATACCTGCAGATATAAGGATAAAGTTTTTGATGATGTACTGACCCAAAAGGGTGGGAACCAAGAGATTTCCCTGAAAGGTCATTTCAGGGAAAAGGATTAATGGGGTTAGAGTACCCACCATCTGAAAATAAAGGAGAAGGAGCGTAAAGGAAAGAAATTTTTTAGTGATCAGACCAAAACCAATCAAGCATTCCCAAACCGCTAAGATTTTCATAGATATAGCTGGCTCTAAAAACCCGAAGGTCAACTTTAAAATAGTATTACCTCCCAAGGTTTCCGCAGCACTCAAATCAGGAAGAAATTTAAGCGCACCAAACCAGATAAAGATAATCCCCAAGGAAATGCGCAGAAACATTATTCCGTGCCGCGCTATCCATTTTATGGAATCTTCCTCTATGGTTCTGATAAGATTAATAAATTTGATTACCATGATTTATATTTATTGATTTGTTTCAGGAAATATAAGAGCCACCGCAGCTCAAGGTTTTTAAGACTTAGTTAAAGTTTGTTAATCGGTAGGCTCTTCAATATTAAATGATTTTAACAGTGTCTTAAACGATTGGAAAAAGAGACCCGACTAAGAGTAAATGGCCTTACAAGAAACTGATTATTAAAAAGAAAAGCAAAACACAATTAGAGGACTGAAGCTAAAACAGCGGATTGAAAAGTGTACATGATTATGGATTAGATAGTGAGTTTGGTATTGAAAAGTATGCAAAAGCAAGGCGCAATCACAATATTTATCATTAACCTAAAAAAAACCCTTAAATTAGAAGGATAATGCAGATTATCAAATTATAACTTTTTAGAACGAACAGGTCCTCCAAAGTTTTAATAGGAAATAAAAGTTTTACAAAAATAGATTTGAATAAAAAAAGCGATTAAATAAAAATCAAAGTTTTTTTAATTTTCTACACTATGCATTATCTCTATATTATTTATTCTGAAAAACTTAATAAATATTACTCGGGAGAAATTTGATTAAGTGATATTTATTGGATCAAGTCCAAAAGTTGTGGGATTTCGAGATTAAACTAGAGGCTAAAATGAATACAAAGCCCTAAAAATCTATTTTCGATGCTTATCGGTGATCTCCTTTAATTTTTCTACATTTAAAGGTTTGCTCAAAAAACCTGACACTTCTTTATAAGATTCAGCTTTATCTCTATCTGAGTAAGCAATGGAAGATGTAACTATATAAATGATAGTTTCTTTAAATAAATTTGGCCTGTATGGAATTAAACTATCTAAGAATTGCCAACCATCCATTTGTGGCATATTAATATCCAGAAGAATGATTTCTGGGAGCTTTTTGTCTGAATTCTTAAACTCCTTAAAAGCCTCTATCGCATCGTTGTAAAAGTAAATTAAATCAAACTCCGTAGTTCGTTCTATCACTTTTTTAATAATAAGCTGATAAATTTTATCATCGTCTATTACGCAAATGCTCTTTTTCATTTAAAATATATTTTAAATACACTTTCTACGCCAACTTCACTTTCCACTGCTAAACTACCTCCAAAGCTTGTATCCACCTCTCAAGAATTTGGAATTTGGGAGATGTTTTATACAAACCGAAAATATTGTCAGCCTTCCGCTCCAAAACTATCCCATCTCCAGAATTGTACTATTATTTACTACTTAATAGAGCTCCTCTAAAATATGATTGAAAGTTTCAGTAGTAAAAACACTTGAAAATGAAGCCCGAGAGTGTAAGGCTAAGCTGCACAACCAAGATTGAAGCCGGATTTGGATCAGCTCTTTGAACTCAAGTAAGATTTAAGATCCTGGAGTCCTTTTTCCCAACCCTCACGATGTACTACCAAAGCTTCTTCATCCATCAGGTTTTTCTGATTGACGTGGATACGGCTTCCGTTGGAAGTTTCAGAAAATTTCACCTCCAACTTGTACAGGCTATCCTCTACAGCATTTTTCGGCAAATTAAAGTTCCAGCTATAAACTAGCAGCTCATCATCAATCACTTTCTCGTATTTCCCCTTGATAAGAAGGATTGGTTCTTCCCCTTCTACGCCTGCTTCATAAAGGACTGAACCGCCGGGAGTGACATCGTTCTCCACTTTAGTAAGGAGATTACCCATAGGCTTCCACCACTGTTTCAATGACTTGGGATCTATCCAGGCCTTATACAACTCCTTCACCGGCACCTCAAATTCCTTCTCAACCTCAAATGATAATTCCTTATTCTTATCCATAATTTTTAATTTAATTAATTTTTTTGCTGTTTTTTTTTTACTCCTTTTTAACTGTTTACCAATCCCGCCAAAATTGGCCATGATCGCACCCTTTTTTGGTTCAGGTAAGTGCAAGTCTTTCTCTAAGCGTATAAAGCAAACTATTAGAGAAGTGCAATATTAATGGTTTCAGCATATCACCAATTGCTTCGAGAACCATATTCTAGTTACTAGTCGAATTACCCGCGTCGACAGCTTATTTCCGCTCATCTATACCTTTAATAAATAATGTTTGAGCAAGGTGAATCAATTCTCTTAAAATTAAAGAAATCAAACTTTTAATAAGTTATCGATATGTTAAATTACCTGTGAAAAACAAATATTAAGAATTGTTTATATCTATAATTAAACAAGATCAGTGAAATTTTCAGTTATCAACACTAAATTCTCAGAAGGAAATATTGACGATGAATTTGTTTTTTTATCCGATGCCATGATCATTTGAGAAAAATTTTATCGCTGAATATAAACTATGCCGCACTTATTAGCGGAACAATTTTATAAGCAGAGAAATATGCTTGATTTAGAGAACAACTTAGAATTGTATATATAAGAGAAGAAAGCGCAGAGCCAGCATTGAAAATAGTTATCCTGTGAAATTTAAAAAAGACTAAACAAGCTTCTATCTATACTTATTAATTATTTTTTTAAGACAGTCTGCACTTACAGGCTTGCTTAAAAACCCAGATATCTCATCAAAAGAATTTGCTTTCTCTCTGTCGGAATTAGCTATAGAGGAAGTAACTACATAAATAATTGTTTCATTCTCAAAATTGGGCCTTAGTTCTATTAAACTTTCTAAAAACTGCCAGCCATCCATTTGTGGCATATTGATATCTAATAAAATTAATTCCGGCAGGACAACATCAGGATCTTTGAAATCTTCTAACGCATAGATCCCATCATTATAGAATTTGATGGTTTCAAACTGAGCTGTTCGTTCAATGATCTTCTTTATGATCATCTGATAGATCATATCGTCGTCTATTACACAAATGCTCTTTTTCATTTAAAATATATTTTAAATACACTTCCTACGCCTACTTCACTTTCCACTGCTACGCGGCCTCCCATAGCTTCTATTTGATTGCGGGTAATAAACAATCCAACTCCTCGAGAATTGGGAATTTGAGTAAATGTTTTATACAAGCCGAAAATCTTGTCGCCATGACGCTCCAAATCTATTCCAACTCCATTATCGGCAATCTCTAAAATCCAATCTCCGTTCTCTTTATAGCCAAGAATTGAAATTTCCAATTTCCTTTTTTGCTCCCGGTATCTTATTGCATTTGTGAGAAAGTTTAAAAGCACACTTTCCAGATAGGCTGCATTAAATTTAACGATCATTTCATCTGGGACATCCCTTTTAATTATAGCACCTTTGTCGCTAATTTGCATTTCTAAAAGGTCTATTGTTTTATTTAAAAAGGCATTGATTTGTAACGGATCTATATTCAGGTCGAGATTAGTACTGATAGATACAACTTCATTGAGATCTTCTAAAGTATGATTTAAAGCATTCCCTACTTTTGAGAGTAAGCCTATATAGTTTAGCTTCTCTTCTTCCAGCGTTGTTGTATTATACAAGTTTAAGATTGCCTGAATATTACTGGAATGAGACCTTAAATTATGTGAAACTATATAAGAGAAATTTAATAGCCGCCTATTTTGCTCCATTACCATTTGGTAAGATTTATTCAAATTTATCTCGGCTTCTTTTTTCTCACTTACATCTCTAAAATTCCCTACAAATCCTTTTACGGAAGAATCTTCCAGCAAATTTGTGATCGTGGACTCAGTCCATCTCCATTCTCCTTTTTTGTTCTTTGCCCGAATTGTAAAACCAGAAATGGGTTTAGATGGAAATTTTATGGCTTCTAAAATTTGCTTATCCAATTCTGCAATATCTTTAGGGTGGATTAAGGAACTAAGATTTACTGAGTTTATTTCTGCTTCAGAATAACCTGCTATTTTTTGGATTGCAGGGGAAGAATAGATCGCTTTCCCTTTTCTATTGAAAATAGTAACAACTTCACCCCCATTTTCTACTAATGCACGATACCTTTTTTCGTTTTTCATTAGCTCATTCTGTGCAACTACTCGTTCTGAAATATCTTCAATAATTGCAATATGGGTATTCCCAGAAGTATCCTTTTTCCAAAGTGGAGAAACCGAAAGTTTAACCCAAAGAATATTACCGCTTTTTTGAATAAAACGCTTTTCTAGACTGTATTCTCTTATATCTCCATTTAATAATTGCTTTATTAACACTAAATTCTTATTAATTTCAGAAGGATGAGAAATCTCTCTAAAATTCATTCCATTTAGTTCTGATGCACTATAACCACTTAGCTCTCTAAATCTTTGATTAGTCTCCAAAAATTTTCCGGTTGCAGTTTCCACTCTTACCATTCCAACAGCTGCTTGGTTAAAAATTGTCCTAAACTTTAATTCACTTGCAGCCAACTCCCCAGCTTGAGAATTTACCAAGGCCTGTAGTCTAATAGGTTGTTTAAATAGGAGAGTTACCACCCATCCCAACCAACTGGCGATTAAAAGAATAAAAAATGCCATTGGTATAAGCTCGTAGAATGCTTCTTTTGGGTTTTTAAGCGCTATATAAAATTTCCAATCTCCGTCTGGCAGAAGAATGGTTTCTGAAATATTATATTCTATATCTAAATCATTCTGAAGGAAGAATTGTTCCTCATTAGATTCTGGGTTTATTTTAGAGAATTGAAAAATATATTTCTCTCCAGCCAGTTTATTTAATTCTGCCTGCTCTAATAAACTTTCAAGCTTTATAATGACTGCCGAAAAGCCCCAAAACTTATTATTCTTAAAAACAGGTAACCTACCAACAACTGCTGTCCCTCCTTGCAATAGATCAAAAGGACCTGCAAAATACATTTTTCCAACATCTATTGCCTTAAGTGCTTCTTTTCGAGTTTTAGGATCTTTTAAAATATCGTATCCTATAACTGCCTTATTTGCTTGATATGGATAAACTTTACGAATCACCCCTCCCGGAACCATTTGGACTACATCTATCACAGGATATTGCTCTAATAAAAGTGGAGCATATTGTTCGAAATCTCTAATGTTTCCCTCGTCATCTATAATTAAGCCCATACTTAATGCAACAGAATAACTATCCTTTAAAGAATTATTCAGGTTCTTTTCCACAAGGTCCATCACATTAATCATTTCCCTTGCTTCAGACTCTCTTATAATCTGATAACTCTGGAAAAGAAGAAAAAAACCTAATAAAAAAAGAAAGACAAACGAAAAAACACCTGCCAGAATTGGCCGGGAAAGGAAATTGTTTTTGAAACTGAAAGAACCCTTATTGCGGCTCATCTATAGTAGGGTATGTTTTTTTATAAATCTCGATAAATATATATATTTAAAAACTATAACGGTTAGTTATAGTTAATTAATGAAGAGGTCAATAAGTATGCCTATTTAGACATCACTTTTTGAGGATTTTAAAAAATATTTTGGATTTACTCCATACTTTTCTTTGAAGATCTTAGAAAAATAACTCCTATTGTTCAACCCAATGGCAATAACGATCTCTGAGATGTTTTTTTCAGAATTCATCAACATATCCTTTGCAGCCTCTAACTTTATATTTTGAATATACTTATTTACTGTAAGATCGTACACATATTTAAATCCTTCCTGAAGCTTATTCACATTAGTACCCGCTTCCTTTGCTAAATTCTCTACTGTTAAATTACTGGCTAAATCACCAGCTATCCTTTTAGTAACATAATCTACTTTTTGAATATCAGACTTTCTTAATATTTTAGGTAATTTATCCTCAGCTTCATCATCCTGATATTGCGCGATCTGTACAACCAACATCTGGAAAGATTTTCCTTCCAGAAACAGCGATCTTAAAAATCCTGAATATTCCCTATTTTCCATATCCTCCATAAGGTCTGCAGCTTTAATGCTGTAATTCCCTTGATAAAAAAATGGGATTTTTGAGACCTCATCTCTAAAAAGTGCTTTTAAAGTATCGTCCAGATCTTGAAAATCATAATTTGTTCTATGAGAAAATGTAGCTCTTATTATTTCTAAACTAGATACATGCGTTTGCACATTCGCTTTAAAATAAAGTACATGTCCATTGTATCCACTGCTGGAAACAATAATATTTTGATAGGCTTCAATACTGTTCAGTTTCTCTGTGTCTTGAAATGAATGCGAAACTTCCCCTACAGAGCAAAAAATAAATTTTAACGGATGAACACTGTTTAAAGTAAAATGAATTTCTACATCTTCATAAAATTTGCAATTATAAGAGATCACCCCAATCCCAGAATCAAAACTTGAAGCATTTATAGTGCCCTCGCCAAATTCTTTTGGAATATTTAAAATTTGTTCGCTACCATCCACATCTAGAGAAGCATTTAAAAATTCAGAAATATCCTGTATGATCTGATTAACCGGTAAGGTTTTTACTGCAATTTTCATAAAAAGTAATATTCTAAATTAAAGGTCAAAATTTTATATTATAATAAACTTAACCTCAAGGTATATCTCTTTGTGATTTTAAAGGCAACCAAAAATAAGTCAAGGTTTCAGATAATACAATGTAATTAACAAATAACAGCAAGATTAATGAGAATAACGTTATTCATAAAATTATTAGCCTAAAAACTAAAATTGTTAAGAAAAGTTAATTTATTCAGGATTAGCGTTAATTTTTTTTGCAAAAACGTCCATAACTCAGCTTTATTAAATCCAACTTCGCTCCACTAATAAATTCTTATATAGAATTATCCATTTACTTATAACTTTTATATGACCACAGTATTTATCTTATTAGCATTGGAAGTTTTACTTGTTGTATTTGTAACCATCGTATTAATTCGTAAAAACAATTAAACCTTTCTTAAAATTACCATTTAACAGTTATTTGGTCATAATTACTTCATAATCTTATTTCATAATTTTTTTATCCACTTATTTTTTAAATACCTTGTTGCGAAAGTTTATTGATAAGGTCACCAATAAAAGTTTAGACCCACAGAAGTCTCAAATCATTAATTTAATTTTAAAATTGCCAATTGGCTTATTTCAGAATAATTATAGATATCACTGAGCTTTTAAAATCCTAATTCCTTTAATTGAAACCAATGTTACCAAAAACTCGTAAGTATATCGTAGCCTTTACGATTAATTAAACATGCTATAAAATATAAATATGTCTAAAACCTATTATGATCCTGCCGACTTAAGAAAATTTGGAAATATTTCCGAATGGAATGAAGAGTTAGGCACTAAATTTTTCGATTATTATGGAAAAGTTTTTGAAGAAGGCGCTCTTTCTGCTCGTGAAAAATCTTTAATTGCTTTAGCTGTTTCCCATGTAGTGCAATGCCCTTACTGTATAGATGCTTATACAAAGGACGGTTTGCAAAGAGGTATAGATAAAAAAGAAATGATGGAAGCTGTGCACGTTGGAGCTGCAATTAAAAGTGGCGCCACCTTGGTTCATGGGGTTCAAATGATGAATAAATACGATAAACTTAGCATGTAATTTGCTGTGTACAGCATTTTAATTATTCCTACCAGTTTGCTTTTTTATAATACTGAATTAAAAAATATATGGCTTTATTAAAATCATTGGCAGCGAGAGAAGACGATCTTTCTAACCCTGCCAACCAATTAAAATTTTTAAGCAACGGAATCTTCAAAAAAGGAGAATTGCCTTTGTTTAAAGATAAAATAGCCGAAACAAATCTCTTCCCCTTAAAACCTAAAAAACTGGAAATTCTCCAGTTAAATTTAGGCTATATGTGTAATCAAGTATGTTCCCATTGTCACGTAGATGCTGGCCCAGATCGCAAAGAGATCATGACTATAGAAACTATGGAGCAATGTCTTGAGGTTATTAGAAATACAGGAGCGCATACACTAGATCTTACTGGAGGTGCCCCGGAAATGAATCCTAATTTTAGATGGTTTGTAGAAGAAGCTTCAAAAGCAGGGATCAAAGATTTTATTGTAAGATCCAACCTTACCATTATTTTGGCCAATAAGAAATATCACGATCTGCCAGAATTTTTCAAAAAGCACAAAGTTCATGTGGCATCTTCACTTCCTTTTTATAAAAGAGATAAGACAGACAAGCAACGTGGAGAGGGTGTTTTTGATAAATCCATAAAAGCTTTACAAATGCTTAACGCTGTTGGATATGCTCAAGAAGGAACTGGTTTAAAGTTAGATTTGGTTTATAATCCTTCAGGAGCGTTTTTGCCAACAAATCAAGAAGCCTTACAAAATGACTTTAAAGTTGCGTTAAAAGAAGATTTCAATATAGATTTTAATAGTTTATTCGCAATTACTAATCTTCCTATCAGTAGATTTTTGGAATATCTAATAGCTTCAGAAAATTATGAAGATTATATGTATGCACTTGTTGAAGCCTACAACCCCACCGCTGTAGAAAATGTAATGTGCACCAATACTATTTCTATTAGTTGGGATGGTTGGTTATATGATTGTGATTTCAACCAGATGTTAGGTCTAAAAGTGGACAGTAAAGTTCAACATATCAGCGATTATAATGAAGATCTTTTAAATGATAGAAATATCATTATTTCCCAACACTGCTATGGCTGTACTGCAGGTGCAGGAAGCAGTTGTCAAGGAACAGTAACCGATTAAAAACGAGGTGTAAAATCAAGGACTTCAGGACAAGCCCATGAGTTATGTCCTGATAATTCGGGAGGAAAATAATTTTAATATTCGAGGAAAACCTCGGCGATTTAAACCCTCAATGAGGGATTATATTTACAAAAGGGAGTAACCAACCTATGATTCAACAAAAAACCGCGGTTTTAATTTTCGCCAATTCTCCGGGAACTGAAGGGATTAACAAAAGCTTTTCTTTTGGATCTGATCTCTTTGCTTCGCTGAATGATCGGACAATAAAAATGGTCGAGAAGACTGGACTTCCTTATTTCCGCTTTTCAGAAAAAGATCAAATTGGAAACTGTTTTGGAGATCGCTTTACAAATGCTATCCAAAGCGTTATAGAAATGGGTTATGAGAATGTTATTACTGTTGGTAATGATACACCTTCCCTTTCAAAAAAACATATAATTGAAGCCGCAGCAGGTATAGATAAATTCCAAATTGTCCTTGGACCTTCACAGGATGGTGGATTTTACCTGATGGGTCTTCATAGATCCCAATTTAACACAGAAATTTTTAAGACTTTACCTTGGCAAACATCAAGACTTAATAATGCTCTGGAAAACCATTTTCTAAACAAAAGAAAAGTTAAGATCAAAAAGCTGGAAATGCTTTTTGATATTGATTCTTTAGGTGATCTAAAAAACATCCAAGAGAAGATAAATCAATTTTCTGTAAGGCTTAAGACGGCCATTTTAAAATTACTTTTTTCCACATTACATAGTTTCTCACTTTACAACTTTCACTTCCTTCAAGTAGAAAGAACACTTATTTTTAATAAAGGTTCTCCCAGTATTTCTTCACATTAGATTAGCGAGCTGATTTATTTCAGAAAATATTTGAATCAAAAACTTCTTGGCATGCCTAAGAGGGGTTAAAAATAATTATTTAGATGAAGATACTATTACTTTGTCTGGCCTTCTGTGTATCATTTGCAGGCCTGGCACAAACAATTATTACAGGAAAAGTTACAGATAGCAATGGAAATGCAATTCCATTTGCAAACGTTATCCTAAAAAATACATCAACCGGAACTACCACAAACGAAAACGGAAATTATTCCCTTGAAATTTCAGACCCTACGGGAACTCTCGAATTTTCGTCCATAGGATATATTATAATTTCCCTACCAATCAATAATCAAACAATTCTTAATGTTAGCCTTCAGGATTCTGAAACTGGATTAAATGAAGTAGTTATCACCGCATTGGGTTTTAAACGTGAAACCAAAGAATTGGGTTATACGGTACAATCCATCCAGTCCGCGGAGATTTCCGAAGTTAAGTCGGTGAATTTTTTAGATAATCTTGCCGGCAAATTAGCCGGAGTAACCATTTCTCAGGGAGCAACAGGAGTAGGTTCTTCTTCTAAAATCAATATAAGGGGAGAATCATCGTTTTCCAATAACAATCCCTTGTTCGTGGTAGACGGAACTCCTATTAATAATTCAACCGTTTTTAATTTTACCAATGAAGCCGCAGCCGGATTCCAAGAAATAGATTTTGGAAATGGAGCTATGGAGGTAAATCCAGATGATATAGAGTCTGTTACAGTCTTGAAAGGACCTACCGCTGCCGCATTATATGGCACACGAGCATCCAATGGGGTTATTGTGATTGAAACAAAAAATGGTTCCAATAAAAAAGGATTGGGGATTAGTATTAACAGTTCTCTGTTTGTGGATACGGCTTTTCAGTTGCCAGAATTTCAGAATGAATTTGGACAGGGTAATTCCGGTCAATTTGAATATGTAAATGGTCTTGGCGGTGGTATTAACGATAATATTACCTATTCCTGGGGCCCTAGACTAGATGTGGGGAATCTAATACCTCAATTCGACAGCCCGGTGGTTTTACCAAATGGCAATGTAGTTCGTGGAGGGGACACTTCCTTGTATGATGGATTACCTATTACTCCCACTCCTTTTAATTCTCATCCAGATAATCTTAAGGATTTTTACAACACTGGGGTTACTACTATAAACAACGCTTCTGTTTCAAGCGGATTCGATAAAGGAAACTACCGCTTTTCCTTTACAGATCTAAGAAGCGAATCTATTATTCCCGGAGTTAATCTAGACAGGCAAACTGCGGCAGTAAAACTCAATTTTTCGCCTACTGAAAAAACTGAAATTAGTTCCAGCATAAGTTATATGAATTCCAAAAGTGACAATCGTCCTTCTAATGGTTATGGAAGCGAAAATGTGAATTATTCTCTGGTAGCATGGGGTCCACGTTCATTAAATATTGAAAACTTAAAAGATTACTGGCAACCGGGACTGGAAGATGTGCAGCAAATTTCCTATAACTATACCTTCTTCGACAACCCATATTTTATACTTTTTGAAAATCGAAATTCTTTTAATAGAGACAGGGTTTTCGGAAATATTAGGGTAAAACAGGATCTTCTTGAAAATTTAAGCATCTCCATTGGTACTGGGATGGATTACTCTAATGAAACCAGAAAACTGCGCCGTGCTTTTAGTTCTAATCGTTTTAAAAATGGGGGTTATGCAGAGCATGATGTCTTGTTTAGGGAGATAAACACTAATCTTTTAATCAATTATAACAATATCTATGGTGATTTTACCTTAGATATTTCTGTAGGTGGAAACAGGCTGGATCAGTTTGCGAGTACCAAGCAGGTTCAGACTACAAATTTGGCACAACCTGGCATTTACAACCTAAACAATGCAGCCTCTCCAATTGAAGCATTTCAGTTTGAATCTGAAAAACGGATAAATTCTTTCTACGGAATTTCAAAATTTGGATATAAAGGATATCTGTTTTTAGATATTACAGGAAGGAATGACTGGTCTAGTGCTTTGGCAACTCCTTTTTCTGTAGATGGGACTTCATTTTTCTATCCTTCGGCTTCAACCAGTTTAGTAGTTTCCAACCTGTACAAACTTCCTACAGTAATATCCTTTGCCCAACTAAGAGCAAGTGTTGCCCAGGTAGGAAATGATACCAATCCTTACCAAACTTCAGGTGCTTTTGTTTCGAGAACTCCTTTCAACGGACAGCCAACTTTCAGCAATCAAAATTTTATACCCAACGCAAATCTGAAACCGGAACAAACCACATCATTTGAAATTGGAACAGATATCAGGTTTTTTAAGGACCGACTAAATTTTGACATTACTTATTATAATTCTTTAACTACAAATCAAATCACATCCTTACCTATTGCTATATCTTCCGGTTATAAACAACAGGTGATCAATGGCGGAAAAGTAAGAAGTCAAGGACTCGAAGTTGTAGCCTTGATCGTACCGATACAAAATGAAAACTTTAGATGGAATTCCACCTTTAACTTTAGCACCAATAAATCTATTGTAGAAAGTCTTCCGCAGGATGAAGGAAGGTTAACACTGGGTTTCAGTAGAATTTATGACAGTGCTAATCAAACAGTTTGGTTCCAAGTGGACAAAGGAGGTCAAATTGGAGATATTTACGGTACAGGATATCTTCGAAACGAAAACGGAGATTTTATAATTAATAACAATGGACGATATATCGCGAATAACGAATTACAAAAATTAGGCAATTACAATCCCGATTTTATTTTAGGCTGGAACAATGATTTTAAATATAAAAACTGGAATGCTGGTTTTCTTTTTGACTGGCGCCAGGGAGGAGAAATTGTTTCAAGAACTCGTGCTTTGGGGAACGTAGGAGGGCAATTAGCCGAAACCTCTTTTAGACCAGAAGAGGGAATTGTAGCAGAAGGAGTTGTAAATACGGGCACTGTAGAAAATCCACAATATACTCCTAACACGACTGCTGTTTCAGCAGAAAGCTATTACCGCCAGTTTTACGATAGGAATCACGAAGAAAATAATGTTTACGATGCTTCTTATTTAAAATTGAGACAGGCGTCCTTAGGCTACAGCTTTTCTACCAAGCAAAATTTTCTTGGATTAAAAGAGGGAATGGATATCTCTCTTGCACTAATAGGCAAAAATTTATTTGCCATTACTGAAAATCCACATTTTGATCCTGAGCAACTTGCAGTGCAGGGAAATGGATTTATTAGTGGTGTGGAAGATATGAGCTATGCTACAAGCCGGAGCATTGGCTTTAAAGCCGGATTTAATTTTTGATCCATAAGGGTTCAATCGTCAATTTAAAAAAAATAATAAGCAAAATTTTAAGATTGTGAAAAACATAATATACATATCGAGCATCTTGTGCCTATTTATCTTAAGCAGTTGTACACAGGATTTTGAGGAAATTAATACCAATCCCAATTCCCCGAACAGTGTACAACCCGAATTATTGTTGAGGCAGGTTATTTACGATTTTGGAGAACAAATGAGCTATGAGGGCTTTGTAGCCGGCGATCTGCTTTCGCAACATCGTACCGCCATCGACTTTAATTTATTTGACCGTCATGCCTTAAAATCGCCGCAATTAGGTGGGAATCCATGGCCGATATTTTACACTAACCTAAGGGATAATGAGATTTTACTCAATAAGTCCAGAACTCTGGAAACCTTTAAAGTATATGAAGGTCCTGCGTTAATTCTGAAAGCATATATGGCAGCAGGACTCACCGATCTTTTCGGAGATGTACCCTATTCTGAAGCCTTTAATGGGGTAAATGGAACGGTAACCCCAAAATATGATCTTCAGGAAGATATTTATATGAAAGATGATGGTATCCTGGATAACCTCAATAAAGGAATCGCTGCTATTTCAGCCTATAACGATGTAATTCCTTTGGAAGGGGATATTCTCTTTAACGGAAACTTAGATGGATGGGTCAAATTTGCAAACTCTCTAAAGATCAAACACCTTCTTCGTATTTCTAATAAAGTAGATGTTTCTTCAGAATTGCAAACCATTTACAACAGCGACAATTATTTAAAGACCAACGCTGAAAATGCAATTTTCAATTTTACCAATTCAAACCCTAATAGCTTCCGATTGGCGCAGCTTCGGGTAGGAGATTTTAATAATTTCGTGTTATCTGAGACTATGGAAGATATTCTGTTCGATTTAAATGACACTCGTATCGCAACTTTTTTCAGACCCCTTGCCAATTCCACTTCAGCAGAATTCAATGGTTTAATAAATGGTATTGATGCATCCCAGACTTCCATAGAACTATCAAATTATTCGCTTTCAGGAACAATTTTCAGAGAAAATACTTCAACACTTGATGCAAATTTTTTAACAGCTTGGGAAACGTATTTCAATCTTGCGGAGGCTGCCGAAAGAGGGCTTATCACCGCAGATGCACAAATGCTATATGAAACAGGTGTGGCTTTGGCTTTTGAGTACTGGAACACAGCACTCCCTGCCAATTATTTATCTGGTTCGGCAGCTTACAATGCTCCAGGAACGAGTCCAATTCAACAGATCGTAACACAAAAATGGATTGCAAATATTATTAACGGCTATGAAGGTTGGGTAGATTATAGAAGAACAGATTTTCCTGAATTTAAGCCAGTTGCCGCCAGTCTAAATGATGGTTTAATACCGGTTCGTCTTCCCTATCCAGCAGAAGAAGAAGCTTTAAATGCAGAGAATTACGAAGAAGCAGCTTCGGCAACAAACGGCAATAGTATCAATAGCCCTGTTTGGTGGGATGAAGAATAAAAAAGTAATAGTAACTTATGAGTATTTATATATGGCAATGGGGATTAATTATCGTATCAAGTTTGATACTCTTTTTTATTTCCCCTTTGGCAAAAAGCACCGATCAGTTTTTTAAAGCAACGCATTTAAAGAAAGCGCCCAATGCTTTTATGCTTACCGGAAGTTTAATTATTTCATGGATTTTTGCTAAAAGCATTACCAATGCCGCTAATCTAGGGCTAGAGTTCGGAATTGTGGGAGGCGTGGCCTATGCGGGCTATTATCTTTCATTTGCGGTAGCTGGTATTCTTATTTATCAGATTCGTGTAAAAGGAGGCTTTACAAGTATCCACGAATTCTTAATCACAAGATTTGGAAAAGGTGCTATGGCGCTCTTTTCAGTATTGATTGCTATTAGACTGTTTAATGAGGTTTGGAGCAATACCATTGTAATAGGCACCTATTTTGGAGATCAGGGAAGTACTCCTTATTATTGGGCTATACTTGTTTTTACTGGTTTGACTTTGGCCTATACAATTAAAGGCGGCTTAAGCAGTTCTATTTTTACAGATGTGATACAAATGGGGCTTTTTGCTGTTTTACTAACTGTAATTCTTTTCAGTATTTTTTCTTCTGAAGGCTTTACGGTTTCAAAAGTTGCTACCTCCGGAGTATGGAGTTTTGAAATGGGTCTCAATTTGTTCTTTGCTGCCCTCATTCAATCCTTCAGTTACCCCTTTCACGATCCGGTATTGACAGACAGGGCTTTTATTAGTTCCCCGAAAGTAACCCGAAAAAGTTTTCTCTGGGCAAGTTTGTTGGGCGCAGCATGTATTATTCTTTTCAGTATTGTTGGGGTGTATGCCCAGTCCCAAGGTATGGTTGGCCAGGCCGCTGTACAAGTTGGTAAAGGCTTTGGAATCGTTATTTTGCTAGTCATAAATTTTATTATGATCACCTCGGCAGCTTCTACCCTGGATTCTACGTTTTCCTCCTTTTCAAAATTGCTTTCAGTAGATTTGAAAATGGGCGAATATCTTTCCTTCGGAAGGGCTTCCATGGTAGTGATAGCAATATTAGGTACAATACCCGTCTTTTTTGATGCAGAAATACTTTCAGCTACCACCATTTCAGGAACTATGGTAATTGGATTGACACCAGTATTTTTATTCTGGAAATACAAGACACCGAAAATAAGTTTTTATTTAAGCGTACTTTGCGGAATCATTTTTGGATTAGTATTGGTTTTTGATTTGTTTCCAAAATCACTCACCTTTACCTCCGGAAAATATGCCGATTTACTTTGGGTAAATATCTGGGGAATTAGTAGTTGTATCTTATTATATTTTATACCTTATTGGACAAAGAGATTAAAAAATTAGGATCATTACAGGGTAAAGTTTTGCTTTTCGGGGGAGTGTACAGTAATTTACAAGCTTTGGAAAAACTGAAGACAATTGCTGAAAATCAAGGTATTCCTCCTCAAAATTGTATAAGTACCGGAGATGTAGTTGGCTATTGTGCGCAACCACAAGAAACTGTAGATCTTTTTAGGAAATGGGGCGTAAATAATATCGCAGGAAATGTGGAAAAACAACTTGCAGAAGGTAAAGAAGATTGTGGCTGTGACTTTTTGGAAGGTTCCCGTTGTGATAGCTTTTCTCAACTCTGGTATCCCTACGCAAAAATAAATTTGAATCCTGAATCCATCAGCTGGATGGGCACTTTGCCGGATAATATTCAATTTGAATATCACAATAAAAAAATAACCGTCGTGCATGGTTCTTTCAGCAATATTTCAGAATTCATCTTTAAATCTACTCCATGGGAACTTAAAAAAAGGGTTTTTCAAGAAACAGAAAGTGATGTGATCGTTGCCGGTCATTGTGGGCTCCCTTTTAATGAATTTCAGGAAGGAAAAACCTGGATTAATCCAGGCGTTATTGGGATGCCAGCCAATGATGGAAGTCCCAAAGTTTGGTATGCAATTTTAGACAAGGATTTGGAAGGCGGATTCAAACATTTTTCGTTAAAATACAATCATAAGAAAACGCATATTCTTATGGTAAAAAACAAACTACCTATTGAATATGCAAGGACAATTCTAACAGGGATTTGGGATAACTCAGAAATTCTGCCTCCATTGGAAAGTGGATTACAGGGATTTGGCATCAATCTTTAGAAAAGTATAACATCTATCCTGCACGGCATCCCGTATATATAGATATATTTACTACTATGAATTTAACCAGATTATATTTTCTGCTTTTTATCGCTGCCAGCTTTAATGTTAGCGCCCAGGAATCTTTCGATAAATTATTGTCTAAATACAACTCTCACAGTATTCCTTATATTTCTGTGGAAGAGCTAAAGATGCAAAGTAATAATGAAAAAGTCTTTATTCTAGATGCTAGAGAAAAAGAAGAGTTTGAGGTAAGTCATCTTAAAAATTCAGTTTATGTAGGCTATAATGATTTTTCCGCTGAAAGTGTTACTTCAAAAATTAAAGATAAGAGTGTTCCAATTGTTGTTTATTGCTCTTTAGGAATTAGATCTGAAAATATTTCAGAAAAACTAAAAGATGCAGGATATACAAACATAAAGAACCTTTATGGAGGGATTTTTGAATGGATGAACAAAGGCTACAGCGTCTACGAATCTTCTAATAATGAAACCCAAAAAATCCATGCCTTTTCTAAGCATTGGACAAAATATTTGAACAAAGGTGAAAAGGTTTATAAATTATAATTTTTTAAAATTCTCATAAATTTGAATCCAAAAAATTTACTTCTCATATTTACTCGAAATCCAGAACTAGGAAAGGTGAAAACCAGATTGGCAAAAGATGTAGGAGATCAAACTGCTTTAAACATCTATAAATTCCTTCTGCATCATACGGTTTCAATAACAAAAGATTTACCAATAACAAAAGAAGTTTATTATTCAGAACAAATTCATGAGAATGATATTTGGGACACATCTATTTATAATAAGAAGCAACAAGCAGGACAAGGTCTTGGAGAGAGAATGGAACATGCATTTGAAACAGGCTTTAAAAATGGATATTCTAATATTATAATTATTGGGAGTGACATGTACGATATCACTTCCGAAGAAATAAATCAGGCTTTCGAGAAGCTGAACGATCATGACTTTGTAATAGGTCCTGCAGAAGATGGCGGTTATTATTTATTGGGAATGAGTAAGTTGAAACCAGCTCTATTTGCTAATAAAGAATGGGGAACTAATACCGTATTAAACGATACTTTACAAGATTTAGACAAAGAGAACAAAGTTCTTTTAGAGGCTAAAAATGATGTAGATTATTTTAGTGACATCGAAGAACATAAGGCTTTTCAACATTTTTTTCAATAGAGAACATGACAAATCAAATACAAGAAACTACAGATTACTTAAAAGATAAAGGTTTTGATAATCCCGAAATAGGAGTTATTTTAGGAACTGGGTTAGGGAAACTTCCTGATGAAATAGAGATTTTAGCTGAAATCAGTTACAATCATATTCCTCATTTTCCAACTGCTACTGTAGAGTTTCACAAAGGAAAATTGATCTTCGGAAATTTAGAAGGAAAGAAAGTAATAGTAATGCAAGGCCGTTTTCATTTATATGAAGGTTACTCTTTAGAGGACGTAACTTTCCCTGTGCGGGTTATGAAAAGATTAGGGATCCAAAAATTATTGGTTTCAAATGCTTCGGGTTCTATAAATTTAGATTTCAAAAAGGGAGAATTAATGTTGATAGATGATCACATTAATCTTCAAGGAGGGTCTCCATTAGCATTTAAAGGCGTTGAGAAATTAGGGGAACGTTTTGTAGATATGAGTGCACCTTATGATGCAAAAATGAATGCAGCTATAGAAAAGATTGCGAAAGAGCACACTATAAGGCTTCATAAAGGCGTGTATGCTTCAGTTCTTGGCCCGCAATTAGAAACCAGAGCAGAATACCGCTACTTAAAAATTATTGGAGCCGATGCTGTAGGAATGAGTACAGTTCCAGAAGTAATTGTAGCTAATCATCTAAATATTCCGGTGTCAGCAATTTCAGTAATTACAGATGAAGGAAACCCAGACGACTTAAAACCCGTAAATATAAGTGAGATCATCGCCATGGCAGAAAAAGCAGAGCCAGATATGATCTTGTTATTTAAAGAATTGATTAAAAACATTTAAGCTTTGTAATTAAAACAAAATAATTACAACTTACTTAAAATTGAATCACTCTAATAAAAGAGAAGAAATGAGTTATCTAGATACTACTTACGATGTTTATAAGGAGGCAGCCTTAACACCAGATGTTGGCTTATGTTGTACTACAAATCCTATTTGGGAATTACCTGGTTTAAAGATTCCTAAAATTATGCAGGAAATGAACTATGGCTGTGGGAGTACTGTGCATGCAAGAGATCTTTCTAATAATCCAAAAATGCTTTATGTAGGTGTTGGTGGTGGAATGGAATTGCTTCAATTCGCATATTTCAATCGAGAAAAAGGTGGTGTTATCGGGATAGACATGGTAGACGAAATGTTGGATGCTTCTCGCAAGAATTTTGTTGAAGCCGAAGCTGCTAACCCTTGGTTTAAAAGCGATTTTGTAACCTTGAAAAAAGGAGATGCTCTTAATTTACCGGTAGAAGATAATACGGTAGATGTCGCAGCTCAAAACTGTTTATTCAATATTTTTAAAGCTGAAGACCTTAAAAAAGCTATTGAAGAAATGTACCGTGTTTTAAAGCCTCACGGGAAATTGGTGATGAGCGATCCTACTTGTGAGAAACCAATGAATGAGGAATTAAGAAACGATTCCAGACTAAGAGCTTTGTGTTTAAGCGGAAGTTTACCAATTGCTGAATATGTAAAGGCACTTACTGATGGTGGTTTTGGAACTATAGAAATTAGAGCTCGTAAGCCTTACAGAATTTTAGACCCCAAAAATTACCCAACAGAAGAATTGATTTATATAGAATCTATAGAAGTTGCTGCGATTAAAGATCCAATGCCGGAAGACGGACCATGTATCTTTACCGGAAAAGCTGCTATTTATTATGGTGATGAAGCATTTTTTGATGATAAAAAAGGGCACATTTTACTAAAAAATCAGCCTTTGGCTATTTGCGATAAAACTGCAGCTGCCTTACAGGATTTAGGAAGAGATGATATCTACTTTAGCGAATCTACTTTCCACTATGATGGTGGGGGATGTTGTTAGAAACAAATAAGCTTCGACAGGCTCAGCTTGACAACTTCTTTTGTCATTCTGAACGTAATGAAATGGAGTGAAGAATCTCTAGATTCTAAGGGATTCCTCTACCGATTGCTATCGGGACGGAATGACATTTTATCATTTTTGTCACACTGAGCTTGTCGAAGTGTCTAATTCACAAGGCTCCTCAATAAGAATACATATAGTGAAAAGAAGCGAATTTTATTAATTTTTAAAACATACTTATGAAAAAGTCTAAATATTATATCCTTTTAGTTGCATTTGCGGCATTGGTAACCACCATGAGTAGCTGTAATTTAATTTCTTCAGCAGGTTTGTCCAGTAAAGGCTTGCCTACAAATGAAGCTCCCGAGGAATTACCTTCTACAACAGCAAATTCTAAAGTAAATGTAGACCACAGTGAATGGAACTCCTTGCTTAAAAAGCATGTTTCTAGCGAGGGGATGGTAGATTATAAAGGTTTCATGAAAGATAGAGAGCTATTAAATGTATATCTCTCGAAACTAGCTAAAATGAAACCCACCAAAGACTGGTCTGTACAAGAACAATTGGCTTATTATATCAATATCTATAATGCCTATACGGTAGACTTAATCCTTAATAATTATCCTACAAAAAGCATTAAAGATATTGATGGGAACTGGACAAAAGATATTGTAACTATTGGAGATGTAGAAATTTCCTTGGGTGGTATAGAAAATAGCATTTTAAGAAAAATGAACGAACCAAGAATCCATTTTGCAATTAACTGTGCTTCTATTTCTTGTCCTAAATTATTGAATGAAGCTTATAGTGCCGCTAAAATCAATGAGCAATTGGATAGAGTTACAAAGGAGTTTATCAACTCTGATAAAAATGAAATCTCAAAAAATTCAGCTAAATTGTCTTCGATATTTGACTGGTACAAAAAAGATTTTATTGAAGATGGGGTAACTATAATAGATTACGTCAACAAATATTCTGATGTGAAAATAGCTAATGGAACTACAGTAACTTACAAAGATTATAACTGGAATCTAAACGAACAAAAATAAAATGATCAGCATTATTATCCCTGTTTTAAACGAAGAAACCGGAATTATTAGGCTACTTGATCATCTTAAAAAGAATTCTTCCTTCACTAACAATGAAATCATTGTTGTAGATGGTGGAAGTACAGATAAAACTCCGGAACTTATAAAAGAGTATTCCGGAGTTTTTTATGTTTCTTCTGAAAAAGGTAGGGCAAAACAAATGAATACAGGAGCGAAAAACGCAAAATTTGATGTCCTTTATTTTTTACACGCAGATAGTTTCCCTCCTCTTAACTTTGACCAATCTATTCTGGATCAAATAAACTCCGGTAATAAGGCCGGGTGCTTTCAAATGAAGTTTGACATGAATCACTGGTGGCTGAATCTAATGGGATGGTTCACGAAATTTAATCATAAGGCCTGCAGAGGAGGAGATCAATCTTTATTTATCACCAAAAGCTTATTTAAGGAGCTCGGTGGCTACAACGAAACTTTTGTGGTTTATGAGGATAATGAATTTATTGGCAGGCTTTACAAGCAAAACCAATTTGAAGTAATTCCAAAATTAATTACCACCTCGGCGCGAAGATATGAAGAAATTGGCGTTTGGAAATTACAGTTTTGTTTTGCCGCTATTTATGTTAAACGACTTAGGGGAGCTTCTCCAGAAGAATTAAATAAATATTATAAACGTAGGATCAATCCCTGACCATTTCTCCATAAAAACCTTTTACCACTTTTAAAGCCGGTTTATTTTGAGGTGTGAACTGATTGTTTTCCAGCCCACCTGCCTGCTCATGATTATGAAACCATTTCCATAAAAACCCGCCAGAGAACCAATCTTCCCTCCAAAATTCCTGATATAGTGCCATCAATGCATTAGATTGCAATTCATTATTCACAGATGTTTCCTTTCTGGAAGAATCCCAAGGCTGCTTGGTTGCATAATTCGTATTTCTATAACCATACTCTGTAAATAAGACTTTCCTATCATATTTATTAGACAAGTCTTTTAATTGTGTCTTATGAGGTTTCCAGGAAGCTCTTAATTCTTCAATATTTGGGGATTTTCCCTCACTTAAAGGAAAATATGCGTCTACACCTATAAAATCTAATTGTGTCCAAAAATTAACCTTTTCAACCTTATCCCAGTTCTCGGCGTAGGTGAGTTTTCCTTTAAAGATCTTTCTAACTTTAGTAATTAGTTGCTCCCAGAATTCGGTTCTTTCATTTGCGAATGCGTATAATTCTGTACCTATACAAAAAAGTTCCACATTTTCTTCATCTGCCATTTTTGCATACAACAAGATAAATTCCTCATAGTTCGTTTCAAATTTCTTCCAATCTTCTTCAGAAGTCATTTTTATATTCCCTGTAAACTCACCTTTCCAGATCCAGATCTGTGGTTTTATCATCACTTTTAAACCCTGAGAATGTAACAACTGAGTGGTTTTTCTAGCACCCTCTAATCGCTCACCTTCCCATTGCTTCTCAATATTGAATTTAAGATCGGGGCTGGATAAACTTTTAATAAATCCAAAAGGCATAACGGCTACAGCATTAGCATTTATCTCTAAAATAGGTTTAATATGAGAACTTGAAATAGATTCCCGGGAAGCCACTAAACTTACCCCATTGAATTTTTTCTGTTGCTTCTGCCCTTGGCAGGATGCTATCACCATCAGTAAGCTGATGACTACGATAAGCTGAAGATGTAAAGCCCTTCTCCTAATGAATGTTGAAATAGATCTAAAGTGCATTCAACTCCCAATTATAATTATAAAATTCGATCTTTAAATTAGGAGGAATTACTGTTTTCCTGTATTTATTTATATAATCTATCAAACTAACACCCTCCTTTGTAAAGTCTTTTTGATACCAGTTCATTAATTCTGAAAGCAATATCGTATCCTTTTGGATCTTTACAAAGTCCGAAGAATTCATTGCTTTTACGGTTTGTTGTTGTAATTGCTTTTCCAAGGTTTCTGGCATATATGCTTCAGCAATTATTGGAGGACATCCTATAGCAGCACAAACCAGCACGAAATGAAACCTGGATTCATCAGGGTAGTTCCCTAATAAAAGTATCTTCTCTATATCATCTAAGGTTACCGATTTTTGCCCTAAACTATGTGTTTTTCTATTAAAGAAGCCTTCAATATCCATTGGAGATTTCACAGGAAATTGTTTAACAATACCACTTATCACGGCAATATTGTAAGCATTTATCCAAAAAGCTTTATAGACATCTGGGTCTTCAGTAGAAATTTTCACCCGTTTCGCAAGGCTCAACAATTCCTGCAAATTCTTGGGATTCTGCTTTATTTCTGCGTACTTTACCCTACCATTACTAACATATTGTTTAAAAAAAGAATCGGAAGCATCAAAGAATTTTGAAGTTTCCTGAGCAAATGA
The DNA here is from genome assembly GCF_000424645.1 of Gillisia sp. JM1. Taxonomy (NCBI): domain Bacteria; kingdom Pseudomonadati; phylum Bacteroidota; class Flavobacteriia; order Flavobacteriales; family Flavobacteriaceae; genus Gillisia; species Gillisia sp. JM1. The sequence continues at coordinate 123,574 of NZ_AUKH01000007.1, forward strand.
AAAGCTGGAAATTAGAAGTATTAATAAGGAAAAATATTTCATTTTTTTAATTTATAAAAGGTTATACGCAAATCTGCGACCAAACGAATTGAGTCTAAGTCGAATTTTGAGAAAACTACTAACCCGATTGTTACCAATCTTCTAAAAATAAGGAATAATATGGATCATATTGTCATTATAGGCAATGGAATATCTGGAATTACCGCCGCCAGACACATTAGAAAACAATCTGACAGAAGGATCACAGTAATTTCTTCAGAAAGTGATCATTTCTTTTCTCGAACTGCACTTATGTATGTGTATATGGGGCATATGAAATGGGATCACTTAAAGCCTTATGAAGATTGGTTCTGGGAAAAGAACAGAATAGAACTTAAAAATGCATTCGTATCTCAGGTGCAACCTGAGATAAATCAGCTCACTTTCTCTTCTGGAGAAATTATGGCTTACGATAAATTGATCATAGCTACAGGTTCAAACTACAACAAATTTGGCTGGAAAGGTCAGGATCTCAAAGGGGTTCAAGGAATGGTTACCAAACAGGATATAGAACTTTTAGAAGAAAATACCAAAAATTGTAAACAGGCAGTCATTGTAGGAGGCGGACTTATAGGCTCTGAGCTTGCAGAAATGCTCAGCACTAGAAATATTCCTGTGACCTTACTTGTTAGGGAATCCAGTTTTTGGAATGGTGTACTTCCGCCGGGAGAATCGGAAATAATCAACAATCATATTCGAGAACATCATATAGACCTTAGATTAAATTCCAATTTAAAAGAAATAGTTTCCGACGAAAATGGTCGAGTAAAAAGTATTATCGTAGAAGAAACTGGTGAAGAGATTATGTGCGATCTGGTTGGTCTAACCGCTGGAGTTTCCCCAAATATTAATTTTCTGAAAGATTCTGGAATAGAACTCGGTAAAGGTGTGAAAGTGAATAGATCGCTTCAAACAAATTACGATAATATCTATGCCATTGGAGATTGTGCAGAGCAGCGTGAGGGAATAGGCGAAAGAAAAACTGTTGAAGCAGTTTGGTATACCGGCAGAATGATGGGCGAAGTGGTGGCTCAAACCATTTGTGGAAATCCTATGGAATACAATCCAGGACATTGGTTTAATAGTGCAAAATTCTTTGATATAGAATATCAAACTTATGGTTGGGTTTTTCCTGATCCAAGGCAAGGAGAAGCACATTTTCATTGGCAGCACAAAGCTGGCAGAAAATGCATTACCATAAATTATAAAGAAGGAAATAGGAAGTTTGTAGGTATTAACACCTTCGGAATTAGAATGAGACAAGAAACCTTTGATAAATGGCTTACCGAAGAAAGATCTGTAGATTATGTGATAGATCACTTAAAGCTAGCCAATTTTGACCCTGAATTTTATAAACACCACGAAACTGAAATTCAACAAAGCTTTAATAAAAACGAACCTGTTACAAATTAACCCTTAAAAAATAAACCCTCATTATGGAAAATAATCTGTCCTTGACCGGTGATGTTTCAACCTCTTTAAATATTCCTCAGAAGTTAGCCACCTTTTTAGGGGTTTCTGGTTTATTTATTTTAACACTAGCTGCATTCAATATAAACTTTCCAAACAAAGCTTTTTGGTTGTATGCGTCCCTTTCTGCAATTGGGATTGGAGTAATTTGGTTTGCTCAGGCTACTTATGCAAATAAAACCGAGGGAATAAAAAATGATCATATTTGGTTTAAATCCATAACTAACAGAGGGGTATTGGCTTGGATCACCGGTTTGATATTAACAGGATTTTATATTGTTCTCTATTTCTATCCAGAACTTCTAGGCTTGAATGCTGAAGGAGAAAATACTGGAATAATCTCACTGTTTGACCCTTTAAGCAAACTGTTAAGCGGCAATCCCGCCAGTCAATGGTTCGTTTACGGAACATTATATACCATAGCAATTCTTTCCTTCGGAGTAAAATTTATCTGGAAATACCGTCATAATAAATATGAGCGTTTGCGAACCTTTTCGGTCATGTTCTTTCAATTAAGTTTTGCTTTTCTAATTCCAGAATTTATGCAGCGTCTTAATAGTGAGAATTTTTCCTTGCCTTATTACGATCTTAAGAACATCTGGCCGCTCAACTTTTACAATTTTGAACAATATCGGGTAGATTCCATGATAAATGCCGGAGATATAGGAATTGCCATGTTGATCTTTGGAGTGATTTCTATTTTCGTAATTACCCCAATTCTTACCTACAAATATGGGAAACGTTGGTATTGTTCTTGGGTTTGTGGCTGTGGAGGTTTAGCCGAAACTGCTGGGGATCCTTTTAGACATTTGAGTGACAAATCTCAATCGGCTTGGAAAATCGAGCGTTGGGTGGTACATAGCGTTGTGGTTTTTGTGGTACTCATGACAACAGCAGTTATTTATTCGTATCTGGGTGAAGATGGAAAATACTGGCTTAATAGAACCACTTTTCTAATTGGAGTTGCTGTTCTATTAACAGCAGTTTTTGCTGTAGTGATGATATTCAAAAGAAATGAATTTCAGAAAGATGCAAAATTTGGAGCGATAGGGTATTTAGCCATCATTTTAGCTCTAATTGGATTTCACTTTTTTAGTGGAGATGGGAAAGTATTCTTATTTGAAGCGGAAACATTAAGATCTACTTACGGCGTATTAATTGGAGCCATTTTTAGTGGAGTTATAGGAACCGGGTTCTATCCCATTTTTGGAAACAGAGTATGGTGTAGATTTGGTTGCCCAATGGCTGCAATATTAGGTTTTCAGCAACGATTATTTTCAAGATTTAGAATTACAACCAACGGTGGTCAGTGTATCTCTTGCGGTAACTGTTCTACTTATTGCGAAATGGGAATAGATGTAAGAGCTTATGCTCAAAAAGGGGAGAATATTGTAAGATCTAGTTGTGTTGGATGTGGAATATGCGCTGCTGTATGCCCGCGAGGAGTACTTAAACTAGAAAATGATTCTATGGATGGTAGAATTAATTCAAATGAAGTCTTATTAGGAAACGATGTTAATTTGATGGATCTATTAAATCAAAAATAATAGAATACTCATTCTTTAAAAAAAAGAATTAAAAAAGCCGCCTTTGATAGCAATTATCTTAGGCGGCTTTTCACTTAGCAAATTGGCTTAATTCAAATTCGGCAATAATACTCTGTCAATAACATGTACAATTCCATTAGTTGTTTGTACATCTGGAATTACCATATTAGCAGCTTGAGAGTTTCCTTGCCCTGTAACAGTTAAAGTTCCATTTGTAAATGCACCCAATGTAAGATCGTCCCCTCCTAGAGGAGTAACTGTTCCTCCATTTAATTCACTTGTAAATTTCCCGTTATTTCCAATTACATGGTTTAATAATACTGTTGCAACAAGATCTTTAGGTAATTGTCTTATATCTGCAGGCACTGTAAAAGTTAATCCTAATGCAGTTCCAAGATCTTTAAATGCTTGATCTGTTGGAGCAAATACTGTAAAGGATGGACTCCCTGCAGAAGCAGTTAAAGCACCAGCAAGATCTGCATATATTACAGCTTCCACTAAAAAGGAAAGTTCTGGAGATTTAAATACTTGAGCACTTTGTAATGCAATAGCAGATTGTACAATATCCACACCTGTAGCGATCATTACTTTATCTATAACATGTACAGTCCCATTACTAGCACTGATGTTAGTTGCAAGAATTTTTGATCCATTAATATAAGTATCGTTTCCACGGTCTATAAATCTTCTGTTTATACCTAATACCGATGCAGAAGTTCCTCCATCATTAATAGAAGCGTCTAAAAGGTTTCCGTTAGAAACATGATATAACAATGTATTTGTCAAAAAAGATGTTTGTAAAACTCCTAAAGATTCTTCATTTAATCCCAATCTTGCAAAAGCATCGTTGGTTGGAGCAAAAACGGTATAATCTCCAGAAGGATCGTTAGGGTTATTATTACTAAGAACTACAGCAACACCTCCTTGGACAGCTGCCGCTTCCAGCACGCTAAAGTTCGCATTAGATACCGCAATATTTGCTATTGAAGGTACATCATCTTCGTAACTAGATTCCGTTTCACAAGAAATTAATGTGAAGGTTGCTATAAGTACAAGCAACAATTTTGAAAGTATATTTTTATTCATCATTTTGATATTTATTAAGAATAATTAATTAAAAAGAATAAGCTAAACCCCCGTAGAATCCGGTTGCTTTACCTAAATTACGTCCTGCGATATAAGAATTTACACCACCTGTTAAACCAATACCATTATATACGGGTACATAAGCGTTTAAACCAATACGGGTAGAATTAACACGAGTTTCTGGAAAAAACCCAGTAAAACCTTCCTGTAAAATATCTGTTCCTTCTTTGTCTGATAATTGATTTGCTATAAAAGCATCTACATAAAATTTAGAAGCTGCATAACCAATTTTTAGTTCGCTTAATAATGCGTTAGGTACATCGTTTCCTTTTACGCTGTAACCTAATTGCCCACTAGTAAAAAGCCCTCCATTTGTCTTAAACATTGCAATGCCCAAAGCGGTAAAACTTGTAGATCGATTTCCTATTGCTATAATAGATTGGAGGCCATCGTTAACTTTGTAATCTCCAAGAGGTGTCTGAATGCCTAAAGCTCCAATAAGATCCAAACTACTTTTCTCAAAAGCAAAAGATTTAAATCTATACTTCCCAAATACCTTAAGGTCTTGAATACCTTTTCTTTCATTTTGGAAACCGTTATTATCCAATACTTCTTGAGAAGCATCTCCTTCAGCTTTTATGTAAGGCACGTTTACTACAACATCAAAATTATCTGATATTCCGTATTCACCATAAAAAGATAAACTTGAGGTAGAAATTTCATTAAAAATGGGTACTCCATCTATCTCTGTAGGCACTAAAAACAACTTATCATATTTCTCATATGAATAAGAAACTACTGCAGCGCCCTCTCCTTTATTCTTCATAAATCCACTTACTGGGCTTTGAGCCAAGATAATTGCAGGGAAAAACAAGCATAAACTTGTTATAAAATTTAATTTAATTTTCATTTTAAATATTTATTGATTGTTAATTACAGCACTATTTACGAGAGAAAGAATATTTGAGTTTGAATAAAGGGCATATGTTTTCAAAAAAATGTGTAATGAGTAAGCTTTAAAAACCAGAAGCCTTATTTTACCGTAATTTAATGCAGTACTAACTCTAGAAATTTCAGTATTCTTGTTAGCTAGTTAAACTATATACGTCTTCATACTTAACAACTGTTTAATGATTCATAAATTTTTAGCTTTTACATCACTGTTTTTTATTCTTTATCAAAATTCTACAGAACCGATAAATTTGTATAGTAGAGAATTCTATGAAAATGGGGTTTTGAAAGCTGAAGGATGGAAAAGTGGTACATCAAAGGAGAACTATTGGTATTTCTATTACCCTGATCAAAAAATTTCTAAAAAAGGGCATTACCTGCACGATTCTCCAAATGGATATTGGTTTTTTTTTGATAAAAACAAAACTTCAACTAAAGAAGGGAACTTTGAAGATGGTGTCGAAAACGGATGGTGGATATTTTATAATGGAGATATAACAGAAAAAATAATTTTTAAAAATGGAGAAAAAGAAGGTTTTGCTCTTATTTACAAAAATAATAAGCTAAAAAAAGTAGAAAAATATAGCAACAATTTAAAAACTGGGGAATGGACTTCCTTAATAAAATTTAAATATGATAACCCCGAAGTACTCTTTTAAATGAATGATCAAATAGTTGTTATAATACCTGCTTTTAATGAAGAAGCCTCTATTGGAAAGGTGGTTCAGGAAATCCCCGTGAACGTTTCGGAAATTATCGTGGTTAGTAATAATTCTACCGATAATACTGCTGAAGTTGCTAAGCATGCTGGCGCAACAGTTTTATTTGAGACCAGAAAGGGATATGGATATGCCTGCTTAAAAGGCATGGATTATATTTCCAAGAAAATTCAAAAGCCTGAAATTGTTGTTTTCATTGATGGAGATTATAGCGACTACCCTGCGGAATTGACACAGATTATTGAACCAATAATTGAAGATAATATAGACATGGTCATTGGATCTCGTGTTAGAAGATGGCGCGAAAATGGCGCGATGACATTTCCACAGCGATTTGGAAATTGGCTGGCAACTTCCCTCATGAAGTTATTATTCAATGCTAACTTTTCAGATCTTGGACCTTTTAGGGCTATTAAGTACAGTAAATTATTACAGCTAAACATGCAGGATAAGACCTATGGCTGGACGGTAGAAATGCAATTAAAAGCCATAAAGCAGAAGTTTTCGTATATAGAAGTGCCCGTGCATTATAAGAACAGGATTGGTGTCTCAAAAGTTTCAGGAACTATTAAAGGGGCTATCTTTGCAGGGGTCAAAATTTTGACTTGGATTTTTAAATACAGTTTTAAATAATGGATTTCGCGATTATATTTATCTATACACTTGCACTGTTGCTCATTTTATTATACAGTCTTTCTCAATTAAGTTTGCTATTAAATTACCTTAAGTCAATTAAAAAAAAGGATACCAGTATAAAATATAATTTTTCTAATCCTTCAGAAATCCCATTAGTTACCATTCAATTACCACTTTATAATGAAATGTATGTAGTGGAAAGGTTACTGGAAAATATTTCAAAAATAGAATATCCACAAGATAAACTTGAAATTCAGGTTTTAGACGATTCTACAGATGAAACTATAACAACTACGGCTCAACAGATTCTTGAACTTCAGAAAAACGGACTCGACATAAGACATATTACCCGAAAAGATAGAACGGGTTTTAAAGCCGGAGCTTTAAAAGAAGGACTTAAAATCGCTAAAGGAGAATTCATAGCGATCTTCGATTCAGATTTTATGCCGAAATCAGATTGGCTTCTTCAAACAGTGCCTTATTTTAAAGATCAAAATATTGGAGTGGTTCAAACCAGATGGGGCCATATTAATAGAGATTATTCCCTATTAACTAAAATTCAGGCTTTCGCATTGGACTTTCATTTTATTCTGGAACAAGTTGGCAGGAATTTCGGTAAGCATTTCATCAATTTCAATGGTACGGCCGGGATATGGCGAAAAGAATGCATTATGGATGCCGGCAACTGGAGCGGAGATACGTTAACGGAAGATCTAGATCTAAGTTACCGGGCGCAAATGAAGAAATGGAAATTCAAGTATTTAGAACAAGTAGAAACACCTGCTGAGTTACCCGTAGTAATAAGCGCTGCCAGATCTCAACAATTTAGATGGAATAAGGGAGCAGCAGAGAATTTTCAGAAGAATTACTCCAAACTGCTTTTTGACAAAACGCTAACAGCCGGAACAAAATTCCATGGATTTTTTCATTTACTAAATTCCAGTATGTTCCTGTTGATATTGCTTTTAGCCGTTTTAAGCGTTCCTGTCCTATATATTAAAAACACAAATCCTCAATTCAGTAATTATTTTAATGTGATCGCGTTTTTTGCAATAAGTACGCTTATCTTCTTTATCTGCTATTGGGTTACCTATGCCAAAATCCACGGAAAAGGTATCGGAAGTTTCTTTAAATTTATTGGAATGTTCCTTACCTTTTTTTCTGTAGCAATGGGGTTTTCTGTACATAACTCGCTTGCTGTTTTGGAAGGCCACTTCGGAAAAAAAAGCGACTTTATTCGAACCCCAAAATTCAATATTAATAACCTGAAAGATTCCTGGAAAGGCAACAAGTATCTTACCAAAAATCTATCTTTTAGCAATATAGTTGAAGGTTTGCTGTGGTTATACTTTGGATTTGCAATTTATAGTGCATTTGTGCTTCAGGATTTTGGACTTATTATATTTCATCTGATGCTTTTTGCAGGTTTTGGATATGTTGTTTTCAAGTCATTACTTTCAAAAATTTAATTTCTAGATGGATTCTCTTACCCAAATAGTTTTAGGAGCCGCGGTTGGAGAAGCCGTTTTGGGCAAAAAAATTGGCAATAAGGCTATGCTATATGGTGCCATTGCCGGTACCATTCCAGATCTTGATACATTTGCCAGTGCTTTTACAGACACTGTTACTGCCATTGAAATCCATCGTGGTTTTTCTCATTCTATTGTTTTTTCAGTACTGTTTGCACCTATTTTTGGCTGGATAATTTCCAAGATTGAGAAAAAATCATTAGCGGACTGGAAGGATTGGTCGTGGTTAATGTTCTGGGGACTTTTTACTCACCCTATCTTGGATTCCTTTACAACCTGGGGCACTCAATTATTTTGGCCGCTGGACATCAGGTTGGAATTTAAGAGTGTTTTTGTTATAGATCCCTTGTACACGCTGCCTTTTTTAATATTCCTTATTCTGGCGATGCGTTCCAAAAGAGGTTCCAAAAAAAGGCGGGAATGGAACAAGCTGGGATTGATTATTAGTAGTGCTTACTTACTCCTTGGACTCGGTTTAAAAGGCCTTAGCTATATCCAATTTAAATTGGCTCTTGAGGAACAGAACATTTCTTACCTGCAGCTCGAGACCAAACCAAGCCCTTTCAATACAATTTTATGGACTGCAAATGTTGAAACAGAAGATGCTTTTTTAATTGGGGATTATTCTTTTTTTGACACTCAGCCAATTAGGTTCAATTCCTACCCAAAAAACCATTATTTGTTAGGAGATCTTGCTTCTGAAGAAAAAATCAAGCGGCTCATAGCTATCAAAAATGGCTGGTATATTATTTCTGAAGAAAACGACAAAATATTTCTCCATGACCTCAGGTTTGGAGTTTTGGATCCCACAGCTGCCAAACCAACTTTTGTTTTTACTTATCAGATCATCCAAAAGGGTGAGGAAATCCTTGTTCAGAAAGTTGAAAGAAATCCTGAGGAAGCCAAAAAATTGCTCTCTGTACTTGGAGACAGGATTTTTGGGAACTAATATTTATCGTGATTTAAAAATAAATTTTTTCCATTCGTTTGGAAATTTTATCTTTAAATTCTCTAAATCAGCTCTTAATATGCAATCCTCCCGAAATTTATTACTAGTCTTCAGTTTAACAATTTTTCAAACACTTTTTTCTCAGCAGAGGTCAGAAGAACTTCATAATGTCATAGAGCAGGTTCAGGACCATAAAAGTTATGAGGTTAAGGAATTCCCTTTAGGCCTCTATACAGAAAATCACTACCGCAGAGAATCGCTTTTTGCAAGCGAGCAATTAAAAATGCTGAATTTATTAAATGCTTCTGAAATGTCCCAAACAGACATGATCTCATTGGAGCTTTTAAAATATAAACTTCAAGAAACCATCGATACTTTTGAATATAAATTATACTTGAACCCTTTGCTATCAGACTCTGGCTTTCATTTGAGCTTGCCTTATAATGTCACACAACTAGCAGACTATTCTCAAGTAAGAACATACCTAAACAAATTGAATGCGATTCCGGAGTATGTAGATCAGCATCTCATTTTACTCAGAAAAGGATTGGAATTAGGTATCACCCAACCCAGAGTGATCTTTGAAGGTTATGAAAGCACCTATAACGATCAACTAGTAAAAAATTACAAAGACAGCTACTATTATTCCCCTTTTAATAACCTTCCATCAACACTTACAGCTTCACAAAAAGATTCAATTTTAGATGCTGCAGAAAAAGCGATAAAGCAATCTGTATTACCAGAATTTAAAAAGATCAAGAAATTCTTCGATAAAGAATACCTGCCTAAAACTCGTACTAGTTTAGGAGTTTCAGAAATTCCCAATGGGCGAGAATTTTATCAGAATAGACTGAATTATTATACCACCCTAGATCTAACTGCAGAAGAGATCCATCAAATAGGATTAGATGAGGTAGCGCGCATTAATACAGAAATGAAGCAAATTATCGAGGAGGTGAATTTTGAAGGTTCCTTCGAAGAATTTATACTCTTCTTAAGAACCGATCCTCAGTTCTATGCAAATACTCCAGAGGAACTGTTAAAAGAAGCTAGGAACATTTCTAAAAAGATAGATGCCCAGTTACCAAGGTTCTTTAAAAAGTTACCACGTAAACCTTATGGCGTTACGGCAGTACCCGATGCCATTGCTCCAAAATATACCACAGGAAGATACATCTCTCCACAAGAAGACACTCAGCCTGGCTATTATTGGGTGAACACCTACGATCTACCTAGTAGACCGCTTTATGTACTGCCATCGCTTACGGCGCACGAGGCAGTGCCTGGGCATCACTTACAGATCTCGCTAAATGCTGAATTAGGAGATAGCATTCCTAAATTTAGGAAACGCTTTTATCTTTCGGCTTATGGCGAAGGTTGGGGATTATATTCGGAATTTTTAGCCGAAGAAATGGGCATTTACACTACTCCTTACGAGATGTTTGGAAAACTCACTTACGAGCAATGGCGAGCCTGCAGATTGGTAGTAGATACCGGAATTCATGCTTTAGGCTGGACCAAGAAACAAGCAGTTGACTTTTTAAGAACTAATACCGCTTTATCTTTTCATGAGATCAATACAGAAGTAGACCGATATATTTCTTGGCCGGGACAAGCGGTTTCTTATAAAATTGGAGAGTTGAAGATTCGGGAATTACGTAAAAAAGCCGAAAAGGAATTAGGGGAGAATTTCGATATCCGCGATTTTCATGAAGTAATCCTTTCTCAAGGCACAGTGACCTTGGCGATAATGGAGCAATTGGTAGATAATTATATTGAGAGAGAAAAAATTAATCCATAAAAAATGTTCTTCGTCAAAAGAACCTTTTTGCATTATTTACTGTCATTTCGAAGGAGCTTTTTTCGACTGAGAAATCTCTACTTTACTTGAAGCAACCGATTGGTTGGCGCGGATTTGAAAACCGCGCCAGCACATGTGTCATTTCGAAGAAGCTTTTGTCGACTGAGAAATCTCTTCTTTACTTAAAGCATCCAGAGCTTGAGATCTCTCCCTATTGTCGAGATGACAAACTCAAAAGAGCATGCCCAACAAATTGTCATTTCGAAAGAGCTTTTTGCGACTGAGAAATCTCTTCTTTACTTAAAATATTCAACTCCATTGAGATCTCTCCCGATGGTCGAGATGACAAACTCACAAAGTCATGCTCATCCATGTGTCATTTCGAAGGAGCTTTTGTCGACTGAGAAATCTCTTCTTTCTTTAAAGCATCCAGATCCATTGAGATCTCTCCCGATAGTCGAGATGACAAACTCGACTAATCTTGCTTAACAAAAATGTCATTTCGAGAAACGCCGATTGGTTAGCGCGGATTTGAAATCCGCGCTAGCACATGTGTCATTTCGAAGGAGCTTTTGTCGACTGAGAAATCTCTTCTTTCTTTGAAGCATTCAGATCCATTGAGATCTCTCTCGATGGTCGAGATGACAATTGCATTAGAACCCGATTGGTTGGCGCGGATTTGAAATCCGCGCTAGCACATGTGTCATTTCGAAGGAGCTTTTTGCGACTGAGAAATCTCTTCTTTCTTTAAAGCATCCAGATCCATTGAGATCTCTCCCGATGGTTGAGATGACAAGCTCGACTAATCTTGCTTAACAAAAATGTCTTTTATAGAAACCCTGATTGGTTGGCGCAGATTTGAAATCTGCGCTAGCAATATTGTTAATCATTACCTTTTTTATCGGTTAATTTTACTGTAGGTTTTTCTTCGTCAGTATAAGTTATTCGAACGTTTACACTTTTTTGAACTTCCACTAGGTTTCTAGCTTTTTCAGGTTCAATGATTTTCCCAAAGTAATAAAAGATGGCTCCATCTGCGACCAGTTTCTCAAAAATAGGTGGTGCTGGAGGCGAAGGTGGTGGTGGAACATCTTCTACAACGGTTATTATTACCGGTTCATTAATAGGAGGAATCGGTGGCGGCGCTATCATATCTGAAGCTGGATGTGGTGCCGTGATACGATCATGTTCGGATTTGGGTGGTGGCGGAGGTGGAATCACTCCACGTAAATCATTCTCCATGGTTGGCATTGGTGGTGGCGGTGCATTTTTGGGAACTATTATTTCAGGAAATTTCTCAGATCGCTCTCGTTGTTCCTTGGTCATCCTATCGAAAATATAAACCATTAGGCTTAATTCTTCTCGGCTTATTGTTCTCTCATTTTTAGGTAAGGCATTGTACTTCTTAGCTAATTTATTGTATTCGCTAATCATTTTCTTAGTGGCAATATCTTGAACCAAAACTGAAGTTTCGGGCTGAGTAATTATGTCACTGGTATTGGAATTCGCTAGCTTACTTACTTCTTTCTTAGTGCTAAAGCTATAAAGCAATAGCGCAAGTAATGGAATTACCAGAACGGTTTTTACCATGATCATTTTTTTAGACGTGTGTGTTTTCATAACTGTAAATCGTTTTTTGACCTGCCCGAATTTCCCAAAACTAAATGTCTTTCCAAATACGGTCAGGCGGGTTGATGAATAATTAAAGGCATTAGCCAGATTGCTTGCTTCAGCATTCGATGAAAATGCCAACAAGGTTCTTTGATATATGGATGTTTCTATTCCGTTTTTTATAACCGACTGATCGGCCAAAAATTCATGATTTAATTTAATTGCATTTTTTGCCAGATAAATCAAGGGATTAAACCAGAATATAATTTGTAATATTTCCATGAATAGGATATCCAAGCTGTGTAATTGTATTGCATGTGCTTCTTCATGAACAATAACTTCCTGTGGAATTTGTTTGTTAATGAACTCTTCTTTATTAAAGAATAAGTAATTGAAAAAAGTGTGTGGTACTATTTTATCACTTAAAAGAACACAGACGAAACTTTTGTTTTTAAGCTTCAGGTTTTGTTGAATTCTTAGTAGAATTTCAGCTAAATTATTAAAAAACTTAATGCTGAAGATAACAACTCCTAGTCCGTATATAATCCACAGAGGTTTGGCTCAGTTTAGTTTTGAAGAAGTATCAGTTTCAGAAATTAACACTGAAGAACCAGAAAATTGCTGAAGAGAATCTGTAGATGCCTCTACATAAGTTGTAAACGTAATAAAAGGAATTATGAGAGCTATAAAAACAGAACCTAATAAATAAAACCTTTTAAACTGATGCATGGTTTCATTTTCTAGTAGTAGTTTATAGAAAAGCAACAACATAGTTAAGCAAGCAGCGGAATTTAATAAATACATTTCCATAACTATTTACTTTTAATTTCTTGATCTATAATTTTTCTAAGCTCCTCCAATTCGGTCTTGCTCAAATTGGTCTCCTTGGTAAAAAAAGAAGCAAATTGCGAACTGGAGTCGTTGAAGAAATTTTTTATAAGTCCGTTTACATGTTTGGAGAAATAATCTTTTTTTTTCACTAAAGGAAAATATTCCCGAGATCTTCCCAACTGTATATAGTCTACAAATTTCTTATCCTGCATTCTTTTCAACAAAGTCGCCACCGTTGTAGTTGCAGGTCTAGGCTCTGGATAAGCTTCAATAAGATCCTTCATCAATGCTTTTTCCTGTTTCCAGAGGATCTGCATTAGTTGTTCTTCAGAATTTGATAATTGCATATTACTTCGAATTATTAGATTGCTCTACAAATGTAGAGTAAATATTTCTTTCTACAAACATAGAGCAACTTTATTTCAATTTAATTCTTCCATTTAATTTCCCGTTAAGTATCCTGAACCTATAAGGACATCATTCTGTCCCGAACCATCCTATCGTGTGGACATATCTTTATGAATGGTCCACCCTTCCATTGCGGCTTTAAAATATTTCAATCCTATCCATAGGGTTGTTATACCTGGATGTCTTTTGCTTTCATACCCTTTCCAACCACCAAGTCTAGCTATCGCCCAAACATATCTTTTTAGCTCTTTTTTCTTATAGTGGTTTTTTTGTTTCTCTGTTTTACCTTCCAGACTTTTTATTTGGTGCTCTAAAAACTCTTGCTCTTCTTCTGTAAAACAGCTATCGGCGCTCATCTCTCTTTCTGGTTCTGCATATGCTAGCCGCATTAGGAACAGTTTGATGACGACCTCCATTATCAATAAGCTTAGTTTTCTTACCGATGACCCATACTCCAGCTCTGAAGCCTCAACATTGTAACCCTCTTTTTTTAATATTTTGAACACCTCTTCTATCGTCCATCTCCACTTATACCATTCCACGCACATTTCTGCCATTTCTATTGTCTGTATAGGCAAGGTTGTCAATAACCTCCAACATATTCTATCGGGGCCAATATAGTTCGCCTCTTTGGCCTCTACCAGATATAGTTTTATGCTGGATGCCACTCCTTTGCTTGTTGCGCTGGTTCTTTTGAGCTCCACCTCTTTATATCTGATTTCAATTTTTGCCGTCCTTTTTTTTTTGGTCTTTGCACAGGCATCCACCTGTACCTCATAAAACCCTTGACAGGGTTGATCTTCCAGGCAACTGAATAATTTTGACCTATCTGCCAATGTTCTATCCACACGAGCTCTTATCAACAGATCTGTTTGTGCATCTGGTATGATTGCAAACTGTTCGTAAATATCCCCTTCTCTATCTTGTATGATCACCATTCCCTCTACCACATCCCGTAGTGAGGCCTGTGTGTTTTTGGACACCTCTATCCATTTATAGGATTCTTTTTCTTCTATGGGCAGTTTACCGTACTGTCTTTCATGCTTTGATTTGAACTCTAAGGGCCTGTTCCAAACTTTAATATCAGAATAGCCGTAGGGGGTACCAGTCACGGCATCCAAGACCAAACTTGGATGAATAAAGAATCCCAATCCTTGGGAGCCCTTTGCATTGGTAGTGCCCACAAAGCTATCTTTGTTGATCCTTTTGCCATGACTGCTTAAGTTGATTTCTGTGGTATCTTGGATACAGACAACGAATCTACCGGCACATGCCGTCCGGCAATTATGAATCAAGTTTTCTATAATATCTTTTTCACTGACCCTGTCGTTCTGCAAAAAACGGTAAACCGCTTTTGCCTCTGATTCATTCCTGCTAATCTGACGGATTGAATGGACGCTCTTACTGAATAGATCCGATAAAATCTTATTGCCTCTGTAAACTAAACGTTTATCCTCTAGGTCTGTGAATCCCCTTTTCATTTTATTAGCAAAACTATTATTAGTCAGCTAAAATATTAAAAAATTGTGTCCACACGATAGGAGTCTTCGGGAGTTTCAGAATCTTAAAATACAGTATATTAGAAACATTTAATAGAGACCCTGAAATAAATTCAGGGTGACGAAATAATTGTTACAACAAAAAAAGGATATACATATTCCATTTCTATCTTTTAAGGATTCGGTTATCTTTACCTCCAAAACATATAACAATGAGTACAGAACAAGAATTATTTCAGCGTAGCGGATCAAAGTGTGAATTATGTGGAGCAACAGAAGACCCTCAGATCTACGAAGTGCCGGAAAGCCCAACAAAGGGTACCGATAGCGCAATTCTTGCTTGTTATACTTGTAAAGAACAGCTTGAAGATCCTGAAAAAGTTGAGGCTAATCATTGGAGATGTTTAAACGACAGCATGTGGAGCACTATTCCCGCAGTACAAGTGGTTGCTTGGAGAATGCTTACCAAACTTAAAAATGAAGGTTGGCCACAAGATCTTTTGGACATGATGTATATGGAAGAAGATGTGAAAGAATGGGCAAAAGCAAATGAGGTTGCAGATCCATCAGCAAAAACTATAGTTCACAGAGATAGTAATGGAGTAATTCTGGAAGCAGGAGATTCTGTGGTGCTTATTAAGGATCTAAAAGTTAAAGGAAGTAGCATGGTTGCCAAACAAGGAACGGCAGTACGCCGAATTTCTCTAGATCATGAAAATGCCGAATATATTGAAGGTAGAGTAGATGGGCAGCAAATTGTTATTATCACCCAATATGTGAAGAAATTATAGATTTTACTCTTATAACTTCTCGACTCCGTTCGAAGTGACATCAAAAAATAATCCCTCAGATTATGCCGATAAACGCAAATAAATCTGCGTAAATCTGTATGATCTGCGGGATGTTTTACTTTAGTAACCTGTCACATTGAGCCCGTCGAAATGTATTAGCAGTATAAAAAACAAGCATAGGAGCTATCTGGACGCTAGGTGACAGCAAAAATAATCCCGCAGATTACGCTGATAAATCTGTGCGATTTGCGGGATGTTTTTATTCAATTCAATAGGCAACTTACTTCTTCGTCATCGCGGTGAAATGTTTGTAAAACAAGGGAATCGTTTTTATGCCTTTTAAATAATTCCAGATACCAAAATGTTCATTTGGCGAGTGAATAGCATCACTATCCAATCCAAAGCCCATTAAAATAGTCTTACTTTTCAGTTGTTTTTCGAACAGTGACACAATTGGAATACTTCCTCCACTTCGTTGTGGAATTGGCTCTTTTCCAAAAGATTCTTTATATGCATTACTCGCTGCTTGGTACTCTACGGTATCAATTGGGGTAACATAAGCCTGTCCTCCATGATGAGGCTTCACTTTCACTCTTGTTCCTTTAGGCGCAATACTTTCAAAATGTTTTTTGAACAATTCTGTGATCTCCTGCCAATCTTGATTTGGTACTAATCTCATACTTATCTTAGCAAAAGCTTTACTAGCAATTACCGTTTTTGCACCTTCTCCTGTATATCCGCCCCAAATACCATTTATATCTAATGTTGGTCTAATGGAATTACGCTCATTGGTAGAATATCCTTTTTCGCCATATACAGCCTCGATATCCAAAGCATCTTTATATTTTTCTAATGAAAATGGCGCCTCTGCCATTTTCTCACGTTCTTCTGTACTAAGTTCCTCTACCTTATCGTAGAATCCAGGAATAGTAATATGATTATTTTCATCGGTTAATGAAGCGATCATCTTTGTAAGCACATTAATAGGATTTGCAACCGCTCCTCCGTACAATCCACTATGAAGATCTCTATTTGGTCCCGTAAGTTCTACCTCAACGTAACTCAACCCGCGTAAACCTGTGGTAATAGAAGGCGTGTCTTTTGCGATCATTCCCGTATCGGAAATCAAGATCACATCATTCGCTAACTTTTCCTTATTACGCTCTATAAACCAACCCAGACTTTCACTTCCAACTTCCTCTTCTCCTTCTATCATGAATTTCACATTACAAGGAAGACTCCCTGTCTTGGTCATATATTCCAATGCTTTTACGTGCATATACATTTGTCCTTTATCGTCACAAGCTCCACGAGCAAAGATGGCTCCTTCAGGATGTACCTTTGTGTTTTTAATAACCGGTTCAAAAGGTGGGCTGTCCCAAAGCTCAATAGGATCTGCTGGTTGCACATCATAATGACCGTAAACAAGCACTGTTGGAAGATCTTTATCAATTATTTTTTCTCCGAAGACAATTGGATATCCAGGAGTCTCACATATTTCTACAGAATCACATCCTGCTGTTTTCAAAGCATTTTTGACGGCCTCGGCTGTTTTCAAAACATCCTTTTTAAAAGAAGGGTCTGCGCTTACTGAAGGGATCTTCAATAATTCTATCAGCTCTTCTATAAACCGATCTTTATTTTCTTCAACATATTTATCTAAATTCTTCATGCTATTTTTTTTGAAATCAGGTAAAGGTAATAAATTGATATTTTCTTGTTGGACTATTTGAATATTGAAACATTTATGTATATTTGCAGCCGCTTATCTAGGTAAGCATTTTTACAACGAGTCCTAAGTGTTGTAAAATGGAAATGCAGGCGTGGTGGAATTGGTAGACACGCTAGACTTAGGATCTAGTGCCGCGAGGTGTGGGAGTTCGAGTCTCCCCGCCTGTACAAAGGAAAAGCCGACTTTAACGAGTCGGCTTTTTTATTTTGGTACAACATAGGTACAGCAAATTCTCGTTTTTCATTGCTTCATTAAATTTGGTAATAAATCTCATCATTTTATCATCTTCACAATTAATATCAGCAGGATCAAAATAGAAATTATTCAAGCCCTATTTAATACCAAAACTATTAATTTACTTTGCGGACCATTCGAAAATGTATTCGCATATTTGATTGTCTAATATTTTGGATCAGGAAGGTTTTCAGATATCCTTTTTGTTGATGATGAGTTTATTACATTATTTGATAGGATTGATTTCGTGAAAAAAGGACAATATCAAACTGTGGCGAAATCGAGGAAGATGTTCTCTAAACTATCCTTGACAGGAATTTAAGAGAAATGAAAAACCCCAGACATTGAGTACTTTTATAGAAGTTAAGACGTGCAATACTTAATCAAAATCTATACTTATGCGAGCTTCAAATTCCAATACACAAATCCAACAAGAACTTGTAAACAGTATCATTCATGGCTTTGGAATTATTTTTGGCATCGTAGGGATTCCTATCCTGATAGCCTTTGCCATAAAAAGCGATAATGCACCTGGTATTATTGGCGCAGCAATCTATGGATTTTGCTTTTTACAACTTTTTACGTCTTCCACGCTCTATCATGGCTTTCAACATGTCGAGGCAAAACGGGTTTTCGAGATCCTTGACCATATCAGTATTTATTTCCTGATAGCTGGCACCTATACGCCGTTCTTATTGATTTATATGAACAATCCTTTTGGTATTACTTTGCTAATTATACTTTGGAGCCTGACCGCGATCGGGATTGTTTTTAAGATATTCTTTACCGGCAAATGGAATATTGTTTCAACGCTGGCTTATATCGCAATGGGAGGTATTATGGTGGTTGGCGGACGTACTTTCTTTGATGCAATTCCTCCCATGGTTATGGTAATGATTCTTATAGGAAGTGCTCTTTACCTTTTGGGTGTTATCTTTTACCTTTGGGAAAAATACCCCTATAACCATGCCGTTTGGCATTTTTTCGTATTGGCGGCCGCGGTTTGCCACTATGTAGCTATTTTAATGGCGGTTTAAAAGTTGATAAATTTACTTATTACTTTTATCTTCTATCAAAGATAGCTCAAGTAAACTAGTTTTTCTTCAACGAAAACAAATGCTTCCTTTTAACTTGGTCTAATGGCACCCTATGGTAGTGGTGGATTTTAATATTAGGATTTTTTTGGTGTCATTTTTTAACTCCTAGATTGGGCATCAGCCAAGTGATAAATAACAGATTGACCTGTGCTAAAATTCTTTCCATGGTCATACATATGCCAGCCAATTAATACGGAATAAGCATATTAAGCCGGCTACAGAAATTCGTACACTCACATAAAAAAACATGAAACTTTCCTCATAATAAGCGAAAGAATATATTCATGCTATTTTTACCAATATTGTCGGATTTAAAATAGATTGGCTTATTTTTCAAGACTTTGGAAGGGGAAGCTTCGAGATGATGTTGCCATCCTTTATGCATAGAATTTTTTTAATTTATAGATCCACTAGAGACCGAGACTCCGTTAGTCGATTAAAATTATGGAGATTAATGATTTTCTGATAGGCGTTTTTAAACCATCAATAACTGCTCAAAACCACGTTCATAAAACAATTGTCTTTGGCGCTCAGGAACTAAAATACCGCCTGTGGCCCAAGCAATATGAGATGCATTTTTCATATTGAGAAAATGGGTTTTTGCACATCCCGTTTTTTCCATCATTTGAGGCCCAACTAAACCAGTAGTTGCTATAGGTTCGAGAAAAATGTTTTCACTATCTTTTAATTGAGTTAAAAGCTTAAAAAGATGCTCATCTTCAATGGTGAGGCAGGATAAAAGCTACTGGTTTATTAGGCTCAGGTATGGGTATACAATGCCTCAGTTTAACGATTATCCTATGCACAGTGGGAACGTTCACCAATTAACCATTAGAATTGGTGGAATGTATAGAGGGATTAAGCGCGTATTGTAGTTCCTCCAAAAAATTGATAGTTTAGCCTAAGTAAAAGATTTCACGCAAATTTCCTACAGGATCCTTGGAATAGTTTATAGAAGTTGTAAAAGACCAAAATTAAAAAAAATTCTGTATATCCGAATAGTGTCCTATAGGGTAACACCTTCTCGACACCCTGAGAAAATCGTCAACCTGAAACCCGCCCGTACCGTTCGGGCGGGTTTCAGGTTCTAAAGGAATGAGAAATTACCCAAGCGAAAGATTCTGAAATGCATTACCATTGACGTAATCTCAAGAATACGGAAAACACTCCTTTTAGTCGATAAAGATTTGTTTAATTTTTAAGGTTGCTCATTTTTTTGCCTGTCCAAAAAAACGAACCAAAATAAGGGCATTTTTTTGTAGGTGTTTCCAATTATGCTACCGCATAATTAGAACCGTACTTCCCCGGAATAAATTTTCTCCAAGGTTTCAAAAATTTATTTCGGGGAAGAACTACATTTGCAAAAAAGAAGATCTTAACACTATAAATCTGCTAGGAACCATCATGCGTCATTTTCCTACGCTAGATAAATTTTTTTATCATTAGTCTCAGGATGACGTCCTTTTGATTGTTGGAATTTAAAAAATGGAAGAGAATGATTATCATCAATCTGAGCTTGCCCACCCGTAACGTTCAGGCGGGTTTCAGGTTCTAAAACAATTAGAAGTTGCCCAAGCGAAAGATTCTGAAATGCATCCTGGGCTATCGGAACGGGGAATAAAAGCCTCAATCAGGGATTTAATCATTTAAAACCTTTCCCTTATTTATTGTGTCCTTAACAATCGTGAATAAGTCCTTTATTTCAAAGGGTTTTGCTATAAAATTAGTGGCTCCAGCCTCAATGCAATTTTTCTTGGCTCCATTGAGCGCAGACATCATAAGGATGGGTGTATTTGAAATAGTATCTGTTTTTCTAATTTCAACGCAGATATCTGTTCCGTCCATCCCGCTTAATAATTTATCCATTAATACTAAGTCAAACTCATCTTCCAGAAGATTTTTGATCGTTTTATCGGGTATCCTTAAAAGACTCACTTCATATCCATTTAATTCGAGCAGGTCACAGATCATAATTCCCAGGTTATGATCATCCTCGACCAGTAAAATTTTATCCATCTTAAATTTTTTTAAATGTAGCTAATTATACCTTCGCTTGCTTTAAAATAGTCTCAATCTTTAAAAAGAGGGTCTTCATCTCAAATGGCTTAGATATAAAATCTGTAGCCCCGGCCGTCAAACATTTTTTTTTAACTCCACTAAGGGCAGACATCATTAGTATAGGTACGTTAGCGGTAGTTTCATTTTCCTTTAGTTCCTTACAAACCTCTATACCACTCACCCCAAATATAAACTGGTCTAACATAACCAAATCAATAGCATTCTGGAGAATGTTATCCACTGTTTGCTCTGGTTTGTCAGAAATAAATGCCAAATATCCTTTAGATTCGAGCACGAATTTTAGCATTTCTCCTATAATGCGGTCATCATCGACCACCAATATCTTATTCATCATTGTTCCTTTTCATATCTGTCTTAGTATTGACGGGCAGGGTAAAAATAAATTCTGAACCCTTTCCTTTTTTGCTCTTCACACTTACCTGGCCATTGTGCCGCTCTATGATCTCCTTGGCTAAATACAACCCGATCCCAAAACCAGAAAAGGTTTCCTCATCCTTTCCACTTACACGGTAAAAACGCTTAAAAATATTTTGTTGATCTTTCTTTTCAATACCAATTCCATGATCTTTTACAATTACAGAAACCGAATCATCTTTTGTTTGAATAACCTTGATCTCAATATTCTGGTCATCTGGTGAGTACTTAATGGCATTGGTAATAAAATTGATAAGCACTTGCCCTATCCTGTCCCTATCTGCATTGACCAGACAACTACTTTCTATCTGCAAGCTAATATGGGTTTGTTGATAGGCATATTTAATATCATCAATGGTGTCCTTAACCAGTTCATTTAAATCAAATATTTCACTTTGCAAAAAGAGTTGATTGTCTTTAATCCTATCAACATCTAACATTTCAGAGATCAATCGGGTTAATCTGGTTATTTGATTATCAATGCGTTGCAAGGACGATTTTATAGGCAGGGAATCCCATTGAATTTCCTTATCGTCTTCCATCAAACTCAACAGGAGTTGTGTGTATCCCTTTATGGAAGTAATAGGGGTCTTGAGCTCATGGCTTACCATTTTAAGAAAATCCTCTTTGCGTTTTTCCTCTTCTTTTAATTTCTGTATTTGGGTATTTGCACCTAACCACATAATGATTTTTCCCGTTTCATCTTTTACGGGGACGGCGCGGCTGAGGTGCCATTTGAAATCCCCGTTTTTATCAAGAATTCTCAGTTCCATCTCAAAATCGTTACCGGTTTTCACTGCTCTCATCCAGTTTTGTTCGGCTGTGAGCAATTCATCTGGATGCATCAATTTTCCCCAGCCCTGTTTTTTTAACTTTTTCATACCCCATCCCGAAAATTCTGTCCAGACTTTATTGTAATAAAACACCTCCCCATCAACGGTAGTATTGGTTATCATGTCTGGCACCAGATCTGTCATTTGGTGGTAACGGGCCTCACTTTCCTTTATTTCTTTATTGAATTCTGCCTGTGCCGTGACCTCGATGGCGATAGCCGCAACCCCCACAATCTTTCCTCTAACATCCCGTTGAGCCTGGTACACAAAATTGTAATACGAGAGTTCCATTTTTCCTCCCCGTTCTAGGTTTACGGGCATTTCATGGGCATAATAAGGTTTTCCGGTCCTATAGACTTCCCGTAAAAGTTCGCCCAATCCCTGTTCTTCGAGTTCGGGAACCGCATCCAGGTGTGGTTTGCCTATAATCTCTTTCCCTCTTCCCAGTTGCTTTAAAATAGCATCGTTTGCTACCGTGAGTATGAAATCTTCACCCTCGAGAATAGCGATCAAGGAAGGCGAAGAGTGAATCATCTCGTGATAGCGGTGTACGCTTTCCTCCACCTTCTTTCGGGCAAGCACCTGCTCGGTTACCTCGGTGGCTACTACCATGATTCCTGTAACTGTGCCGTCCCCGTCACGCATTGGTTGGTATACAAAGTTATAAAATCCCTGTTTGTTTTTGTTGTTTCTGTTAATTTTCACTTCCAGTTCTTTGCCGTAATAAGGTTCCCCACTTTTTAGTACGCCATCAAAAAGCTCTTTGATTCCCTGAGTTTTCAGCTCTGGCAGCGATTCAAAAATGGACCTGCCAATAAAGTCTTTTTCTTGTTCTACCAACTGTAAGTAAAAATCGTTGGCCAGTTCTACCTGATAATCGTCTCCTTTTAAAAACAGAATGGCCACTGGGGCCTGCATCACGAGGTTTCTAAATTTCCCCACAAGTTCCTGTTCTTTATCCCGAAGATGCTTTTTTTCCGTAATATCCTCGATGGTTAATAGCACCATTTTTCTGGATTTGTTTTCTCCTTTTATCTCCCGGGCATTTAAGAGCATGGTGCGCTCCCCGATGGATTCGAAGGTGTGGGTCATCTCAAAATCCACAAAGCTTTCCTTTTCTGGCAGTATAGATTCCAGCAGGCTTCTCAATCCAGGGATATCCCACTGTTTATTTCCCAAATCATATATCAATCTTCCAGTTGTCTCCGATTCTTTTACCTCAAAGGTTATATAAAAAGAACTATTAGCGCTAATTACCTTGAGATCTTTATCCAACACCACCAAGGGTTCACGCACAGTCTCGACTACCACTTCGGCAAAATTACGCTCTTCGGTTACTTGTTCATTCAAACTAACAAGTTCCTGGTTTACAGATGTAAGTTCTTCATTGGTGCTTTGTAATTCTTCTTTGCTAGTTTCCAACTCTTCATTCAGACTTTGTAATTCTTCACTACTACTTAGCAGCTCTTCGTTGGAACTTTGAAGTTCTTCGTTGGCAGCCTCTTGATCTTCTGTGATTTCGAGAATGTCTTCATGGGTCTGTTGGAGTTCTTTCTGTAGTTGTGCTATTAACTGATCCTTAGGATCTGGCCCGGTTTCATTTCCCTTATCTGCAGTAATTTCCACTGTGTTAGCTCCTAAGGCTTTGGCATGAAAAAGCACCATAAAATAAGGCTCGGCCATATTGGGAAGTGGAACAACCTCCAAAGAAACAACTAAGGTGGTATTTACCACTTTTATAGGGATATTTTCCTTTTGCACCCTCTCATTGTTCTTTTTTGCCTTTTGCAGTAAGCTGCGCAGCTCAAAAGCCAATCCAGACCTTGCAATTTTAACCAAGTTATAGCTAGGCTTGCCGGTTTGTTGTTGCAGGTAGTTTCCTGTATCGCCCTTAAAATACACTATATCCAAAACTTCATTAACCACCACCCCTGCCGGGGTATAATCATTTAGTAAAAGGGTATTTGCCGCTTTTTCAAAATTGGTGCCTTTTTCTTTGGTTTGAGCAGCACGATCGCCCCGTTCAGGGCGGAATTTCTTGGCAACATGTTTAGGAGGGAGGATTAATTTACCAGGCACTTCTTTACGGACATATAACTTACTGGCCTTATCTTCCCTGGCAAATAATTCACTCATTGTACTGCCTGTTTCAGATTTGCCCAGCAATAAAAAGCCTTTTGGTTTTAGTCCATAGTAAAAAGTGGTGAGCGCCTTTTTTTGCAAATAGGGTTCCATATATATCAGAACATTACGGCAGCTGATTAAATCCATCTTCCCAAAAGGAGGATCTTTCAAAAAATTCTGCTCGGCAAATACGCACATCTCCCGCACCTCTTTATTAATCCGATATTTGTCATTGGACTTAGTAAAGAATTTACGAATGCGCTCCGGACTAAGGCTCGAAAGTTCATCCTTTTTATATATGCCTTTGCGAGCCTTTTCAATGGCTGGTTCACTTATGTCGGTTGCAAAGATTTGTACTTTTCCGCTAAGCTTACTATTATCTCCCATCTGCTCCCTTAGGCAAATGGCGAAAGTATAGGCTTCCTGTCCCGTGCTACATCCCGCTACCCATATCCTTATTGGATCAGCATTCTTTCTATTGTTTAAAATATGTGGGAAAACCGACTGACATAGATGATCGAATATTTTTGGATCCCTGAAAAAATCGGTTACAGGAATCAATAGATCCTGATATAATAGATCTTTTTCCCCATTGTTATTTTGTAGAAAATTAAAATAGGCATCAATATTTTTGCATTTATTGATTGAAATCCTGCGCGCTATTCTTCTGCTTATTGTAGTTTTTTTATAATAAGTAAAGTCTGTCCCTCGGCGCTCATGCAACAAATCCAATATTTGCTTTATCACTTTAGAATTTTCTTCTGAATTTTCTTTTGAATTATTTTGTTCCTCTCCCTTATCCTTATTGCTTTCACGTATTAACTCTGCAATTATTGCCGGGATCTTTTCAGGTGGCAATACAAAATCTACAATGCCCGCTTTTACAGCATTTCTAGGCATGTCGGGCCACTCGGCAGAAGCTTCATCCTGGGCAAAAGTAGTCCCGCCTTTGTTTTTAATAGCTTTAAAGCCTTCAGTTCCATCGGAACCAGATCCCGATAAGATAACCCCAATAGAATGAGATTGATGTACATTGGCAAGGGAATCAAAAAAGAGGTTTATGGGTAGATTAGTTTTACCTTTTTCTGGTTTTGGCCGTGGTTCAAGTTTTAATATGCCATCATTTGCCATGAGCATTTTGTTGGACGGTAGAATATAGATATTATCTGGTTCCACATCCATATCATCGGTAATTTCCAAAACCGGGATTTTAGTAACCTTTTGTAAGATTTCGGGTAAAAGGCTTTTATGGTCGGGATCGAGGTGTTGTACAAGAACGTAGGCAATACCCGATTTTTCGGGAATATTTTTTACAAAACTTTTAAATGCATTTAAGCCTCCCGCAGAAGCGCCAACTCCCACCACAGGAAATTCATTCTTTGACTTAATAAGTTTATCTTTTTTCAAATTTTAGGATTCTTATGGAGATTCTGTTAAGAAATATAACCGAACTTATCGGGTTTTCAAGTAAAAAGCAAGGTTTTACAATACTTTTAACGAAAATGTAGAAAAATAAGAAGGGTGCCAATATTTGAAACAAGCTCATAGCCTACAAACACACCTCCATTTAAATGCTTGGAATTGGTCTTGCCTAAAATCGATTTCATTTTTTGCAAGTGTTTTCTTGAGTTTTTTCATACGGCAAGTTCAGCTTTACGAATTAGCAAAAAATGTCCTTCTGAACATCGTGAAGAATCTCAATGAAGCAGGATTAAAGTTTAAAAGGGATTCCTCCTCCGTCGGAATGACAAAAGGTTCTTAGTTCTTAATCATGAGCAGAGCAAAAAATGTCCTTCTGAACATCGTGAAGAATCTCAATGAAGCAGGAGTAAAGTTTAAAAGGGATTCCTCCTTCCGTCGGAATGATAAAAAAATTTGTTTTAGTTAATCCATAAGAATGTCGTGAGTCAACTCCCTAACAATTTAAAAATTCTTCAGAATTAGTTTGAAGCGCCTCTTTTAAAAATCTATTGAACTTCTAAAAACTATATCTTCTATATCCTCAGGATTTAACTGATATTGGCTTAGTGACTTTTCTCCAATAATGAACAAATCGTTATTACGGATAATAATATCGAAGGCATCTTCTTCAATACCTCCTACAAGATCTGGTTGTGCCGGGTTAGTAACATCAAAAACACGTACCACATCTTTATCGGTAACCAATAAATGATTTCCGTAGAGACCAAGTCCAATGGGACGATCTAGAGTAATGGTAGTAATCAATTCTGGTCTTAAGAGGTCTTGAGTATTATAAACTTCCAGCTGATTTATATTTCCAATACATACCGCATTGGTATGAAGCGTTACATAGGTATAATCACCAGAAGAAACCACCGGATCACAACTACGCACATGTTCTACTTTAGAGAGCTGCAGTGGAAATTTAGGATCGGAAATATCAAAAATAAACATTCCAAGACGGCTACCTACAAACAAATATTCATCTAAAGAATAAAGGGTTTCTATATCGAAACCTATATGTTTCGTTCCTACAAAAGTTGGTTGTGCAGGATTTGCAATATCAAAAATCCTCAGGGATTGATCATCTACTGTATATAAATAATCTCCTACAAGCGAAAATCTTGCAAGGGAACCTCCTGTACCATCTACTGAGGCTGTTGGCGAATTATCCCCTTCTGAACTACAACCAATAAACAGTATGGAAAGACAGAGTAGTATAACTTTTTTCATCTTCTTAGTTTAGTTGTTGATAGCCTATTACAATTTCATTTTCGGGAACATTATAAAATGAGGGCTCTAGTCCTTCAGGAGAACGCAGTGCAGGAAAAACGTTACGCTCCCGGTGCACAATATTTAATGAGTTAGAATCAAGCGAATAGGTAAAAGCAACAAGATCTACCGCATGATGCACATATAAAATATTGTTTCGAATAGCCAGATCTGTAGCTAATGGAATTTTTATGAAGGCAACAGGATTAGGATTAATAGGATCGGTATTATCTATAATATGAAAGCCTTCCCCTAGTTCATTTAAGTAAATAAGATCTTCTTTTACATAAATTTTACCAGAGTTAATTACTGGACGTTCACCCATAATACTTATACTCTTTTCAAAATCCTGACGGGATTGAGTTATGGGTTTAAAATTACTCCTGTTAAGATCGTCATCGCTTCCAGTTCCAGGCCAACAGGATTGCAATATTAATAATATTGAGAAACAAAATAGAAGTTTTTTCATAAAGCAACTCTTATAATTCATAAAAATGAATCTTTCCAAAATTTCTGCGGGAAAAAATAAAGATTTGATAAATATAATTAAATTTTTATAAACTATAGGTTCGTAAAACTCATAAATACTGGTGATTCGTTTTAAGTCTTGCTACTACTCCATCTTAAAAATTAGCCTGAATATAGCTAAAGTTTAAATTCAAAACAAACTAACGGTAAAGCCTAAGCATTAATAAATTTCATACTTAAGTATAGCTTACTATGGAATTGATAGTGTTGGTGATTTACTCACATATCAAAAAGCTTTCTTACCCACTCACTTATAAAAACAATCTCAAACAAACGACGTTTTAAATTCTATACAAAAAAGGCTAATTTAGCACTCATTTAATTATATAATATTTTATTGATGTTCCAAATTCTATTGAAGCGTTTCAAATTACTTAGCATAATTATAAGTTTAGTTTTCTGCGCTAGTACACAAAAAGCCATTTCCCAAGAACAAAATAAACAAGTTGCGAAACACCTAATCTTAATTGGGGTTGACGGTTTTGGAGGCTACGCTTTCGAAAAAGCTAAAATTTCGAACATCCGTAAAATGATGAAAAATGGAAGTTATTCCCTAAAAGCAAGAGCTGTGCTCCCCTCTTCCAGTGCTGTGAATTGGGCTTCTATGCTTATGGGATCTGGTCCGGAATTGCATGGATTTACCGAATGGGATAGTAGAGAACCTGAATTACCTTCAGCAAATCTTGGTGAAAGCGGTATCTATCCAACTATTTTCAGTCTAATAGACACACAATTGCCAAAGGCAAAAAAAGGAGCTATTTATACCTGGGGTGGAATTAGGAACCTTTTTGAAAGAGAACTTGTAGACTTGGATTATAATGCTGAAAATGATACACTAACGCTTGAAAAAGCTACAAAATTTATAACCAAAGAAAAACCGGTTTTCACTTTTATACATTTAGATGACGCCGATCATACAGGACATAAAATCGGCTTTGATTCCCCTGAATATTATATGGAAATTGAAAAGATTGATGTTCTTGTTGGGAAGCTGATCGCTAGCCTTGAAGATAAAAATTTAATGAAAGAAACCATCATCATTTTAACTTCAGATCATGGGGGAAACAGGAAAAGTCATGGCGGGAAAACCTTAAAAGAAGTTGAAATTCCTTGGATCGCGTATGGGAAAGGAATATCAAATCAAGGAGAAATGAGCACTACCATAGTAACCTACGATACGGCAGCTACGATTGCGTTCTTATTAGGACTCGAAATACCTGAATTCTGGAGAGGGAAACCGGTTACTGATATAATTTCGAGCAAATAACACCTCCTACTTTTAACATACAACCCAGAATTGAAAGCATTTCAGAAATAAAACTAGTTGGAAAAAATATGAAGATGTCCTTTTCCAATCTCCAAACTCAAAATCTTTGGAAAAATTTTATGCCTCGCAGAAAAGAAATAGCGAATGTCTTGGAAAACAAGCTCTTTTCAGTAGAAGTATACAATACTGCGAACTTTTTCAAAGATTTTGATCCTACACTAGAATTTGAAAAATGGGCTGCAGTTGAGGTTTCTCATTTCGATACTATCCCATCAGAAATGGAGACTTTAATTATTCCTTCCGGGAAATATGCTGTTTTCAATTATAAAGGAAGAGGTAGTGAGGCTTCAGAAGCTTATAGAAATATAATCCAAGATTGGTTTCCAACTTCAGAATATAAATTGGTTCATCGTCCGCATTTTGCAGTGATGGGCGAAAAGCACAAAAATGAAGATCCCACTTCCGAAGAAGAATTATGGTTCCCCATAAAAGCAAAATAAATAATTATAGAGTCAGTAAGTAATTTCATGTTCAAATATTCATGGGTGCTTCGGATGTAAGGTTGAGCATTTCGACTTCACTTAATACAGGCTAAAGTCGATACCTGATTTTTACATATTAATAGTTCTCGACTGCGCTAGAACAGACTAAAAATCTATTTTTATATTATTAACAATCAATTAGTCAGGACTATAAATTGTACGCATTTAACTACCGACCTTTAAATAACTAAATTAGTTTCCATTTTCAAAAGCAAACTATGAATAGCAAAATAGTTAAAATCCTCTTCCTACTATTTCCTTTAATTTTAATTTCTTCATGCACTTCATGCAAGAACATAGAAAAAACAGCAGGAGATAAATATATACCAGACGATCCTGGATTATACGAGGAAATTGTAAAAATGGACACTCAGTTTTTTGATGCTTATAACAGTTGCAACTTAGAAATGCAGAAATCCATATATGCTGAGGATATAGAATTCTTTCACGATCAAGGCGGATTGATGACTTCAAAACAAGGAATTCTGGATGCAACAGAAAAAAATATCTGCGGAAAAGTTACAAGGCATTTAGTGCCTGGCAGTATAGAAGTCTACCCCATAAAGGATTTTGGAGCAATAGAATTTGGCGAACACACATTCAAAAACAACCAGGAAAGTGCAGACACTCCTTCTCAAATTGGGAAATTTGTGATCTTTTGGGAGAAAAAAGAATCGAAATGGTTTATCACTAAAGTTGTTAGTGTGCATTAGCTTATAAAGGCAAAAAGGGATTTATTATTTATCAAAATCTCTTTTCAAATCTCCCTATAATTTTAGTAATTTTCCGCCGTAATAACTGCCAACACCACTTTCATGGAAATATTTTTACAAGCAGATACTTGGATTGCCCTCCTTACATTAACCTTTATGGAAATTGTATTAGGAATAGATAATATTATTTTTATCTCTTTAGTTGCAGCAAAACTGCCTAAACATCAGCAAAAAAAGGCACGCCTAGGCGGACTTTCTGCCGCATTAATCATGAGGGTTTTACTGCTTTTGAGTATCACTTGGATCATAGGACTTACAGAACCTGTACTTACTTTTGGAAGTTTCGAATTAAGCTGGAGAGACATCATATTAATTGGAGGTGGAATATTTTTACTGGTAAAAAGCACTCTAGAAATTCATCATAAAGTGGAAGGCCAGCATGAGGAACAAACGGTGAAAAGCGTTAGTTCTTTTGGATATGCGATCGTTCAAATCATGCTCTTGGATATTATATTTTCTTTCGATTCTATTTTAACCGCTATTGGTCTTACTGACCAACTATTATTAATGATCATCGCAGTGGTAATTTCTATAATTGTTATGATGATTTTTGCGAGACCCGTGGGAGATTTCGTGGACAAGCATCCTACAATTCAAATTCTTGCTCTTTCCTTTTTAATTTTAATAGGAGTAATGCTAATTATTGAAGGAGCTCATTATCATGTACCAAAAGGCTACATCTATTTTGCAGTTTTCTTCTCCTTATCTATTGAAATGCTGAATATGAGGTTTAGAAAGAAGAATAATTAAAGCAGAGAACTATTAATTCAATTAGTATTGTCCAGTAAAAAAATTCAGAATTTCGGTGAGGCTAGAAGTAACGTGGATTAAGACTGTTTTCAAGGTTTAGGAGCTTGCCATTGGAAAACAGAATTATTTTTCCTTTTTGAAAAATTCATAGAGATTAAAATATTGATTTTCAATTAGTTGAAATGAAGTCTTACGTCTTGAATCTAGCAGCGCAGCGATCTTATATCTTTTGTCGGACGACAGTGAAGATCAATCTAAAATTTCATAATGAATTGGCTTAAAGCTGCCGTTATTACTGTCTTCTGCAGAACATGCGGTTAAGGCAACAATAAGATCCATTTGAGCCTGAAATAGCAAATAATCCCCCGCTTTGCTTAATGGCGGGTCCACACGTAACTTACCGTCTGCAGCAAACTGCACATTCATAAAAATATTGAAAGCTGTTGGCACATCATCTGGCTGGATGTTGAACTTTTCGAGATTAGTATATAAATTTTCAAAACAACTCGGGTGATACTCGGGATTGTTATACATTATCTGAAATGTTTCCGGACTACAAGGAGCTAAAAGAAAATCGTTTCTACCATTGGTGTCTTCCAATATTTCCATCATTTTTCTACTGCGATTACTCCACAAAAAATTCCCTTTCGTAATAAGTATATTTTCCTCAAAATCTAAGGTTTTTCCTGAAGAAATTTTCTCGCGGGTATCTTGTGCATTAAAAAGAACCATATCACTCACCTGCTCTCCTAGGGGATCCAAAACTTTTAATTTCTGTCCTTTCTTTAAAGTAAAAGCAGCTCCAGTTTGTTTTTTAATGACTTCCATTATTTTCTTCTTTAATGTTTTTACTCAATTCCCTACTCAACGCATCTCCCTCACTTAAATGATCTATTACAGATTCTACATCCTCTTTTTTATAAGTCTGATGCAATTTTGCCACTCCTTCAATTTTAACCGGCTCTGCCCAAAACCCCGTTATTAATGGAAGGTGATCTTCTAACATTTGCTTAGGTAGATCTTTATAATATAATGGCTTCGTCTGATTTTTTTCAAATCTATGAACCAAATTCTCTAAAGACGTTTCTAGCTCTTCTCGGGATTGTAATTTTAATTTAACGTTTACATGCACTGCAGAATAATCCCATGTGCTAATATCCTTTTCCTGATACCAAGAGGAAGAAACATATCCATGAGCCCCTTGAAAGATCATTAGAGCCTCTGCATCATTTTTTAAATATTGAAGTTGTTCGTTATGGTTGGCAATATGGGAGTACAATCTAAATTTTTGAGGATTTCCCTCAACGAGAACAGGAATATGGGTCGCCAAAAGACGTTCCCCTTTCAGAATAAAACTCGCGAAAGGATGTTGTTTAATGAATTCAAATAAATATTCTGGGTCTTGCTTCTTATATTTCTTTGGCTGATACATGTATTAGATTTTCCCAGAAAGAAACGGACATTTCCATTCATCTCCAACTTTTCTTCCGCTGTATTGTCTGGCTTCACTATTCTCACCAAAATCCTGAAGCACTGGGTTTATATCTCCTTGCAGTTCTGTATCTCTCTCCCGAATCTTATCTCTTACAACCTCATAGGTTCCCATTTCCCGCAACTTTTCAAATTGCCAGTGCAAATTAAAAGCGATTGCAGGATAAGGAGTTTGCCTAGCCATTCTCGAACTGTTTGGATGTAATCCAACGATATAGAAAGCTTTCCCGCCTAAACTGAAACTGAAATCTTTATTAGAAGAATCACTACTCACAGCAGGGTCCCAAGAATCTGTATCTACTTCATGTAAGAAATCCAGCTGTTTCCAAAGAATCTCCTCGAATTGCTGCTCAGTAAAGGTTTTTCTTCCTTTGAATACAGCCATAAAAGTCAAAAAATCATTCGATTCGAAATCATAATTTTCGATATATGCCCTGAGATCCTTAAGGATTTTTATTGCAGTATAATTAGAACCGAAGTTATCATATACATGAAAATCGACTTTATCCATACTAAAAACAGTTTGCGCCATTAGACACGGATGATTTTTTTTAATGATAAAATTTTGAAATTCAGCTTTAACCTTTTTATTATCATCTACACCTAAGCGTTCATGTTTTGCTTTGTTTTCAATTACCGGCCTCATGATCTTAGTTTTTTGGTTGTAAAAAGTAAATTTATAATTACAAGTTTAATTTGTGAAAGTGTTTAAGAATAAATTAGTTTAACTTTAAAAAAGATTAACATGGTATGGAAATAATAAGAATATTAGTTCCTGGAGTACTAGCAACCTCTATTATAACATTTTTCAGCTATATTATTTCGAATATAAGATATAGGCAATTTAGAGAGCCCGAACTGCTTAATATTGTATTATCAAGATCAGATTTTTTAGATTAGAGTTATCAAAAAACAGCAGTACGGGTTGGATATTACATTACTTGATTGGATGGTTATTCGTTTTGGTTTTTGAAATGGTTTGGAAATTAGAATTTGTTCCATCTCCATTATTTCAGGAGCTCTTTTGGGTTTTGCAGCAGGAATTATTGGCGTTTTCGGTTGGAAATTTTTCTTTTAATTAATCAAAAATCATCCAGAAAGAAATTGGAATATTAAATATTATCTGCAATTAATTGTTGCGCATGTTATTTTCGGAGTGAGTGCTGCTATAATTTATAAGATTTGGCAATCTTTTTAACGATATTTCAACATAAGGTAAAGCATTATTCCATTCAGAGTTAGAGAAATACTGTTAGTAGCAATTATGGGAATATCATTTTTAAGAACTCCATAGACTACCCACAAAAAAATTCCGACAATTAAAATACTGAACATTGTTGGGGAGACATCTTCTACTTTTTTAGTTTCCCATGCTTTTTTTATCTGAGGGATTACTGCTACTGTAGTGCATAGCCCCGCAGCCAATCCTATAATATTTATCCATTCCATATTTCAGTTTACCTAGTAACGCCCTCCATTAACCAATCTTCCAGTTCTACATTTTCATCTTTAGTATGCAAAACCGAAATATCTCCTGTTGCTTCAAACACCACCGCTCTAACTTGGGAGAGTTCTAACACATTGGTTTCTCTTAATTTCGATCTTAGATCTGACTCTGTGACTCTCGCCTTTTTTAAGTTTTCATACAATATCTCTGTTCCATCCATCAACATCAACGGAGTGTTATCAACAAGTTTTTCTACATTTGAAGATCGCCTTAAAATAGCGACAGAGAGTTGAAGTATATAAACCATTGCAAGTCCAACTACACCATCTGTAAGACTTACAGATTTTGAAAGAACTGTAGTCGCAATGATAGATCCTATTGCTACCGTCATTGCAAAATCAAAACTAGACATTTTAGAAAAACTACGTTTCCCTGCTAATCTTGTAAATATTATTACTGCCAGATAAATTCCAATTGCTGTGATACAAATTGCCACAACAGATGTCCAAGATGCTTCAAACCACTTTTCCATATCTAATTCTTTAAATTATTTCTTGGTTTTTTTTCGACTATTATATTACAAATTATTAATCAAGTAGTATAATTGAATTTGAATATCATTAATTTACTAGTTGTAATTGAAATTTAAAAATTACTGTCAATAAAATAACTATAAATTATGAATCCTATCTATAAAATTGGTCATCGCGGGGCGAAAGGACATTGTACCGAAAACACTCTGGAAAGCATCAAACTCGCATTGGGAATGGGAATAGACGGAATAGAAATAGATGTTCATTTATGCGCTTCGGGAGAACTGGTGGTTTTTCACGACTTCACACTAGACCGATTGAGTGATGGTATTGGAGAAGTTACTACCAAGACTTATGAGCAACTTCAGCAATTAACGCTTAAAGGAGGTTATAAAATCCCTTTGCTAACCGAGGTTTTAGATCTTATTGAAGGCAAATGTTCTATTAATATAGAGCTTAAAGGTTTGCATACCGCAAAAGGCACTTGCGCTATTATTTCTAATTATATAGATAAAGGCTGGGAATACTCGAGTATTCTAGTTTCTTCCTTTCAAGAAAATGAATTACTAGAAGTAAAAAAAATAAATAGCAATATTCTTATTGCAATACTTAGTAAAGCAAGTGTAGAGGAAGCAATAGAATGGGCTAAGGTCTTGAACGCTACCGCTATTCACCCTTCTCTTGGAATTATTACCAGACAAAGTGTTATAGATGCCCATAATGAAGGATTTAATGTAAATGTATGGACGGTGAATGAGCCAGAAGATATTGCCAGAATGATCGATTTTGGCGTAGATGGAATAATTTCAGACTATCCAGATAGACTTGGCTAAAATGCTACTCTGAAAACCGCTAACTTTGCGCTTTCAATTTTTTCTGAATGAAGTATGATATTATTATTATTGGGGGTGGTGCTGCAGGATTCTTTGCTGCTATCAACGCTGCTGAATTAGATCCAAATGCCAAAATATTAATTTTGGAAAGAGGAAAAGAAGTGCTTACTAAAGTGCGTATTTCGGGAGGTGGAAGATGTAATGTTACTCATGCTGAATTTACTCCAAGCGAACTAATAAAAAAATATCCTAGAGGAGAAAAAGAGCTTCGCGGTCCTTTTCATTCATTTATGACGGGAGATACGATTGCCTGGTTTGAAGAACGCGGAATTGAATTGAAAATTGAAGAAGACGGGCGAATGTTCCCTGTTTCAGATTCTTCGGAAACTATTATAGATTGTTTTCTTTCTGAAACTCAGCGATTAGGTATTGAGATCCTTAAAAATCATTCTGTTCAGAATATAACTTCAGAAAATGAGCAATGGCTTATAAATACTAATAATGGAGATTTTTCTGCTGAAAAACTTCTTGTAGCCACAGGAAGTAATCCGAAGATCTGGAAATTATTGGAAGGTTTAGGGCATCAAATGGAAACCGCAGTGCCTTCATTATTTACATTCAACATAAAAGATGAGAGAATTAAAGAACTTCCGGGAGTTGCCACTTTTGCTAGCGTGAAAATTCCAGAAATAAATATGGAAGATGAAGGTCCTCTTTTAATTACTCACTGGGGATTAAGTGGCCCGGCAATCTTAAAACTTTCTGCCTGGGGTGCCAGAGAGTTGAATGAGCTTAGTTATAAATTTGAGATCCAGGTAAATTGGCTTGCAAATCAAAATTCTGAAGAAATTCTAGAGCAATTGTTAGAGCTCAAATTGAAACATGCTAAACAGCAACTTACCAAATACGCTCAATTTGACTTACCAAAACGATTATGGAAAAGTTTGGTTCTAGCTTCAGGGATATCAGAAACCGATATTTGGGCAGATATTAATAAAAAACAATTAGTCACACTTAGTGAGCAACTTACAAAATCGGAGTTTTCTGTAGATGGAAAAAGCACTTTTAAGGAAGAGTTTGTAACTGCCGGGGGTATTAAACTTAATGAAGTGAACTTTAAAACCTTTGAAAGTAAGCTTCAGAAAAATTTATATTTCGCAGGAGAAGTTCTAAATATAGATGCCATTACAGGTGGATTTAATTTTCAAAATGCATGGACTGGTGGCTACTTAGCTGCCAAGGCAATGACTAGTCTAGATTAATAAAATATTACAAGTTCAGTCTCCAGATCTCAAAATTCAAGACCGCTGCAAAAGCTACCCAAATAGCATAAGGAATAAGTAAATATGCCGCAGTTTTATTTACAATTTTAAACCATTTAATGGTCAAAAGAAGGACTATAAAAAGCGCTATTATATCCAATAATGCCCAAAAGGGTTCCATCAACCCAAAGAAAAGCAAGGACCAGGAAGCATTTAGCAAAAGTTGAAACCCAAAATGATATAAGGCTATTTGAACCCATTTATGATAAAAACCTTTATTCCAAACTATTCCCGCTGCAATTCCCATTAATATATATAATACCGTCCAAACAGGTCCGAATATCCAGTTTGGCGGATTAAAACTAGGTTTATTAAGCTGTAAATACCAACCTCCAATACTTGTTTGAGTAGCAAGAGACCCAAAAAAACCTATGAACAGACAAATGCCCAGAGCAAGGAAAACTCGTACAAAGAATTTAGAAGTCATTTTTTAGTTGGTTTGGCAACCTAAAATAGGGAATTATTTGAAATCATGAGTTATCATCTCTTAACTAAAAAAGTATATTTGTCTAAAATTTCAGGAGGATGAAAGCAAAAGATTTTATACCACAATCTAATCTAGAGACAATTAATACCGGTAAAGTTACTTGGCAATCGCCTAGTAACATTGCTTTGGTAAAATATTGGGGTAAAAAAAAGAATCAAATTCCTGCAAATCCTTCTATCAGTTTTACGTTGAATAATTGTAAAACAATAACCAGTTTAGAGTTTACTCGTAAAAAAGATTCTGAACAGAAGGGAGACCTTTTTGATTTCGAATTTTATTTTGAGGGTCAAAAGAAAGAAGATTTTAAGCCTAAAATTTATACTTTTTTTGAAAGAATAGAAGAATATTGTCCTTATCTAATGGACTATAAACTTATTATAAATTCTGAAAATTCCTTTCCTCATAGTAGCGGGATTGCCTCTTCTGCTAGTGGAATGAGTGCTTTGGCATTATGTATAATGAGTTTAGAAAAACAACTTTCTTCAAGTATTTCTGAAGATTATTTTTATAAAAAAGCATCCTTTCTTGCTCGTTTAGGATCGGGAAGTGCATGCAGAAGCGTGCAGGGCAAACTAGTTGTTTGGGGTGAGCACGCTAACATTGATGGAAGTTCAAATCTCTATGGTGTTGAGTACCCAAACAAGGTTCATGAAGTTTTTGAAAACTATCAGGATACTATTTTATTGGTAGATAAAGGAGAGAAAAAAGTGAGCAGCAGTGTGGGGCATAATTTAATGCACGACCATCCTTTTGCGGAAGAGCGTTTTAAACAAGCACACAAAAATTTAGCTGCGCTAAAAGACATTTTTAAATCAGGAAATTTAAATGATTTTATTGAAATAGTGGAGAGTGAGGCTTTAACACTGCATGCAATGATGATGAGCAGCAAGCCATATTTCATCTTAATGAAGCCTAACACCCTGGAAATCATTAATAAAATATGGGATTTTAGAGAAGCAACCGGACTACCTGTTTGTTTTACATTGGATGCTGGGGCAAATGTTCATGTATTGTATCCAGAAAAAAATAAGACTGAAGTTTTTCAATTCATTGAGGATAAATTACTTGTGTATTGCGAAAAAAATCAATTTATATCTGACAGTATAGGTTTAGGTTCAAAAAAATTGTAGTTTTAATTGATTATATTTGCCTCGAAATCTATCGTTTAGAATTCTATTCAATTCAGAATATTAAAAGCTTATGAAAGGACCATTATTTTATTCTAAGATCTTGCTTTTCGGAGAATACGGGATCATCAAGGATTCCAAAGGTTTATCTATACCATACAATTTTTATAATGGTGCTTTAAAGGTGGATGAAAATCCTTCTGAAGAAGCTATAGAATCTAATAAAAGCCTTCAAGCTTTTGCTAAACATTTAGGCGAATTAGAAATTTCTAATCCTTCTTTAGTACATTTTAATTTAGATGAATTAAATAAAGACATCTCAAATGGGATGTATTTTGATTCTACTATCCCTCAGGGATATGGAGTTGGGAGCAGTGGTGCCTTGGTTGCAGCAATTTATGATGAATATGCTACAGGTAAGATCACGGTCTTAGAAAATCTAACAAGAGAAAAATTATTAAAACTGAAAAAGATCTTCGGGGAAATGGAATCTTTCTTCCATGGTAAATCTTCTGGTCTAGATCCTTTAAATAGTTATTTAAGCATTCCTATTTTAATTAATTCTAAAGATAATATTGAGCCTGCCGGAATTCCATCTCAAACTGAAAACGGAAAAGGTGCTGTCTTTTTATTAGACAGTGGTTCTATGGGTGAGACTGCGCCGATGGTGCAGATCTTTATGGAAAACATGAAACAGGAACCTTTTAGAATAATGGTTAAAGATCAGTTTATCAAACATACAGATGCTTGTGTAGATGATTTTTTACAAGGAGATATCAAATCTTTGTTCGGAAATATTAAAAAACTTTCTCATGTTGTCTTGGACAACTTTAAACCAATGATCCCTACTCAATTCCATAATTTGTGGAAACAAGGAATAGACTCTAACGATTATTACTTGAAACTTTGTGGTTCTGGTGGTGGTGGATACATTTTAGGTTTCACCGAGGATATAGAAAAGGCTAAAAAATCTTTAAAAGATTATAATTTAGAAGTGGTTTACAACTTCTAAAACCTACCGAATTACATGGCGCCAGCTAAGAACAAACTTTTAATGCTTAAGATGTTGAGTTTGTTTTCGGTAGTACGAGGCTATAATATTCTCATTCTTATAATTGCACAATATCTTACTGCAGCATTCATTCTTGCGCCTGGCTTAGAGTTGAGAGATGTGTTTTTCGATCCAAATCTCTTTTTCCTTATACTTTCTTCGGCCACCGTTATAGCTTCGGGATATATTATCAATAATTTTTATGATAGTGAGAAAGACCTAATAAACAGGCCTAAAAAAACGATGCTTGACAGGCTTATTAGTCAGCGCACCAAACTTTCG
Source organism: Gillisia sp. JM1 (assembly GCF_000424645.1). Taxonomy (NCBI): domain Bacteria; kingdom Pseudomonadati; phylum Bacteroidota; class Flavobacteriia; order Flavobacteriales; family Flavobacteriaceae; genus Gillisia; species Gillisia sp. JM1. The sequence goes on from NZ_AUKH01000007.1 coordinate 163,120, forward strand.
GTATATTTCATTTTAAATTTTGCTGCGATCTTCTTTGCCAGTTATGTGTCTTTTAGAGCAGTGGTTTTCTTTTCTATCTATATTTTCACGATCTGGTTATACTCACATAGGATCAAAAAAATCCTTTTTCTTGGTAATATTATGGCCAGTATCTTAGCCATAACCCCATTTTTTGTGGTATTCATTTATTATAGAAATTTTGAGACCGTTATTTTTATCCACGCCACTTTTTTATTCATTATGATCGCGATGCGAGAACTGGTAAAGGATTTGGAGAATTTAAAAGGAGATCTTATTCAGAATTATAAAACAATCCCAGTGGTCTATGGTGAAAATTGGAGTAAATTTTTTCTTTCCGTGCTCACTGTCCTCGCTGTTATTCCCATCTTGCTTTTAACAACAAGATTCGATACAGGTTTAATGGATTACTATTTTTACTCTTCTTTGCTCCTTCTTATTTTCTTTTTACTTTTTCTTTATTTCAGTAATGCTAAGTGGCAATATTTAATACTGCATAATATACTTAAGCTAATTATAGTTGCGGGGGTTTTTAGTATCCTACTTATAGATTACAAAGAAGTTTTTAGTAGAGTTTTTTAAGAATAAAAATCTTTAAGTGTTAAAATATAAAGAGAAAGAATTATCTAGTATCTTTGCAAAAAATTAGCGTTATGAGCAGGAATGATAATTCTTCAGGGAAAAAGTTTAGTGGAAGACAAGGTGGTGGGCCAAAGAAAAAATCTATGGCTAGAGGAAATGCTCCTATTAAGAAAGATTCTGCTCCAAAAAGCGCTCCTAAAGGTGCCGTTAAACCAGCCGCGAAAACTGGTCCTAAGCCTGAAGGAATAAGACTTAATAAATATATCGCAAATTCTGGTGCTTGTTCTCGTAGAGATGCAGATATCTATATTGGCGCAGGAAATGTAACTGTGAATGACAAGATAGTCACCGAAATGGGATACCGTGTAAAACCTACCGAAGAAGTGAAATTTGATGGGAGACGTGTTATTCCAGAGAAACCAGAATATATTCTATTGAACAAGCCTAAAGGTTTCTTTACCACTGGAAGTTTAGAAAAAGGTTCCAGAACGGTAATGGATCTAATAGCTAATGCAACAAAATCCAAAGTAGCGCCTGTTGGAAAACTGGACCGTCAAGCTACTGGACTTCTTTTGTTTACCAATGACGGGACTTTGGAAAAACAACTGGGAAAACCAAAGAACGGAATTAGACAGATCTATCATTTAGAACTCAATAAGCCTATTTCTTTTGAAGAATTAAAAAGAATAGAAGACGGAGTTACCCTAGAAGATGGAAAAGTAAAAGTTCAAGAGGTAAGTTATATAGACAATAGACCTAAAAATGAATTGGGAATAGAGACCAATAGTATAAAGCCACACGTGATACAACGTCTATTTAAAAGCTTAGGTTTTGAGGTGGAAAAACTAGACAGAGTAACCTTTGGCGGCCTAACGAAAAAGGATCTTCCAAGAGGGAATTACAGAACTCTTACCAAGCAAGAGATCATAAATATAAAAATGCTTTAAGCCTTAGGTCAAAAAATGTAATTTCAACTAACATTTTTTATACATTTGCTTGACTAATAAGTGAATTGCTTTTTAAATATTCATTTTTAGTAACAAGTAAAGTAGAAATTTTCAGATTTAGAATTAAATAAACTCAATTGATAACGTTGATGTTATTTTCAAGTGAAGCCATTGAGCTTCAAGTTTTTAATTCAGCCCTAGGTTCGACAAATCTTAGCGCGCTTAAAATTAGCGACTTCCCTTCAATTTATCTTAACAATAATTTACGAGTCAATCCTTTTGACAGTATAATTTAATCCCTAATTTTTAACCAACAATTAAAACAAAGCATTGAACACAAAATATCGCGATTTAATAGAGCAAACTTTTTATTTTCCTCAGGAAGAATTTAAACTAGAAGATAACGAGCTGCAATTTCATGGTATAGATCTTATGAAATTGGTAGAGCAATATGGTGCACCTCTTAAATTCACCTATCTCCCAAAGATATCTGAGAATATAAATCGAGCAAAAGAATGGTTTAAGAATGCAATTAAGGAACACGATTATAAAGGAAAGTATAATTACTGTTACTGTACCAAAAGCTCTCATTTTGAGCACGTTTTAAACGAAGCTTTAAATAATGATATTCATATTGAAACTTCATCTGCGTTTGATATTAACATCGTTCAGAAATTAAAAAAATCAGGGAAACTCCATAAAGACGCATATGTTATTTGCAATGGTTTTAAAAGAGACCAATACATAAGCAATATTGCAGATCTTTTAAATGAGGGTCATAAGAATTGTATTCCTATAATAGATAATTATGAAGAGATCGATCTTCTTTCTGAGCAGATCAACGATCCTTATAAAATTGGAATTAGAATAGCTTCTGAAGAAGAGCCAAAATTCGAATTCTATACTTCCAGATTAGGAATTGGATACAAAAATATTGTTCCTTTTTTCAATAAAAAGGTAAAAGACAACCCACAGGTAGAGCTTAAAATGCTTCACTTTTTTATAAATACAGGAATTCGCGATACTGCGTATTATTGGAATGAGCTTAATAAGTGTTTAAAGGTATATATCGACCTTAAAAAGGTTTGTCCAAGTTTAGATAGTCTTAATATTGGTGGCGGATTTCCTATAAAGAATTCTCTAGCTTTTGAATATGATTACCAATATATGGTGTCAGAGATCGTCAACCAGATAAAACTCACTTGTGAAGAATATGAAGTAGAAGTGCCAAATATCTTTACTGAATTTGGATCGTTCACAGTTGGAGAAAGCGGAGGAGCTATTTATGAGATCCTATACCAAAAACAACAAAATGATCGTGAGAAGTGGAACATGATAAACTCATCTTTCATCACCACACTTCCAGACACCTGGGCTATTAGCAAGAAATTTGTGATGTTGCCTATAAATAGATGGAATGATGAATATGAGCGTATTTTATTAGGTGGACTTACTTGTGATAGTGACGATTATTATAACTCTGAACAAAATACTAACGCAATTTATCTTCCGAAGTATAAAAAGGAAAAGCCGCTTTTTATAGGTTTCTTTAATACAGGAGCGTATCAAGAAAGCATTGGTGGTTTTGGCGGATTACAACACTGCTTGATTCCACAACCAAAACACATCCTAATAGACAAGGAAAAAGATGGCACATTGACAACTAAAGTATTTAGTGAGCAACAGAATGCCGAAGATCTATTACATATCTTGGGATACGATAGAAACAAATAGATTTAAAAAAATTTATAACTTTAACCATTACAATTTAAACCCTCAATGAGGGAGTCAACTTAAAACTTTTAAAATCAAGCAATGAGCAAAAAGAATTACGCCGGGATACCAGAAAAATATGCACGTTTAGACGATGCACAAGTGGTATTAATCCCTGTTCCTTATGATGGAACAAGCTCCTGGCAAAAAGGCGCAGATAAAGGACCAGATGCTTTTTTAGAAGCTTCAGAGAACATGGAACTTTTCGACATTGAAACGCGTTCAGAAGTTTACAGAAAAGGTATTTACCTGGCTCCGCCAGTAACAGAAAACTCTTCACCAGAGAAAATGGTAGAAGCTGTTCACAAAACAACCAAGAATTACATCAACCAGGAAAAATTTGTAACTATTTTTGGAGGAGAACATTCTGTGAGTATTGGTACCATTCGTGCCTTTAATGAATCATTTCCAGATCTTACCGTTGTGCAAATAGATGCTCATGCAGATCTAAGACCAGAATATGAAGGTTCTAAATTCAATCATGCTTGTGCGCTTCATGAAGCTAGAAAAACCACTAACCTTGTTCAGGTAGGAATTCGATCTATGGATGTCACAGAATTAGAGCATATGGACGAAAATCAGGTCTATTTTGGTGATGATCTTTACGAAAATTGGACAGAAGATGCAATTGGACAAATGACACCAAATGTGTTTATCACGATAGATCTGGATGCTTTTGATCCTTCTATTATGCCATCTACGGGAACACCAGAACCAGGCGGATTACTATGGTATGAAACTTTGGAATTCCTGAAAATGATATTCAAAAAGAAAAATGTAGTAGGATTTGATATTGTAGAGCTTTGTCCAAATGATGTGGATAAATCTTCCGATTTTCTTGCAGCAAAATTATATTATAAAATGTTGAGCTATAAGTTCAAATATTTGAATCATAACCCAGACGAAGACGAAGATGAGTAAAGGAGCGATTTCAGAATTTATTAAAAAATACTATTTACACTTTAATGCCGCTGCTCTTGTAGACGCTGCTGAAGCTTATGAAAAGCAATTAGCTCAAGGTTCTAAAATGTTGGTGTCTCTTGCAGGTGCCATGAGTACTGCAGAAATAGGAAAAATATTTGCAGAGATGATCCGTCAGGACAAATTGCAAATAATTTCTTGTACTGGTGCCAATTTAGAGGAAGATGTAATGAATCTAGTTGCGCATTCTCACTACAAAAGAGTGCCAAACTATAGAGATCTTACTCCTCAAGATGAATGGGATCTTTTAGAAAAAGGATTAAATAGAGTTACAGATACGTGTATTCCAGAAGAGGAAGCATTCAGAAGGATTCAGGAGCATATCGTGAAGATCTGGAAAGATGCTGAAGCTGCTGGAGAACGTTATTTTCCTCATGAATACATGTACAAATTATTACTTTCCGGAGTTTTAGAAGAGTACTATGAAATAGATATTAAGGATTCTTGGATGTATGCTGCTGCAAAAGCAAATCTTCCAATGGTCGTTCCAGGATGGGAAGATAGTACCATGGGGAACATTTTTGCATCTTATGTATTAAAAGGTGAATTAAAGGCAAGCACTATGAAATCTGGGATCGAGTATATGACTTTCCTAGCAGATTGGTATACAGAAAATTCTAAGGAAGGAATTGGTTTCTTCCAGATTGGTGGAGGTATTGCGGGAGATTTCCCAATATGCGTGGTGCCAATGTTATACCAAGATATGGAACGTACAGATACTCCTTTTTGGAACTATTTCTGCCAGATCTCTGATTCTACAACCAGCTACGGATCTTATTCCGGAGCGGTTCCAAATGAGAAGATCACATGGGGAAAATTAGATATCAATACTCCTAAATTTATCATAGAAAGTGATGCTACTATTGTTGCACCACTTATTTTTGCATACTTATTAGATATGTAGATCTAGATAAAATATATTTTGAAAGCTGCCAATCTTCTCTGACTGGCAGCTTTTTATTTAAAACCGTTTTTAATTTATGAATGATTGGATAATATACAGCATAGGATTTCTGGCACAATTACTCTTCTCTATCAGACTTATTACTCAATGGTTCTTATCTGAAAAGGCTGAAAAAGTAATAACCCCAACTCTGTATTGGAAATTAAGTTTACTTGCGGCGCTCTTGCTATTTATTTACGGATATCTTAGAGAAGATCTTCCAATTATGATTGGTCAAATATTGATCTACGGTGTTTATTTCCGAAATTTAAAACTTCAGCATGAGTGGAAGAGTTCTAGGTTGCTTTTCAAAATCACAGTATTTCTTGTCCCTATGCTCATTGCTGGTTATTTACTGTTATTTAGCCAAAAACAATGGAGTGATTTTCTACAGAATGAAAACATAGCCTTGTGGCTAATTATTTTGGGTATTATTGGACAACTGGTTTACACCTCCCGATTTATCTACCAGTGGATATATTCTGAAAGGCATAAAGAATCTTCACTCCCTAGGATTTTTTGGATTATAAGTATTACAGGCTCTGCTATTATTTTTACCTATGCTGTTTTTAGAAGCGATCCCGTTTTACTTGCTGCCCATTTTTTTGGATCCATCGTTTATATCAGAAATCTTTTTCTAAATAATGATTAGAGCTGTAAAGGAGTCTTTCGTCTAAAGAGTTCTTTAATAAAAACACCAATTACAATTATATATTCTAAAGCCACCAACCATAAATTTTCTTGAAATCCAGCGGAAGTATACGCAGCATAACTTAAGATCACCACAAAACTCCAAACCATTAGATATCTATAATTAGTAAAAATGGAGAGCATTAAGGGTATTGCCAAATACCATGGATGAACGGTAGTAGAGAGAAATAAGTAGGCAGTAAAACCAAAAAGCATAGCGGTTATAAGTTTTTCAAAAGAATTATTTTTTCTGAAGAACGATAAGCCTGCCAATATCCCGATGGTGACCAATGGGAGGGCTATTCCTGCTGTTTCTATAATATTATAACCCTTTGACTGAAATCCAACCCAACGCGCTATATAATAGAAACTAGCGTTGAACTCAAATTTCTGAAACCAAAGGCTAATGCTTGCCATAAAATTTTCGATAAATACTGAAGATAAAATGGGTAAAAAACCCAGTACAACTGTAATACCGATAATTAAATAGAATCCTAACAATTTAGCAAAGCCTAATTTCGACTCATTTTCTGCATCTTTAATATTCTCTCTTTTATAGATAAAATACCCGAAGAAAACTGGTAAGAACATTAGTGGAACTAACTTTAGTAGCACAGAACACGCAAAGATGATTGCACTCCCTATCCATTTTTTTTGCTGAAGTAAATACAAACTCCAAACTAAGAAAAAAACCATCACACCTTCAAAATGAAGATTTCCGGTGAGTTCAATAATAATAAATGGATTCAACAGATAAAGAAATATTCTGGATTCAGGCAACTTAAGCTTTATCAGTAATTTTCTTCCGAAGTATAATACTCCAATATCTGCTGCGATAATAAGAATCCTCAAAATTACTACAGCACCAATAATACTCTTTCCAGAAAGAATTCCTGCAATGGCAAACAGCAACTGATTTAATGGAGGATAATTGGTGAAATGTCTGGCACTAAGCGCTCCCATCCCGTCAAACAATTCTTTAGCTTGAGCAATGGGGGCAGTTCCCAACTCGATTAAATTCTCTGGCAAATATAAATAAGGGTTAAATCCTTCGGCAATCATTCTGCCATCCCATATAAATCTGTAGAAATCTTGGGAAAGATTGGGGATCGCACCAATAAATAGAAGCCTAAATAGCAATGCCACTCCTGCTAAAAACCAAAAGTTGACTTTTTCAATTTTATAAAGCTTCCAACTCAAATAGAATACTCCTGAATAAAGTCCGATTAGTTTTATAAGATCAGAACGTTCCAAGTCGTATGCAAAGGCAATATAAAATGCTGCGCTAGATACTATAAGTAGCAGCGAAATTTTATGCAGTTGGAAAAAGTTCTTCATTAAGGAATTTAATTCTTTAAAGAAACGGAAAATTTAGATTCTGAAACACTTCTGATAGCTAACTGAACAGAATGGGATAATTAGGATATTCGATGTCACATCGAGCGTCCCGATAGCTTTCGGGATCGAGATGCTTCGAAATCCCGATAGCTATAGGGACAGCGAGACATTCCGATTATAAAAATTATATATAACACTGTCAGTCTGAGCTTGTCGAAGACTGCTATTTCAGTTATAAAACAAACTGTCACATCGAAACCAAGCGAGATGCTTCGACAGGCTCAGCATGACATTTCGATTATAAAATTTATAAATATACTGTGAACTCAACTATAATAAAAGCCTCAATGAGGCACTAGTCTACGATGTTCATTTTTTTCAATAAGAAGGAAGCATTCATATTCTGGCAAACACCCTCCTTAAACTTATAGTCGAAAAACAGTTCGTCATTCACGATCTCGGCATCAAAATAGTGGTTTTCTACCTGGTTCAATTCATCTGAAACTTCACATAAACTTAGATCATGTGTAGCAATAATTCCTGTCGATTTGGATTTCACCAATTTCTGAATGAATTTTCTAGAACCGATCGCTTTATCGGTACTATTAGTTCCCTTCAATATTTCATCTAGTATTATAAAGTATTTATCCTCTTGAATTTCATTTACGATATACTGCAAACGCTTCAGTTCAGAAAAGAAATAAGATTCATCATCACTTAGTGAATCTGTGGTTCTCATACTTGTTATAAGTTTGATTGGAGAATATTCACTTTTATCGGCACAAACAGGAAGGCCAATATTTGCCATCACAATGTGAAGGGATACCGTTCTTAAAAAGGTGCTTTTCCCTGCCATGTTTGCTCCCGTAATGATCATGAAATGTTCATTCTCTATATAAAGATCGTTATCTACTCTCTTTTCAGGATTTAGCAAAGGATGCCCCAATTTTTCTGCCTTAATAATAGACTTATCTTTATGGATCTCTGAGAAGCTATAGTGTTCATGATTAAATGCAAAATTCCCAAGGCTGTTATACGCATCTATAAATTCGATCACCTCGAACCAGTTCTTCACATTTTCATGATGTGCTGAAATCCATTTCTCAAGACGTAATGATTGTCTCAGATCCCATAAAAGAAACCCATTCCCTATAGCTATGAATATACCGTTATTCCGCTGATCCAAAGCATCGATAGCTTTTGAAAAAGATTTCAATATTTTTGACGCCTTTTTTTCTTCAGATTTCACATTGGACTGCTCCTCTTTCAAAATCTCAGATTGAAAGCTCACAGTCTCTATCATTCCCAATAACTGATAGTATTGATGAAAAGTATCCTGCACTTTCCCAACATTATTGGCCAGATCATTTATTTTCTTTACATAGATCCCCGTTATTCCCCAGCCCACTAAAAACCATCCAAAAACAAACCATCCATTGATGCTTTGCATGTAATATGCAGCTATTAATAATATAGAAATTGCCGTGAAGCCCCAACTAAGCCAAAACATAAATTTGGGAACAAAAGTTTTATAGTTGGTTAACCATTTTAACACATTGCTAGAACTGTTTTCTGTTTTTACCAACTTGGCAACAGCAGAGAATTCCTGTCTCCATGTTGCCTTTTCCGCCAATTCCTTGATAGCTTCCTGCTTTTCAGGAATTTGTAGAATAGTGTTCTCTGTTAAAATTTTAGCTAACTTTCGTTTCCCGTCTTTTAAAGAAGTTCTATTCAAATATTGGAAAAAAGATCCATTTCCAAACAAATCTATATCCTGGCTAAAAGGATGATCATGATCTTCGAATTCCTTTCCAGTTGCTAAATGCGAAAAATTTCTATTCAAAACTTCCAGCTCAGTTTCATTCAGCTTTACAAGTTCATCAATTTTATTACGCTTGTACTTTAAGTCTGAATGGCGAGAAACCAGGAATAAGAATATGCCGAATCCAACTACTCCAATTAAAGCAGCAATCTTCCAATCTGGATAAAAGTAATAGATGCCAAAAGCAGTTCCTAGAAAAAGGATTAGGCGTAACATACTAGATAAGTTCAGTTGCTTATTGGCCTCTCTTAAACGCTTATTTTGGGTTGCTTTTTCTTGGGTATAAAAATCGAATGCTGTCATGAACTTTAATAGCTATAATTATAGTAAATCCAGCTCCTCTTTAAGTTTCTTGGTTAAACCTAATAGTATCAAATTATAGGAGTGATCTACAAGCTCGAAGATAAGTGTTTTTTGAAGACTGCCATCTAAGACCTTAGTATTCCAGTGTTTTTTATTCATGTGATATCCTGGCAGAATATATTTTGGATGTTCTTCCCGAAGCCTAATTGCCATTTCCGGATCGCATTTCAGATTAACTCTTAAAGGAACCTCATCTAAAGAAGCAATGCTAAAGATCTTTCCCATTAACTTAAGAACAAGACTATCCGGCCCAAAAGGCAAACCCTCGGTCACCCCTGTTTTAGAAAGACAATAATCTCTATAAGTTTCGATGTCCATAAGCTCTTCAATTATAATTTTTCAGTTCAACTTGTCGAAGTTTGAAGGATGATTGGTATATAATCTCCAATGAGATTTCTCGACTCCGATCGAAATGACATTAGATTTCTCTACAGGTTCTGAATGAATTATATTTTCAATTGTCATCCCGACGGGAGGAGGGATCTCTATTAGAAAGACAAAATACCATCAAGGAGATTCCTCCTTCGTCGGAATGACATACAATTGAATTTGCTTGTCAGTCTGAGCTTGTTGAAGACTCTTACTAATTACAAAGCACACTTCGACCTCAGTTTGACAAAACTATTTCGAAATCTTCGCTGGCTCTTCAGAAGCTATTTCTAAAGCGGTATAATCTAATTTCCAACCTATGGTCTCTACGATCTTTTCCATCAACAAGATAGTTCCTAAAGCTTCCTTTGCTGCTTTTTCCAACAAGCCGCTTTGCGGGATCTTATCTACAATGTGTTTTTTTGAATCTCTGCTAATATCGGTAAGATCTGAGGTAGTAAAAGGGTTGGCCCAACCTTCGCGTTTGTCGTAATATTTAAAATCGGTTTCTACAGTGAGTAGTTCTGGCTTAGGGAAATTGGTAAGTATAATTTTCTTATTTTCAATATCGCTCTCCATCCGAACTTTGCTAAGATCGAAACCTACATGCGCTTTCGCGGTTATTAGGATGATTGCTTTTTTCTTTCCTAAAAGCAAGCTTACATACTTCTCTTTAAGGTTTTCATAGTGATAGATCTCAGAAAAATCTCCTTCAACAGAGATAAACTTACAGACGCTCTTAATTTTATCCATCAAGATCACAGATTGCTCATCTGCCCGCGATCTATTTTTGTTCTTATTGAGCCTGACAAAAATAAAATATGCTAAAATAGCTCCGGCTCCCAAACCAATCAAAAGATACTCCATATATCAAATATACTTAAATGTCATTTAATCCTCATGAGGGTTTATTCCCGGTCCTGATGGATACCGAGATGCCTAGAATTATTAAAATTATTTTTTCTCCAGAACCCTCAAGGCTTACCCAGAGGTTCTTATTTTTTACTCTAAAGTTTAGCCTACAATATTTACGATTTTTCCGGGAACCACAATCACCTTTTTAGGAGCTCTGCCGTCCAATTGCTTTTGGGTTCGCTCATCTGCCATAACCGCTTTTTCAATTTCATCTTTCCCCATATCTAATGACAACTCCATAGTAAACCTCATTTTTCCGTTGAAAGAAATAGGATAATCCTTGGTGCTTTCTACTAAAAAGCTTTCCTCATAAACTGGGTATTCTGCTGTTGTAATAGAAGAATCGTGACCTAATTTACTCCAAAGTTCTTCTGCAATATGTGGTGCATAAGGTGCAATTAATATGGCTAAAGGTTCTAAGACCTCACGCTGATTACATTTCTGAACCGTTAACTCATTCACACAGATCATAAAAGTAGATACCGAAGTATTAAAACTGAATTCTTCTATATCTTCTGTTACTTTTTTGATGGTCTTATGCAAAGTCTTCATAGAATCGGCTGAAGCTTTTTCTTCTGAAATATAAAACGAAAACTCCTCTCCTTTTGAGGGGTTGGAGGAGGAATGATACAGCTTCCACATTTTCTTCAAGAAACTATGAACTCCAGTGATTCCAGCTGTATTCCAAGGTTTTGCTTGCTCTAATGGCCCCAAGAACATCTCATACATACGCAAAGTATCTGCCCCATATTGAGAACAGATCTCATCTGGACTCACTACATTGTATTTGGACTTAGACATTTTTTCTACCTCTCTACCAACAATATATTTTCCGTTCTCTAAGATAAATTCAGCATCTGCAAACTCTGGTCGCCAGTTTTTGAAAGCTTCTATATCCAATTCATCTGAAGAGTTGATCATAGCCACATCTGCATGGATAGGTTGTACCGATTTACCCTCTATCAGTCCTTTGGAAACGAAGGTGTTCTCTCCTTCCCTTCTATACACCATGGCGCTCATTCCAAGGATCATACCTTGATTGATCAACTTCTTAAATGGTTCTTTTACTGAAACCATTCCGCGGTCGTATAAGAATTTCGTCCAAAATCTGGAATATAATAAGTGTCCCGTGGCATGCTCGCTCCCACCAATATATAGATCTACATTTTCCCAATAGTTTTGAGCTTCTTCAGAAGTAAATCTTTCTTCATTGTTGGCATCCATATATCTAAAGAAATACCATGAACTTCCCGCCCAACCTGGCATTGTATTCAGTTCTAAAGGATAAACATCCTCCCCTGACCCCTCCAAAGGAGGGGAAACCACCTTATTTAGCTTTGTATTCCAATACCAATCTTTGGCGCGACCTAATGGAGGCTCCCCTTCTTCGGTTGGCAGATATTTTTCTACTTCTGGTAATTTTAAAGGCAAATACTCATCTGCGATCATTTGCGGCATTCCATTTACATAATACACAGGAAATGGCTCACCCCAATAGCGTTGTCTGGAAAATACTGCATCCCGCAATCTGTAATTGATTTTTCCTTTTCCTGCATTCACTGCTTCCAAGGCTTCAATTGCTTTTTGAGTAGCTTCCTTATAACTTAATCCACTTAGGAAATCACTATTAGCAATTATTACTCCTTCTTTTTCTGCGTAAGCCTCTTCAGAAATATCTATTCCTTCAAAAATATTTGGGATTGGCAATCCGAAATGCTTCGCGAAATCGTAATCACGCTGATCTCCACAAGGAACCGACATTACTGCCCCGGTTCCATAACCTGCCAACACGTAATCACCGATCCAAACAGGGATTTTCTCCCCGCTTAATGGGTGAAGTGCATAAGCTCCGGTAAACACCCCGCTTATGGTCTTGACATCTGCCATACGCTCACGTTCGCTGCGTTTAGCCGATTTTTCTATATAGGCAGAAACTGCCTCTTTTTGCTCTGAGGTTGTTATTTCCTGAACCAATTCATGTTCCGGAGCAAGCGTCATAAAGCTAACCCCAAAAATAGTGTCGGGTCTGGTTGTGAAAACATCAATCCCCCTAACCCCCGAAGGGGGAACTTGGTAATTAATCAATTCTTTTTCAATTTCTTTTAAAACTGAATCAATATTTCCTATTACTTCTTCATTTGAAAAACGAATAACTTTAAATCCAAGATCATTTAAAATTTTACTTCTTTCTTGATCTTGCTCTCCTTTAGGAAGATGAATTTTGCCATCAACTTCTATAACAAGTTTCTTTGTTAAACATACAAAGTCTACAATGAAGTCTCCAATTAAATGTTGCTGTCTAAATTTAAAACCTACCTTCTTAGTTTTTAATTCCTGCCAAAGAAATTTTTCAGCATCTGTTGGATTATCTCTCATTTTCTTTGCTTTTTCAAGCAACAAATGAGAGTTATTTCCCCCGGTGAGATATCCGGGCTTTGGCTCCCTTCCCTTTGGGAAGGGCTGGGGATGGGATGAGTCTAAGATCTGGAACTTAACCAAAGCCCCCTTAGATCTGCCAATCCAGTTGGTTTGAGAATCTTTAAGTGGTTGTGGCCAATCTAAAGTTTCAGAATCGTCCAATAATCGTTGAGCATATGCTGAAATACGCATACTCCATTGCGTCATCTTTTTTCGAACTACAGGATATCCTCCGCGTTCTGAAACTCCATTCACAATTTCATCATTCGCCAACACAGTTCCTAATTCCGGGCACCAGTTCACTTCAGTTTTAGCTAAATAAGTAAGTCTATATTTTAAAAGGATCTGTTGTTTTTCTTCAGAAGAATAGGCATTCCATTCATCTGCATTAAAAGTTTCCACATCCTCATCACAAACTGCATTTACAGTTGCATTCCCTTCCGAAGAAAAAAGAGTTTTTAAGTCTGAAATGTTGCGAGCTTTATCTTCATTTTTATCGTACCAAGATTCAAAAAGTTGAATGAAGATCCATTGCGTCCAGCGATAATAATCTGGTTCGCTGGTGCGCACTTCTCTGCTCCAATCGAATGAAAACCCAATTTGATCGAGCTGCTGGCGGTATCTTTTTATATTATCTTCTGTAGTGATGGCAGGGTGCTGACCAGTTTGAATGGCATATTGCTCTGCCGGTAATCCAAAACTATCATATCCCTGTGGGTGCAATACATTAAAGCCTTTATGGCGTTTGAATCTTGCATAGATATCACTGGCGATGTAACCTAGAGGGTGACCCACGTGTAACCCAGCTCCAGAAGGATAAGGAAACATATCTAGCACATAGAATTTTGGCAGATCGCTTTTGTTCTTTGCTTTAAAAGTTTGGTTCTCTGCCCAATATTTTTGCCACTTGGCCTCAATCTCATTGAAATGGTAACTCATTCTATATTTTTTCTGATTACGCAGTAATACTTCACTGTAATGTGCGCAAATTTACAATTTTATACTTCTTTACCTGTTCTATTTTATTTTGATTCTGCCAGCATTCTTGCTTGATTTTCCATTGGCAGCAAACATCCATAGATAAATTGATTCACTGGAGTCGGGATATTCAATCGGTTTCCTTCTTTAACTATATAACCATTAAAATTTTCCAATTCTGAAGGTTTACCTTCCATAATATCACGCTGTGCTGAAGCAGTGGTTTTTGGATTTAACTTATTTATAACTTCAAATACCGCTTTAATATGATCTTCATTTAAGGCAATTCCTTTAGCATTGGCAACATTTTTAATCTCATCGGCAGTCTTTCTCATAAGATCCATCAAATAAGAACTCTCTCTCATTTCTCCAAGACTAATTCTTGTAAGTCCGCCCAAAGCGCTTATCGTTGTTATGAACAAGAACTTCTTCCAAATTTCAAGATCTATATCTTCTGAAACTATATTAGTAATCTTGGCAACTGAAAATACTTTTTCTAATTTTTGAACTCTTGCAGACTTAGAGTTATCTAACTCCCCAAAAGTGATCTTTGGCTCGAAACTTACATGTTTTATTCTCCCTGGAGCCGATACAAAACTTACAATATGACAGAGCCCACCCAGAATATTTTCTTTAGGGAGCACTTTCATCAAATTTTCCACATTGTTTGCTCCGTTTTGAAGTGGTAATACCATCGTGTTTGGATTGATAATGGATTTCAACTCTTTAGCTACTGCAGGAATCTGCCAAGATTTCACTCCTAAGATTATTAATTCGGGAGCTTCTACTTCAGTTAAATCATCTGTGACTTTGCTTGGAATAATTTTAAAATTCCCATTGATACTTTCTACCTCTAAACCATTCTTTTTGATTGCTTCCAGATGTTTTCCACGAGCTATAATACTAACCGAATTACCTGCCTCAGCTAATCTTCCTCCAAAATATCCACCTATCCCACCTGCACCATATATCAAAATTCTCATAGTAGTAATTTTCGACTAAATTAATCTAATAAGAATAATTTAGAAAGTTTGAACGTTTTAAAGAAAGTGAAGGGTTAACTTTCTTATTTTTACACCAAAATCTATAATTACTATATGAGTACATCTTTTGAAAGGTATCAAAAACGCCGATTGATCTCGTCTTATTTTTCTGTAGTTATAAGTATTTCGTTAGTGCTTTTTTTATTGGGCCTTTTAGGTCTCTTGGTGCTTAATACCAAGAAAGTAGCAGACCATTTCAAGGAACAGATAGCACTTACAGTATATCTTAAAGACACCGCCAAAGATGTAGAGATCGAACAGCTAAAGAAGAGCTTGGCATTGGCAGAATACACTAAATCTAGCGTGTTTGTTTCTAAAGAAGAGGCTGCCGAAGAACATAGCAAGGAAATAGGTGAAAATTTTATGGAATTCTTGGGTTATAACCCTTTACAAAATTCCATAGATATTCATATGAAAGCAGATTATGTCTCTTCAGATCAAATAGACAAAATTGCTGAAGACTTGACCTCTAAGGGATATGTAGATGAAGTGGTTTATGATAAACCTTTGATCTCGCTTTTAAATGACAACGTTAAAAAAATAAGTTTCTGGATTTTAGTGATAAGTGGAATCTTCACTTTTATCGCTGTTCTGTTGATTAATAGTTCTATCAGATTGGCTGTTTATTCTAAACGTTTTATTATTAAGACCATGCAAATGGTTGGAGCTACCAAAAGTTTTATTCGCAGGCCTTTTATCTTACAAAGTGTGAAATTGGGAATTATTGGAGCCGTTTTAGCCTTAATTGGTATGGCAGCTGTACTTTATTATTTGAATGACAGCTTCCCTGAACTGGAATTGTTAAGTGATAAAAAAATATTAATAGCATTGTTTGTTGGCATTTTTCTAATGGGATCGCTTATCTCATGGTTAAGTACCTTTTTTGCAACCTCGCGATTCTTGAATCTCAAAACAGACGAACTGTATTATTAATTTTCAAGAAAATCATTTAAAATAGTTTGCCACGAATACACGAATATTTTTATTCTGATTACAATTACAATCAACTAAAAAATGCAAGATGGGAGATATTCTTTATAAAGATGAAAGCTACCAATTGCTAGGTGTTTTATTTGATGTTCATACTGAATTAGGAGGGGGTTTTTTAGAAGCTGTATATTCTGATGCTATTCAGCATGAATTGAAATTGAGAAGTATTCCTTTTGAAAGAGAAAAACAATATAAAATACACTACAAAGATGTTATTCTACCACATCACTATTTTGCAGATTTTGTTATCTATAATAAAATAATTCTAGAAATTAAATCAACAACCAATTTAAATGATAGACATACAGCGCAATGCTTAAACTATTTGAAAATCTCTGGAAATAAGTTGGCGATTTTAGCTAATTTTGAAGCAGATAAATTAATGCATCAGCGAATCATCTTATAAATTATTAGTGCATACGTCGCCAAGTTTATAAAATTAAAACATTACACATGAGCAAGATCAAAAAACCATTTCATAAGCAAGACCTCAACTTTGTTTTCGGGAAAAAGAATTACACCTTCATGTTTATTGGTTTAGCGGTAATTGCCCTTGGTTTTATCTTAATGTCTGGCGGCGGTAGCACAGACCCAAATGTATTTAATCCAGAGATTTATAACTTCCGGAGAATCCGCTTAGCACCGGCATTAGTTTTAATTGGTTTTGGAATAGAAGTCTACGCCATCTTATTAAATCCCAATAAAAAATAATTTACTTTGAACGAATTTGACGCCGTAATCCTTGGAATCATTCAAGGACTTACCGAATTTTTGCCTGTTTCTTCAAGTGGGCATTTAGAACTTGGAAAAGCCATTCTTGGAGATAATAGTATTCCTAGCGAATCTTTACTTTTTACAGTAATATTGCATTCTGCAACTGCTCTTAGTACCATTGTGGTTTTTAGAAAAGATATTTTAGAAATCTTCAAAGGTCTTTTTCAATTTAAATGGAACGAGGAAACTCAGTTTTCATTAAAAATAATCCTTTCCATGATCCCGGCAGCATTAGTGGGACTTCTTTTTGAAGAAGAAATGGAAGTGCTCTTTGGGGGCAATTTATTGTTGGTAGGCTTTATGCTTATAATTACAGCATTATTATTATGGCTTGCAGATAAAGCAAAGAATACCAACAAGCCGGTTAGTTTTAAAAACGCATTTGTAATTGGAATTTCTCAAGCTATTGCAATTTTACCAGGTATTTCGAGGTCTGGAGCAACAATATCTACTTCGGTCTTATTAGGAAACGACAAATCTAGAGCAGCCAGATTCTCATTTTTAATGGTAGTGCCATTGATCTTAGGAAAAATTGCAAAAGATGTTCTTAGTGGAGATCTCTCTGAAAGCACGACAGAACCCTCAATTCTAATTATAGGCTTTATAGCTGCTTTCTTAGCAGGATTGGTTGCATGTACCTGGATGATAAAATTGGTAAAGAATAGCAAGCTTTCTTATTTTGCTATCTATTGTTTGATCGTTGGAATAATCGCTATAGGATTTGGATATGCAAACTAAAACCTTCACTCCAGAAGAATTTAAAGAAGGACAAATTCTGTTGTTTGACAAACCCTTGGGTTGGACTTCTTTTCAATTGGTAAACAAAGTGCGTTGGCTTATTCGCCAAAGCTGCAAAATAAAAAAAATTAAAGTTGGCCATGCAGGAACTTTAGATCCTTTAGCTTCTGGTCTACTTATAATTTGCACGGGGAAATTCACCAAACGAATAGAAGAATTTCAAGGCCAAGAAAAAGAATACACCGGCACCTTTACTTTAGGAGGCACAACGCCTTCCTATGATCTGGAAACAGAGATTGATCAAACCTTTAATATCGATCATATTTCTGAAGAAGATATTAATGAGGCAACAAAAGGCTTCCTTGGAGAGATCTCACAAGTTCCACCAGTATTTTCAGCCTTAAAAAAGGATGGAAAACGTCTTTATGAATATGCCAGAAATGGAGAAGATGTGGAAATTCCATCCAGAAAAGTAACTATTTCAGCATTTGAGATCACAAATATTGAAATGCCAAAAGTCGAGTTTAGAGTAGCTTGTAGTAAAGGAACCTATATTAGAAGCCTTGCGCATGATTTTGGAAAAGCCTTAAATTCCGGAGCACATCTTTCCACCTTAAGAAGAACTAAGATTGGCACTTTTAATGTAGATGATTCTTTAGATATTGCATCTTTTGAAAAATTGCTACCTTAATCGCAGAATAATTATAAGTTTTCGAAGTTTAAACTCTATGGATTTTTTTGACAGACATAAAGCCTTGATCATCACTCTTTTGTTTTTTGCTGTATTATTTTTGAGCTTATTTAATTTAAATCTCTCAAATAATATTCAAAAAGAACGAGAACTATTAGTGGATCTCGATAGCTTTAAAGCTGAAGAAGCTGTGGAAGAAGAAAAGGAACCAGAAGAATTGCTACCCACGAAAGCTCGGGAGAATGTTGAAACCCATCAAGCCTTCAACCAAAATCAAGAAGCAAGAGATGCTAATTTTAACGATCAATTAAACGAGATCTTTCAGAAAAACAGCGCTGCCGAATTAGAATCTTCAGATGAGAATGCGTCCAACACTGTTGGTAGTTATAATCTCGCTTCAGCAAAGAAGAAAGAACCAAAAAAACAATCTGATGGGAATAATTCTTCAGAAATTAAATCTGTTCAGAAAGGCGGAATAGATAATAGCTCTATTTCTTATTCCCTAAGAGGGCGAACAGCTATAGAGATTCCAAATCCTATTTACACCTGCGACAGATCTGGAAAAGTGGTAATTAATATCACTGTTAATCAAGATGGGCGGGTTATTTCCACAAGTGTCAACAAAGGAAGTTCTTCTACTAATAATGAATGTTTGACAGATCAGGCTGAGGAATACGCGAATCAGGCCTATTTTAGCTCGATGCCGGGACGTTCTTCCCAATTGGGAACAATTACCTATAATTTTAAGCCTTAAGTAGTATGAGCGACAAGAAACGTTGTGGTTGGTGCATGGGCGATCCATTATATGAAGCCTATCACGACGAAGAATGGGGTGTTCCGGTTTATGATGATGCAACTATTTTTGAATTCTTGGTTTTAGAAACTTTTCAGGCAGGCTTAAGTTGGATCACTATTCTTCGGAAAAGAGAAAATTTCAGAAAAGCCTTTGATGATTTCAACTATAAAAAGATTGCGAATTATTCTGAAGAAAAAATTCAGGAGCTTTTGCAAGATGCTGGAATTATTCGGAATAAGCTAAAAGTTAGAAGCACAGTTACCAATGCGCAGTTATTTATAAAAATTCAGCAAGAGTTTGGCAGCTTTAGCAACTATATATGGGGATTTGTAGATGGGACCCCTATTCAAAACGCTGTGGTAGATTATAAAAAAGCTCCTCCTACTACCCCAATAAGTGATGCCCTAAGCAAAGAACTAAAAAAACGAGGATTCAAATTTGTGGGTTCCACAGTGGTCTATGCCCACATGCAAGCTACGGGGATGATAAACGATCATGAAGTGGATTGTTTTAGATATTACGAAGTTTAAACAGAGAATTCTAGATGAAAACCAAATTTGCCAGAAATTTACTTTTCTTCCTGCCCTTCTGCGTTGCGATCTTCACTATACTGCCAACCCTGTTCCCTAATATTTGGTTGATAGATCTAATGTCTCATTTCCGGGTTCAGTACTCAGTTGTATTAGTATTGATTTTGCTTTTTATGGTATTGGTGGGGCTTCAAAGAAATAAAACACCCTTAATAATTCTAGTTCTCCTTTTCATTTGGAATGCAATCTATGTAGTTCCTTTATATATTTCTCCTGTGATTGTTTCTGAAAATACTGAACAAGAATTGACAATTCTTTCCATAAATCTTTTATCCTCAAACACTAATTCCACTGAAGTTTTAGAGTTAATTGAAGAGAAAGATCCTGATATTTTGGTTTTAATGGAATTGACACCTCATTGGGAAAATCAATTAAATGAAGTTTTTAAATCCTATCAATTTCACGAAGTAAAACAAAGAAATGACAATTTTGGAATTGCTTTATTCAGCAAAATAAAAATGAGTTCTTCTGTTATTTATTTTGAAAACAGCTCTAAATCATCTATAAAAGCAGATTTAGTTTTTGGTGATAAACCACTCAGCATATTAGCCACCCATCCTGTTCCTCCTATTAGTCCAAGAACTTTTGATTCAAGAAATAGTCAATTACAAGATATTGCTAGAAAACGGGATAGCTTTTCAGAGAATTTTATCCTGATAGGAGATCTAAACACTTCTTCTTTTTCATCGCATTTTAGAGACCTTCTTACTAATGCGAATCTAGTAGATTCTAGAAATGGATTCGGAGTAGCTACCACATGGCCAGCCGATTTTTACACATTAAGAACCACCTTAGATCATTGTTTAATTGGGGGAGAACTTAAGGTTTTAGAAAGGAGAACAGAAAAAAATATTGGGTCAGATCATTTACCTATTTTCATAAAAATTGGAATTTAATCCCTCCTTGAGGGTTTAAATTCCCGAGGTTCTTGATTTTTTTGAAAGATCTTATTTCAAATAATCCAAAAACTCTTTCCTAGGAATTTCAGTAGCTCCCAAACTTTTTAAATGTTCAGTATAGATCTGGCAATCTATAAGGGAAACTCCTTCAGCTTTCAATTTTCTTACATACCTGATAAATCCGTATTTGGAGGCATTGCTAACTTTAGCGAACATACTTTCTCCGCAGAAGACTTTTTTCTCTTTCAGGTAAATACCATACAGTCCGCCAACCAATTCATCATTTTGCCAGACCTCAACAGATTGAACTATTCCCAAATGATGAAGTTTCAAATAGGCATCTTTGATCTGCTGCGTGATCCAGGTACCATTCTGACCATCACGTTTAATCACAGCACAGTTTTCTATTACGGCCATAAAATCCTGATTATAGGTAACTTGAAAAACTTCCTTTTTGATCAGCTGTCGCATACTCTTGGAAACTTTTAAATTTTCAGGAAACAACACCATTCTAGGGTCTGGGCTCCACCAAAGAATAGGCTCTGATGCATCATACCAGGGAAAGATACCGAGATTATATGCATCTAGCAGCCGTTCCACTGAAAGGTCTCCTCCCATTGCGAGAAGCCCGTCTGGGTTTGCAAATTCCACGGATGGAAATTTTTGATATGGAATTGAAGAACTCAAAATTCTAGGGTACTAATAATTGGATTAATTCAATTTAGCAAATAAAAAGAAAAGCTTAGCCTCTTAATTTAAGATGCTAAGCTTTAAATATATGATATTCTTGAGGTCTTAGACCTTAAAAAGGTAAATCGTCGTAATCTTCATCCTTAAGATCTTGAGCAGGCTCAAATTGATCTGCAGGTGGAGGAGTTTGACCTGGAGCAGCACTACCAGCTTGCAAATTCTCTATTCTCCAACCTTGAATAGAATTAAAATATTTAGTTTCTCCCTGAGGATTCACCCATTCCCGACCTCTTAAATTGACTCCAATTTTTACTGGTTGTCCAACTTGGTAGTTATTCAATAGGTCTGTTTTATCTTGTACAAACTCCACCATGATATATTGTGGATACTGTTCTTCAGTTGTTACAACAAGCTCTCTTTTTCTAAATCCATTACTTCCAAATGTTTGGGTTTCACCAATCATTTTTATTTTTCCTTCTACTTCCATTTTAATTTGATTTTGCTAATAATATTTTCCAGGCTTTTGCCGGATCTTCTTTCTCTAAATATTCTTGTGCTTGCTTATGGATCTTTTTAAGATCTCCAGATTTCACCAAGCTCGAGGCATTAATATCCTCATTTATAAATGCATTTATTTCTTCTTCGGAAGGTAAAACTTCTACATTCCCAAGTTTACCAAGATCATTCCCTGTTAGAAATTTACTGTTTCTAATTTCCTGCGGAATTTGATCTACACCCATCCCGAGAGAAGACAATGGTTTAGGCACTTCAAAAAGACCCATATTGGCTCTGGTATACCAATTTCCTCCCATTCTTGCTACTTGATCTATTTTATGCTGATCTATAAAACCTTCAGCATCTAAAATAGCTTCATCAAAATGCATTTTTACTACTTCACAAATTACCAAATTACCTGCTCCTCCTTCTTCCCCAAGCTCCTTTACTTCTAGGATCTTGCACTCGAACTGCGCAGGAGATTCTGCAACTCTAAAAGGTTTTACAACATCAGATTTCAGCATAGTAAAACCAGCTTTTTCAAACTCATTAACCCCTTCAGGGTATTCTGTGCTAGAAAGTGACATTTGTTGTACGATCTTATAATCTACAACATTAATCACCACTTCCTTGGTTGCTTTTGCATTCAAATAAGTATGCTTAACAGTATTATCACGACCCCTTCTCGCAGGAGAAAATATCAAGATAGGTGGATTGGCGCTAAACACATTAAAAAAACTGAATGGTGACAAGTTTGGCTTACCATTTTCGTCTAATGTGCTTGCAAATGCAATGGGTCTTGGACCTATTGCTCCCAGCAAATATTGATGTCTTTTTCCTGTACTAATTTCCTTAGGATCTATAGATAGCATTCAGCGATTTTTCACAAAGGTAACGAATAGCCTTAGGAATGAAAAACCGTATTTCAACAATAATATCAACAGAAAACGGTTATATTTAAATCCTTCTAAATAAGGCTTCATGAATTTTACAAACGAACGAAACTTTGCACGTTGGTTCATTATTATCTCCTCCCTACTCATTGTAGCGCTTATTTTATGGAACACCTCCATTTTTTTTGAACGCTTAAAACAGGATGAGCGAGATAAAATGGAATTATGGACTGCAGCACAGGCATTTCTAGATAAAGCCACCGGGGACACTGATATCGATCTCACTTTGAGAATTCTTAATACCAACACTACTATCCCTACCATTTGGATAAATGAAAAGGGGGAAATTGTAGACGGATTAAATATTCCAATAGAAACAAGGGGAAATCAAAAGAAACTGGATGAATATTTTAGTGAATTAAAGTCGGAAAATGAACCTATAGAAATGGTTTTGGGGAAAAACCAAGTTCATAAGATCTACTATGGAAATTCGCCGCTGCTCACAAAAATCAAATATTATCCTATTGGATTATTACTTATTATATTTCTGTTTATAGGGGTTGTCTATTTCTTTTACACCACCACAAAATCTAGCGAGCAAAATAAATTATGGGCGGGAATGGCAAAAGAAACCGCGCACCAAATAGGTACACCATTATCATCTTTAATTGGATGGACAGAAATTTTGAAAGAAGAAAATGTTAACAAGTCCTATATTTCTGAAATTGAAAAAGATATAGAAAGATTACGAACTATCACCGATAGGTTTTCTAAAATAGGTTCTACTCCTATCCTCTCTGAAACCGATATTGTTATTGCGATCAAGGAGAGTTATAACTATCTATTTACCCGAAGTTCGCGACTCATCAACTTTAAGCTTTCTACACCGCACAGCCCTATTTATGTGAATTTAAATGAATCTCTATTTAGTTGGACCATAGAGAACCTGGTAAGGAATGCTATTGATGCTATGAAAGGAAAAGGAAATCTTGATATACAAATAAAGCAGGATCCACATTGGGTTTATATTTACATAAAAGATAGCGGAAAGGGGATCCCAAAAAGTAAGTACTATACTATTTTTAATCCGGGATTTACCACAAAAAAGAGAGGTTGGGGGCTTGGTCTTTCACTTTCCAAACGAATTGTGGAAGAATATCATAATGGAAAGATCAAGGTTTATGAAAGTGAACTTAATAAGGGATCAACTTTCCAAATAGCCCTGAGAAAGATTCAATAATTCTTCATGATTGCCCTAAGATTATCCGGGATGGTGTAAGTTTTATTCAAATTAAAATCGAAGCAAACAGCAATATCACGACCCTCGGCACAAACTTCCATGTCTTCATTCAAAATAATATGACCTAGACCAAAACTGCTATTCTTAATAAATGCCAGTTTTGTTTTTACAATGGCAGTTCCAGGATAATATAAAGATTTTTTAAAATCGCAATGTGTAGATACCACCATTGGCCCTCTATGGGTAGCTTCATAAATTTCAGTTAGTCCAGTTGCTTCCCAAAAAAGCGCTCTTCCTGTTTGCATGAATCTGATAAATGTCAGATTATTTACATGTTTATACATGTCCAGATCGCTCCAGTCTATCCTTAAGTCTATACTAAGTTTATAATCTGAATAATCCATTATAAATTCTCCTTGATCTCTTCTGCTAATCTCGATAATTGATCATGTGAAAAATTCAACTTTTTACCGAAGTCCATATCCTTCATTTTATTTAGTGGGATTAAATGAACATGTACATGTGGTACTTCCAGTCCAATCACTGCCATTCCCACTCGTTTACAAGGAACCGCTTCTTCTAGAGCCATTGCTACCTTTTTGGAAAAACTCATTAATCCCATATAGGTTTCGTCATCTAATTCAAACAATTTATCAACTTCCTCTTTTGGAATACATAGAGTGTGTCCTTTTGCATTAGGATTAATGTCTAAGAAAGCAAGAAATTTATCGGTCTCGGCAATCTTATAAGAGGGAAGTTCCCCGCTGATGATTTTAGAAAAAATTGTAGACATAACTATTGTTGTATATATTAAAATTGAAAAACCTTTTCATGGCATCTCTTAAAAGACACAGAAAAGGTTATATTTTTTTTATTTAAAATTTAAATTCATTCTCTCCAGATCTCAAGTACTTCAAATTCCATTGTACCATTAGGAACACTAATTTCTGCAGTATCTCCCACCTGTTTTCCCAGTAATCCTTTTCCAATTGGTGATTCAACAGAAATCTTACCGGTTTTAATATCGGCTTCACTTTGAGCCACCAACTTATAGGTCATTTCTGATCCGTTGGTTTTATTTTTAATTTTAACCAAGGAGTGAACTAAAGCTTTTGAAATGTCCAACTGAGATTCATCTATAACTCGTGCATTAGAGGCCACTTCTTCCATTTTAGCAATTCTCATTTCTAATAATCCCTGTGCTTCTTTTGCTGCATCATATTCTGCATTCTCACTCAAATCTCCCTTATCGCGAGCTTCAGCAATTGCTTCAGATGCTTTAGGACGCTCGATATCTCTTAATTGATTAAGTTCATCTTTCAGCTTTTTTAAGCCTTCAAGTGTATAATAAGATACTTTACTCATAATTTTATCGTTTATCAATAGCAGTTAAAGGAATTCACCTGACACTCCTCATTACCTATAACTGTATCGTGATTTTATAAATTCCAAACTCCAAAAGTAATAGGGTTTGGAGAACCTAATTTAGGCCTGTTTTATATGCGTTTAAATTTCAAAATCTTGCTAATAAATACAAAAAATCCCACATAAGACGGGATTTATATACACAAATATAATAAATTTAAATTTTGAAAGCAATATATTTCTTAAGCCCAAAATCCAATTAAAATGATTCAAAAACTTTGTAGTTTATTAATGCTACTTTTACTCCTTAACTCTTGCAGTACCAATGCTGACGATAGAATAGATAATCCCAATTTAATAAATGTGAGTTTTAGATTGAATCTTGATTTAAACTTACCAGAATATAACGCTTTAAATTTTCCCGGAAATAGTTATTCTACTTATAATACCGGGATTAATGGTGTAGTTGTTTATAACATTAATAACTCTCAGTTCACTGCTTTTGAATTAAGCGATCCCAACCACCCTTTAAGTGATTGTTCAACTTTGCGAGTACAGGGAGTTATTGCTAAATGTGATTGTGATGATGGCAACAGTTATAACATTCTAACGGGGGAGCTTACCAACGGGAGCGGCCAATACACCATGAAACCCTATAGAGTAAGTAAAAACGGAAATACGTTAGAGGTATTTAACTAAAGCCTTTTTTTATAAAAAATATAAGTCGCCATTCTAAATTAAGAATGACGACTTTTTTTGTGCATCAATCTTGAAAATTGATCCCTACCGCACAAAATTCTTTTTATTATATGAGAATCTTCTAGGTTTGCCCCGATATTTCGGAATGAAAATACTTTTAAAATTTTTGAGATAAGTTTCACCTAATTGATCTCTCAATGAGAGATTAAAATTTTAAGGTGGCTCCAGCCAAGAAATTAATTCCAGCCTGCGGATAATAACCTGCTCCCTCTATTGTGGTTATTTCTCCGGGAATAGAAAAATCGTCATCATAAGTAAAGAAATATCCATTGGACACATATTTAATATCAAAAATATTATTTACCAAGGCATTAAAAACGATGGATTTAAAAACTGGAATATTTCTTAATTCATACACCACATTTAGGTCATTTACAAAGAAACTATCCAACTTAGAAGCTTCGCTATCTATGTTCCCTAAATACTGCTCACCTACAAATTTAGATAGCAAGCCTATTTGTAAATTCTCTTTAGGTGAATAAACGAACATATTAGAGGCAACAATTTCTGGGGAATAAGAAATATTGGTATTTCCAAGATCTACCAAAGCCCCATCTATAGAAGCGACAAAATCTTGATTTTTATTTGTGCTTAAAGCAATATTAGGCATCAAGCTCCATTTACTAGATATTTGCCAGTCGGCATCTATTTCTAAACCTAATCTATAACTGTTCCCACTGGTAGTTCTTAATGGAGCTCCCACATCGTTTAAGGCTCCTGAAAGCACTAACTGATCTTTATAATCCATCACGTAAAGATTCGAGTTCACCTTAAAATTAGGTTTATCATATCTCCAGCCTAATTCAAAATCGTTCAATTTTTCAGCGGTACTAATTCCTTCTTCAAAATCGTTTCTGGTAGGCTCCCTGTTTGCTCTTCCGTAGTAAGCATAAAACTGATTGCTTGGATTTAACTGATATGTGATCCCCGCTTTTGGATTGAAAAATTCAAAGCTTTTATCAACATCTATACCTACAAGGTCTGAGGTGATCCCACCTGTGGAGTAATCTATAAACCTCCCTTGAAGATCAATAAAAAATTGCCATTTATTATCTAGCTTATAAGTAGCTTTAGAGAATACAGTAAATTCAGTTTTAGTTGCATCACTAAAATAATACTTGTCCCTTATTTCAGAATCACTGGCAAATCTAGCCCAGATAACCTCTCCAAAATGATCACCTTCATACAAACTATAAAATGCTCCAGAAGTTACTTCTAATTTAGAGTTCTTATAAGTTGCATTTGCATTCAACACATAATAATCGTTATCCAGCCATCTGCGTCTTATAAGATTTGTAGAATTAATGGTTTCCCCACCAATTTCTATGGGTGTAAAATTATAATCTTCAAAATCTTCATCTTCCTTATATTGTTCGAAATACCCTCTTCCGTAGGTATAATTTAAGCCAAGATTAGTAGACCAGTAATTGTTAAACCGCTCATTCCAGTGCAACTGATAATGATCCTGCTTATAATTATCTACTTCATTATCATAAAATTGAGTATTTCCCTCGGTATCTGTATACATGCCCGCAGGATTGAAAGTTCGGTCATTCTCCAGAGTTTCTTTATCTATCCCAAACCAAGATTGATACGTTTTTTCATGTCCTCCAAAGGTGATAGCTTTTATTAAAGTATTATCATCTACATAAGCAGCTTGTAAAAAGTAAGATTTAAGATCGGAAGAAGCTCGATCTACATACCCGTCGGAAACTATTGTAGATAATCTCCCGGAGATCTCTACATGATCCTGCAACAAGCCTGTGCTTAATTTTACATTATGTTTTCTAGTCCCAAAAGAACCAACAGAATTAGAAATCTCTCCATAAGCTTCTTCGGAAACAGCATCGGAAAGCAAATTTAAACTCGCTCCAAAAGCTCCAGATCCATTGGTAGAAGTACCTACTCCTCTTTGCAATTGAAGGCTTTGAACTGAAGATGCAAAATCTGGCAAATTAACCCAAAAAGATCCTTGACTTTCAGAATCGTTAAATGGAATTCCGTTGAGGGTTACATTTACTCGAGAAGCATCGCTTCCTCTAACTCTAATATAGGTATATCCTACTCCAGCACCAGCATCTGAAGTGGTTACCACAGAAGGTAAATAATTTAAGAGGTAAGGAATATCCTGCCCTAAATTGCGTTTTTCAAGTTCCTTTTTAGAAATATCTGAGTGGGTTACAGGAGAATCTGCATCTACCCTGATGGCTTGTACTAAGACTTCATCCAGTGTTTCCACGGGTTTTCTTAGCGTGTCGTTTTTTTGTTGAGCATAACCTAATGCGGTTATTAAAAGAGCTGTAGGTAATAGAAATAAATGTTTCATTCGTTACATTAATGGTGTTACGAATAAAAGGGGCGATTATTCTTGATTTAAATTTAGTGCGAAAATTCGCGTATAAAAAAACCCTTAATAAATCTATCTTGAAGATCTATAAAGGGGTCTAAACAAATTTGACACTCTTTCGAGTATCCGTATCCCTTGGCAGCATTACCTGCCCAGGTTCGTTGGGTATAATCTCAGCTATTCTTCAGAAATAAATCTTATAATAGCACCCCTTTGAGATGTTCGACAAATGTAATAAGGTTTTTTTGATTTCCTACATCAATACCAAAATTTAAAAGAATTGGCGTAATTTTAGCGATAATTTGCTAATGCAAAACACAAAGCGCTCCATAACTTTTAAGGTAATTATTGGGTACCTAATGGTAGCTGCGGTTGCCGCTATGGCTGTATGGTTCACCTATGAACAGGTGGTGAAGTTTTCTTCTATAAATCAGTCCAACAACATTAACAATCAGCAATTAGTGTTAGTAAGTGAAATAGCTACCGCTCTTTACGAAACAGAAAGTACAGGTCGCCAATTTATTCAAACAGGTGACACTACAGATCTTAATAGATATAGTGGGCAAATAGATGGCATTCAAGAAAGTATCAATGTTCTTAAGACCACCTATGCAGATTCGGTTATGAAAATTGAATTGGATAGTATTTCCAACTTATTATCCCGAAAGAGCCAAAACTTGGAGGAATTATTAAAACTTCGATCAAGAGATAGGAATACGAGTTTTTATACAGAGGTGATTCAGGAATTAGAAAAAGTAGATGAATCCTTTAAAGATAACGATTACGATAAGCGTTTTGCAAATTTAGAACCTCACCAAAGAAGGGTTCTAATCAGATTGTTAGAATTCTCCAAAGAAGAAAATCAAGAACAACTTTCCAGTATTAGTGCAGATTCTTTAGTGACCTCAGTAAAAAAAGTATTAAATGAATTAGAGCGTGAAAATCAAAAATTCAGAGCTATAATCAACAAGAAAGAAAACGAATTACTCGATAATGATATCATCCTAAATGACCAATTAAGAAATTTATTGGCATCTGTAGAGCAAGAGGAAAGAGCTACGACATTTAATAGAGCTAAGAGGTCTCAAAAAATGCTGAATGAAATTTCGCGAATACTCCTTTTTGTAGGCATTACAAGTGTGCTAATTGTGTTGTTTTTTCTATTTCTAATAATTAGGGATGTTTCCAGAAGTCAGCGATATAGAATTCAACTGGAGGAAGCCAAAGCCTTTACAGAGTCTTTAATGATTCGCCGGGAGCAATTCATGGCAACTATCACACACGACCTAAGATCTCCTCTTAATACGGTGCTTGGCTATACAGAATTAATTGGCAAAACACCTCTTAACAACAAGCAAGAACATTATCTGGGCCACCTCAGGAAAAGTTCAGAATTCATTCTCCATTTAGTTAATGATCTTTTAGATCTCTCTAAACTGGAGGCTGGTAAAATGCAGATTGAAAAATTGCCTTTTAATGCCAAAAAATTACTGGAAGAAACCTTCTATAATATTATTCCTGAAGACGACCCTAAAAATCTAGAATTAATCGTTGAAGCTGAAGAAAATGCAGATGTAAATGTGTTAAGTGATCCCTTTAGGATCAAACAAATACTCTCTAACCTTATTAATAACTCCTATAAATTTACTGAAAAAGGAAGCTTAACAATATCTGTTAGCCTAGAAAAACAAATAGAAGACAGCTATATCTTAACCTATAAAATAAAAGATACAGGTCTTGGTATTTCAAAAGACAAACAGAAAGAAATTTTCGAAGAGTTTTCTCAGGAACACCGCCAAATAGAAAAAAAATATGGCGGAACTGGGCTTGGTCTAGCTATCTCTAAACGAATAACTAAATTATTAAAAGGGGAACTATCCTTAGAAAGCGACCCTGGAATAGGAAGTGAATTTACAGTAAGAATTCCGGTTATAAAACTAAAAGACAGTCTAGAAATTATTACTGAGTCACCAATTAGCAATACCCACTTATACGGGAAAAATATTCTCGCGGTAGATGACGAATCCTCTCAACTGGCACTTTCCCGAGAACTTATAAAATCTATTGGGATGCATTGTGATATAGCACAAGATGGGAAAGAGGCTCTGGAAAAATTAGGAAGAAAAAAATACGATCTAGTCCTTACAGATATTCAAATGCCAAGCATGGATGGATTTGAATTACTAAATGCAATTCAATCTAAAAAGAAGTTAAAACACATTCCTGTGATTGCGGCCTCGGGTAGAACCACCCTTTCTAGCAGCGATTATTTAGATGCCGGTTTCTCTGGGAATTTATTAAAACCATATAAGCCACAAGAGCTATTGCAAAAAATTGGAGATGTTTTGAATCTAGAACTAGAAACAAACTCGGAAATTAAAATTCAAACAAGGGAAAGCTCGGAAGAATTTTCCTTAAAGGAGATCTTATTATTCGCAGGTGACGATAAAGATGCTTTGAATACTATTTTAAAAGTTTTTGTAGATGCTAGTAGAAAAAACCTGGCAGCAATAAACAAAGCAATTATAAATAAGAACAAAAGCAAAATCACTGCTATCGCACACAAAATGCTGCCAATGTATAAGCAGCTAAATACTCGAAATATCGTTTTTCAATTACAGCAGTTGGAAAAGGAAGTGCCAGAATATTTTGAAGATCAAAAAATTAAAGGATTGATAACCGAAATAGAAGCGCTTTTAGAGAAGCTAGAGAGAGAAATTATAGTTTAATATCGTACTGCTTCAGTTTGTTATAAAGTGTTTTCCTATCTATATCTAAAAGTCTTGCAGCCTTACTCTTATTTCCTTGTGCTTTTTCCAGCGCATCTAGGATTAAAGATTCTTCGTTTTTATTCTTGAATAAACTGTATGATTCATCGCTGCTTTTAGCCAATGAAATCTCATGTGGCAATACTTTAAGTGGGATTATATCAGCCTGAGCAAGTAACACGGATCTTTTCACCATATTCTTTAGTTCCCGTAGATTTCCCGGCCAACTGTAATTTTTAAAAGCTTCAGTTGCTTCATCACTAAACCCAACTACCTCTTTTTCAAGATCTTCATTTGCCTGGTCAAGAAAATTATCTGCAAAAAGCATTAAATCTTCACGTCTCTCGCGCAATGCTGGAACTTTAATAGAAAATTCATTTAACCTATGATAAAGGTCTTCTCTAAAATTCCCTTCTTTTACGGCTTTGGTTAAATCTTCGTTCGTAGCCGTTACTACTCTAATATCAACTTTTATTTCGTGGCTGCTCCCTACAGGCTTAATTTTACGTTCCTGCAAAGCACGTAACAATTGTACTTGCAATCCATAACTTAAATTACCAATTTCATCCAAAAATAAAGTACCACCATTGGCTGCTTCAAAGTGTCCAGTTTTATCTTGAATGGCTCCCGTAAAAGATCCTTTCACATGTCCAAAGAATTCACTGGAGGCGATCTCTTTTGGAATTGCCCCACAATCTACTGCAATAAAAGGCGCGGCTTTTCTCTTGCTTTTATTATGTATGCTTTTGGCAACTTGTTCTTTTCCTGTTCCACTTTCCCCTATGATTAAGACTGACATATTGGTTGGTGCTACGAGTTCTATATAATCATTTAGTTTTATAGCTGCATCACTTACTCCTTTCACAAATTCTGAAGAAGACTCAGCTGCTTTTATTTTTTGTTTTTTCTTCGGAAGAACTTCTTCCTGAGAGATCATATTTCCATTTAAATTCTTCTGGTCTAAAGCATTTTCAATGGTCTGAAGAATGGCTTCTGGCCTAAATGGTTTTGAAACATAATCAAAAGCTCCATTTTTCATAGCTGTAACAGCCATATGTATTTCAGCATAATTGGTCATTACAATAACCTGTGCTGTGGGGTAGTTAGATTTAACTTCGAATAGCACTTCCAACCCATCACTATCGGGCAATCTCACATCGGTAAGTATCACTTCATATGGGTTTGCCTTGATTTTTTTAAAGGCTTCTGCGGCAGAAAAAGAAGTGTCCACCTTATAACCCTTTTTTTCAAAAAAGGTTTTTAACATTGTTGCAAATGCCACATCGTCTTCTACTATAAGAATGGATACCATAATTGGTCTTTGGTTTATTATCTCGCAAATTTACGAATTATGGTTCTTTTAAAGACGTACATATTAAAACAAAAAAAGAGCTGACCGCAATGTCAGCTCTTTTTATTCAGAAAGATTGGTTGGCTAGTTAGACTCCTCTTTCTTATCTTCTTTTTTTATCCAGTTTCCTGCTGAATCCAAATAGACTTTTTTCATTTGTCCTTTAAGATCCAATTTAACTTTATATATCACCTCTTCCTCATCTTGCTTTACAAAAGCTTCTGTGGTAATAGCCTCTGGAAATTGAGTTAAAATTGCTGCAGTAACTGCTTCTGGTAATGCCGAAACCTCTATTTTCTCAAATTCATCTCCTGCAACTACTAATTCTTTTTTTACTTCTACCTCAGTCTGCAATTCTTCTACTTGAGCATTTGCAGCAGTAAAAAATAAGCCTATTGCTAACAGTATTAAACCTAACTTTTTCATAATAGTCAGTATATAAAGTTAATACTAAGTTTTAGTGTCTAATCTTAACGAATAATTGTACCATTTAAGCAAATATTAACGCAAGAGGCTATAAATGATGACTTTAAGTTAATTTTTTGGTAGTGGAAATATGTGAAAAGTGTAGATTACAGTTTTTAAAACGGGGATATTTTACCCAGTTTTAAGTAAGTTTATGAATGATCTGGCTTACGCCTATTAGTTTTTTTCTCTGAATGCATTTTCTTTTTGCGCAGTCGTTTAAATTTTGAAGCCCTGCTAGGCTTCGTCTTTTTTCTCTTTTTGGGTTTAGTAAGTCCCGCCAAAACAATTTCTTTAAACCTGTCAAGAACCAGCTCTTTATTTTTATGCTGACTTCTAGTTTCACTACAATCTAGTATCAATTCGTTATTGAGAGTTAATCTGCTTTGCAATTTTTTACTTAACAATTGCTTTTCTTCTTCTGAAAGACCAGAAGATTGTTCAACATTAAAAGTGAGGATCACTTTAGAAGATGTTTTATTTACATGTTGTCCCCCAGCACCAGAACTGCGAACAGCTTTAAACGAAACCTCATTAAAAAGTGTAGCTAGATTAGGCATGATCTATTTAGGCTGATGACTCGATTTTAAAAGATCTCCAATAGTTTTCACCGGATTAAATGTAGAAACAGGAACCTCTACAAAAACAGTATTCCACTTTGCCATAGCTCCATTCCATAAACCCGGAAGTTCCAGAGCTTTTAAAGCTTTCCCATCCTTAGTTTTAGAGGTAATAAAACTCATCTCTGGGTCTACAAATTTGTTAAGATCGAATTTCTCTCCTTTATAATCTTTTAATCCGCATACCAGATCTACAGGATTAAAATGAGTGGAGTTTTGTGCTATTTCTTTTTGTTGTGGATTCTTAGAATCTATTTGTGCTCCTTCTATTATTTGAAGGGAAGAATCTCCATTTTCAAATTCCACTAAAAACGGTCCTCCACCCGGCTCTCCTTCATTTTTAACCATTCCACATACACGTAATGGCCTATTTAGTAGTTGCTTTAATTTATGTATCTGTTTTACTTCTGAAACTGATTCAACATCGTTTGAAAAACTTAGTGATAATTGATCTTTTGAAAATTGGATAATTTGCTGAAGGCTGGTCTCAGAGAAATCCTGAGCATCTAAAATTTCTAAATAGTAAAAACATTCTTGCTGAACCTTCAATAAATATCCGGCTAGCATTTTTTTATAAAATGCCACTTCTTTTCTATTAGATGCGGTTACCAGATTATCTATATTCTTAATAAAAACAAGATCGGCATCGAGATTATTGAGATTTTCTATAAGTGCTCCATGACCTCCTGGTCTAAAAAATATTTCTTCGCTGGAAGACCTGAAAAATACATTAGAAGGATCTACAGCAATAGTATCTGTCTTTGAATCTTGAAAAGAAAAACCAATTTGAAAAGTAGTACCTGTTTGTTCCTCAACCCGAGATCTTATCTCATCGTATTCCCTTTTAAATTTATCTAAATGTTCTTTGGAAACGGTAAAATGAAGATTGGCTTTATTGTTTTTTTCAGCATAAGTGCCAGTTTCATAAAGATGCTCTTCGAAAGCTGTAGCTGTAAAATCTTTATATCTATGGAAAGGTACTAAGCCTTTAGGAAAATTCCCAAGCTCCAGTCCGGGCTTAAACAACATAGATCTTACTAAATAGTATTTTTGAATATCTGCGGAGCTATTCTTAAATTCTGGAAAATTTTTAATTGCTGAAGAAAGCGTTTCTTCATAGAAAGGCAACTTATGGAGCTCGCTTAAAAAATGCTCTAGTTTCTTAGTTTCATTTCTTCTGAAATATTCCTGCAATGAATCTTTATCAGGATCAAAATTTTCAACAAAGACATATAATTCTTTAAACATTCTTGTAGCTGCACCAGATGCTGGAATAAAATTAAGGAGCTTAAGATTATTTTTTAAATCTTCAAATATACAAATGAACTTATCAGCTTGTTTGTTATCTACCTGACTAATTCCATTTCCCAAGGTAGCAGCAGCCAATATCTTAACAGCTTTATTACCCCGCTTAAAAATAGCGATTTGGTCTTCTATTTCTTTTAAACTAAGTCCCTTTTCTTGAATCTGGGCGATATCTTTCTGGCTAAACTTCAATTTTTTGACTTTAATAATTCATTAATTGCTGAAACCGCAGTTTCAAACCGTTCGTTCTCATTACCTTTTAATTCAACAAAAGGCCTGTTATGAAAGCGTAGGGAGCTTTTAAATTTATTAAACATACCTTCCCTATCATGGGGTTTGTCCCGCAGATCGTCTGGAACCCAAGGAACATCAATATTAGTTAAAAAGTAAAGGTCATACCAATTGTTTAACGCATGTTTAAGAATAGAAGGTTCACAAAACCCATTATAATAAGCTTTGGAATAGACGCTTAATTCCAATAGATCTGTATCACAAAACAATACTTCATTAGCTGTTTTAGCTTTTTTGTTTTCTCGTTCCATTTGGCCTTCAGCAATAGTTATAAGATCTTCTGGTACGCAGACTTCTTTTTTAGAATCCCATTTTTTTTGAAGATACTCTCTCATATATTCTGCAACCCATTCAGTTTTGAAATGAGCCGCAAGTTTTTTTGCCATAGTAGTTTTACCGGTAGACTCCGGCCCGAACAATACTACTTTAAAACAGGCTGAAGGTTTTTGTTTAAGCTTTTCTTCCATGCGAAATAACCAAAAACGGCTATAATTGTAAATAATAAATATTGAAAGCTAGTTAAGGTTAAGCCTTTATAAAAATATAGTGGTACTGAAATGATATCACCAACGATCCAAAAGATCCAGTTCTCAATCTTCTTTCTTGCCATTAGCCACATTCCAACAAAAAAGATTGCTGTTGTAATAGTATCTATATATGCAGTCCAATTATTCCATTTTTCAAAATATTCATAGACTCCAAACACAAACAATAAGGTGGCAACAAATATTAAAATGGACCAGACATGTTCCTTCTTATTCATTTTTGTTACTGGAGTAAAATGGGTAGCATCCACTTTTCTCGTCCAAATATACCAACCGTATATACTCATAGCAAAATAGTAAGCATTTATCATCATATCTCCCAACAACTCCCATTGCCATAAGAGATATACAAAAATAAGGGTACTTATAATCCCTGTTGGATATACCAAAATGTTCTCTTGCTTGGAATACCAAACAGATAGAAAACCAAAAATTACAGCTATAACCTCTAGATATATAAATAATGTAGGGTACTCATAGTATTGCCCAAAAAAGAAATCAAAAATCGGCTGCATACTCGCTTCTGTCAGATTTTACAATTTTAATATAAAGTAGTCCTCGTTCTACAGATTCTAATGCGGTCTTCATTTCTTTATTCAAAACTTCCATCACTTTATCATACTCCCCATACACCTGAGTGCTTAATGGATTTTCCAAAACAGTTAATCCGGAAGCTCTTAATTTCTTAATGAAATTGATAATTGCAGGTTCATATTCATCCTGTAAAGGAGTAAGGGTAAGTTCTACGGAAATTTTCATGTATTATTTTTTTACGATTATCAAATTTAAATATATTTTAAGGATCATCGGGTGAAATTTGGAGCTTATAATTTTAGGTGGAAAAGTGAAGTGTGAGGAGTGGAGAGTGAGGAGTGAAGTGAACGGGATTTCTACAATCCCATTTAAAGCCTCAAAATTATATATTAATGAAAATTCCCTTTTTCAAAAGCAGTTCCTATCACCACTATATCTGCTCCTGCTTTATAAATGTTTTCTAATTGACGACTGTTTTTAATACCACCGCCAACAATTAATGGAATGGAAAGCGCCTTTTTAACTTCCTTGATAATTTCCAGAGAAACATGATTGATTGCTCCACTTCCTGCTTCCAAATAAATTAATTGCTTGCCCGAGAATTGTCCTGCCAAAGCCGTATTTACAATAGCTTCTATATTATTTTGTGGCATCGGCTTAGTCTTGCTTATCCTTTGCACCGCACACTCCTTCCCTCCATCTATTAGGATATAGCCCGTTGGAATAATCTCTAGATTAGATTTCTTTAGTTTGTTTATAGATTTAACTTGTTGTTCTATCAAATACTCCGGATTCCTGCCAGATAACAAGCTTAAAAAAAGAATTCCATCGGCTTTTTCTGTAATTTGAGTATGATCACCCGGGAAAATAATGACTGGCATCTCTGAGAAAAGCTTTATAGCAGAGACTGTTCTGTCTGTTTTATAAGCTTCAACAGTACTTCCTCCAACAAATATATGTGTGATATCTTCGGGAAGATTATTAAAAAATTCTTCTGCTTTAAATTCGTCAAATTTGTCGGGATCTATAAGAACTATAAGTTGCTTTTGATCGAGATCCTTTAATAGAGATAGATTTTCATAAATGGTTGCTGTGAGCATAGCCTATTTTTTAACTTCAACTTTAGAAAGCTTTGCATAGACACAGGTGAAGCCTTCGAATTCCAAAAACTCCAAGTTATAATCGGAATTCTTTCCTTTAAAATAAACCTTACCGGTAGTTCTTTTATCGTCGAAATCAAAATCAGCAATATTGATGTGTTGTAAAAACCCAAGACCAGATTGTGAATACAATTTGTAGATAGATTCTTTAGCGCCCCAAACTATCGTCAATTTTCTTATAATCGCTTCTTCATTAGCCAAAGTATGATATTCTTTTAGGGGAGTAAACTTTTCTGCAATCTTTAAGATCTTATCCCTTTGCTTTTCTATATCTATTCCCACCTCATCTTCAGAAATAATGATCGCTGTGAAGTTGAAGGAATGTGTAATGGAGATACATTTACCATCTTTAAGATGAGGTTTTCCCTTTTCGTCATAAAAAAGATCATGATCTGTATAACCCATTTCGGCAAATAAATGCCTAATACTCATGAACCCACGTTTATGGATTTCAGATTTCATTCCGTTCACCCGTTCTTGGCAGTGATTGGTTAATTGAATATCATCAACAAGCCAATCCAGCGTTTCTTCGATCTTCCAAATGAGCACTTTAGTGCCTTCATCAACTGTTATTGTTTTGTAAAGTGGCATGAAATTTTGTTAGATATTACGTACTTTTGCGACTGAAAAATTGCTAAAAATCAAATATAATAATATGTCTACTAAAACAGTGCCTTATACGGCCTATAAAGTTAAAGATATTTCCCTTGCAGATTGGGGAAGAAAAGAAATAGAATTAGCTGAAGCAGAAATGCCTGGTTTAATGTCTCTTCGCGAAGAATTTGGAACAGAGCAACCTTTAAAAGGGGCACGCATCGCCGGATGTTTACACATGACTATCCAAACGGCGGTTTTAATAGAAACCCTTAAGGCTTTAGGAGCTGAAGTTACTTGGAGTTCTTGTAATATATTTTCTACTCAAGATCAGGCCGCAGCAGCTATTGCAGCTACGGGTGTTCCTGTATATGCTTGGAAAGGGATGAATGAAGAAGAATTTAACTGGTGTATAGAGCAAACTTTATTCTTTGGAGAAGATCGTAAACCACTTAACATGATCCTAGATGATGGGGGAGATCTTACCAATATGGTTTTAGATAAATATCCTGAATTAGCTGAAGGAGTTAAAGGTCTTTCTGAAGAAACCACGACTGGTGTGCACAGATTGTATGAGCGAGTAAAGAACGGAACACTTCCAATGCCTGCGATTAACATTAACGATTCTGTTACAAAATCTAAATTCGATAATAAATACGGATGTAGAGAAAGTGCTGTAGATGCTATACGTAGAGCTACAGATATTATGCTAGCTGGGAAAAGAGTAATAGTTTGTGGATATGGTGATGTTGGAAAAGGGACAGCAGCTTCCTTTAAAGGAGCTGGTTCTATTGTAACAGTTACAGAGATCGATCCTATTTGTGCTTTACAAGCTGCAATGGATGGGTTTGAAGTTAAAAAACTGGAAACCGTACTTCCAACAGCAGATATAGTTATTACCACTACAGGAAATAAAGATATCGTTAGGGGTGAGCATTTTAAAATGATGAAAGACAAAACTATCGTTTGTAATATTGGTCACTTTGATAATGAAATCGCTGTTTCCTGGTTAAACGAGAACTTTGGTGACACTAAAGATACTATTAAGCCTCAGGTAGATAAATATACCATAAACGGAAAAGATATTATTTTACTAGCTGAAGGTAGATTAGTAAATCTTGGTTGTGCAACTGGACACCCAAGTTTTGTAATGAGTAATTCATTTACCAACCAGACTTTAGCACAAATAGAGCTTTGGAAAAATGCTGACAGCTACGAAAATGAAGTTTATATGCTTCCTAAGCACTTAGATGAAAAGGTAGCTAAACTGCATTTGGAAAAAATTGGAGTAGAGCTAACAGAGCTTTCTACTGATCAGGCAGAATATATTGGAGTAACTGTAGAAGGACCATTTAAACCTGAGTATTACAGATACTAATGCCATTGGCATATTAATAAAAAGACCCCTTTCTATTTCTAGTAAGGGGTCTTTTTATTTTACGCCTTTTGAAGGCAAGTCTGATGCTAAAGGATACTTACTCCTTCTAATATTTTTTTAGCCCTTATTAAATCTTCTTCTATTACTTGTACCCTCATCCCGGTAATTCCAAGACCTCCAATGCCAGCCGCACTGTTCACAAATTCATCAGGGATTCTGTATTGAATTTTCTCTTGGTCGAATAAATTTTTGACAATGGCTATCTGGAAATTATTTGGTGTATTCAGGATTGTTATAAAATTCATGACTTATACATTTAGCTTCAAATAAAAGTACAAAAAAAGCCCTTTCTGTTTCCAGAAAGGGCTTTTTAATAACTATAAAAGATCAATTATGCTTCAAACGGTTCAATAGAAACGTAAGATTTGTTATCTCTCTTTTTTGTGAATTTTACGAGACCGTCTACTCTAGCGTGTAAAGTATGGTCTTTTCCTCCATACACATTATCACCTGGATTGTGTGTATAGCCTCTTTGTCTAACGATGATATTTCCAGCAGTTGCGGCTTGACCTCCAAAAATCTTAACGCCTAAACGTTTTGATTCGGATTCTCTACCATTCTTGGAACTACCAACACCTTTTTTGTGAGCCATGGCTTATAGTTTTTCTAGTTAGTATTTTATTATTTATTCTTAAGCAATTCTTTAGCTTGCTTTACCCATTCATCAGATTCGATCTTCTCACGAGTAATACCATCGATAGCAGAAAGTTCTTCTCTATCGGCAGCTTTTAACTTGCTAATTTGCTCATAAGTATAAACACCTATTTCGTTTAATTTAGTTTCGTAAGCAGGTCCAATTCCGTTGATCTCTTTCAAGTCATCAGCATCAGATTTAGCAGCAGTACCAATACTGTGAAGAAGTTTATCTACATTGATTTCAATGTTTCCTTCTACGCGGTGTTCAGCACGGGTTACTAAATTTTCACTTACTTCAACTTCCTTTTTTGCTTTTGCCTTAGTATCAGCTTTTGGAGCTTCTTTCTTTGGTTCAGCTTTAGCAGAAGAAGATTTCTTACCACCTGGAAGTGTAATTCCAACAATAGAAATTTCAGTCAAGGATTGACGGTGACCATTTTTTACACGGTATCCTTTTCTTCTTTTCTTTTTAAAGACAATAACTTTGTCTCCTTTAACGTGTCTGGTGATTTTAGCATCTACCAAAGCTCCGTCTATAGCTGGGGCGCCTAAAGTAATATTGTCACCATCGCCTGAAAGAAGAACTTTGTCAAAAGAAACTTTGTCTCCTTCTTCTCCCGATAAACGGTTTACAAATACTTTTTGGTCTTTTGCAACTTTAAATTGCTGCCCTGCTATCTCTACAATTGCGTACATAGCGTATTTATTAATTAATTATTTTAAATAAACCACCTGTGAAATTTCACAAGCGGGTGCAAATATACTTCTAAATAATTAATTCACAAAGTCTTTGGTTAATTTCATAAAGTGTGCTTTTTTGCATCTTTAGTGTTCCAAGAATCTTTAAAAAGCTGCATAAATGACAAGGTAAGTACAAAGCTAGTGGCAAAACCCATTATTGCAACAACAAATAAAATGATCCCGACACTTGTGTTGTAATCGCTTCGCCACATGGTAAGTAGCTCGTTAAAAAAATTAGGATTCAATTCTGTAGAATAAATTCCGAATAAAATAGTGAAAATTATGGTTGCGTTAAAACCGGTAAGAAGCCCAGTCATAAAACCTTTTTCATATTTAAATTTAGACCCTTTCTCTAGCCTATAATTCTTAATGGCCTCATACATTCCGAAAGCCATAATCACCCCATTAAACAAGCTAAAAACAGGATTATTATGCGCTCCAAATAGAGAAAGCACTAAAAAATAAGCAATTAGTGAAGCAGAAATTGCTATTCCGTATTTAATAGGGATTTTAAATTTGTTCATCTTCAATTCTTTTTTTTAAAGGTAAAGTTCCAAAAAAACAAGGAGTATTCTCCCTAAAACCTTGTTAATTTTAACAATTATTTATGCATTTCTATTAATCTTGACCTAACCTGCTATGTTTTATGGATTCTTCTGTAACAAATGAGCGATTTATGATACTTATATTGCACATTAATAAAAACCATTAAAAAAATGATCAACAAAATTAAATTATCAGCCTGTGCGCTGCTTCTGGGAGCAACCGGATTTGCACAAGAAGTTGAGTTTACAGAATACGATCTAGATAACGGCCTACACGTTGTCCTGCATCAAGATAAGACCGCACCTGTGGTTACAACTTCAGTAATGTACCATGTGGGTGGAAAAGACCAACAAAATGGCAAAACAGGATTTGCCCATTTCTTTGAACACCTATTATTTGAAGGAACCGAAAATATTCCAAATGGAAAATGGTTTGAAATTGTAAGTAGTAATGGAGGAAGCAACAATGCAAACACCTCTAATGATAGAACTTATTATTACGAAGTTTTTCCATCAAACAACCTGGAGTTAGGACTTTGGATGGAATCTGAAAGAATGATGCACCCTATTATCAAACAAAAAGGAGTTGATACGCAAAATGAAGTTGTAAAAGAAGAAAGAAGATTACGTGTAGATAATTCACCTTATGGAAACTTATTACAGGCAGTTTCGTCAAATTTATTTGTGAACCATCCTTATAAAGATCCAAATATTGGCTATATGGAAGACCTAGATGCTTCAACTTTGGAAGAGTTTAAGCAATATTTTGATAAGTATTATGTTCCAAATAATGCTGTTTTAGTAGTTGCTGGAGATATAGATATTTCCAAAACAAAAAAAATGATCGAAGATTATTTTGGGCCAATTCCTAAAGGAGAAGCTGTGACTAGAGATTTTCCAAAAGAAGATCCTATTACCCAGCAAATTAATGCTACAGCTTATGATGCCAACATTCAGTTACCGGCAACAGTGCTAGGTTATAGAACACCTGCTTTTACTGAAAAAGATTCGTATGTTTTAAATATGATTTCTAATTATTTAAGTGATGGTAATAGTTCTAAACTTTACAAAAAATTAGTTGATGAGCAGAAACAAGCACTTGCAGTTCAAGCTTTCAATTTAGAACAAGAAGACTATGGAATGTATTTAGTATTTGCAATTCCACAAGGAGAAACTACTCTTGAAACCTTAAACACTGAAATGGAAGAAGAAATTGCGAAAATTAGAATTGATTTAATTTCAGAAAAAGATTTTCAAAAACTTCAGAATAAAGCTGAGAACAATTATGTAAACTCTAATTCTAGTGTAGCTGGAATAGCAAACTCTTTAGCTTCTAGTTATTTATTATATGGTAACACGGATTTAATAAACGAAGAAATTAATATTTATAGATCTATTACTAGAGAGGATATTAAAAGAGTTGCCAACGAATATTTAAATCCCAACCAAAGAGTGGTTTTAGAATATTTACCTAAAGCCGAAGAAGCAAAACAATAAAATTAATAAAACGATTAATATGAAAAATAATATAATAGCTTTTGCAGCCTTATTGTTTCTTTCTTTTAGTGTGACTGCACAGATAGATAGAAGTAAGCAACCAAAAGCAGGGCCTGCCCCAAAAATAAACATAGAAGAACCTGATAGCTTTACTTTAGACAATGGTCTGAAAGTAATGGTGGTTGAAAATCACAAACTTCCAAGAGTATCTATGTCTTTAAGTTTAGACAATCCACCAATATTTGAAGATGAAAAAGCTGGAGTTTCTAGTTTAACAGGACAACTACTTGGAACTGGTACTCAAAATATGTCTAAAGACGATTTCAACGAACGTGTAGATTATTTGGGAGCTCGCCTTAATTTTTATTCTAGTGGAGCTAGTGCCAATACGCTATCAAAATACTTTCCAGAAGTTTTAAAACTAATGGCAGATGGAGCACTAAATCCAAAATTTACTGAAGCGGAATTTACCAAGGTAAAAGATCGTGAAATTGAAGGTTTAAAATCTCAAGAGAAAAATGTAGCTTATAATGCGGGTAGAGTAAGATCTGCTTTAGCATATGGGAAAAATCATCCTTATGGAGAATTTGCTACAGAAACAACTGTAGAGAAATTAACTTTAACAGATGCACAGTCTTTTTACAAAACTTATTTCGTTCCTCAAAATGCATATTTAGTTATTGTTGGAGATGTAGATTATGATAATGTAAAAAAAATGGTAAAAGAAAATTTTTCTAATTGGAAAAAGAGCGAATTGCCAGAATATAAAATGCCAGCAGTTACCAATCTAGATCAAACTGAAATTCAGTTCGTTGATATGGCTAACGCTGTACAGAGTGAAATTTCTTTAGTAAACACCATAAATCTAAAACAAAAAGATAAAGATTATTTTCCTGTTTTAGTTGCTAATAAAATTCTTGGTGGCGGTGGAGAGGCTCGTTTGTTTCTAAATTTGAGAGAAGACAAAGGTTATACATACGGAGCATATTCAAGAACTGGTAACGATAAATATGGTGCTGCTACATTTGTTGCAAGTGCTAGTGTTAGGAATGCAGTAACAGATAGTTCTGTTGTTGCTTTTTTAGATGAAATTTACAAAATCAGAAACGAAAAGGTTTCAGACAAAGAGCTAGCTAATGCAAAAGCTAAGTATACAGGAGATTTCGTATTATCTTTGGAACAGCCTGCTACTATTGCAAGATTGGCTTTAGATGTAGAAACTGAAGATCTTGATGACAACTTTTATGAAGATTATTTAAAAAACATTAATGCAGTAACTGCAGAAGATGTACAACGAGTTGCTAAGAAATATTTCCTTGCAGATAATTCCAGAATTGTAGTTGTTGGTAAAGGAAGTGATGTTGTAGAAAATTTAGAAAAAATAAAGTATAACGGAAAGAAAATTCCAGTAGTTTATTTTGATAAAGAAGGAAATAAAGTAGATAAGCCAGAATTCAATAAAACTGTAGACGCTTCAGTTAATGCTGAAACTATTTTCAACAATTATATCAAAGCGATTGGCGGAAAAGAAGCGGTATCTAAAGCAGAGAGTGTTATGATGGTAGCTCAAGCAGAAATTCAAGGTCAAAAATTAGATCTTGAGGTAAAGACTGCCAATGGAAAGTCTTCTCAAAAAATTGCTATGGGCGGGAATGTTCTAAGTAAGCAAGTATACAACGGCGAA
Source organism: Gillisia sp. JM1 (assembly GCF_000424645.1). Lineage (NCBI taxonomy): Bacteria > Pseudomonadati > Bacteroidota > Flavobacteriia > Flavobacteriales > Flavobacteriaceae > Gillisia > Gillisia sp. JM1. The sequence goes on from NZ_AUKH01000007.1 coordinate 207,741, forward strand.
ACTGGATTTACAGTTGCACAAGGTCAAAAAATGGCTTTCACAGATAAGCAGTTAGTGGCAGCAAAAGCAGACGCTAATCCATTTCCAGAATTAACCATCAAAGATGCAAAAGTAATGGGTATTGAGCTGGTAGATGGTAAAGATGCTTATGCTGTAGCATTATCAGCAGACAAAACTGCATACTATGATGTAGAAAGCGGATTGAAAGTGAAGTCAGTAAGTAAAGTGTCTCAAGGAGATCAAACTATGGAAGTTCCTGTTACTTTCAGTGATTACCAGGAAGTGAACGGAATTAAATTTCCATTTACAGTATCTCAGTCAATGGGACCTCAAACATTCGAATTTAAGGTGTCTGCCATTAAAGTGAATGAAGGAGTATCTGATGAGGATTTTATGGAATAATCTTTTTATTAATGTTGAAAGAGCCGGCCATTATTGGTCGGCTTTTTTGTTTTTAGCATATAGATTCTTCGATCTATTTACCAGAAAAACACCCAATAAAATGATTAGCATAGAAATTACTTGAAATACACTAAACACTTCTCCATCCAGAAAACCCCAGCCTAGAGCCACTAGCGGAATGGTATAGGTAACAGAAGTCGAAAAGACAGGATCGGAGATCTGTATAAGTTTATTAAAAATTACCATTGCAATTCCAGTTCCTATAACTCCTAAAATAAGCACGTAAATAATGGAGTTAAATACAATTTCGTCATTCAGGATGTTTTCAAAAGAAAATCCTGTTAGAACCAACACAACAAAAGATGGAAAAAGCAACACTAAAAAATTCCCAGCAGTAATTCCCAATGCAGAAATATCGTGCATATATCTCTTAATAATATTCACATTAAAAGCATAGCAGGCGGCTGCTATTATAACTAAACCTGAGTAGAGATAATTCTGATCTGGATTTACTTGCGCACCGCTAAATATCAAACCTAGAGTTCCTATTAAACCAATAGTTACTCCCAATACTTTATTTTGAGTAAATGCCATTTTAAAGAATAACACTCCAAAAATTAAGGTCATCAATGGTGTAGTTGCATTTAAAATAGATGCAACTGCGCTATCGATTTCGGTTTCTGCATAAGCAAAAAGATATACTGGAAAGAAAGAACCTATAAAAGCAGAAACAGAGATCCATTTCCATTGCGCCATAGTAAGCTTACTAATGCTTTTAAACCCAATCAGGATTAAAAACAAAGACGCAAAAATTATCCTGAACGATCCTAGCTGCAAAGCACTAAGACCAATAAGCCCTTTTTTAATAAGAATAAAGGAGCTTCCCCATACCAGGGATAATAAGATCAGATAGATCCATTTAAGGTTTTTAGACGGCATTTGTTAAGGAATAAATTATAATTATAGCTCGCGAAAGTACTATAAAAACCATCTAGGTGAGAAGGGAAAATAAGAAAAGGCCTGAAACGTGAGAAATCCACATTTCAGGCCTTTTAAAGAATATTAATTAAGTTTTACTGATTCTCGGTAAGTGGAATAGGGAATTGAGTGAACACATCATCCCCGGGCCTGTCGATAGGTAATGTGTTTAGGATATCGAACCTTCTTGCATCTATCCATCTGTGACCTTCACCATAAAGCTCATATCTTCTCTGCTTAAGCATCTCTGTAGTTAGAGCGGCCTGAGTCAAAGCACCTGAATAATCTGGGAGCGATGCAGAATTTCTAATTACATTTAAAGCTTCTACCGATTCAGAAGGGTTTATTGAAATATTTGCTTCAGCATAAAGCAAGATTAATTCAGCATTTCTAATTATTGGAATATCATCTGTTCGGGAAGTGTATACGAAGAAATCATAATCTCCCGAAAGTCCATCAAAAGTGATCGTTTCATCCCTAAGTCGTGTTTTCTCATCAATTCTAGTATCGCCTGCTTCGGCGTCAGCAATAAATCCAGGCTGAACAATTCTCACACCTGCGGCTGAGGCATTTTCAGGAAAAAATACCGGATTTGCTAAATCTGTTTGATCTTCAGAAAAAACATAATAAATTCCAGTATCAAGATCACCGGAGAGATCCAGAAATGAGCTTTCCAGAAAATTAAGGACTGCAGGGTAATCCCCTTGGTAAGCCGCTACTCTGGCAGACAAGCCTTTGTTCACTTGGAGAAATTTAGCAGGCGTATTAAAATCTGCAAAACCTGTTGTCATTTTGAAAGGAAAGGAGTTTCCTCCTGAAACAAGATCTGTTGCGGCCTCCTCCATCAAGTTTCTAATTGCCGTTAAACCTTCAGTGTAAGAAACAAAAGGGCCTAAATTATTGGGATCATCAACATCAACGCGAATACCATTCTCGTAGGTCAGGTTCAAATTCAGCAAAAGTTCATAAGCCTTTATGGTTTTAAGAAAACCTCTTGTAGCACTTAATTCTTCTGGTGAAAAGTCTGCAGTAGAATTTTCTAAAGCATTAAGAATTATGTTTGCATTTTTTACTGTTCTATATCTGGCCGCCCAAGGGGTAGTGATATAAAAAGTGTTATTGTCAAGAACTGCGTTTTCTCTTCCTAAAAGATCTGCGGTAAGACGGGGATCTGAACTTGAGAAACGGTAAAATTCCCGGCCTATAACTCCTACATCATCATAGTAATTCCCTAAACCTTCTCTCATAGAATAAAATACTCCCCCTACAAGATCCTGAAGGTCTCCACGGCCTAGATCTTCTACCAAAGCATCCACTTCAGGACCATTCAAATCGGAAAACTCTTCTACCTCACAAGAGACAGTAAAAATTCCGATGGCCATTAAAACAAATAGTTTATTTATAATTTTCATACTGATCTTTTTAGAAGTTAAATTCTGCTTTAAATAAATAACGTTTGGATGAAGGGAAAGGAGTTACTTCAACTGCGTTGAAGATAGCACTTCCTCCAAAATTTGATACTTCAGGGTCATAACTGTTGTAATCAAATATGTTCACAAGATTTGTCCCAGAGAATCCTAATCTTATTCTCTCAAAAGTTCCGTTAAGCAATCTGTCTGAAAGGGAGGATGGTATATTGTAATACAATCCAAGCTCTCTTAATCTTACATATCCGGCATCTTCAATGAAAACCCGGGCCGAAGAACCAAGTTGACTAACCCTGTAGGGACCGTTACCTAATTGTCCTTCCGGATCCAGATCTACAGTATCAAAATCGTGGCTGGTTCCACTAAGATCTGTCAATAACGCTGTTAAGTTTACGTTATCTCCACCTTTTTTCCACTGCCATAAAAACGAAAGTTCAAAATCCTTATATCTTAAGAAGTTGTTGAAAGCCATTTGAAAGTCTGGCTCAGAATCTCCAAATACCTGAAGGCCGTTAGCACCTGCATTAGGTCCAATACCTACCAGTTGAGTAGCACTTTTTCCTTCTTCAATTCTAAAAGTTCCCAATGTTGCACCAAATGCACCAATGTTAAAAGCAGGTACGTCAAGCTTGGTGATCTCAGATTCATTTTTGAAGAAATTGATTCCCAAATCCCAGTTGAAATTACGACTTCTAGCAAGGATGGCATTAATGCCAATTTCTATTCCTCTATTCTCAAGACTACCTCCATTCACAAATTGATTTCCAAATCCTGAAGATGGTTCTTTAACAGAAAGAAGAATTAGATCATCAACTGTTTTCTTATAATAAGTAATCGAGCCGGTAAACCTGTTAGAGAACATCCCAAAATCAATTCCTGTTTCAAATTCTTTTTGTCTTTCAAATTTAAGATCTGGATTTCCCAAAACTCCTCTTAAACTAATTCCTTTTAAAGTACCATCAATTCCTACGTTTGTATAGCTGTCATAAGAAGTAAATAAACCAGCAGGTGGAGGGAAATTACCTGCTTCCCCATAAGCAGCTCTTAGTTTAAATTGACCTAAAAAAGATTCGTCATTCCAGAAATCGAACTCGTTCAAATTAACTGCAACTGAAGCTTTCGGATAGTAAAAAAGTTCATTAGCATCTCCGTTATTTGAAGATTTATCGCCTCTCAAACCAATTGTTGCAATTATCTTATCCTGATAATTCACCTCTTCCTGAACAAAGAAACCAGCATCTTCCTGCCTTACCCTTGTTTGTTCAACACCAGTGTTGGTAGCCTGATCTACGTTGGTTTCAGAAGCAACAAGATCTGTAGCTGCCAAAAGATATCGGTTTTGATCAAAAGATTCTCTTGTCAAACCTGCCTGAGTTCTGAAATTGATATTACTATCAGTAAAATAATTATGTACTAAGAATGCTGATACATTGTAGTTCTTGTTGGTAGCAGTTCCTTGCACAGACACTCCGTTTAATCCTCCGTTATCCGGATTTTGAAACTGAAGTTCTTTTGGAAAAAAAGCATAGGTGTTATAACCGTAATAATCTATTCCTCCTCTTAATATAAGCTCAAGGCCAGATTTTTCAGCTTTATATATATCTATATTTGCGTATCCTCCGGTAATCAACCTATCTACCTTTTCTTGGTTTACTACAAGGTCTCTGGTTTGCAAAATGTTTGATGCTCCTAAAGGGTTATCTGGATAGTTTCCATTTTCATCAGGAAATAATTGTAACCACGGCACTGTACCTGTTAGAGCAACTCCTATAGATGTTCCAGTATTGTCATTGTTAAAGTATCCCCTGTCTGAAGTAGAATTTATGTAATTGGTACTAAAGCCAAACTTGATAAAATCGTTTGCCCTGTGATCTATGTTCAATCTAAATGAAATCTTATCATAACCGGTATTGGCGACAATTCCGTCTTCTTTATTTTGTGTAACACTGGCAAAGAACCTGGTATCTTCGCTTCCCCCACTGGCGTTAAAATTTGTGATACTAATAAGACCTTGATCTCCAAAAAGTTCCTTTTCGTAGTCAATAAGCCTATTTTGGTCACGTGCCTCAATAAAATCCTGAACAGCTGCTTCTCCAAAACTTTCTCTCACCCTCTCCTCATTATAGTCTCTTACACCTAAAAGGTTAATAACTTCTGTCCATCCTAAACTTTGAGAAAAATTGTACCTAGTCTTTCCAGCAGAACCACGCTTGGTTGTAATAATAACAACCCCCGCAGCAGCCCTACTACCATAAATTGCAGCTGTAGATGCTCCTTTTAAGATCTCAATATTGGCAATATCTTCAGGATTAATATCTGCGATCCTGTTAGATGGGTTATCCTGGTTAGATGAACTTCCCTGTCCTGCAGCAGCAGAAACAATATTTAAACCTGCCGGGATTGAAGAGTTATCTATATAAACACCATCCACGATGTACAAAGGCTGGGTATTTCCTTGCAAAGAAGTAGCACCTCTTAATTTAACCGAAAGTCCTCCTCCCGGTGCTCCAGAATTAGCACTAACTATAGCTCCCGGAAATTTACCGTAAAGGGCTCCATCTAAGGTGGGAGGTGCAGTTGTTCCAACCAATTCCTTGGCGCTAATAGAAGAAACTGCGTTAGCCGAGTTAGATCTTTTAATAGATGTTGCAAGACCAGTAACCACTACCTCATCTAAGGCGGCGGCAGCTTGTACAAAACTTACGTTTATTGGTGAATTTTGAGTAACTTCTCGCTCTTGGGTTTCAAAACCTATATACGAGAAAACTAGGGTTGTAGGCAAAGATTCAACAGATAATGAAAAATTACCGTCTAAATCACTAGTCGTTCCATTTGAAGTTCCTTTTTGAATTACATTCACAAAAGGTACAACTTCCCCTGTCGACTCATTAATTGTTTTACCTGTTAAAGTTTCTTGGGCGAATAGCAATGCAGGAAAAATAAACAGTAAAAGCATCATTTTGATGCCAGTTAGTTGGATGTGCCTCATAATTTTGGTTTTTTCAATTAGCAATCACCAAATTAAGTAAAAAACCAAAGGCCTCGACTAAAAGTTAATTATTGTTTAATAATAACGGAAGAAATGTTAATATTTAAAAAAACGCACACTATTTCGTGAGAATTATCTCCATTTAAGAGATTCCATAAGCCTCTTAATGTCAGATTTAATGTAGGATGCCGCTGGCATTATAGAATCAAAATTAGGTTTTTGATTGAAATAGAGGGAGCCTGTTAAAAAGTGCTTAACACTGTCTGTAACATAAAATTGTGCTTGAGATGCAGCATCTCCATCAATTGAGTAAAACATTCCGTAAGTTTTATGCTCTGGATTCACATAAACATCTCCTTCTATATAGTCTGCCTTAATAGTATGCTGCAGGGGTAATTTTTGAGAATCCATTAAAAGAGAATCCAAATTGTTGTGCACTTCCTGATATGTAATAAAAATAGAGGCATTCAATTTTGGGTAATTCAGATTGATCCAACACGGCCTAGAACCTTTAGGTTTTACAATCTTCGCAATAGAATTATACTCAAAGCTATATGGGCAACTTAGGTTGGTTTCAACATATTCTGCAGTAGGAAATTCTAAGTCTAAAAAAGCCTTCTGCTTAGGAAGCACCTCGTCTTTACAAGAAATAGAAACAGCGATAATTAATAATATGATACTTATTTTTTTCATCTTGAAAATGGTGAAAACTAATTTAAGGTATAAAAGCTTAAAGCTCTAGACTATTCTTCTGAAGATGTTTCTGACATAATACTTAATTTGATCTGCTTTATTCTTTTATCATCTATTACTTCTACTGTAAAGAGATAATTCTGAAAAGAGATCTTTTCATTCTTCTTCGGGAAACCTCCCGATGTTTCGAGTAAAAAGCCTGCAAGGGTATCTGATTCTCCTTTGTTTTCTTCAAAATTCGAGGAGTCTTCTAGCTTTATAATCTTATAAAAATCCTTTAAAGGAGTCTTTCCTTCAAATATAAAATTAGACTCATCCAGCTTGGAGAAAACCAAATCTTCATCATCAAATTCATCGCTTATATCACCTACAATTTCTTCAATTATATCCTCTAAAGAGACCAAACCACTGGTTCCACCGTATTCATCTACAACAATTGCCAAATGAATTTTCTTATCCTTGAATTCATTTAAGAGATCATCTAATTTTTTATTTTCAGGAATAAAATACGGCTCTCGTAAAAGAGAAGTCCATTCAAAGTCCTTTCTATCTAAAAATGGTAATAGATCTTTAACATATAGAATTCCGCTTACTTGGTCTATGTTTTCCTTATAAACCGGAATTCTGGAAAACCCATTTTCAACTATTTCCGGAATTATCTCTTTATAGGTTTGATTTTCTTTTAATGCAAAAATATCCATTCTAGGGCGCATAACCTGCTTGGTGTCCGTATTCCCAAAGGAAACAATCCCTCTTAAAATCTTTTGTTCTTCATGTGTGGTGTCCTCATCCCTCGTCATTTCTAGTGCCTGGGAGAGATGATCTACACTTAAAAACCCTTTTTGTTTGCCTAACTTATCGTGAATATAAATGGTGACAGCCCTCATAGGAGTGCTAAGTGGAGATATTAAAAAATCCAATACATTTAATGGAATAGCCATTAGATTACTGAATTTCACATTGTTTCTGCTTGCGTAAACCTTTGGCAGGATCTCTCCAAAAAGAAGGATAAGAAAGGTCACGATACCAACTTCTATCAAAAATTTAAAATTGATACCAAAGACAACAGCATTCAAATTCCCGAAAAACTCATCTGTAAAAGAATCAAAAAGAAGAACAATTGCAATGTTTATGGTATTATTTGCAACTAATATAGTAGCTAATAACTTTTTTGGCTTCTCTAAAAGCTTGACAACTATTTTTTGAGCATTTGTTCTTTTTCCGCTATCACTAAGGAAGTCTGCAGGAGTTAGAGAGAAAAACGCAACTTCTGCACCAGAGATTAGCGCAGAGCAGATTAATAATACAATTAGCATTACAAGGCTTAAAACCTGTGAAAACTCTAGTGATATAAATGATAAAATTAAACTGGGAGGATCTGGATCCAAATGCTTATGTTTTAGTTAGACTTAGAAAGGCAAATCGTCTTCTTCCTCATTGCCTGTATTTTGATTGGCAAAAGTATCATTTTTAGTATTGGAAACTGGTTTTGCTGAAGCAGTATTTTGAGCAGCATTTCCTGAAGTTTCACTTTTAGGTGTTAGAAAGGTAAAATCTGTACATTGAATTTCAACCGAGTATCTTTCAATCCCTTTATCATCTGTCCATTTTCTGCTTTTCAATCTGCCTTCTACGTAAACCTTGTCTCCTTTTTTAAGATATTTCTCACAGATTTCCGCAGCCTTATTTCTCACAACTATATTGTGCCATTCGGTATTCTCTACTCGTTGCCCAGAAGATTTGTTTGTGTAAACTTCATTGGTAGCTAAAGGGAAACGTCCAATTGCTCCGCCTCCTTCAAAATAATGCATTTTTACATCGTCTCCTGTATGCCCTATTAGCATTACCTTATTAAGTGTACCCGTCATTATATTTTATTTAAATATTTAGCTAATTATATAATTTAAAAATAAAGAAATTTATTCAGTATCCCCTCTTATTAACCTCAATATTACCACCAACAAAAATATTAGAAGCTAAATTTAATATTCACTTAGTTCAAATTCGCTGATAAAATTGGCAATTAAAACCGGAACAGGGTATTCTTGGATTTTAGATAAGGGAATTGCATTGGTATTTAATTCAGCAATCTCTACAATCCAAAATCTGGTGTATATATGCTGATGCGACAATTTATGTATAATAGGTGTGTCATTATACAAACTTATTTTTGCATCATGTTCTCCTCCCTTGGGGAAAAGATTAGGTTCTGCCAACAAGGCTTCGGCATTTATTAAAGATGTGGACTCCAATAAAGGAAATTGATACAATCCTTCCCAGATTCCTTTCCCTATCCTTTGCTCTAAAATAGTTTCATTTTCTTCTGAAAGGAAAACCAAATAATTAAAATACCGTTTTTTTACCTTGGCTTTTTTCAGCTTAAAAGGAAGCCTAGCTATCTTATTATTTTTTAAAGCCAAACAGCTATTGGAAAGCGGACAACTTTCACATAAAGGGTTCTGGGGCCTACATTGCAAAGCACCAAACTCCATGATCGCTTGATTATATGTAGCGGGATCCTCCTTATCCATCAGCTCGGTTGCCAAAGCCTTAAACTCTTTTTGACCTGCACTACTATTAATAGGTGTCTCAATATCAAAATATCGAGCCAAAACCCTATATACATTTCCATCCACCACAGGAGCAGCTTCATTATAACAAATAGAAGCCACTGCACTTGCTGTATAATCACCAATTCCCTTTAATTTCAATAAATCCTTGTAATTATCTGGAAATTTACCATCTAATTCATAAGCCACAACCTTTGAAGTTTCATGTAAATTTCTGGCCCGAGAATAATAGCCCAAACCCTGCCACAGTTTAAGAACTTCGTCTTGTGAGGCATTTGCAAGATCAAAAACAGTTGGAAAAGCGGTTGTAAAACTCAAATAATAGGGCAAACCTTGCTCTATTCTAGTTTGCTGAAGCATGATTTCACTTAACCAAATACGATAGGGATCACTGGTTTTTCTCCAAGGCAAATCTCTTTTATTACCTAAGTACCAATTAATCAATATTTTATGAAAAATCATGAATGTCATTGTTTGCCTGCAATAATAATTCTTTATTTGGTTACTATTTAATGAATTAGGATTGAAATATTGGAGATTTAATTCTTATATTTGCCCCCTTGAAAATTAAGAACCCCAATTATAATTTTAAATAGTACGAAAATGACGAAAGCAGATATCGTAGCGAAGATTTCCGAAAAGTTAGGAATGGAAAAAGGTGATGTACAAGCTACTGTTGAAACATTTATGGAAGAAGTGAAGACTTCTTTAGAAAGCGGAGACAATGTTTACTTAAGAGGATTTGGAAGTTTTGTTATTAAAACAAGAGCTGAAAAAACCGGAAGAAACATCTCTAAAAATACTACAATTAAAATCCCTGCACACAATATCCCTGCATTTAAACCTGCTCGTATTTTTGTAGATGGTGTTAAGACTAATGTTGAAGTAAAAGAATAATTCCTGTAATAGGGAGTTTGAAAGTATATAATTATTAATTTAAAAAAAGTACACTATGCCAAGTGGTAAAAAAAGAAAAAGACATAAGGTAGCTACTCACAAGCGTAAAAAGAGAAGTAGAGCTAACCGCCATAAGAAAAAGTAGTGTTCTCACTACTTTTTTTAGTAAAAAACGTTCTTTGAAATTGAAGCCGAATTTGAATACCCTTTAAATTCCGGTTTCTTCAGGCTTAAAAACCCTGTGAAAATTTATTGTTTAATCCATCCCGATTTCCGGGATAAAAATCTAAAAGAGTGGACAAAGAATTGATTATTAGATCAGGTTCCTCTGCTATAGATTTTGCCTTAATTAAAGATGGAAAACTAGTCGAATTAAACAAAGAAGAAGACGATAGCAACTTTGCTGTAGGTGATATTTTTATCGCCAAGATCAGGAAAGCTGTTCCAGGATTAAATGCCGCATTTGTAAATGTTGGCTATACAAAAGATGGTTTTTTACACTATCATGATCTTGGTCCTCAAGTCCTCACTTTGTTGAAATTCGTAAAACGTGTAAGCACAGGTAAATTAAAAGATTATTCTTTACAGAATTTAACTTTTGAAAATGATATTGATAAAGACGGCAGTGTAGCTGAAGTCTTAAAATCAAATCAGTCGTTACTGGTTCAAGTAATGAAAGAACCAATCTCCACAAAAGGCCCCAGAATAAGCTCAGAGCTTTCTCTCCCGGGTCGTTATATTGTGTTGGTGCCTTTTTCCAATAGAGTTTCAGTTTCTCAAAAAATTGAAAGCAAAGAAGAAAAAGACCGCCTAAAAAGATTGGTAAAAAGCATTAAGCCTAAAGGCTTTGGTGTAATTGTTAGAACCGTAGCAGAAGGCAAAAAAGTAGCAGAGCTAGACAGAGATCTCCAAAATTTAATGAGTCGCTGGACAGCAATGTGTAAAAAACTATATAAAGCACCTCATCCATCCAAGGTATTGGGAGAGTTAAATAGAGCGTCCTCAATTTTGAGAGATGTCTTTAACGACACTTTCTCCTCTATTGCGGTAGATGAAGAAGAGCTTTATACACAGCTAAAAGATTATGTGGCAGAAATTGCCCCAAATAAAGAATCTATAGTAAAGCTGTACCAGTCCAATGTTCCAATTTTTGAAAAATTCGGTATCGAAAGACAAATAAAAACTTCCTTTGGTCGCACCGTATCGATGAGCAAAGGAGCTTACCTGATTATTGAGCACACAGAAGCTATGCACGTTATAGACGTGAATAGTGGAAACCGTTCCAATAAAGCTAAAAACCAGGAAGAGACCGCCTTAGAAGTGAACCTTATAAGCGCCACAGAAATAGCCCGACAATTACGATTACGTGATATGGGTGGAATTATTGTGGTTGACTTTATAGACATGAATAAGGCCGAAAACAGAAAAGCACTATTTGATCATTTACGCGAAGAAATGAGCGATGATCGTGCTAAACACAAAATATTACCCCCAAGTAAATTTGGGTTAATACAAATTACAAGACAACGCGTTAGGCCGGAAACTAATATCAAGACCCGTGAAGAGAATCCGAACGGAATAGGAGAGATTGAGGCTCCTATTATAGTTATTGATAAGATTAAAACCGACCTGGAAAGGCTGATCAAAAAGAATCACAAAAAGATCACCTTAAGTGCGCACCCATTTATTGCAGCCTTTTTAACAAGAGGCTTTCCATCGCCCCGCTCCCAATGGTTTTTTGACCATAAGCGCTGGGTAAAAATTTTACCAAGAGACGCTTACACGTACATGGAATATCACTTTCACGACAAAAACGGGGAAGTTTTAGACTAAAATTTTAAACCGCTATTCATTTATTTGAGTAGCGGTTTTTTTTGTTTTAGTATGTTTTGTGAGTAAGTCTCATTAACTTCATAACAAGCGATAAAAGGTCCTTGTTACTTTACAATATCCAGTTCACTAATAAGAACTTCCTTCTTTTTAGTAATCTTAATATCTAAGCTTTACTTTAATCACTTTGTCTCAATACAGCCAATTAAAAAGCCAGAAATCTCTTTCCGGCTTTAGCTTAATTTCCTTTTTCTGCTTCCTGCTCCCAACCTTCCGGACGTTTCCATCTTACCGGCGGGGCAGGCTCTTGCTTCAAATCTACAGGTGTTTCTTCCAGGAGTCTTAATGCTTCCTGAACAGAACGCTCAAGCTGTGGATCTCTTCCCGCAATAACATCTGCCGGAGTCATATTTACCTCAATATCGGGGGCTACCCCTTCTCCTTCTATAGCCCAGTTCCCTTCAACATCAAAGAATCCTCCGCGCGGTGCTACCATTCTTCCTCCATCTACAAAAGCAGGGGTGTCCCAGGTGCCAACAAGTCCGCCCCAGGTACGAGTACCTACGAGGGGTCCTATTTCCATCTCTCTAAATAAGTAAGGTAATAGATCTCCTCCAGATCCTGCTCTTTCGTTAATGATCATCACCTTTGGGCCCCAAATTCCAGCCATAGGGGTTGTAAAAGGCTTATTTCCCTCCACCCTACTATTAAAATATCCATGAAGTTCCCTTGCGAGTACGTCAACAATATAATCTGCTGCAGAACCTCCCCCGTTGTTTCTTTCATCTATTATAGCTCCCTGCTTATCCTGCTGGGCAAAGTAATATCTGTTAAAATATTGATAGCCTTGTTGCCCTGTATTAGGGACATACACGTATGCCAGTTTCCCATTGGACATTTCATCAACTTTCCTTCTGTTTCCCTCGATCCAGGCAAAACTCCTTAGTTGATATTCATTTTCAACAGGAACAACCGTGATCAATCTTGCTCCATCTTTCGAAGGTTTATCATTCACTAATATATAAGTTTGCCTTCCTGCTGTCCCTTCAAAATAAGTATAAAGATTTTTGGAAGCTGTAACTTCTTCTCCATTTACCTCCAAAAGAAAATCCCCTTCGTTAACGTTCAGCCCTGAAAGACTTAATGGGGCCTTCACTTCCGGATTCCAGCTTTCACCATTATAAATCCTGCTGAAATAATATCTGTTTGATCTCACAGCGTAATCTGCCCCAAGCAATCCTACAGCGACTTCATTGATATCCGGAAAATCTCCGCCTGAAGTATATGAATGCCCAACAGCTACTTCACCTCCCAATATGTCTACCAGATAATTAAGATCTGATCTATGACGTACGTGCTCTACCCATGGCGTATACCATTCCAGGATTTTATCCCAAGGGGCACCGTGAATATTGTCTACATATAAAAAATCTCTTTGATACCGCCATCCTTCTCTAAAGATCTGCTTCCATTCTTCTATAGGATCAATTTTTAATCTCAGATTGGAAACCACCAGTTTATTATCTTCAGCATTCGGAGCTCCATTAGCGGTGGGGACAATTCCCCAGTTACTGCCGTTGCGATAGAGCATATTCTTACGGTCATGGGAAACAGAAGCCTCATTTACTTTAGGAAGAAATGGGATAGATTTTCGCTCTTCCAGGCTGTACCGACTCATTGAGAATTCAGACTCGTTTGGGATATCTTCCATATAGAATACATAGCCCTCCGGCCCTGATAATAAATTGGTATAACTTTTATCTGGAACACCCAGTACTTCAATTCGGTTTTCCAATCCGTCAAAATCGATTTTTACCTGGGCCACATTCTTTTCAGGTTCCTTTTTACCTAAAGATTTCTTTTTCTCTTCCTTAGCTTTGTTTTCCTCCTCTTCCTTTTGCTCCTTCTCATCAAAAAGTCTGGGCATAAGGGGAGATGGAGTGTCTTTTGAAAGTACCATCATATACAAACTTCTGGTTACAGGTCTTTCATAACTTGTCATATCCAACCAGCCGGTATTGAGCCCGTAATTTGTAGTAGCAAGAAAGTAAAGATACTTCCCACTTGCATCCCATACCGGCGAAATTGCATCGGCCATGGAATTGGTTAATTGATGGTTTTTACCGGTTTCAACATTATGCACTTTTACCGCCTTGAACATATTATCCATAATGCGTACATATGCTATCCATTGGCTATCTGGAGACCAAACCGGGTTAAGAGAACGATTTGGATGAGCATAACCTTCTACGTCGGCTTTGGTGATCTTTTCGCTCTCTACATCCATATACCACAGGTTGTAATCTGTATCTGTAAAAGCGATATACTTCCCATTTGGCGACCATTCCGGTTTAAAGAAAAAGGTTGGGTCCGGTATCTTTACACTACGGATATCTCCTAATCCTTCCTGGTTCCCAATCATAAGCTGATATTCTCCCGAAGCATCAGAAAACCAGGCTATTTTAGATCCATCAGGAGACCATACAGGAAATCGATCTGCCGCCCCGGATGAGTTGGTAATGTTTCTCCAGTTCCCTTCTTCTTTTGAAACAGTAAAGATCTCTCCTCGGTATTCAAATAGGGCTCGCTGCCCCGTTGGACTTAAGGACGAATTGGAAAGTTTGGTGGTTTCCACATCTTCCCATCTTGGCCTGGCCCAATTGAAATCACCGTTCACATTTATTTCAAGCTGTTTACTCTTTCCGTTGGAAGGGTCTAGCAAATGAAGATATCCTCCCTGCTCATAAACGATCATCCCGCCACCTGCGTCAAGGCTTTTAGCATCAAATTGCTTGTGAAAAGTTATCTGTTCAACATCTTCGGTATCAGGGTCATAAGACCAGATATTGTTAGCAAAATCCCTTTCTGATAAAAAGAATATTTTACCGTTAAGCCAAACAGGATCGGTATGTCTCTCATTATCTGTTTGTAAAGTCTGTTTGAGTGAATAATCTTTTAAATTCAGGATCCATATTGGTTGCGCCTGTCCGCCACGATAGTTACGCCATTCAGGATCCCAAAAGGAGATAGGAGTATAGGCAAGAAAATTACCATCTTTGGACAATTCTCCGTTGGCCGCTCTTGGAACTTTTAGAGCTACTGGCATGCCCCCATTCGTAGCGATAGTATATAATTTAGAAGCTGCAGTTGGATATCCTTCCCTTCCGGAAGAAAACAAAACCGACTGTCCATCTGGTGTCCAGCCGGTAACTTCATCGTTTCCCGGATGCCAGGTAAGCCTCTTTGGCTGTCCACCTTCAGCAGGAATAATATAAACATCTACATTTCCATCATACTCCCCGGTAAAAGCTATCCATTTTCCATCCGGAGAAAAGTGCGGATTGGTTTCAGCTCCTTCATTTGAAGTGAGACGACGTGCATTACCAAGCTTGGTATCTCCCAGTCGTCGGTCAACAACCCAGAGATCATTGGCATGAACAAAAGCAATATGTTGATCGCTAATGGTTGGCTGGCGTAACAACCTGGTGCCCTGGGCATTTGTCTGTACAGGGTAAAATCCCAAAAAAGAACAAAAAAACAATAAAGAGCCTATTTTTGATATCATAGAAAGAATAGCTTAAATAATAAATTAATAAGTAGTAATATAAGGAATAAATCTTGTGGAAATATTTACAAAATTTAACCCATCTCTATTAAAGTATAGTTTTAGAATAAAATTTTGAAAACCGCCTATCAAATAAATGATAGGCGGTTTTTTTATGTATAAGATTTTCTGAATCAATTATCTCATTAATGAAAAATTACCTTTTAGAGTAGCATAGCCTTCAATTTTAATATGATACCAATAATCTGAAGCGGGCAAATTTGTACCATTAAAAGATCCATTCCAGGAAAAGTTAACTCCATTCCCAGATATCAATAACTTGCCATATCTATCAAAAATCGTTATTTCTGAAGAAGGAAAAAACTCCAGACCTTTCAATGTAAAGGAATCGTTATACCCATCTCCATTTGGAGAGATCATCTTGGAGACAACAATATGAGGGAATTGTAGCAAAACAGTTTTACAAGCGCTTAGATCACGCATATAGGCGGTATATACTCCACTGGGAACATTTAAAAATACATTTGAACTCTGAAAGTTGATACCATCCAACGAATATTCAAAAATTCCAGTATTGACCGGAGTAATTATTACAGTATTTTCATCAGATTCAAGGCTTCCTATTTCAGGATTATCTACAGGAACAACTGTAAAAGTTTTAGTTGAGGAACAAGCTTGATCTGTAACAACCTCAACAGAATAAGTACCAGATTGAGAAATGTTTATAGATTGGGTGTTTTCTCCTGTAGTCCAAATGTATGTATATCCTGCAAGCTTTGCATCTAATAATAATGATGCTTCCGGACAAAGTTGAAGCTCTTCATCTTCCAGAACCGGCACATCATTTATTACCACTCTAATTGGTGTTCTTGCACTTGCATCACAATCATAATCTGCATTTTCTGCTTCCGCATAGAAAACACCGGCTTCCTCTGGCTGATAACTAAAAGAATCTTCCTTTAATAATACCCCATCAACTGCTGCACTGTACCAATTTATTCTTACATTTTCTGTGCTCGTAACTGCTATAGTTGGAATTATATCTCCATCACAAATAAATTTATCACCTTCACTAATTGGTGTATCTGGTTTTTTTAAGATTTCAATAAAAAAAGCTTCAGAGAAAGAACTACAAAGATTGTTGTTCAAATTCACAACATCTTCTGCCACCTTGATCCTATAATAATTAGAGCTAGAAAGCATACCAATAGTAAATTCACTTTGCGCAGCACCGGCAATATTCACCCAATCTTCCCCATTTGCGCTTTGCTGCCATTGGTAGGCATGAGTTTGGTACACCGTATTATCTGGAGTTGCCACTAAAGTTTTGGTGATAGGTGCATCTTCTTCACAAATCACTAATCCCGTATTTGTAGCGCCATTTGTATCGATACTTGTAAGATCTCCACAGGATCTAAAAATAATATCGTCTATGGCAAGATCATTTCCGCAGCCACCATCTCCATTATTGAAAATCTTTAAAATAACCTTGTTCTGTCCGGCTTCGCTTTTAAAAGTTAATGCAAATTGTTCCCATTCAGGAGCGGAGGAAGCAGTGATAGCAGCGGTACTTCCTTCTTTCAAAAGTTGAGTATCGGTTTCATCCCAAATTTGGAACTTTACATTAACCGGAATATCGCCATTAGGACAAGCACCACTTGTAGAATTATAAATATTCATAAGATAAGCCGAAAACTCGTAGGTAGTATTTTCACAAAGACCTGAAATATTAGTCTTATAAAATTGTCCTGAAGTAAAGCCTGCATTAACGATTAAAGCTCTTCCTCCTGAAAGTGTTGTGTTAGGGAAATGAGAATGCCAGGAAGTAATTTGACGACCAACAATATCAGACACCGTATATTCTCCATCTTGCGGGTCTTGAGTTATAAAATTATAACTGGTGATTCCCGTTGCCAATGCGGGACCATAACCGGTTCCACTTCCAAAGTCCTCCTGAAAAATCGGGTCGCCCTTACTGCCCTCACAAAATCCTAACTGTGCAAAAGAAGGCTTAACAACAAAGAAGAAAGCAAGAAAAAACAACCTAATCATTTTCAAATATAAGGCAATTAAAGAGCTTTAGTAATAAATAATAGCGTGAATGATCTTGAAGGTCTCACTTTTTCGAAATCAACTTATAGGATTAAAACCTATCTTTTTTTAGAGGAATATATACCTTTACGATCTATGAAAGCCAATGCCTCAGAGAAATCTTATACCATAAAAGAAGCTACTATAAAACTGATGCAATTTTGTGCATATAGAGATAGATCTCAAAAGGAAGTTCAAGAAAAATTGCGCGAAATGAGGATGATCCCTGAAGCTTGTGAGCAGATCACCATTCAGCTAATGCGAGAAAATTTTTTAAATGAAGAACGTTTTGCCCGTAGTTTTGTTCGAGGAAAATTCCGCATCAAAAAATGGGGGAGAATCAAGATAAAACAAGAATTAAAAAAGCGGGAGATCTCCACGCCACTTATAAAACTGGGATTTACAGAGATAGATCCTTCAGAATATTATTCAACTTTAAATGATCTGGCAGAAAAGAAACTTCCACTTATTAAAGAAGCAAATTCCTATAAAAAGAAACAAAAATTGATCTCTTTTTTACACCAAAAAGGCTACGAATTTCCCATAATTATAGAAGTTCTGGAAGAATTTAAGTTTTAATATTGTTCTTTTTGTGAGTCTTGATAATGGCCTGTTCGTTCTTATAATCAATCCACTTCTGACCTCTTAATTTGCGCATATAATTATCAAAATAGCGCATAAATGCAAGGTTGTATACTGCTTTTGAAAAATTGGTGATGTTTCTAGAAGTTGCTCTTAGGCTCATTGAAAACCCAGGAGTTAGATATGTCATCTGGTGCCAATAGCCTTCAGGCATATACAAAGCTTCTCCATGATTAAGATTAGTAATATATCCCTGAGCTTCCTTTAAAGCTGGAAACTTTTGGAAATCGGGATTTGTGAAATCTATATCTTCTCTGGAAATCAAGGCATGCGGTACTTTATAGAGATATTTACTTTGTGAAGGCGGATAAAGGATACACTGCTTTTTTCCATGAAAATGGAAATGGAGAATATTTGCAAAATCTATATCATAATGCATGAACACCTTCGAGTTCTCCCCTCCAAAAAACAAGGTTGGTAGTTGTGTTAAAAATCGAAGTCCCATATCCGGGAATTTAAAATCATTCTGAAGCACAGGAACCTCTTTCATTAAATGATACAAAAAGATCCTGTAATTGGTAGGTTTAGATTTTAACAACGCGATATACTCGCTCATCTTCATCTTTAAATGTGGCTCATTAAATTTGAACTCAGAGCTGATTGGCCTATCATCATACAAAGGCACTATTTTATCTCCAGCAATCTCAGCAATATACTCTAAACTCCATTTTTTGTATGCTGGCCAATCTTCAACTAAATGTTCGATCACCACAGGTTTCTGTGGCTTTACATAATGCTTTATAAAATCGGCCTTAGAAATATTCTTTATCCTAGGGATTTCAGCTAATTGCAATCTTTCTTTCATCCTTTCATCATCAAATTCCTGCATTTTTATGCGTACTATTTACGGCAAGTCGGTTTTTATAATCTATCCATTTCTGGCCTTTAAATTTCCGCATAAGGTTGTCGTAATTTCTAATAAAAATTACATTATTTAAAACCTCTAAAATTTTCGTTGGTTTTGTTGGTAACGAACGAAGGGTTAAAGATAAGCAAGGGGTTTCATATTTTACAAAATGCCACCACTTACTTGGAATAAATAAAGTGTCTCCATGTTCTAAGATCACTTCAAATCCATGCGCCTTTGCCAAGGCGGGATACTTTGTAAAATCTGGATTATCCATATCTATCGACTCCATGCTTACAATAGAATAAGGAACCTTATAAAGATATTTTGTTTCTGAAGGCGGATAAAGAATAAACTTCTTGGTTCCAGCGAAATTGAAATGAAAATTATTCGCAAGATCCATATCGTAATGCATCAAAACCTTTGCACCCTCACCTCCAACAAATAATACGGGAAGTTTTTTGAAGAACTTCACGCCAATTTCCGGATACTTAAAATCTTTTAATAAATCTGGACAATTCTGAAGTAAATTAAAGAAGAACATTCGAAGATCTGTAGGTCCCGATTTTAAAATATCTATATATTCAGACATTTTAATCCTCCTCGCCGGTTTATGGCTTTTTTGTTTGCCTTTAGCGGGCTGCCCATCATATAGGGGAACAATAACATCTCCCGCATGTTTATGGAAATACTCTAAATCCCATTTTTCTTTTGCAGGCCAGTCTTCACTTAAATTTTCCATTACCACAGGTTGCTGCGGCTTTAAATACTCCTTTAAAAAAGTTTCTTTATCTATCGCATTAACGCGTGGTAAGGGTTTTAAGTTAAGCTGCACATCCTAAGGGAATTCAATTATATTATAAACTGGTTTTAGACTTTTTTTGAGCCTCTAGGTTTCTTTCAATTTTATGACTAGGTCTAGACCATTTAGGTTTTTCACCTAAATTCAGAAACTTAGATTCGGTTGCTTCCACACTTTCAGGTTTAGATTTCTTCACAAAAGGTTTTTGTGGATGAAGCCCTAAAGCTTTGAACATTTCCATGTCTTCTCCCACATCTGGGTTTGGAGTAGTTAGCAATTTATCTCCTGCAAAAATAGAGTTAGCACCCGCAAAGAAACACATTGCCTGCCCTTCTCTACTCATTTCAGTTCTTCCTGCTGAAAGTCTTACTTGAGTCTCTGGCATTACAATTCTGGTGGTAGCAACCATTCTTACCATATCCCAAATAGATACTGGCGCCTGTTCTTCTAGCGGAGTTCCTTCTACAGGAACCAAAGCATTTATTGGCACAGATTCGGGCTGCGGACTCAAAGTTGCCAAAGCAACTAACATTCCTGCACGATCGTCGTTAGACTCTCCCATTCCAATAATCCCACCACTACAAACAGTAACATTGGTTTTTCTAACATTTCCAATGGTATCCAATCTATCTTGATAGCCTCTGGTAGAAATAACTTCTTTATAATATTCTTCTGAAGAATCTAAATTGTGATTATAAGCATACAAACCAGCTTCAGCCAAACGCTGTGCTTGATTTTCTGTGATCATACCCAAAGTACAACATACCTCCATATCCAGTTTATTAATGGTTCTTACCATTTCCAAAACCGAATCAAATTCTTCCCCATCCTTTACATTTCTCCATGCTGCTCCCATACAAACCCTGGAACTACCTGAAGCTTTCGCTCTCAAAGCTTGCGCTTTCACTTGGTTCACACTCATAAGATCGTTCCCTTCAATATCTGTGTGATATCTTGCAGCCTGCGGGCAATACCCACAATCTTCTGGACATCCTCCTGTTTTTATAGAAAGTAATGTAGAAACCTGAACTACATTTGGATCGTGATTTTCTCTATGTATAGATGCTGCTTCGTAAAGAAGATCCATAAAAGGTTTGTTATATATTTCAAGAATTTCTTCCTTGGTCCAGTCGTGTTTGATTGTCATGAAATTGTATTTGAATTCAAAAATAGCTAAAACTAAGCTTTCTTGGATATTTACTTGTAAAAGTTTTTCCGTTGAAACTAGCTAGAAGCCAGAATATATTAATTTTTACTTATTAAAATGGAAACAGCATTCCCACCAAAACCAACAGCATTAACGAGTATATTGTCTAGCTTTTTCGGGGCTTTACTTATTGCTGAAAATGGAACCGATATAAATTCATCATGCTGAAGCATTAAAATAGCCAACTCCATACTCAAGATCCCAGAGGCTCCAAAAGTATGACCTATCTTCCATTTATTAGAAGTTAATGCCGGAAGTTCGTTCCCAAAAATTGCTTTTATCGCATTTATTTCTGCTTCATCTCCTTTAATAGTTCCTGGCGCATGCATAACCACAGCATCAATTTCGCTCATTGCTAAATCACCAATTGCCATTTTCATAGATTTCTGAAAACATGTTCCATTTGCTGAAATAGAAACCGAATGTTTCAATTCTTCTGTCGCATACCCAACTCCTGTGATCTTGGCGATACTATTTTTAGGGTTTTTGGAAATACATGCTACTCCGGCCGCTTCTCCCAGCACCATAGAATTATGCTCTTTTTCCATGTTTAAAGCTTGGCAAGGATATTTTAGATCTTTGTTAGCATAGATCTTCATCGCTTTCATCTGTGCGATCGTAAAAGGGGTTAAAGCAGCCTCACTGCCGCCAACTACAAACTTATCAGCAAAACCAGACTGAAGCCAAACCACGCCATTTAAAACAGCATGTAAGCCGGTAGAACAGGTTACGCTGTGTGAAATGTCCGGGCCAGTAGTTCTAAGGTCTTGAGCCACCCATGAGGAAATATTCCCTAATGTTGTACTTGGGGAAGCCAGGACTCCAACTTTTCCTTTTTCTATAAATTCTTTGTGATGTTTTTCAAAAAGCTGAGTTGCACCTCGAGAGCTTCCAATATTTATCCCGATAGAATCAGCTTTTTCCCATCCAGCTTCTTTAAATGCTGCTCTAGCTGAAAAAATGGAATATGAGACTGAGTTATCCAGACCTTTAAATCTGGATTCAGAATTCCTTAAACTCTCTACCTCTGCTTTTTGCTTTGAGGTTAAGCTCGCTGCGAATGCTTCACTGCCAGAAAAATCATGCTGTTCAATAAAATGCTGATTGGTTTTATAGTTATTCCAAATTTCTTCTCTTGTGGTTCCTAGCGGAGATATGGAAGCGATGGAATTAATATAAACAGGATTTTTCAATTGGTATAATTTTCAGCAAAAATAAGGCCTTGAAAAGATTTATATATGTTTATTCTCTTAAAATTGACGGAAAATTAAGCAGATATTACTTTACTTTTTCAGAAAAATAAAGCTTCAATATAGAATCTAACTTTTTTTCTCCCTTTAGTATTTGCTTTACACTTGTTTGGATTGTTTGCGGTAACAAAGTTTCTAAAGGCTGTGGAATTTGATTCAGCCTTTTAAAAGTGTGTGCCAATTTAGCGTCCCATTCTTTATGAAAATTCAAGAGATCATCTGGATATACGGTAGTTCTGGAAGCACCTTCATCTTTAGCTTTAAATGCTTCGGTAACATTTAAATACCCGTAATCGTCGGTTAATTCTTCTCCGGGTTGAATATCCCGAATAGCAATTTCGAAATCGTAAGCCGTAGAAAGGCAATTGGAATTAAAACTATGGTTTACATATTTTGCTGTATCCCAGCACAGCACATAGTTTCCTTTATTATTTCTAAAAGTGAATTTATCTATCATCTCTTGGGTAAACGGTAACATTTCAGCTACTTGTTCAGGAGTATAAACTTGATCTAATTCATCCTGAACCCACGTGATAGTGCCTTCAGGAATAAATTTAGTGGCTACAATTCCGTAACCAATCTCTTCACTAATAAATCGAACTTCTGTATCTGGATGTATCATATAGCAATTATAACTAACCGAATTTAACTATTATTATCGCTTGTAAATTTCAAAATTAGTTAAAATATTTCCAATGCCGAAAGGATGGAATCGTACACTTTTTGTAATTCTTCTTGCGAGATCACATATGGCGCTAAGATATATATGGTATTGCCAAGCGGTCTCAAAAACACTCCATTACCCATAAAATGCTGAAAGAGCTTATTTCTTAAGTTGCCATATCGCTCCATTTCCACATTAAGTTCAAAAGCGAGAATAACCCCTAATTGCCTAGGATTTGTAACTTTTGGATGATCTTTAATCTCTTCTAAAAAACCAGAATGTGAATGGATCACTTTCTGTATGTTTTGCTGAATTTCTTCTGAATTCAATAATTCTATTCCTGCCAAGGCAGCAGTACATGCCAATGGATTTGCTGTATAAGTATGGCCATGGAACAAACCTTTTGCAATATCATTGTCATAAAAGGCATTAAAAATTTTCATGGAACATGAAGTAATAGCCATTGGGAGCAATCCCGCAGTAAGCGCTTTAGACATGCAAATGATATCTGGTTGCTCTTCCATATATTCTGAAGCGAAATTCTTTCCGGTTTTCCCAAAACCGGTCATTACCTCATCTGCAACGATTATAATCCCATTTTCTCTGCAAGTTTTTAAGATCGCATTCAATCCATCTGCATCATGCATTTTCATACCAGCGGCACCTTGCACAAGAGGCTCATATATAAATCCTGCAATTGCATTCTCTTTTATCAAATTCTCTAAATTTTGAAGAACTTCAGGGTTATTTTCACCATTGGGAGTAGGAATACGAACCACCTCCAAAAAATGATCTTCGAAAGCGCCGTTATAAACTGAAAGCCCAGAAACTGACATGGCGCCAAATGTGTCTCCATGAAAGCCTTCTTCAAAAGCCAACATTACTTTTCTCTCGTTCCCTAAATTGAAATGATATTGCAAGGCCATTTTGATCCCAATTTCAGTAGAAGTAGAGCCATTATCGCTAAAAAATAACTTTTCTTGGTTTGCAGGTAAGATCTTGATTAGCTCTTCAGAAAGTTGGATTGCTGGTTCATGTGTAAATCCGCTAAATACAACTTGATCTAGTTTCAGCATTTGTTCAGCAACTTTACTTGTAATGTTAGGATTACAATGCCCGTACATAGCGGTATACCAACTGGAAATCCCGTCTATATACTCCTTCCCGCTCTCATCCCAAAGTTTCACTCCCTTTGCCTTCACAATTGCAAGGGTGTCTGGGGAGGTTTTATGCTGAGTTAAAGGATGCCAAAGGTGCTTTTTGTCTCTTTCAGATAATTTCATTTCTTAATACTTAGGGATAAATATGTTTTTAAAGAGTCTTCAGGTTTTCGTGAAAAATAGCAGCATATTCCTTAATTACATTTCGATCAAAATAAGGTTCATTTTCTATTCTTCCAATAAACTTAACACCTGTCATTTCCAAGATCACTTTTTCTGTGCTTTTATTTTCATCTCCATTAAAAATAATTCCAGCAATGCTTAACCCTTTACTTTTTAAAACTTGAATGCTAAGAAGGGTATGATTGATACTTCCTAAATAATGCCTTGAAACAAGAATAATCTTATCTGTGGGCAAAATAAGATCTACAATGGTTTCTTTTGAATTTATTGGAACTAATAAACCGCCAGCGCCTTCAATAACAAAATCTTTAGATGTTAAGGGACGTTTTATCTTTTTGGCAATTAGCTTAACCCCATCTATTTCTGCCGCTGCATGCGGACTCATCGCTGATTTTAATTTTACCCCTTCAGGATAGAAAAAACTTTCCTCATTAGAAATGAGTTTTTCCACCTTTATTGAATCACTATTTTCTAGATCTCCAGCCTGAATTGGCTTCCAGTAGTCTGCTTTTAAAGATTCAGTAATAATGGCCGATGCAATAGTTTTACCAACATCTGTTCCTATACCGGTTATAAAATAAGTGTTATTCATCTAAATTAAATTTTTGTTTACAGGTTTCACACCTGTATTCGTAGCGTGTATAAATTGGTAAGGCTGTGGTTAAAAAGGAGAACAGAAAAAAGAACATAGATTTAAGTCCTCTAACATTGGTGAAAAGTTCCACTTTCTGGCTACCACAAACTGGACATTCAATTTCATGCCCATTATCATCTAAAGAATATTCACTTATGGTGTTTAAGATCTCTAGCGCTTTAGCTTCATCTTCCTGCCAAACCTTTAGTTTTACTCCTCCAATCGCATTACTCACCAATGGATCTGTATCTACCGTAAACTGGTCGTATAAAAAAACTTCGATTCCTTCTGCCTCTAATCTGGATTTGATTATTTGCGCTTCCGAAGAGTATTGAAATACCGCTATTTTGGAAAAGGTTTCTTTCATTTTATAAAAGTAGCCAATAGTTCAAGAAGATCCTTTATCTCTTCTTTTGAATTGTAACTATGCAAACAAAACCTAAGTCTTTCCTTACCCTGCGGGACTGTTGGACTTAAAATAGCTTTTACGTTGAAACCTTTATTTTGAATTTGATTTGCAATATTTTTAACCTCATCATTACCAGAAACTATACAACAATGTATCGCAGAGGTGCTTTCAATAAAATACTCCTGAAGATCATGTCGGTCTAGTTCATAATTAAAAAACAGGATATTCTCTTGAAGGAGTTTTAATTCTGAATTAAATTCACTAGAATCATATTTCTCTAAACTTTCATATGCAGTAATGATAGCAGCTATGGAATGTGGGGAAAGTGCCGTGGTGTAAATAAAGCTTCTAGAGAAGTTCACTAAATACTGCACAAGTAACTCACTACCTAAAATTACTGCGCCATGTACTCCAAGTGCTTTTCCAAAAGTTACAATTCTGGCAAACACCATTTTCTCCAATCCTAAATCCTGAATTAGTCCTTTTCCTTTTTCGCCAGAAACTCCTACTGCATGAGCTTCATCTACTACCAAATGATAATCCCTTTCTTCCGCAAAATTCGCAAAAGCTTTTAGATCTGGACTATCCCCATCCATAGAAAACACTGATTCGGTGACTATGTAAATTTCAGAATTTGTTTCCGAGGTAATTAGATTCAGTCTTTTTTTTAGATCTTCAAGATCATTATGATTGAATTTATAAGCTTTTGCATTGCTCATCCTAATCCCATCCCGAATAGAGGCATGTGCCAATTCATCGTAAAAAATGAGGTCTCCTTTTTGAGGAATGGCTGAGAAAAACCCAATATTAGCATCATAACCAGAATTAAATATCAAAGCAGCATCGGCTTTATGAAAATCTGCGATCTGCTTTTCGGCAACAGGATATAATTTATGATTTCCAGAGAGTAATCTCGAGCCTGTGGCTCCATTTTGAAGGATATTATATTCCTCCAGAATTCTCTGAGTCTTAGAAAATAATTCAGCATTTCCTGCAAATCCCAAATAATCATTAGACGCAAAATCTATCAAATTATTGGAATTACCCAATTCCCTAAAAGCATTTTGTTGCTTTCTGTTTTCAAGGCTTTTCTCTAATTTTAATGGGAATTTATGCATCGCGCTAAATTACAACATTCATAAATCTAAAAAATATGGAATTACTAGAATTTAGTATGCATATTGGTTTAATAAGATTGTCAGGATTATTAGTTGTTGCATGTACTGTTTCTTCAGCAAAAACGAAGTGTAAAAGCATTCCTACAGCTGCAACAATTTTGCGCAGGCAAAGGCTACTTTAGATATTGATAGTAATTATTATGATACCTATTCTTTCGAGATCTTAGAGCGAAAATTACTTCAGAAGAAAAATAAAGCTTTATATGAACAGAAAACAGATCTATTTAAGAGGTTTTTTTTTGATCAATTCCTTTTCCTTTTTTTTACTCTCCTTTAATTCTTCTACATCTTCACTTTTTAACTCCTGAGTGACTTTATCATATTTCCCTTCCAAATCATTCATAATAGAGTGTTTCCATAATTTTACCCCAGAAAAATAACTCGCCCTCCCAATTAAATGTGCACTTATGGGAGCAGTAAGGAGAATAAAAAGAATAATTGCAAAAATTCTTGTAGTAATAGAAAAATCCTGAAAATGGATTGCAGCTGCTAAAAGCAATAATCCAATACCCAAAGTAGCCGCTTTTGTAGTAACCGAAATTCTTAAATAAGCATCTGGCATTCTTAATAGACCAATGCAGGCAAAAAGAATGAAGATAGCTCCGGATAATGAAAATATTGCAACAAAAATATCTGTCATTTTTTATTTCTTTTTTGAATATAATACGAAAAGGCAACTGTACCCAAAAATGCTATAAGCGCTAATATCATTGCGACATCTAAAAAAGATGGCCTATTTGTTAATATACTATACCCAGCAATAAACCCAATTCCTATTGTAATAATAAGATCTAAGGCAATGATCCTATCTACAATACTTGGCCCCTTTAAAAACCTCCAGAGAATAAGCAACATCGAAATTGATAGAATAGGAATTACGATGTAAAATATAAATTCATGTAATGTCATCTCAATATCTCTAGTATACGTTTTTCAAATCCGTTCTTGATACTATCTATAAATTTCTCTCTTGAAGTTATATACATAGTATGTACATATAATACTTTACGATCATCTGAAACATCCAAACTCAAAGTCCCAGGAGTAAGGGTTATCATATTTGCAAGAAGTGTGATCTCCACATTTGTTTTTGCTGAAAGCGGAATTTTCACAATCCCCGGACTCATGTTATAGTGAGGCGTCATTACCTCATAAGCCACTTGTAAATTAGCCTTAATAAGTTCGTATAAAAAGAAGAATATAAAAGCAATCACTTTTGGCAGAATCTTGAAATATTTCGCATTTCCAGAGCCTGTGGTAATCATCCTCAACGTGAAGAAACTAAAAGCAAACCCAAATAGATAATTGGCAAAGGTGAATTCTCCCGTAAGAGCTACCCAAATACCCATTAATATTATGTTGGATAAAAATCTATTCTTCATGATCTATTATTTGTTCTTTTCCCAATACCGCTTCAATATATTGTTGATTATCCATCAGCTCGCCAGCAACTCTAGAAGATACTTGCTGGATATGCTCTGCTCCAAATCCAATATACAAAGATACCAATGATAAAAATATCATAGGCGCAATCATTTGAGCCTTTCTTATCGTTTTTAATTTATCAAAATATCTAAAATTCAAACGTACCGGTAATTCTTTCTTTTCTTTCCAAACAACACTTGCCCAAACCTTTGCAATTACAATAAGTGTAATTAAACTCGCAAAGATGATCGCTACTACAACCCACCATCTTTCGGCTTGGAATCCAGCAATGATCAAAGAAATTTTTGGCCAGAAACCAGATAACGGAGGAATCCCTACTAATGAGAATAATGGGATTGCAATCAATAAACTCAACTTAGGATAATCTGCATACAATCCTCCTAAATTTCTGATACTGTTAGTGCCTCGCATTCTAAATATCAATCCACTTACCATAAAAAGATTTGTCTTTACAATGATGTCATGGATTAGATAAAATATGGTTCCCGCAATGGCCACTTCAGTAAATAAGCCTAAACCTGCAATCATATATCCAATATGACAAATGATAAGATAGGAAAAAACTTTCCTTAAATTATTCTGAACCAAAGCCCCAAGACCTCCACTAAACAGCGTGAGTACGGCCATAATGAGAATAATGTTTTCTATAAATTGATCTCCTACAAATATTAAGGTAAATACTCTAATTAAGGCATATACTCCAACCTTAGTTAACAAACCTCCAAATATTGCTGCAACGGCAGATGGTGGGGTATGATAGGAATCTGGTAGCCAAAAGTAAAGGGGAAACACAGCTGCTTTAATCCCAAAGGCAACCAGAAATAATATCGCGGTGATAGATACTAATCCTCTATTTTCTATGGCTGCAACTTTTAAGGCGAGATCTGCCATATTTAGTGATCCTGTAAGACCATATAATACTGCAATTGCAGTAAGAAAGATCATGGAAGCTAAAATATTAAGTGTAAAATATTTTACTGAACCTTCCAATTGTGCTTTTTCGCCACCAAGGGTAATAAGAACAAAAGAGGAAATTATTATAATCTCAAACCAAACATATAAGTTGAATATATCTCCGGTTAAGAACGCTCCATTTAATCCTAGGAGCAGAAAGTGAAAGATAGGGAAATATCCAAATTTCAATCGAGCAGCAACTACCGAAGCCGAAGAAAAACTGGACACTGCCAGCCCCGAGATCGCGGTTAGCAACACCAATGTAGCCGAAAGTGTATCTGCTACAAATATAATCCCAAATGGTGGTTTCCAATTCCCTGCCAGAACGATTTGTGTTCCATTTTCCCAGATATAACTGAATAACCAAATAGAAACCCCAACATTAATGACGCTCCCAACAATGCTGATTACACGTTGCCAAGAAATTTTTCTCCAGCAAAACATCAAAACGATGCTTAAAAACATTTGAAGCAATAGTGGGTATAATACTAACTGTTGTGTCATGAATCTTTATCTATTGTATTCATTTCATCTAAATCGTCTGTTTTCACCACTTTATAAGCTCTTTTAACCAGAATTATTGCAAAGGACTGCAATCCAAAACTAATTACAATTGCAGTTAAGATAAGAGCTTGTGGAACGGGATCTGCATATACAGATTGAAATACATCTGAATCTGCAGGAATAATTGGAGGACTTCCTTTTACAACTCTTCCAAGTAGAAATATGAGCAAATTTGCACCATTTCCCAAAATAATTATTCCGAGTATCAGCTTAACAAGACTTCTACGTAAGATCATGTAGATCCCCGCTGCGTATAATACTCCAATTAATATTGCTAAAATTACTTCCATGAATTAAGCAGATTCTGTGATTGTAAATATGATGGTTAAAGTAACTCCTACTACCACTAAATAAACTCCAAGATCAAAAAACAATGCTGAGCCCAAAGAACCTATTACTGGTAATTGATCTGGATACCATATCCCTGTCATAAATGGTAGATCAAAAAACAGCACTGGGGTTACACCAGCTAGAAATGCCAATGCTAAACCTACCGGCATTAAAAATCCTGGGTGTATTTTAAGCAGTTCTTTGGTGTTATCTAAGCCTCTGGCAAAGGAATGTAGTACAAACGCAATAGAGGCTATCAATCCGCCTACAAATCCTCCTCCTGGAGAATAATGACCCCTTAGCAATATAAATATTGAAAACATAAGCAAAAGCGGCAAAAGGTAAGTAGATGCTGTTCTTAAAATTATTGTTTTCATCTTTATTAATTTTTATCTATTTCAGATCCCATTATCGCTGATCGGATTTTTTCAATCTTAACTTTAGCAATGCAAAAACTCCAATTGCTGCAATTGCTAGCACAGAAATTTCAAGCATAGTGTCCGATCCTCTAAAATCCACTAAAATAACATTCACTACATTTTTTCCGTGTGCTAGGATATATGCATTTGCGGCATAATAGTCACTCACTTCCTTATTTACCGGTTCTGCTAAAACTTCTAGAATTAGCAGGGTTATAATGGTTCCAAAAGCAAGTGAAAGTACACCATCCCGAATCCTCATCTTATAGTCTGATAATTTGAGATATTTTGGTAATTTATAAAGCACCAATACAAAAAGAATCACCGTAAGCGTATCTATAGAAAACTGGGTCATTGCTAGATCTGGAGCGCTATAAATTACGAATAAGATACAAATGGCATAACCTATAATACCCATTGATGCAACAGCAGCCAGTCTTGATCTTGTAAATACTGTATATCCAATGGCGACAAGCATTACAAGTGAAGTTGCCGCTTCATAAAAAGTAATAGGAGAAAAGGAATTGAAATCTACAGCATAGTTGGCAGTAGTAAATAAAGAATAGCCTGTTAATGCAATAGTAAATACCATTATAGTAGCGACATAATTTCTTAAATAACCATTCTGAAACAAATTTGTCCAGCCATTGGAAAACTTAAAGAAAAAAGCCCACGAATTCGTTACGATGGTTTGAGGGGAAAACTTTTCGAATTTAGCTATCCAAATTTCTAGTTTTTTTGTTGGTTTCAAGGTAAAATATAAAACTGTCCCTAAGGCTATAGTGATTACACTCAGCAATAAAATAACATTAAAACCGTGAAATAATTTTAAATGAATATCCTTTTCATCCAATCCCATAGAACTAACCATCGGTTTTATCAAGGAACCTTCAATTAGTCCAGGAAAAATTCCAAACACTATACAACCAACAGCCAATATCACTGGGGGAAGCCACATTAAAAAACTGGGCATTTTGGTGTTCTCAAATCTTTCGGGAAGGGCTCCTGTAAATGGTTTTATACCAGTAACAAACCCAGCATAAAGCAATAATATTTTGGTGATCACAATTAAGCCCGTCAAAAGGAGGGCCATATTACCAAAATGGAAAGTAGATTCGTAGGTGAGTTCTTTTCCTATAAATCCAATTGTTGGAGGTATTCCTGCACTAGAAAGCGCAGCTAAAAATCCAGCGATTGCGACCGGGAATAAAACTTTTCTTAATCCGCGTAAAACAGTTGTATCTCTTGTCCCGGTTTGGTGATCTATAATACCTGTAACCAGGAAAAGTGTAGCCTTATATAAAGCGTGTACAATAATAAATACCGCTGCCGCAGTAAGCGCATCTACCGTACCTTGACCAATTAAAAAGACCAAAATTCCTAATGCCGAAATGGTCGAATATGCTAGTACCCCTTTAAGATCTGTTCTGAAAAGGGTGTGAATAGCGGAATAGACCATAGTGATAGCCCCAACAATAATTAAGGTGGTATTCCAAAATTCATGATCTCCTAATACTGGAGTTAATCTCATTAGAAGATAGATCCCTGCCTTTACCATCGTTGCAGAATGCAAATATGTAGATACAGGAGTTGGTGCTTTCATTGCTCCCGGTAACCAAAAATGGAAAGGGAATTGCGCCGATTTTGTAAAGGCAGCTCCAAAAATGAGTGCCACTATTAATATATAATACGGATTAGAAGCTATCTCAGGATTCATTGTTAGCATTTCTGCAATGCTATAAGTTCCTGTTATAGATCCTAAAAATAATGATCCAACCAATAAAGAAAGACCTCCAATTCCAGTAATTGCTAAGGCTATTATAGCAGATTTTCTTGATTCCCTACTCGTATTATTAAATCCAATTAGGAAAAATGACGAGATACTAGTTAGTTCCCAAAAAACAAAAAGTGAGATAAGATTATCGGATAGCACAAGACCGAGCATCGCGGCCATAAACATGCTTAGATATCCATAAAACCTATCCAGATATTTGTGACCCATTAAATATGCAGAAGTATATACAAAAACCAGAAATCCGATTCCGGTGATCATTAAGGAAAACAGAAGGGACAGTCCGTCTAAGGTAAAACCAAGATTTACACCAAAAGCTGGAATCCAGGAGTGAAATTGAGTAATGACTTCTCCATCAGAAATTCGCCCAATAAATTGAGCAAAGTATACAAATAGTGCCAATGGAATCCCTGCAGCCAGAATGGAAATTCTTCCTTTAAAAAATTTCCCGGTAAATACCAGGAATATAGAAAAGGCAAAACCTAAAAGTATGGCTAATAGCATAGGTGACTAAAAATTCAATTTCACGCAAATATAATAGTTATTATCGAGGAATGGGAACACTAGCCCCATATAAAATTAAGATCATTTAACAAATTCCATTCTGCTTTTTAGCACGTAAAATTATCTAAAACATAAAATTAATTATTGTTAATCAATAATTTTTTATTAGGTTTGTTATTGATAAACGATAAATTATGAAGCCGCTTATTTTATTAAAAACCATTCTTGATATACTATTAATTCTCCTCATTTTTGGAACCATTCTTTTCATAATTCTAATTAGTGTCCTCCTTTGGATTCCTAAGGAATCTATACCTTTTCGAATACATGAAGATTTAATTGAATCCTTAAATACTCAAGCTTATACAATCTTGAGTCTCGTAATTCTAAGCCGAATTATTTTTATTTATACCATAATCAAATTCAAACATCTGGTCCGGTTATTCTTTAAAGGAGATTTTTTTACTAAGGAGCAAATTAGGATTACCGATATTATCGGTAATCCTAATTATTATAGTTGCAATTCTTAATACAATACCTTCTTTTATTTACAAAACTTTCTTTGAAGAAAGTCCGAGGACAGTAACATATGGCCTCGCTAACATCGATTCTTTCTGGTTTTTACTTGCTGTTGGACTTTTTTTTATCTTTTTAAGCAGAATATTCGATAATGCCAGAATATTGAAAGAAGAAAATGAATTAACTGTACAAAAATATGGAATGGCATCTTAAAGTTATTCTGACAATTATTAATTTGAGTATTCTTGGTTATTTTATCTATTGTTTAATCTGGTTTATAGCTTTATTTTCTCCATTGCTTTCCGAAGACTTAACACTACAATCTGTTATCAAAGAAGAATATTTTTCTAAAGGTTTGGACCTTGCTCCTTATTATATTGGATTGGCTTTTGCTTTTCTTAATTTATTACTACATCTGTATCTAATCGACAAGTTACTTCTTGCAAGAAAGGTGGTTGCCAAAATTTATTCAGGAGTAATCATCTACCAAAATCAGCCGTCAGATTTAAAAAAAGTTGGAGCCGGATTCATTGTATTTGCAAAATTAAAATATTCTTTGTTGATGATCACTGGAGTTTTTTTTTATAATGACATCCATATTTTTATTGCTGCGCTACCTCAATTTCTACTCTTTTATCTCCTAGGAAAACTCATGCTGATAATTGCAATAATATCCTCCAAAAGTGAAATTCTTCAACAGGAAAATGAATTAACTGTCTAGATCATGTCTATAATTATAAACTTAGATGCAGTATTAGAAAAAAGAGGCATGAAAAGCTATGAACTGGCTGAAGCCATAAACATTACCACCGCCAATCTATCTATACTCAAAACAGGTAAAGCCAAAGCAGTTCGGTTCTCCACTTTAGAAGCCATTTGCAAAGTTCTGGAATGTCAACCTGGAGATATTCTGGAATATATCGATGAAGATTAATTAAAGACTTTAGCTTATTCCTTATTTTAGAGCCTAAAACCTAATATTACTATGCGCAAATTTTTATTTCTACTGCTTATTTCTGCTGTCTCATTCGCTCAAACCAACACTTACGAGATCTCTTTCGATAATGCAGTTCATCATGAAGCCAACATAAAAGCAACTTTTCCTAATGTTAAATCACATGAACTTGTTGTTTCCATGAGTAGATCTTCACCGGGAAGATATGCTATTCATGAATTTGCTAAAAATGTCTATGCATTTAAAGCTACAGATAGCAAAGGAAACAAATTGGAATTGACAAGAAAGGATCCATATTCCTGGAATATAACTGGACATGACGGTACCGTGAATGTAGAATACACACTATTTGGAAATCGGGCAGACGGCACCTATTCTCAAATAGACAACACACATGCGCATTTAAATATCCCTGCAACTTTTATGTATGCAGAAGAACTGCAGCACAGACCTTTAGAAATAACCTTCAATTCTCCAGAAGGTTCTAACTGGAAAGTTGCTACCCAACTTAAGCCAGTCGAAGGAAATACGTATATGGCACCAGACATGTATTATTTCATGGATAGCCCAACCGAGTTGAGCGATTTCAGCTTGAGAGAATTTAAGTTAGACGGAAAGAATATTCGATTTGTATTACATCACGATGGTACTGATGCGGAATTGGATGAGTATTTCGATCAAGTAAAGCGAATAGTACAACAAGAAAAACAAGTTTTTGGGGAATTACCAGACTACGATTATGATGAATATACCTTTATCGCATGTTACTTACCTAATGTATCCGGAGATGGAATGGAGCATAGAAACAGTACTATTTTAACTGATACCGAAGGTTTAGCAGATGGGGGAATGAAAGGGAATATAGGCACTGTTTCCCATGAATTCTTTCACTCATGGAATGTAGAGCGAATTAGACCTAACGATCTGGAAGCATTCGATTTTTCTGAAGCTAACATGTCTGGATCTTTATGGTTTGCTGAAGGTTTCACTAGTTACTACACCAATCTAATTCTTCATAGAGCCAATATTTTGACTGCTGAAGAATACATCAAGAGCTTAAATGGCACTTTTAACTACGTTTGGAATTCTCCAGCACATCAATTTTTTAATCCAATAGAGATGAGCTACCAAGCTCCATTTGTAGATGCAGCAACGTCAGTAGATCCTGTAAATAGAGAAAACACTTTTATCTCGTATTATTCCTACGGAAGCGTTCTGGGCTTAGCATTAGATCTAAACCTTAGAAGTAAAGGTTTAAATTTAGACGATTTTATGAAGCAGGTTTGGAATACCTACGGAAAAACAGAGGTTTCCTATACTATTGAGGATCTACACGAAAGCCTTGCCAAATATGCAGGAGCTGCAGTTGCAGATGAATTCTTTGGAAATTATATCTATAAAAGCGAAATGCCTAAGTATGCTGAGCTATTTAAAACAGTGGGTTTAAAGCTGACTCAAGATGTTGATAAAGGATATTTTGGAGCGTCACTGAAAGCTAATGACAGTTTAATACAAATAGCTAGCAATCCTAAAATTGATAGCCCGGCTTATAATGCGAATTTAACTAGTGGAGATCAAATAACTACTGTGAATGAAGATCCTATTTCCTCCATGGAAGATTGGGAGAATATCATAAAAGAAAGCAAACCCGGAACTGTACTGAATATAACTTTCTTGAGGGATGCTAAGCAAGCTAAGTCCAAGGTTACACTTTCTAAAGATCCAACTTATAGCATCAATATAGATGAGAATGCCGATAAAAAAGCAAAAAAAGCAAGAGAGGCTTGGTTAGCGACAAAATAAAAAGAAGCCTGACTCAGGCTTCTTAGAAAATAGCTTTCAAGAGAAAGATCCTTCGACAGGCTCAGGATGACCGTCTAACTTGATTGTCATTCCTACGAAGGAGGAATCTCTTGTAAACACAAATTCTGCTTCGTTGAGATCCTTCGACAGGCTCAGGATGACATTCTTTTTATTTGTCATTCCGACGAAGGAGGAATCTCTTAAAAACACAAATTCTGCTTCATTGAGATCCTTCGACAGGCTCAGGATGACATTCTTTTTATTTGTCATTCCGACGAAGGAGGAATCTCTTGTAAATACAAATTCTGATTCATTGAGATCCTTTGACAGGCTCAGGATGACAACATTTTGTCACATTGAGCATGTCGAAATGTGAGCTTTATATGCAACAAAAAAGCCTGTTGAAATTCAACAGGCTTTTTAAATATAATTATATAGCTAATTAATCAGCTAATACGATTGCTTTATTATCTTTCATTTCAAGCACACCACCTTTAATTGGGTAGAAAAGTACATTGTTAGCTTCTTTTCTAAAAGCTGAAGAAAGACTTTTTAGCATTTCCGGGCTTGCCGCAGCTAAATCGATCTTTACTTCTCCTTCTACTAGAAGTGAAACAATTGCAGTATGATGATTTAACATCTGAAATTCACCATCCATTCCGGGAACTCTTACCGACACTACTTCTGCACCAAATACAACTGCTTCCGGAGTAACTATTTCTAAATACATATTTTTTAGTATTGAGTAGTTAGTATTAAGTAATTAGAAAAATGATTTCTCAATTCTAATATCTCAAACCTAAATACTAGTTTATGATTCAGCCAACATTTTATCTCCTGCCTCAATAGCTTCTTCAATAGAACCTTTAAGGTTAAAAGCAGCTTCTGGATATTTATCTAATTCTCCATCCATGATCATGTTAAATCCTTTGATGGTTTCTTTAATATCTACCAATACTCCTTTTAATCCTGTAAACTGTTCTGCAACGTGGAATGGCTGAGATAAGAAACGTTGTACACGTCTTGCTCTATATACCGCTTGCTTATCTTCTTCAGAAAGTTCTTCCATCCCAAGAATAGCAATGATATCCTGTAATTCTTTATAACGTTGTAACAACTCTTTTACTCGTTGTGCACATCTATAGTGCTCTTCACCTAAAATTTCAGCAGTAAGAATTCTTGAAGTAGAATCCAAAGGATCTACCGCAGGATAAATACCAAGCTCTGCAATTTTACGAGAAAGTACGGTTGTAGCATCCAAGTGAGCAAATGTTGTTGCTGGTGCTGGATCTGTTAAATCATCTGCAGGTACGTAAACCGCTTGTACAGATGTAATAGATCCATTCTTTGTTGAAGTAATACGTTCCTGCATCGCACCCATCTCTGTTGCTAATGTAGGTTGGTATCCTACCGCAGATGGCATACGTCCAAGAAGTGCAGATACTTCAGATCCCGCTTGTGTAAAACGGAAGATGTTATCTACGAAGAAAAGTACATCTTTCCCTTGTCCTTCTCCTGCTCCATCACGGAAATATTCAGCAATGGTAAGTCCAGAAAGTGCAACACGTGCACGTGCTCCTGGTGGCTCATTCATTTGTCCGAATACGAAAGTTGCTTTAGATTCTTTCAAAGCAGCTTTATCTACTTTAGACAGATCCCATCCACCTTCTTCCATAGAGTGCATGAATTCGTCTCCGTATTTAATAATACCAGACTCCAACATCTCTCTTAAAAGGTCATTTCCTTCACGAGTTCTTTCTCCAACTCCAGCAAATACTGAAAGCCCACCGTGACCTTTTGCAATATTATTAATTAATTCTTGAATTAATACGGTTTTACCTACTCCGGCTCCACCAAATAAACCGATCTTTCCACCTTTTGCATAAGGCTCGATTAGATCTATTACTTTAATTCCTGTATATAATACTTCTGTAGAAACAGATAAATCTTCAAATTTTGGAGAATCACGGTGAATTGGCAAACCAGCATCACCTGCTTTTGGCAAAACATCCAATCCATCAATAGGATCCCCGATCACGTTGAATAAACGCCCATAAACTTCTTTTCCTATTGGCATTTGAATTGGAGCTCCAGTTGCTACTACTTCTACTCCACGGCTCAATCCATCGGTTGACTCCATGGCAATGGTTTTTACAGTGTTTTCCCCAATATGGGACTGTACCTCCAACACCAAAAGAGAACCATCTTTTCTGGTAATTTCTAAGGAATCGTAAATATTTGGCAAATCAGCATTATCTGCGTTGAAAACTACATCAACAACAGGGCCTATAATTTGTGCAACTTTACCTGTGATTTTAGACATTATCTAATTCTTTATGTTTAATATTGAAATCTTTAAAATATGTTGGATAAAAATGAATTTATCTTAACCTATTTTCAGGCTGCAAATATAGTTTTTTCTTTATAAAATCATATAGGCTAAAGCACAACTTTTTTTGAAGAATCTAATTTGCATGTAATTGGAAGCCTATAACAATACTAAAACCAGCTACAGAGATATAATTAGCTAAACATCAGATGCGTTTTAAACAAAAAAAACTCTTTAGAATATTGTTCTAAAAAGCTTTTTTCGATAATGAAGAATTCAATAAGTAAAATAAATCTATAGATTATTGAAGGTAATGGATGCATAATACTGCTGACCGATATGGCCGGTACCAAAAGCTGTGAAATATTCATTCCCTCCAATATTGGTAGCTCCCAACTTAAAGGTGGATTTAATAGATGGTACTTTATAATTTACTTGTGCATCTACTACAGAGTATGCAGGCACTTTACCATCTGCGAAAGTTCCTTGCCATAAATAGGTATCACTCCATCTGTAATTCACATTGAAACCGAAGTTGGTAAATACCTCTGTATTTCCGAAAGAAACCTTCACCTTATGGTTTGGCGTATTAAAGCTGGTTCTAAAATCTGGTGCAGAGGATTCATCGAAATCTTCCTTGGAATAGGTATAATTTCCATCAAGATCAAAATTCCCAAACACCTTTGTTCCCAGACCAATAGTTGCTCCGTACGACTTCACATCTGCTGAAGAATTGGTGTAAGTTTGGTAGGCCTTGAAATCGCTTTGTTGTAATGCCAACAAAGAAAGAGCATTGTCTCCTACCTCGCCATAAAAAGGCACTAACACGGTTTCATTAGAAATGAAATCCTGGTAGGTATTGTAATAGGCATTTAAGTCTATGATCACTTTTCCAGTTCTTCCACGGTATCCAACTTCAAAAGCAGTTACTTGTTCTGGCTTCACAATTTCTACATCAGATTTTGCAGGTGCTCCTGTTAACACAGAATTCAAAGAAAAAGAATTTTCATAAGCTGCTCTACCAACAACAGTAGCAGTTGGGCTACCAGTGGCCGCTGCTCCAACTCCGCTTAACGTAAAGGTTCTAACATCTCGATCCAAATTAGATTCGGCAGAACCTACCAATATTGCTCTTCCGGCATCCAGGCCTATAAATAGATCCTGAGTAGTTGGATATCTAAATCCTGTTTGCACCGAGGCCCTAAAATTATGAGATCTATCGGCCCCTGCGGTATAACCTGCAGAAAGTCTTGGAGAGAAGTTTCCATCAAATAATTCGGATTTATCATATCTAATAGATCCTGTTAACTTCAATCTCTCTTCCAATAATTTTTTCTGAATTTGGGTATAAACACCATATTCTGAATATTTAATTGGCCCGTCTGAATCTGTAAATATTGTTCCAGATGAATTTAGCTTATATTGCCTGTATGATCCTCCAACCTGGATATCTGCAAAATCCTGAGTAATATGAGAAAAATTATAATTTGCATCTGCATGTCTTAATTGAGTTGCATCTTGGAATTTAGATCCCGTGGCAAGATTTGGATCACTAATAACCTGATTAAAAGCATTCTGAAATTCTACAGTGCCCGGAACCAATCTTCCGGTATCGGCAGTCTGTCTAGCAAAAGCATGAGCTTGTTCTTCAGGAAGGCCTTGACCCCTTGCGCCTAAAAATGCTCCTGCATATTGCCCAAACCATTGCTGATCTGATTTCCAAAGTCTATTTATATTGATCGCTGTAAAACGGGTGTCATAGGAATCACCGGCATCTTCATCGGTTATATAACCTCTAACAAAGAAATTATCATTCCCGACTTCAATCTTATGTTGTTGCAAAAAGAAATCATTTAAAGCATATCTATTTGCTCCTTGGTAGATTGTAGAACCAATTCCCACTTTTCCCAAATAGCTTATTTCAAAATCATCGGCAAAAGGTCTATAGTGCAGCGCTGTATCAAATTTTATACTTTCTGCATTATAATCGGTAAGACTTGGTTCTGCATATCCAGTTCTACTTACATTTTCACTAGGCAACAAGGCTACAGCTTCCGCGGGAATTAAGCCCGCCGCAGCTAAGGATTGACCAACTCCTCTAATATTTGTGCTAACTTCATCTCCGTAAATATTCAACCCATCATAATTAGGGTCGGCTCTGGTATTTCCAGGACTTAAAACATCTACTTCGCTTACGGCAAACCAATCGGTTCCTTTTAGATAGGAGAAATTAGCTTTAGCTGCAAATTTATCAGAAAATTTATGAGCAACTCTTACACCAAGATCATAAACAGGGTTGGTGCCAGCTGCGTCTTGCGAAGTTATTCCTTGTTTATAATAAGCACTAATTCCTGGAAAATCAAACGGATTCTTACTAGTCATAAATAAGATCCCATTAAAAGCATTTGCTCCATATAGAGCAGAGGATGCTCCAGGAAGTAATTCTATACTATTTACATCCAGCTCTGTCATCCCTAAAAGATTTCCTAATACAAAATTTAGCGCAGGAGAAGAATTGTCCATTCCATCTACAAGTTGAACAAATCTGGTATTTGCAAAGGTTGCAAAACCACGGGTGTTCACAGATTGAAAGGTTAAACTACTAGTATTCACATCTACCCCTTTAAGGTTTTCAAGTCCCGCATAGAAAGTAGCGGCAGTGGTATTTTTGATATCCTTAATCCCGAAACGCTCAACGGTCACAGGCGATTCAAAAATCCTTTCTGGAGTTCTAGAAGCCGAAACCACTATCTCATCTAAAGCATCTCCTTCTAATAATGTAACGTTTACAACCTGGTTATTGGAAGTAATAGAAACCGACTGCGTTTCATATCCAACATTACTAATTTGTAGATTAAATGGAGGGGTTTGGGAGACAGTAAGAATAAAGTCTCCATTAAGATCTGAAACCGTTCCTTGGGAAAGTTCAGGAACCGATATGTTGGCTCCCATAACCGGGGCATTATTATTATCTACAATTCGTCCCGTAACCGTAGTCTGGGCGTGAGTGATAAGACAACATAAAAAAATAAAAAGGATCAGTGATTTTTTCATATTCTGATTTTGAGTTAGTTTACTTAACAATTTAGCTAAATAAACCCCTCAAAATCAGAATACAATAAAAACCTATTAACAGGATGTTAACTATTCAACAGTTACAGATTTAGCCAAGTTTCTTGGTTGATCTACATTTTTACCAAGCATCACTGCAATATGATAAGACAGCAGCTGCATTGGAATGGTAGTTAATAAGGGAGTTAAAGACTCTATGGTATCTGGCACTTCAATTACATAATCTGCAAGTTCCTTTACTTCTGTATCTCCTTCTGTAACAATTCCAATAATTTTTCCTTTTCTGGATTTTATCTCTTGTATATTACTTAAAACCTTATCGTAGTGACCCATTTTGGTAGCAATAACGACAACCGGCATCTGCTCATCGATTAAAGCAATAGGTCCGTGTTTCATTTCGGCTGCCGGATATCCTTCAGCATGAATATAAGAGATTTCTTTAAGTTTTAATGCTCCTTCCAAAGCGACTGGGAAATTATATCCTCTTCCTAAGTAAAGACAGTTAGATACATCTTTATATTTGAAGGCTATCTCCTTTATGTGCTCATTCGTAGTTTCTAAAACTTTTGCAATTTTAGCAGGAATAGCTTCTAACTGCTGCAAGTGATATCTAAAATCTGAATCAGAAATCGTACCTCTATATTTAGCTAATTTTAAAGCCATTAAGGTAAGCACAGTGATTTGAGTGGTAAAGGCTTTTGTTGAGGCAACCCCTATTTCTGGACCCGCATGTGTATATGCTCCTGCATGAGTTTCTCTAGATATTGAGGAACCTACGACATTACAAACTCCAAACACAAACGCTCCCTTTTCTTTAGCAAGTTTTATAGCAGCCATTGTATCTGCAGTTTCTCCACTTTGCGAAATCGCGATCACTACGTCATTTTCATAAATAACTGGATTCCTATATCTAAATTCTGAAGCATATTCCACTTCTACAGGAATTCTAGCAAGATCTTCGAAAATATATTCTGCAACCAGACCTGCATGCCATGAGGTCCCACATGCCACTACCAAAATTCTTTTAGCTTTTGCTATGCGTTCAATATTATCGTCTACTCCAGCCATTCTAATAATGCCTTCATCTACCAACATTCGCCCTCTATAAGTATCTGTTATAGCGCTAGGCTGCTCATAGATTTCTTTCAGCATAAAGTGATCAT
Source organism: Gillisia sp. JM1 (assembly GCF_000424645.1). Classification (NCBI taxonomy): domain Bacteria; kingdom Pseudomonadati; phylum Bacteroidota; class Flavobacteriia; order Flavobacteriales; family Flavobacteriaceae; genus Gillisia; species Gillisia sp. JM1. The sequence continues at coordinate 250,009 of NZ_AUKH01000007.1, forward strand.
AACCTCCTTTTTCGATCTGCTCTAAGTTCAACTGCAATTCTTGAACATAAGGATCTACTAAAGTATCATCGTGTATTTTTCTAACTTTGATTTCTTTACCAAGTCTCACTACAGCCATTTCTCCATCTTCAAGATAAATAGCATTGTTCGTGAACTCAATAAATGGTGAAGCATCTGATGCTATAAAGAATTCATTTTCTCCAATTCCAATTGCTAATGGGCTCCCTAATCTTGCAACAACTAATTCGTTTTGTTTTCTTTTATCAAAAACCGTGATCGCGTATGCTCCGATAGTTTGATTAAGTGCAATTTGCACTGCCTTACCTAGCTTCACATCTTCATTGATCATCACATCTTCAATAAGGTTTACCAATACTTCTGTATCGGTATCAGATTGAAAAGTGTAACCCCTTTTTACTAATTCTTTCTTAAGAGAAGAATAATTTTCTATAATCCCGTTGTGGATTATCACAAGATTTTCTGAATTAGAATAATGTGGGTGTGAATTTACATCATTTGGAACACCATGTGTTGCCCAACGTGTATGGCCTATTCCTACATTTCCAGCTTTGGAAGTAGTACCGTTAAATTTAGCTTCTAGATCAGCTACTTTTCCTTTGGTTTTACAAAGATTTAACTCTTTTCCATCAAACAATGCAATTCCAGCACTATCATAACCTCTATACTCTAATCTATGCAATCCTTTTATTACTATAGGATAAGCTTCTCTATGACCTATATAACCTACAATTCCGCACATAATCTAATTGTTTACTTCTGTATAATAAATATTAAATTTTAATCTTTTTTCCGCATTAGGAGATAAATTTCCATGCAACACAGTTCCTTCAGGAGAAATAACAGCTGCACTTGGAACTCTTGAAATACTGTCTATCGGAGTTTTTAAAGCAGAATTTCTTACCAAATTAATGTTTTGAGTAACTACTAGACCCAAGTTTACATTATCGAAGTCGTTATTTAAAACATTCTTTACATGCTCGGTTATTCTAATTTTATAACTAATTCCTGCGCCAGTTTCATCTCTTTCTAACCTACTTGAATGTGTAATGAGAGAATTTAAAGGGCTTAAATTGTTTAGGCTAGGATCTATTAAATAATCGAATAGTTGCTCATTGGTTTTCAAATTGTATAAGTAAATTCTTTCTGGCTCAGCTTCAGCACCTGGAGCTCTGTCCTGATTTACAAAAAAGCTTAGGTTCGCTTCATTAATCAACCAATTATTAGCTCTTAATTCTGCTAATTCCGCTTCATCTTCAAACAATTTGATAACCGTAACTGCTCCTTCTCCACCTTTTAAAAACAAATTCTTAGCTCCAACCTGAGCATTAGTTTCGGCAATTTCTGAAATGATTTCTGTTGGGAAATCTTGAGAAAACGCATTTACTATATTAGGCCCAAAATTCAATTTATACGAAGAGGCTTGTCCTACCATTTCTGTAATATCACCATCCCCATCAGAATCTAACGCATCTGCAACTTGAGAAGTATAATAAATAGTAATTCCCGCATCTGGGTTAGTAATAGAATTGAAATCAAGCAATAACATATTACCACTACCATTTAATGGCTCAGCTTTAAAATAGAGTCCTCTAATAAAGTTGTTGAAATTGTTATTATTAGAAAGTTCTAAAGATCCTTCCTTATTAATAATGTTCTCTTGAAAAAATTGTACTGGTAAATTGACTCTAAGTCTTGGAGTAGCGCGAACAGTATCTAATTCGTTGTCCTGATTGAACTCCCCATGCACAACCTCTTCTTTTGAGGGCAAAAAATTTTCATTCGTATACAAAGGAGCACCAACTAAATTATTTTCAAAAACTGAGCCTTGATCTGAATAGTATTTTTGAACCGATGCAAAATCTGCATCTGGATCAAAATTATTAAGGAAAAAATTGGATCTGCTAACCGTCAACTTGTAGGGAGCATTACCAAAAAGAGAATCCAATTGATAAATAGGGTTTCCATCCTCACCCGCTTCTAAAGCAGTACTAAAATAAGGAAGTGTTAATACCACACTGTCCACAACAGCTTCTTTTCCAAATTGGGGATTAGTACTAGTTAAAGACAATTGAGTTAAAACACTCGCAACTTGCTGCCCATAAACAGGCTCATTATAAACTCCTAATTTATTAACAGGAAGTCCATTTGTCTGAACTGGCCCAATCTTTTTGCTATAACCAATTACTCCAGCCTCATATAAGGGGATGGAATCAAACTGACCAATAAGCCTACCGCCAATGGAATTAAAATCGTTATCACATGAGGTAAATACTAAAGCCAACAGCAATACTATTGGGACTAGACGTGCTCTTTTCAAAAAAATCATTCGGTATAAATTACTTATTGTGATAGAACTTCAGTGTTGTAAAAATCTTGGTATGCAGTAGAAAATTCTTCCGGAGTTTTATAATCTAAAACCGGCTTTTCTAATTTCTTTAAGTACTTTGATAATTCTGCCGGAATATCATCTCCGCCAATAATTACTGCATCAGAGTTATCTATTGCAGTTTTCATCAAGTTAACATAAGTTGGTTTTTTCAAATGCTTTACATTATCTGTATCCAACCCATCGAAAAGAATTTTCTTATGCATGTTTGTATCTAACGACTCATCGAAACTTTGATTGTACACAGAGGTAACAATCTTTGCGCCAGAAAATAAAGGCTCGTTTCCGTAGTAGTTTCTTAGATATAGTGGCAATAATGAAGACAGCCAACCATGAACGTGTATTATATCTGGAGACCAGTTCAATTTCTTAACTGTTTCTATTACTCCTTTAGCAAAGAAAATTGCTCGCTCATCATTATCTGGAAATAAATTTCCTTCCTCATCTGTAAGTGTTGCTTTTCTTTTGAAATAATCCTCGTTATCTATAAAATAAACCTGCATCCGCTCTTTTGGGATAGATGCTACCTTAATAATTAACGGCATATCCAAATCATCGATCACCAAATTCATCCCAGACAATCTAATCACTTCATGCAATTGATGCCTTCTTTCATTGATGTTGCCATAACGCGGCATAAAAATCCTGATTTGTCCTCCTAATCCATTTACCATTCTGGCAGCTTCAAAAGACATAGATGATATATCGGTTTCGGGCAAGTAAGGAATAACTTCAGATGATACGTACAATATCCTCTTATCTTTCATAAATATTTTGCTTTTGCGAATAAAAAACACGCAAAATTACAAAATTTTATGCAGTTTGCCCGTAATATATTAAGTTTGCACGCTGTTAATTTTATAAAAAAATGCAGATTATCAAAGAGAAAGCACCCTTAAGAGAGGTTATTTCTAAATTAAAATTAGAAGATTCCTGCATAGGATTCGTGCCCACAATGGGCGCATTGCATAATGGGCACCTGTCTTTAGTTAGACAAGCAGCTTCAGTTTGCGATGTGGTAATCGTGAGTATTTTTATTAATCCCACACAGTTCGATAACGCTACAGATCTAGATAATTACCCAAGAACACTAGATTCTGACACTCAAAAGTTAAAAGAATTAGGCCTTAACTTGATTATTTTCACTCCAACAACTGCCGAACTCTATAATGATGAAATTGTTTCTGAACATTTTCAATTTGATGGTTTGGAATTTGAAATGGAAGGGAAATACAGAAATGGACATTTTGACGGAGTTGGGACAGTTGTAAAAAAACTTTTTGAGATCGTACAACCCGATAAAGCGTTTTTCGGAGAAAAAGATTACCAGCAGTTACAAATAATAAAAAAACTTGTTAAGCACTACCAACTTTCTTTAGAAGTAATAGGCTGCCCTATCTCTCGAGAAAACAACGGCTTAGCAAGGAGTTCCAGAAACGAACGACTAAGCCCAAAAATTCGACTTGAAGCATCATTTATACACGAAACGCTCTTGAAAGCTAAAGATAAATTTGGCACAGAAAGTGCAAATCAGATATCACAATGGGTTGAAAATGAATTTACATCTCACCCATATTTTAACTTAGAATATTTTGAGATTGCAGATAGTGAAACTTTAAAGCCAATAACAAAAAACCTTGGCGATCAAAAATTTCGTGCATTTATCGCTGTATATTCTGAAAACATTAGGCTTATAGACAACATAGCTTTAAATTATTAATAAAATTGTATGTTAATTCACGTAGTAAAATCTAAAATACACCGCGTAAAATGTACCGGCGCCGATCTTAATTATATTGGAAGCATCACCATAGACCAAGATCTTATGGAAGCTGCTAATATTATTGAAGGTGAAAAAGTTCAAATTGTAAATAATAATAATGGAGAGCGCATAGAAACGTATGCAATTCCAGGCCCAAGAAATTCTGGAGAAATCACTCTTAACGGTGCCGCTGCAAGAAGAGTCGCCAAAGGGGACATCCTTATTCTTATTACCTATGCCATCATGGAGTTGGAGGAAGCTAAATCCTTTAAACCTGCTTTGGTTTTCCCAAACGAAGAAAACAATCTCTTAAATTAATTCTTGAAGAAAACTACAATCAAATTTTTAAAGATCGTACTCCCGCTTTTGCTGGGAGTTTTTTTGATCTGGTTTTCAATTAGAAACTCTACTCCTGTAGAAAGGAAAGAACTTCTGGATAATATTAAATCTGCGAATCCAATTTTTATCCTGATTTCTATAATTTGTGGTTTGCTATCGCATCTTTCTCGAGCTTATAGATGGAAATTTCTTCTCGAGCCCCTAGGCTACAAACCAAAGTTTTTAAACAGTTTTATGGCTGTTATGGTTGCTTACTTGGCAAATTTCGGGATCCCTAGATCTGGAGAAGTCCTTAGAGGTGTAACTATTTCAAGCTATGAAAAAGTCCCTTTTGAAAAAGCTTTTGGAACAATAATTTCAGAAAGAATAGCCGACTTCATTATGCTTTTACTAGTAATTGCAGCTGCCATGATCTTTCAAACAGAATATCTTCTAGCTTATTTTGAAGAAAATAATATCAATCCGTTTTTTACAATTGCAATCTTACTTGGAATTTTAGCAGTGGGAGTGTTCGTTTTAAAACTGATTAGAAATTCTAAAATTGGGATCTTCAAAAAGATTAAAAAATTTGCTAAGGGCCTCCTAGAAGGAATGCGAAGTATCCTAAAAATGAAGCAAAAAGGAGCTTTTATTTTTCACACCCTATTTATTTGGCTAATGTACATTTCTATGTTCTATGCTTTAATATTTACAGTTCCAGAAACTTCCGGACTTCCTTTTGGAGTGGTATTATTAGCTTTTGTAGTAGGTTCTTTCGCCGTTTCGGCTACTAATGGAGGGATTGGTGTATATCCTATAGCAATTGGAGCAAGTCTTATGCTGTTTGGAATTAGCAAACAGGGAGGAGAAGCCTTTGGGTGGATTACTTGGGGAACACAAACCTTGCTAATTATTATTGTAGGAGGATTGTCATTTTTGTTTCTTCCTATTTATAATCGTAAAAAATAAAAAACCTATATTGTGCATGACAATTAAAACTTGACCTATGTACAAAAAATTACTTTTAATCTGTCTGTTTATTGCCCCTAACCTATTTACAGCACAAACTATTTACAAATCTTTAAAATCCTCAAAACTAGGCGAAGAAAGAGAATTAAAAATCCAGCTTCCCCGAAATTACGAGAATAACAAAGAAAAATCCTATCCCGTACTCATCGTTTTAGATGGAGATTATTTATTTGAACCTGTCGCAGGAAATGTAGATTTCTATTCCTATTGGGAAGATATTCCAGAGATGATTGTTGTAGGAATCAATCAAAGTAACACTAGAGATTCAGATGCTTTTTATGATGACCAACGTTTTTTACCTTCAGAATCTGGAGCGAAATTCTTTGAATTTATAGGTATGGAATTAATGACCTATTTAGACTCTCAATATCGCACGGCTCCTTTTAGAGTGATCATGGGACATGACTACACCTCGAATTTCATTAATTATTATCTTCTCAAAGAAAGTCCGCTTTTTCAAGGCTATATTAATATTAGCCCAGATCTGGCACCAGAAATGGCAAATAGAGTTACAGCTGCTTTAACTAAATCTGAAACTAAGATCTGGTATTATCTTGCCACTGCAGAGGAGGATATTCCTTCCTTAAAAGAAGATATTTTAAGTTTCGATAATCAACTGAAGAATATCAAAAACGAAAATTTAAAGTATAATTTCGATAATTTCCCAGAAGGGTCTCATTATACATTGGCTGGAAATGCCATTCCCAAAGCCATAGAGCAGATCTTCGAAGTCTACAGACCTATTTCTATTTTCGACTATAATCGAGTTCTTCTACAAACATCTGTTTCTTCTTATGACTATTTGGTTGAAAAATATGAGAGTATCCAGACCTTATTTCATGTTAACAAACAAATCAGATTAAACGATTTTATGGCTGTATACAATGCTATAGAAAAAACTAAAAAATGGGAAGAGCTTCATGATCTATCTAAACTTGCAGAAGAGCATTATCCAAAAACTATGCTCGCAACTTATTTTGAAGCTAGATTTGAGGAAGAAACAGGGAGTCCAAAAAAAGCAATGCGTAGTTACCAAAAAGGATACGGACAAGAACCCATTTCTTTTTTAACAACAGATTTTATGCTCGATAAAGCAGATAAAATCAAGCAAGATTTCGGATATTAACCGCTTCTTAACAAAGATCAAATTTTCATTCCAATTAAATTATGGCGAAGGTAAAAACCACATTTTATTGTCAGAATTGTGGCACTCAACATTCCAAATGGCAAGGACAATGTTCTGCTTGTAAAGAATGGAACACGCTGGTAGAAGAAGTGATTCAAACTCCAGATAAAATCGATTGGAAATCAACTACTGTTAGGGAAGCGAAAAAGGTTTCTAAACCTCTAAAAATTGCAGAGATCGAAGTTTCTTCAGAAACCAGATTGGACACTAACAATTCAGAATTAAATAGAGTTCTAGGTGGAGGAATTGTTCCAGGATCTCTAACCTTATTGGGAGGAGAGCCAGGAATTGGAAAGAGCACCTTATTATTGCAGATCTCACTTCATTTGAGCCATAAAACTTTATATGTCTCCGGAGAAGAAAGTCAGCAACAAATTAAAATGCGGGCAGAACGCATAAACCCGAATCCTGCTAATTGTTATATACTTACGGAAACTAAAACCCAGAATATCTTTAAGCAAATTGAAGCCTTACAGCCTGAAATTGTAATAGTAGATTCCATCCAAACCTTACATAGCGATTATATAGAAAGTTCTCCTGGTAGTATCTCTCAAGTTCGAGAATGTACTGCAGAATTAATAAAGTTTGCAAAAGAATCAGGGGTGCCTGTAATTTTGATCGGGCACATCACCAAGGAAGGAAGTATTGCTGGCCCAAAAGTGTTGGAACACATGGTAGATACCGTTTTACAGTTTGAAGGTGATAGAAATCATGTATATAGAATTTTGAGAGCCAATAAAAATAGATTTGGATCTACTCATGAGTTGGGGATTTATGAAATGTTAGGTAGCGGATTAAGAGAAGTCTCCAATCCTTCTGAAATATTGATCTCTAAAAATGACGAAGGATTAAGTGGAACTGCAATTTCTGCAACCTTAGAGGGCATGCGCCCACTAATGATCGAGATCCAAGCATTGGTAAGCTCTGCCGTTTATGGAACACCACAGCGCTCTACTACGGGCTACAACGCTAAGAGATTAAATATGCTTTTAGCTGTCCTAGAAAAACGCGCCGGATTTAGATTAGGGGCAAAGGATGTTTTCTTGAATGTTACCGGAGGAATTAGTGTTGATGATCCGGCGATAGATCTTGCTGTTATCGCTGCTATACTTTCCTCTAATGAGGATATTGCAATCCCTAAAGATATTTGTTTTGCTGCTGAAATTGGTTTAGCAGGAGAAATTAGACCCGTGCCAAGAGCAGAGCAACGTATTATTGAAGCTGAAAAATTAGGCTTTTCAAGTATTATGATCTCTACACAAACTAAACTTCCTAAAACAAACTATGCTATTAAAATACAGAAAGTAGCTAAGATTGAAGATGTGGTAAGCTATTTATTTGAATAATCTGGCATAATTACTGTGTTTCACAACTCAAAAATTGGAGCAATGTACAGTAGAGTTTTATGGCTGCTTTTACTCCTTCTAATTCTAGAAGGCTGTTCCGAAATTAATAAAGCCAAAGACATACTCACGAATCCCTCTGCACGACAAGTATACCAAAGGGATTTAAAAATTAATGATGAGTTGTTTGCAATCTGGAAGTCAGAAAAAGAAAAGTCGATAGAAAATAATAGCGTCTCTATTAATTTGCCATATCGCGAATCTGGTAAATTTTTCCCTAAAAGTTTTTCTGTTTATTCTTATTTAATAGAACTTCATAGGGGAGATTTTCTTTCTGTAAAAATTCAGCAAGATTCTACATCATCTCTGACTTTTATTGATGTTTTATCCGTTGAGAATTCAGTCTATAAAAATATTAAAAGTTCAAAATTTGGAGAACAAACACTGCAATTCGAAATTGAAGAAGACAATCTTTACAAGGTTGTAGTTCAGCCTGAAATTGACGCCAGTTCATTTTTTATTATAGAGATAGAAAGGTCTCCATTGTATCTTTTCCCCGTTGCAGGAGGAAAAAACAGTGATGCGCAAAGTTTTTGGGGAGCCCAGCGAGAAGGCGGAAAAAGATCACACGAAGGAATTGATATTTTCGCAAAACGCGGCACGCCTGTAATTGCAACCGTAAATGGCAGAATTACTTCAAGCGGTGAGAAAGGTTTGGGAGGAAAACAGGTGTGGTTGCGCGATATCAAAAGAGGACAATCTATATATTACGCGCATTTAGACAGTATCGCACCTATTAAAAAGTATCAGGTTGAGGCTGGAGATACACTGGGTTTTGTGGGAAATACAGGAAACGCCAGAACCACCGCACCGCATTTACATTTTGGAATTTATCGCAGATATGGAGGAGCAATTAATCCTTACTATTTTATTAAGCAGAATGATTATAAGTTCCCTGAAAAAAGTTCCTTTTTTCCTGAAGATCAGCTGGCAATAGTTAATAACACCGCAAACTTAAGAAATTCCAATTCAGTAAAAAATTCTGAAATTATTCAAAAGCTTTCTGCTGGAGACACGATCCATATTTTAGGAAAAACTGAAGACTGGTATCATATCAAAGCCTCAAATTCTAAGATATCCTCTTTTCTTCATTCTTCTCTGGCAACACCAATGAATTAGGGAGCGGGATTGGGGATTGCTTCGTGTACTTCGTTTATTTCCTGAATGATTTTGTCTGAAAGTTCTAACTCTATACTCCCAATATTTTCTTTTAATTGATCTAGCGTCGTCGCTCCTATAATATTGCTGGTCACAAACGGCTGCATATTCACAAATGCCAATGCCATTTGCGCAGGTTTCAGTTGATGATCGTTAGCGATCTTCACATATTTTTCAATAGCCTTCACCGCTTGAGCATTACCATATCTACTGTATTGAGGAAACAAGGTTAATCTCCCTTTTGCATTCTTATCTTTTAAATATTTCCCACTGAGAGAACCCATTCCTAAAGGTGAATAAGGAAACAAGCCAACATCTTCCCGATGATAAATTTCAGTTAGGCCTATTTCATCTTTTCTATTGAGTAAACTATAAGGATTTTGTACTGTGATGATTTTTGGAGCTCCATTCCTAGCCTCTTCCAAGCATCGCATCACACCATAAGGAGATTCATTAGAAAGTCCAATCTTTCTGATTTTTCCCTCCTTGATGAATTCATTTAAATTAAATAGGATCTCTTTAAAATTATCTTCCCATTCTTCAGATGGATCATCCTTATAACCCCGTTTTCCGAAGAAATTAGAATTTCTTTCAGGCCAGTGTAATTGATATAGATCTATATAATCTGTCTGTAATCGCTTTAAACTCTTAGAAAGCGCATCGTTCAACGCAGCTTTAGAAAAACCTAAGTTGGGCCTAATATGAGCCATCGCTTTTCCTGGCCCAGCAATTTTAGTTGCCAAAACTACTTTATCCCTATTCCCAGTTTTCTTAAACCAAGTTCCTATAATTTTCTCTGTACTTCCCTGAGTTTCTTTACTTGCTGGAGTGGAATACATTTCAGCAGTGTCAATAAAATTTACGCCTTGCTCTAAAGCATAATTTATTTGGGCGTGACCTTCTTCTTCTGTATTCTGTTGGCCCCATGTCATAGAGCCAAGACAGATCTTGCTTACTTTAATGTCGGAATTAGGAAGACTAGTGTATTTCATTATAAGGGATTAAATTTCTTCTGAAGAAGATTTAAAAAGTTTTAGTTTGCGTAATTAGATTCAATTTCCAATAACACTGGGCAATGGTCACTATGCATAGCATCCTGAAGGATCACAGCACGTTTAAGCTTTGTCTCCATAGGCTTAGAAACCAAATTATAATCTATGCGCCAACCTTTATTATTTGCACGTGCGTTAGCCCTATAACTCCACCAAGAATATTGATCTACTGCTTCTTCATTAAAATGACGGAAGGAGTCTATAAAACCGCTATTCATAAAACCATCTATCCACTCTCTTTCTACAGGAAGAAATCCTGAGGTATTTTTTAATCTTATTGGATCGTGTATATCTATGGCTTCATGGCAAATGTTATAATCACCACAAATAATTAAATTCGGAATCTGAGTTTTTAAATTATCTATATATTGCTGAAAATCTGCCATATATTGAAGTTTTAGCTCCAATCTATTAATATTAGTTCCTGAAGGAAGATAAAGGCTCATTACTGAAAAACCATCAAAATCTGCACGAATATTCCTACCTTCAAAATCCATGTAATCTATTCCTGTTCCATATTCTACATGTTTTGGCTCGTGCTTGCTCAAAATAGCTACGCCACTATATCCCTTTTTTTGGGCTGGATACCAATAATTGTATTTATAGCCAGCATCCTCAAATACACTAAGATCCAATTGGTCTTGGGAAGCTTTAATTTCTTGTAAACAAACAACATCGGGATTAGCCGCAGATAACCATTCTATAAAGCCTTTTCTAATAGCTGCTCTAATTCCGTTAACGTTATACGATATTATTTTCATAAACTTTTAAAGTTTCTCAATTTAATAAATAGCATATGCTTTCAATTATTTTGAAGATAAATTAATGTGATTTTAATAATGATAAGTGTGGAAATTACTTAACCAAGAAACGTTTTACAATTCCTACATCCCTAGTTCCAATTCTTAATAGATAAACTCCAGTTGCCGCGTAAGACATATCTATATCATATTGATAGCCTCGTCCACTTAAATTGTTTACCTGATTTTCGATCAATTTTTGACCGAGTAAATTATGAACGGTAATTCGTAAAGGTTGGTCAAATTCAGTTTCTAAGAATATGTTATAAATACCATCTCTAACATCTGGATTAGGGCTTTGTTCAACAATCTCAAGATTCGCTTCATTCAAAAGAAAATCATCAATATTTAAAGTTGAATCTGTAATTCTCACCGTGTAATCGTGGGTAGTACCAAAATCCATCACACTACAAGGATTATTTAAATCGCCTCCAAAACTTGTATCTCCAGCACGAACCCTTAATAAATGCTGACCTAAAGGAGCATCTGCTGGCAAATTAAAGTCGAAAGAAAAAGCCGTATTGGCAGCCGGTATATTTTGAGCAGATATCACCCTTTCAGAATCATCGAAAGCACCATTATCATTAAGGTCAATCCACATAGAGAATTTTTCGTCTTGTGGATTATCAAAAAGTGTTTTTACTGTAACCGTATATGAGCCTATAGAGCGGTCTAAATCGGTAGAAAAACCAATAAAATCGGCATAGCCATTAGTACAAGGTATCCGCTCATTTAAAATATCGCCAAGTTCAAAATACGATAATCCATCTCCAAAACTAGTACAGTCAGAGCCTACAGGAATACAATTTAAATTAGCTACAGATTTTGTTTTAGAATTATTGGTGTTATCTTGATCTTCTTCCAAATTAGTTTCTGCAAAAATTAAATATCTACCAGAAGTAGAAAGATTTGCACTTTGAGAGAATGTATAAACCGCATTTTCACCTACCGGAATCGTTCCTGGAAAAACTTCATTTATTTTTCTATTATTCTCTATTCTATATGCAACAGGGATATTGGATTGTGGTTCCCCTCCAAAATTTTCAATGGTAACTGTAACATCTTCTGATGCGGTTAAATTGAGACCAGTTCTTGGAGAATCTATGGAAGTAATCCCTACATCTTTAGCAAATAAATTCTTAACATCGATCGTGAGAGCATCATTATTCTCATTCTCATCGGTATCTAAATTTGTGGTAGCAACGAACGTATATGTTTGACCAATAGTTCCAAGGTTAGCATTTGTAGCAAATGTAAAATCTACAGAGCTTGTTCCAGGAACGGTACCTGTGAAAGTTTCAGTGATAACGGTTCCTCCATCTACAGAATAACTTACGGGAATATTAGTTTGAGAGGAGACTCCAAAATTTCTAATTGTTACGGTTACCACTTCCGAAGAAGTTAAAGTTGCATTAATAGGTTTTACCAAGGCAACTATACCCACATCGTTTATGAAATCTGGAGCAAGTTTAAAAACTCCCACTCTGTTCTTTCTATCTGGATTGTCAAAATATTCTCCATTATGCCAAAATGTTAGATCGTCTGCAGGATCCACCGTTAAATGCGCATAATCACCATACCTAGTGGAAGGATCGGCACTAATTCCATTTACAATAACTTCTTCCTTAACGGTCATGATACCTTTAGGATCATTTTTAAACCTTCCTGTATATCTAATTGAAGGATAAATTGGAGTTTCGGGACTATCGTCCAAAATTGTAAATCCTAAACCAATATTTCCTTGGGCATCCATACCTATACTACCGGAAAATCTGTCACTTTTAGTTGGAGCATACGTTCCTTCTTGGTACACGATCCAGAGCCCACCGTTGGATGGCTGTCTTAATTCGTACCATCGTATTCCGGCATGTTCTGCAGCAGTTGCGTCTACATCTACCACAAAGTTCAAAACAGCAGTGTTGTAAGTTGGAAACCTTCTATACTGAGTCATATACATCATCGTAGCCTGTAAAGCATCTACATCTGGAGCATTATCTGGTTGTGCTAAATTAGAGAAGGCACCTCCATCGAAAGTTGCAATGAAAGGAGTAACTCCATTTCCTGTTCCTAATTCTTGAGATTCAGCAATTATAGAATTTGCAGGTGAATTCCAATCTACATTAATATTCCACAATTTCAAATGATCTTCAGAAACACCAGCCCAAGCATCATCTTGTAAAAAGATAATAGGAGAATTTCCTCTTGGTGGAAGTTCTCCTCCCATGGCATGAAAACCTGCGGGACTATAAAAACCATTCGTTCTAATCCCAGGCAAAGGAAAAGAAATAACTTTAGCACTCTCCCCTACCAACATTCTATCGCGTTCAAAAACGTAAATCACCTGACTAGTACTTGCCGTATTTGAATTCTTGTTTGTGGTAACATAATACCCGTCACTCCAAACCGAAATTTTTGGATAATCCGGCAATGCCCCATTTGTAGGAAATCTATAGGTATTCCAACCACCATTTACAGGATCGGAAGTTTGTGAAATTGCAACTAAAAAACTTTCTGGCGTATCACTAAATTGAGTGATCAAAAAACGGTCTGCAAATTCATCATAAAGGATTATAGGATCACCTAAATTTTCATTTGTAAATTCCCCTCCAATACTTGAAAGACTTGCTGGAGCTACAATTTGATTTCCTAATTTGTCGAAAATTGAAAATGCCGAATTATAACCATTTACATAATGATTTGGCCCTGCAGCTCCCGTAGGATCTGTGGGTGTAGATCTGGTAACCGCAGCATCAAAAGTAAAAATAGGTGCTTTGGATGGCAATTCTCCCATTTTAGATTGAAGTGCCGCATCTTGTGTTTTTGGAAGACCTTTTCCGGGAACCACTTTATTAATTCCTCTATTCCTTGGATTTACTAATTTATATTCTGTAGAAGGTGCCTTCATTTTTCTGGTAGAAATTGCCGTTACAGGAATTGCCATTGCAGAATCTATATATATAGGCCCGGCTGTTTCTCTTTTTTGCGCGAAGGAATGAAGGGAAAAAAGCAGGAAGAATAGCGCTATATAGGGTATGTTTTTAATCATAATTTAGATCAAGAAGTGACAATTTTACTCTGCCTTAAAAATAAGCAATTATAAAATAAAAGAGGCTATTAATATTATTAACTGCCTCTAATTCTATTTGTAAAAAAAAGAAAATGAATGCCTACTCTGTCATCCAGTGTTTAAAATCTATCTCCTTTTTTATAAGATCTGCCAACTCTGAGATCGCAACGCGTTTTTGTTCCATAGTGTCCCGATATCTAATTGTTACAGAATTATCTTCTAAAGAATCATGATCTACCGTAATACACAATGGCGTACCAGCAGCATCTTGTCTTCTATATCTTCTCCCAATAGCATCCTTCTCATCATATTGAACTTTGAAATCCCACTTAAGATCATCTATGATTTTTTGAGCCATCTCTGGTAAACCATCTTTCTTAACAAGTGGTAATATAGCTGCTTTTGTAGGTGCTAAAATTGCTGGAAGTTTTAATACCGTTCTGGAAGAACCATCCTCTAAGGTTTCTTCCTTTAAAGATGAAGAAAGAACCGCTAAGAACATTCTATCAAGACCTATTGAAGTTTCTATTACATAAGGCACATAATTCTCATTCAATTCTGGATCGAAAAATCTAAGTTTTTTACCCGAGAATTCTTCATGTGCTTTGAGATCGAAATCTGTTCTAGAATGAATTCCTTCCAATTCTTTAAATCCGAATGGAAAATTGAATTCTATATCGGCTGCGGCATTAGCATAGTGCGCTAATTTCTCGTGATCGTGAAATCTGTAATTTTCTTCTCCTAAATTCAGTGAATAATGCCATTTAATACGTTGCTCTTTCCAGTGCTCGTACCATTTCATCTCATCTCCTGGACGCACAAAAAATTGCATTTCCATTTGTTCGAATTCCCGCATTCTAAAAATAAATTGTCTTGCAACAATTTCATTTCTGAAGGCTTTCCCTATTTGAGCAATTCCAAATGGAATTTTCATCCTTCCTGTTTTCTGAACATTTGCAAAGTTCACAAAGATCCCTTGTGCAGTTTCAGGTCTCAAATAAAGGTCTGTAGAAGTATCTGCAGAAGCACCCATTTTGGTGCCAAACATCAAATTAAACTGACGCACTTCTGTCCAATTACGAGAACCAGTATCAGGGTCGGCGATTTCCAATTCTTCAATTAAAGCCTTTACATCTTCAAGATCTTCTTTTGTTAGAGAACTTGCCAAACGCTCTAGGATTCGTTTTCTATCTGCTAAATATCCAACAACTCTTGGATTTGTAGAAACAAATTCTTCTTCATTAAAAGCATCTCCAAAGCGTTTCTTAGCTTTAGCAATCTCTTTTAGCGCTTTGATGTTCAGTTTTTCAGCATAATCTTCTACTAAAACATCTGCGCGGTATCTTTTTTTGGAATCCTTATTGTCTATTAAAGGATCTGTAAAAGCATCTACGTGACCAGAAGCTTTCCATGTTTTTGGGTGCATAAGTATAGAAGCGTCAATTCCCACAATATTCTGATGCAGTTGCACCATACTTTTCCACCAGTACTCTTTAATGTTCTTTTTTAGCTCAGCTCCATTCTGACCGTAGTCGTAAACAGCACTTAAACCATCGTATATCTCACTAGACGCGAAAATATATCCATACTCTTTAGCATGGGAAACCACGTTTTTAAATAAATCTTCTTGTTTTGCCATAGCGCAAAAATAAAAAAACCGCCTAGATTAAAGTCAAGGCGGTTTGTGAAATTTAAAATTTTAATTAATTAAGGTTGAAAGAAGAGGTTCCAATTAACTGAGCTCCTTCATAAACATATACTTTATAAGTACCGTCTAGTAATTTATCTCCTTGAGTTTTAGAAAGTATACACACATCCAACTCTTGATTTTCGTAAAAAACAGTAGAGGTAGCGCTGTACATCATTACTCCACCATCATGCTTTACTGCAATCTGGTCTCCTACCAATTCGTTTTCAGGATTATAAACCTGAACATACATAGTTTTTTCTCCGGATGGAGCCAAATCGTTAGAGCTAATAGTAAAACAAGTTCTTACTTGGTCTATTCTACGTATTTTATCATTCTCTATTAATTTCCCGCTATTCCTAACAATAACTCCTTCACCTTTAAGAGAAGTGATCTTTAATTGAGAAGCCTTGTCTACCTTAGTAGATAAGCTTTGATTGTTAACTTTTAAGGAATCTGACAATCTCACTTTTTGAGCCAATACCGTGTTAGTACTATCTATAGTCACTGCCATCATTCGGTTTTGATTGCTCAAACTATCTACAACTCTAAATAATCTGTCTTTTTCAGTTTTTAAAGCTCCAATCTCTCTTCTATATCTAGAAATCAATACCAGATTTGCTTCAGAGTCTTTTACGGAATCCAATAGTCTAGAGATGCGCTCTCTAGCATTTACCATATCTTGGTCCATTACCTCGTTGGTTGCAATTGCTTCATCGTATTTAACAATCAAGTCATTCAACTCGTCCTCAATAACAGTTTTTTCTTTTACTAGTATTGCTTTATTTTCTTTTTCTTCATTATAAAACTTAACCGTGTAAATACCTAGTGCCACTAGAGCTACGGCCAAAATACCTGTTAAAATCTTAAGAGCGGTATTGCTTTTTGTTTCGGTCATATTAAATGTGATTTAGTTTGTAATTTAATGGTTTAATTAGCGAAATTACAATACATTAACTAATGTTTCAAGATTTAATTAATTTATTTTACCCAAACATCTGCCAAATTTGCGATGCGGAATTGTATAAAAACCAAAATATTCTTTGCACTAATTGTGTAAACGAACTTCCTATCACTAATTTTCATCTAGATAACGAAAATCCTGTAAAAAAAGTATTTTATGGCCGAGTACCTATAGAAAATGCCACTTCTCTTTTAGTTTTTAAGAAGAAAAGCAATGTTCAGAAATTGATACATCGATTGAAATATAGAGGTCATCAAGAAATTGGATCTTATCTAGGCGCTTGGACTGGGGCAGAACTCGCTAAAACAAATTCTTACGAAGGTATAGACCTTGTGATCCCGGTGCCGCTGCATAAAAAGAAACTTAGATCTAGGGGTTTCAATCAGGTAGAAGAATTTGGGAAAGAGATCGCTGCAGCACTTAATATAGACTACGTGGATGATGTTCTTTTGAAGACCTCTTTCTCAAAAACGCAAACACTCAAAACAAGGCTTGCTAGATGGGGAAATATCGAAGAGAGTTTTGTGTTATTTAATTCTGAAAAAATTAAAAACAAACACATCTTGCTGGTAGATGATCTTATTACTACCGGCGCTACTCTGGAAGCCTGTGCAGAGATTCTTTTGGAAGGAGAAAATGTAAAAATCAGCATTGCCACAATGGCTTTTACAGCATGACTAAAACAAAAAATAATTGTTTCTTTGCTTAAAATTTCGGCTTAAATGAAAAAATATTTTTCAGGATTATTGATGATTCTTATTTCCTTCACATTATTGCAATGTGCAAAGAAAGGAACTCCACAAGGTGGGGATTTAGATACCGAGCCTCCAAAATTCTTAAGAGCAACTCCTGAAAATTATTCGACTCAATTCAATAAAGAGGAAATTAGGATCTATTTTGATGAATACATCAAGTTAGCCGATGCGCAAAAACAGATCATCATTTCTCCTCCAATGGCGATTAAACCAGAAATCACTCCACTAGGTTCTCCCAGTAAATATATCAGAATCAGGTTAAATGATACACTCAGAAAAAACACTACCTACTCCATTAATTTTGGAAAAAGCATTATAGACAATAACGAAGGGAATCCTTTGCCTTATTTTAAATATGTGTTTTCTACAGGAGACTACATAGATTCCTTATCGGTGGCAGGAACGGTTTCTGATGCACTTCTTAAAGAAGCAGATCCTTTTATTTCTGTGATGTTATATGATGCAGATGAGACCTACAACGACTCTTTAGTGTTTACTACTCCACCAAGATATATAACCAATACCTTAGATAGCCTTAGAAGTTTCGAACTTACCAATATTAAAGAAGGCAAGTATCATTTGGTGGCTGTTAGAGACCTAAACAACGACTATAAATACAATCCTGGGAAAGAAAAAATAGCATTTTTAAAAGAGACAATTTCTGTACCCACAGACACGTCTTATAATTTACAATTGTTCAAAGAAAAAATTGCATTTGAAGCAGGCCGACCTAAACAGGTTGCTAAACAAAAAATACTAGTTGGTTACAAAGGAAAAACAAACCTAGATAGTATCTCTATAGATCCTTTAAATACAGTGCCATCAGATTTTGAATATCGCTTCACGAAAGTTGTAGATAAAGACAGTTTGTACTTATGGTACAAGCCTATTGTGGAAACAGATAGCTTGAGATTCAAATTCAATTCCCAAAAAGACACTACCAGTTTGATCGCAAGGATTTCAGATATGAAGGCTGATTCCTTAGTAATTAATACAGAACCTTCGGGCACCTTAGAGTTTAATAAAGATTTTCTCATAAAAGCAAACACCCCATTAACAACTAAGGATGATAGTCTTATTAAGATACTTAATAAAGATTCTCTTGAAGTTGCTTTTACATCAGAACTTAAGAATTTAGAGAATTCTATTCATATTAAGTTCAATAAAAATGAAAATGAAACCTATAGTATCCAGATACTCCCAGGAGCGATTACAGATTTTTTTAACGCCGCAAACGATACGATATATAGAACATTGAAGACAAAAACATTTTCTGATTATGGTAATGTTCGTTTGAATTTGCAGAATGTAAAAAGTTACCCGATCATCGTTCAACTTACAGATGAGAAGGGAGTTATAAAAGCTGAAATAAAATCGGAAGATCAAAGCAATATAGCTTTTGAATTGGTTCCTCCAGGGGAATATTTAATTAGAGTGATTTACGATTCTAATGCGAATGGTATATGGGATACAGGTAATTTTTTACTTAAAACTAATCCAGAAGAAATCATCTATTTCCCTGATTTTCTAGAGGTAAGACCAAACTGGGATATCAACCAGACCTTTATTCTAAAGTAAATTTATCACGATCTTGAAGAAATTTAAATTTCTTTCGGGTATCCAAAAGCTGTTTTTTATCCAAAGTCACAACTTTGGTAAACGCTGCTTCTTCTTGATTATTTAAAGGTTTTCCTAAACTGTCATAGACTGCAGAATGGCCGGTATATTCGTGATTATTTACATCTAAACCTGTCCTGTTTACACCAGCACAATAAGACATGTTTTCTATAGCTCTGGCTTGCAACAATACATCCCATGCTAGGATCCTTGGTTTAGGCCAGTTAGCCACATAAATTAATAGATCGTAATCTTCAGTATTCCGTGCCCAAACAGGAAATCTAAGATCATAACAAATTAATGGGCATATTTTCCACCCTTTATATTCTACCTGCAGCCGCTCATTCCCCGCGGAATAGGTTTCATGCTCTTTTGCTAAGGTAAAGGTATGGTGCTTATCATATTTCTGGAAAGTGGCGTCAGGAAAAACAAAATACAACCTATTAAAATATTCGTCTTTTTCTTTGACAATAATGCTTCCGGTAATAGCTGCGTTCTTTTCGCTTGCAACTCGTTGCATCCATTTTAAAGTAGGACCATTTGGAGATTCTGCTAACTTTTCAGCATTCATAGAAAAGCCAGTGCTAAACATTTCCGGGAGTATAAAAAGATCTACCTCGGTATTGACAGATTCTATTTTTTCTTCGAATAGTTTCAGGTTCTTTTTAATATTCTCCCAAAACAGATCTACTTGTAGTAAGGCTATATTTAAATTTTCCATATCTTGTAAAATTATAAAAAATAAGATTCTGGCTATTAAATACGTGTTAAAAGATTGGAAGGAAATTAGAATATAAATAGCTTTATTCTCAAATTGATCAGATATGAATTTAGAAGCTTTTTTACAGAAAGATACTTATACGTCTAATACCTCTCGCGGGCTTATTTCAGGATTTGTTGGAGGTTTGGTGGGTACTGCTGTAAAAATTCTAATAGAAGAATTTCTTCCTGTTAGAAAGATAGAGCAGAAATCGGCACAGTTAAAGATCGTTGATGATCTTTCTACTAAGATCACTGGAACTCCTATAAGTGCAGAAAATGAAGCTTTAGCCGAGCAGTTGGTAAATTTTCCTTTTGGCGCAAGTATTGGAGCTGCTTATGGGTACGGTAAAAAAGATAATGATGTTATGAATATTGCAGATGGAGTGATCTTTGGGGCAACCACGTGGATTTCTACCCACGAAACCTCTTTACCTCTTGTTGGACTTGAACCTAAGTCCAAAAATATCCCAATTAAAATGCAGGCAAACGAGCTTTTTGCTCATATTGCTTTTGGTATCACAACAGAATTTGTGAGAAGTTTTGTTAACGAGCGAATGAAGCGATCTCAAAATAATCTATAAAAAAATCCCGAAGCAAAACTTCTGGGTTTTTTTAATGCTAGTATGGAATTACTTTATACTTGTTTTTAAATTAATTTATTTGCGTCTAGATGCTTTAGAACTATATTTAGAAAAGCTTGTAAGTCTTTTTTAATTTCATTCTCCCAAAACCTAAAAATTGTAAATCCATTTTCTTTAAGGGAAAAATTTACTCCTTTGTCCCTCTGCATATTTCATTCAATTTTAGCAATCCAAAATTTTCTAATGCTCTTAATCTTATCTCTCTTTTCCTTCCAATTGTAACCATGCCAAAAGTTACCATCAATAAATATTACCGTTTTATACTTAAGAAGCACAAGATCTGGTTTTCCCGTTAAATTTTTACAGTTTATTCTATAGCGATAGCCAGCTTTTCTAAAAAGCTATTTCGTTAGGAATCTTTAGCCTTGATTAGTAACAAATACTGGCTTTTTGAGCTTTGCCCAATTTTGTGGAATAAACGGCTTAAAATGTAATTTTCATTTACACTCGGGTTAATTCGTCCATCAATGCTTTTCGCTGTGGATATTGTTTTCTAAATACTTCTATTAATTCATTAACTTGGCCATTTCCTTCTAATTTTTTCATTCTACGTAAATACCTACAAGCTGTTTTATAATGGTTTCTACCGATATATTTTTCAATATAGTTAGTAATTCTTTCACTATAAAGTTCAATTAGTTCAGAAGAATAATCTTTTGATAAATATTGTTCATTCTGCTGAATATTCTCCATAGAAAGGTTTTGTTTTAGCATAAGAAATAACCTATCCCACCATTCTTCATTTATGTAAATTTTTCGAATTAACTCTGAATAGGTCCATCTTTGATTAGGGGTTATTTCTACAATTATTTCTTCTAAAAATGGATGCCAGTTTTCATCCTCAATATTATCTTTTAAGATTTGATAATAATCCTGTTCGGGATGAAAGTTGACAATAAATAAAAACCTTGCGTATTCAATAATTTTGCAAGTTTCTTTTTGAACTTGGGCTACTTTGAGTAACCAATTGTACCATACCTTTACTAATCCCGGTTTGTCTTTTTCATCACATTTAATTCCATCTTTAGAAAGCCCTATAACTCTTTCAAAGTTTTTGCTTTTAAACGCTTTTTCTATCTCTGTTGTTCTAATTGATGGATTTGAAATATACTCATCGATATACTTTTCAACTTCTTTTTCATCTTTGAATTTTCTCAATAAATTCAATTTAAAAGATTGAGCTCTTTCTTGTTCGTATTGACCATTGATGGTGTCCAAACAAGTAAGAATAATATCTGCGTCATGTTTTTCATCAATTAATTCTGCTGCTATTCGGAGTATTCCCAAATGCCAATCCCAATCTTCAAATAAGTTATGTTTAAAGGATGAGATACAATATTCAAAGATTTCTTGTTTAAGTGTTCCAGAAAGTTTTTCTTGGGTTAATTTTGAAAGCAATTCCATTGCAGATTCTACCAAATAACCTAAATCTCCATTGCTATCATCGCCATATTGAAAAGCTTCGGTGATTTCTTCCAATAAAGCGGTTGATATAAAAAATACATTATTAAAGTTTTTATTCACCAAATATTTTTCGGCATTTTCTAAAAACGGTTTAGTGGTATTAACAACGTATATCATCTCCGACCAACCAATCCAACCGTTTCTTCCTGCGGCTGTTTGCAATATGGAATGAATTTGTTTTTGGTAAAACTCTTTCGATTGGTTTTGCCTCAAATGAGCAAAGGATGCTAAAAAGTAGTCTCTAAACTTCTTGTCTTTCTTGCTGTTTTCCTGTACAAATTTCATGAGTTCTTTATGCGAAATTGTTTTTAGCAATTCATTTACTTGTTGAGAAATGGCCTTTGTTTTTTTCTTTTTTGGAAGTGTGAAATCAGGATTAGTTAACTCCAATTTATCTTGTTGTAAATGGAAAATCACTGCAACTATATGCTTACAAACTGCTCCCATATCATATGGACAATCGCAATTATGCACTACAACAATATTATTGCTAATTTTTAATTGAACCGTATACTCGTTGGTACCAAAAACAGTAGCTTCATATTCACCAGCTGTTATTTCAGAAATTTCTGAAATTGCTCCACTTTTAAAATAAGAAAGTCCTCTTTTAAGGATATGCTCTTCAATGAATTGCTCCATTTCCCTTATTGGTATTCTCATATAATCAAACTATTGAATTATCTGTTACTTTTTATAATCAAACCTCTAGGAGCAAGCCCGCCTGAATCAATTCATTTAGGACAGGTAACGGGAAACCTGCCCAGCCGGTCAGGCGGGTTAAACCCTTAGTGAGGGATTAAAATATTTTGGAAATTGGCCTTCTTTCTAAATCATAAATTTCAGTAGAAATTATAACTTGGAACCATTGTTTAAACATTTTGTAATTACGCCTCTGAGGCCATTCTTTCTTGTTAGCATGCCATTCGTTTAATTCCATTTTAAAGAACCTATCATATTTATTTTTGAGCCAATCTTCCACATTCTTTATATTTTCATCTATTAGATATATATTAGACTCATCATTATCAATTTTATCTTCAGGATAAAGAGCGTTAATCCAATCAAAAAACGGTTGTAATGGTTTTATAACAATTGCTTTTCGGTCTATGTAATTCTCTTCAAAATCGTCTGATGTATTATTCCTTTCAATATCCTCTAACATAGAAGCCAAATAGGGCTCTTCTTCTTGTGTAATGACCGCTAAAATGGGATCACTATCTGTTCCTTTTAGTTCGTAATCTATAATGAAATTGGTATACTTTCTAAAACTAGCAATTTTGTAGTCAATCATTTTGCTTAATAGGGCAGTATTTAAATCTTGCTCTGAAGCAGAAGCGATTATTTTTTTAACTTCTTTTTCATTCATTACAATACTCAAGTTCCCAAAATTACATGCAGCTATTGCTAATTCAAAGATATCTTCAATAAACTCTATTTCCTTAATATCATTTTTGAAATTGGCTATAAATTTTTCCAATAATTCAGAATACTTTACATCCTTGTTTTGTGTAAACTTTGTATTTCCAAATAGACTAATTACTTTGTTATTTTTCATAATCTTAAATGCGTTAAATTTATCTCTCCTTGCTTGTTTAATGTAAGTTTAAACACATTTAAATTTTCGTGGATGGAGGTTATAAAATGCTTTACTATCTTGTTATCAATAATTACATCTAAGCAGATTAACGTTTCTTTTTCTCCATCTATTGCGAATATAATTTCATTTTTTTAAATTTTGCTTTCTTGGCTAGAGTAATTGAGTTTAAATTTATCTTGACAGTATAGTCGTTAAATTCTTAGGTGGCTTTTCTAATATGGCCATTTTTAAATTCTTATAAATTTTGCTTCAAATTATCTTCACTAAAACCCTAAAAACTGTATACCCATTTTCTTTAAGGGGAAAATTTACTTCTTTATGCCTTTGCATATTACGTTCAATTTTAGGAATCCAAAATTTTCTATTGCTCTTAATCTTATCCCTCTTTTCCTTCCAATTGTAAACATGCCAGAAGTCACCACCTATAAATATTATGGTTTTATGTTCATTAAGTACAAGATCTGGTTTTCCAATAATTTTTCATAGTTGATCCTATAACGATAGCCGGCTTTCCATAAAGCCTTTCTAAATATTATTTCAGATTTGGTGTCTTTAGATTTAATTTTTGACATATGCTTAGGCCTGGCTCTAGTCTTGTAGAAACCAGATTCTTCATTAAATCTTGGGACTTTTATTTTATTATCTTCGTAATTCATAACTTCCCTTTAAAATATGAATAATATTTCCAATCAAAAAAATAAGTATGTTGATTTTGTTGAAGATGAACACTTATTAAAGTGTATTTCAAATTTATTCAACTCTTATTTAGAGGCTAAAAAAGAATTTACTAAAAAGAAATTTTACAACAATAAAGTAGACATTTTCAAATTGATGTTTGATTCGAAATTCAATGATTTAAACCAAGAGAACTTATTGAAACTTGAAATGTCTAGACAAATCGACAAGTCGGTTAATAATGCAATTGGCACCTTTCATGAAGAAATTCTGGGGGGAATAAGGGGTTATCAAAGTGGTAAGAATAGTGGCTATGATATAAAATCTGATGACGATTCTATTTTTGCTGAAATAAAAAACAAACATAATACAATGAATAGTAGTTCTGCCGAAAGTGCTTTTCAAAAACTTGCTAGATTTGCAGATGATCATAGAAAAGCAAACTGCTATTTAGTACAGATATTAACTAAAAAAAGTTTCTCGAAAAAGTGGGAGGCTATTATAAATGGAAAAGAATATAGCCATAGTAGGGTATATTTAATTTCTGGAGATCAATTTTATTCCCTTTTAAGTGGTGATCCCAATTCTTTTTTTAAACTATATAAAGTATTACCTATAGCTATCGCAGATTTCCTAAAAACTATTGATCCTAAAATTGAAAAAGAAAATTCTATTATAGAGGACATTTCAAAAAGTGCAACAGCCTCAAAGAGAACCGTTTTAGAAGAAATAGCTTTTGAAAATTTCTATTACTATCAAGGATTTAAAAATCTATAGTTCCACTGAAACTTCTTGTTCTTTTAATTCAACTTTCTGAACTGATTGATTAACCAACAATTCTTTATTTAAAAAATTGATTATTGAATATCCAATCTCTTTTGCCAGGTTAACAGGCACTGCATTTCCAATCTGCTTATATTGTTGGGATATTGAACCCTCAAACATCCATTCATCTGGAAAAGTTTGAATTCTCGCATATTCCCGAACCGTAAATGGCCTAGTTTCATCAGGGTGACAACGTTCGGTTTGTTTTTGTGCAGGACTACATGTTAATGTTAGGCAGGGTTCATCCCAACCAATTCTTCTAGCCATTCCGGTTTTCCCTCCTCCAAGATAAAAACTTTTTTGCATATACTCTTTCTGAATATCTAGTGGCAAATCACGCCAATAGCCCTTTGGCGGAATTAAATCCAAAACATCTTTTTTATGTTGAGGGTATTTTGCTCCGTCAGATTTTGGGACTTTCTTAGGAAATAGAACTCCCTTTTTTAAAGCGTCTTTTAAAGTATAAATTTCGGAAAATGGTTTTGGATATTGATATTCAACATCAATATCCTTTCTAATAGCCACAAGAATCAATCGTTCTCTTTTTTGAGGGACATTGTAATTTATGGCCTTTAAAACCTTTACTGGAGTTACAACATTATAACCAATTTCATCTAATATGGAAATCATTCCCTTTAAAGTATTCCCATTATCATGATTAAAAAGGCCTTTGACATTTTCGCCTATACAAATTTTAGGCGTTATTTCTTTTACCGCTCTTGCAAATTCATAAAACAATGTCCCTCTGGCATCTTCTAATCCCAACTTTTTTCCTGCATAACTGAAAGCTTGGCATGGAAATCCACCGGTAACCACATCAATTTCATTTTCATACTTAAAAAAACTCATTTTCCTAATGTCGCCTTCAAGCACTTGCCAATTTGGTCGATTACTTCGTAAAGTTTTACACGCCCATTTATCTATTTCATTTAATGCTTTACATTTTAATCCAGCTTTTTCTAGACCAATGGCTAAACCGCCAGCTCCCGCAAAAAGTTCTAAAACTGAAAATTCTTTTGATGGTACTACAAAATTCCCATTATCGACTTTTTCAAAATATGATTTGAACTCAGGAAAAATTTCTAGCTGTTCTTTTGAATATTTTCTGTAATTACTAATAGGCTCTCTTACAGCAGAAAGCTTGCCGTCATTATCCCAACGGCGGAGAGTGTCCGGATTTTTATCCAAAATTTCAGCAGCTTCAGAAACTGAATAATATTCTTTTATAACCATGTTATGCAACCTTATATATGGTTACAAAAATAATGGTTTTAATGGATTAAAAAAGTATTGTTAACAAAAAAATCCCGAAGTAAAACTTCGGGATTTTTTTGTTATGTATCAGGTATGAATTTACTTCACACTTGCTTTTAAATACTCTCTATTCATTCTTGCAATGTTCTCTAAAGAAATTCCTTTAGGACATTCAAGCTCGCAAGCTCCGGTGTTAGAACAGTTTCCAAAACCTTCCTTGTCCATTTGCTCTACCATTGCCAAAACACGTCTGTCTGCCTCTACTTCTCCCTGAGGAAGTAATGCGAACTGACTAACTTTTGCTGAAGTAAATAGCATAGCACTTGCATTTTTACATGCAGCTACACAAGCCCCACATCCAATACAGGTTGCAGCATTAAAAGAATCGTCTGCATTTTCCTTTTCTATTGGAATCGTATTCGCATCGATGGTGTTTCCCGAAGTGTTTACAGAAATATACCCATAAGCCTGCTGAATTCTATCGAAAGCCGTTCGATCTACTATAAGATCTTTTATTACCGGAAATGCTTTTGCTCTAAAAGGTTCGATAACAATAGTATCTCCATCTTTAAAAGTACGCATATGCAGTTGGCAAGTGGTAATAAACTTATCTGGACCATGTGGTTCTCCATTGATCTGTAATGAACACGAACCGCAAATCCCCTCACGACAATCGTGATCAAATTCTACTGGCTGCTCACCTTTATTTACCAACCCCTCGTTAAGTACATCTAACATTTCAAGAAAAGACATATCTCCGTCTATTCCGTCAATGTTATAATCTACCATTTTACCTTTAGCTGTGGCATTTTCTTGACGCCATATTTTTAATGTAAGCTTCATAATCTTTTAAAGTATTGAGTATAGAGCTAGTAGTATTGAGAACTAACTTCTCAATACTACTAGCTCTATACTATTTATAACTTCTAGTTTTCAATTCAATATTTTCGAATATTAATTCTTCCTTATGAAGAATTGCATCGCTTGGTTTTCCTGTGTACTCCCATGCTGCTGCATACTTGAAGTTTTCATCATCTCTAAGCGCCTCACCATCTGGAGTTTGATGTTCTTCTCTAAAATGCCCACCACAAGATTCTTCTCTGTGTAATGCATCTTTTGCGAAAAGCTCTCCTAATTCAAGGAAATCTGCCACTCTTCCTGCTTTTTCTAATTCGGCATTCTTAGTATCTGCAGATCCTGGAATATTTACATTCTTCCAGAAATCCTCACGTAATTCAGCTATTTCCTTAATAGCCTCGTTAAGATCTACAGCATTTCTAGACATTCCACATTTGTTCCACATGATCTTACCTAATTTCTTATGGTAAAAATCTACAGAATGTTGTCCACCGGCATTCATCAATCTATTAATTTTATCTGAAACCTCTTTTTCAGCCGCATCAAATTCTGAAGTATCAGTTGGGATCTTGCCTGTGCTAATATCTTGAGCTAGATAATCTCCAATAGTATACGGCAATACAAAATATCCATCTGCTAAACCTTGCATTAAGGCTGAAGCACCAAGTCTGTTTGCTCCATGGTCAGAGAAATTTGCTTCTCCGGTTGCATAACATCCTGGAATTGTGGTTTGCAGGTTATAATCTACCCAAAGTCCACCCATGGTATAGTGCACCGCAGGATATATCATCATCGGAGTTTTATATGGATTCTGATCTACGATCTTCTCGTACATCTGGAATAGGTTCCCGTATTTAGACTCTACAACGTCTTTCCCTAATTTTATTATTTCTTCTTTGGAAGGGTTTTTATATCCGGCAGTGAATGCTTCCTCTTTTCCGTAGCGCTCAATGGCACTAGCAAAATCCAAGTAAACGGCTTCTCCTGTTTTATTTACTCCAAAACCAGCATCACAACGTTCTTTTGCAGCTCTGGAAGCTACATCACGTGGCACTAGGTTTCCAAAAGCTGGATATCTTCTTTCTAAGTAGTAATCTCTTTCGTCTTCAACTAAATCTGTTGGCTTTTTCTTACCAGCACGAATTGCTTCTGCATCTTCCTTTGTCTTCGGAACCCAAATTCTACCATCATTCCGAAGAGATTCAGACATCAAAGTCAATTTAGACTGATGATCTCCAGAAACAGGGATACAGGTTGGGTGAATTTGTGTGTAACATGGATTTGCGAAAAATGCCCCTCTACGGTGCGCTCTCCAAGCCGCCATAACGTTACTACCCATCGCATTAGTAGATAAGTAGAATACGTTTCCGTATCCTCCTGAAGCTAAAACCACTGCGTGAGCAGAATGACGCTCTATTGCTCCAGTTAGCATATCTCTGGCTATAATTCCTCTTGCTTTTCCATCAACAAGAACTACATCCATCATTTCATGACGGTTAAATGCCTGGATCTTACCACGGTTTATTTGGCGGTTCATTGCCGAATATGCACCAAGTAATAATTGCTGACCTGTTTGTCCTTTTGCATAAAAAGTACGTGAAACCAATACCCCTCCAAAAGAACGGTTATCTAACATTCCACCATATTCCCTTGCAAATGGAACTCCTTGGGCAACACATTGATCTATAATATTTCCGGAAACCTCCGCAAGACGGTATACATTTCCTTCTCTAGAACGGTAATCTCCTCCTTTTACAGTATCATAGAACAATCTAAAATTAGAATCTCCGTCTCCTTGATAATTTTTTGATGCATTAATTCCCCCTTGAGCAGCAATAGAGTGCGCGCGTCTTGGAGAATCTTGGTAGCAAAATGTTTTTACATTATACCCTAATTCTGCTAAAGTAGCTGCAGCGCTACCTCCTGCTAAACCTGTCCCAATTACAATAACATCTATATTACGTTTGTTGGCAGGGTTAACTAGATTGATATTATTCTTATAGTTGCTCCACTTTTCTTCTAGTGGTCCTTTCGGTATCTTTGAATCTAAAATTGACATAATCTTACCTTTTAAAGGTTATTAAAATAATGAAACGCTGCTATAAAAATAAATCCTAATGGAATAATGATAGCGTATCCAACAGTGAATTTTCTTATACCTTCAGAATATTTATTATTCACGCCCATAGATTGGAATGAAGATGAAAAACCATGAAGTAAATGAAGCATTAAAAACACGAATGAAACTACATAAAGACCAGTTCTCACAGGGCTTACAAATTTCGATACCAACTCACCGTAATATCTCGTGGCGTCTTCTGGATGAGACTCAATATATTTATGTACCAATTCCGGAACCCAAAAATCGTAAAAGTGAAGTCCTAAAAAGGCTAACACCACCGCTCCAGAATAGATCATATTTCTAGACATCCAACTGGAATTTGCACTTCCATTATAGCTTACATAACTTTTAACTCTTGCATTTCTGTTTTGAATTTCCAGCACAAAACCCATAATAAAATGGAATACTACCCCAAAAATCAGGATCGGCTGTAAAATTGCCTGTACTACGAAATTGGTTCCCATAAAATGGGAGATCTCATTAAAAGTATCGGGGCTTATCACCGAAGTTATATTAATAGTAAAGTGTTGAGCTAAAAATAGGACTAAGAAAAGTCCCGATAAGGCCATAGCAAACTTTTTTGCTACTGAAGATTTAAGTAATCCACCCATTGGTTTGATTATTTTTATGAAATTTTAACAGCAAAAATACATCTGAAAATAGTTACACACAAACTTTAAGGAGTATTTCAATGCCAATTTAGAACTAATACAAGGTACTTTAGTATTTGTTGAACCATCTGTAAGCAACACTTGCCTTGATAATGTAATTCTAAGTCGGAAAATATTTTACACACTTTCCAGTTTTCTATTTTTTTTCAAGCTCTTTTAGCTTTTTACACAAACTTAACTCATTGTAAGATCCATTTTTAGTAATTTCAATATCTCATAACCCAATTCGATACTTACTTATATTTCAATGGAATTTATAGACTATTACAAAACATTAGAATTAGACAAATCTGCAACAAAAGCAGATGTTAAGAAAGCATATAGAAGACTTGCTAGAAAATATCACCCAGACTTAAACCCAGATGATGAAAGCTCCAAAAAGCGTTTTCAACAAATAAATGAAGCTAATGAGGTTTTGAGTGATCCAGAAAAGCGCAAGAAATTTGACGAGTATGGGAAAGATTGGCAACATGCAGATCAATTTGAGCAACAAAAACAACAGAGAGGTCAACAAAGAGGTGGGGCTGGCGGATTTGGCGGCGGACAGAGACAATCCTATACCGGTAGTTTTGATGATGATAATTTCTCAGATTTCTTTGAAACCATGTTTGGAGGAGGCGCAAGATCTCGTGGAACAGGAAGATCGCCACAGTTTAAAGGACAGGATTTTAACGCCGAACTTCAGTTAAATCTAACCGATGTTTATTCCAGCCATAAACAAACCCTTACCGTAAATGGAAAAAGCCTAAGACTTACCATACCTGCGGGAGTAGAGAATGGACAAACTATCAAGATTACAGGGCATGGTGGTCCAGGAGCTCAAGGAGGACCAAAAGGCGATCTTTTTATCACTTTTAAAATTTTGAATAATACCAAATTTAAAAGAGAAAAAGAGAATTTACATAGCAATGTAGATCTGGATTTTTACACTGCCTTACTTGGTGGTTATATCACGATAGACACCTATAATGGAAAAGTTAAACTCCCTATTAAACCAGAAACGCAAAGTGGGACTCGGGTAAAGTTAAAAGGTAAAGGCTTTCCTAAATATAAAAAGGAAGGCGAATTTGGAGATCTGTTTATCACTTATAATATCAAAGTGCCTACAGATCTATCGTTAGAAGAGAAGGAATTGTACACCGAATTACAAAAATTACGCTCATGAACTTAGAGGAATTGATTGCAACCGAAGAACTTTGTGAACGCTATAGCGTAGAGCACACTTTTATAAGATCCTTAAATAAGAGCGGTCTAATAGAAGTGATTATTGTGGAAAAAAGAGAATATGTACACTGTAATAACATGGCAAATTTCGAAAAACTAATGCGCCTGCATTTCGATTTGCATATTAATTTGGAAGGCTTGGAAGCCATTAAGCATTTACTGGATAGGCAAAACGAATTGAAAGAAGAAAATTTAGCATTAAGAAACAGGTTAGGTCTTTACGAATAAGCCAATTGTTAAAGAAAACCCAAGTCTTTTACGCTTAGTTTAACAGCATTTGAACTTATCTTTTTTAAATTTGAATTTTTCAGAGCTAACGGGAATTTTTTCCTCGATTCAGCCAAATCTAAATACATTCTATGAAATACGATCTAATAGACAACTCACTTTATACTAAAAACCGCAAAAACTTCATGTCTAAAATGAAGTCTAAGAGTTTGGCGGTTTTTAACTCTAACGATATTTACCCAATAAGCGCAGATAGTACGATGCCGTTTCAACAAGCTCGTGATATTTTTTATCTGAGTGGTGTAGACCAGGATAAAAGCATTTTGGTTTTGTTTCCAGATGCTCCTAATAAAAAACACCGAGAGATCCTTTTTCTAACAGAGACCAATGATCATATTGCTGTTTGGGAAGGTGAAAAGCTAACTAAGGAAAAAGCTTTTGAAACAAGCGGAATTAAAACGGTGTATTGGCTGAAAGAATTCGAAAAAGTATTTTTTGAGATCATGACACAATCTGAAACCATCTATTTCAACACTAACGAGCATTATCGTGCTAACATCGAGACTCAAACCAGAGAAGCCAGGTTTATTGAATGGTGTAAGCAAAAATATCCAGCACACCAGGTTGCCAAGAGCAATCCAATTCTTCAGAGATTGAGATCTGTAAAAGATCAAATTGAACTGGATCAAATGCAGAAAGCATGTGATATTACCGAAAAAGGGTTCCGTAGAACTTTAGGTTTTGTAAAACCAGGGGTTTGGGAATATCAAATTGAAGCGGAGATGATGCATGAATTCTTGAACAACCGTTCTCAAGGCTTTGCATACACTCCAATTATAGCAAGTGGGAATAACGCAAATGTATTGCATTATGTAGAGAATAATCAGCAATGTAAAGCGGGAGATCTCATATTATTGGACACAGGAGCAGAATACGCCAATTACTCCAGTGACATGTCCAGAACAATTCCTGTTTCAGGAAAATTCACCGCAAGACAAAAAGAAGTTTATAATGCAGTAAACAGAGTAAAGAATGATGCTCAAAAAATGTTAGTTCCAGGAACAATCTGGGCAGATTATCACGTAGAGGTTGGAAAACTTATGACTTCAGAATTACTAGGTCTTGGTTTATTAGACAAAGCCGATGTGAAAAATGAAGATCCAGACTGGCCAGCATATAAAAAATATTTTATGCATGGGACTTCTCACCATATTGGTTTAGATACTCATGATTACGGAATATTAACCGAACCAATGCAAGCAAACCAAGTGTTCACTGTAGAACCTGGAATTTATATTCCTGCGGAGGGCTTCGGAATTAGATTGGAAGACGATCTGGTGATTCAAGAAAAAGGAGAACCTTTCAACCTAATGCGCAATATTCCTATTGAAGCAGATGAGATCGAAGATCTTATGAACTCATAGAGTTTTTTTATAATAAAATTTCAGATTAAGCCTGTTGAAAGAATATTTTCAACAGGCTTAATTTTTTAAACTTCATTCTCTTTAACAGAGATTCCTCCTTGCGTCGGAATGACAAAAACCCAAAAATAGAGAAGTCATTCTGTCCCGACACTTCGTGAAAATCAAGATCTGTTAAAGTTCTTTCTACACCAAAATGTCAGGTTGAGCCTGTCGAAACCGAGTTTGAAGCAGGTTTTAAATCAAGCATATTTCGTCAAGCTCAATATGACAACTTATAAAAATTCATATGCACGTTGAACTTGTTGGAAATTATTTGGACAAGCTTAATTTTATTGTCACATCGAGCGGAGTCGAGATGCTTCTGCTTGGACCCTTCGACTCCGCTCAGGGAGACAAAAAAGGATGTGAGGTTGAGCCTGTCGAAACCTTGATTGAAGCAGGTTTTAAATCAAGCATATTTCAACAAGCTCAATATGACAACTTATAAAAATTGAAATGCAAGTTGACCTGTTGGGAATTATTTGGACAAGCTTAATTTTATTGTCACATTGAGCGGAGTCGAGATGCTTCTGCTTGGACCCTTCGACTCCGCTCAGGGAGACAAAAAAAGGATGTCAGGTTAAGCCTTTCGAAACCGAATTTTTAATCAAGCATATTTCGACAAGCTCAATATGACAAGTTGTAAAAATTGAGATACACGTTGAACCTGTTGGAAATTATTTGGACAAGCTTAATTTATTGTCACATCGAGCGGAGACGAGATGCTTCTGCTTGGACCCTTCGACTTCGCTCAAGGAGACAAAAAAAAGATGTCCGGTTGAGCCTGTCGAAACCGAGTTTGAAGCAGGTTTTAAATCAAGCATATTTCGACAAGGTCAATATGACAGCTTAAAAATCTTAGTTTGAGGACTTTTCTAGTGCTAATCTACGCTCATATAAATAAGTCCCGAAAAATGCCAAAGTTGCTGGAATCACCCAACCTAATCCATATTCAGATAAAGGAATATAAAGCTGAATGTTTGAGAACAATTCTTCAGAAACCACATATTTCAACGCATCTGGAAGGCTAAAAAGTGCTGTTGCGATTACGGTCACCATCATAACCGATCTAGTTCTAAAATCCGCAGGCATTACATTCAGCAAGATTAAAACTATAGTTAGTGGATAAACCAACAACAATACTGGGAGCGCAATTTCAATGATTGCATTTACCGATAACGCCCCAATTACAATACCTAAAAAGCAGGCTAAAAATACAGTGATCGAATAAACATGTGGTTTCTTAATTCGCTCTGTCATAAAATCGGCTGTTCCTGTTACAATTCCCACAGCAGTAGTAAAACAAGCCAAGGCAACCAATATTGCGAGACAAATTTGGGCAAAGCTACCCAAGTTAAGAAGACTTATACCCGATAATAGTTCTGTACGGGTTACATCTTGAGGGAATTCTGAATTCACCATTGCTCCGTTAAAAATAAGTCCGCCGTACACCAAAAATAAGCTCAATCCAGACAAAATTGCTGCAGTGGTAATAAGTTGACGGATCTCTACCGGAGAATCATAACCCTTCAGTTTTACTGAAATAATTATCACACCACCCACTACTAAAGATGCAATTGCATCGAAGGTTTGATAGCCTTCAAAAAAGCCTGAAAGGATTGGGAGCTCAGTTAAATTAGTTCCCATAGGCTTATATTCAGTAAAGAATCCAGAAAAGATAATCGCCAATAACAATATTAAAATAGCAGGCGTTAAGAATTTTCCAATATTATTTATAACGGTGGATCGTTTTATTACAAATACAAAAACCAGCAAGAAATAGATGATACTTGTAGTAAGCGGGGAAATATCAAAAAATGGCGCGATAGCAATTTCATGAGTAACGGCTGCAGTTCTAGGGCCAGGCAAAGCCACACTAATTATATAGATAAACATACAGAAGATCAAACTAAAAATGGGAGAGATCTTTTCAGCAAAACTGAACATACTTCCTTGTAGTCTGGCATGGGCAAATATTCCCATTAAAGGCAATCCTACCGCTGAGATCACAAATCCTAAGGCAACTAAATACCATTGAGAACCTGCTAAAAAACCTAAAAAAGGAGGTAAAATTAAATTTCCGGCTCCAAAGAATAATGCAAATAGGGCAAAGCCAACTATTAAACCTTCTTTATTGAATTTCATCTATTTAGACTATTTGTATTTGGCTCGTCGATTGCGATTCACCTGCATCCTTTCCAATTGAAAGTTATAATTAGTTACGGCTCATTTAATATTGCCAATTAAATTATTATAATATATTGTGGAAATGATACAAATGTATAAAAATACCCCACTCTTTTACAGTTCTAAGGGAGCAGGAAATCCCTTAGTTCTTTTACATGGCTTTTTAGAGAGCAGTTCTATTTGGGATCCCTTTATTGACAAGCTCTCAGAAAAAAGACAAGTGATCACCATAGATCTTCCCGGACATGGAAAATCAGGGAATTTTGAAGAGACTCAAAGCATGGATTTGATGGCAGAGGCGGTATATAATATATTACAGAAAATTGAAGTTGAGGAAGTTACCTTAATTGGGCATTCTATGGGTGGTTATGTAAGTTTGGCATTCTGTAAAAAATTCCCTACAATGACCAAAGGACTTGTGCTTCTGAATTCTACACCAGAATCCGATAATGAGGAACGCAGAAAGAATAGAGATCGTGCTATTAAGATTGTAAGAAAGAGCAAAAACTCTTATATAAGTATGGCAATCTCCAATTTACTGAGTGTGGAAAACAGGGAATTATTTCCCGAAGAGTTGAAAAAATTAAAAAAAGAGGCTTTAAGCTTTTCAGAAGAAGGAATTATAGCAGCTTTGAGAGGTATGAAAATTCGTACAGACGAAACTTCAACATTAACTCTTTATAACGGCCCAAAATATATAGTCGCCGGAGTTAATGATTCTATACTTAACTTTACTGATATTGAAATAGTTGCAGATAAAACAAACTGTATCTTTCTACCCCTTTCTGGTGGGCACTTATCCTTTATAGAAAACAAAGGTGAATTAGAAAAATTTATGCATTTCATCGATTAAAAGATGATTTATGTCAATTAATTAACTTTTTTTTAATACTTTTAAATTTGCAAACAAGAAAAATAGCTTATATGAAATCAAAATCCCCGAAAATATTTTCGTTCGCTGAAGCATATTGCAGCATCTTCGGACATAAATTAAAAGTGTCTAAAAATGTTACAGATCATATTCATGAATATCAATGCGCTAAGTGTAGAGTGGAAATGACAGATACCGCAAATGGCTTACTGGCAAAATTAACCCCGAAATTTAAAGAGACCAATAAATTTTTAGCTAATTTTTATAAAAGAAGAAGTAGGAGAAGACAGCGTCAGTTTGCAAAAGCCTCTTAATCTTCCGCATCCTTTTCCATCGCATTCCAACCTTTAGCTATTAAAGGAATCTTGGTATTGTCTCTAGTTATTAAATGCATTCCTTCATTTTCTTCTGTCATATGACCTATTATTGAAAAATTAGGATTCGCCTTGATCTTTTCAAAATCGGTTTGCGAAACTGTGAAAAGTAATTCGTAATCTTCACCACCACTTAATGCAATTGTGGTGCTATCTATTTCAAATTCCTCACAAACTGCAATTACAGTTGGATCCAATGGAATTTTATCTTCAAACAGATTAACTCCCGTTTTAGAATTTTTACATAAATGCATAATTTCAGAAGATAATCCATCACTTATATCGATCATAGAAGTAGGTTTTACTTCTAAAGATTTAAGTAAGCCTGAAATATCTTTTCGAGCTTCTGGCTTCAACTGTCTTTCAATTAAATAGGTGTAGGCATCAAGATCTGGCTGTGAATTTGGATTCACCTTGAAAACCTCTTTCTCACGCTCTAAGATCTGCAAGCCCATATAGGCCGCCCCTAGATCTCCAGTTACTACTAAAAGATCATTTGGTTTTGCGCCGTTTCTATAAACTACATCCTCTTTATCTGCAACCCCTATTGCGGTAATACTAATTAAAAGCCCTTTTGTAGATGATGTGGTATCACCCCCAACAACATCTATATCATATAATTTAGCAGCTAGTTCTATTCCAGAATACAACTCTTCTAGAGCTTCTACAGGGAAACGATTTGAGCAAGCAATTCCAACAGTAATTTGAGTTGCCACGCCGTTCATGGCATAAACATCAGACAAATTTACCATCACTGCTTTATATCCTAAATGCCTCAAAGGCATATAAGCTAGATCAAAATGCACACCTTCTACCAACAAATCTGTAGTAAGGATAGTTTGCTTTCCTTCAAAATTTAAAACAGCAGCGTCATCTCCAATTCCCTTGATAGTTGATGGTAATTTACTATCAAGATTTTTGGTTAAAAGGTCTATCAAACCGAATTCCCCTAATTCTGAAAGTTTTGTTCTACTTTGTTGACTATCTTCTATCATGATCGTTTAAATTTTAGAATGTGCAAAATAACTGAATATTCTCTCAAAAATCAGGGTTTTAATAGCATTTGTGATTTTAAGATAATGTAAAGCAAGCTAACTTATAATGGATTTACTGAGTTAAAAACATGGAACAACCTCATTAGACTTGTCTATATCTCTATTCTTAAAACATATCCCGCAGCTATGGTAAACCGCTTGTTTTGTAGTATATTTGCATCAAATTAGTACTAATCTTTTAAGTATGATAAAGGTAAGCGAAGACGCAAAAAAAAGGATATCAATGCTTATGACCGATGAAGGTTATAATGCTACAATTGATTTTGTGCGCGTAGGTGTGAAAAGTGGAGGTTGCTCAGGTTTATCTTATGAATTGAAGTTTGATAAATCCCAACTAGACGACGATAAACTTTTTACAGATAATGATGTGAAAATTGTTATTGACAAAAAAAGTGTTTTATATCTGGCAGGAACAATTCTTGAATATTCTGGCGGACTAAACGGCAAGGGTTTTGTGTTTAATAACCCAAACGCAGAACGAACTTGTGGATGTGGTGAAAGTTTTTCATTATAATATAAAATTTTAAATCAAGATAGATTTGTATTAAGATTTTTATATAGATTCTTAATAAAATTTTATTACGCAAGAAGAATTTGACAACGCGCACAAGAGTTTAATCATGCTTAGCAAACAAATTGGAGGCTTTATGAGTTACTTATAACAAAGTGACTATAAAGGAAGTGAGTTTAAATAATATTAAACTTTGAATTAAGAATTTTGAATTTCAAAATATGGCATATACTGAAGATGATTTAAAGAAGGAGCTTGAAACCAAAGAGTATGAGTATGGCTTTTATACCGATCTAAAATCGGAAACATTCCCTATTGGTTTAAATGAGGATATTGTTAGGGCTATTTCCAAGAAAAAAGACGAGCCGGAATGGATGACCAATTGGAGATTGGATGCATTTAGAATTTGGCAAGAAATGACAGAGCCAGAATGGGCAAATGTACATTATACGAAACCAGATTTTCAGGCTATCTCCTATTACTCGGCACCACAAACGGTAGACCCAAATAAAACATTAGACGATGTAGATCCAGATCTATTGGCGATGTACAAAAAATTAGGGATCTCTGTAGATGAGCAAAAGAAGATGAACAACGTTGCAATGGATATTGTAGTAGATTCAGTTTCGGTTGCTACAACTTTCAAAAAAACCTTGGGAGAAAAGGGAATTATTTTTATGAGTATTTCTGATGCGATTAAAGAACATCCAGAACTCGTAAAAAAATACCTTGGGACTGTGGTTCCACAGAAAGATAATTTTTATGCAGCTTTGAATTCAGCTGTATTTAGTGATGGTTCTTTCTGTTATATTCCAAAAGGCGTAAAATGTCCAATGGAACTTTCTACTTATTTCAGAATAAATCAAGCTAATACCGGGCAATTTGAAAGAACTCTTTTAGTTGCAGATGAAGGTAGTTATGTAAGTTACCTAGAAGGCTGTACTGCTCCTTCTAGAGATGAGAATCAGTTACACGCTGCGGTTGTGGAGCTTATTGCTTTGGACGATGCAGAGATAAAATATTCTACAGTTCAAAACTGGTTTCCTGGTAATAAAGAAGGAAAAGGTGGAGTTTATAATTTTGTGACCAAACGTGGAATTTGCGAGAAAAACGC
This sequence comes from Gillisia sp. JM1, assembly GCF_000424645.1. Lineage (NCBI taxonomy): Bacteria > Pseudomonadati > Bacteroidota > Flavobacteriia > Flavobacteriales > Flavobacteriaceae > Gillisia > Gillisia sp. JM1. The sequence goes on from NZ_AUKH01000007.1 coordinate 289,110, forward strand.
AAAGATCTCATGGACACAAGTTGAAACTGGATCTGCGGTTACCTGGAAATACCCATCATGTATCCTAAAAGGCGATAATTCTATAGGTGAGTTTTATTCTATTGCTGTAACCAACAATTATCAGCAAGCAGATACTGGAACTAAAATGATCCATTTAGGGAAGAATACTAAAAGCACCATTATCTCGAAAGGTATTTCTGCTGGGAAATCTCAGAATTCTTATCGAGGATTGGTTCAGATAAATAGTAGGGCAGACAATGCTCGAAATTTCTCCCAATGTGATTCCCTTTTAATGGGAAATGATTGTGGAGCGCATACCTTCCCATATATTGAAGTGAAAAACAAAACTGCTCAAGTAGAGCATGAAGCAACTACCAGTAAAATTGGAGAAGATCAAATTTTTTATTGCAATCAAAGAGGTATAGAAACAGAGAAAGCAATTGCACTTATCGTGAATGGTTTCAGTAAAGAAGTATTGAACAACTTACCAATGGAATTTGCAGTAGAGGCACAAAAATTATTGGAAATATCCCTTGAGGGATCTGTTGGATAAATCGAAGAATGAAGAAGTTTCTACTTTTAATAATCGTTATTTTAATTGCCGTTGCATGTGATAATGAGCCTGAAAAGCAACCAGAAATGGAGATTACTGAAAAAGTAATGGACAGTATTCAGGTATATCAAGGCGATTTTATTTCTGTTGGAAAAATGGCAGTTTTAAAAGGCGATAAATTCGTTTATCAAGTGAAAATGGATTCTGTTGCTTTCAAACTAACAGATAGCTTAAATGCTTTCAAAAAAAGTGAAAACAGCATTGTTACAATAAAAGTTAAAGGACAGGTTAAAGATAATGTACAAGCTACCGGCTATTCAAAATTAATTGAGATAACCGAAGTGGTGGATATAATGGCGAAACCCATTATAGAAAATGAATAAATAATTTATCCGATTTTTTCGGTAAAATATAATAAACACATGCTTAAAATAAAGAATTTAAAGGCCAGCATAGAGGATAAAGAAATCCTTAAAGGAATTAATCTAGAAATTAATCCAGGAGAAGTACATGCAATTATGGGACCTAATGGTTCTGGAAAGAGTACATTAGCTTCTGTAATTGCTGGAAAGGAAGAATTTACAATGACAGGTGGTGAGATCTTGTTTGAAGGAGAAGATCTTGCAGAATTAGATCCTGAAGAAAGAGCTCATAAAGGTGTTTTCTTGTCTTTTCAGTATCCAGTAGAGATCCCAGGAGTTTCAGTAACAAATTTCATGAAAGCATCTCTCAATGCACATAGAAAAGCTCAAGGATTGGGAGATATGCCTGCTAAAGATCTTTTGAAGATGATACGTGATAAATCTGAAGCATTAGAAATAGACCGTAAATTCTTATCTCGTTCTCTAAACCAAGGATTTTCTGGTGGGGAGAAAAAGAGAAATGAGATCTTCCAGATGGCAATGTTAAATCCTAAGTTAGCGATCTTAGATGAAACAGATTCTGGATTGGATATCGATGCTCTTAAAGTTGTTGCCAATGGTGTAAATAAATTGAGAAGCGAGGATAATGCAGTTTTATTGATCACGCATTACCAGCGATTATTAGATTATATAGTTCCAGATTTTGTTCATGTAATGGTAGATGGAAAAATCGTGAAATCTGGTAATAAAGAGTTGGCTTACGAATTGGAAGAAAGAGGTTACGACTGGGTAAAACCAGAGAAAACGGTTTAATAGACTTTTATTTTCCAGGTTTGAGGTTATTAAAGCTTAAATCGGCATAAATTTATGAGGTCATGGCTACCATTAAAAATTTTGAAGATTTAGAGATTTGGAATGAGGCTCGTGATTTATTAAAGGAGATAATTATAATTTCCAAGTCAATCGATTTAAAATTAGATTTTAAGAGATCAAATAAAAACTGCTTCGGGTTCTGTAATGGACAAGATTGCTGAAGATTTTGAAAGAGATGGAAACTTGGAGTTTAGACAATTTCTATCTATAGCAAAAGGTTCCGCTGTAGATGTTAGATCTCAGCTATAGAGAGTCTATGATTCTAAATATATTGATAAAGAACATTATTGAGCTTAAAAAATGATTATGAAAAGCTGAGTAAAAAAATTGGCAGTTTCATATCATATTCAAATAAAAAAGATTTTCAAGGTGTAAAGTTTAAAACTTGAAACTTGAAACCTGCCTTCGGGCAGAAAACTAGATACGCGCACAATGGAATTAAAAGATAAATTAGTATCCTCCTTTATGGCTTTTGAAGAAGCTTTTGATGTGGATACAGATATACATCAATTAAGAAGCGATGCCATTAAGGAATTTGAAACTTTGGGTTTTCCATCTAAAAAAGATGAAGCCTGGAAATACACTTCTCTAAATTCGGTATTGAAATATGATTATAGCGTATTCCCTAAAAAGGAAGATGCTATAGACTATAAGGATATTAAAAAATATCTTATTCACGATATCGATTCTTATAAATTGATCTTTATAGACGGGATTTACTCATCTCATTTATCGCAAACTACACACGATAAAATAGATGTTTGCCTAATGTCTTCGGCTTTAAGCAAGTCCAAGTATAAACCGGTCATAGAGAATTATTTTAATAAAATAGTTCCGAAAAATAGTGGGTTAAACGCATTGAACACTGCTTTTTCTAAAGAAGGCGCATTTATCCATATTCACGATAATAAGTCGGCAGAAAAGCCAATTCAAATAATCAATTTTTCTACAGGTAATGAATCGGCGTTGTTGGTTCAACCTAGAAATCTTATTGTAGTTGGAGAAAATTCTCAGGTTCAAATTATAGAAAGACACCAGAGTTTAACAGATCATCCTGTTTTCACCAATTCTGTAACAGAAGTTTTTGCTGAAAAGAGAGCTATTGTAGATTACTATAAGATCCAGAATGACAGAGATTCTGCTTCGTTAATTGATAATACTTTTATTGAGCAAAAAGAAGAAAGTTATTGCTTTATGCATACATTTTCTTTCGGTGGAAAATTAACCAGAAACAATTTGAATTTTATTCAAAAAGGAGAACGTTCTGAATCTACCTTAAAGGGTATTACTATAATTGAAGGGAAGCAACATGTAGATCATAATACTCTTGTGCACCATACTGCACCTAATTGTGAAAGCCACCAAGACTACAAAGGCATCTTCGCTAATAATTCTGTAGGTGTTTTCAATGGTAGGGTTTTAGTAGATAAAGACGCACAAAAGATCAACGCATTCCAGTCCAACAATAATATTTTATTGGATGATAAAGCTACTATTAATTCGAAGCCTCAATTAGAGATCTTTGCAGATGATGTTAAATGTAGTCATGGATGTACAATTGGACAATTGGATGATGAATCTTTATTTTATATGCGTTCCAGAGGAATTCCGTTAAAAGAAGCTCGTGCCCTTTTAATGTACGCTTTTGCTAATAATGTATTGGAAAGCGTGAAAATTCCCGAGATTAAAAAGAGAATTACGCATCAAATTGCTCTTAAATTAGGAGTTAAATTAGGTTTCGATCTTTAATCTCTCATTGAGGGTTTAATTCCACGTCCCGATAGGTACCGGGATGCCTCGAATTTTTAAAAGTGTTTTCCTCCTGAATCACCGGGACATACCTTGAAGGCTTGCCCTGCGGTTATTGATTTAGGAATAGACTTTATATTATTATTTCTTAAGACTAAAATTGAATCCTTATGAAAGCTGTTGCCAATAAATTGCCATTAGATATCGAAACTATCCGTTTAGATTTTCCAATCTTGAAAAGGAAAGTAAATGGGTATCCTTTGGTATATTTAGATAATGCAGCGACTTCACAAACACCCCAGCAAGTTATAGATGTAATTGTAGATTATTATTCCAATTACAATGCTAATATTCACAGAGGGGTACACAGTCTTTCTCAGGAAGCGACAGATAAATATGAATCTGCAAGAAAAAAGATTCAGCAGCATTTTAATGTGGCCAATTCCCATGAGATCATCTTTACTTCTGGAACCACGCATAGTATTAATTTAGTGGCGAATGGATTTGCGCAGGAGTTAGAAAAAGGGGACGAAGTAATAGTTTCTGCATTAGAACATCATTCTAATATTGTGCCTTGGCAGATGTTATGTGAAAAAACCGGCGCCATTTTAAAAGTAATTCCAATGACCCAAGAAGGGGAGCTGGATATGGACGCTTTTCACAAATTGCTTTCAGCCAAAACTAAAATGGTTTTTGTAAACCATGTATCCAATGCTTTGGGAACCGTCAACCCTATTGAAGAAATCATTGAAGCTACCCATAAAGTGGGAGCTGCTATTCTAGTAGATGGCGCACAAGCTGCACCACATATTAAAGCAGATCTGCAAGCTTTAGATGTAGACTTTTATGTGGTTTCTGCTCATAAAATATGTGGCCCAACAGGAGTTGGAATGTTATACGGAAAAGAAAAATGGCTAAATAAATTACCTCCTTATCAAGGTGGTGGTGAAATGATTGCTACAGTAAGTTTCGAAAAAACTACCTATGCAGAGCTTCCTCATAAATTTGAAGCCGGAACTCCCAATATCTGTGGAGGAATTGCTTTTGGCGCAGCGATAGATTACATGAATGCTATAGGTTTTAAAAACATTGCTGCATACGAGCATCAATTACTAGAATACGCGACCAAAGAACTTCTTGAAATTGAAGGAGTAAAGATCTATGGCACTTCAAAAGAGAAGACTGCCGTAATTTCTTTTAATATTGAAGGGCTTCATCCTTATGACATTGGTACCATAGTAGATAAATTAGGTATCGCCCTTCGTACAGGTCATCATTGTGCTCAACCGATTATGGATTTCTATAAAATTCCAGGTACTGTGCGCGCTAGTTTCTCTTTCTACAACACTTTTGAAGAAGTAGATCTTTTTATTGGCGCTATTAAAAAAGCGAAAATGATGCTTCAGTAGCGTAGCTATAAATCATAAAAAAAACATTGCATTTAAACATCTTTTTTTATTAGGTGCTTGAAAGGCCCTTTCAAAATGTTCAATGGAGTTCTCTAATTAGCTGATAGTTTTTGTATTTTAACTCTTCAATTAAAATAATTTCATTTAAAACCTCCCATTATGAAACTTATACTCCTACTTCTATTCCCCATACTAATGGCTGAAACCTGTTCCCAAAATAATGAACAGAACAATGAAATAAGCTTTAAGTATGAAATGATGACTCGTGGTTCTCGAACTAATTACGCTTTGACGCAAGAAGATATTAAAGTAGTTAGAAATATGGGTGGCGAAACTAAGGCTTCAGAAAAAATGACGTCTAAAGACTGGGAGAACTTGTTGGAAAAAATGGAAGAAATAGATGTTCCTAATATCAGTAAGTTAAAACCACCAAGTGATAAAAGAACTTTTGATGGTGCCGCACATGCCATTCTAACTATTAAGAAGGGAGACGAGGTTTATAGGTCAAATTCTTTCGATCATGGCAATCCGCCTTCCGAGTTAAAATCATTGGTTAAAGCTATACTAAGATTGGGAGAAACAGTTGAATAGCAAATCTCGTTATTGTACTTTTGCATAAAATATCAGGTATGACAATACAAGAAATACAGGAAGAAATTGTTGATGAGTTTTCTATGTTCGACGACTGGATGCAACGATATGAATATATGATCGAGTTAGGGAAATCCTTGCCTTTGATCGAAGAAAAATATAAAGTTGAAGAGAATTTAATTAAAGGCTGCCAAAGTAAAGTTTGGGTACATGCCGATTTAAATGGTGATAAACTGGCTTTTAGTGCAGATAGCGATGCTATAATTACTAAAGGAATTGTAGCTATTCTTATTCGTGCCTATTCCAATCAGCATCCTACAGCTATTTTAGAAGCAGATAATAAGTTTATAGATGAAATAGGTTTAAAAGAGCACCTTTCTCCTACCAGAGCTAATGGCTTAGTTAGTATGATCAAGCAATTAAAAATGTATGCAATCGCATATCAAACGCAATTAGATTAAAATGGAAACAGAAATAAACACTCAGGAATTAGGCGAAAAAATAGTAAGAGTTCTAAAATCTATTTACGATCCAGAGATACCTGTAGATATTTACGAACTTGGGCTTATCTACGACGTAATGGTAAATACAGATTACGATGTAAAGATCTTAATGACCCTAACTACGCCTAATTGCCCGGTAGCTGAAAGCTTACCGAAAGAAGTAGAAGATAAAGTGAAGACCTTAGATGCTGTAAAGGACTGTGAGGTAGAAATCACTTTCGATCCACCTTGGACTCAGGACCTAATGAGTGAAGAAGCAAAACTGGAACTTGGAATGCTTTAATAATTTCCAGCTTTAATTGAAATTTTTAAAATAACCTATGTCTACAGAAATAATTAATAGAGTTGCCAATAGTAAACTAGTCACTTTTGATCTGGAAGATTTCTATCCTAAAGGGGAGCGGGTGCTCTTCGATATTAAAGACTGGCTTCTTGAAGGATTAGTGTTGCGTGAAACTGTTTTTAGAGAAAAGGCATTGGCACATGATTGGAGCAAATACCAAGACACCTATGTCGCTTTGCTATGTTCTACAGATGCGATAATACCAGCTTGGGCATATATGCTACTAGCTACACATTTACAGCCTTTTGCTAAAAAAGTGGTTACAGGTGATCTTGAATTACTAGAAACCGTAATCTATACCGAAATCATTAAAGATCTGGATGTTTCTCCTTTAGAAGGAAAACCGATTATAGTAAAAGGTTGTTCCCACAAACCAGTACCAAAAAATGCATATTTATTATTAATAGAAAAATTACAACCTGTTGCTAAAAGCATATTGTACGGGGAGGCATGTTCTTCTGTTCCTTTATTTAAACAAAAAAAAGCTTAGATAAAATGAACAAATTATTACTTGCTTTAGCGGTATTTGTTACTGCTTCGTCTGTAAATGCACAAGACAAAAAAACACAAGATGTACCACCTAATGGATGGTCTACAAATGGAAATGTGCAATTGTTATTAAATCAGTCTGCTTTCAATAAAGAATGGACAGGCGGAGGAACCTCTAGCATCGCAGGAAACCTTACCCTAAATTACGATTTCAACTATAGAATGAAAGATTTTACTTGGGATAACCGAATTCTTGCAAATTATGGTTTAACCAAATTGAAGGATGATGAGTTTGTACGAAAGACTAGTGACAGAATAGAATTTAATTCTATTGCGGGGAAACAGATCCAAGAAACAAAATGGTATTATTCTTATTTCTTGAATTTTAGATCGCAAATTGCTAAGGGCTATGAATTTAGTGAAGACACAGAAACAGAAGAAACCATTAGAACAGAAACCACCCATTTCCTATCTCCGGGATACCTCCAAACAGGCCCAGGACTCTTATGGAAATATAATGAGAATTTAAGTGTAAATATAGCACCAGCTACTGCCAGACTAATTTTTGTAGATGACGAATTTACAAGTGTTCCTGGATATGTAGATGGAGATTACTTTGGAGTTGACCAAGGAAAGGCTACCAGATTTGAATTTGGTGCTTCTATTGGTGTTTATGCTGAAATGTTCTTGTTAGAAAATGTAACTGCAGAGCATACCTTAAATCTATATTCTAATTATTTAGACAAACCGGGGAATATAGATATAGATTATTTATTGAATGTGAATTTGAGCATTAACAAAAACCTATCTGCTAACGTAATATTCCAAGCAATTTATGATGATAATACCGTGGGTGCATTTCAAATTAGAGAAGTGTTCGGACTTGGGATTAATCACAAATTCTAATAAGCCGCATTCAAATTAAATTTTTCACATTGAGCCTGTCGAGATGTGAAGTTATATTATAAAGATCCGGAGCATTAAATGTTCCGGATCTTTTAGTTTAATATGGTTTTAGAATCCAATTAAATTATATAATCAATGTCTTCACGACACTAGAAGGGATCTCTAGTTAATTGATTCTGCTTTATTGAGATTCTTCAATCCACTACATTACCTTCAGAATGAACTCTGTTTAAAGGCGCTAGACTTGTCACATTTCCCGAGGGATCGGGATGTCGAAATGTGGTTTTCATTAAAAAAGCGTTTCTCGACTTCGACCAAAACATTAAACAAATGTCATCCCGAATGCAATGAGGGATCTCACAAAATTAAACTCTGATTGCTTTAGATCCTAAAGCAGGCTCAGGATGAAATCGATTTCAAAATAAATTTTCATATAGTTAAATTTTTGTTGAATAATCTACTCTAAGATTCCGGTTACAATCTATTGTGTAACTTTGTAATTATGATAGAAAAGAATGATTTAACATACGAGAAAACTGTGCTTATTGGAGTTGTTACCCAGCAGCAGAGTGAAGAAAAACTAAATGAATATTTAGATGAACTTGAATTTCTAACATATACTGCTGGTGGCGAGGTTTTAAAGCGTTTTACCCAGAAAATGGAAAAGCCGAATCCAAAGACATTTATTGGAACTGGAAAGATTGAAGATGTTAGAGTTTTTATTGAAGCTAACAATGTGGGAACTGCCATTTTTGATGATGAACTATCACCTGCACAACAAAAAAACATAGAAAAGATCCTTGATTGTAAGATTCTGGATAGAACGAATCTAATATTAGACATCTTTGCACAAAGAGCTCAAACCAGTAATTCACGAACTCAGGTAGAATTAGCGCAATATCAATATCTATTACCAAGACTTGCCGGAATGTGGACTCACTTGGAACGTCAGCGTGGGGGTATTGGAATGCGCGGTCCTGGGGAAAGAGAGATCGAGACAGATAGACGGATTGTAAGAGATAAAATCACCTTGCTTAAAAAGAAATTGGAAACGATAGATAAGCAAATGGGCGTGCAGCGTGGAAACCGTGGAGCAATGGTTCGCGTGGCGCTTGTAGGTTATACGAATGTGGGGAAATCTACCTTGATGAATGTGATAAGCAAGAGCGAGGTCTTTGCTGAAAACAAATTATTTGCAACCTTAGACACCACTGTAAGAAAAGTAGTAATCAGAAATTTGCCTTTTCTTCTAACCGATACGGTAGGTTTTATTAGAAAATTGCCTACACAGTTAGTAGAATCCTTCAAATCTACTCTGGATGAAGTTCGGGAAGCCGATCTTTTATTGCACGTTGTGGATATTTCACATCCAAATTTTGAAGATCATATTCAATCTGTGAACCAAACCTTGGCGGATATAAAGATTACCAACAAGCCGACTATTATGGTTTTCAATAAGATCGATGCTTTTGTGGAAGAAAAAATAGAAGAAGATGATCTTATTACAGAACATACTCAAGACCACTATTCTTTAGAAGATTGGAAACGCACCTGGATGAATAGGATGGGTGATAACGTATTGTTCATTTCAGCACTGAACAAAGACAATATGGAAGAATTCAGGAAGAAAGTTTACGATACTGTAAGAGAGATCCATATTACCAGATTTCCATATAACAACTTGCTTTATCCAGAATACGAATCCATTACTGAGGACCAAGAAGAGGAATAACTTTTCCCGGAAATTATATTTATAAACCTGCTATCTATAGTGTAGCAGGTTTTTTTTAGTTTCTTACGCCACTCACCGAGCTGGTGCGAAGCTGAAATTTGGCTTGGAGTTAAGGTGAGAAAATGGCATTTTAAAGGAAAAAGTTCTAAAACGGATCCTGTTTACTAGGCTTGGTCTCCATTTGATGTTATCATATACAAATCGCTGCTAACGCTGTAAAATCGCCTCCACCGGTATAAGAAATGGTTCCTCTGGCACCGTTGTGAGGCTAAATATAATTCTATCTTCCAAGGGCAGGTACTGGATTTGGATATCACGCATTTCCCTTTCTTTTCCTGTTCCGCTAAGAATACTTCCCTTAAAAATATTTTCGGTAATTTTCACTAAAATAACCGTATATTCTTCCTCCGGTGTAGAACATTCTGTAATTTTTATTTTGAAATTCTGAATACAATGTACACCTGTTACTCTGTCTTTTGAAATATGGTTTAAAGTAAGAGAATAAACCACCTGTCCATTATCTGAATTCCACCGCCATTTTCCGGAAAGATCCTGAGCCTGAGTGGAAGTAATATATACAAATAACAGTATCGCTATCAATAGTAATTTTTTTTCCATATAGTATAAAATAAAAAATAAAAAAAGAGGGGATGCATACCTATCTTAAATATAGTCAAAAACAATTAAAACAAATCTTAATTTCCTGTTACTCTTATGTTATCAATATCGTAAGTAGTCGTTTTATCTGGTGCTGCACCAAGATATTTGAAAGCCACATGTATAGTTCCTTCAAAACAAGAAATATCGATCTTCGAGTTTTTAAAGTTTGTTCCAAATTGGCTGGTGGGTCCAATAGGAATAGTGGCATCTAATAATTGCCACTCTGTGGTAAGTGGATTTCCTGTAAAACTGTTTGTTATTAATACGGAAAGAAAGATTCCATTATCATAGGAAGCTTTGATATCAAAACTTAAAACTTCATTAGTTGAATTGTTTAGATAAATTCCCGGGGTTATTAACCATGCTTCCAATGGGTTTTCAATAGTTTTAAAAGCAGATATTCTAATATATCTATCGCTATTTAAGATTCCATCTTCAAATCGTTCGTTTCCTCCATTTACATTAATATTTGTCCACCCTCTGCCGTCAAGCATGTTTTCATTGCTTATGCCAACAAAATTCTCTTCAAACAAAACTTTTGGGCCTAAAGCCTCATTGTTTCCACATTGTAAATAATTTGGATCACATCTGGAGTCTTCTTCAAACTGTAAATTTTCTGGAGAATTCAGAATCACTACAAAATGATCATCATAAAAGTTACGAGTTAAAACTCCTTCAATAGTTCCAGAAAACTGTGGCAACAACAACGACTTAAAATCTGAAAAGGTGCTAGTGCTTAAGAAACTTGTGCTTCCTGTCTCACAGCTCTCTATTTGGCGTTCTCCATCAAATCTATCAGTGACCTCAGCCGCAAATGTAAAGCGTTGGCCTTCCCTAATTAAGTTTTTGTTGAATTGAATATTTTCTAAACGAATATAAAGGTTCCTATAAGCTTCAGAAAAATCTAAAATATCAAGACTTACAGGTTCAATTTCTGAAGTGATGGAAGATCTAATAATATGTTCGTCTATCAATGATTGTGGAATCGCCACTACATCTCCTCTATTTTGAATCCCTAGTTGAAAAACCCCATTATTGAACCACAAACTGAGGCCTTCTAATTTTATATAGACTTTCCTACCAAATTCATAAGATTCAAATAAAGAAGTCTCATCTAATAAAATTTGAATTCCAGAAGTAGGATTTGAAGCCTTGTCCTGGAGTACTAGTTTTTTATAAAAATTCCCGGCTTCATCACTGGAAATTACAAAACCTTCGATAATAGTTTCTGTACTCTGAAATGTATAAATTTCAGCAGTTGTAGGATTATAATTTCCTTTGATCGCAGAAATACTTGTTAGATTTCCATTAAATGTGTCCACCACTTCGTTTGTAATTGGAACATCAAAATCATCGGTTTTCACACAAGATTCTAACAATAAAACTATAGTTAATAGTCCAACCCAATTAAAAATTTTAATTCTCTTCATCTTCTTTCAGTTTAAATTTTTAAAATCTTATATATACATTTCCGTAATAGGAAGTTCCTGTTCCATACCAATACTTAGATCCAAAAACAGGTTGTTCCCGATCCCTATCTTCTTTTAAGGTTCTAAAATTTGCGTTTCGAGATTGCTCGAAACCTCCAGTTTTATATACCTCATCCAAAATATTATTAATGCTCACAAAAAATCCGATGTAGTAATCTTTTACTCTCCAAGATTTCCCACCTACAGCATTCAACAAAAAGTAATTATCAAATTGCTCCTGCTTTAAGAGGTCTCGTGCAATATTCTCATCATAATTTAAAAGGGGCAGGTTATCAGAATCTGTAGCAAAATTGCTTGTTCTAGCAAGCGGGCTAACATCTGCAAAAGCATGAGAAAAATAATTGAGCGTTGTGCCAAACCACCAATAATCGGGGTCTCGATATTCAAAACCAATTTGGGCAACTCGTTGCGGGCCGCCTGCAATTCTATAATTTTTTAATTTCGACTCTCCATAATCCTGAGCTTCTATAAAATCGTCGGAAGTAAGCTTTAGGTCTGGGTTATTATTATAAATAAATTGCCCTAGCGCAACTACCGTCTTTAATTTTAAAGTGGATGTAACTTGTGCCTCGGCTCCCATTTCGAGACCTAGATGCTGTTTATCTATCCCGGTTAATACCTCTTGCACAAAGGCTGTTGTGCTATTTCTTCCCAAGCCAGAAAGCCCATCGGCATAATAAAATGATATTTCCGTAGCATCATTTATCTGGGTGAAATATCCCGTAAGTCTAGCTTTCAAAAAGGAACTACGAAAAATATAACTTGCATCAGCCGAATAAATATGTTCGCTCTTTATTCCATCTACCACATTGTTGTTTTGTCTAGAATTAGAAAATGAGTTTTTAAGAGCAGGAGCTTTTGTTAAATAGGCAACATTAATTTCCAATAAATGCCTCCCTGTAATTTTCCATACAGTCCCAGCTTTCGCTCCGTAATCTGTAAATTCTAGAGCTTTACTTTTCCCTAAAGAGTTATCCGGAAAATTTCCGTTTTTATACAATCCTTCGCGCTGATAATTTGTTTGAGATAAATTGAGCGCTGCATAAGAATCCCACTTTTGAGTTCTAATTACTGCATTAATAAATGCTTCTGCAGAAGTTGCTTTCCACTTAAAATTATATTTAAATCTTTCTTCCAGAAGGGCAATTCTGTTTGGATTTAAAAGATCACTTTGTGCCCTATCGCCTTCAGAAAAGAAATCTACATCCAAATATCCTGTGCCGCCTAGAAGGTCTTTTACTTCAGCATAATTTTCACTGCTTAAATTGGAATATTTCAGTTTGGCAGTCAAAAGCAAAAAAGAATTAATACTTGCCGTTAAAATTGAATTTACACTTAACAGCTTATCTTCCACCTTATCTTCAGCAATCACATAAATTGCATTTCCGCCATTATTTAGAGAAGACCTGTTTGCTTCATATAAATCTAGCCAATCGATTTGTCCGTTATCTTGAAAATTTCTTTGAGCACGATATGCTGCTTCAAAATTCTGATTATTAGAAAATCTTAAAAAATAACTAGGCAATTTTTGATAATAGGAAGGATCTGGATTGCTCCCACCACCAACAAAACTTTGTTGTCCATCACTTTGACTTACTAGCCGAGTACCACCAAAATCCAAATGAGTATTTCCTGTTGAACCAAATTGATAAGCGATATTATTGTTTAATTTTATTTTTTCTGAAAGCTTCCAGAAATGATTCAGCATTAAAATAGGCTCTTTTACTTCTTTGATCCTGCTATTTCTGATTTCATCATCCTGAACACCCCAAAAGGAATTATACTTTCTGTCCTTTAGATCAAAAACCTCCTGTGTATTTGCCGAAGATTTCCCGCGAATATTCGGAGTATAAAATCCAGTAAAATTTATACTATGTACGTTATTCAACTTTTTCTCCACAGAAATAAAAAAGGAGTTAGCATCGTATAAAGTACCATCTATATAAGCCTCCTTTGCAAATCTTCTGGCTAGACCAAAAGCATACCACCAACCACCAGGTTTTTCTCCCGAGCTATATGTCGCCATTATCCTCCCTGTATAACTTCTGTTTGCAGCAGCATAAGAAACTTTCGCATTTCTACTATATTGTGATGCTCTCATTATTATATTGGTATTTCCGGCCAGTCCTCCAAATGTAGTTTCACCAGGCATCAAGCCATTTGCAAAAATCTGATTTCGTTGAAGGTCATTAAGTCCGCCCCAATTACTCCATTGTGGTTTTCCATCAAAGAATTTATTCATCTCTAACCCATTTATAGAAACCGTACCATATTCACTTCCTAATCCTCTAGGCTTGAAAAAAGTACTACTGAAATCAAAAGCAGCAGCATTTAGAAAAACATCTCGAGACGCATGAAGTAAGCCTGCAATATTATCTGTTCCTCCTTGATCTTCACTTAACTCAGACTCCGACAAACTAATGGTTGCCAGCTGAATTTGTTCTTTCATAAGATCTGGTTGCAATGGAATTTGACCTAAGTGTTTAAGCTGACCAATATTTATATTTACAGGAATTCTCAATACCGTATATCCGGGTTTTGAAACTTCCAGTATATAAGAAGCAGATTCTAAAGAACTGTCAGAGAAAGAAAAAAAACCATTTGCGTCTGAAATTTTTATATAGGCAGTTCCCTCCAATTTCAGGCGTACCCCTGCAATAGGATCATTAGACAAGGCGTCCACTACGGAACCTGTAAGGGAGGTGTTTTGAGCAGAAATCTTGAGGATGCCCAGAAGCATCATAAATAATAAAAGCTTTCTGCTTTTCATTATAAATCACTCAATTTCAGCAATTAAGGTAACCTTTTTATTAAATTAATTTGAAATTAAATGTACTTTCACTAATAATTTAACTTTTAATAGAACATGAGGAACATTTCTTCTATTATTATAAATTTGAGAAGACTTGTAATTACAATGATTACAGTTCTTATAGTTACATCTAGTTCCTTGGGTCAAGAGAGAAAGAATTATAATATTTACACCGTAGCTTTTTACAATGTTGAAAATCTTTTCGATACCGAAGATGATCCCTTAATTTTCGATGATGATAGAACTCCGCTAGGGAAAGATGTTTGGACTCCAGAAAAATATCAGGATAAAATAAAAAAAATTACCCGTGTGATCTCTGAAATTGGAGTGGAAACTTCTAAAACTGCGCCTGCGATTATAGGTTTATGTGAGGTCGAAAATTTGCAGGTGCTAGTAGATCTGGTTGGTCATCCAGTTTTAGAAAAATTTAATTATCAAATAGTACATTATGATTCTCCAGATATGCGTGGCATAGATGTCGCTCTTTTATATCAAAAATCTTTATTTACGCCCGATGATTCCCAGTCCAGAAGGTTAATGCTTTATGATCTGGATGACCCTACAAAGAGAATCTTTACCAGAGATCAGTTAGTGGTTTCTGGAAAGTTAAATGGAGAAGCAATAAATATAATTGTGAACCATTGGCCATCCCGAAGCGGTGGGGAAGCAAAATCCAATTATAAAAGGGAAAAAGCAGCCTATTTAAACAAGCAGATTATAGATTCTATTTATCAAAAAGATCCTTATTCTAAGATCATCACAATGGGTGATTTTAATGATGATCCTACTAATAAAAGCTTTAAAAAGGTTTTAAAAACAAGCAATAATCGTAAAACCATCGCGGCTCAAGAGATGTTCAATCCTATGGAAAATTTAGCCAAGCAAGGAAAAGGTTCTTTAGCCTATAGGGATAGTTGGAATTTATTCGACCAGATCTTGGTTTCTGAATCATTGTTAGGCAGCCGCAGCGGACTTCAATTTTACCAGGCCGGAATTTTTAACTCACAATATCTGATTACCCTAAACGGACAATTCCGTGGATATCCTTTTAGAAGCTATGATTATAGCGGTTACACCGGAGGGTTTTCAGATCACTTCCCAGTGTTTATATATTTAGTTAATTCAATTGATTAGTTAAGATTATTGGGTTATTCACAATTTTCGTTTGATAACTAAAACACACATTTTTAAGTTTTATGATTGATCTAATTCATTAATATTTATATTTGTTTTATAAGAGAATTAAAAAATCCGCTTGCATGAACAAACGGATCAGTTTAAAAAATTTACAATTCTCTTAAGATCATGTAAATTAAAAGCAAATAGATAGCTTCCATTTTATATAGATTTATGGAGTGCTAATATTAAAAATCGGGATTTCGTAGATCTCGATTTTTTTTTCAATGCTGATTACTCTTTACAGCATGGTATAAATTTAATCTATACTAATTGAATCAACCATAAATTCCATAAACGTTTTCAACAAAGTTTTTAACAGAAGCTCAAATTTAATGTCTTAAAATTGAGTTAAAATTATTGCTCAAATGACTGATAATCAATAGATTGAATCTTAAAGTTAAAAATGAATTTTATACGCCTAAATATAAGGCAATCCCCCTAGAATAGTCTGATACAAGCTTGTTTTGAAGCTATTAACAATTAGCTTATTGCTGACAAAATTTAACGTTCTCCTCTCCATTCTTATGATAATTTTCGATTTTTATTTCAAAATAGCTTCATCTGTCCATCTTTGTATTGTTCATGAAGTTCACAATTGAGCTTTGGCATTTCTCTTCCCGATAAATACTTCTTTCGGGCGATCTTAAATTGTTGAGAAACCTGTTCTGCTAAGTTTCCTGAGCCTTTCATCCGCCTTCCAAATTCACTATCGTTCAAATTTTCACCATGACATTCTGCAATTTGATGCATTACTTTATCTGCTCTATCTGGCATTGCTTTCTGGATCCAATCAGTAAATATCCCACCGATTGCTCCATTTAGCCTTACCATGGTATAGCCAACTCCTAAAGCGCCATTATCAGCAATGGATTTTACAAGCGGCAGGATCTCATGACTATTGATTCCCGGAATAATGGGTGCCATCATTACACTTACGGGGATATTATTTGAGGCTAATTGGTTTAGAGTTTCCAATCTTTTTTTGACAGTTGCTGTTCTTGGCTCCAGGAGCCTACGAGTTTCTTCATTTAAAGAGGTGATAGAAAGATATACTTGCACCAAATTATCTTTAGCCAATTCTTTTAAGATATCAAGATCACGAAGCACCAAGGAATTTTTAGTGATTATCCCAACCGGATGCTTAAACTTCAAGAATGTTTTAAGTAGTTGCCTTGTAATTTCTAATTTTTTCTCTGTTGGCTGATAGCAATCTGTATTTCCAGAAAGCACAATGGGAGCAGCCTTCCATCTTGGACTTTGTAGTTTCTTTTCAAGAAGTTCTACTGAATTCCGCTTAACTAAGATTTTCTGTTCAAAATCTAATCCTGCACTAAAACCCCAATATTCGTGAGAATTTCGTGCATAACAATAGATACAACCATGTTCACATCCTTGGTATGGATTTAAGGAATACCCCATTCCAACATCTGGACTTACCACTTTATTTACAATGGTTTTTGGGAATGTATCTATAAGAACCGTTTTAGAATTGGTAACCTCATCACCTTCCACCGCGCAATAATTCAAAAAATCTGAACGCAACTCATTACTGTGAGCATCAAATTTATTGGATACATTTAATTGAGTTCCCCTTCCTTTTATATATTCTCTCTCTACAGGCATTAAACAAAAAGATGGAATATTTCCATTAAAAAGGAAATATTCCATTTTTTTGTTTTTTAAAAGTAGTTTCTGTCTTCATTTAAAAACTTAGAGCTACTTGACGCATTTTCTAAGTTGCTCCGAATTAGAGACCCTGAAACCAGTTCAGGGTGACGATACCAATTTTAACTTCCGTCAATGTTGGACCCGTGACAAAAAAAATATCTAGCGTAGGTTTTTGACGTATGATTGTTTCTAGATAATTTATCTTCTTAAGAACTTCTTTTTTGCAAGTGTAGTGCTTCCACGGCGTAAAATTTTCGAAGCCCTGCCCGTCCGTTCAGGCGGGCTTGGAGAAAATTTAGTCGTGGAAGTACAGTTCTTATTATGCGGTAGCATAATAAGAAACACCTACAAAAAAGTGTCCTTTTTTTGGTTCGTTTTTTTGGACACGCAAAAAAATGAACAATCTTAAAAATTGAACAAATCTTTATCGACTAAAGGGAGCATTTTACAAATTCTTGAAATCACCTCAATGATAACAAAAAGCGTATTAAAAAACTTGCATAGAATTAGGCGTGTCAATTATCTATAAATCAGCAATTTATACAACACACCAATGGTAACTAGTTTCAGAATCTAAAGATTATTCACTCCATTGGGTTTCGTTCAGAATAACAATTTTGTCGTTGGAAATAAAAGTTTATTAAAACCTCAACGAGTAATTAATTCCCAGGGAAATCTGCTTTACGCTTGTTTAAAAATGCTGAAGTTCCCTCTTCAAAATCGGCGGTACCAAAGCAGCTTCCAAATTCATTAATTTCAGTTTCAAAACCATTAACTCCTGTTTCATAATTTGCGTTTACTGCTTTAATAGCAGAGCTAATTGCAACCAAAGAATTACGCATGATCTTGCCAGCTAGCTTTTCAGCAAAATCAAGTAATTCTTCCTGAGAAACAACGTGATTTACCAGATTATACTGCAACGCTTGGTTGGCATCTATCATTCCGGCGGTCATGATCATTTCCATGGCACGTCCTTTTCCAACTAATTGCGGTAATCTTTGTGTACCTCCATATCCTGGTATTAAACCAAGAGAAACTTCAGGAAGTCCCATTTTTGCATTATCACTGGCAATTCTAAAGTGTGCTGCCATTGCTAGTTCAAGTCCGCCACCTAAAGCAAATCCGTTTACTGCTGCAATTACTGGTTTTGAAAAATTAGCTATAAAATCGAATAACTTAGCCTGACCTTCAGCAGCAAGTGCTTTACCTTCTTTCGGAGAGTAGTCCGAAAACTCACTAATATCCGCTCCTGCAACGAAAGCTTTTTCCCCACTTCCTGTTAGAATAATCACTTTTACATCTTCATCTTCTTTTGCATCTTCAAAAGCAACATGTAATTCTTCTATAGTAGCCTTGTTTAATGCATTTAATTTAGTGGGTCTGTCTATTGTAATTTGAAGGATTCCTTCATTATTTTCAACTAAAATATTTTCAAAATTCATCTTGTATATGTTTTTTAGATTTTTAAATACTCTTATCAGAAAAAGGATCCAAGATCGCTTCGCTTTAAGAAACTAGAGACAAGACTCAATTATAACTAACCGAAACCTTGCGTTCAATAAGATACTCAATTCGGGTATAATCTATCTTTTGAATGTTATAAAACCTCTGAATAATAAAGTTATAACGATTTGAATATTTTTACCGGAAACCGATAATTTTATAATATTAATGATTTTAAATGTCACATCGATCGCAAACTGAATGTTCCTTAAATCTTTCAACTTCGTTAACTTTGAATTCTTTTCCAGAATACTCGGTATAAGAGACCCTGAAACTCCCGAAGTATCCTATCGTGTGGACATATCTTTATGAATGGTCCACCCTTTCATTGCGGCTTTAAAATATTTCAATCCTATCCATAGGGTTGTTATACCTGGATGTCTTTTGCTTTCATACCCTTTCCAACCACCAAGTCTAGCTATCGCCCAAACATATCTTTTTAGCTCTTTTTTCTTATAGTGGTTTTTTTGTTTCTCTGTTTTACCTTCCAGACTTTTTATTTGGTGCTCTAAAAACTCTTGCTCTTCTTCTGTAAAACAGCTATCGGCGCTCATCTCTCTTTCTGGTTCTGCATACGCTAGACGCATTAGGAACAGTTTGATGACGACCTCCATTATCAATAAGCTTAGTTTTCTTACCGATGACCCATACTCCAGCTCTGAAGCCTCAACATTGTAACCCTCTTTTTTTAATATTTTGAACACCTCTTCTATCGTCCATCTCCACTTATACGATTCCACGCACATTTCTGCCATTTCTATTGTCTGTATAGGCAAGGTTGTCAATAGCCTCCAGCATATTTTATCGGGGCCAGTATAGTCCGCCTCTTTGGCCTCTATCAGATATAGTTTTATGCTGGATGCCACTCCTTTGCTCGTTGCGCTGGTTCTTTTGAGTTCCACCTCTTTATATCTGATTTCAATTTTTGCCGTCCTTTTTTTTTTGGTCTTTGCACAGGCATCCACCTGTACCTCATAAAACCCTTGGCAGGGTTGATCTTCCAGGCAACTGAATAATTTTGACCTATCTGCCAATGTTCTATCCACTCGGGCTCTTATCAACAGATCTGTTTGTGCATCTGGTATGATTGCAAACTGTTCGTAAATATCCCCTTCTCTATCTTGTACGATCACCATTCCCTCTACCACATCACGTAGTGAGGCCTGTGTGTTTTTGGACACCTCTATCCATTTATAGGATTCTTTTTCTTCTATGGGCAGTTTACCGTACTGTCTTTCATGCTTTGATTTGAACTCTAAGGGCCTGTTCCAAACTTTAATATCAGAATAGCCGTAGGGGGTACCAGTCACGGCATCCAAGACCAAACTTGGATGAATAAAGAATCCCAATCCTTGGGAGCCCTTTGCATTGGTAGTACCCACAAAGCTATCTTTGTTGATTCTTTTACCATGGCTGCTTAAGTTGATTTCTGTGGTATCTTGGATACAGACAACGAATCTGCCGGCACATGCCGTGCGGCAATTATGAATCAGGTTTTCTATAATATCTTTTTCACTGACCCTGTCGTTCTGCAAAAAACGGTAAACCGCTTTTGCCTCTGATTCATTCCTGCTAATCTGACGGATTGAATGGACGCTCTTACTGAATAGATCCGATAAAATCTTATTGCCTCTGTAAACTAAACGTTTATCCTCTAGGCCTGTGAATCCCCTTTTCATTTTATTAGCAAAACTATTATTAGTCAGCTAAAATATTAAAAAATTGTGTCCACACGATAGGAAGTATCGGGACAGGGTGACGATACTGGTTATAACTTCCGTCATGCTTAACTTGTTTCAGCATCTTTCATACGTCAATTTCCCACGCTAGATAAATCTTTTTATTAATGACCTCAGGGGACAAAAAAATTGTATCCTCAGAACTTTAAATAAAAACGAAACTTGAACATTTTAAGAAGCCTGCTTTGGAAACTTTACGGTAAAGATAGTGCCTTTATCTTTCTCTGAAATAAAAGTGATCTCACCTTGATAAGTTTCTACTATATTTTTAACCATCGCCAGGCCTAGACCCATTCCGCTAGATTTAGTGGTGAATTTTGGCTCAAAGACTTTTTCTTTATCTTCTTTTGAAACTCCTATCCCATTATCTGATACCTGGATAATAACCATTGTATCATCTTCAGACACCTCCACCAAAATTTTTGGATTCTCTACTTCCTGCAAGGCTTGCGTGGCATTTTTAACCAGATTAGTAACCACCCTAATCAACTGAGTCCGATCAAATTTCGCTAGAATCTCTTCTTTTTCTGAATGAAAAACGATGTAATTTTCATTGAAAATATCCAGCGCCAATTTAACGATTTTTGATACATTCAGGATCTCGTTTTGTTGTGCGGGCATCTTTGCGAAATTGGAAAAAGCAGAAGCTATCGCACTCATGGTGTCTATTTGATGGATAAGTGTATTGGTATATTCATCTACTTTTTGATGTACATTTGGATCTTCAGGATCAAATTTTCTTTGAAAACTTTGCACGGTTAAGCGCATTGGTGTTAACGGATTTTTAATTTCATGTGCCACCTGTTTTGCCATTTCCCGCCAAGCTTGTTCCCTCTCTCCTGTAGCAAGTTTAACGGCACTCTCCTCCAACTCATCTATCATACTATTATAAGCTGAGACTAGCGCATAAATCTCTTCAGAAGCATTTTCTATTTGTATTTTCTGAAGGCGTTTGTCTAAACGTGTCTCAATGATCTTTTGTGACACTATTTTAAGTGATTTAGTGATGTATTTAGATAGAAAATAAGACATCAAGATCGCAATAAGGAACATAAAGAGGTAAACCTCACCTAATTTCATTAAAAAATCGTTCAGATCTTTCTGAAGCAGATCGTCATCTTGTAAATATGGAAGAAATAAGATTGCCAACGGCTTAAATTTATTGTCTGTGATATACGTATAAGAAGACTGAAATTTCTGCTCATTCACCTGAGACCGATTTAGATATCTTTTATTTTGGGAATTTTCCAATTCCTTAATAATATGCTTCGAGATTTGCACATTGGTAGTATCCCTAAAGAATGATTCGTTAGATTTTATAAGTAGTTTCCCGTTAAGATCATACACATTAAGCTGCATATCGTGCACTTGTGAGATCTCATAAATTTTGTTGTTCTGCTGAAGGATCACAGGCATATTCTCTGTATTTACCAGATGAGTAGTTCCTTCTAATACAAATTTTATATTCTCCCGAATTGCCTGTTCTTTTCGCTCAAGACGTTCCCGGTGATAAGCTTCAGATTCCTGTTTATATTGAAAAACAGTTACCCCGGCAATAAGTATGGAAGCTCCTAAAACCAATAACATCATAGAGATGAAAATTCGGTTTCTTAAAGATAATTTTAAAAGCTTCATAAAGTATTTTGCGTAGTTATTCTCAAATAATCAATTATCACACCATGTTAAGCATCTGGGCTCTTAGAACGAATTCGCTTGTATATTTTTATACCAAGCATCAACATAGCTGCCAACAGAAATATACCAAGAACTCCATAGATCCAATTAATCGCATCTCGAACGATCACCAAAAAGATCACCGAAAATAAGATCAAAGTAGCCCCCTCATTCCATAAGCGCATCTGGTTGGAAGTCCATTTTATAACATCGTGCTGCATCTCTTTAAATATTAGATGAGATTTGAAGTGATAGGCATATAACAGCACGACAAATCCCAGTTTTACTTGCATCCAATCCTGCTCTACCCAGGCTGGCATCAAATAAAGCATCCAAAAAGCGAAGATACTAGCTAAAATTGCTGAAGGCCAAGTAATAATATACCAAAGCCGTTTGGTCATAAGTTTTAACTGGGTTGTTAAGATGGAACGTTCGGGTTCCTGCCTGGCTGCGGCCTCAATATGATATACAAAAAGTCGCGGAATGTAGAACAAGCCCGCAAACCAGGTAATTATAAATATTAAATGAAGGGATTTAATGTAATTGTAATATTCCATTGATCTTATTGAGCGTCCAAAAATAAATAATTAAGATTCTTCGTATTGAATTGCCTGTTGAAATCTTCCATTTCTTTGTCTATCAACGAATTGAAAGCACTTAATTCCTTTTTTATTTCTGAAGTTAATTCGTTTTTAACGGCGATATCTTGATCTGTTGGTGGAAAATCTCCCATTCCAACTAACGAATTTAAATGTGCCAATTTGTTAGTTAACTTAATCGGGAAATTTAAAGGGTCTTGACCACTTTTATTTTGAGTTTGATATAAAGCTTTCTCGATCTCACTAAAGCGATCTTCCATTTCTTTAGCTTTTCCAACCAAATCCTTTACCTCAGCCTTGCCCTTGTATTGTGTTTGAAATGAATTTAATTGCGCATTTATCTTTCTTATCTTTTTGATAGATTTATGTGCTTCATCTACAGTAGCATTTACATCACTAATGAAATCGTATTGATCCTGAAGTCCTGCAGCATCTGTTTCAGAATTTGGGTTTGCCAGTACAGTAAAAGACTTGCGCTGTTTCTCACCGTTCACATTCAATTCTACCGAATATTCTCCTGGTAGAATTCTTGGCCCTTCAAGATCTGCCCACCAAAGAATCATTCTATCCAGTTTTTCTGCTCCCTTTTGATACATGTCCCAAACAAACATATTTGAGCCTTTCTCTACTTTTAATTTATCCTCTTTAGATTGGTTTCCGAAGGATTTTAAAGTGTCATTAGCCTGATTGAAATAGGTAAGATAAATAGTGTCCTTCTTTTCATCTAGTTCTTCAATATTGAAATAGGTTACTACACCATTTGAATGATTGGTTCCCTCGGTCTTAGAATTGCTTCCGCTCCCCCCACCAATTCTATAGGTTGGCTTAGGCTGATATAAAAACTGTCCTTTTTTATTAGTTGAAGCGTCTTTATATTGGTGCAATACACTAAGATCATCCAAGATCCAAATACTTCTACCCTGAGTTGCTACAATTAGATTGTCCTCTTTTATTGCTAGATCTGTAATAGGAACGATCGGCAAATTCAACTGAAACGCTTTCCAGTTAGCACCTTGATCAAAAGATATATATATTCCCTCTTCAGTTCCTGCATATAATATATTCTTGTTGGTTGGATCCTCACGAATCACTCTTGTAAAATGTTCGACATTAATACCATTAGTTATTTTGGTCCAACTTTCACCAAAATCAGTAGTTTTATAAAGGTAAGGTGCAAAATCTCCAGATTTATAACTGGTTGCTGCTATATAAGCTGTTCCCACTTCATGATCACTGGTTTCTAATGAATTTACTTGTGCCCACTTAGGGAGATCTTTAGGAGTTACATTTTCCCAATTCTTTGCACCGTCCTGAGTTACATGCACCAATCCATCATCACTTCCTACCCAGATCAATCCTTCTTTTATGGAAGATTCTTCAGCAGCAAAAATAGTAGCATAATATTCTACTCCAGTATTATCTTGTGTAATTGGACCACCACTAGAGCCCAATTTAGTTGAATCGTTCCTCGTAAGATCTCCACTTATGGTTTCCCAAGATTGACCTTCATTTGTAGTTACATGAACATGATTAGAAAAAGTATATAATTTATTAGGATCATGCTTAGAGAAGATAATTGGAAAGTTCCATTGAAATCTATATTTCATATCCTCGGCTCCATGTCCCATTGGGTTATCAGGCCAAACATTAATTGCACGTTGTGTATTCTTTTCGTGATTTACTCGAGTTAAAAATCCACCATAGCTTCCTCCATAAACAATTTCATCGTTCTCTGGATCTACCGCAATATGTGCCGATTCTCCTCCCGCTGTAGATTCCCAATTCTCTTCAGAAATAGAATATTCGGTACTTCTATGATCTATTCTAATAGTTGAATTATCCTGTTGTGCCGCGTAAATCCTATAAGGAAAATGATTGTCTGTAGTAAGTCTGTAGAATTGTCCTGTTGGCTGATTGTGATAGGTACTCCAGGTCTCCCCTCCATCGTAAGTTACCTGCGCACCTCCATCGTCACCCATTATTATTCTATCTGGGTTTTCTGGCGCTATCCACATATCATGATGATCTCCATGTGGCGCTCTTGCTGAAGTGAAATTCTCCCCACCATCTTTAGATTTATGATAAGATACATTTACAACATACACCACATCCTCATCTTTCGGGTCAGCATAAATTCTCGTATAGTACCAGGCACGTTGTCTTAATTCGCGATTGCTATTTATATTCTTCCAGGTTTCACCAGCATCTTCACTTCTATAAACTCCTCCTTTATCTTTATTTTCAACAATTGCCCAAACTCTGTTGGAATTCACCGGAGAAACTGTAATTCCCATAATTCCCAAAGTGTCATGAGGGAAGCCCTTATTTTTAGAAATTTCTTTCCAAGTCTCTCCGCTATCGGTACTTTTCCAGAGGGCTGACCCTTCACCTCCACTACTCAAACTATAAGGAGTTCGTTGCACTCTCCAGGTTGAAGCATATAAAATTCTGGGGTTATTAGGATCCATAATAAGATCTACTGCTCCCGCCTGATCATTTACGAAAAGTGTCTTTTTCCAAGTGGCTCCTCCATCTATACTCTTATAAACACCACGTTCTTCAGTTGGTTTATATATATTCCCCAATACCGCTGCGTAAACGATCTCTGGATTGGTAGGATGAATAGAGATCCTTGGGATATGTCTGCTTTTTTCTAAACCTTTAGATTCCCAGGTTTTTCCTGCATCTACAGATTTCCAAACTCCCGAACCAGAGGATACGTTTCCTCTCAAAGTTTTTTCACCACCTCCAGCAAAGATTATATTATGATCACTATTTGCAACACTTATTGCTCCTATACTTCCTCCAAAAAAACCATCTGAAATATTCTCCCATGTTCTTCCGCCATCTGTAGAACGCCAAATTCCACCTCCGGTAGACCCAAAATAGAATAAATTCGGTTCCCCGGGAACTCCCGTAACTGCTGCAGATCTTCCACCTCTGAACGGGCCGATCAATCTATATTTTAAAGCAGCATAGGCTTCTTGATCTATTTCTGTGTCAGCCGATTTTTTATTTCGCTGTGCATTGGTTTCAGTATAAATTCCGAAGAAAAAAAAGAGAAGAAAAAGTTTAAGTATCGTTGCTTTCATTTAAAAAATTTTTGAATAAGATGGCTGATGTATTAGAAAAATCAAGAACCTCGGGGCAAGCCCACGAGTTTGTCCCGATGGTTCGGGAGGATCATACTTTTAAAAATTCGAGGCAAGCCCGCCTGAATGAAATTCTTTTCGGGCAGGCCTCGGGAAATTAAACCCTCAATGAGGGATTAAATATACCAATTTCTAGGTAACCTTTTCAGAAAGCGAGGGCTTTAAACGCAACCTGATCTCTCTGTTCAAAAAATAGGCGGTAACAATTGTGGAAAGGACATCGGCCAATGGAAATGAGATCCAAACTCCTATCTCTCCATAATACATTGGCAAGATCAAAACCAACGGAATAAAGAAAAAACCTTGTCTGGAAAGAGTAAGCAATAATGCCGGAATGGCTTTTCCTATAGCCTGAAAATATGCCGAGCCAATAAGCTGTAAAGCAATAATTGGAGTAGCCGCAAATACCCAACGCATGGCATTCGGAGTATCCCGAACCACATTTGGATTGTCTGTAAATATGCGAACAATATCTTCTGAAAAGGTCATGATCCCTGCAAACACCAATAAACCTAATACTGAAGAATATAGAATAGCGGTATTGATGCTTTCTCTAACTCGACCCCAATTTCCCGCTCCAAAGTTGTAACCCGCAATTGGCAGAAATCCCTGAGTGACTCCTAAAACTGGGAAAAGTGCGAACATGAGCATTCTTCCAATAATTGCATAAACGGTAACCGAATCTTCTCCTCCTAATTCGAAGAGGATATTGTTCATTAAAAGATAGGTAATGCTCACTACGGCTTGTCTTGCTAAGGTTACAAATCCTAAAGAGGAGATTTCTGAAAGTACGGGTAGATCGAAACCAAAATGTGACCAATTTATTTTTAATTCTGAATTCTTAGATAGAAAGAACCAGACCACATAAGAAAAGCAGAAAAAATAAGAAACACTGGTAGCAACGGCTGCTCCCAACATACCCATATCTAATAGGTTTATTAGAATATAATCTAGTATAAGGTTTGTAACGGAAGGAATGATCATAGCGATCATTGCAAATTTTGGTTTCCCTTCAGCTCTTATCACATTGTTCCCCATCATACAAAGCGCTAAAAAAGGCACTCCATAAAGAACAACGGTATAATAGATCTTGGCAGGTTCAAAAATATCTCCTTTCCCCCCAAAAGCTGGGATAATAGAATCTATAAAAGTTAGCCCAACTAGGACTAAAGCAACACTTAAAATTAAAGTAAGGCTTATCTGATTCCCAAAGGTCTTCAAAGCTTTAGAACTGTTGCCTGCTCCCAAAGCTCGGGAGATAATAGAAGAACCTCCAATCCCGATTGCCATCCCTAGCGCGGCAATAAAGAAAGAAACGGGTAAAACAACATTTATGGCAGCAATTGCTATAGACCCGATCCAGTTTCCAACAAAAATGGTATCGACTAGAATATTCAAAGACATTACCAAGATCCCGATGGATGCAGGTAATGCCTGTTTTATTAGAAGTCTCCAAATAGGATCCTTGCCTAAAGCCGCTGAATTTATATGGGCCATTATGCTTCCACAGGATTGGAAAATGCCCATTCATCTACCCATCTGGAAAGTACTTTTACCCAATCTTCTCGAGTATTCAAACAAGGAACAACGGTAAATTTTTCGCCTCCAACTTCGTGAAAGATCTCCTCTCCTTCCATAGCAATCTCTTCCAATGTTTCTAAACAGTCACTTACAAAAGCTGGCGTAACAATGGCTAAATTTTTCATGCCTTGTTTTCCAAATCTTTCTATAGTTCTATCCGTATACGGTTGCAACCATGGATCGAAACCTAATCTAGATTGAAAAGAAACACTATAAGTATTTTCTTTTAGCTGAAGATATTCTGCAACTAATCTTGTGGTTTCAAAACATTGATGTCTATAACAAAATTGGTGTGCCGGAGAGGCTGTTTTGCAGCAGCTTCCATCTATCTGGCAATGAGATTTTGTGATATCGCTTTTACGGATATGTCTTTCTGGAATTCCATGGTAAGAAAATAAGATATGTTGATATTCTACATCTTTCAATTTTTCTTGAACGCTATTTGCAAGAACCCTTACGTAATCTGGATGATTGTAAAATGATGGAACAGATGTAAACTGCATATTCGGGAAAAACTCTTTCCTTAATTCTTCTGCCAGCACCAAGATAGTTTCCGTGGTAGCCATTGCAAATTGAGGATATAAAGGAAATATTAAAACCTCATCTACACCTTGATCATGTAATTCCTGAAGCCCGGATTTCATATTTGGCGTACCGTAACGCATTGCCAGAACAATAGGAACAGAGGTGTTTTCATCTATCTTATCTTTTAATCTTTCAGATAGTACAATTAGCGGTGAACCTTCGTCCCACCAGATTTTTTGATACGCAGCAGCAGATTGTTTAGGACGGGTATTTAAAACAATTCCTTTTACAAGCAAGGTTCTTGCCCATAAAGGAACGTCTATTACACGTTCGTCCATCAAAAATTCCCCTAAATATTTTTTTACGTCTTTTGGATCGGTGCTATCTGGAGATCCCAAATTTACTAGAAGTACGCCTTTACTCATGTTTCTTCGTTTTCAGCAATTTTTTGAAAAAAATAAAATTACGATTATAAAATATTATGCAACCAATTGTTTGGTTGTTTTGATAAATGTGATCATTAGAAAAATCAATACATTAAGAATTGTTTGGGAGCACTAAAGACATCACATACTTTTTAGGAGTGGTTCCAAATTTCTTTTTAAAGGCCGCAATAAAATGACTTGATGTGCTATAGCCAACTTTTAAACCAACTTCATTCACATTGAATTCTCCAGAATCCAATAATTTTCTGGCATATTCCATCTTATAATCAAACAGGAAACTATAAACAGAATCACCATAGATCTGTTTGAAGCCTTCTTTTAGTTTTTTTAAACTTAATCCGATCTCTGTAGAGAGCTCCTGAAGCGAAGGTGGTTCTGCCATATGAGCTATCACAATATCCTTTGCTCTTCTAATCTTCATCACATTCTCCTCGTCTACCAAGAAAGGACATTGCTCTACACTTTTATCCCCTGTTCTATTAAAATAAAGACTTAACAACTCATAGGCCTTGGCTTTAAAATATAGCGATTTTATAGATGGCATTAAATTGAAGTTCATTAACTGATTGAGAACAATAGCCATAGAGGGAGTAATATCGCCATCTTTATAATATTTCTTGTCGCTGTTCTCTTCACTCAAAAAAGGAATATAACTGGCTTCCTGAGAAAACATAGAGTGAAATTTCTTAATAGAGATCACCAAAGAGATTACCCAAGACTTTGGATGTAGATCTAAATTTAAAGGCAAGTCCCGTTGCGGATTATATAGAAGCAAAGAATATTCCTCTTTTAATGGCAACTCGTAGCTGCTATTATTAAATAGAAATTTCCCGTCTCCTTTCACACAAAAATGAAACTGGATGTAGGTACTGTCTATTTCTCTGCTAATTCTTTGTGGTTGATTTTTTTCATTTTGGAACTTTAAAATATAGAAACCATCTTCAATTTTGGTTTCATCTACGAACCCTTCAGCGATATTTTTTTCTTCTGAAATCATAAGAAATTTCGGTTTTTATTTAGAATCAGTCTAAACTAAATATTCTATAGTATTTGTAATCACTACAAATTTAGCGTATTTGCATCAATTAGCGATACATCTAACTATAAATCCCATCAAGCGACATATTTAGTACTTTGAGCGTTACTTTTTAAATAAGCTATCATATACCTTTGCCATCGAATACCTAATTAGGTTCATGGAAAATTATCATATCTCTCGCGGGAAACACTTTTATACAATTGGATTAAGCTATAAAAAAGCCGATGCCGATATTAGAGGACATTTCAGCCTTACGGAAGAAGGAAAATCAAACTTACTGCAACAAGCCAAGATAGAAGGAATAGATGGTCTCATCGTTACTTCTACCTGTAACCGTACTGAATTGTATGGATTTGCACAGCACCCATATCAATTAATCAAATTGCTTTGCCAACATACTCACGGCACTGTGGAGGAGTTCGAAAAAGTGGCTTTTGTTTATAAAAACAGAGACGCCATTTCTCATATGTTTAAAGTGGGAACCGGTTTAGATAGCCAGATACTAGGGGATTTCGAAATTATAAGTCAGTTAAAACTCGCTTTTATAGCTTCAAAAAAGATTGGTGTTGCTAATCCTTTTATGGAGCGTCTGATAAATTCTGTTATTCAAGCAAGCAAGCGAATAAAGAACGAAACACAATTGTCTAGCGGTGCTACTTCAGTGAGTTTTGCTTCGGTTCAATATATTTTAAATGAAGTTGAAAATGTTACCGATAAAAATATTCTTTTATTCGGAACAGGAAAAATAGGTAGGGATACCTGTGAAAATTTGGTGAAACATTCCAAAAACAGTCACATCACCTTAATCAACAGAACCAAGAATAAGGCCGAAAAAATTGCCGGAAAGTTCAATTTACAAGTAAAAGATTACGCCGATCTTCAATCTGAGATTCGCCAAACAGATATTTTAATTGTGGCTACCGGAGCTCAAAACCCTACCATCTCTAAGGAATTGATCTACGCGAAAAAGAAATTATTGATCTTAGATCTTTCAATTCCTAAAAATGTAGCAGACGATGTTATTGGAATGGAAAATGTAACCGTGGTCCATTTAGACCAACTTTCACAAATGACAGATACTACTCTGGAAAGAAGAAAAGAATTTATTCCGCAGGCACAAGAGATCATTAAGGAAGTAGAAGGAGATTTCAATAAATGGTTAGAAATGCGAAAATTTGCACCTACCATTAAAGCCTTAAAGAAGAAGTTGAAAACGATGAAAGATGCAGAACTGGATTTCCAGAGCAAGAAATTAGTAGACTTCAATAGTGAGCAAGCAGAAATAGTAAGCAATAGAATTATTCAAAAAATAATGAATCATTTTGCCAATCACCTTAAAGATGATACTAACACCTCAGATGAAAGTTTGGAACTTATCCAAAAAGTCTTTCAGCTAGAAGATTCCATTTAATGAGCAAAGTTATTAGAATTGGTACCCGCGATAGTGAATTAGCACTGTGGCAGGCAAAGAACGTACAAGCCGCACTTGAGAAACTAGGGCACAAAACAGAATTACTTCCTGTAAAATCTACCGGCGATCTAAACCTTGATCAGCCTTTATATGAAATGGGGATTACAGGTATTTTCACCAAAACACTGGATGTTGCCATGTTAACCGGGAAAATTGATATTGCTGTTCACTCTATGAAAGATGTGCCGACTGCATTACCAAAAGGAATTGTGGAAGCCGCTGTTTTAAAAAGAGCAAATTCAAAAGACATACTTATCCATAAAGGCCTAGATTTTTTGAATTCTGAAGGAACTATTGCCACCGGAAGTTTGAGAAGGAAAGCACAATGGTTAAACAAATATCCAACCCATAGCTCTGTAGATCTTCGCGGAAATGTAAATACCAGATTAAAAAAATTGGAAGACAACAACTGGGACGGCGCCATATTTGCCGCTGCCGGACTAGAACGCATCAATTTAACCCCAGAGAACTCTTTAGATCTGGACTGGATGATTCCAGCTCCAGCTCAAGGCGCCATGCTTGTAGTTGCTATGGAAAATGATACAGAAACTAGAGAGGTTTTAAAAGCCTTGAATCATAGAGAATCTGAAATTTGTGTGCATATGGAACGTGAATTCTTAAAGATTTTGGAAGGTGGATGTACCGCTCCAATTGGAGCTTTAGCAACTATTGAAGGAAATGAGATCTCATTTAAAGCAGCCTTATTCAGTTTAGATGGAAAAAAACAAGTTTCTATAGAAAGAAGGATCGCTATTGAAGACGCACCTAATTTCGGAAAAGAATGCGCCTTAAAAGTGCTAAATAATGGAGGAAGAGTGTTGATGGAAGGAATTAAAGAAGCCTTAAACTAACTAATATGGCTACCTTACTTTCCACAAAGATCCTTGCTGAAAATCAGAAACAATTGATTCTGAATTCCGGAATTGGCCTTGTGGAATATGATGCGATTAACATTGGTTTTGATAACTCTTCATTAGATGCACCAATTCCCAGAAACCTCATTTTTACGAGTCAAAATGGAGTAAAAGGTTTCTTTACTCAATATCCAGAGTTTCAAACCCGGGAACTTAATATTTATTGTGTTGGTGATAAGACCAAGCTTGAGATAGAAAAAAATGGATATTCTGTAGTCGCTTCAGCAAATTCTGCTGAAGAATTAGCTCATATGATAGTGAATGAATTCAATGAAAAACAATTTCTTTATCTCTGCGGATCTAAGCGGAGAGAGGAATTACCCGACCTTCTAAAAAAACAGAATATCTCTATTCAGGAATTAGAAGTATATACCACTACTCTGAATCCTAAAAAATTCAATAGAAATTTTGAAGGCGTACTGTTTTTCAGCCCAAGTGGCGTTCAAAGCTATTGCAAGAAAAATGACTTAAATTCGAGTACCGCTTTTTGTATTGGGGAAACCACTGCCGCCGAAGCTAAAAAACATACTCAAAATATAATTATAGCAAATAAGCCTAGTATTGAAAATGTGATCGTACAGGCGGTTAAAAAATATAAGAAATGATCAAGAACGATTTATTTTTAAGAGCACTAAAAGGAGAGACCGTAGATAGGCCACCAGTTTGGATGATGCGCCAGGCAGGAAGATATTTACCAGATTTCATGAAATTAAAAGAAAAATATGATTTCTTCACCCGTTGTAGAACTCCGGAGTTAGCAACAGAGATCACTGTAATGCCTATAAATCAAGTAGGTCCAGATGCAGCTATTTTATTTAGTGATATTCTTGTGATTCCTCAAGCTATGAATATTGAGGTAGAAATGAAGCCCAGCGTTGGGCCTTGGTTGCCAAACCCTGTGCGTACCAGCAAAGATGTTGAGAAAGTAATTGTACCAAATGTACATGAAGAGTTAGGTTATGTGATGGATGCCATTAAAATGACCAAGCAAGCGCTGAATGATGAGGTGCCGTTGATAGGTTTTGCGGGTTCTCCGTGGACTATTTTATGCTACACTGTACAAGGCCAAGGTTCCAAGAATTTTGATATCGCAAAGAAATTTTGTTTCACAAATCCTGTTGCCGCACATATTTTGCTTCAAAAAATAACCGACACTACCATTGCTTATCTAAAAGCGAAAGTTGCTGCTGGGGTAGATGCGGTGCAGATCTTTGATTCTTGGGGAGGAATGTTGTCACCAACAGATTATCAAATCTTTTCATGGCAATATATGCAACAAATTATAAATGCTTTAAAAGATGAAGTGCCTGTGATCGCATTTGGAAAAGGATGTTGGTTTGCATTAGATGAAATGTCTAAATCTGGAGCTTCGGCATTAGGAATAGATTGGACTTGTTCTGCAAGAAATGCACGTTATTTAACTGGAGGAAAGATCACACTTCAAGGGAATCTTGATCCTACAAGATTATATTCGCCACCTGCAGAGATCAGAAAAATGGTTCATCAAATGATCGATGAATTCGGAAAAGACAGGTATATTGTAAATCTAGGTCACGGAATTTTACCAGATATTCCAGTAGAGAATGCCCGTGCTTTTGTAGATGCGGTTAAAGAATATTCGAAATAATTCATAATGCTTAACAAAGGTCTAAAAGACGAAGAGAACCAAAAGATCAATGAGCTTATTGGCAAATTGATCGCCTTGGAATTTGTTCCTGAATTTTATTATAGTGAACAACGATCAAAGGTTAATGGACTCTTATTTGAAGAGCTAGGTTTTAGAATTTCAGATCTTCAAGCTTGGTCTTCTGAAGAATTGTTGATCAAATTGAAACAATTGAACTTTGACTTTTCAAATTACGAACAATTTGGAGATCTTCTTTTAAAGTTAATTCCTTTAGAAGATGTAGATCATGAATCGCACTTGGCGAAAAGCACGATAGCCGTTTACGAAACAGCACAAATAGAGAGTAAAACATTTTCGTTTAGTTTAATTCAGAAATTAAATCAAGCAAAAGCATTAGTATAGATTCGCATGAAAAATAGATTCCTCCAATATATAGAGCAACTACAAGACTCCATTACTTCCAAATTGGAAGAAGTAGATGGTGGTACAAAGTTTAAAGAAGATCTTTGGAATCGCCCAGAAGGTGGTGGCGGAAGAACACGAGTTATAGAAAATGGCGGGGTTTTCGAGAAAGGCGGAGTGAATATCTCTCAGGTGCATGGCCCACTTCCTCCTGCAATGCAACAATATTTTAAGGTGGGAGAAGTAGATTTTTTCGCCTGTGGATTAAGTTTAGTCCTTCATCCAAAAAGTCCGATGGTGCCTACAGTTCATGCAAACTGGCGTTATTTTGAAATGTACGATAAGAGCGGAACCCTTATAGACAGTTGGTTTGGTGGCGGGCAAGATCTTACACCTTATTATTTATTTGATGAAGATGCAAAACATTTCCATGAGATCTGCAAAAAGGCCTGCGATGCACATCATCCAGATTTTTATACTGAATACAAGCAGAAATGTGACGAATATTTCTGGAATTCACATAGGGATGAAGCCCGAGGAATTGGAGGTTTATTCTTCGATTATTGTAAAGCTTCAGAAAAGATGAGCATGGAAGATTGGTTCAATTTTGTTACCGAAGTGGGAAATAGCTTTTTAGCATCTTATATTCCAATTGTTGAAAAAAGAAAAGAACTCCCATATTCTAAAGAACAAAGTGATTGGCAGGAGATAAGACGTGGCCGCTATGTAGAATTCAATTTAGTACATGATAAGGGTACTTTGTTCGGCTTAAAGACCAACGGCAGGATAGAAAGCATTTTAATGAGTTTACCGCCACATGTGCAATGGGTATACGATCATCATCCAGAATCTGGAAGTGAAGAAGAGCGACTTTTAGAGGTGCTAGCACATCCTAAAGATTGGGTATAGGCTAACATCCCATCCCCAGCCCTTCCCTAGGGGAAGGGAGCAAATATTTTCTCAAGATCAGGGCAAATCTAAATATAGCCTTCATTATTTAAATCAAAAAAGCCTTCCAATTTCACTTTAAAAAGTGAAACTTGAAAGGCTTTAAAGAATTATTCTAATTTAAGTTTTAAAGGCCAGATAGTTTCATATTCAATTATGTGTTATTTATGAGAATGTCAGGTTGAGCGAAGTCGAAACCTAATTTTTACATGCAATGATTCTTCACTTCGCAAATGACATTAGAACATCTACTTGTCATCCTGACGAAGGAAGGATCTCTTTATAATACGATGATCATGCTTCCTTTGAGATTCTTCACTGTGTTCAGAATGACAAATGTGTTGTCATCTTGAATGTGTTTCAAAATCTCATAACTGTAAGTCAACAAAATAATTGAAACTCTGAGTTAAACTATTATTGTCGTAACACCAAAATTTTGTTAATATTCACATTTCGACAGGCTCAATGTGACATTAGAGTCTCTACTTGTCATCCTGACGAAGGAAGGTTCTCTTTTATAATACGATGATAGTACTCCTATGAGATTCTTCACTGCGTTCAAAATAACAATCGTACTGTCATCTTGAACGTGTTTTCAGAATCACATAAAATTTATTTTTTATCCCTATTCTTCAATAGATTTCAAATTATCATCTGAATTTCTATCTATCAATTTATTATATGGATCTATTCCTGCTTTTACTGGTTTTTTATTTGTAATAATTGTGAATTTATTGTCTCCTGGTTCTAACCATTTCAATTCAAAATAAAATGGGTTTTTAATTGTTACTTGTTCATCATTTACCACATCTTCACCAAACAAGCCAATATCCACCAGGTTCTTTTTGGAGTCTATTTCACGTTCTCTTCCTGCATCATCATAATAGATCTTTTTAGAATTCACGGTAAATGTGGTTTCCCATTTGCCGGATTTCAATTCTTTGGTCTTGGCATCGATAACCCTATTTTCATAAAGCACTATTTCCTTAAAGCCATCATCTACTTTATATTTAAGGGAATCTGGGGTTACTTTGTATAAAGCTCTATACAAATCTTCTGAAGTAGCATAATAGCCTTTTTCGTTATATTTGAATTCTTCTAAAAAACTACGAAGTCCAGCATTTACTTTATCCTCTCCCATAACATCCTGTAAATCGTACATGATCATAGAGCCTTTCTCATACCAGATATATTGTCCGGTTTCAACATTAATTAAGGATCGTTCTGGTTTAAAACTGAATTGCCTACTAGATAAGTAGGTATCCAGAGAATTCTTTAAAAATGATTTAATACCATTTTCGCCATATTCCTTTTTCATGGTCATAAGTGAAACATACTCAGCTAAAGTTTCGGAAATAATATTAGCTCCAGAGGTTTTACTAGGAGTTACAATATGCCCCCACCACTGGTGAGCTACTTCATGAGAAGTAATCCTAAACGCATAATTATAATCTTCGGCTTTAGAGAAATCTGCCACGAATCCAAAGTTTTCAGAATAAGGAATGGTGGTAGCAAAGGACTGAGCAAAATTAGAATGTGCTGGAAATTCAATGATCCTAATCACAGAATAAGGGTATTCCAAAAAGTTTTTGGAGTTATAATCTAATGAGATTTTAATTCCCTTAATAAAGTATTCTAAATTCCTCTTATGTTTTGGCGAATGATAGATCTCAATATCTACTTTTTTACCACTAGGAGCGATCCAAAAATCCTTCTTAACCTCATATTCTGCGGAAACAAAACTGAAAAAATAATCGGTTTTCCCCTCTAATTTATAATTAAAATAACTGCGGTCATTTTCCTCCCATTTTTTAGTAAGCACGCCCGGTGCAATAGCTGTTTGCCCTTTTGAAGTACTTATGGTTGCTTCAAAAGTCATATAATTTGCATCCTCATTAAAAAGGTTCTTTTTAAGTGCAATACTATCGGTTCTCGGAGGATACAGAAAATCCAGTTTTTCCAAGCCGTGTTTTATACGAACTCCGTTATCGCTTAAAACGCGATCGTAATGAAAGGATGGGAAAATGGCATCTCTAAAGAAGGTTCCATTGCCTAAAACTGCTGTTTCGGGATCTGCAGAAAATCCTTTGGTGATTGCTTTGGTTTCAATTACTAGCGATGCCGAATCTTTTGGTTGTAAAGGCCGTGGTAATTTGTACATAAAAAGGCGGTACACTGTATCCTTCAAAAATGGTTTCAGCTCTACATCATTGTAAACTACTTTTGTAATTCTGGTATCTGCTATAGGGAATTTCACTTCCATTAAAAGCGTGTCTAGGGCCACATCAAAGTTATTAACCACTTTGAATTCGCCTTTAGCCTCTATCCTTCTGTCTTCAGGAAAAATGTCTATAAATGCTTTGAGATCGGTCACTTGAATATGAGGTTTGCCTATGTATTTACCATATTTCTTTTCAGCATCTGCATTTACTTTTTCGCCATAATTCCCGTCTTCTAAATGATTTAAAACTTTCAGGTTGTAGTAGCTATAAGCCCCAACTGAAGCAAAAGCAAATAAAAACACTAAGGTGTACGCGATGGTCCTTCCTGTAAATCGCTGTTTTGCTAATAGTAAACGCTCCTTTCCTGACGAGAAAAAGCCTCGGTTCCAAAAGAGCTTTCCAATAACTGCTAATATGCAAGTAAGTAAGATCCAATAGGCATTCAACCAGAACTCTCCAACTAAGTAATGTCCAAATCCATTAAGGTCGCTTAAGAATCCTCCTGGAGTTCCCCCAAAGATCACTAATGGGTTCGAGGTTTTAAAGGCAAGAGTTAACAGTAATGGTAAGCCAATATAAATAACTATCACTATAAAATGTCCTAAAAACTTATTGTTCACCAATACATGAATGAAAAATGCCAATAACAACGTCATGATAAAAGATGGGAATATCTTGACAAAATTATATGTGAAATACATCCCCAGTTCGTAATCGAAATAACCATTAAAGGTTTGATATATAATTCCAACCACTATACTAATTACAGTTAGTACTACTGCAACTCCAATGAGTGAAATTATTTTAGAAAGGTATAAGGTGTTATTGCTAACTGGAAGGGCATCGTAAAACTCAAAAGTTTTATTTTGTCTGGTTCTATGAACTGCTTCTCCTGCATAAATGATGAGAATTATCACAGAGAACAATGAAATTCCACCAGCGATCTGAGCGACCATATATCTGGTTAGCGGCATCGAGGGTGTTCCATATATTTGATTGGATTGATAGGCTACAAAACCAGCGATCACAATACCGATTACCATTAAAATAATGAAAACCGTTTCCTTTACAATTGAAAGAAATTCTATTTTACTTAGAGACCATAAATTTTCTCTTCTTGCTTTGCTGTTAAATACCTGAACCACTTTTGCAAGTGCATGACCCGCTTTATATTCTTCTTTATCTTCTTTTGTGTTTTGCTTCTTTTTTGAAGACAAAAAGCCTTTGTAGGAAAAGCGAAATAAGGTGAATACAAAAATACCAATAGCTAATCCTAACCAAATTATCCTGTTGATTAAAAACTTACCAGAAAGAGAGAGTTGTGTAGTATTAAGTTCGTGTACAGACCAATATTTATCTATAAAATTTTGTGCTTCAGCTCCAAAAGGATCTACATAAACACTTAACCATTCGGTATCTAAGTTTGCCAAAAGTCTTGAGGAAACTATGGTAAGAATAAAGATCATGATCCCACCCAGATATAAAATAGGCATACGTTTAAAAAACGTCATTAATCCAAAGAATAAACTTCCAATAAAGAATGCATTAAAGGTTAACAAGTAGACAAATGGATAAAAATAGGAGGCAAAGTTGAAAGATGTATAGATTCCATAATCTGGCCTATCTAAAAATATTCCAATTGCAAATCCGCACATTGCACCTAAAACTGCTGCAATATTCATAAATGTAACTATTGTAAAACTTCCCCAGAATCTACCCAGAATATAATTCTTTTCTGAAACAGGAAATGTAAAATAGGTTTGGGCTGTTCTATGCTCTTCGTCCCTATAAACAGCAACTCCCATTATTGCCGCGTAAAAGAAAAGATATAGCACACTCATACCTCCCAAAACACCCATAATGGCATTCGGACTGTTTGTGAATTGTGCCGTGTTCGATTTTTCAAATACCGCGATTAATAGTGGAATAAGAAAAGCTATAAATATGTAGATATAGGTTGCGGGTCTGCGCATTCTATATTTTAGCTCAAATAAGTAGATCTCTTTCATGATTATACAGTTTGAGGTTGGTTGATACTGTAGAAATAAAAGTCTTCCAGAGTATTATTAACTACTTCGAAACCGTCTCCAGGCTGTGATTCACTATAAACATTTACGTTTAATTGACCACTTCTTAAATAAGCAGATAACACACTGTATTCTTCCTGATATTTTTCTAATTCTTCTTTATCTATTTTCTTTCTGAAAATCCGCCCATTCAGCGAATTTGTCAATTCCAGAGGATGTCCTTGAACCACTACAGAACCTTCATTGAAAACTGCCATATTGGTACATAAATTAACAACATCGTCTACAATATGGGTAGATAAAATAACTACTGCATCTTCCCCTAACTCACTCAATAAATTATGGAAACGATTACGCTCCATAGGATCTAATCCTGCTGTAGGCTCATCTACAATTATCAATTTCGGATTTCCAATCAAGGCTTGTGCAATTCCGAACCTTTGACGCATTCCTCCCGAATAATCCCCTAAATTTCTTTTTCTGAATTTATATAGATTCACCTTATTCAATAGATCTGCTACATAAGCAGTTCTATCGGACTTATTATGAATTCCTTTGATTTTTGCGATATGATTCAACATCATTTCTGCTGAAACTTTTGGGTACACTCCGAAATCTTGAGGCAAGTACCCCAATACTTTCCGAAGTTCTTCTGGCTCACTAAAAACATCTATCCCATCAAATTCAATACTACCAGTATCACTAAGTTGCAATGTGGCGATTGTTCGCATTAAAGTAGATTTACCGGCGCCATTTGGGCCTAATAAGCCAAACATTCCCTTATCTATTTCTAAATTAACATTGTTAAGTGCCTTTGTTCCGTTAGGATACGTTTTATTCAAGTTTTTAATGGAAAGCATAGTTGGTAGTTTAGCTGGGTTTTATCTTTAAACCTATTAGTAACTAATAAGCAGTTACGTTACAATTTTAACCAAATATTCTAAAATATAATCCCGATAGCTATATACCCAAAAATTCTTAAGCATGCTTTATATTTGCAAATGCGAATTAGTTTGCCGTAGATTTTGAAAGTAACTAGTTGCCATAAATTCGTTACTACCTTGAGTTGATTAACAAAAAGTGAATTCCTATGTATCCATTAAGAAGAAATAGAAGACTTAGAACCAACGAAACTATTAGATCATTGGTTAGAGAAAATATAATCTCTCCAAACGATTTTTTAGTGCCATTATTTGTAGTTGAAGGGAAGGGTGTGAAGGAAGAGATCGCATCTATGCCTAACTATTATAGATTCAGTTTGGATTTGTTGGAAAAGGAAGTGAAAGAGCTTTGGAAACTGGGACTTAAATCGGTGTTGCTATTTGTAAAGGTGCCGGACAGTTTAAAAGATAATGCAGGAACCGAAGCTTTAAATGCTGAGGGTTTAATGCAACGAGCGATTAAAACTGTGAAAAATGCCGTTCCTGAAATGTTGGTAATGACAGATATCGCTTTAGATCCTTATTCTTCTTTTGGTCATGATGGAGTAGTTGCCGATGGAAAAATATTGAATGATGACACCACCGCAATTTTAGCTGAAATGTCACTTTCGCACGCCATAGCAGGTGCCGATTTTGTTGCGCCCAGCGATATGATGGATGGAAGGATCTTCGAAATTAGAACATTATTGGAAGATGAAGGTTTTCATGACACGGGAATTATGAGCTACTCTGCAAAATATGCTTCTGCATTTTACGGGCCTTTTCGCGATGCACTAGATTCTGCTCCAGGATTTGGAGACAAAAAAACCTATCAGATGGATCCGGCAAACAGGGAAGAAGCTATTCGTGAAACCTTGATGGATATTGAAGAGGGTGCAGATATCGTAATGGTGAAACCAGGACTGTGTTATTTGGATATTGTTCGTGAAATTAAAAATGCAGTGACAGTTCCAGTAGCAGTGTATCAGGTTAGTGGAGAGTATGCTATGATAAAAGCTGCTTCAGAAAAAGGCTGGTTAGATCATGATGCTGTGATGATGGAGCAATTAACTGCAATTAAACGTGCAGGAGCCAATATGATAGCAAGCTATTTTGCAAAAGATGCCGTAAAATTAATTTCTTAATTGGTTGAAATTTAGTTTAATTTTTTTATTGCGAATTCACTTTTAATGTACATTTGTTAGGTGAAAATCAAGAAGCTACCATTTAGTATCTCATTATTGCTACTTACGTTATTTAATGTAGTTAGCAGTTCGGCATTTTCATTCCCTTCAGAAACTCTGGATCTAAATTCCAGGAATTCTTACACCTTAAAAATACAACAGAACACCAAGGCTATCTTTACTGAAGAAGCCTCGGTTTCCGTAGTTATAGAAATAGCCTCAAACCAAGACTATTTCAATTCAGGCGGGATTGGTATAAATTCCTTTGATTCTTCTGAATCTCTTAGCCATACTTATACTTATAATCTGTGGTTACATAACCCAGATCTTAAGCATCTACTCTCACAACATATTTTTCCATTTCAGTTTTTTTGGTAAGGTTTTTTCTAGTTGAATTCTCGAAAATTTGGTCTTTATAATTACTTGAGATCTATCTGTTCTTGTTTTCAACTCTTCAGAAAAATATTAAACAAAACAATTAATGAAAACCCCTTTTTTGAGTGCAAGCTTTATAGCCATTTACAAGAAAGATGTTTTCTAGAACACTACTTAAAATTAAATTAAAATGGAAAATTCATCAGCTATCATGGGCATCGCCTTATTGGCTTTATTTGTTGGACCTATAATCTATATGATCGTACGCCACTCATCAAAAGAAAAAATAGTAAAGAAAAGATTACACAGCCTTGCAACTGAAAACAACATGAAGTTGGATCAGATTGAAATAACTAATTCCTTGTTACTTGGCTTGGACAGTAACGCTAAAAAATTCTTGATAATAGATCCATCAGACCATACTAAATATGAAGTGATAGATCTTAAAAATGTAGGACAGAGTGTTGTTGCCAAATCTGGACATCAACAAAAAATAGGAAATAAGAATAAACTTGCCTTAACACATATTGGATTGGAATTACTGAAGAATAATTCTAAAGAGAAAGTAAAAGAAGTAATTTTTTATGATGAAGATGACAACGATAGTTTAGATGCCGATGCACAATTATTCATGGCAAATAAATGGGATAAACTCATTAAATCCAATCTTTCCGCTTAATCCCATCGGTGGATTCGATTCCGGATGCTCATCCTTAGCAGGTAGACGGAATGATTTAAAGAAAGAGCAATTTATAAGCTGTTATCGGTGGTTCTTGCCGGTAACAGCTTATTTAAATCAAGAACTCAGAGTAATCCCATGAAGTATGTCCCATTCGCTATAGGAAGGAATACAGTTTTAAAATTCAGAAGTATCCCGATGCTTATCGGGACGGGGATTAAACCCTCAATGACGAACTAAACGGCTTTACCAATACTTTAGGAAAAATGTAGTAAAGAATCCTTATTTTAGTATCCTAAAACTAAATGCAACAATGGGCTTACTTATTCTTTATGCTACTCTTGCCATTTTTTTTTCATTTTTATGCTCTATTCTGGAAGCGGTTTTACTTAGCATAACTCCTACTTTTATCCGTATTAAAAAAAAGGAAGGAAAAGCCTATGCAACCACTTTAACACATTTCAAGAACGATATAGATAAACCTCTCATCGCCATTTTAACTTTAAACACGGTTGCCCATACTGTGGGAGCAATTCTTGTAGGAGTGCAGGCGGAGAAGGTTTTTGGAGGCGGAGGAAATTCAGTAGGAATCGTATCAGCTGTTATGACCCTGGCAATATTAATTCTTTCTGAAATAGTTCCAAAAACTATTGGAGCAACGTACTGGCAATCGCTTGGAAAATTTACTGTTATATGTTTAAAAATCTTATTATTTCCATTGAAATACACAGGGATTCTTTGGTTGATGATGCTTACCACCAAACTAATTGGGAAATCGGCACACGTAAGTACCATGAGTAGGGAGGAGTTTATGGCAATTACCGATGCAGCGGAAGAAGAAGGCTTTTTTGAAGAAAAAGAAACTACTGTTATCAAAAATCTGCTTGTGTTCAAATCGGTCGAGGCAAAAGATGTAATGACGCCATTTTCTGTCGCCACCATAGAAGATGAGTCTACCAGCATTGAAGATTTTCACCGCGCGAATAAAAATTTAAAATTTTCCAGAATCCCAGTTTATAAAGGCAAGCCCAATAATATTACGGGTTTCGTGCTTAAAGATGATATTCTTGAGGAAATGATAGACGAAAGAGGCCCGGAACCTTTAAGTATTTTAACAAGGGATGTTTTCATTACCAATCCCAACACCCCAATTCCAGAGCTTTTCGAGATTTTTATTAAAAGAAAAGCTCATATTTCAATAGTAGCCGATCAATATGGAAACACCATCGGATTGGTAACAATGGAAGACATCATTGAAACCCTCTTAGGCCTTGAGATCATGGATGAAAATGATAACATAGAAGATATGCAACTTATGGCTCGACAAAACTGGGAAAAGCGAGCTAAAAAACTTGGACTTATTCAGCAAAATGATTCGGAAATAAAATCGGCTAACAATGACGGTAAGTCTTAAAAC
This sequence comes from Gillisia sp. JM1, assembly GCF_000424645.1. NCBI lineage: Bacteria > Pseudomonadati > Bacteroidota > Flavobacteriia > Flavobacteriales > Flavobacteriaceae > Gillisia > Gillisia sp. JM1. The sequence continues at coordinate 332,873 of NZ_AUKH01000007.1, forward strand.
TCCACTGGGGATCTGTGATATAACTGGTGATGAAAATGGAGTTTCAGAAATTAGGATCGTAGATGAAGAAAGAGAAATAAGCGTTAATATTCCTGGATTTATAATTCCTGCAGTTGATCAACTTAAGGCTTATTTTAATGGGCAGCTTCAGCATTTTGACTTTAAGTTAAACCCAAAAGGAACACCGTTTCAAAAAAAAGTCTGGGAAGCATTAAACAAAATTCCATTTGGAGAAACATGCTCGTATTTACAACTTTCTAAAGAGTTGGGGGATGTAAAAGCCATTCGTGCTGTGGCTTCAGCAAATGGGAAAAACCCATTGTGGATAGTCACTCCTTGCCACCGGGTGATTAGAAGTGATGGTTCTTTAACCGGTTATGCGGGTGGACTTTGGAGAAAAAAATGGTTGTTAGACTTTGAAAACCCTCCTTTGCAACAAGAACTATTTTAAAATTCACTCTTAAGATAAAAAGCCCTATTTTTAGTAACTATGAGGTTATTCTTGAAAATTATCGGCGCGTTTTTAGCTACTATACTCTTAGTAGTGATTCTATTATATTTGTTCAATTATGATTATATCCTAAAAGGAATTCAAGTTATCTATTTAAAAGGTCATAATACCGCTTATATAGATGACTATCCCGAATTTGAAAATCGTGTAATTGAAGCAGATTCTTCTGTGACCTCTCCATGGCCAACTCATAGGAACTACAATGAAACTAAACCAACTGATAAACTAACAGATCTCAACAATGAGTTAGGGACTGTCGCTTTTCTTATAATTAAAAACGACAGTATTTGGTATGAAGATTATGCAGAAGATTACGAGTTGCTTTCAAAAACCAACTCATTTTCTATGGCAAAATCTATAACTGTTGCTCTACTCGGGAAGGCCATCAAGGATGGATATATCAAGGATCTAAACCAACCGGTAGGGGATTTCTTTCCAGAATTCAATAAAGGATTGGAGTCAAAACTAACCGTGGGCGATCTGGCATCTATGTCCTCTGGATTAGACTGGGATGAAGATTATTTTAATCCCTTTTCTCAAACTGCCAGAGCTTATTTTGGCGATGATATTAGAAAAGAAGCCTTGAATCTAAAAGTAGTAGAAGAACCTGGAATTTCCTTTGAATATTTAAGCGGGAACACCATTTTATTGGGGATTGTAATAGAAAAGGCCACTGGAAAGAATCTCTCCAATTACCTGAGCGAGAGTTTTTGGAAACCAATGGGAATGGAGTATGATGCCCTTTGGCAATTGGACAGCGAAGAAAATGGAATGGAAAAAGCTTATTGCTGTATTGCTTCCAATGCCCGGGATTTCGCCCATTTTGGCAAACTATTTAAAGACAACGGAAAGTGGAATGGACAACAATTACTGGATCCAGATTTTGTGAAAAAGGCAACCAATGCAAGATTTAAAGATTCTCCGCAATATGGATATGGCTTTTGGTTAAATGATTACAAAGACAAAGATATTTTTTACATGCGCGGAATATTAGGTCAATATGTAATTGTGATCCCTGAAGATGACCTTATTATAGTGAGGTTAGGACATGATCTAATACGAAGAAAAGAAGGTGAAAATCACTCGAAAGATTTCTTTATTTATATAGATGAAACCTATAAAATGTTGAAAAATGCTTCATAAAATATCAATAGAACACATCCTTTTTCTGGATATAGAAACAGTTCCCGAGACCCGAACTTTCCAGGAGCTCTCCCCTATAAAACAACAGCTGTGGGAAGAGAAATCCAAGTATCAGCGAAAAGAAGAATTTACGGCAGAAGAATATTATGTGCGCGCAGGAATCTGGGCCGAGTTTGGTAAAATAGCATGTATCTCGGTAGGGTTTTTCAAAAGCAAAGAAGATTCCAGAACTTTTAGATTAACAACATTTAAAGGAGAGGAAGAAAAAATTCTGAAAGATTTTTCCAACTTATTAAGTACACACTTTTATAAAGATCATCATCTTTTATGTGCCCATAATGGCAAGGAATTCGATTTTCCTTTCATTGCCAGAAGAATGCTTGTACATGGCCTTTCCCTTCCACCTAAACTGAATCTCTTCGGAAAGAAACCTTGGGAAGTGCCGCATTTAGACACCTTGGAATTATGGAAGTTTGGAGACTATAAACATTATACTTCTCTTAAACTACTTACCAATGTGCTTGGTATTCCATCACCTAAAGACGACATAGATGGCTCTGAAGTTAGAGGTGTGTTTTATGAAGAGCGAAATATTAACAGGATCGCAGTTTATTGCGAGAAGGATGTGGTAGCAATTGCACAGATTATTTTAAAATTTAGACAAGAGGAACTTTTAGAAGAATCTGAAATCATTTCAGTTTAAATAAGACTTCAACAGGCTTTTTATTGTGTTACATTTTAATCATGTTAGACTTCGATATGCTCAGTTTGGAAACTTCAAATGACATCCTGAGACCCGTGATAAAAAATTGTCTAGCGGAGTAAATTGACGTATGAAAGATGCTGAAACGAGTTCAGCATGACGGAAGTTAAAACCAGTATCGTCACCCTGTCCCGATACTTCGGGAGTTTCAGGGTCTCATATTCGGAGTAAATTTGAAAATACGTCAATGGTAGCCTTTCCAAGTCTGAAGATTTAAAAAAGCTGTTTTCAACAAAGACAATTAAAGCCTTATTTGAAAGACTATTCCAACTATTATAAACAAAAAAACCACCTTTTTCAAGGTGGTTTTTTCTAATATCTAAAATCTTAGATCTCTATTCTAAATTACTATAAATCGAACTTAATTCCTTGCGATAATGGCAATTCTGTTGTATAATTAATAGTATTTGTTTGTCTTCTCATATACACTTTCCAAGCATCAGATCCAGACTCACGTCCACCACCAGTTTCTTTCTCACCACCAAAAGCGCCTCCAATTTCTGCTCCGCTGGTTCCAATATTTACATTGGCAATTCCACAATCAGATCCGTTAACAGACAAGAAGTGTTCTGCCTCTCTTAAGTTATTGGTCATAATCGCAGAAGAAAGACCCTGCTTCACTCCATTCTGTAATTCCATTGCATCTTCAATATTTCCAGAATATTTCATCATGTATAATACAGGAGCAAAAGTTTCATGCTGAACGATCTCGTAAGAGTTCTTAGCTTCAGCAATTGCTGGTTTCACATAACAACCACTTTCGAAACCTTCACCTTCTAAAACCCCACCTTCAACAATGATGTTTCCTCCTTCTTCAACAACTTTAGCCAAAGCATTTTGGTAATTTTTCACCGCATCTTTATCTATAAGTGGTCCCATGTGGTTATTTTCATCTAAAGGGTTTCCAATGCTTAATTGCTTGTAAGCGGCAACAACAGCATCTTTTACTTTATCGTAAATAGATTCGTGAATTATAAGTCTTCTTGTAGAAGTACAACGTTGACCTGCAGTTCCCACGGCACCAAATACAGCACCAATAACGGTCATTTTAATATCGGCATCTGGAGTTACAATAATTGCATTGTTACCACCTAATTCCAATAAAGAATTTCCAAGACGTTCCGCTACCTTAGAAGCAACGATCCTACCCATTCTGGTAGATCCAGTTGCAGAAATAAGCGGAATACGATTATCTGTAGTCATCATTTCTCCTACTTTATAATCTCCAGTCACGAGACAAGAAATTCCAGCAGGCACATTGTTTTCTTCAAATACTCTTGCAGCTATTTTTTGACAAGCTACAGAAGTAATTGGTGTTTTTTCAGATCCTTTCCAAACACAAGCATCTCCACAAACCCAAGCCAAAGCTGTATTCCAAGACCAAACAGCCACGGGGAAATTAAAAGCAGAAATAATTCCTACTACTCCAAGTGGGTGGTATTGTTCGTACATTCTATGTCCAGGTCGCTCAGAATGCATGGTAAGTCCGTGCAATTGTCTAGATAATCCAACCGCGAAATCGCAGATATCTATCATTTCTTGAACCTCTCCTAAACCTTCTTGGTAAGATTTACCCATTTCATAAGAAACCAATTTTCCTAGTGGTTCTTTCAAACGGCGTAACTCTTCATTGAATTTTCTAACTATTTCTCCACGTAATGGTGCAGGCATTGTTTTCCAGCTTTTGAAACCTTCGGTAGCAGCATTCATCACTTTCTCATAATCTTCTTTAGAGGTAGTCTTCACTTTCCCTATCAACGAACCATCTACAGGCGAATATGATTCAATAATTTCACCACTTCCAAAAAATTCTGCTCCGGTAGAAGTTCCTTCATTAATATCTTTAATCCCTAGGTCTTTCAAGGCCTGTTTAATGCCAAACTTTTCTGCTATATCACTCATTTAATCGTGTTTTTATCTTTAATTATAACTAGTAGTTGCGAAAATAATAAATATAAAAGGAAACCCGTCCCTAATCTACTTTCATTCTCTAAGAATTAATAAACCGCTCGTCTACAGGCATCACAGTCCCACAGTTATCACAAGTTCGCAATTCCTTGCTGCCATAAAAATGCTTAAAATGACCTAGGAAATCGGTTTCTATATCATGCAATGGGAAATACACTTCATAAAGTTTATGGTTGCAATTATCGCAAAACCAAAGCAAGCCATCATCTCCTTCTTCACCCAAACGCTTCCGCTCTACGACAAGGCCTATAGATCCCGCTTCCCGAACAGGGGAATGAGGTATTTTCCCGGGATGTAAATACATATCTCCAGGTCCCAGCTTCATAATCTCCTTCTTGCCATCATCTTGAACATGAATTTCGATATTCCCTTCTAACTGAAAGAACAATTCTTCTGTTTCATTATAATGATAATCCTTTCTAGCATTTGGCCCTGCCACTATCATTACTATATAATCGTCACTTTCTTTATATAAATTTTTATTTCCCACCGGCGGCTTTAACAAATCTCTATTTTGTTCCACCCATTTCGTAAGATTAAAAGGCTTATTTATTGGCATAGTCTCTCATTTTATAAATGTTGTTTAAAATTAATCATTCTCACACAGATAGTTGTGAAGCTTATCTAAATGTTTTGGGCATGTTCGCTACCGCGAAACGCGCTATTTGTTACAAGTCCTCGCCCCGATCACGATCGGTGCTCCGGGCTTTTCACTACTATCGCTCATGCAAAAGACACAATCATATGAATCAAGAACCTCGGGGCAAACCCACGAGATTACCCGATGGTTCGGGAGAAAAATACTTTTAAAAATTCGAGGCAAGCCCGCCTGAATGAAATTCTTTTCGGGCAGGCCTCGGGGGAATTAAACCCTACAATGAGGAATTAAAACAAACCAACTTCAAAACTGTTTATAATTTTAGTACTTTTATTTCAAACATCTCAACACCCAAAATTTATGAAAAGATTACTACTACTTCTCTCTATTACGCTTTGTTTAGCGTGTAACAATGCTTCCGAAGAAAGAAAACCAATAGATAAACCTCAGAAAAAAACCACTTCAGACAAAGTAGAAGCCGATAATTTTGGGATCGCGATTCACGGGGGCGCAGGAACTATTTTAAAAGAAAACATGTCCGATTCTTTGGAAACCGCCTATATAGCTGTTTTAGAAGAGGCAGTAAGAGCAGGTCACGAAATTCTTGCAAATGGAGGGACTTCTATAGATGCCATTCAACGCACAATTAATATCATGGAAAATTCACCGCTTTTTAACGCAGGGAAAGGAGCAGTTTTCACCAATCAGGAAACCAATGAAATGGACGCCGCCATTATGGATGGGGAAACCCTGAATGCTGGAGCTGTAGCAGGTGTAACCACTGTAAAAAACCCAATTAATCTTGCGTTTCAGGTAATGGAGAATTCACCACATGTGCTTCTTTCCGGAAAAGGAGCCGAACAGTTTGCACAAGAACGCGGATTGGAAATAGTAGATCCTTCCTATTTCTATACAGAAAACAGATTTCAATCGCTTCAAAAAGTAAAAGAAGCTGAAAAAATGAAAGCAGACAGCACAGATAACAGAACTGCTTTTTACGATCCATACATCAAAGAATCCAAGTTTGGAACGGTGGGTTGCGTCGCTTTAGACAAAAACGGTAATATCGCCGCAGGAACTTCCACCGGAGGGATGACCAACAAAAAATGGAATAGAATTGGAGATGTGCCAATTATTGGTGCGGGTACCTATGCAAATAACGCTACTTGTGCTGTTTCTGGAACTGGTTGGGGAGAATATTTTATGAGAGGAGTTGTAGCCTACGATATCTCAGCCATGATGGAATACAAAAAGATGAGCCTAAAAGAAGCAGCCAGAAAGGTGATCCAAGGAAAATTAACTGAGCTAGGTGGCGAAGGTGGAATTATTGCCATAGATAATAAAGGGAATATTGCGATGGAATTTAATTCTGCGGGAATGTATCGAGCTGCAATGAATAAAAAAGGAGATTTAACGATAGGCATTTATAAAGAAAACGAGAATCTTGAAGAAGTAAACGAGTAAGCACAAATCTATATAAAAATCTAAGCTCCAATTACTTGGAGCTTAGATTTTGTTATAATTAACTAACAAGAATTGGGAGTTTATAGTTTACTTGGAAAGTTAAAAGTACCTTTGCCGACTTAAAATTTCGTGCATTTATTGCATCAAGATTCTATTTATGAAAAGAATACTTTTTTCTTGCTTTATTCTTACAGCATTTCTTAACCAAACCTCAACATTTGGTCAGCGTTTAACGAGAGAACAAGTTTATGATACCATTCAAGAAATGCCATCATTTTCTTCTTATCAGGATAACTTTTTTATTACTGGAGTTCCTACCAATAAATCGGTAACTAAGGTTAATTCCGATATAAAATATCACATCAGTTTCAAACAATTGATCACTAGAACTACTTTACCTCTTAACTCGTATTTATTTGTAACCTACTCTCAAAGCGCATTTTGGAGTGTCTACAGTAAATCCAGCCCTTTTGAAGAGATCAACTTTAATCCAGGAATAGGTTTAGGAAAACCCGTTTTCAATAAAGAAGGTAATATTTTTGGACTTGCAGAATTAAAATTTGAACATCAATCCAACGGAAGAGATAGTTTAGATAGTAGAAGTTGGAACAGAATTACGGGAATATTCCACACCCCATTAGGAAGGCGCACCATTTTGAGCGCCAAAGCTTGGCTACCTTTTGCTTACACCGAAAATCACCCAGATTTACTAGATTATATAGGCTTAGGAGAAGTTAAGGTTGAACAAACAATTCTTGCAAACCGCTTAATTGCCAGTGTTACTGTGAGAAAGGGCTTAAAAGATTGGAAAGGATCTGTAAGCTCAAGAATCTACTACAAACTATTTAATAATTCCGGGAACCAATACCTTATGTTGGAATGGTTTGCCGGGTATGCAGAAAGTCTTATAGATTATAATAAATATACCAGTATGGTGAGACTTGGGTATGTAATTAAATCTTCAGATTTAGATATTTTAAAGACTAGATAATATTCCCCTAAATTATTTAACAAAATCTTAGTTTTTAATTAGTTCGGATTTTACCGAACTAATACTAATTTTGCATTTCAAATTTTAGAAATGCAAAAGGAATTAATAGAAAGGAAGAATAAGCTGGTAGAAAGATTAGGCGTTTTTATTGAGAATGAAGACAATATGGCTCCCCTGGAAGCTAGAATTTTCTCAACTCTTATTCTTACTGGAAAAGGTGGTATTACTTTCGAAAACTTAGTGAAAGATCTTAATGCCAGCAAAAGCACTATCTGTACACATTTAAATACGCTGCAAGCATCTGGCAGAGTAAGCTATTTTACCAAACCGGGAGATAGAAAACGCTATTTCAATGTTACTCCAAATAGACTTCTTCAAGTTATGAATGAAATGCTGGCGAAGTGGAATATGCAGTATGATATCCACTCAGATATTATTGAATATAAAAAAGAAGCCAATAGCCAAAACACTATAGACGCTGAGGAGTTTGAACTTCATTTTCATGAAAACTATCTTTTATTTCTGGAAGAAGTAAGCAATGCTGTTAACAAGTTGAAGAAAAATATCGCAGAATTATAATCTAATCATCCTATTACGCCTATCAAATAAAGACATCATGAAGAATATTATAAAATCATTAATTGTATCCATAGGACTAATATCTCTTGCCTCCTGCGGAGAAGGAAAAGATCAGAATGCTGCTCAGGCTGCACAACCAAAGCCCTATCCTGTTTATGAAGTGCCCACAAAAACAGTTACTGGATTTACTACTTACCCTGCAAGTATAGAAGGCATTGTGAATAGTGAGATAAGAGCAAAAGTTTCAGGTTATATCACTAAAGTCTTGGTAGATGAAGGTGAACAAGTAAAAGCAGGACAGATATTATTTAAACTAGAAACTCAATCTTTATCTCAAGATGCTGCTGCTGCTAAGGCCAATGTAAATGCCGCACAAGTTGAGGTGGATAAACTGAAGCCTCTGGTAGAAAAGAACATTATAAGTTCTGTTCAATTAGAAACTGCTACAGCAAAACTTCAACAAGCACAAAGTGGTTATAATAGCATCCTGGCAAATATTGGATATGCAAATATAAAAAGCCCGGTAGACGGTTATGTAGGTGCTATACGTAAAAGGGAAGGAGCTTTAATTAGCGCTTCAGATCAAGATCCACTAACCACCGTTTCAGACATTAATAAAGTATACGCCTATTTCTCTATGAATGAATCAGATTATTTAGATTTTATTCAAGATGCAGAGGGAACTACTATTCAAGATAAAATAGATAATATTCCGGCAGTACGATTGAAACTTGCTAATGGAAGTCTTTATGATCAAGAAGGAAAGATACAAACCATCAACTCTGTGATCAATCCCAATACAGGGTCTATTTCCTTTAGAGCTATTTTCGATAATCCTTCAAGATTATTAACCAACGGCAATAGTGCTATACTGCAAATTCCAAAAATATACAAAGATGTTTTAGTTATTTCACAAGAATCCACTTACGAGCAACAAGGAAATACACTGGTGTTTAAATTACAGAATAATGATTCTGTAGTTTCTTCTATTGTTAAGGTAAAGGCTAAAGTTGACAATCTTTATGTTATTGAATCTGGAGTAGAACAAGGAGATAGTGTGGTTGCAAAAGGAACAGATAAATTAAGAAGTGGCACAAGAATAAGTCCGCAACCGGTTGCATTTGATTCTGTTGCAAAACCCCTGGAGAAAGTATTTAACTAACCAGAGAAGAAAGAAAATATCATGATTAAAAAATTTATTGAACGTCCAGTTCTCTCAACGGTAGTTTCCATTATTATTGTAATACTAGGAATCCTAGGGTTAACAAATCTGCCTATTACTCAATACCCTGATATTGCACCTCCAACTATTACGGTAAGTACTGCTTACCCGGGCGCCAGTGCAGAAACTATTCTGGAAAGTGTAATTGTACCTATAGAAGAGCAAATTAATGGGGTGGAGGGAATGACCTATATAACCTCTACTGCCACCAATAATGGTACTGCTTCTATCACTGTATATTTTGACCAAAATGTAGATCCAGATATTGCCGCGGTAAACGTACAGAACCGTGTAGCAAGAGCCAATCCATTATTACCGGCAGAGGTAAAACAAACCGGGGTAACCACACAGAAGCAGCAAACCAGTGCGTTGATGTATCTTTCATTTTTTAGCACCAATACAGATTACGATGACACTTTTATTCAGAATTACCTTAAAATAAATGTGATTCCAGAGATCCAGAGGGTGAATGGAGTTGGTAATGTGTCCGTATTTGGAGGGAAAGATTACGCGATGAGAATTTGGTTACAGCCAGAAAAATTGAAAGCTTATAATCTTATGCCCTCAGATATCACCGCAGCGCTAAGAGAACAAAGTTTAGAAGCTGCAGCGGGTTCCTTAGGTGAAAATAACGGAGAAACATTTTCTTACACTATTACATATAGCGGAAGATTTAAGACAGAAGATCAATATAGTAACATTGTAATTAAAGCTTTAGGAGACGGACAGTTTTTAAGACTGAAAGATGTTGCTGAAATTGAACTAGATGCACAATCTTATGATGGTGGTTCTACTACTAATGGATATCCTGCAGTAAACATGGGAATCTTCCAAACAAAAGGATCTAATGCACAAGAAATTATTATTACGATTAAAGAACAACTGGAACTTATAGAAAAAGATCTTCCAGATGGAATAGAAATTTTTATTCCTTACGATACCAATAACTTCTTGAATGCCTCTATAGAAAAAGTAGTAACCACTTTAATGGAAGCGTTCTTACTTGTATTTCTTGTAGTGTTCATATTCCTTCAGGATTTTAGATCTACTCTTATTCCTGCCATTGCAGTTCCTGTATCTATTATTGGAACATTCTTTTTCTTGAACCTCTTTGGATATTCCATTAACCTTCTTACCCTTTTTGCTTTAGTATTAGCCATTGGTATTGTGGTAGATGATGCCATTGTGGTGGTGGAGGCCGTTCACGCTAAAATTGATGAAGGTGCCAATGATGTTAAAAAGGCTACCGTTAATGCTATGGATGATATATCTGGAGCTATTATTTCTATTACCTTAGTAATGGCAGCTGTATTTATTCCGGTTACTTTTATTAAAGGACCAACTGGAGTTTTCTACGAGCAATTTGGAGTAACTCTCATTATAGCCATTATAATTTCAGCAATAAACGCTTTAACCTTAAGTCCTGCTCTTTGTGCTTTGTTATTAAAACCACACGAAAAAAAGCAAAAAGGAAAAGAGAAAAAGAACTTTCTTCAACGCTTTTATACTGGATTTAACCGCGGATTTAATGCTACCATCCACAGATATGGACAATCATTAGGCTTCTTATTCAAACATAAATGGATCACTCCCGTAATTCTCCTAATTGCTGTTGGAGGGATCTGGTGGGCTTCTTCTACAACCCCAACTGGATTTGTACCAGACGAAGATCGGGGAATTATATTTATGAACGTAGAGCTTCCTGCGGGCGCATCTCTTGATAGAACCGATGAGGTGAATCAAAAACTTTACGAAAAGATCTCTCAACTTCCCGAAGTTAAAGGAGCATCTGTTATTAACGGTAGAAGTTTGATTAGTGGAGCTGGTAGTAATTATGGTCTTGGGTTTATAAAGTTGAATGATTGGGATGAGCGTGAAGATGATAGCCAGTCTATCGAAGCCGTAACCGAAAAATTATTCGGGATTGCAGCTACTATACCTGAAGCGAACGTTATATTCTTCTCACCTCCAAGTATTCCCGGGTTTGGTAACTCCTCTGGTTTTACGGTGAACTTATTAGATAGATCTGGATCTAGTTTTGAAGAATTAGATAAAGTGAATCAGGAATTCATGCAAAAATTAACTTCAAGACCAGAAATACAATATGCGCAATCTTCCTTCAACACCCACTATCCTCAATACGAGATAGAATTAAATGTTCCGGTAGCTAAGAAGTTCGGAGTTCCAATTAGCAGTATTTTCTCTACGCTACAAGGATATATTGGTGGAGTTTATGCTTCAGACTTTTCGAGGTTTGGTAAACAATACCGCGTATACATTCAGTCTTTACCAGAAGATAGAGCTACCAAAGATGCACTTAATGAGCTATATGTTAGAACTGAAAGCGGTGAAATGGCACCAATCACCGAGTTTATGACTCTAAAACGGGTATATGGTCCGCAATCTGTTACAAGGTTTAACTTGTTCAACTCTACAACCCTTACTGGAGCTGTAAATCCAGGATATAGCTCTGGAGATGCAATTGCTGCAATAGAGGAAGTGGCTAAAACATTACCTAGCAATTATAGTACTGCATACTCTGGATTAACGCGTGAAGAAGTTAGTGCGGGAAATCAAACCACAACGATCTTTATTCTCTCAATCATATTTGTATATTTCTTACTAGCTGCTCAATATGAAAGTTATTTATTGCCACTTTCGGTTCTTTTCTCATTACCACTAGGGGTTTTTGGAGCATATCTCACTACAAAGCTTACTGGTTTGGAGAATAATATATATTTCCAGATCGCTTTAATAATGCTGATAGGACTACTTGCCAAAAATGCCATTCTAATCGTGGAGTTTGCTATACAGCGGAGAAAGAATGGAGAATCTATTGTAGATGCTGCTATAGATGGTGCAAAAGCACGTTTGAGACCTATTTTAATGACTTCTTTTGCCTTCATTCTTGGTTTGACGCCCTTGGTTTTAGCCAACGGTGTTGGAGCGCAAGGTAACCGTTCTATTGGTACAGGTGCTGTTGGTGGACTATTGATAGGAACTATAACCGGGGTGTTTGTTATTCCAATTTTATTTATGTTTTTCCAATGGTTACAGGAAAAAGTTGGTAAAAAACCGGAGCCAGATACAATAGAGAGTGAATAATCTGAACAAGAAATTTAATACAATGAAAATCTTATATAAATCAAAATTCTTAATTCTTGTGATGCTTGCCCTAAGCTTACAATCTTGTTTTGTAGCTAAAGAATACAAGCGGCCAGAGAACGTTGTTCCCCAGGAAAATCTATATAGAACAGATGAGTTACCTCAAGATAGCCTGAATATGGCTGAGGTTTCTTGGAGAGAAATGTTTAAAGATCCTGTCTTGGATTCTTACATAGAGAAAGGACTTCAGAATAACTTGGATGTGCGTATTGCTATTCAGCAAATATTATCCGCAGAGGCTTATGTAAAGCAGGGAAAAGCCGGATACCTTCCAACTTTAGGATTGGGGACAAGTTTAAATCATCAAATCCTGTCTAAAAACAGTCAGTTTGGCTCTTTTTTCGATGGAAGTATTACCCAATATGAAGCAACCGGAAACCTTTCCTGGGAGGCAGATATCTGGGGAAAAATAAGAAGTAATAAACGAGCATTTGAGGCTTCCTATCTTCAAAGTGTTGCGGCACATCAAGCAATAAAGACCAGGTTAATTGCCAATATTGCCACTAGTTATTATCAATTATTGGCTTTAGATGAACAAAAGAGGATCACAGAAACTACAATAGAGACAAGGAAAAAAGGTTTAGAAACCACTCAGGCTTTAAAGGAAGCTGGTAATTTGACTGAAGTTGGAGTGAAGCAAACTGAAGCTCAAGTTTACACTGCAAAAGCTATTTTGATAGATATCAACAATGAAATTAGATTGTTAGAGAATTCACTTTCTATTCTTCTTGGCGAAGCGCCTCAAAATATTCAAAGAGGAAATCTTAATGAACAGGAGATCACCGCAGATCTTGAAGTTGGTGTTCCAATGCAATTATTGAAAAATAGACCAGATCTTATTGCTGCAGAGTATAATTTGGTAAATGCCTTTGAGCTTACAAATGTGGCGAGAAGTAATTTCTATCCTTCTTTAAGTTTAACTGCTTCCGGTGGATTTCAAAGTTTAGATATCGATGAACTTTTTAGTGTGAATTCTCTTTTTGCAACTCTTATTGGTTCTTTAACCCAGCCAATTCTTAACGGAAGAAAGATCAGAACCCAATTTGAAGTAGCACAATCTCAAAAAGAACAGGCGGCTCTTAATTTTGAAAAATCACTATTAATTGCAGGAAAAGAGGTTTCTGATGCCTTGTATAATTATAAAGCAAGTACAGATAAGATAGAAGCAAAATCTATGGAGTTTCAAGCATATTCTGATGCTACCGTATATTCTGAAGAATTACTTAAAAATGGTTACGCTAATTATCTGGAAGTATTGACGGCTAGAGAGAATGCCTTGAGCTCTCAGTTAGATCTTGTTAATGCCAGATTCAATCAGTTGAAATCTGTGGTGGATCTTTATAGAGCCCTAGGTGGTGGGTGGAGATAAAAATTTATTAGTTGTTAGTTGAAGCATCCCGAAAGTTTTAAAGCTTCTGGGATGTTTTAATCTAGAACCTCGGGGGAATTAAATCCTCAATGAGGGAATTTTCCGCCTTTGGCTGTCCACCAAGGCTGCATTTCTATTTTGTCCAGTTCTTGTAGGGATTGATGCAAAGTTGAGAGTTATAATAGTTGTTATTCCCTGTTACTTCCTCGCCTAACCAATTAGGTTTTTCAAAAATGTCCTCCTCAGAAAGCAATTCAATTTCTGCTATAACTAGCCCTTGATTACTTCCAGAAAATTCATCTATTTCGAAAGTGAATTCTTTAGATTTCACTAAATAGCGCACTTTTTCAATAGCGCCTGGCTCACAAAGTTTTAAAAGCTCCAAAGCTTCCTCTACCGGAATCTCCTTTTCCCATTCAAACCTTGATAAACCACTTTCAGAAGACTTCCCCTTAATAGTTATAAACGCTTTTTTATCCTGAATCCGGATTCTGGTGGTTCTTTCCGGGTGCGAGTTTAAATAGCCTTGTTTTATTTCTGAACTTTTAAATGCTTCAGTTTTATATTTATCTGAAGTCACTAAAAATTTTCGTTCTATTTCTATCATAAATTTCGAGAGTTATTCTGAAGCTAATTTCTGAATTTCATCAGATTCGATCAATATCTTAGGATAGCCAGAATTTGCGCAAATATGCATTGCTTTTGCGATAGTTTTAGGATGAATAGATCTATATTTTTTTAGGGAACCAACCAGTAGGTTATTGAAAACCTTCATTCCTTTAATAGCTAGTTTTTCGAAAAATCTTTCTTCTTCTCTATCTCCAGCAATTAATGAAGGCTGAAAAATATAGGTGTTCGTAATTCCTTGTTCCAGTACTTCATGCTGCATCTCCCCTTTCACTTTATTGTAAAAAACACCGCTATTGGCATCGGCCCCAAGTGCAGAGATCACCAAGAAAGTATCTATTTTATTCTCTCTACAAAGTTTAGCAGCGGTAACCGGAATTCCCATGTCAATTTTTTTATAGGTTTCCTTGTCTGGGGTTTGACTTTTAGTTGTACCAATACAGCAGTAGACTTCGTCTGCATTGAAACTGTCTTTATAATCCTCTACCTTGAGTAGATCTACTAAATGCTCTTCCAGTTTTTCATGCTCAAACCCAACACTAGATCTGGAGAACACCTTCACTTTTTTGTAATTAGGATCATTCAGTAAAATTTTTAATAAGTAACCTCCTGTTAACCCCGTTGCCCCTAATAGTATCGCTGTTTTCATAATATCAATTTCTTTGATTTGTTAACAATTCCAATAATTCCCCATGCTGAGACCCGTGATAAAAAAATTATCCAGCCGAGGAAATTGATGTATGAAAGATGCTGAAACGAGTTCAGCATGACGGCAGTTAAAACAATACCGTCACCCTGTCCCGATACTTCGGGAGTTTCAGGGTCTCTTATTCAGAGTAACTTTGAAAATACGTCAATGGTAACTTGTTTCAGCATCTAATAAGTGACCTAAGCCTAAGCTTTTTGGTTTTATATTAAAATTTATTGACTATCCAAAGATAGCGGATTATAACCTAGTCAAAAACATTAGTTAATAAGGTTACTTAGTATTAGGCTAATTCAAGTTTCACTAAATTTACGATGTGAAAACCCAATTCCCAATAAGAAAGATAATTCATATAGATATGGATGCATTTTACGCATCTGTAGAGCAATTGGATGATCCCGATCTACGGAATAAACCAGTTGCTGTTGGTGGGAGTTCAGAAAGAGGTGTGGTTTCTGCTGCTAGCTACGAAGCTCGTAAATTTGGTGTAAAAAGCGCCATGAGCAGTGTGATCGCAAAGCGAAATTGCCCAGAGTTAATCTTTGTAAAACCCAGATTTGAACGATACAAAGAAGTCTCAAGTCAAATAAGAGAGATCTTTTTAGAATATACAGATCTTGTTGAACCACTGTCTTTAGATGAAGCTTATTTAGATGTTACTGAGAACAAAAAAGGGATTCCTAGTGCATCTATGATCGCCAAAGAAATCAGGGAGAAAATAAAGGAAAAGACTGGTTTAAATGCTTCGGCAGGAATTTCCATAAATAAGTTTATTGCGAAGGTTGCAAGTGACATTAACAAGCCAAACGGACAAAAAACAGTAAACCCAGAAGAGGTAGAAGCCTTTTTGGAGCAATTGCAGATCAGGAAATTCTATGGTGTTGGAAAAGTAACTGCCGAAAAAATGTACCTTTTAGGGATCTTCAAGGGGATTCAATTAAAAGAAAAATCTGAAGAGTTCCTCACAGAGAATTTTGGAAAGAGCGGAAGATATTATTACAATGTAGTTCGAGGGATTCATACCAGTGAGGTAAAAACAGATAGAATTAGGAAATCCCTTGGTGCCGAAAGGACTTTTAATGAAAATATCGCTTCAGAGATCTTTATGATGGAGCGTTTAGAGAATATAGCGGAAGAAATTGAACGCCGACTTAAGAAGAGTAAAGTTGCCGGTAAGACCGTCACTTTAAAGATAAAATATAGCGATTTTACTTTACAAACTAGAAGCAAGACCCTGCCTTATTATATAGGTTCAAAAGCTGTTATTTTAGACACAGCAAAGGAATTATTGTTTCAGGAAAAAATGAAAAATTCTGTTCGACTCTTGGGAATTACACTTTCCAATTTAAACACAGGAAAAAAGGAAACTCACGTAAAAGAGAAAGAAATAGCGGTACAACTAAAGTTTGATTTCTAATTAAGTGTTTTTCACTAAAAAGCCACGAATACACTAATAAAACATTAGTGTATTCGTGGCTTTTTTATTTTAATCTAGGTGTTATTTTATTTCAGAAACACGTAGGGTATTTACCATTCCTTTATCGGCAATTGGCATAGCGGCCAGATTTATTATAAAATCTCCAACTTCTGCATAACCATTGTCACTTGCTATTTTATTAATATCCTCGATGGTCTCATCTGTGCTTGAAAACTTATCATAGAAGAAAGCTTTTACTCCCCACAGTAAACTTAACTGAGATAATATTCTATGGTTAGAAGTAAACACCAAAATCGTTGATTCAGGACGCCAAGCCGAAATTTGAAATGCAGTATATCCACTATTTGTTAAGGTACATATTGCTTTTGCTTTTATTTCGTTAGCCATTATCGCTGCATGAAAACACACAGATTTTGTGATATACCTGTTAGTTCTAACATGTGGAGGATCGTGTGGCACCTTAATAAGCGGTGAGTTTTCTACACTCTTAATGATCTGTGTCATTTTCTCAATCACCTGTACCGGATATTTTCCAACAGAGGTTTCCCCACTTAACATTACCGCATCTGCACCATCCATCACAGAATTTGCCACATCATTTACCTCTGCTCTTGTTGGAGTAAGGCTTGTGATCATGGTTTCCATCATTTGAGTAGCAATGATAACGGGAATTCTTGCTTTTTTGGCAATTAGCACCAATTGTTTCTGGATAAGCGGAACTTCTTGAGCAGGGATCTCTACACCAAGATCTCCACGTGCTACCATTAGCCCGTCGCAGTATGCAACTATTTTATCTATGTTCTCTACGCCCTCAGGCTTTTCGATCTTAGCAATAATTGGAATTTTATGATCACTGTGCTTTTTGATCAATTCCTGTAATTCCATAAGGTCTTCTGCATGTCTCACAAAAGAAAGCGCGATCCAATCTACTTCTAGTTCACAGGCAAAAATCGCATCTTTTATATCCTTAGTTGTAAGTGCCGGTAAAGAGATCTTTGTATTAGGAAGATTCACCCCTTTTCTGGATTTTAAAGGACCTCCCTGAATTACTTTTGCAACTACTTCATCGGTTTTGTTAGTGCTTATAATTTCAAACATCAACTTCCCATCATCCAATAAAACTCGTTCTCCAGGTTGCACATCTCTTGGAAACTGTTCGTAGTTCATATAAACTCGAGATGCAGTTCCTTTAAATTCTTTTCCTGTGGCAAAAATGATTTGGTCTCCTGGGTTAACAACCACTTCTTCCTTCATTTTTCCCACCCTTAATTTAGGGCCCTGGAGGTCGGCAAGTATTGCTGCGGTATATCCAAATTCTTCATTAAGCTCCCGAATCATTTTAATTCGCTCCTTCACATCTTCATAATCTGCGTGCGAAAAATTAACTCTAAACACATTTACCCCTGCTTCTAGCATATCTTTCAACACAGATTTTTCGCTAGTTGCTGGTCCTAATGTGGCTACAATTTTTGTTCTTTTATTTGCTGGCATTAATCTACAATTAAATTATTTCTTGATTTTAGCTGATTTACATCAACTATATATGTTGTTATAACTCTTGGAATCCTGCTAATGGCATTCAAGAGATCCTGAATAAGCTCTTCCCCTAGATCATCTTCTATTTTTAGAAAATAATCTACCTTTTTATACTCTGGAATTAAATGCGTGAGTTGAGTAGAATTTTCTTCTTCTACAAATAACGACCCCGAACTAACCACTTTTTTTACAGATCCTTTATACTTGTTCTTGAACAAATAATACGTACGGTATTTTGTAGGTTCTCTAAAAAAATAGAGCGGATACAATGCCTGCACCTCCCCGTGATTAAAATCCACGTCGAAAGGAGTACGTTTAAGGCTTAATTGCAGGTTCATATTCAATAAAAAAGCCATTTTAAATTCCTCTAAAGAACTATGGATGGCCAATAAATGATAATCATCCTCTACATCATCCAAAAGTAATTTGTGGGATAACATACTCTTAATCTTTAATGTTAAAGATAGAATAAGAATACAGAATTCTAAGGAAATTAGAACATTTTTTGCGAAATACTTACGAAAACGTTATAGTTGGAAAGAGTTGATTTCTAGTTATCTATCTTAGTTTGAAGCGCGTAATATGCCCTTTTAGATGCCTTTTCTTCTGCTTTCTTTTTTGAAGTAGCCCTTGCTTTTGCCACCACTTTATCTTCGATTCTAAGTTTTACAGCGAAGTGTTTCATTTCTTCATTACCAGAATCATCATAAACCTCGTAATTGAAGTTTTTCTTGGTTTTTTGGCACCATTCTATAAGTAAGCTCTTATAACTAATCACTTTTCCTTCCAGCTGTTCGATATCTACATATGGAATGATAACCCTATCAAATATAAATTTCTTGCAATATTTATATCCACGATCCCAATAAATTGCTCCTATCAGGGCTTCAAAAAGGTTTCCGTGAATATTTGCTCCAAACTGTTCCTTTGGAATATTAGTTTGCACGTGACCAATAAGATTCAGGTCTTTACCCAATTCATTCAAATGCTTTCGGCTTACAACCTTAGAGCGCATCTTGGTAAGATACCCTTCATTGCCACCTGGAACTGTCTTAAACAAATAGGCTGCTATTACTGCACTAAGCATAGCATCTCCCAAAAATTCCAAACGTTCAAAATTTATAGCATTCCCTTCTTCATCTCTTTGATTTAAAGATCTGTGAGTAAATGCTTTTCTATAGAAATTGATATTCTTAGGTCTAAATCCCAAGATCTTTTGCATTTCTATAAAAAAATTCCCGCCTTTAGAAGAACGGGAATTTAATATGTTTCGAATAACACTCATTGCGATAGGTTATTCATCTAATTTTTTAAACAGTACACATGCGTTATGACCTCCAAATCCAAAAGTATTACTCATTACTAGGTTAACTTCGCGTTTTTGCGCTTTGTTCAAAGTAAGATTTAATTCCGGATCTATGTTTTCATCTTGATGTTCGTGATTGATCGTTGGAGGGATAATTCCATGCTTCATAGAAAGTATTGAAGAAATAGCTTCAATAGCTCCCGCAGCTCCTAACAGATGACCTGTCATGGATTTTGTTGAATTGATATTAATATTCTTAGCGTGTTCTCCAAAAACTTTAGAGATTGCTTTCAGTTCAGCTACGTCCCCTAGTGGTGTAGATGTTCCATGAGTATTAATTGCGTCTACATCTTCAGGTTTTAAACCTGCATTTTGCAAACAATTCTCCATTACTGCAATGACACCAATTCCGTCTGGATGTGGCGCCGTCATGTGGTAGGCGTCAGAAGAAAGTCCTCCGCCAACAAATTCGGCGTAGATCTTTGCTCCACGTGCTTTTGCATGTTCATATTCTTCTAAAACCAAAGCACCTGCTCCTTCTCCTAATACAAATCCATCTCTGGTTGCATCAAAAGGTCTAGAAGCCGTTTCGGGACTTTCATTTCTTGTAGAAAGAGCATGCATGGCATTAAATCCTCCCATTCCCGCTTTTGTTACTGCAGCTTCAGATCCGCCAGAAATAATCACATCGCTATATCCCAAGCGAATATTATTTAAAGCATCAAACATAGCATTAGCAGCAGAAGCACAAGCCGAAACTGTTGTGTAGTTTGCTCCCATGAAACCATGACGAATCGAGATATTACCAGGAGCAATATCTGCAATCATCTTAGGGATGAAAAATGGATTAAAACGCGGTGTTCCATCTCCTTCAGAGAAATTGATCACCTCATCCTGGAATGTTTCCAGTCCTCCAATTCCTGCTCCCCAAATCACTCCAACCCTATGTTTGTTAACAACATTCAGGTCTATTCCGGAGTCTTTAATGGCTTCATCTGACGCAACAATTGCGTATTGCGCAAATCTATCTAACTTTCTAGCTTCTTTCCGATCGAAAAAATCAAGCGCATTAAAATTTTTGAGTTCACAAGCGAATTTTGTCTTAAACTTTTCAGCATCGAAATAGGTTATAGGTGCACACCCACTCTTACCAGCTACCAATGCATTCCAATATTCTTCAACATTGTTTCCAATAGGCGTGAGGGCTCCTAAGCCTGTAACTACTACTCGCTTTAACTCCATATAGTACTATTCTTTTTTATTTAGCTTTTTCAATATAAGAAATTGCTTGACCAACTGTAGCAATGTTTTCTGCTTGGTCATCTGGAATCTGGATATCGAATTCTTTTTCAAATTCCATGATCAATTCCACAGTGTCTAATGAATCAGCGCCTAGGTCGTTCGTGAAACTTGCTTCTGTAACAACTTCGTTCTCGTCTACGCCTAATTTGTCAACGATAATCGCTTTTACTCTTGATGCAATGTCTGACATAATATTCTATTTTAATTTTGATTAAGTGGCAAAAATAAAAAACTTTACTTTAAAACTCGTTTTTAGTTTAAAAATGTGACGGGAATTTACGTAATTTTCATTTAAACCCTTTATTTTTACACTTAATAATTGTTAATAGCGAAGATTTGTCCCCATCAAAAAGAATATTTTCCAAGAAAATTGTTGTCTTCGCATCTGGCTCAGGCTCTAACGCTGAGAACATTATACGATATTTTAAAGCTTCTGGCACCACCGAAGTGGTTTCTGTACTATCCAATAAGCCTTCAGCAAGAGTTTTAGACAGAGCACAGAAATTAAATGTGAAAGCACTTTATTTTGATAGAGATGCATTTTATAACACGAATGATGTTTTAAATATTTTAGAAGACACCAATCCAGATCTTATAGTATTGGCTGGCTTTCTTTGGCTATTCCCCTCTTCTATTCTAGAAAAGTTTCCAAATAAGGTTATAAATCTTCATCCTGCATTACTGCCTAAATATGGCGGAAAAGGAATGTTTGGAAATAATGTGCATCAAGCTGTGTTAGATAATAAAGAAAAAGAAACCGGAATTACTATACATTACGTGAATGAGAATTATGATGATGGCCAGATCATCTTTCAAAAAGCATTTTCCATTTCTTCTACAGAAACACTTACAAGTCTTACTGAAAAAATTCACGAACTAGAACATCGGCATTTCCCGAAAGTGATCGAGAATCTATTAGAATCTTCAACAATTGATTAATCCTGAAGTTCATATTTATACGGACGGTGCCGCACGTGGCAATCCCGGTCCTGGTGGTTACGGAATTGTAATGGAATGGGTAGGCAAACCTTATAAAAAAGAATTTTCTAAAGGTTTTAAGCACACTACCAATAATAGAATGGAATTGCTGGCTGTTATCGACGCCTTAAAAAAGCTCAAAAAACCCGGAGTATCTATTCTGGTATTTACAGATTCTAAATATGTGGTAGATTCTGTAAAAAAAGGCTGGGTCTTTGGTTGGGAGAAGAAAAAATTTAAAGAGAGGAAGAATACAGATCTCTGGAAAGATTTTCTTGTAGAATACAGAAAGCACAAAGTAGATTTTCATTGGATTAGAGGCCACAATAACCATGTTCAAAATGAACGCTGCGATACGCTCGCGGTGGCAGCATCTAAAGAAAAACGTCTTCTTATAGACGAAGGTTTTGCTGAATAGATCCTCCTGTGAAAATTGATCTCATAATTTTCAAAATTGCTAAGTGTCTTGAAAAACAAACCGTATATTTGCAGCACATTTTTGAAACGTAATTATGAGTAAATTATTGATAGTAGGCACAGTAGCCTTCGATGCAATTGAAACCCCATTTGGAAAAACCGATAAAATATTAGGTGGTGCTGCCACATATATTGGTTTATCTGCTTCCCAATTCAACGTTAAAAGCGCTATAGTTTCTGTAGTAGGAGAAGATTTCCCACAGGAACATATGGATCTTCTAACCAGTAAAGAAATAGACATCCAAGGAATTGAGGTAGTAAAGGGAGGAAAAACTTTCTTTTGGAGAGGAAAATACCACAATGATTTAAATACCAGAGACACTTTAGATACGCAATTAAATGTGTTAGCCGATTTTAAACCTGTTGTTCCTGTAGATTTCAAAGATTCAGAAATTGTGATGTTGGGGAACCTTCATCCTTTAGTTCAATTGAGTGTTTTAGAACAGGTTAACAACCCAAAACTAGTTGTATTAGATACAATGAACTTTTGGATGGATAACGCACTAGAAGATCTCAAAAAAGTGATCGCTAAAGTAGATGTAATAACTATTAACGATGAAGAAGCTCGCCAATTGACTGAAGAGCACTCTTTGGTTAGAGCAGCTAGAAAGATCGAAAAAATGGGCCCTAAATATGTAGTGATCAAAAAAGGAGAGCATGGAGCATTATTGTTTCATAAAGACCAGATCTTTTTTGCACCTGCATTACCATTAGAAGAAGTTTTTGACCCAACTGGAGCAGGAGATACCTTTGCAGGTGGCTTTACCGGTTATTTAGCACAATCTGAAGATATTTCTTTTGAAAACATGAAGAATGCTGTGATCTATGGATCCAGTTTAGCTTCCTTTTGTGTAGAGAAATTCGGAACTGAAAGAATGGAGAATCTAAAACATTCTGAATTAGAATCACGCCTTCAAGAGTTTCAGAGCTTAACACAATTCGATATAGAATTAACGCCTACAAAAACCCTGTAATTTCAGGGTTTTTTTTGTGACTAAAATTATTTTTCAACCCTATTGAGGAAAGGTATTTATTATGAGTGACGCATTAAAACATGAGTGTGGGATTGCACAGATCCGACTATTGAAACCCTTAGAATTCTACAAAGAAAAATATGGGAGTGCATTTTACGGAGTAAACAAAATGTATTTAATGATGGAGAAGCAGCATAACCGTGGACAAGACGGAGCGGGCTTTGCTAGTATTAAATTGAATACAGATCCTGGAGATAGGTACATTAGTAGATTACGATCTAATGCTTCTCAACCTATTCAGGATATATTTGCCCAGATCAACGAACGTATTAATACAGAATTAATTGAGCACCCTGAATATGTTAATGATGTAGCCCTTCAGAAAAAAAATATTCCATACATAGGAGAACTTTATCTAGGACACGTACGCTACGGAACTTTTGGTAAGAACAGTATTGAGAGCGTTCATCCTTTTCTTCGCCAGAACAACTGGATGCACCGTAACCTTATTGTCGCCGGGAATTTCAATATGACCAATGTCTCCAAGCTTTTTGATAAGCTGGTAGAACTTGGCCAACACCCTAAAGAACGTGCAGATACTGTAACGGTGATGGAGAAGATTGGGCACTTTTTAGATGATGAAGTTCGTAAATTATATAAGAAATTAAAGAAAGAAGGCTATACAAAAGTAGAGGCATCTCCATTAATTGCAGATAGGCTTAATGTTGCAAAGATCTTGCGGAAGTCTGCAAAAGACTGGGATGGTGGCTATGCAATGGCCGGATTATTAGGCCATGGAGATTCATTTGTGCTAAGAGATCCTTCAGGAATTAGACCAGCATATTATTATCAAGATGATGAAATTGTAGTAGTTGCTTCAGAAAGACCTGTAATTCAAACAGTTTTCAATGTGAAGTTTGAAGATGTAAAAGAATTAGAACCCGGGCATGCAATTATCACTAAGCTGGATGGAGAAGTATCCATTAAACAAATTTTAGAGCCATTAGAGAGAAAAGCATGCTCCTTCGAGCGAATCTATTTTTCTAGAGGTAGTGATGCAGAAATTTATAAGGAGCGTAAAATGCTTGGCCGTCTTTTAATGCCAGAGGTATTAAACTCTATAGATCACGACACTATTAACACCGTTTTCTCTTTTATTCCAAACACGGCAGAAACCTCTTTCTTAGGAATGGTGGAAGCAGCGCAGGATGAATTGAACAAGCAAAAAAATGAAGCCATTCTTTCTGAAAAAGATACTCTTACAGATGAAAGGCTTAAAGAAATCTTGGCTCACAAGCTAAGAACTGAAAAGGTTGCTATTAAAGATGTGAAACTTCGAACTTTTATTACTGAAGACAGTAGTCGGGACGATCTGGTAGCACATGTTTACGATGTTACTTATGGAGTGGTAAAACCCGAAGACAATTTGGTGATCATAGATGATAGTATTGTTAGGGGAACAACCCTCAAGAAGAGTATCATTAAAATGATGGATAGATTAAATCCGAAGCAATTGGTTGTGGTTTCATCTGCTCCACAAATAAGATATCCAGATTGTTATGGGATAGATATGGCGAGGCTTGAAGGTTTAGTGGCTTTTAGAGCAGCACTTGAACTTTTAAAAGATGCCGGTAAATATGATCTTATAGAAGAGGTTTATAATAAGTGCAAATTACAGGAGCATCTGGAAGACAAGGATGTGAAGAATTTTGTAAAAGAAATTTACGAACCGTTTACAGACCAAGAGATCTCTGATAAGATTGCAGAATTGCTAAGCGAACCAGAAGTAAAAACTAAAGTAAAGATCATTTATCAAACTGTAGAGAATCTTCATAAAGCCTGTCCTGACCATTTAGGAGACTGGTATTTCACTGGAAACTATCCTACTTTTGGAGGAAATCGTGTAGTAAATAGAGCTTTTATAAACTTTTATGAAGGAAATGAAGGAAGAGCTTACTAAGTTCTTATGTTTTAGCGAATAATTTACCGTTTAACTAATATCTGGGTTGTTCATCTAAAAGTGTTTGTGTGGCTGTATTAATTACATATATTAGCAAAGCCATAGCATAAGTAGGTTAAGTTCATGGTAGATTTGGGGCAAAAAAAGGTGGATCTCATCCACCTTTTTTTATGCGCAATAGTGAACAAAAAAAAGCCGAGTTTCCTCGGCCATTTTCATTTTATATATCAAGATCTATTTTTCTTTCTCCTGAGCGTATCTTGCAGAAACCTCTTTCCAGTTAATCACATTAAAGAATGCATTAATATACTCTGGACGCTTATTCTGATATTTTAAATAATAAGCGTGTTCCCAAACATCCATCCCTAAGATTGGTTTTCCACCACATCCTGTTTTTGGCATTAAAGGGTTGTCTTGGTTTGGAGTAGAACAAACTTCTACCTTTCCTCCTTTATGCACACATAACCATGCCCATCCAGATCCAAATTGTGTAGCTCCAGCTTTAGAAAACTCATCTTTAAAAGAGTCAAAAGAGCCAAATGCAGCGTCTATAGCTTTTGCAAGTTCCCCTTCTGGTTTCCCACCTCCATCTGGTGACATAACTTCCCAGAATAATCTATGGTTATAAAAACCACCACCGTTATTTCTAACAGCTTTATTCTTCATGTCTAGGTTCTCAAGGATATTCTCTATCGTTTTGCCTTCATTATCTGTTCCCTTAATAGCGTCATTTAACTTGCTTGTATATCCCGCATGATGCTTATCATGATGAATCTCCATTGTTTTGGCATCTATATGTGGTTCTAATGCATCAAAGGAATAGTTCAACTTTGGTAATTCAAAAGCCATAATTATATGTTTTTTAGTTAATATTTATTCAATTGTTTCAAATTTAAGCATTAAGGAATTTAATCTAAATGTTTTTGTGTTATAAAATACTTAAAGATTGTGTTTTAATTAGAAGGATTTATTACCATATTCCTTTAAATTTAGACTCGCTAACTATCATAAAACTCCATTTAGTTGATCAATCCCAACACCTTTACCATATATAACGCTTCTGCAGGCTCAGGCAAAACTTTTACTTTGGTAAAAGATTACCTAGTATTACTTTTAAATAGTAGCAGAGATGATGCTTATAAAAACATTCTCGCAATCACTTTTACCAACAAAGCTGTTGGTGAAATGAAATCTAGGCTTATTGTTGGATTGAGTTCTTTAGCAAAGCAGGAAACTCCTGCTAATAGCGAATCTCTTTTGACACTTCTTATTAAGGAGACCAATTTGACTAAGGAAGAAATCCAGAAACGATCAAAAAGGATCCTTAAGAATATTCTTCATAATTACGCTGCTTTCGATATTTCAACGATAGATAGGTTCACGCATAAAATAATAAGGACTTTTGCCAAGGATCTTGGAATTCCAGTGAATTTTGAAGTGGAGCTTAATTTAGATCTTATTCTGCAAGAGGCAGTAGACCGGGTTATCAATAGAGCAGGAGAAGAAAAAGAACTTACTAAAGTGCTTTTGAAGTTTACATTAGATAAAACCGATGATGACAAGAGTTGGGATATTAGTAGGGATCTATTCTCTTTCTCAAAATTGCTCATTCGTGAAAGTCAGCAGCAATATGTACAACAACTGAAAGGAAAAAGTCTTCAAGATTTCGCCGATTTTTCTGAAAAAATGAAATTGGGAATTATTTTAATCGAAGAAGATATCACAGGATATGCTAAATCCTTTTTTGAGCTTGTAACGAATTTTGATCTCAGCGAAAAAGATTTCAATGGCGGTTATTTGTTTAAGTATTTTGCTAAAATTAAAAATCAGAATTTTATAAAATTATTTGGAGCTAAATGGCAAGATAAACTTGAAGATTCTCCTCTTTACCCACAAAGATTAAGTGATGATAAGAAAGCTGTTTTAGATCAACATCAATCTGAAATTGCAGAACTTTTTAATAGATCTAAAAGAGCTATTCTTAAACGGGACTATTTAAAAGCTATCGATAAAAGTATCATTCCGCTTTCTCTGTTAAGTGAAATTTCCAATGAGATTGATAAGATCAAGAAAGAACGCTCCCTTGTATTGATCTCCGATTTTAATCCAACCATCGCCAAAGAGATCAACAATCAACCTGTACCTTTTATATACGAGCGTCTTGGAGAACGCTACAAGAATTACTTTATAGACGAGTTTCAGGACACTTCAGAAATGCAGTGGACCAATATAATCCCATTAGCAGATCACAATCTTAACACCATACAATCCGATACTGAGCCAGCCGCAAACATAACCTTAGTTGGAGATGCGAAACAGTCAATTTATAGATTTAGGGGTGGGAAAGCAGAACAGTTCATCGATCTCTGTATGACTGAAAATCCATTCCAAGTAGAAAAAGAAGTAATAGATCTTCCTTCTAATTATAGAAGCGCTAAAGGAGTAGTAGAATTTAATAATTCCTTCTTCCAGTATATTTCTAATAAGTTCGAAAGCAACACCTATAAAACTCTTTTTATGGGAAGTGCTCAAGAACCCATCAGGCAAGTAGGCGGCTATGTGAATGTTTCTTTTTTGGAAGCTAAAAAGAAGGAGGAAGAATTAGAATTGCACCCTATAAAGTCTTTAGAAATAATTAAAAATCTAGATGAGCAAGGTGTCTCCAGAAGTGATATTTGTATTTTAACAAGGACGAGAAAGGAAAGTTTTGCCATTGCAAACTATTTAAATGAGCAAGGTTTAGCTATAGTTTCATCAGAATCCCTGTTGGTGTCTAATTCTCCAGAAGTTCGTTTTATAAATAATCTATTTACTGCTTCATTAAATCCTCGCGATAAAAATATAAAATGGGAGTTGCTTAATTATCTGGTTCAGAAATTAGATATTAAAGATGCTCACAAATTATTCCTTGAAAATTTAGAAAAGGAACATCAGGAATTTTTTGGTTGGTTAACAGAGTATGATATTTATTTTGACATTAAAAAAATTCAGATATTATCTATATATGAAGCTGCCGAATATATTATAAGAGCATTTTCTTTAATTAAAAATTCCGACTCCTATCTCCAGTTCTATTTAGATTTTGTTTTTGATTCCTTAAATAATAAAAACATTGGTGTATCAGAATTTTTAGAGCTCTGGAATCAAAAAAGAGAAAAACTAAGCATCCTCGCCCCAAAGTCTGATGACGCGGTCCAGATAATGACCATTCATAAATCTAAAGGCCTAGAATTCCCAATTGTGATCTACCCTTTTGCAAATTCTGCATTACAGGATATCTCGCGAGAATCTATCTGGTTGCCTTTACCTGAAGGTTTAAACGATATCCCTATTGGATATTTAAAAGCTTCAAAAGGAATGTTGGATTGGGGAGAAACAGAAGCGAACGCTTATCAAGAGCTTTTGGATAAAACAGAGTTTGACAGCATCAATATTCTATATGTGGCATTTACCAGAGCATCCCAACAACTTTATATAATTTCTAATTTAGACATTAGCTCTAAAGGAGAGATAAATGAAAATAAAGTATCTGGTTTGCTCATTGGATATTTAAAAGACAAGGGTGTATGGAATGATGACCAAGAAACTTTCGAGTTTGGATTGAAAAGGATAGAAAACTATAAAATTTCAGAAACTCCTACTAACCTTAAAAACAATCATTTTTTCTCATCATCAACGCAAAATAATGCCGTACAAATAATGACTAAATCTGGTTTGCTATGGGATTCCCTTCAGGAAAAAGCGATTATAAAAGGGGATTTGTATCATGATATATTTTCAGAAATAGATACTTTAGAGGATATGTCTTCAGCGATCAAAAAATTTACTCAGGATGAAAATTTATCTGAAAGCGAACTTCAGGAATTGGAGAAATTAATTTCAGAAGTTATTCTTCATCCAGAACTATCAGAATATTATACTTCGGATGCTTTAGTAGTTAAAGAAAAGAATATTTTAAGCCCTAATGGGGAGGTTTTGCGTCCTGATAGATTGAACATAAATGACAAATTTGTTACAATTATAGATTATAAAACAGGAGCTTTCCAAAAATCGCATCAGCTTCAAATGGAACAATATGAAAACATCTTATCCGAAATGGGATATACTAGCCTTAAAAAAATACTGATATATATTAATACAGAAGTGAAGCTCACATTTGTTTAAAAGATGTTTATTTTTGAATAAAATTAAAATTATGTACGGATCAATAAAAGAGCATTTAGAAGCTGAAATAAAAGAGATAAAAGAAAATGGACTTTATAAAAAAGAACGCATAATTACTTCTCCCCAAGGAGCTGCTATAAAAATAAGTACTGGCCAAGAGGTTCTTAACTTTTGTTCTAACAACTATTTAGGACTGTCTTCTCATCCAGATGTAATCCAAGCGGCTAAAGATACTATGGATTCTCATGGATTTGGAATGTCCAGTGTTCGATTTATTTGTGGAACTCAGGATATCCATAAAGAGCTGGAACAGAAAGTAGCCGATTTCTACGGGACAGAAGATACTATTTTGTATGCTGCGTGTTTTGATGCCAATGGTGGGATCTTTGAGCCTTTATTATCTGCAGAAGATGCAATAATATCAGATTCTTTGAATCATGCTTCTATTATCGATGGAGTTCGTCTTTGTAAAGCTGCAAGGTATCGTTATGCGAATGGCAATATGGAAGATCTGGAGAAACAACTCCAAGCCGCTAATGAAAAAGGTACTAGATTTAAATTGATCGTGACCGATGGCGTTTTCTCCATGGATGGTTTAGTTGCTCCTTTAGATAAAATATGTGATCTAGCCGATAAATATGATGCCATGGTAATGGTAGATGAATGTCATGCAACAGGATTTATTGGGAAGACAGGTATTGGAACCATGGAAGAAAAAGGTGTTTTAGGTAGAATAGATATTATTACCGGAACCTTTGGTAAGGCCCTTGGAGGCGCAATGGGAGGTTACACAACCGGTAAGAAAGAGATCATAGACCTTTTAAGACAACGTTCCAGACCATATCTATTTTCGAATTCCTTAGCTCCTTCTATAGTTGGTGCCTCTATAAAGGTTTTCGATATGCTTAAAAATGATACAAGTTTAAGAGATAAATTAGAGGATAATACTAAGTATTTCAAAGAAAAAATGAAGGCTGCAGGTTTTGATGTTATAGATGGGGATTCTGCAATTGTACCAGTAATGTTATACGATGCAAAGTTATCTCAGGATATGGCAGATAAATTACTAGAAGAAGGAATTTATGTAATTGGCTTCTTTTTCCCAGTAGTCCCTAAAGATAAAGCAAGAATTCGAGTTCAACTTTCTGCTGCGCATGAAAGAGAACATTTAGACAAAGCCATTGCTGCTTTCACAAAAGTGGGAAAAGAATTAAAAGTAATATAAAGGACTAACCTAATCAATCATTTGTTAAAAACATTGATTTAATCTAATTTTTTAAGGCTAATATTGATAATTTTATAGCCTAAAAATTAGATGAAATAAACTGGTTTTTTAACTTAAAACAAAGCAAAACCCTTTAAATACAGTATATATAGAGGTCAATTAAGAAAACTTTATTATTTTTATCTTTGTTAATATCGAATTAGCACATACTTTTGCTTCAATTAACACTTAAAACTAAATCAACAAATATGAAACATCTTAGCAGATTTTTATTAGCTTCAATGTTTGTTTTGGGCTTCTCTTCAATGCAAGCACAAGACGAAAACAACCCGTGGGCCATAGGTATTGGCGTAAACGCGGTTAATTATGGTGGTACTGGTGATGACACCCCGGGTATGGTCGGTAACGGCGTGGCTGGAGGAGAATTTGGAGACAAATTCTTCGATACTAACAAATGGAATATTCTTCCTTCTGTTTCTAGACTTTCTGTTTCTAGATACGTGGGTGGTGGATTCGTAGTTGAGGTTGCAGGTTCTGTTAACCAAATAGATACTTTTGGAGATCAAAGTGTAGACGATTTATCTTACTACGCTGTTGATGGTATGGCTAACTACAGTCTTAGAGCTTTATTGAACGACGGATGGTTTGACCCGCAACTTGGAGTTGGTGGTGGTTACAACTGGTTAGATGAAGAAGGTAACGGAACTTTAAACGGTAAAGCTGGATTCAATATCTGGTTCTCAGACAATATCGCTTTAAACGTACAGTCTACTTACAAACATGCTTTCAAAGATGAAGCAGATTCACATTTCCAACATGCTGCTGGTATTAAATTCATCTTCGGAGGAAAAGATACTGACGGCGATGGAATTTATGACAAAGATGATGAATGTCCTGAGACTGCTGGTTTAGCAGAATTCAACGGATGTCCTGATACTGACGGTGACGGAATCGAAGATCGTAAAGATGCTTGTCCTAACGAGGCTGGTTTAGCTGAGTTTGACGGATGTCCTGATACTGACGGTGACGGAATCGCTGATCCTAAAGATGAATGTCCTACTGTAGCAGGAATTGCTGCAATGAATGGATGTCCTGATGCTGATGGTGATGGTGTAAAAGATAGTGAAGACGAATGTCCTAACGAAGCTGGTCCAAAAGAAAACAACGGTTGTCCTTTCGAAGATAAAGATGGCGATGGTGTTTTAGATAAGGATGATGAGTGTCCAGAGGTTGCAGGAACTGTAGCTAATAACGGATGTCCAGAACCAACTGTAGTTGTAATTGCAGAATTGAACGAATATTCTAAAACTGTATTGTTTGATTTAGCTAAAGCTTCTATACGTCCAGATTCTGGTTCTGCTTTGAAATCTATTGCAGATATCATGGAAGAATATCCAAACACTATTTTCCATATTGGAGGTCATACAGATTCTCAAGGTGGTGATGAGTATAACTTGAAACTATCTAAAGAACGTGCTTCTTCTGTAAGAGAATTTTTAATCTCTGCTGGTATTCCAGATAACAGATTAACTTCTGAGGGTTACGGTGAGTCTAGACCAATTGCAACTAATAATACTGCAGCTGGAAGACAAGATAACAGACGTGTTGAAATTTCTTTAGATAAAGACAGAGAAATGAAAAACACTGAAAAAGATTCTACTGATAAAATGTAGTAGAAAACTTTAAAGTTTTTTAAAAAACGCCCCGATTCTTCGGGGCGTTTTCTATTTTTAACCTATGACATCTTTTATCTCCCAAATTCTTAAAAAACTCCTTTTACAAGAAAAGGATATTTCTAAATTGACCTTTGTGCTACCCAGTAAACGTGCTGGTGCCTTTCTTAGAAAAGAACTTGCAAACTTGGTAGATAAACCTATCTTTTCTCCAGAAGTAATTAGTATTGAAGAGTTTTCAGAAAAAGTATCTGACTTAAAAACTATAGATACTGTACACTCCCTTTTCGAATTATATGCAGTCTACAAGGAGCTTACCCCAAAAGAGAAACTAGAAGATTTCGAAAGTTTTGGCAATTGGGCACAAACCCTAATTCATGACTTCAACGAAATAGATAGATACCTAATAGACCCAAAGCAAATCTTCAATTATCTCTTTGAAATTCAGGATACCAATCACTGGTCTTTAGGTGAAAATCAAACAGACATAGTTAAGAACTATCTTGTATTCTGGAAAAAACTGCCTGAATATTACAACTTACTTAAAGAGAATTTATTAAATAAATCTGAAGGGTATCAAGGTTTAATTTATAGACATGCTGCAGAGAAGATTGATGAATTCGCTAAATTAAATGCCGCGAATTATGTGTTTTTGGGATTTAATGCCTTAAACAATGCAGAGCAGCATATAATTCAATCTATGTTGGCGAATAAAGCAAGGATCTTTTGGGACATAGATGAAGTTTTTTTGAAAGACGATACGCACGATGCATCTTTGTTTATAAGACAATACCTAGAAAACTGGCCTTATTATAAAACCAACAATTTTGAATTTGCTTTGAATACCTATAATTCTGAAAAGGAAATTGAGATTATTGGAGTTCCAAAAAACATTGGACAGGTTAAGTTTGTAGCAGAAACACTTTCAGAATTAACTAAAGATCAACTTAATTCTACTGCATTGGTGTTAGGCGACGAATCGCTTTTGCTACCCATGCTAAATTCTATTCCTAATAATATTGAAGCACTGAACATTACCATGGGATATCCCTTAAAATATAGTGTGTTCTCCAGTTTCTTTGAAAAATTATTTGAAATATATCAAATAGAAAATAATCAGATCTATTATAAAGATGTCGTTGCTATTTTGAGTTCTCCCCTTATTATCAAGGCGACTAATTTTAGATCGGAAGAGGTTATAAATAAGATTAAAACTGAAAATTTGCTTTATCTAAGCAAGCAGCAAATAGAAAGCTTTTTTTCAGCAGAACAACAGGAATTAATTTCGGCCTGTTTCACAGATACAAAGCTTAACCCAGAACAAGTTTTACGAAGCTTCGAAGTTATTATAAAGCATTTTAAGGAGCTATTAAATAAAGATGAAGACAGCCTGTCTCTTGAGTTTTTATATCATTACCATCTAGTAGTTGAAAGATTAGCTGAGTTAATAAATGAATTTCCGCATTTCACGTCTTTGGTTTCACTGCTTCAGTATTTCCGGGAACTTAGTAGTCAGCAATCATTAGATTTTCAAGGAAGGCCTTTTCAGGGTTTACAACTTATGGGAATGTTAGAAACACGGGGACTGGATTTTGAAACAGTTATTCTTACCTCTGTAAACGAAGGAATTCTACCCGCAGGAAAGAGCAATAATTCTTTTATCCCTTACGACCTTAAAAAAACATTCAATCTTCCTACCTACAAGGAGAAAGATGCCATTTACACTTATCACTTTTATCATTTGCTTCATAGAGCCAAGAAAATTTACTTGCTCCATGATACAGATACAGAAAGCCAAATGGGAAGTGAAAAAAGCAGATTCTTATTGCAGTTGCTGCATGAAAAGCAACCTGCCCATATAATAACCTCTTCCATAATTTCTCCCGAAGTTCCAGTAGTTAAAAATGAGCTTCAGCAGATTGAAAAGACGGCTGAAGTTCTAGAGAAATTAAAGCTATTAGCAGGTCGCGGATTTTCACCTTCAGCCCTCACAACTTATATAAGAAATCCTTTAGACTTTTATAAGCAATACATCCTTGGCATTAGAGATATTGAGGAGGTTGAAGAAACAGTTGCTTACAACACTTTAGGTACTGTAGTGCATGATACTTTAGAAGTGTTTTATAAACCTTTTATTGGGAAAGCGCTTACTATAGAAAAACTGAAAGAACTCAAAAAAGGAACTGCAAAAGAAGTTAAGATTCAATTTGAAAAAACCTACAGTAAAGCACCTTTAAGCTTAGGAAAAAACCTATTGATCTTTGAGGTTGCAAAGCGATATGTTATAAATTTCCTGAATATGGAAATCAAGGAATTGGAAGCAGGAAGAAATATCATTATTAAAGAAGTGGAATCTAATCTCACCTCAGTACTTTCCATTCCTGAACTTGATTTCCCTGTTAGTATTAGAGGAAAAGTGGATCGTGTAGATCTTTTAGATGGAGTTTTAAGAATCGTAGATTATAAAACGGGCAAGGTGATGCAAAATCAGTTAGAAATAGCAGATTGGGATTTACTCATTTCAGATTATGATAAGTATTCCAAACCCTTTCAGGTTTTAACCTATGCTACTATGCTCCTAAACAATACAAGTAATAATGGAGAAGTAGAAGCCGGAGTGATTTCCTTTAAAAATTTGAAAGAAGGATTTTTAAAATTCAGTTTAAAAGAAAAAAAGGGTGGAAAATCAATAAAAAATGCGAACATTACAGAAGAAATTCTAAATGATTTTCAGGTGCAATTATCAAGTTTGATTTTGGAGATTTGTAACCCAGAAATCCCATTTATAGAAAAAGAAATAAAACCCGCTTATGGAGCTTATTAAAAAGAACAATATTCAAATTACAGGAAAACATAATAAACCTATTTTAACAGATCTGGTTTATTCTGAAAACAATAAACCGAAATCAATAGTGATCTTTTGTCATGGCTATAAAGGTTTCAAAGATTGGGGCGCATGGGACTTGATGGCTGAAGAATTTGCCGAAAAAGGTTATTTTTTCCTGAAATTCAATTTCTCGCATAATGGCACAACTCCAGAAGATATGACAGAATTTTTGGATATTGAAGCATTTGGAGACAATAACTACATAAAGGAATTAGACGATCTACAATCGGTTATAGATTGGTTATTTTTATCTAACAATAAGTATCACAAGGATTTAAACACTTCAGATATTACAGTAATAGGTCACTCCAGAGGAGGAGGAATAAGCATTATAAAAGCGGCAGAAGAAAAAAGGATTACAAGATTGGTTACTTTTTCTTCGGTATCTGACTTTGCTTCTAGGTTTCCTTCCGGAGATGTTTTAAAAAAATGGGAAAAGAAAGGTGTAAACTATATTGTGAATACTAGAACCAAACAACAATTACCTCATCATTTTCAGTTTTATACCAATCTCAAAGAAAACAAAGAGCGGTTAACAATTGCTAGAGCTGCAAAAGCATTAAAGATTCCGCATTTGGTGGTTCATGGAAGTAAAGACACTTCTGTGCCTTTGAGTGATT
Organism: Gillisia sp. JM1; assembly: GCF_000424645.1. Classification (NCBI taxonomy): domain Bacteria; kingdom Pseudomonadati; phylum Bacteroidota; class Flavobacteriia; order Flavobacteriales; family Flavobacteriaceae; genus Gillisia; species Gillisia sp. JM1. The sequence continues at coordinate 368,519 of NZ_AUKH01000007.1, forward strand.
CTGGAAAATTATTCGATTGGAGTCCAGATTCAGAACTTCTCTTGGTAGAAGGAGCAGATCACGTGTACGCGGTATCACATCCTTGGGAAAGCGATGAACTTCCTTCAGATTTTCGTTATGTGTTGGATGCAACCTTAAAGTTTATTTCCAAAAGAGCATAGCCAAACTGGGGAAAATAATCGTCTCTTAGAACTCAAAATAAATTTCGCTCCTATAAATAAATGTTTAACTTTGAAATCGAAATTTGGGGGATTAGCTCAGTTGGCTAGAGCGTTTGGCTGGCAGCCAAAAGGTCATCGGTTCGACTCCGATATTCTCCACGCAAAACCATCCATTTTAGGATGGTTTTTTTATTTTAGTCCTTTAGTAGAGAAAACATGAAAATTAGGCAAGCTTATCAGGAAGACCTTTTAAAAACTAAAGCTTTAACAGAAGCCTGTGCTGTTAGAATGCAACAATTAGGCATCATTCAGTGGAATGAACATTATCCTTCTTTAGAAAAGCTTCAGCAAGATATAGATCACACGGAATTATATGGGATCAAACCATATTATTGGGGAGCTCAAAAATTATGCATATAATTTAGTTAGTCTATAGAGGAAGAATTTCACATCTCTGACACCTCTAAATGAAGCTCTGAATTCTTTTATTTTGGCATTAAAGGATTCCGCTGAAGCGTTGGTGCTTCTGTTGTTAAAATAGTTTAGGATGGTCTCGTAGTGCAGTTGTACGGATCTTGCAATGGTATTGAAAGACTTAAATTCGGAATTGTCGACTTTGTTGTACCAGTGTGCCAATTTTAGCCTAGCTACATCTTTATTTGTGTTGTTTCTAAAAATATGGCTTAGCCCTTGAGAGAAGTTGTATGCTTTTTCAATAGTTGGGTATAGATCAAATAATATTTCAGCCCTTTCTATTTGTCTTGCCGTCCATTTGGCTTTTGATTTGAACAATAGATATCGGCCTCTAGCGAGGAGCTGCCTGTGCGTGTCCCCATTACTGAGAAGCTCTGGTTTATATGTTTTTTCATTTTTCCTGGCTTCTTCAATAGCTTTGTTTTCTTCTTCTATAATTTCCCACCTTAATCGGATACGTTCTTCTTGCACTGCTTCTGAGGCCAGTTTTTGAACATGGAACCTATCTGTGACTATTTCGGTTTTGGGGAAACATTTTTTAGCGATCAAATTCATGCTCCCGGCCATATCCACAGTGACTTCCTTTACCATATTGCGCCTTTCTACGGGGATTTCCTTTAGTACCTCAATGACATCAACTGCTTTGGTTCCTTTAACAATGGCCACTATGCTGCCTTTCTTTCCCTTGGCTACTTTGTTTGTTAGAATAGTGTAAAGCTCACCGTTGGATAAAGAGGTTTCATCTAAACTCAAATATTTGCCCAAGTTCTTTCCATAGAGCAGCCAATCTTGTGAATGCTCTTTTTGCGCCCAATCCTTAAAGTCGCTGAGATGGTTTTTGTAGTGGTACTGCAGCGCTTTGCCATTGGTCTTATAATAGTCACCAAACCGTTTGGCACTTACCGCATGAGTATCAAGCGATACCTTTTAAAAAAGAGCCAAACTCGTTAGTTATCCGAGTGCCTTTAGCTATTAAGTTCCAATCTCTTTTTACTATCTCTCCTGTATTGACCAGGGTCCAACGCCTACGTTTTATATGGAGCAATACGGATTTACCCCTTAGCGGAAAATCTTCAACCGTTATTTCTGGTAAGAAGCCTTTGGATTGTGCTATTTCTGATTGATATTCTTTGGGTAGAATGTTCTTCTCTTCTAAATAGAAATGAACCTTGTCTGTTGATGATTTATGACTGATGATCTCAAAATATTCTAATATGCCTTCTGGCAATAAATAGCGGGCTAATTCTTTATCCAAGTTCTAAGTGTTTTGCTTGCAAAGATACATTTCTCCCCAAGTATTTACCTTGATCCATTATATGTCTTAGAAGAAAATGACCAGATCTTAGGAATCATTGTGCTTTCAGAAATTATGGACGAAGAATATAAGCACATTTCTTGGTTAACCCATTCTAAAAAAAATCTTTATATCCACCGTTTAGCAACACATCCCGATAGTTGGGGAAAAGGTTTCGGGCAAAAATTAATGGATTTTGCTGAAGAATTTGCCAAAAAACTAAACTTCAATTCTATCAGGTTAGACACTTTCAGCTTAAATAAAAGAAATCAGAAATTCTATGAAGCTCGAGGTTATCAAAAATTGGAAGACATTTACTTTCCGAAGCAAAGTGCTGCGCCATTTCATTGTTATGAATTAATTCTGTGAAATATCTTTAGAAACCTAAAGATAAGACTGAATCGAACTTAACACGAAGCTATTAAATTCCAACAGATCAAGTTGAATTTAACTCCCAGATAATTCATCGAAAATCTGAATAATTCGTCCTTAGACATACTTCATAAAAAAGCCAACTTCCTCTAAAGTGAAAGTTGGCTTTGTACTCAATGATCAAGAACCGCTGGGCAAGCCCGCCCCAAACAGTTCGGGCAGGCCGGACCGAACTGTACGATACGATACGGGCAGGCCCACTAGGTATGGATTAGAAAAATAATTTTTCAAGGTAAGCCTCGCGGAATTAGACGCTCAATGAATGATTAAAAACCGATTTTGAAAAATTTTAGGCATCCCGAATGCAAACTATCGGAACTCAGAATCAAAGCCTGAAATAGGCTTATTTCTTCCATTCAGCAATTCCACCTTTCGCAGAATCTACGCTGATTTTATAATTCCCTCCTCCTGAAACGATCCAGCGAACTTTTACCGAATTCATTCCAGGAATGTTTTCTACCAACATTTTCTCTGGATTCACTTTTTGCTCTTCAACTTTATTGAAATCGGCATCTTTCACAAGCATCCCTGTTACGACATTAGTACCGGAAATAGACACATAATCTGGCCGTTCTATCTTATATTTAAGATCCTGACTACTGTGGGTGGGCATCAAACGTTCATTATAAATTGTGGCGGTTATTTGCTTAAGGCCACCGCCCAGGTTTTCCTCTTCAACATCGGTAATACTTATTTTGGGTGTGTGAAACGCGTGATATATTGTAAATGCCATATTTCTATGTGCATCCTGCTCCAGTAAAAATCCCGGATGTGCACGCCCAAAATTCTTTTTAAATCCGCCAACTTCAATTTTACCATATTGCGGATGATCATATTCTGCCCAATCTACAAAGGCATCCCCAAAGGTTAAATACCTGTCTACCTTCATTTCCTCATCTTGATTTCCACGACCTTCGTTTTGATGGAAATAAAGGTAAGAGACCATCAATTCATTGGTGTAAGTATAAACACCACGGCTTCCGTAAAACCAGTCCAATTCACCTCCAAAAACAGAATAAAGATCTTTGTAAACAACCAGATATTTATATCCAGGGATCATTTCCTCCCCTTTTTTTGCAATAGCATCATAGATTTCTATGTCTTCCTGGTTATAGATATCCTTATCTTCCTCGGCTCCAGGTCCTCTTAAGATCATTCCTCCATAATTATGATAACTCTGCGCGCCTGCTATATTGGGATGTTTCATTACAAATTCCATTACCGCACGGTTTTCCGGTAAACTAAAAGGATATTTATAAGCTCCCCGCTGTACATAATCCGGCTGCCATTTCCAACCCCAGTCGCGGTTTGGATCATAATAGCCAATTCCGTCTTCATTTACTTCCCCGTCCCCATCGGTATCTATCCCTTCATACCCTAACATTTCATATTCACCCTTTTCTTCAGCAGCAACCCTAATGAGTTTTCTATCATCCATTTGATCTTTAATATATCTACCGGTAGGTGACTTCCGAATCATCATCGTGATGTGATTATCTTCGTTTAAATCATTAAACCCATCTTCCCCGGCTTCTCCGTCGCCATCATTATCAAGGACGATCATTCCAGATCTTGGAGAATGCGGAGTGTTGGGATTATTCATATATTCATTCCTCGCATCTGGATTAATGGTAGGGTTGATATAAAAAGTCTTATCCTGAAGCAGTTCTTTGATAAAATCAAGATCATCGAACATTTCGGTAAGATACCAGGCAGTATAAAGAGAAAATTCAGCTCCTTGTATTTCGTTGGAATGTATATTCCCGTCAATATACATCGCCGGTTTTTTTGAAGGATCCCCTTTCTTAAAATCAGAAATCGTCAATAAATAGATGTCTTTGCCTTGAAAAGATTTACCGATACTTTCAAGTTTTGCAAGTTCAGGATGTGCTTTTGCAATTTTTTGCATAATATCCACTATCCCTTCATAGGTATAATATCGGTTCCAGCTTACCTGTACTTCCGGCTCATGTGGAGTACCAATAGCTCGAAAATATTTCTCCTGTGCCTGACCTGTAGGAATATTCAGCAACAGACTAAAAAACCCTAAAATCGCAGTATTTCTTATATTTTTTAAATTCATTTTTACCAAAAATTAAAGTTTTACATTCATAGTTACATACCCCGTATGCGGTGCTCCTACTTTTATATTTGCTGTTCCCCCACCTTTAACGATCCAGGAAAGGGTCTCTTTTTCATAAGCTCCAAGTTTATCCAATAGCTTGATAGTATTCCCTGCAAGTAGGTCCTTTTTATCTTTATTTACGGTAATCTGTAATTTTTGAAGCCACCTGGAACGTTCTCCAAGTTCTGAATGTGTTGGAAGCGGGGAATTGTTAAATAGATCTACGGTGATTCTGGTTAAACCTCCACTCAGTTTTTCTTTTTTTAAATTATGAAATTCCAGTTTAGGCTGAATTTCAGCGAGTTTCACTATAAAATTCGTATGATTTTCAGCAATGCTATCCACCATTCGGTATGGAGGATTTACCATTACAAAGGGTTTAATTCCACCAACCTCAACTTTTTGATTTGGGAAATCGGAGTGATTAACCTCTTGCCAGGGAATAAATACATTTTTTAGATCTTCCCTTTGTGCCCAGGCCAAAAAGTTAGTTTCTGGGGTAACTTTTACTTCTTTGATCTCTTTGTTTTCTTCGATCATTGTGGAATCTTTGGCTTCCGCTTTGACCTCTGGCACCCACCATCCTGGTGTGCTAAAACTCAATCTTCCAAAGTGAAAATAGGCCCATTGAAAATAATCTCCTTCTGTACCCTGATTTTCCTGATTGTAGGCTTTGTGTGGGATAGTTTCATTATAAATTTCTGAAACCATTTTATTGATTTCTACATCCTTTTCCAACATAGAACTCACAATCCTTTTTTCTGCATCACTTTTGTCGAATTTTAAAGGAGCTGAAAGGTTATTGGCAGGACTAAAAGTTACAAATGCAAAAATATTCCATCGCTCGAACAGGTAATCCAGCAAAGCCCTGCTTTCTTTTTGCGAAACCGGATAATCCCCTGCAAAAGGTTCAAATGCCGGAAATTTGTAAGTCAGGCTCTTATTAAACGCGATCCCTTCTTCTGAATCTTCATTATATTTTTCGTCTTTATCATTATCTATTCCTTCAGAAAACATTTTATATCGGGTAGTACTTTTACCATCATTTTCTGCTTTCACCAAAACCCGGGGATCCTTTTCGTGAGGAACATAGTCCCCTAAAGGACTTTCTACCCGAAACTTTGTTATAAATCCATCCTTATTTAAATCCTCATATCCATCTTCGCTCAATCTGCCATCCCTGTCTTGATCGATTTTTACTGTATTCCCCCTGCGCTCATATTTGATGTTGCTAAAATACTGCGAATAAGCATCCGGAGACATATTTGGAAAAACATAAAAGGTGGTAGTTTCCAGCAGTTCAGAATGATCTTTCAACAATCGGTTTGCAACCTGTAACGCCAATTCGACACTTAGAACGTGATAGCCTTCCACGCCACCTGTAATAGCGATAGCTGGTTTATTCTCAAGATCGCCTTTTCCTATTTGAAGAGCCCAAATATCCTGTCCGCCTTCTGTTTTAGTGAGTGAGATTAATTTCGAATTTCCCGAGGTGGCCATTTGTTGCAATCGTTGTGCTACCTCCTGGTTTGTTGGGTAATCCTGCTGTGCGGTCGCTGTAAATATTCCAAAAAAAGCTACTGCAAACAGGCATATTAGATTTTGATTCATAGGGGTTGAATATAATTATTGAAACTATTCCTTCAAAAATAAGATTATAATTAAGCATTTCTAATTAATCTCGCCGGATTTCTCCCGAACGCATCACTCTGAAAGCAATTACTTATTTTATATTTACCGTTCAAACTTAAAGATTGTCTGCAATAAGTTTTAAGAACATCAACAAACTCGCTATCCCGGCAATTATCGCGGGGATTGCAGAACCGCTTATTTCCCTAACCGATATCGCAATTATCGGGAATGTAGACACAAACCCCATTGAAGCCTTGGCGGCTGCTGGAATTGTTGGCTCTTTTCTCTCTGCTATTATATGGATCGTGGCACAAACAAAAACTGCCATCTCCTCGATTGTTTCTCAACATTTAGGATCGAATAGAATACACGCCGTAAAAACGTTGATTCCGCAAGCCATATTTTTTAACCTATTATTAAGCATTCTAATCTATGCCATAACTGCTTTTTTTGCCAAAGCCATTTTCAGCAGTTATAATGCAGAAGGGCTTATTTTGAATTATGCTGAAGAATACTACCAAATAAGGGCTATTGGCTATCCACTAACCTTAGTGACCTTTGCCATTTTCGGGGTGTTTAGAGGTCTTCAAAACACCTTATGGGCAATGAAATGTAGTCTTACCGGAGCTCTTGTAAACGTGGTGCTGGACTATGCGCTAGTTTATGGCGTAGGAGACTTTATTCCTGCCATGCACCTTAAAGGAGCTGCTTATGCAAGTTTAGCAGCACAGGGAGTTATGTTAGTGATGGCGCTATGGTTTTATTTTAAGAAAACACCTTTCAATTTAAAATTGAGCTTTAATATTAATCCAAGGCTTAGAGGTCTGCTTTTAATGGCCGGGAACTTATTTATAAGAACGGCTGCGCTTAATTTTGCCATTTATCTAGCCAACGCTTATGCAACAGATTATGGCAGGAATTATATCGCAGCTCAAAGTATTCTTATGAATATCTGGTTGTTCTTTGCTTTTTTTATAGATGGCTATGCAAATGCAGGAAATGCGATTGGAGGAAGACTATTGGGTGCGAAAGACTATGTAAGTCTTTGGGAGCTGAGTAAAAAGATAAGTAAGTATTCTGTGATAATCGCTCTTATGTTAATGGGAATTTGTGCTGTTTTCTATAATGAGATCGGACTCATCTTCAATAAAGAAGCCAGCGTATTGGTTTTGTTTTCATCTGTATTTTGGTTAGTGTTGCTAATGCAACCAATCAATGCAATCGCTTTTATGTTCGACGGGATCTTTAAAGGATTAGGCGAAGCAAAATATTTGCGAAATCTTCTATTGGTTGCCACTTTTTTAGTGTTCACCCCTATTTTATTGATAGGTGATTATTTCGGGCTAAAATTATATGCCATTTGGATCGCGTTCTTTGCCTGGATGCTTATTAGAAGTAGCGCCTTGGTATTTAAATTCCGTAGAAAATATCTAAAGAAAGACATTTAAATTATTGATTATGTTACTCTGAGCATTATAAGATAAATTTTATGCAACCAAGTATTATAGCAGCGGAAATAAAATATTAAACTTTAATAATATATACTCAAATATTAGAGATTCTTCAATCCGTTTCACTCCTTTCAGAAAGACACCAAGAGAGGCTTGTCATTCCGTCGAAGGAGGAATCTCATTTGAAAAAATATATTCCTATAGCGGAATCACTCTTTTCAAAATAGTAATATCAACCTTTAACACATGATATAAAAATTTATCTAGCTCAGAGAATTGAAGCATGAAAGATCCTGAAACTCCCGAAGTCTCCTATCGTGTGGACATATCTTTATGAATGGTCCACCCTTCCATTGCGGCTTTAAAATATTTCAATCCTATCCATAGGGTTGTTATACCTGGATGTCTTTTGCTTTCATACCCTTTCCAACCACCAAGTCTAGCTATCGCCCAAACATATCTTTTTAGCTCTTTTTTCTTATAGTGGTTTTTTTGTTTCTCTGTTTTACCTTCCAGACTTTTTATTTGGAGCTCTAAAAACTCTTGCTCTTCTTCTGTAAAACAGCTATCGGCGCTCATCTCTCTTTCTGGTTCTGCATACGCTAGACGCATTAGGAACAGTTTGATGACGACCTCCATTATCAATAAGCTTAGTTTTCTTACCGATGACCCATACTCCAGCTCTGACGCCTCAACATTGTAACCCTCTTTTTTTAATATTTTGAACACCTCTTCTATCGTCCATCTCCACTTATACCATTCCACGCACATTTCTGCCATTTCTATTGTCTGTATAGGCAAGGTTGTCAAGAGCCTCCAGCATATTTTATCGGGGCCAGTATAGTCAGCCTCTTTGGCCTCTACCAGATATAGTTTTATGCTGGATGCCACTCCTTTGCTTGTTGCGCTGGTTCTTTTGAGCTCCACCTCTTTATATCTGATTTCAATTTTTGCCGTCCTTTTTTTTCTTTTGGTCTTTGCACAGGCATCCACCTGTACCTCATAAAACCCTTGACAGGGTTGATCTTCCAGGCAACTGAATAATTTTGACCTATCTGCCAATGTTCTATCCACACGGGCTCTTATCAACAGATCTGTTTGTGCATCTGGTATGATTGCAAACTGTTCGTAAATATCCCCTTCTCTATCTTGTATGATCACCATTCCCTCTACCACATCCCGTAGTGAGGCCTGTGTGTTTTTGGACACCTCTATCCATTTATAGGATTCTTTTTCTTCTATGGGCAGTTTACCGTACTGTCTTTCATGCTTTGATTTGAACTCTAAGGGCCTGTTCCAAACTTTAATATCAGAATAGCCGTAGGGGGTACCAGTCACGGCATCCAAGACCAAACTTGGATGAATAAAGAATCCCAATCCTTGGGAGCCCTTTGCATTGGTAGTGCCCACAAAGCTATCTTTGTTGATCCTTTTACCATGGCTGCTTAAGTTGATTTCTGTGGTATCTTGGATACAGACAACGAATCTGCCGGCACATGCCGTGCGGCAATTATGAATCAAGTTTTCTATAATATCTTTTTCACTGACCCTGTCGTTCTGCAAAAAACGGTAAACCGCTTTTGCCTCTGATTCATTCCTGCTAATCTGACGGATTGAATGGACGCTCTTACTGAATAAATCCGATAAAATCTTATTGCCTCTATAAACTAAACGTTTATCCTCTAAGTCTGTGAATCCCCTTTTCATTTTATTAGCAAAACTATTATTAGTCAGCTAAAATATTAAAAAATTGTGTCCACACGATAGGAAGTCTCGGGACAGCATGACGGAAGATAAAACCAGCATCGTCTCCCTGAGCGGAGTCGAAGGGTCATTTAAACCTTTTGCTTAAAATTCTATCTTGCAACTTGAAGCTTTTTTCTTTTCAGGCATTCTCTTTATCTTTACATTTGATAAAATTTATTTCTTATGAGCACTACCCGCGAGAACGGAAGTTTATATACAAGCATTCAAAATAAAATTGCCACAGTAGAATTTGGGCATCCTGCTAGCAATTCCTTTCCTTCAGAATTATTAGAGAGACTTCAAAAAGAATTTCAGAAATTATCTGAAAATGAAGAAGTAAATGTGATAATTCTTAAATCTGAAGGTGAAAAAGCATTTTGTGCGGGAGCATCTTTTGATGAATTGGTAGCGATTGAGAACCTCGAGCAAGGAAAACAGTTCTTCTCCGGCTTTGCCAATGTAATAAATGCTATGAGAATGTGTAAGAAACCTATTATTGGTCGCATTCAAGGAAAAACCGTTGGTGGTGGAGTTGGCTTAGCCGCAGCTTGCGATTATAGTATGGCTACAGAAGCAGCTGCAATTAAACTATCTGAACTTACTATAGGAATTGGCCCTTTTGTTATTGCTCCTGCAGTAGAACGTAAAATGGGATTAGCCGCTTTATCTGAGTTAAGTCTTGCTGCTCACGAATGGAAGAATGCCTATTGGGCGCAAGAAAAAGGCCTTTTCGCAAAAGTCTTTGAATCAATTTCAGACCTAGACAAGGAAGTAGAATTATTGTCTGAAAAATTAGCTTCATATAATCCGCAGGCTACTCAAGAAATGAAAAAAGTGCTTTGGGAGAACACTGCTCATTGGGATAAATTATTGATCACTCGGGCTGCAGTCTCAGGCGAATTGGTGCTATCGGAATTTACTAAAAATGCCTTATCAAAATTCAATAAATAGTATCGCCCCAACAGATATAATGAGTATATTTCTATAAAATTCAAACTATGTCATTGCAAATAGGAATACCAAAAGAGAAACAAGCAACCCCAGAACAAGAGTGGGGATTTACCATTTGGGAATTCCTCCTAGAGAATAAATGGTATATCTTTGCCATCTTTTTAATTGTGGCCATCTTTCTGTATTCTAGAAATTACATGAAAAAACACTAGAAAATGACACAAAATGAGGTGCCTGTAAGTGAAACCACTTATGATATTTTTTCGTTTTTGAGTGGAATGGGATTTTGGTTACTTATTGCCATAGCCCTCATAGGGGTTGTGCTTTATAAGAAATTCAAAAAATAACTAGCGTGTTTTCAACCATCCGGTAATACTTAATCGCATGGTATTTACAGGCTTTACTTCATGTTCTAAGATCTGACTTTCAAAAACCACAACTCTTCCAGGAAAAGGATAAATAGTAATAGGGTTTTCTTTACCAGCTTCATTTTTATAGATCACTAATTCTCCACCATTTTCTGGTTTCCAATCTTCATTATTCAAATAACAAACCAAAGAAAGCTTACGCCTGTCGTCATTTTGAAAGGTGTCCAAATGCCTTTTATAAAAAGTTCCTGTTGGATATAAAGCATAATGGAATTCCTTAAAAAGAATCCCTAAGAAACAGGTCTTGTTCAAATAAGAGATAAATGGATTTATTTTATTAAAAAAGATCTTTTCATTCTCACCTGCATCAGCCTCATTTAGCCAAAGAATAAAATCTCCACGCACAGATTTTTCAATGACTTCATTTACTCTATTCCCTATTGCAGCCTTCTTAAAATTGTCCTCTTCATATTCCTGTAATAAGGTAGCACGTAATTTTCCAACCTCTTCTAAATTAAAGAAATCATCAATTATGCTGTATTGTTTTGTAACAAGATCTGTAATAATGCGTTCGTAAAGAGGATTCTCTTGGAACTCTAATTGTTCATACAATTCTAACATTTCACTCATCCCCTTCCTATATTAAGTATTTGGAACATTAAGTTGTAATTTCTCCCCAAATCAAGAACCTCGGGGCAAGCCCACGAGGTATGACTTGGAAAATATTTTTAAAAATTCGAGGCAAGCCCGCCTGAATGAAATTTTTTTCGGGCAGGCCTCTGGGAACCTGCCCAGCCGGTCAGGCGGGTTAAACCCTCAATGAGGGATTAAAGCTTACAAATGTAGGGATAGAAAGCTTTGATTGTATCTAAAACTTTTAGAAGGAAAATCTAGTACCTTTGCATCAAATTGCAGTTATGAGTAAGATTAGGATCACCAAACAATTTTCTTTTGAAACCGGTCACGCGCTTTACGGCTATGACGGGAAGTGCAAAAATGTGCACGGCCATAGTTATAAGCTAAGCGTTACGGTAATTGGAACCCCAATTACAGATACCAACAATGTAAAATATGGAATGGTGATAGATTTTACCGATCTCAAAAAGATCGTGAAATCGGAGATCGTAGATAAATTCGATCATGCTACTGTTTTCAACAAAAACACTCCACACATAGAGCTTGCAAGAGAATTAGAAAGCAGGGATCATAATGTGATCTTGGTAGAGTACCAACCAACAAGCGAGAATATGGTGATAGATTTTGCCAATAAGATCAAGAGTCAGTTACCTTCCCAAATTAAGTTGTTCTCTTTAAAGCTACAGGAAACCGATACCTCTTTCGCAGAGTGGTATGCAAGTGATAATACTTAGGGCGCAACCTTGCAGAAAAGCAAGGTCGGGCTGTGCGCTCTATCCCCGATAAAGATCGGGGGATGCCGCTGCCATCCCTTGCGCAAAACTGCTTACAAATAAAGGAAGAACTGAAATCCAATAGTTCTGCTACTTTCCTAAAATACTTATATTTACACGTCCAAACTCGAAACATGAATATTCCGAAAGGCAAAAAATTATACTTTTCAAGCGATAATCATTTAGGCGCACCTACTCAAGAGGAAAGCAAACCTAGAGAAGCAAAGTTTGTAAAATGGCTGGACGAGATAAAAGAAGATGCTGCTGCAATATTCTTACTAGGTGATCTTTTCGATTTTTGGTTCGAGTATAAACATGTAGTTCCAAAAGGATTTGTACGCACCTTAGGAAAACTTGCCGAAATTAGGGATAGCGGAATTCCCATCTATTTTTTCGTGGGGAATCATGATCTCTGGATGAAGGATTATTTCGAAAAAGAACTCAATATTCCCGTTTTTCATGAACCAAAGGAATTCCAATTCAATTCCAAAACATTCCTGATTGGTCATGGTGACGGTTTAGGCCCTGGCGATAAAGGATACAAGAGGATGAAAAAAGTATTTACAAATCCATTGTTTAAATTTTTATATAAATGGTTACATCCAGATATCGGTGTGCCTATAGCGCAGTATTTATCTGTAAAAAACAAATTGATCTCTGGAGTAGAAGATGAAAAATTTTTAGGGGAAGAAGGGGAATGGTTAATACAATACTGCCGTAAAAAACTAGAAACTCAACACTTCGATTATTTCCTTTTCGGGCATAGACATCTGCCTTTGGAAATTGAACTATCAGACACCTCAACATATATAAATACTGGAGATTGGATCGAATATTACACTTTTGCTGTTTTTGATGGCGAAGAATTGAAACTTGAAAAATTAAGTTGATATGATAATATTACTATCTAATTTAAAGAAGGCTCAAAAAATTGGAATTGCAATTTTAGTTCCAACTCTTTTGATAGCATTATTTTACTATAATGATGATTATAGTGTAATCTACGGTTCATTAACTGGAGCCGGAGCGGGTTTACTGCTTTGGAGTAAAGACCCTAAAGAAAATAAAAAATAATTCTATATCTATTGAATGTCTAAGTTTGTTGCATCAAAACCATATTTCGACAAGCTCAATATGACGAATCCCGTTTGTCACTTCAAGCGTTCCGAGAACTATTTATAAATTTAAGTTTTCTATAGAATGAAAACTCCAGTTTTTGTCATCCCGACGACAGGAGGGATCTCCAATAAAGATGATTCTGGTTCATAGAGATTCTTCAATCCGTTTCACTGCTTTCAGAATGACATCACAATCCCTTCAAACGTCGCTATATTCATTCAAAAATCAAATTTTCTTATAGAATGAAATCTCCATTTTAGTCATCCCGACGACAGGAGGGATCTCCAGTAAAGATGATTCTGGTTCATAGAGATTCTTCAATCCGTTTCACTGCTTTCAGAATGACATCACAATCCCTTCGAGCAATCTGATAAGCATCGGGATCGAGTAAATCATTTAAGCCTTAATATCCTTAAGCTTTAACTGCAAACTCACATTCCCATTCCATTCATTCTCATCTATGGAATAAACGGCATCAAAAGATTGTGAATTAATTATCAGTTCTTTTTTAGCACCCAAATTAAAACCAATAGCTCCAATTTGGCTTTTAGTTTTTCCTTGTTTCACTGCACATTTTAAATGAAGATCATCTCCACCGACACATTTGCCATAGCCTGTGTCTTTCAGATTTGTACTTAAGAAAACAGGAGACATATTTCCCGGACCATGAGGTTCAAATTGCTTTAATATTCTATGAAATTTCGGATTGATATCTGCTAGTTTTATTTCAGCATCTATAGAGATCTCTGGAGATAGCATATAATTCTCGATACTTCCGGAAACTACTTCTTCGAATTTTAATTTAAATGCATCATACTGAGATTCAGCTAAAGTTAATCCAGCTGCATACATATGTCCCCCAAATTGTTCTATATGTTCTGTACAGGCTTCAAGTGCATTGTACACATCAAAACCTTTTACAGATCTAGCCGACGCCGCTAGTTTATCTCCGCTTTTAGTAAACACCAAGGTTGGTCTATAGTAAGTTTCAATCAATCTACTCGCTACAATACCAATGACTCCCTTATGCCAGTTTTCCTGATAGACAACGGTTGTAAAACGCTCCTTTTCATCCAGATCTTCTACTTGTTGCAATGCTTCAACGGTAATACCTTTATCGGCTTCTCTACGCTCGGAATTATATGCTTCAATTTCTGATGCGAATTGTTTTGCAACTTCCAAATCATCTTCTACCAATAAATTCACCGCATGCAAGCCATGCTTCATTCTTCCAGCCGCATTTATTCTTGGTGCCAGAATAAAAACAACATCGGTTATAGTGAGAGTTTCTTTTTTTATTTGTGCTATAATCGCTTTAAATCCAGGCCTTGGAGCTACATTTATAACATGAAGTCCGTGATAGGCCAAGATCCTATTCTCTCCGGTTATTGGAACAATGTCTGCTCCTATTGCCGTAGCGACAAGATCTAAATAGGGAAATAGAATATCTAATGGAATGTCCTTTTTAATGGTCCAGGCTTGCAAAAGTTTAAAACCAACTCCGCAGCCACAAAGCTCTTTATATGGATAGTCGCAATCTTCTCTTTTTGGATCGAGAACCGCCACAGCTTTTGGAATTTCTGTGCCCGGCCTGTGATGATCACAAATAATAAAATCTATATTCTTTTCAGCTGCATAAGCGACTTTTTCAATTGCCTTTATTCCGCAGTCTAACGCAATTATAAGAGAGATATCATTATCTGCCGCAAAATCGATTCCCATATAAGAAACTCCATAGCCTTCCGCATATCTGTCTGGGATATAGGAAACCACATTTGGATAAAAGGTCTTTAAATAAGAAGAAACCAAGGCAACGCTAGTGGTTCCATCTACATCATAATCTCCAAAGACCATAATATTCTCCTCTTGCTCTATGGCTTTTTCTATTCGCTCTATAGCCTTATCCATATCCTTCATTAAAAATGGATCATGTAGATCTTCCAAAGAAGGCCTGAAGAATTTTTTAGCTTCTTCAAAGGTTTCTATTCCCCGTTGCACTAACAATGAGGCAATAGGAATTTCTATTCCAAGTTGTGAAGCTAGTTTACTAACAATTTCACTATTGGGTTTTGGCTTTAGCGTCCAGCGCATATTTTATTAAGATTGAAAACTGATTACAAATGTAATGTGACTCATTTTAAATATAGCTTAATTAGGAGTCAACACTTGTGTTTTGCTGTTAAAAAACGATCAAGATAGAATTGAGGCAATCTTTTGTTGAAGTTTTGGCACCACCGTTTCTTCAAACCAGGGGTTTTTCATTCTCCAAAATCTATTTACAGGAGATGGATGTGGTAAGGTCCAGAATTTAGGGAGATGTTTCTCATAATCTGCTACTTTTTCTGTAAGCTTGGTTTTTTCATCTGGGAGATAATAGGTGGAGGCATAAGCACCTATCAAAAGAATTAGTTTTACGTTATTCAATTCTAAAAAAACCTGATCATGCCAAAGGGGAGCACATTCTTTTCTAGGCGGCATATCACCTGTTTTGGCTTTACCAGGATAACAAAATCCCATGGGTAAAATGGCAAAATTAGAGGTGTTATAAAAAGTATCTTCATCTACTCCAAGCCATTCTCTCAATTTCTTTCCACTTTGATCTTTCCAAGCAATTCCCGACTCATGCACAACTCTACCCGGTGCCTGACTGATCAATAAAATCTTAGAGTCTTTAGATGCTTCAATAATTGGTCTAGCGCCTTGAGGTAAATGTTTTAAACAAACCTCACACTGCCTTATGGTGTCTAATAAATTTTGCATTTATGCCTTCCCTTGAACCACAATAACAATTTCGCCTTTTGGGGGTTTATTCGTGTAGTATTCCAAAACTTCTTTTGCTGTTCCGCGGATGGTTTCTTCGTGCATTTTCGTTATTTCTCGGGATACAGAAACCAATCTTTCTTCTCCAAAATATTCCATGAAATTGGCAAGAGTCTTCAGCAATTTATGAGGAGATTCATAAAATATGATTGTTCTGGTTTCTTCTGCCAAGGTCTTAAATCTGGTTTGCCTCCCTTTCTTCGGAGGTAAAAATCCTTCAAAAACAAATTTATCGTTAGGGAAACCGCTATTCACCAAAGCAGGTACAAAGGCTGTGGCACCTGGCAAACAGTCTACCTCTACTCCTTCTTGTACACAAGCTCGGGTTAGTAAAAAACCAGGATCACTTATAGCAGGAGTTCCGGCATCACTTATCAACGCAAAAGTTTCCCCATTCTTAATTCGTCTTACAATGTTTTCGACCGTTCTATGCTCATTGTGCATATGATGGCTTTGCATTGGAGTGTTTATTTCGAAGTGCTTCAGCAATTTTCCACTAGTGCGTGTATCTTCAGCAAGAATAAAATCTACCTCTTTTAAAACACGGATTGCCCTAAGAGTGATATCTTCCAAATTACCAATAGGTGTTGGCACCAAATATAATTTCGACATAATTAAGTGAACTTAATCTTTGGAAGATCTAATGGTTGAATTTATTTTCTACAAGCGCCATAAAACGCTCTTCGTACTCTTCTTTTCCTTCCCAGTTCTTATAGTCTGGCTTTACGACTTGCTGAATAAATTTATGTGCATCGTCTAGTTTATCAAAGGTGTTTAATTGAGAGATCACTCTATTATAATCATTCGTGTGTCCATCAAACAAATGCTTTATAAAAGATAAGCGTTCATTAAGACCTATATTAATTCCTTTTTTAAGTCGGTCGTTTAGAGATCTAGGCTTTTCTTTTTCCTGTCTTTTAACAGGTTCAAAACTTGGAAGATTATCATAATCTACTCCTATATCTCTAAAGTCGCTTTTCATGAAATCATCTGAATTTTCCGGTAACTTTCCGTTACTGCTTTTAGCAATGATGTTGTCTACCATACTATCCACATGCGCTGTTTCCGGAGGCATCTGGGCAACGATATCCTTGATCATTTCGGTATTAAGCTCTGTGATCGCTTCTGTATCATTATATTCAGTTCCATCTGGCAAATATTCATCTTTAGTAGATTCTGTCGCCTTTTCTGGTGTAATTTTCTCTTGCTTTACAGCAGTAGAAACATTTGGTGTTTCTTTCAATCCGGATAAATTTTCTTCAGTAAAAGCCACTATGGTCAATTTCTCATAAAGCTCTTTTGCTAGTTGCTTTAATTGCGCAGTAGAAGATCCGGAGGCGTTGTTAAGTATAGTGTTTGCTAAATTTTTTAATTCAGATTCCAATTTCTTTTTCATCACAAGTATTATTTTTATTTAGAAGATAGATACTATAAAGTGCAATAATGCTACCAAGTTTAATTTATCTTAGCTTCCGTAAGTATTAATTGGTTTACAAATTTACTTTAACGAACATCCACCTCGGTTGTATTTTTAATAAATTTGTTTCAACTTTATGCCGATTAGGTATAAATCCTAAACTGCACTGAAAAATACAAAATGTTTCTCGAAAATACAGTAAATCATAAGGAGCAATTTGGCTGGATAGAAGTTATATGTGGATCTATGTTTTCCGGTAAAACCGAAGAATTGATCCGCCGACTTAAACGAGCCACTTTTGCAAAACAAAAGGTTGAGATCTTTAAACCTGCCATAGATAAACGTTACCATGAAGAAATGGTAGTGTCTCACGATGCTAATGAAATTAGATCTACTCCGGTTCCATCTGCGGCACATATCCGCATTTTAGCCGATGGTTGCGATGTGGTAGGAATAGATGAGGCCCAATTTTTTGATGATGAAATAGTGACCGTTTGCAATGATCTTGCTAATAGCGGAATTAGAGTGATCGTTGCCGGACTGGATATGGATTTTAAAGGAAATCCTTTTGGGCCGATGCCAAATCTTATGGCAACTGCAGAATATGTTACCAAGGTACATGCGGTATGCACAAGAACTGGCAACCTCGCTCAATTTAGTTATAGAAAAGCGGTTAATGACGATTTGGTGTTTTTGGGAGAAAACGAAGAATATGAACCTTTAAGTAGGGCTGCTTATTTTAAGGCAATGCTTAAAGAACGGGTTAAACATTTTTCTGTAAAAGATGCAGAAACTGTAGATCCGGGAAAAACACCTACCTAATGTCTAGCGTTCACGAAACTACTTTAGAGATCGATCTAGGAGCTCTAACTCATAATTACAATTACCTAAGTTCTAAACTGGCCAAAGGTGTAACATTAATGGGCGTTGTGAAGGCTTTTGGATACGGCAGTGAATCTGCTGAAATAGCTAAAAAATTAAGTGAGTTAGGGGTTAGTTATTTTGCAGTAGCATACACAAAAGAAGGGGTTGCACTTAGAGATGCAGGCATCACAGAACCTATTTTGGTGCTTCACCCGCAATCTATTAATTTTGAAGAAATAATAGAAACATGTTTAGAACCTAGTATCTATAGTGAATTCGTTCTTAGGGAATTTATAAAAACAGCCGAAAAACTTGGTCTGAAAAATTATCCCATTCATTTAAAATTAAATACCGGTTTAAATAGACTTGGCTTTATTGATCCTGAATTAAATACCGTTTTTGACTATCTAGGAAAATCTGATGCTGTTAAAGTGAGATCTATCTTTTCCCATCTTGCCGCAAGTGAAGATTGGAGGGAACGCGAATTTACATTGCAACAACTGGGAAAATTCAGGAAAATGGTTTTTAGATTATTCGAAAATTTGAATTATAAACCCTTTCTTCATATAAGTAATACTTCAGCAGTAATCAATTATCCCGAAGCTGCTTTTGACATGGTGAGATGCGGAATTGGACTTTACGGATTCGGTAATGACGAAAAGATCAATGAGAAGCTAAAACCAATTGGCACCTTAAAAACGATTATTTCTCAGATCCATGAAATTGCGATAGGAGAAAGTGTAGGTTATAACAGAGCATTTACTGCAACCAAAAAAACTATGACCGCTACTTTACCAATTGGTCATGCAGATGGTATTAACAGGCAATATGGTAATGGCCGGGCAGGAGTTTTTATAAAAGATCAATACGCCCCCATTATTGGAAACGTATGTATGGATATGCTCATGATAGACATTACAGGCATAGATTGTAAGGAAGGGGATGAAGTTATTATTTTTGGTGGCCCTCAACATGCCACAGTTTTTGCTGCAAAAGGAAATACTATTTCTTATGAGTTGATTACGGGGATTTCACAACGCGTGAAACGTGTGATTATTGAGGAATAGGCTCTACAATTAATATTTTTCTGTAAATTGTGGGGTACTATCATAAAACTTGAACATTTATGGCGTTTTTTTCTGATTTTAAAGCCTTTTTAATGAAAAAGGATATCGTTGCCTTAGCAACTGCCGTAGTTATTGGAGCTGCGTTTAACAAAGTAATTTCTTCTGTAGTTGCAGATATATTTATGCCTGTAATAAGTGTGTTAACTGGAGGAACAGATTTTACTCAGAAATTCATCTCGTTGGATGGTCAAAAATACACCACTTTAGAAGCAGCACAGGAAGCAGAAGCTGCGGTCTTAACTTACGGAAATCTTCTTCAGGCAATTATTTATTTCATATTAGTTGGACTTTTTGTGTTCTTATTCCTAAAAGTTTACGAAAAAACTAAAAAGAAAGAGGAAGAAGCTGCTCCTGCTCCAAAAGGACCTACACAAGAAGAGTTACTTATAGAAATTAGAGACGAATTGAAAAAGCAAAATCCCTAAGATGAGGAATATCTACCTATATTATATTGCAATCTTAGCCCCATTGGCTTTTCTTCTTTATTTTATGAGAACAGACCAATTAAACTCATGGGTTTTAATTCTTGGTATAATTGTATATTCCATAGTTTATAGAACTTATATAGATGGTTTAAGACTAGTAAGTAAAGGGATCATTGAAAGATCTGATATTTGGAAGATGGCATACAACGGGAGACGATTTCAATATTTCAAGGAATTATATTTTAAATAAAAAACCTATCTAAATCACCGCTACATTATATATTCTAAACCTAAACCCTTCACTCTGTGGAGGGTTCTTTTTTTTACTAAAATTAAAAATGTGTTCAATTCCGTAGAATCGTCATAAATTATTGTTCTTAAACTATCCAGATATTTTTTTGTGCAATACATTTGCAAAGATTGTTAAAAACAACATTTGGAGAAGCTAAATCCTTCTCTAATTCATTTATATAAACAAACAGCATGAGAGTAGCAGTAGTTGGTGCAACCGGAATGGTTGGACAAGTAATATTAAAAGTTTTAGCAGAAAGAAATTTCCCGATTACAGAATTATACCCGGTAGCTTCAGAAAAATCGATTGGAAACAGCATTCAGTTCAATAATAAATCATTTAAAGTAATTGGCCTAGAAGAGGCAGTAAGTCTAAAACCAGATCTTGCACTTTTTTCTGCAGGTGGAGACACTTCTTTAGAATGGGCTCCAAAATTTGCTGAAGTCGGTACAAAAGTGATCGATAATTCCTCAGCCTGGAGAATGGATCCTTCAAAAAAATTGGTTATTCCAGAGATCAATGCAACAGAACTTTCTTCTGAAGATCTAATTGTTGCAAATCCAAATTGCTCTACAATTCAAATGTTAATGGCCTTAAAGCCGCTACATGATGCTTATAAAATAAAACGAGTGGTTGTTTCTACCTATCAGTCCATCACAGGAACTGGTGTAAAAGCAGTGCAGCAGTTGGAGAATGAATACAACAAGGAACAAGGAGAAATGGCATATCCTTATCCAATTCACAGAAATGCTATCCCTCACTGCGATGTTTTTATGGACAATGGCTACACTAAAGAAGAAATGAAGCTTTCTAATGAAACCAAAAAGATCTTGGGAGATGATTCTGTGCAGGTTTCAGCTACTGCAATTAGAATTCCAGTTGTTGGAGGACATAGTGAATCGGTAAACATCGAATTCGAAAATGACTTCGAAGAAAATGAGGTGAGAAAATTATTAAGCGATTTTCCTGGAGTTACCGTACAGGATAATACTTCAGTAAATACCTATCCCATGCCTATTTATGCCGAAGGAAAAGACGATGTTTTTGTGGGTAGAATAAGACGTGATTATTCCCAACCAAACACTATAAATATGTGGATAGTTGCAGATAACTTAAGGAAAGGAGCTGCGACCAATGCCGTACAAATCGCCGAATATATGCTTAACAATGGGTTGTTGCCTGCATAAATTGGGTAAATACCTTTTAAAATGTAACTTACAGGCTATAATTGTCACCTATATCAAATAAACATCTTTAAGTCACTATGAAAAAACTATTAATCGGAATTATTGCAATAGGAAGCATTTTTTCCTGCAAAGAAGATTCCAACCAAGAACAAGCAGAAGTATTGAAATATCCTGACACTAAAAAAGTTGATACCGTTACCACTTATTTTGGAACCGAAGTTAAAGATCCTTACCGCTGGCTGGAAGACGATAGAAGTAAAGAAACAGAGGAATGGGTAAAGGCAGAGAATAAAGTTACTTATGACTATCTGGCTAAGATCCCTTACAGAAAGGAACTTAATAATAGGTTAACAGAACTTTGGAATTACGAGAAATTAGGCGCGCCTTTTACTGAAGGGGATTACGATTATTTCTTTAAAAATGATGGACTACAAGATCAATATGTGGTCTATCGCAAAAAAGGAGATTCTGAAGAAGCAGAATTATTTTTAGATCCAAATAAATTCAGCAAAGACGGCACTACCTCTCTTGGTGGCTTAAGTTTTTCTGACGACGGAAAAATGGCAGCCTACAGTATTTCTGAAGGTGGAAGTGACTGGAGAAAAGTGATCCTTTTTGATACTGAAGCTAAAGAAGTAATTGAAGATACGCTGATAGATGTGAAATTTAGTGGAGTTTCCTGGAAAGGAAATGAAGGTTTCTATTATTCTAGTTATGAAAAGCCAGAAGGTAGTGAGCTTTCAGCAAAAACAGATCAGCACAAACTTTTCTATCATAAACTGGGAACCAAACAAAGCGAGGATAAACTTGTTTTTGGAGGTACAGAAGCACAAAAACATAGATATGTTGGTGGGTCTGTAACAGAAGACAATAATTACTTATTTATTTCGGCAAGAAATTCTACTTCCGGCGGAAAGTTATTTATGATGGATCTTACCAAACCAAATCCAGAGTTGGTTACATTAATTGGTAATGAGGATACAGATAGCTATGTGATAGAAAATGATGCAAGCAAACTCTTTATTGTAACCAATCTTAATGCGCCAAACCAAAAGATAGTTACTGTAGATGCAGCAAACCCAGGTTCAGAGAATTGGAAAGATTTTATTCCTGAAACCGAAAACGTATTAACGCCTTCTACAGGTGGTGGGTATTTCTTTACAGAGTATATGGTAGATGCTGTTTCTAAAGTAAAGCAATACGATTATGATGGTAAGTTGGTAAGAGATGTGGAATTACCTGGAGTTGGATCTGTGGGTGGTTTCGGTACTAAAAAGGATAAAGATTATTTATACTATTCCTTCACTAACTATGTAACCCCTGGAAGTATCTATAAATACGATATTGAGAGTGGCTCTTCAGAATTATATAACAAACCAAACATAGATTTTAATCCAGAAGATTATGAAAGCAAGCAAGTTTTCTTTAATTCAAAGGATGGAACTAAGATTCCAATGATCATTACTCATAAAAAAGGAATTGAGCTTAACGGAAAGAACCCAACCATCCTTTATGGTTATGGAGGATTCAATATTAGTTTAACTCCTTCATTTAGCATTGCAAATGCAGTTTGGATGGAGCAAGGCGGTATTTATGCAGTCCCAAACTTACGGGGTGGTGGTGAATACGGGAAAGAATGGCACGATGCGGGCATTAAGCTTAAAAAACAAAATGTTTTTGACGACTTTATTGCCGCTGCAGAATACCTTATCAAAGAGAAATATACTTCTAGTGACTACTTAGCAATTCGCGGTGGTTCTAACGGAGGATTATTAGTTGGCGCAACAATGACTCAGCGTCCAGAATTAATGAAAGTAGCATTACCAGCAGTTGGCGTTATGGACATGTTGCGTTATCATACATTTACTGCCGGAGCAGGATGGGCTTATGATTATGGTACTTCTGAAGACAGTAAGGAAATGTTTGATTATATATATGGGTATTCTCCTGTTCATAATGTGAAAGAAGGGGTGAAATATCCGGCAACTATGGTTACTACCGGAGATCATGACGATCGTGTAGTACCTGCACATTCCTTTAAATTTGCTGCCGAATTACAAGAAAAGCAGGCTGGAAACAATCCTGTGTTAATTAGAATTGAAACAAAAGCCGGTCATGGCGCAGGGAAACCAACTGCAATGATCATAGATGAATATGCAGATATCTTTGCCTTTACCCTTTTTAATATGGGATTTGAGGTTTTACCTGAAAAGCTTAGCGATAAAGTGAAAGGATAATCAATAAAATTTATAATTTTTATCCCTCATTGAGGGTTTAATTTCCCGTCCCGATAGCCATCGGGATGCCTCGAATTTTTAAAAGAATATTCCAACTCATACCTCGTGGGCTTGCCCCGAGGTTCTTGATTAAGGTCGGAGATACAAAGTATTTCCGACCTTTTTATTTATAAAAATCCAATAGTAAAGTATGCTGAAATCAAAAAATGCCCCTTTTGATTATAATGAAAACCCGGTTTTTAAAAAAGATTTAATTACAAGTTCCTTTTGTTCTGCTTAAATAAATTATCAGTAATGATCTTGTCGTTACTAGGGCTGTTTGGTTGGAGTACTGTAAAAAAGTAGTCGCCAAGAAGCTGTTTTCCATTCTAATGGGAAGAGGCTTTTTCGGGTTTAGAAGGTTTTCAGTCACCTGAACACTTTTGTGATTAATCACAATTAACCTTATTTTGATGATTCCTAATTGCAGTAGCTTATGTAGGAAATTAATTACATATAGTTTTTACTAAATTTGCTCATTTATCATAAATATGTTAAAAGTATTTTATTTTATAGCTTTTAGTTATTCAGATTATAATATTTTCATATTTTTTCCCTCTAACATAATTGGTTATTATAATAACATAATTAATTATTGAAAAAATAATTTCTAATGACCTACCATCAGAAAATTTTTAAAAACATGCCTTTTCCTTGCCTCTTATTTGAGAGAAGAGAGGGGGATTTTGTTATTAAAGAGTCGAATACTCAATTCTGTAAGATTACAAATAGTAATGAAGAAGAATTAAAAGGGAAATTAATTGAAGAAGTTTTTCCTCAAAATTCATTTTCATTAGGCTCAAATGAAATCGTCGAATCTTTTAAGATCGCATTTACAAGTCAGGAGCCCCACAAAATAGATGTTCTTAGATATGATATCTATGATAAGCAAAATGATAGTTACCAAGACAAGTACTGGGAGATTGAGAATATTCCTTTACTAGATGAAAACCATGAAAGCGAATATATTTTAAATGTTGTTAGAGATATAACATTTGACGTTTTAGAGAGTGAGCGGTGCAATGTTCTGCAGTATAATTTTGATACCAAAACTGAAAACCATGAAGAATTTATTGAACGAATTACCGATGGCCTTTTTTCTTTAGACCTGGAAGGGAATTTTGTGAGTCTCAACAAAGGGCTTATCGATATTGTAGAAACGCCTGAGTCCGAATTGTTGAAAATGAATTTTCTGCCATTTTGCGGTCAGGATCATCGTGAAATCATCGTTAAAAAGTTTAATGTAGCCATAGGTGGAAAAAATCAAAAATTTGAAGCAAATTTTATTTCGGGAAAGGGAAGAAAGATGTTCCTGGAAATTTCACTTGTTCCTTTAAAAAATGAAGGAAAAATAACCGGGTTATATGGTATTGCAAAAGATATTAGCAGGTTAAAAGAATCTGAAAATGCCTTATCTCAAAGTGAAATAAAATTTAAGTCACTGGTTCAGGAAGGTTCAGATCTTATTGGAATACTTGATTTAGAAGGAAAATATAAATTTGTTAGCGAAACTTCCTATCCTGTGCTGGGTTTTGCCCCGGAAGAATTTATTGGTAAAATGGCTTTTGATTTTATTCATCCTGAGGATAAAGAAAGGGTGATAAAGCAATTCTCAGAATTGGAGTTGAAAAGGCAAATTGAAATCCAACCTTTTCGTTTTAAAAATGCTAAAGGAGAGTGGAGATGGAT
The DNA here is from genome assembly GCF_000424645.1 of Gillisia sp. JM1. NCBI lineage: Bacteria > Pseudomonadati > Bacteroidota > Flavobacteriia > Flavobacteriales > Flavobacteriaceae > Gillisia > Gillisia sp. JM1. Next base: position 393,778 of record NZ_AUKH01000007.1, read on the forward strand.
CGAAACAAAAGCAACCAACTTTGCGAACGATCCAAGCGTTAGTGGTATTGTGACAAACTCAAGAGATGTTACAGAGCATATAAATTCTCAAAAAGCAATTAAAGAAAGTGAAGAACGGTATCGCTCTTTTTTTGAAAATAGTATAGATGCGGTTATGGTAACAATTCCAGATGGTAGAATATTAGCCGCTAACCCAAGTGCTTGTAAAATGTTTCAAAGAACTGAAAAGGAGCTTTGTTTGATGGGCAGAGCAGCCGTAACTGATCCTATGGACCCACGACTGGCAGAAGCTCTTAAATTGAGAAGAGAAACAGGAACAGCTAGTTTGGAGCTAAGCTTTATTCGGAAAGATGGTTCTAAATTTCCGGGTGAAATTACTTCCTCTATTTTTAAAGATGCTAATGGGGACTTACGAAGTTCCATGATCATTAGAGATATTACAGAAAGGAAGGCTACAGAAAATAATCTGTTGAAATTAAATAAAGAGCTTAAAAATTATACTAAAGAAATTCTAACTGCCAATGAAGGTTTGGAACAATTCTCTTATATAGTCTCTCATAACCTAAGGGCTCCCATTGCCAATATTATAGGTCTTGCTAATTTATTAGAAAACAATGACCAGCCTGAGGAAATTCAGAAAGAACTATTTAATGAGACATTCACAAATATTCGTCGCCTAGATAATGTAATGCAGGATTTGAATGAAACTTTAAAACTAAAAGATGATTTTTCAAAAAAGCGGGAGTCCGTAAATTTAGAAAGCTTAACACAAAGCATTATAGCTTCAAATCAGAATTTAATAGATACAGAGAATGTTAGTATTACAAATAATTTTGGTGCAATTGATAAGGTTTACACCGTAAAAAGCTACCTCTATAGTACTTTTTTTAATCTTATTTCCAACAGTATTAAATATCGTAAACCAGATGTTTCTCCTGTAATCGAAATAAGAACTGAGCGTCTAGACGATCAAGTAATCATTCATTTTAAGGATAATGGTTTAGGAATAGATCTGGAGAAAAAAGGAGATCAAATTTTTGGTTTTTACAAACGTTTTCATAAGCACGTAGAGGGGAGAGGTCTGGGATTATTTATGGTTAAATCACAGCTAGTAATGCTCGGAGGTCAAATTGAAGTAAAGAGTTTATTAGGCCATGGAACAGAATTTACAATCTACTTACCAAACAACAAATAAAAATATGCATTCTTTTAATTACATGGTAGTTGATGATGATCGCACCAATAATTTGATTTGCCAATTGATGATTCAAAAGTTTGATGAGGGTGCAGAAATTAAATTATTCTTAAAGCCAGAGGAAGGCCTAGAATATATTGAAAATTATGTGGATAAACCCACAGTGCTTTTCTTGGATGTAAATATGCCTACAATGTCAGGCTGGGAATTCTTGGACCAATTTTTAGAATTTAAACCTGAAATTAAAGAGAAGCTTCATATTTATATACTCACTTCAGCTATTCAGAGTTTTGAAAAAGAAAAAAAAACATATCCATTTGTTAAGAATATTTTGTCTAAACCTCTTAAAAAGGAGTATTTGATAGAGATGAAAAATTCATTTGAAAAACAAGTATAATCTAAGTTGAACACCAATTAAAATCATTGATGTCTAGCCCTCTATAGTTTAAAGCTGATGTCTCAATTACTCGATTAGCCTTTTAATTTTAATCATTGTAAAACATATAGAGTAAACTGTTTTTATTGATAATCCTTTATAAAATTGTTCCACTCCATAGTTTTTAAAGTGGCGATAAGTACCGGGTTAATTTTTTCCACAAGGCGCGATCCTTTTGGAAAACTGTAACTGTAATAATCTCTTTTCAATGTTTTCTGAAGTACTTCAAGTTCATCATTTAAATTTCTCCTGTCGATCTCATATTTTAATATTGGCTGGTCATAAACAAATAAAGCAGATTTCTTATCCCGAATTTTTTGAATACCCTCCCGTTCATTGACTACTTCTTCACTTCTTATGTTGTATTGATTAAGAAGCTCCTGTGCACTTGATCCGGCTACTGAAATAACTTCAAAATTATCCAAGTCATGAATGGAGTTTATCTCGTCGGATATATTTTGAACAGTAAGAGAAGATGCAATTCCCGCAGTTAAACTGGAGATCATAATTATAGCCATAAACATCCAGATTAATCCAATGAACCGGCCTCCAAAGGTTTTAGGAGATTTATCCCCGTAACCAACGGTGGTCATTGTTACAGCACTCCACCAAAATCCCTGGAAAACTCCTTTCAATCCACTTCCAAATTCTTCTTTATTCTTCTTCCTTTCAAATAGCCACACAAGAAAACCGAAAAGAAGGATCACACCCAACAGGATAAGGATGGCAGATATAAAGTTCCAGCTAATTATATTGGCCAGATAAGACCAGATCATAGTTTCACTTTTTTTTGCGATGCCTGTATAGGAAATAAAATATGGCTGGGAAAAATCCAGTCGTTTCATTCTTGAATTTGTCACCGTAACCGGGTTGATACTTAAATCTACCTCGTTATTTTCAACGGCCTCCATTAAACTTACAAGGGAAGGATACGTTTTATACTCATATTCCAACTCTAGAGATTCATTAACAAGTTCCCATGAGGAAATACTCAATCCAGAAAATTCACCGCCCTCCTCTACTATAAAAGGAGGAGTTTCCGTAATCCCTATAACAAGCTTTTTATTTATAATCGGTGCTGTTAAAGAATCTGATGTTTCCTGTGCGCTCCCTATTTCTGAAAAAAAGAAGATATTAATTAGAAATACGGCAATAATAGATTTCATGTTCTTGGTTTTGGTAACTCCCAAAATAAGAATTTTTTTTCGGCTGAAGCGAATGAAAAAGCTACTTTGCCAGATTTACCATGGCAACCACCGAGCAATGATAGATTAAAACAAAATTATGTCCTTCAGCAAATTGTGTAAATTTAATACAACTTTATATTTTTCGATTTCTACAAACAAGCTAATGCATTACCTTTGTTTGTAATAATTTTTCAGAAAATGGAAGAAGAAAAAAAAGATATTTATCAAACTGCCGAAGTGATCCTAATGATCATTAAATATGAAGGTGAGATTGAAGATGTTATTGAATATCCCTTAGAATTTGAAGCCGCTTACAAGGAGTTGCTAGAATACAAGATCATAAAAAAAGGAGAGGAGAAATACCTGCCAGACCTTAATTTCAATAAAGCTCACGAACTGGGCTTCAGTAAATATGTTGAAACGATTAACAAACCATCAAAATTTAAACAATACATCACCAGCAAACCAGCCCTAGGCGTATTAGCCGGTGCTGTTTTGGTCACTGCCGGTTACCTGATGCGGACTGAAAAAAAGTATAACTAATCAAGAAAATCGAGTCAAGCCTAACTATTACTTCGGAAACATAAAATCTTGAATCTGCCTTGTTGTGATCTCAGGATTTGCGCCATTACTTCCGGCAACAAGTGCTCCCATAGCACAGGCAAAATCCAGTGCGGTTTGAGGGTTCTCTTTTTGAAGTAATTTTGCGGTTAATGAGGCAAGGAAGGAATCTCCGGCACCAACAGTGTCTTTCACTTTAATTTTATATCCACTATTATAATACCATTTTTCCTTATGAAAAAGTACAGCTCCGTGATTTCCTTTGGTGACGCAAATTGTATTTGGCAGAAAGGTTTTGGCTATAAACTTTATATTCTGCTCAAGAGAATTGAATTTCGAACCCATCATTTCTGAAATTTCAAATAATTCATCATCATTGAATTTTACGAAATTTGAAGATCGCAGTAGATGTTCAAGCACCTCTTTTTTATAATGTGGAGGACGTAAATTGATATCGAAAACTTTATAGGTTTCCGCCCTTAGTAATTCGAATAAGGTATTTCTGCTAATTTCATCCCTACAAACCAGACTTCCGAAGATGAATACATCCGATTTTTTGGTGATGTCCACTTTGGTTTTTGAAACTTCAATTTTATCCCAGGCCGCCGGATGTTTGATCTCGTAAGATGCAGAACCTTTTTCATTTAAAATTACCTGAACCTCCCCGGTGGGATAGTTGGAAGTACTGGAAACCGCATCTACAGATATCCCTGAATTTTTTAAATAATCACGGATTTCTTCGCCGTTTTTATCCGCTCCAATCTGACTTATAACTGAGGTTTCAATACCCAAAGAATTCATCCTAAAGGCGACATTCAATGGAGCACCACCAATTTTTTTATGATTTGGAAATACATCCCATAAAACTTCCCCAAAGCAAACGGCTTTAATTTTTTCCATCTGCATTCTTATTTCCAAAATTAAACTGGCTTATCTCTATATTTTTCAGTTCAAAATCCCCTTCGGCTTTTACAGAAAATGAGGTGTAGGGTTTTTTAGGAAAGAAAATCTCGGTCATTAAAGTTTCTCCTTTATCATAAAACAATTCAATGGAAGTCCTGTCCAGTATCATTAGCACAGATAAAGTATCAGATGAGGAGGTGCGGGGGCCATAGGAAATAGTTCCTGCAAATTCATCATTGAAATCTATGATTCCTGACTCTTCCCTGTTGATATAAAATTGTTTTTTAGAATGCTTATATCCAAATTTTAAATTTTCTCCTTCTGCATTACTTAAGCTAAATTCATAGTTCGTTTGCTTCAGATTGGGAATTTCAAATTTTATTTCGGCCATGGTAAGGTCTTTTTCTACTTCAGAAGCAATTTCAGCCGAATTTTTTACCATAAGTTGATCCTTCTGAAATAGGGTTTCCTTGTAGGTATCGAGTTCTTTTACCGGCATGGAAAATATCCTGTAGGTATCACCCACTTTTTTCAGGCTGAGTTCTCTTGCAACTGTCATTGCGCTTCTCCAGGTTTCAGTTGGGACTTCTTGTGCATATAACCAGTTGGACATCCAGCCCATAAATAATTTTCGTCCATCACTGTCAGGAATATTCGACCAAGTAACGCCGGCATAATTATCTTTTCCATAATCTATCCAGTGATCATGTTTTTCAGGAAGGTTTTCCATAGAAGGATCCACCTTAAACTCTTTTCCATTAAAATCACCAACGAAATATTGAGTCCCGGAACCGCCATTAAATCCACCGGGATTGAGGCTTTGAATGAGCACCCATTTAATTTCTTCAGAATTCTCCACCTTCATTGGGAAAAAGTCCGGACATTCCCAAACTCCGTGGTGAGCTCCGGTTTCTTCTCCAAAATCTGAAAGCAGTTCCCAGTCTTTTAAATTTGGTGATCCATAAAACAGGCTTCTATCTACAGTAGCCAAAGCCATAAGCCATTGTTGATTTTGTTCATCCCATATCACCTTAGGATCGCGAAAATCCTTTATATCTGGATTGGCTATTACAGGATTAGCTTCATATTTGGTCCAGGTTTTTCCTTCGTCCAAACTGTATGCAATAGCCTGAGACTGATAATCTATCCTACCTTCTGCTTCCCCTTTTGGATCATGGTAGGTAAATATTGCTACAACTGGCGGGGTAGTTCCATTTCCAAAACCCGAGGTGTTATCAACATCTACCACGGCACTTCCGGAAAAAATATAGCCAAGTTCATCCGGTTCCAATGCGATAGGCAGTTCCTCCCAAGTCACCATATCTTTACTCGTTGCATGTCCCCAATGCATGGGGCCCCAAACATTCCCTTCAGGATAATATTGAAAGAATAAATGGTAGGTACCATTTAGGTAGAACATTCCGTTAGGATCATTCATCCAGTTTTCCTGAGGCGTAAAATGGAAATTGGGACGAAAGATCTCATCTGCGGCTACCTCAGCAACTTCCAGTTCTTCGGAATCCTGCTTTTCATTATTCTTACAAGAAGAAAGGCTCAATATGCCAAATATTGCAAGGCTGAGTATTGTTTTGGTTTTTTTCATTTCTGAATTTTTAATCCCTCATTGAAGGTTTAATTCCCCCGAGGTTCTTGATTTATTTAAAAGATAATTCTTCGCTGAGTTGCTCCAGGGATTTCCCTTTAGTTTCTGGCATTATAAATAGGACGAACAATAACTGAAGGAACATCATAAAAGTGAAAAATGCAAATACATAACCTGCTCCTATCGTAGAAAAAAGATAGGGGATCATAGCTGGAATAATAGCAGCCAGAACCCAATGAGTGGAAGCACCGAAAGATTGACCTGAAGCTCTTAAATGGTTTGGAAAAACTTCCGATATAAACACCCAAATTACGGCTCCCTGGCCTATGGCATGGGAAGCAATAAACAGGAATAGGAATATAGGGATCCATAATCCGCCCCAATTAAGAAAAAATGCAGCTGCTACCAGGCCTAAGGAAATAATGTATCCAATGGAGCCAAAGAGCATCAGTTGTTTTCTACCGAGTCTGTCAATAAGAAAAACCCCCAGTAACGTGAAGAGCAAGTTTACCACTCCAATTCCAATGCTGCTTAAAAGTGCTGTACTTACTCCCAAACCTGCCTCTTCAAATATTCGGGGAGCATAATAAAGGAATGCGTTTATTCCTGATAACTGATTAAAGAATGCGATAAGGAAGGCCAGCAGAAGTGGGAACCTGTATTTTCGCATAAAGATATTTTCCCCTGATAATTCCACCTCCGATTGTGCCTTAATTTCCACCATCTTTTGCTTCACATCATCTTCAGGATTGATGATGTGAAGCACTTTTTCGGCCTCTTCATACTTTTTCTTAGAGATTAACCAGCGGGGACTTCTGGGCACAAAAAACACAAAAATAGTATAGAAAACAGCGGGGATCGCTTCAACACCCAACATCCATCTCCAGGGTTCTGCCCCGGTATTTCTAAGAAGATAGTTCGATAAAAATGCGATCAAAATCCCTAAAACGATATTGAATTGATAAAGGGAAACCAAACGGCCCCGGTCTTTTGCAGGGGCGATCTCTGAAACATAGGTAGGTGCGGCAATTGTGGAAACTCCTACTCCTACACCACCCAAAAATCTAAAAATCGCGAAGGTTACGGGGTCATTTGCAAATGCCGATCCCACGGCAGAAATCACATAAAAGATTCCAATCCAGATCAGGGTGGTTCTTCTACCTAAGCGGTTGGTGGGGATACCACCAAAAATTGCTCCCGCCACGGTTCCCCATAACGCCATGGTCATAACCACGATTCCATGATAAGCATCAGAGGTTCCCCAAAGTTCCTGTAATTGCTTGTCTGCACCTGAAATTACAACGGTATCAAAACCAAATAAAAAGCCGGCCATAGCGGCGGTTATAGACCATACCAAAATCTTATTCATATGTATATGTTTATTGTTTTTTAATCCCTCATTGGGGACTAATTCACCTTCTCTCTAGCTATCGGGAGCAATTCGCATATCTTCAGCAGTGCTTGTATCGTATTCCCTTAATGCTCATTTCATATGTGGTTATTTTTAGGTTATATGAAATTAGCATAACTCGATTGAGACTAGCAACGAAATTCATGTTAAGTTGATCTTATATAGAGGATTTAGGAGAGTGTTCAGCTGTTCATCAGAAATAAATAACTAGTATCCATATTTAAATCTACGTAAATTTAAAATAATAGTTGAGACCTATCATAAGACTTCATAGAACTTATAAAACATAATTTCCTGCTAAAATTTGTTAATTGTAATCCCTTGGAAAAATGCGATTGAAATTGAAATGGAAGATCTTAATTCAAAAACCGATTCCTGTCCCCAAATAAATATTATTTTTTATCCTATGGATGGTAAAAACTTCCTAGTTGGATGTATCTCTTGAAAAGGACAAAAATGATATGGGTTTGTTTCCGACCACACTTATCAAAAATGCCGCTCAAATTTTTAAAAATATGGGATACCGATTATATAAGTTTTCATTGTCGTCCGACAAAAGATATAAGATCGCTGCGCTGCTAGATTCAAGACGTAAGACTTTATTCCAACTAATTGAAAATCAATATTTTAATCTGTATAAGTTTTTGAAAAAGGAAAAAATAATTCTGTGTTCCAATAGCAAGCTTCTAAACATTGAAAACAGTCTTAATCCGCGTTACTTCTAGCCTCACCGAAATCCAGAATTTTTTTACCGGACAATACTAATAAGTTTTATATTATTCTGTTAGACTACGCTCAGAAAGATGAAAATTAAGCGGAAGGGATTAACAATTTAAGTTTGTATTTATAAGGAATTCTCTACTTTATCTTTGACTATTGGCCCTAGAACATCCCAAACATTCTCTGCCAGGATCTTTTGTCCTTCCGCTGTGGGATGAATTCCATCTGACTGGTTAAGCTCAGGGTTTCCACCCACGTCTTCAAGTAAGAACGGAACCAGATAAACATCATTTTTTTCAGCAAGTTCGGGAAAAATGTTTCTGAAGCCTGAAGCATATTCCTGCCCCATATTTGGAGGGATTTGCATTCCTGTGAGAATTATTTTTGTTTGAGAATTTTTTGCTTGAACTGTGTTGATAATTGCCTGTAAATTATTCCGGGTCTCCTCTAGCGGAACTCCCCGTAACCCATCATTTGCACCTAATTCCAGCACGAAAATAGCTACATCCTGATTTAGTACCCAATTAATTCGATTTCTTCCAGCAGCTGTGGTTTCCCCACTTAAACCTGCATTTACAACTTCATATTCCAGACCCAAGGAATCGATCTTTTTCTGAATTATTGCAGGAAAGGCATCTTCCGGATCAAGGCCCATTCCGGCTGTAAGACTGTTACCAAAGAATAAGATAATTCCATTTTCTTCAGAAGTTTCCTCACCAGAAACCTGCTCTTCCACAACAACTTCTTTGTCCTTTTTTGCTGTTTCACCACAAGAAGTTAACAGAAGGAAAGCAAACAAAACATAAAATATCGACAAGTTTCTCATAGCAAAGGTTTTAAATCAAAATCATTTCTTTATTTTGTTTTATCCGAATTAAAAATTACAAAATCTAAAGATGGCAAAGATATTAAACGTTCACAACTTAGATAAGACCTATTCTAGCGGATCTAAAAAACTGACCGTGCTGCAGGATATCAGCTTCAGCATTGAAGAACGTGAAACTTTTGCCATTGTTGGACCTTCCGGAAGCGGAAAAACAACTCTTCTTGGACTTTGTGCAGGACTTGACAGGCCCAATTCCGGATCTATAGAATTGTGCGGAACAGAAATTGAAAGCCTTACTGAAGACGAAAGGGCAGTCCTTCGAAATAAGAATGTAGGCTTTGTTTTTCAAGATTTTCAACTCCTTCCCACTCTTACGGCCTTGGAAAACGTTGCTGTCCCACTGGAACTTCAGGGTTCAAAGAACGCTTCCAAAATAAGTCGGGAACTTCTTGAAAAAGTTGGATTGGGAGACCGATTTCATCATTATCCAAGTCAACTTTCAGGAGGGGAGCAACAGCGTGTTGCTGTGGCAAGGGCTTTTTCTAATGGACCTTCAATTCTTTTTGCAGATGAGCCTACAGGAAATCTCGATGCTGAAACCGGAGAAAAAGTTATTGACCTTTTGTTTAACTTAAATAAAGAATCAGGTACAACTTTGGTAATAGTAACCCACGATCTTGAGCTGGCGCAAAAAACACAGCGCATCCTTAGGCTTAAAGGTGGAAGAATCATTGAAAATCCAATATCTGCATCCTGATGATTAGCGACAAAGTCAACACATCCTCGCGCGCCAATTTTGGGTGGATCTTAAAAATGGCCTGGAGAGACGGGAAAGCCAGCGGGAGCAAACTGATCCTTTTTATGGCGTCCATTGTTTTGGGAATTGCCGCGGTAGTTTCCATTCAATCTTTCGGTCAAAACCTTAAAGAAAACATTCAGCTACAATCTAAATCCTTAATGGGTGCCGATTTCACTATTGACAGTGATAAACCCGTAAATGAGAAGGTGCAGGGGATTATAGATTCTCTTGGCGGTGCAGGTGCCCGAGAAATAAATTTTGCTTCCATGGCCGCTTTTCCTTCCACAGCAACTACAAAACTGGTACAGGTAAGAGGCATTGAAGGGAATTTCCCTTTTTATGGAGAACTGGAAACAGAACCTGCTACTGCTGCCAATACATATCAACAAAAAGGAGCCGCTCTTGTAGATGCAACTCTTATGCTGCAACTTGGCTTGAAGACTGGTGACAGAATTAAAATAGGAGAAATAAGCATCCCTATAGCAGGAACCCTTATATCTGTTCCCGGAAGCACTTCGATTTTCAGTTCTATCGCGCCGCCGGTATTAATGCCTTATGAACTTATTGAAAAAACAGGACTGGTGCAAACCGGAAGCAGAATAGGTTATGACTATTATTTTGTAGCAGATCCCGAGACAAGCATGGAAAAACTGGAGAACAGCCTGGAGGATTTACTAGACATTAACGATGCCGATCTGGACACCCATACTTCTACAAGTAAACGTTTAGGCCGCAGATATGAAAATTTTGGAAAGTTCCTCAATCTTGTCGCCTTCATCGCTTTGCTTTTGGGATGTGTAGGAATAGCAAGTGCTATAAGTATCTATATAAAAGGAAAACTACGTGCAGTTGCAGTTTTAAAATGTATTGGAGCTTCCCGGAGACAAACTTTCCTCATCTACCTTACTCAAATAGCTGTTATGGGATTGCTGGGAGGAATAATAGGAACGGCCGCAGGTATTTTACTTCAGCAACTATTCCCATTATTCTTAGGAGATTTATTGCCCGTAGATGTGCAAATGAGCTTTTCACCACGTGTAATTTTCATGGGTGTTTTACTTGGGGTTTTTATGTCTGTTTTATTTGCGCTCTATCCACTGATGGGAACTTTGTATGTTTCCCCACTTCAGGCTCTACGAGTTCAAAGTGAAGGGAAAGAAAATTCTGGAAAAGCAGGAATTCTGGTTTTAGTAGGAATATTCCTTTTTATCCTACTTTTCTCTTATTGGCTTCTGGAAGACTGGAGATATTCCCTAGCATTTGTGGCAGGAATTGTTATTACCTTTTCTATACTTTCAGGAATAGCCAAATTGTTTATGAAAGCTATTAAAAAATACTTTCCATCCTCCTGGGGTTTTCCTGCACGACAGAGTTTATTAAATCTCTTTCGCCCTCAAAATCAAACACTCACTTTAATCCTTTCTATTGGGGTAGGAACTTTTCTTATAAGTACCTTATATTTTACAAAAGATGTATTGCTCGCACAAGCCTCAATTGAAGCTCAAACTGACAGTCCCAATATGATCCTGCTCGATGTACAAACAGGGCAGCAGGAAGATGTTGCACAAACAATTTCAGAAAATGATCTGCCAGTAATAAATAATATTCCAATTGTTACGATGCGGGTTAACAGCATCAGAGGAAAACCGGTTAACGAGATCGAAAAGGATTCAAATTCTGGGGTAAACAACTGGATTTTGAACCATGAATTTCGGGTGACTTACAGAGATTCTATTATTGCTTCGGAAACTATCGAACAGGGAGAATGGGTTTCTAACATTAAGGACACAGAGCTTGTACCTATATCCATTAGTGACAATTTTGCTGAAGATGCAAAAGTTTCCGTGGGTGATAGATTAACTTTTAACGTTCAGGGAGTGCTTTTAAATACCGTTGTAGGAAGCGTAAGAACCGTTGACTGGAGCCGGATGCAGATGAATTTTTCTATTGTTTTTCCTGAGGTGGTTTTGGAAGATGCACCACAATTCCGCGTATTGACAACCCTTATTTCAGACGAGGAATCTTCAGCACGACTACAACAGGAACTGGTAAGTAAATTTCCTAATGTTTCTATAATAGATCTCAGGCAGGTTTTAAATGTTATTGAAGGACTTCTTGCCAAGATCTCATGGCTTATCAATTTTATGGCCTTTTTCAGTATTCTAACCGGAATTATAGTGTTGCTGGGTGCTGTACGTACAAGTAAATATCAAAGAATTAAAGAGAGTGTATTGCTAAGAACCATCGGCGCCACAAGTAACCAAATTTTAAAGATATTAGCTTTAGAATATATCTATCTTGGAGTTATTGGGGCATTATCTGGAATATTGCTGTCCCTGATAAGTAGCCAATTGTTGGCCTGGCAGGTTTTTGACACGCCATTTGTCCCTTCTCTGTTCCCGTTCCTGGTCCTTCTTCCCGGAATAAGCCTTTTGGTACTTATAATTGGTTTGGCAAATAGTATAAGTGTTATAAAAAGTCCTCCCCTTGTGGTACTAAGAAAAGAAGGGTTGTAAAATAATCCGGTTCCTTTAGGCACTTCACAAGTCTTATAAATCTTTTTAATCAATGCGTTTACTTTGAAGGAATTTAAGAATTCATCTTTAAGTAAGGAAACCTCTTGGTTTCCTTACTTAAAGATGAATATTGATACTAAAGGCTTCAAAAAAACACCTACTCTGAACCATTGGCTCGAAAAGCCTGCTTTTTATTTCTTCTCAAGAATACTTTCTCAGTTTTCTAAACATTTTTCAGTAGAAACTATTAATTCCCTGCATTTGGAACATTGATAATTGGTCCGAAGAAAAGCGCGTTGAAAAACAGCTTATTCGTACCATACCAGGTTCCCCTAAAATTAGGGTTATCAATAAAAGAGATCACCTTTCCTGAACCAACTTTACTCACCATAATAGAACTTGTACCAGGAAGCTTCTCAAGGTTTTCTTTGGAAACATATCCGCTAACCAAAGGATTCTCCTTATAAATGGCCACATTGCTGTAAGGATTCTTAGATTGTTTAAGGAGCGTATTGGAATTCCTGTAAACCAGTAAATCTCTGTCTGTATATCCAAAACCTAGAGGGTGTGTGGTATCTAGGTCTGCGCGATAAATGGAACCTCCAATTACTTTTGCTCCTTCTCTGGCTTCTGCACTCGCATAATCATAACGCAACTTCCCAGTATCTTCCTTTACAAGCGTATCGCTTTCCTTCACCAGTTCTTCATTGATCAGTTTATTATTGATCGCCCAGTTAACAGCCGATTTTTGAGCTATAAGGGTTCCACCGTTGTCAACCCATTCTTTGATCCTTTTTACACCCGATTCTTGCAGAAGGCTATAATTTCCGTCCACCATAATCAGCTCATTATAATCTTCAAGGTTCAACCTTTCAAAATCCAGAATATCAACCTTGGGCAATGGCATATCAAGTTTCATATCCATCAGAAACCATATCTCTCCTGCTTCATAACTGGAAACACCTTCTCCAATAATCATTAGTGGTTTTGGAGAGATCACTTTTTCAAAGTTCCTGCTTCCCAAATCAATTCCGGAGCTGCTCAGGCCTCCACTTACAGCCTGGATATCTAGTTGGTGTTCATCAGCAAGATCCTGAAGAAGTTTGTGTAAATTTTCCGAAGACATTTTTTGCATCGCTACAGGCACAAGGATACTCCCCGGAGTATATTGTTTTAGGCCATTCCCGGTTTGAATGCTGAAAGGTTGATATGCAGTTTTGGTAAGGATCTCTTCTTCCAGCAACTCCCGAAGCACCCGGGGCGCGTTGTAATCCTGCCAGCTGAACAAATATGCATAGTCACTTTTACTCACCGGATAATTCTTTGCTGCAAGGAAACTGGAATCTATTTTTTCTCCCAAACCGGCCGAACTGAATTGCCTTGAATTCAAAGTCGCGGAAGGTAGTCCGTAGGCGTGAACCATTGACCAGGCTGAAGTGTCGTAAAAAAGGCTGTCGTGGAATTCCACAACCGTATCAAACATGGTCGCAACCATCCTGAACTGGGCCTGTTCCCCGGGAACGATATATGAGGATTCCTTAGCAAAGTTGCGGTTAGCGGTTTTCAGATCCTTTTGTGACTGATATACCTTGATCTTATGTTGAAGCAAAAGATCTATGAAAGCCCTTGCTTTATTCTTATCGCCACCATCGCTGAAAACATATCCTTTCCCGGGATGATCTTTAGCCTGTTCTACAGCCGATTCAAAATATTCTTTCTGATGTTTGAGAAAGACATTTTTATTTTCCACCGCAGCTTTTACAGTAGCAATGCTATTCACCAGATGATTCCTGATGGTAAACGGAAAAGAAAGATCTCCGTGAATACTTTCCTGAAGATGTCCCCGCGAACTAGCCTGTTCAAAAACCAGCCCCAAGCCTCCCTGAATATCCGGATAAGTGGAACCATAACCGGGATAGGAATTGTCAAAAACTTCCTTTGTAAAATATAAGGAACCTATCTCATTCATCGCATTGGCAAAATAAGGCTCTAACAAATAGTTCAACTGATCGTAATTACTTCTGGGGATAATTGGATTTTCAGATCCGTATTGTTTTGTCGGTTCAAAAAAATAGGTGCTGTTTGCACCCATCTCATGAAAATCTGTCACAACATTGGGATACCATTTATGATAAAATTTCAACCTCGCCTGACTTTCAACATGTGCCAGCGGCAACCAGTCTCTGTTGAGATCAAACCAGTAATGATTTGTTCTTCCGCCGGGCCAAGCTTCATTATGCTCACGGTCTACTGCACTTGCCACAGGTGGAAAACCTCTGTGGCTGTTTGCCCAGGTGGTATGACGATCCCTGCCATCCGGATTTAGTACCGGTTCTACAAAGATCACTGCTTTTTTAAGATATTCCTCAACCTTTGGATCCTGAGAAGCAGTAAGATACCAAGCGGTTAACATAGAAGCTTCACTGCTTGATGGCTCATTCCCATGAACGTTATAACCTAACTGAATGATAACCGGCATTCCTTCAAGGGAAGGCAATGGTACCTGAGGATCGGCAAGCTTCAAATGCTCCTGCCGGATGTTTTCTAGGTTGCTGTAATTCTCCGGACTAGTAATGGTAGCCACTATCATTGGTCTTTGTTCATAGGTCTCCCCTATTTCCTGCACATGAACCTTATCTGAAATTCGCGCTAGTTCCCTGAAATAAGCAACAATCCTATCATGCCGCGTATGAAATTCCCCAACATCGTAACCAAGAAATTCTGACGGAGTCGGAATTTCTGGATCAAAGGAACTTTGATTTGGGAAAAAATAATCTTCCTGGGAGAACAGCGGAAAAGACAGAAATAGAAAAATTAAAATTGAGGTGGTATATCTTGTTTTCATAGAAGAATTGTGATTGTTTTCATTATTTCAGGCTCCCTTAAAAAAGCAATTATAAAATTGGCGGAAGGATCTAAATGAGCCTCCAATATAATTATAAAAATTAAAAACTCCTTCCTTTAGGAAATTGTTTCCGACCTTGTTATTTAATAGAATCCAATAGCGAAGTATGCTAAAGCTAAAAAATGTCTCTTTTGGTTACAATGAAAAACCTGTTTTAAAGAAAATCACATTACAAATTGCCGAAGGGGATCATGTATCCCTGATCGGGGAAAGTGGCTGTGGAAAAAGCACCTTGCTTCAATTGATCTACGGGCTTCATCACACCAATGGCTTAGTTTCTTGGAATGAAAAGGAGTTGAAAGGCCCAAATCACAACCTGGTTCCGGGAGAACCCTTCATTAAATATTTAGCTCAAGATTTCGACTTGATGCCTCCTCTTACTGTGGCACAAAATGTTGGAAAACATTTGAGTAATGCGTATCCAAGAAAGAAAAAGAAACGGATTTTAGAACTTTTGGAAGTTGTAGAGATGGCAGATCTTGCTAATATCAATGCAGGAAATCTAAGTGGAGGACAACAGCAACGAGTAGCTTTAGCTAGAGCTCTTGCTAACACCCCAGAATTGTTATTACTTGATGAACCCTTCAGCCATATAGATCATTTTAGAAAGAACAATCTTAGGCGCAAACTCTTTGCTTACCTCAAAGAAAATAAAATCACCTGCATTATTGCTACCCATGACAGCACCGATGCGCTGTCTTTTGCAGATAAAACCATTGTGCTTAAAAATGGAAAGATCCATGCAAATGAGACTCCTCAGCAACTTTATAATAATCCGCCAAATAAGTATATCGCATCTCTTTTTGGAGATATCAATGAAGTGATGCTAAAAGCCATCTCGCCTAAAGAAACAAGTAGAAAACTGATCTTGTTATACCCTCACGAAATAAAAATGGTTAAATCTTCAGACATAAAAGTTGAAGTGCTTGCATCTTATTTTAAGGGAGATACTTTTCTTATAAAAGCGGCTCTAAAAAAGCAGATCATCTATTTTGAAAATTCGGAAGAAATTCAAGTTGGAGAAATCGTGAATCTAGCAGTAGACAAGAATCTTATTGCTTCTAGAATCCGAAGCTAACTTATTGAAACGATAGTTCCAGAAACAGCATTAAAACTAAAAGAATCTCCTACAGATTTACCAATTAATGCCTGGCCTATTGGAGAACCAGCGCCAATTACATATGCTTTTTTTTCGCCTACTATCACTTCGCCTATTGGAATACAGATAAAATAAATAGCGTTAGTAGCTTCCACCAAACTTCCCATTTTAACTATCTCGGTAGCTGCGTTACGCTTTGCAAGCTCTAAAGTAACCTGTAGTTTTTGAAACTGTTGTAATTGCGTAGAAAGCTTATGTATCTCTATATTGATCATCTCTCTACTAGTTTCATATTTATCCCCAGCGCTACTCTTAGATTCATTGGTTAAAGCCGATTCCAGATCTTGTATGGAATGGGATATCCTAGGTATCTTTTCTTCCAAATAGCCTTCACACTTTTTATAAAGTTCCTCTTTCATTTTAATTTTTAATACTGAATGGACCATAATTTCGCATTTGGCGAACGATCCAAGTTTTTCTTCGTGCAATATAACTACTTGCGGGATTAGCTCTATAAACTCTTGGATTTGGTAATATGGCTGCGATAGCTGCCGCCTCGTAAGTATTCAATTTTGAAGCTTGTTTATTAAACCAATGTTGGGAAGCAGCTTCTGCACCATATACCCCTTTTCCCATTTCAATACTATTTAGATAGACTTCCATAATGCGCTGTTTGCTCCACATGGTTTCTATAAGAAAGGTGAAATAAACTTCCATACCTTTTCTAAACCAATTCCTACCAGGCCATAAAAACACATTTTTAGCAGTTTGTTGAGAAATAGAACTCGCACCGCGAACACGTTTTCCTTTATTGTTGTTTTCAATAGCCTTTTCTATGGCCTTCATGTCAAATCCGGAATGATTCAAAAAGTTTTGATCTTCACTGGAAAGTACTGCCAGTGGCAAATATCCTGAGATTTCATTATAAGAAACCCAATCATGTTTGATAGGTTCTTCCGGGTTTTCAAAATATCTAATTACCATTAGCGGGGTTAAAGGAACCGGAACCCATTTATAAAGTAATACCATGAATATGCTAAAGCCAATAAGGCCAAGGATAAGCTTTAAAAGGAACCTGAAAAATTTCTTCATATTATAATTTAATGTAAACAATCATTTCGAAAGTTCAAGAAGCAGAAGGCTTGAAAACCAATTTTCAAATTTGAGAAAGTCCTTGGAAAATTAAACCCTCAATGAGGGATTAGATCTGCTAATTCTCTCCCTACCAAACTTCCAATGGCAACGCCCATTCCTCCCAATCTAACCCCACAAAAAGTATTGTTGGAAAGCTGCTTTATAATCGGTTTCTTTTGAACCCCTACTCCCATGATTCCGCTCCATCGCCTATCTATTTCGAAATCTACATTCGGCAAAATAGTCTCTCTCAAAAGTGCTTCTAATTTATTCTGAATAAGAGCTGTTTCACCAAGAGTGGTAGTTTCTTCTGTCTCAATATCCAGATTTCTCCCGCCTCCAAGCAAGATACGACTATCTATATTTCTGAAATAATAAAAACCTTTGTCTAAATGAAAAGTTCCTTTTATCTGAAGGTTTTCTATCGGCTTGGTAATAAGAACCTGAGCTCTTGCCGGTTTTACCGATTCTAGACCCAATTGGGCAGCAAATCCGTTGGTGGCGATAAGTAGCTTTTTTGTGGAAAATTCAAATTGATCTGTCTTGATCTTTACTGAAGAATCTCCTTCAGAAAACTCTTCAACACTAATATTATTTAGGATCTTGATTCCTGCTTTACGCGCTTTTTGAAGCAAGGCTTCCATCATTTTCCCGGTGTTTATCTGACCTTCAAATTTGTTGAAGATCACCGCTTCTTCAATCTTTTTAAAATTGAATTTATTTGGAACTTTACTAAAAACATCCTCATTGAATACAGGATTTAAAAGCTTATTCACATAATCCATTTTAGAGTGGCACTCTTCCAAAAGTGATCTGTCCTCTGGAGTGAAAAGCTCATATCCTCCCCATAGATTGAAGTCTATGGCGTTATCTCCTAAAGTCTCACGTAACAAGGCTAACCCATCTAAACGTTTTTGAACCAGTTGCACTACTTCTTCCTCCGAGTGCGAATTAAGATCATCCAGAATTTCGGAAAGGCTTCCAAAACATGCAAATCCGGCATTCTTGGTACTTGCTCCATTTGGTAAAAATCCGCGTTCTAAGATCAGGATATTGTCTTTCGGGAATTTTTCTCTGAGTCTGAGGGCTGCATTAAGACCAACAATTCCGCTGCCAATAATAGTGTGATCTATATTAGATAGCCAAGACTGATGTTCCCAGTAGGATAAGTTCATGCGTTTAATTTAGCTGTGAAATTACATAAAGTTTGGGAGAAAATTTTATGGAGAAATCGCTTCTCTCCCAATAATTATCGTGAGAGAAGTGACAATCGTGATGCATTTTGTCATCCTGACGAAGGAAGGATCTCATATTAAAGAAGATTACTGCTTCTAAGAGATTCTTCGCTATGCTCAGAATGACAAGTCCGATTAATGATGATTAGCGAGTTACGACAGGGCAAAAGTGACAATCGAAATTCCATTTGTCATCCTGACGAAGGAAGGATCTCATATTAAAGAAGATTACTGCTTCTTAGAGATTCTTCGCCATGCTCAGAATGACAAGGACTATTAATGATGATTAGCACATTTCGACGGGGCCGAAGTGACATCCCAATATTATATCGAGACAATACTAGTGACAATCGAAATTCCATTTGTCATCCTGACGAAGGAAGGATCTCATATTAAAGAAGATTACTGCTTCTTAGAGATTCTTCGCCATGCTCAGAATGACAAGGGATCAAGGTAAATACTTGGGGAGAAATGTACCTTTGCAAGCAAAACACTTAGAACTTGGATATAGAATTAGCCCGTTATTTATTGCCAGAAGGCGTATTAGAATATTTTGAGATCATCAGTCATAAATCATCAACAGACAAGGTTCATTTCTATTTAGAAGAGAAGAACATTCTACCCAAAGAATATCAATCAGAAATAGCACAATCCAAAGGCTTCTTACCAGAGATAACGGTTGAAGATTTTCCGCTAAGGGGCAAATCCGTATTGCTCCATATAAAACGTAGGCGCTGGACCCTGGTCAATACAGGAGAGATAGTAAAAAGAGATTGGAACTTAATAGCTAAAGGCACTCGGATAACCAACGAGTTTGCCTCTTTTTTAAAAGGTATCGCTTGATACTCATGCGGTAAGTGCTAAACGGTTTGGTGACTATTATAAGACCAATGGCAAAGCGCTGCAGTACCACTACAAAAACCATCTCAGCGACTTCAAAGATTGGACGCAAAAAGAGCATTCACAGGATTGGCTGCTCTATGGAAAGAACTTGGGCAACTATTTAAGTTTAGATGAAACCTCTTTATCCAACGGTGAGCTTTACACGATTCTAACAAACAAAGCAGCTAACGGAAAGAAAGGCAGCATCGTAGCAATTGTTAAAGGAACCAAAGCAGTTGATGTCATTGAGGTACTAAATGAAATCCCAGTAGAAAGGCGCAATATGGTAAAAGAAGTCACTGTGGATATGGCCGGGAGCATGAATTTGATCGCTAAAAAATGTTTCCCCAAAACCGAAATAGTTACAGATAGGTTTCATGTTCAAAAATTAGCCTCAGAAGCAGTGCAAGAAGAACGTATCCGATTAAGGTGGGAAATTATAGAAGTAGAAAACAAAGCTATTGAAGAAGCCAGGGAAAATGAAAAAACATACAAACCAGAGCTTCTCGGTAATGGGGACACGCACAGGCAGCTGCTCGCTAGAGGCCGATATCTATTGTTCAAATCAAAAGCCAAATGGACGGCAAGACAAATAGAAAGGGCTGAAATATTATTTGATCTATACCCAACTATTGAAAAAGCATACAACTTCTCTCAAGGGCTAAGCCATATTTTTAGAAACAACACAAATAAAGATGTAGCTAGGCTAAAATTGGCACACTGGTACAACAAAGTCGACAATTCCGAATTTAAGTCTTTCAATACCATTGCAAGATCCGTAAAACTGCACTACGAGACCATCCTAAACTATTTTAACAACAGAAGCACCAACGCTTCCGCGGAATCCTTTAATGCCAAAATAAAAGAATTCAGAGCTTCATTTAGAGGTGTCAGAGATGTGAAATTCTTCCTCTATAGACTAACTAAATTATATGCATAATTTTTGAGCTCCCCAATAATATGGTTTGATCCATGACAAGTCCGATTAATGATGATTAGCGAGTTACGACAGGGCAAAAGTGACAATAGAAATTCCATTTGTCATCCTGGCAAAGGAAGGATCTCATATTAAAGAAGATTACTGCTTCTTAGAGATTCTTCGCCATGCTCAGAATGACAAGTCCGATTAATGATGATTAGCACATTTCGACGGGGCCGAAGTGACATCCCAATATTATATCGAGACAATACTAGTGACAATCGAAATTCCATTTGTCATCCTGACGAAGGAAGGATCTCATTTTTAATACGATGATAGTGCTTCATTGAGATTCCTCACTGCACCCAATAGTTCTTAAGATAGTTTGATCAGGAACTAAAAGGCTTCTCGTCTCCACTCAAAGTGACAATGAAAACGTAATATTTGGGTTAGGGATAGCAGCGGGTAGCTCCCAAGACCTTTTTGGATTGGGACTATGAGCGTATAGCCCGGCCGCTCTTTTAAGAGGAGCGGAAACCCCATAAAAAAAGCCCCGAAAATTCGAGGCTTATAAGTTATTCTTCTTTGATGGGATCCATTTTCCAGTCCTCCATAAATTTAGTAGTATAATTACCCTCTTTATAATCTGGATGATCCATTAACTGCCTATGGAATGGTATAGTGGTTTTTACACCTTCTATAACGAACTCATCCAAAGCGCGTTTCATTTTACTGATAGCTTCTTCTCTGGTTTGAGCAGTTGTGATCAATTTTGCGATCATAGAATCGTAGTTTGGAGGAATAGAATATCCGCTATATACGTGCGTATCTATTCTCACACCATGACCTCCAGGTGCGTGTAAATTGGTGATCTTCCCTGGTGAAGGTCTAAAGCCGTTATAAGGATCTTCCGCGTTGATTCTACATTCTATAGAGTGCAGTTTTGGGAAGTAATTCTTCCCGGAAAGCGGAATTCCAGCTGCAACCAAAATTTGCTCCCGAATAAGATCGTAGTCTATTACTTGTTCTGTTATTGGGTGTTCTACCTGGATACGAGTATTCATCTCCATGAAGTAGAAATTCCTATGCTTATCTACCAAGAACTCTACAGTTCCGGCTCCTTCATATTTAATATATTCTGCTGCTTTTACAGCTGCATCTCCCATTTGCTTTCTCAACTTATCTGTCATGAAAGGCGAAGGTGTTTCTTCGGTAAGCTTTTGATGTCTTCTTTGGATAGAGCAATCTCTTTCTGAAAGGTGACATGCCTTTCCTGTGCTATCTCCAACAACCTGAATCTCGATATGGCGTGGCTCCAAAATGAGTTTTTCCATATACATCCCATCATTTCCAAAGGCAGCGGCAGATTCTTGACGAGCAGAGTCCCATGCATCTTCCAGATTCTCTTCTTTCAATACGGCCCGCATTCCTTTACCACCTCCACCGGCAGTAGCTTTAAGCATTACAGGAAAGCCCATATCTTGTGCAGTTTTCAAACAATCTGCATAATCTTTAAGCAAGCCTTCAGATCCCGGGATACAAGGAACGCCTGCAGCCGTCATGGTTGCTCTGGCTGAGGCTTTATCTCCCATTTTATCGATCATATCTGGACTGGCACCAATAAATTTGATGTTATGTTCCTGACAGATCTTAGAGAATTTAGAGTTTTCAGCTAAAAATCCATATCCGGGATGAATAGCGTCTGCATTTGTTATTTCTGCTGCAGCAATTATGTTTGAAATTTTTAAATAAGACAGATTACTAGGAGGTGGTCCTATACAAACTGCTTCATCCGCAAAACGAACGTGAAGACTTTCGGCATCTGCAGTAGAATATACTGCAACCGTTTTTATTCCCATTTCTCTGCAGGTACGGATAATTCGCAATGCGATCTCACCCCTGTTGGCAATTAATATTTTTTTAAACATACCTTTATATTTTTTACTGAAACAGTAAAATTAAAATCTATTAGGAAGGTCGATTTAAGACGGATCTACCAAGAATAATGGCTGATCGAATTCTACTGGGGAAGAATCGTCTACTAGTACTTTTATAATCTTACCAGAGACTTCACTTTCAATTTCATTGAAAAGTTTCATCGCTTCGATCACACAAAGAACGTCTCCTACTTTAATGCTGTCTCCCACTTCCACAAAAACAGGTTTATCCGGAGATGACTTACGGTATAAAGTTCCAATAATTGGAGACTTTACAGTGATGTATTTTGAAGATTCGTCTGGGGAAGATTCCTGAGAATCGCCGGCAGCGGCTTTAGGAGCTTCTTGTGCGGCAGCCGGAGCCTGTTGTTGCTGAGGCATGGCTTGCTGCATTTGTCCTTGCATTGGCATTTGTTGAAGATAAGTTGGTTCCTTATCTTCAGATCCTGTTTTGATGGTGATTTTAATGTCATCCATTTCAAGTTTTACCTCACTAGCACCAGACTTTGCTACAAACTTGATTAAATTTTGAATTTCTTTTATATCCATAATAAGAATATTAGGGTGTTGGTTTATTAAGAATTGTATGCCCATTTAAGATAGATAGATCCCCAAGTGAATCCTCCTCCGAAAGTGGCGAATATTAAATTATCTCCTTTTTTAAATTTATTCTCGAAATCGCTCAATAATAATGGCAAGGTCGCAGAGGTTGTGTTTCCGTATCGCTCAATATTCATCAATACTTTCTCCTCTCCGAGATTCATCCTGCTTGCAGTTGCACCTACAATACGTTTGTTTGCCTGGTGTGCAATTAACCAATGAACATCATCATTAGTGAGATTATTCTTTTTCATGATCTGTTCACTAACATCGGCCATATTGGAAACTGCATATTTAAATACTGTTTTTCCATCTTGCTGAACATAGTGTCTTTTACTTCCTACCGTTTCTTCTGAAGGCGGCATCAAAGATCCACCGGCTTCGATCTTTAAAGAATGTCTTCCAATCCCATCGCTGCGTAAAATTTCGTCCTGTAAACCTAATCCTTCAGTATTTGGTTCAAACAAAACAGCTCCGGCACCATCACCAAAGATGATACAAGTTGTTCTGTCTGTATAATCTATTATAGAAGACATTTTATCGGCTCCTATAAGCAATACTTTTTTATATCTACCAGATTCTATATAAGCACTTGCAGTAGACATTCCATATAAAAAACCGGAACAGGCAGCTTGAAGATCGTATCCAAATGCATTCGTAGCTCCTATTTCTGTAGCCACATAAACAGCTGTTGCTGCTACAGGCATATCTGGAGAAATTGTGGCTAGTATAACCAGGTCTATTTCTTCAGGATTAATATTTGCTTTAGATATAAGTTCTTGGGCGGCTTTTATAGCCATAAAGGAAGTTCCTAAAGAAGGGTCTTTAAGGATGCGGCGTTCTCTAATTCCTGTACGTGAAAAAATCCATTCATCATTGGTGTCCACCATTTTCTCCAAATCTTTATTGGACAAAACATCGTTAGGGACATAGGCACCTACAGCCGTAATTGCTGCTGTGATTTTATTCATAAAAATCTAATTTTAAAGTCTTTGCAATAGTAAAGTACTATTTCTTAGAGAAAGAAAAGTACTGAAAATTCTTTTGAATCGGGTTGCAAATTAAGGCCTTTTTAGGACTTATTCAACTTAAAACAAAAAACTCCCACAACGTGAGAGTTTGTATTCTAGCAAAGCTCTATAATTAGGCTTGTACCTCTTCTGTATTATCAATTAAAACCTGACCACGGTAATATAATTTACCTTCATGCCAATGAGCTCTGTGATACACATGTGCCTCTCCTGTAGTAGGATCTTTTGCAATTTGTGGAACAGTAGCTTTATAATGTGTTCTTCTCTTATCTCTTCTCGTTTTGGAGATTTTTCTCTTAGGATGTGCCATTGCTACGTATTATTTATCGTTTAATAAGTTTTTTAATTTATTCCAGCGAGGATCTATATTTTCCTCATTGTCATTATCTTCATTATTTCCTTTCGGACTTAATTCTTCCAGTTTATCGAGTACATCAGATTTTAATGTTCCATCTTCTATACCCGGATGAATTCTTTTATGCGGAACTGCCAACACGATGATCTCATACACATATTGTGCTATGTTAATCTCGTATTCTCCATGAGGCAATATTAATAACTCCTCATTTTCATCGTTAAATTCATCTCCAAAATTCACAACCAATCTCAAACTACCAGAAATTGGCATATCGAAAGGTTCGTTTGTGAGATCGCAATTAACGTTCACAGTTCCCGAAGTTTCAAAAAAAAGCTCCATCATAGTTGCTTTCTTATCTAACACCAAATCTACATGTAGATTTGCGTTATTGAAATCTTCGTATTCAAAATGTTCAAAGAACTCTTTACCAATCTCGTACTCAAAACCATGGCTTCCAATCTTTAGCCCTACAAATGGAATTGTATATGCCGCTAATTTCCTCATATTATCATCGTTTTCAAGCACCCGCCCTCGAGCTAAGGCAGGTGCAAAGATATAAAATATAATGAATTAACTATTCGTTATAAACAATATTTTGTTTATATCTTTTTCCCTAGTTTTTTCAGGGGGTTTCGAGTGATTTTTTGATATTCCTCTCTCGTTTTATATATTTCTAAGGCTTTAAAGACCGCTTCTTTAAATGAATTTATGTTCGCACAATCTTTACCGGCAATTTCAAAAGCTGTCCCATGATCTGGAGAGGTTCTAATCTTTCTTAAACCGGCAGTATAATTTACCCCTTCTCCAAAAGATAAGGTTTTAAATGGAATTAGACCTTGATCATGATAAGATGCGATCACAGCATCAAAATTCGCATGATTCTTTGAACCGAAAAAACTATCTGCTGCATAAGGGCCATATACCAAATGCCCTTTATCTCTAATTTTTTGAAGCGTAGGCTTTAATATTTCTTCATCTTCGTTACCTATTAATCCATTATCTCCACTATGAGGATTAATTCCTAATACTGCGATTTTTGGTTTGGAAACTCTAAAATCTTGCTTCAGGGTCTGGGTAATAGTGGCTATCTTCTTTTCAATCAATTCTGGAGTGATCACGTTTGCTATGTCCTTTAATGGAACATGATCTGTTAGCAAACCAACTTTTAAATTATCGGAGATCATGAACATCAAGCTATCTCCCTTTAATTGTTTCGCTAAATAATCGGTATGACCCGGAAACTTAAAATCTTCAGACTGAATTGTATTTTTATTAATTGGGGCTGTTACCAATACATCGATTTCATCGGCAACTAAAGCATTTGTTGCAGCTTCCAGAGATTTAAAGGCATATTTTCCACTTTCCGGATCTTCTTTTCCGAAGTTTATTTCTACATTTTCCTTCCAAATATTTACAACATTGATCTTTCCTTCAATTGCATCAGCAGCAG
Organism: Gillisia sp. JM1; assembly: GCF_000424645.1. Lineage (NCBI taxonomy): Bacteria > Pseudomonadati > Bacteroidota > Flavobacteriia > Flavobacteriales > Flavobacteriaceae > Gillisia > Gillisia sp. JM1. The sequence goes on from NZ_AUKH01000007.1 coordinate 419,485, forward strand.
ATTCTACTCCTTGAAAATTTAGAGAGAGTTTAAAATGTTTCTTATAAAAATTTAAAGTTTTAACAGAAGCAAAAATAATAGGGGTACAAAAATCCAGCATTCTAGAATCTTCAAAAGTTTTTAGAACTATTTCTCCACCAACACCATTAAGATCTCCAATACTGATTCCTAGTTTTATCTTTTGAACGGACTTCATAATTATTCCCCTTTTTTATTTATATTTTTACACCACAAATGTAACAATAATCTACAACCATGTTTACCGGAATCGTTGAAGAAGTAGGAGAAATACTTGAAATTAAGAAAGATAAAGGCAATCTCAATATTTATGTCGCTGCCTCTATGACCTCAGAATTAAAGATAGATCAGAGTGTAGCTCATAATGGGGTTTGTTTAACTGTAGTTGCTATTAATGATAATTCATATCTGGTCACAGCTATTCAAGAAACATTAGAGAAATCTAATTTAGGAAGTTTGAATGCGGGAGACCGCGTCAATTTAGAACGAGGAATGAAACTCGGAGCCCGTTTAGATGGACATCTTGTGCAAGGACATGTAGACCAAACTGCTGAATGTGTTGGTGTTAAAGAAGAAAATGGAAGCTGGGTCTTCACGTTTAATTATGATTCGGCCTTAGGGAATATTACTATAGAAAAGGGGTCTATTACCATAAATGGGGTTAGCCTTACTATTGTTAATTCTGGGATTCATCAGTTTAGTGTAGCCATTATACCTTATACCTATGAACACACCACTTTTAAAAATTTAAAAGATGGGGATACCGTTAATCTGGAATTTGATGTTATTGGGAAGTATGTAAAGCGTTTAACTCAAATGGGTTAAGACACTTTTTTAGATCTTAAATAATAGATCCCAAGCCCAAGTCCGGCAATTAGTAAATAAGGTAATTTAGAATCTATTGGTAAGCCTGGTGGCGGTGGTACACCTTGCCTGCATTCTCTAGCAGGTCTACAATCCCCCCTGCAAAATCGTTCTCCTGATTCGCAGTTTGGACCCTTTTGTTGCGCATTTGATTCCAAATTTATAGAGGATAAAACAATAAGGGCAATTACAAAAGAGCGTAAAAGATATTTGGACATTTTGAAATTTCTACATCCAATACTGTTAAAAAGTTTTATTCCGAATAAAAAAACCGCTCTTATTTCTAAGGCTATGTAGATCAAGGCTTTTCTCATCATAATTACGTGCAATTTACTTTATATATAAATCACTTAAAAACTTGTTACGCAATATTAACGTATTAATTCCCAACGAAGTTTCAAAAATTTAAAATTAATCGAATAAAAGAATCAAAATAACTTTTCCCTAAATTTTGAATAAGCATAATGAGATTAAGTCTAACACTATTTATTTGATCGGCTTATTTTGTAAGCCAACTATGAATTTTAATAAAATTTTTAGGGTTCTTAATCTATTCAAGCTTAAACAGATAAGTAGAATAAAGATACATATCTTAATTTCATTTCGAAAATTAATTTTAAACAGTATTTGGGCATAGAATTCAAGACTGATTAATGAGATTGCGACATAAAAAAAGCCCTACATCTCTGTAAGGCTTCTATTTTAGAGTGGTCCCACCTGGACACCTATGAATTTAATTTTATGATTTTCTAAACCACTGCAAACCACACGATAAGCCCCCCTATTTATAGGTTATTAGACGATATTGTATTTAAATTTTATTAAAATTAACCAAGTGGAATTAAGGTTAATTCAGATTTGGGCGGTACAAATTAGTATAAAAACATGAGTTCTCTAACTATCAGATTAAGACCAGGAATTGATAAATCACAAAAAATTTATATCCATTTCAACTACGGGAGAAAGAAACAGTTTAGATATTCAACTGGATTAAGAATATTTCCCATTGGAGTGAATCCGGTAATTCAATTAAAAATGTAAAAGCTGAACCCGACTCTAATATAAAAAATGAAGAACTAGGAAAATTAATGTCGTTTTCAAGAACTTTAATTAGTGATCTGGAAAAAAGTGAGCTCCCAATTGATAATAGAATACTTAAGCAAAGATTGGATCAATTTAGTAAAAATGGTGAGACATCTAAAAAAGTAATTTCTTTTACAGACTATTATGATTGGTTTATTGACTATTACACTATTAAACCCCGACCCAGAACTCAAAAACCTTTAGCAAAGAGCACACTTAAACCTCATAATAATTCTTTAAGGATCTTAAAAGATTTTGAGAAATCTATAAAGATAAAACTCACTTTTGAACACATAACCTTAAATTTTCATTCAGATTTTATTGACTATCTGCAAAGTGATAATTTTACTGAAAACTATATCGGAAGTCAAATCAAAAACATCAAGACGGTTATGAATGTTGCCTTCGAAAGAGGACACCATACTTGCATGGATTATCAAAAATCTGGTTTTACCAAGCCAAGAGAGGATGTAAACTATATATACTTGATTATGGAAGAAATTAAAGATATTAAGAAAATTGACTATTTGAAAAAGCCTCATTTAGATGTTGCCAGAGATTTGTTCGTTATAGCCGCAGTTACCGGTTTAATAGTTTCAGACTATAAAAGTCTTACCACATCTAACATTAAGCAGCATAATTCAATTAATTATTTAGAAGTTAAAACCCAGAAAACAGGCGAAATCGTACATATCCCGTTACATCCCTTTGTAACTGATATTTTAAATAAGAGAGATGGCGAGTTTCCAAAAATGATTGCTGAGCAGAAAATAAATGATGCCCTAAAGATTATAGGTAAAAAAGCTAAATTAAATGAAGAAATTATAATTGAGCGCACAAGAGGAGGAATACGTAAAGAAGAACCTTATAAAAAACATAAACTATTGACTAATCACACAGCTCGGAGAAGCTTCTGCACTAATGCTTATAAGGCAGACATGCCCGTTATAGACATTATGGCTATCAGTGGGCATACTTCTGAAAAGATCTTTTACAACTACATTAAAGCTTCTCCTATGGAACGTTTAGAAAAAATATCTAAGCATACTTTTTTCAATTAAGGATTATAAAAAATCTTATAAATAATATTTTTTCAATAAGCTTGGAAACATTAAATAGATGAAATTGCACCAAACATATCGACATCATAAACGCCACCCGATATCATTTGTTTATATGGGCTTTTTAGCCGAGGATGAGATTAGAAGCTCACAATATAATTTATACAAAAAGCATTGATTTTTGACGATGAAGTAAATGCTCAAAATTTATTGTAGATAAAGCCTTAAAAAGTGTTTCCACAATAAATTTGATGTTGCAGAAAAATGCAATTCGGTAGATTCGCGTTTGATTGCTGTTAAGAAGTATGAACCTGAATTGTTTTTTTGGACATTCAATTATCAAAATAAAAGCTTTGAATGCCTTAATTATTATAGGGATAAAAAATGAAGTCATATTTACCACCGCCTATAATCCAGATACTCCGACATTTAATTATTCCTCTATGTTTTATAGAAAGCAATAGGGTCAAATTGATCCTTATCAGTGAATTTTGTCGTGACATAAAGTTTTACGCCTTCTAATTTTATTGTATTGTTTTAAATAAAGATAAATATTAGCTTGGAATGATATTCTACTAACCTATATTTCATTTCTTAATTCCATTATGTGAATTTTATTATAAATTAAGAAAATGCCAAAAGTTTTACCTTTTAAAATACCAAAACCAGAATTAGATGCTCTTGTGTATCAGGAGGATCACGAGATTGTATTTTATAATCAACTCCATCAACATGAAGAAATTCAGATAAGCTATATAGTTCAGGGATCAGGATCATTAATAATAGGGGATAGTATTAATTACTATAAGGCTAATGATATACTTGTAATTGGGGAAAATATTCCCCACGTTTTTACAAGTGATCCTTCAGTTAGCCCGAAATCTATTATGTACACTTTATTTTTTACCAAAGATTCTTTTGGTAAGGATTTTTTTAATATCAGCGATTTAATTGAGTTGAGTTCGTTTTTTAACGAATCATTTTATGGGATGAAACTTTTATCTCATCAAAATATGATCATCGAGCACTTTCGTGAATTGAAAGATAAAAATCGGATTTTACGTATTGCTTCCCTTTTAAACATTTTAAACATTGTTATACAAGCAGAAAAAGAACAATTATCTTCTTTTATATATAGAAAGAAATATACAGATGCTGAGGGGAAAAGGATGAACGATGTGATTCAATATGCAATGGATCATTTTAATAGATCTATTTCCTTGGAAGATATTTCACAAAAGGCTAACATGAGCAAAAATGCATTTTGCCGATATTTTAAAAATCGAACTAATAAAACCTTTTTCCAATTCCTCATTGAAATTCGAATTCAAAATGCCTGTAAACTGCTTTATAAAGAAAAAGAGTTTCCAGTAGCTTTGATTTCAGAACTCTGTGGTTTTCAAAATATTGCAAATTTTAATAGAAAGTTCAAAGAACTGAAACATTTGACACCTACTCAATATAAATCTCGATTTTTAAATTGAAGTCAAAGAGGTAATTAAATAGTTCATGTTAAAATATTTATTAATCTTTTGTGTGTCAGGTTGAGACCCAAGAAAATATTTTTTTCATGGCAATAGTTCTCGATTGAGCTAGAACTGACTAAAGAACTATTTTTATAGTGTTAATAATCTATAAGTGAGATTTATAGAAGTATATGCTATTTACCACGGACCTCTATAAATTTTTATTCCTTTAATTTCACACTTATCCCAACTCTTGAGGTTTAATCTCACCTATTCCTAATTCTCCTTAAAGTTATCTTAAAATCTACTTTATATAAATAAAAGAAATTTTCAAAGAAAGTTGCTTATTTACTAGAGGGATATTATATGTCTTTTTAATTTTTGATATGCTACATTTTAGGGTAATATAATATCATTATGGGATAATTTGATGTTAATGGTTTCTTAAAACAATTTTCTAATTTTGGTTAAAATAATTATTGAGTATTTAAAACACATGTAATATGAACAAAAAACTATTTCTCTTATTTATTTTAGGGATACTTACCATTTCATCGGTGTATGCCCAAGAAATGACGATTACTGGTACAGTAACCGATGATACAGGCCTTCCTTTACCAGGAGTTAACATTGTGGTAAAAGGAACCTTAAAAGGAGTGCAATCTGACTTTGATGGGAATTATTCTATTGAAGCAGCTAAAGGTCAGGTGTTAGTGTTTTCTTTTATTGGTTTAAAAACCGCAGAATATATTATTGGCGGCATTAGTGTTATTGATGCAATGTTGGCAGCAAATGCTGCAGAGTTAGACGCCGTAGTTGTAACGGCCTTTGGAATTCAAAGGGAAAAAAATACGCTGCCTTATGCTGCCCAACAAATTGATGGAGATGAGGTAAACCAAACCAAAGTGGGCAATGTTGCCACGGGATTATCGGGGAAAATATCTGGTTTGCAAATTACTCAAGGGAATGCCGTAGGTGGATCTGTAAATGTGGTAATTAGAGGGGCAAAATCTTTAACAGGTAACAATCAAGCACTTTTTGTTGTTGACGGAGTTCCGATAGACAATTCTAATACAAACTCAGCCTCCCAACAAACAGGGGGTGGAGGATATGATTATGGAAATGCCGCTGCAGATATCAACCCCAATGACATAGAGTCTATTAATGTTCTAAAGGGAGCCGCTGCCAGTGCTTTATATGGTTCGAGAGCAGCAAATGGAGTGGTTATGATCACTACTAAAAAAGGGGGGAAAGGTTTAAATATTTCTATTAATAGTGCTATTATCGTTGGTAAAATTGATGAATCTACTTTTGTGACCTATCAAAAAGAATATGGAGCAGGTCGTTCTGCTGAGTACGGTAGAAATGGGTTCTTATTATCGGACGTTAATGGAGATGGGACAGAAGATCTAGTGGTTCCCACTTTTGCTCCTCGTTCTTGGGGTACACGATATGATGAAAACTTATTAGTTTATCATTGGGATGCATTTGACGCATCATCCCCCAATTTTCAAAAGCCTAAACCGTGGGTATACCCAAAAAATGGACCAGAGACTTTCTACGAAACCTCTGTGTCTACAAATAACAGTATCATTATAGATGGCAATATTGCGGACAAAGGTTCTGTTAAGTTTGGTTATACTAGAAATGATGAAAGAGGTACTGTGCCCAATAGTCAGGTTTTGAAGAACATAATTAGTCTTGATGCAAGCTATAACCTAAAAGAAAACTTAACCCTGTCTGCAATGGCTAATTATTCACAGGTTGATGGTAAAGGAAGATATGGAACTGGGTATGATAGTGGCCGAAATATAAATAGCACATTCAGACATTTCAATCAAACCAATGTTGATATCCAGGAACAAAAGGATGCTTATTTTAGAACGCGAAGAAACATAACCTGGAACTGGGCAGATCCTACTACAATGGAAGGAATAAGACCGGCATTTTCCAATAATGCTTACTGGACCATATATGAGAATTTTCAAGATGACCAGAGAAACAGGATTTTCGGAAATATCTCCCTTAACTATAAATTGACAGACTGGTTACAGTTGCTTGGCCGTGTTTCTGTAGATAATTATAATGAATTCCAACAACAGCGAGTGGCTGTAGGTAGTTCAGGAATCGCTTCATATTCCAGATTTGACAGAAGGTTTAATGAAACAAATTATGATTTTTTGGCAACGGTTAATAAAGAATTATCAGAAGATTTTGATTTAAGTGCGTTAGCAGGAATTAACATACGAAGAAATACTGTAAGTTCTACTTTTTCATCAACTTCAGGAGGTTTGGTAGTACCCAAATTATATGCGGTTTCAAATTCTTTAGGAACCATTCCCGCTCCAATAGAAACTTATCAACCCAAAGCCGTTGATGGTTATTTTGCAGGAGCTACCATAACCTACCAAGATTTCTTAACCTTAGATGGAACCTTTAGAAGAGATATATCTTCTACCCTTCCAAAAAATGCTAATGCTTATAACTATTACGCACTATCTGGAAGCTGGCTTTTCTCTCATCATTTAGAAGATGTGGAATGGATTTCATCTGGGAAGATTAGAGCCAATTATGCTACGGTGGGTAATGATGCGCCTTGGGGAAGTCTTAAAGATGTATATGACAAACCTAACCCATTTGGAAGCGGCTTATTATTTTCTTTGCCTGATACAAAAAACAACAGCAATTTGAAGCCTGAGATGACTGAGAGCAAGGAGATTGGATTAGAAATGGCATTTTTTAAAAATCGTTTTGGGTTTGACGGCTCCTACTATCATACAAACACTGTAGATCAAATAATACCAGTAGCAGCTTCCTTATCAACTGGATATTCAAGTAAATTCGTTAATGCAGGTAATATAGAAAATAAAGGAATAGAATTATCATTATTTGGCTCACCTGTTCGGAACCAAAATTTTTCCTGGAATGTTATTGTCAATTTTTCAAAAAACAAGAATAAAGTGCTTTCACTTTACGAAAATAGCACAAATCTTCAGCTAGCTTCTTTCCAGGGAGGAGTAAGTTTAAATGCATCTGTTGGTAGACCTTATGGAGAGTTGCAAGGTGGCGATTACGAGTACTTAAATGGGGAAAGAGTAGTTAAAGAAAATGGGTTATGGAAAGTATCCTCTACTACTTCTAATATTATAGGAAACATAAATCCAGAATGGATCGGTGGTATAAGTAACACTTTTAGATATAAAGACCTTTCGTTAAGTTTCTTAATTGATGTACGTAAAGGTGGCGATCTGTTTTCATTAGATATGTATTATGGAAGTGCTGCAGGACTTTATCCACGTACGGCTGGTTTGAACGAATTAGGAAATCCTGTTCGGGATGCCGTTGAAGATGGGGGAGGAGTTATTTTGCCAGGAGTAACAACAGATGGAAGTCCTAACGACAAAAGAGTAACTATAACATCTAATAACAGTTTTTATGAACCACAGTCAGAATTTGTTTATGATGCCAGTTACGTAAAACTAAGGGAGCTATCTTTATCTTATTCTGTACCAGAAAAATGGACTTCTAAGTATTTTAAGGATATTGATTTATCTATTATTGGAAGGAACCTTTGGATCATCCATAAAAATGTTCCTTATGCTGATCCTGAAGAAAATCTTTCTTCTGGTAATATTCAAGGATATCAAAGTGGTTCTTATCCTACAACCAGAACAATCGGTCTTAATGTTAATTTGAAAATATAATTATACGATTATGAAATATACATATATATTAATTATTCCGTTTATCTTATTATTCTCCTCTTGTACTAAGGATATTACAGATTTTAACGAAGAAACAAAAAGAGCAGCAGTAATTCCCCCAGGCCCTTTACTTACAAATGCAGTTAAAAATCTATCTGATGGTTTAGCCACTGCCAGTATAAATGTTAATATTTTTAGACATTTTGTGAAGCACTGGGGGCAGGCAGTTATCCAACAGGAAACTCAGTACGATTATATTACCAGAGCTGTCAATGAAAATTGGTGGAGCATTATGTACAAGGATGTTTTAAACGATCTAAAGGAATCTGCAAGAATAATCAACGAAGATGAATCACTTAGCCCAGGACAAAAAGCTAATCAACTCGCAATGGTAGATATCATGCAAGTTTACACCTATGATATTTTGATTAAGACTTTTGGGGACATTCCTTATACAGAAGCTCTTGATAATAATAATCTGTTTCCGGTATATGATGACGCTCAAACTGTTTATAATGATTTGCTTCGAAGGTTAGATGAAGATATTGCAAATCTGAACACTTCTGCCTCCGGCTTTTCAGCATCTGAGGATATTATTTATCAGGGAAATGTTTCCAACTGGATGGCTTTTGCAAATTCTTTAAAATTAAGAATGTCGATGACTTTAGCGGATGTTGACAGTGGAACCGCCAAAACAGCTTTTGAAGAAGCAAATGCGAACGCTATTAATTCAAAAGATCAAAACGGTTTTATTGAATATTACGATTCACCGCCAAACAACAATCCATTATATGATCAATTGGTATTAGCAGGAAGAACAGATTTCATCGCTTCAAAAGATCTTTTGGATAAGCTTGTAGAATTGGATGATCCCCGTTTACCAGGGTATTTCGGATTAAATGATAATGGTGAGTATTCCGGCGGAGTTGTTGGCCGTGCTACTAGTTATTCTGATAGTTCAAAACCTAGTGACCGTGTCGCCGCGCCTGATGCTCCGAATGTACTTATCGATTTGGCTGAAGTTGAATTTCTTCGCGCAGAAGCTGTAGAAAGAGGATATGATATACAGGGCTCTGCAGAAGAACATTATAACAACGCAATAATAGCTTCAATTATTTATTGGGGAGGAACTGCTGAAGAAGCACAAGAATATTTAAATCAACCTGAAGTGGCCTATTCTTCTGCAGCAGGAGATTATAAGCGAAAAATTGGTTTACAAAAATGGATAGCCTTATATAACCGTCCTTTTGAAGCTTGGACAGAGATGAGAAGACTGGATAATCCACAATTACCATTGGCAGAAAATGCAATTTCAGGTTTTCCAAATAGATTGAGATATCCTGGAAATGAACAACAACTAAATAATGCAAATTACATTGTTGCCGCGTCTAACATAGGTGGAGACGAGACAGAAACTAAGTTATTTTGGGATATTTTTTAATAAGAAAAAAATTTAAATGAAAATAAAACTTTTTACACTACTTGTCTTTCTGAGCATATCTACATATGCTCAGGATAGACTAACGGGAAGGAATTTTGCAACACGATCTGAAGTAATAGGCAAAAATGGGATGGTGGCGTCAAGTCAACCACTTGCGACTCAAATTGGTTTGGATATTTTAAAGAAGGGTGGCACTGCTGTAGATGCTGCAATAGCAGTAAATGCAGCTTTAGGATTAATGGAGCCAACTGGAAGTGGAGTTGGTGGTGACCTTTTTGCTATTGTATGGGATTCAAAAACGCAAAAGCTTTATGGATTAAATGCTAGTGGAAGATCTCCAAAGACATTAACTATGGAGTATTTTAAGAAAAATAATATTACAAAAATTCCGGCAACAGGTCCCCTTCCAGTAACAGTACCGGGTTGTGTTGATGGCTGGTTTGAATTGCACAATAAATTCGGAAAATTATCTATGGATGAAATTCTTTCTCCTACTATAAAGTATGCAGAAGAGGGTTTTCCTGTTACTGAACTTATTGCTTATTATTTAGAAGGTTCCGTTTCAAGATATATGAAGCAATTCCCTAACGTTGAAGAAACCTATACAAATAACGGAAAGATACCTGAAAAAGGCGATCTATTTAGGAACCCATTATTAGCTGAAACCTACAGAAAAATTGCCAAAGATGGTCGTGATGTGTTTTATAAGGGAGAGATTGCTAAAACTATCTCGAGTTTTATTAAGGAACAGGGAGGATTTCTTAGCTATGAAGATCTTGCTAATCACCATTCTGAATGGGTAGAACCTGTTTCCGCCAATTATAGAGGGTATGATGTTTGGGAACTTCCACCGAATGGGCAGGGGCTTGCAGCATTACAAATGCTCAATATTATTGGAGGTTTTGATTTTAGTGATATTCCATTTGGCAGTGCACAGCATTTGCATATTGTTAACGAAGCCAAAAAATTGGTTTTTGAAGACAGGGCCAAGTACTACGCAGATATGGATTTTGTGAAAGTGCCTGTACAACAAATGCTTTCAAAGGAATATGCAGATATAAGAAGAGAATTGATAAATCCAGATAAAGCGGGAACTTATCAGGCCGGAAAAGTAAAACATACGGGAACAGTATACCTGACCGTAGCGGATAAAGAAGGAAATATGGTATCACTGATACAAAGTAATTATAGAGGAATGGGTTCTGGAATGGTTCCTCCAAAATTGGGCTTTATGCTACAAGATAGAGGGGAGTTATTTGATCTACAAGAAGGAAAACCAAATTCATTCGCGCCGCAAAAACGTCCCTTTCACACCATAATACCAGCCTTTGTTACCAAAGATGGAAAACCTTATATGAGTTTTGGAGTAATGGGGGGAGATTTTCAACCTCAAGGCCACGTACAAATCTTAATGAATATTATAGATTTTGGTATGAATTTACAAGAAGCAGGAGATGCCCCCAGATTTGAACATATAGGATCATCTACCGTTACAGGCGAGCTTGCATTAGGTAAGGGTCAAATATTAATTGAAAGCGGTTTTGATTTTGAAGAAGTTCAAAAGTTAATGTATATGGGTCATGAAGTTGGTTTTGGAGGTTACTACGGAGGTTATCAGGCTATAATGCAAGATGCTGAAAAACAAGTGTTTTTTGGAGCTTCTGAATCCCGCAAAGATGGGCAAGCAACCGGGTATTAATTAAATTAAAAATAATCTTATGAAATATAAATTTCTAGTATCAATATTTGCTTTTATTTTAACTGTCAGTTTGTTTGGGCAGAATTATCCTACTCCGGTGGAAGGGGATTATGTAATTAGTGATTTCGAATTTGAAAGTGGTGAAGAATTAGAGAATTTAAACCTTCATTATACTACGCTGGGCAAACCGACCAAGGGTGAAGATGGAAAAGTAAATAATGCCATTTTAATTAAACATGGAACTACTGGAAGTGGAAAGGGTTTTTTAAGCTCTAAATTTGCGGGAAATCTTTTTGGTTCCGGGCAGACTCTGGATGCAACTAAATATTTTATAATCCTAACAGATGATATTGGACATGGCAAATCTAGTAAACCAAGTGATGGATTATTGATGGATTTCCCAAAATATAATTATGACGATATGGTTCTCGCAAATTATAAATTATTAACAGAGCATTTAAACGTAGATCATTTACGATTGGTAATGGGCACATCCATGGGCGGAATGCAATCTTGGGTTTGGGGATACACTTATCCAGATTTTATGGATGCTATAATGCCCTTAGCTAGTTTACCAGTAGAAATAGCCGGAAGAAATAGAATGCAAAGAGCATTGATTGTTAATCTTATAAAAATGGATCCTGAGTGGAAAAATGGAAATTATAAGGAGCAACCAAAGCTTGGTTTATCAGGTGCTGTTGGGCAACTAATGTTCATGGTAAGCAGTCCACTTCAGTGGCAGAAAAATGCTCCTACTAGAGAAGAATCAGAAAAAATGCTGGATAATTTAGTGGACAGATATGTGTCCATCATGGATGCGAATGACATGATGTATGCTTTTGAATCATCAAGATTTTATAATCCTGCCCCACATCTTTCTAAAATAAAAGCACCCTTAATTGCTGTGAATTCTGCTGATGATCAAGTGAACCCTCCGGAATTAGGTTTGATGGAGAAAGAAATTACCAAGGTGAAAAAAGGAAAATTCATCTTGTTGCCAATAACTGATGAAACCAGCGGACATGGAACTCATTCTGACCCTACCATTTGGGGAAAATATTTAGAAGAATTAATGTCCATTTCGGAATAAAAGTTAAGAATCACCATGATTAATTTATCTGTTAAAAGGTTTTTATTTTTTTAGGTTAGGTGTTAAGAAGCCTAAATTTGAATTGCCATTCGGCTGGAGCTTAGCTCTAGCCGTTTTTTTATATCTGAATAAGACTACTTGAGACCGTTGCAAAATTCAATAAATTACTGCAATCCATTTTTTAGATGGATTTCCGATTGTTTTTTATCAAGAACTGTGGTTTTTACTTCGTTTTTTTGTCTTTAGAATTCATTTTCTTACTGTTTTTCTCTTATTTTTTACCATTGGACGCAATTATCCTTGGACTTCGATACAAATTATAGCACATGGCCTCCATCAGGTTTTGGGTATGCATTTTTTCCATTCCCCGGTATCTTGCCAATCCTCCGCTGAACCATCTTTTTATCCCGCCAAATGTCCGCTCTACCTTGAACCTTGTTTTACCGATCAATTTATTGAACTTCTTCTCCCAATAGGTCAATGGTTTATTCTTTTTTGCCTTTTTTAGAATATGATTTTTCAGATTCCTTTTTTTCAACAGCTCCATGTTTTTCTTCGATTGATAGCCTTTGTCGGCTTTTAATGGAATATCTTTTGGCAAATCTACGTTCACTGTTTCCAGCACTTCTTCTAAATTGGCTATCTCGTTTTTACTTGCCGTGGTGGTCAATACTCCCAAGACAAGTCCTTCTTGATCTGTAACGTGATGTTTTTTAAACCCAAAATGATATTTCCCTCTTTTCTTTAGCCAGGTACCATCTTTATCTACACTCTCGGCATACTCTTTTTGTACTGCTACCTCTTGGTCCGAGCGATCTTCGGTTACCTTGTGATTGGTCTTTCCTTTTGGTCGAAGTGGCGTGTCTATGACACTGGCATCCACTATAATTCCTTTTTTGACAATGATCTTGTGAGCCTCAAGCTGGTCATTGATCGAACCGAAGAGCTTCTCAAAGGTCTTGGTTTTGGTTAGTGCGGTTCTAAATCTGCTTAAGGTACTATGGTCGGGTGCAACTTCATCTATGTGCATTCCACAAAAATAACTGAATGAGATACTATCGTTCAATCGATCTTCTACTTCATAATCGCTCAATCCGTACCAACTTTGCAAAAGACACATTTTAAATAACAACAGGCCGTTATAGGAAGGTTTGCCTACAGCACTTTTTCCTTTGGAATAATCGGTATCTATTAGTTTTTCGATTGTGTCCCAATCGATCAGCGCATTTATTTGATTAAAAAATGTTGTTTTTATCTTTCTTGCTCTCAAATCGCAAACTGTGTCTGCCAATGTGGGTTGTTTCTGTAATTTCATACATTAAAAATAAGACTTAACCAGTTAAATATCAAGTGATTAAATTGTTTTTATACTCCGATTTTAAACAATTTATTCCTTGAAACGATCTTAAATGATGCTTTAAAAAAAATAGGTAAAAAAGCGAAACTCAAATCGGAAGTTATTATCGAAAGAACTACAGGAGGAGTTTTAAGGGACTATCTCATAAAGTGTGTAAGTTAAAAAATGATTCTATTGGTTGGCGCACGGTGGATACCGACTTAGAAAACAGATCATTGGCGGCCCTGTCGAACTTCTTTTCCTAGTCGCTTTGCCCCTTTACCTCTTTTACTGGAGTGTACATTGTTCAGTATTTTTTACCTTTTAGTTTGTGGAAAAAATCCTTGTCCGAGTATATTTTATTGCCAAAAAAATGCCTGTTGGCAATGCCCGACCACGAATTCTTGAAAACGTTTAGCTCGTTTTCACAGGCTGGTGTGATGAGCAATTGCTCTGGAAAAGGCAACTTTCCTGCTCGTCGAAACCCCAGGGCATGTAGCTTTAAGCGATGGTACCACATGTTTTTTGTGGAACAATAACTTTTGTCAACAAGTTCCCTTGCCACACGTGGGGTTCGTTTTCCCGAACAGGTGACAACGGGCATCGAATCCAATAGGCTTTGTGCCGAAGAACAGTCCGAAGGCCTGAAATCCGAGATCAAAGAATTCCCCAGTTGGCCAAATGCCCCGGATAGCCTCTTTATCCTGTTGTTAAATGCCGCATAGGAACCAAGTTCGGGAAATCGTCATTATTTATTGGTCTGTCAGTTTTGGTTCGTCGTTGTTGCTGCTGAACCTTTGGCAATGGTATTTCAAATCTTCATTGTACCTTTCACAGATATAAAAGTAAATTTTCACTAGTTTTAGACTTTTAGCATCGGAGATCATATCTTATGATTGTGTGATTATAATCATATTACATACTGATTTCCAGTCTTTTAATCTAATATTTTAAGCCTTATCTCTCTGGTTTTTAGAGAAGTATATCAGCAATTTTTTATTGATAACCAACCCTTGATTCGCATTATTAATTCAAACCTCTAAGAACGAACTGATACTTGAATAGAAATAAAGCCTAAAAAGCCACAGATTTAATAGTAGATCCGTGGCTTTTTAGGCTTTATTAGTTCTTTTTTAGCGAATGCCTAAAATTGAAAATTCAATCCAAGATATGCTCCAAAAGGATGACCGGGTCTTAATCCAGATGGTACTCTTGCTACTGCATATTCATTATCCAGGGCATTTATCACATTTCCTGTAAAGCTTAAGTAGGAGGCAAGATGATAATTTGCTGCAACATCTATGATGAAATTGGAATCTACACGCTCGTTATTAGAGATGTCACCGCTTCCGGCCATAGTTCTAAATTCTCCCATATATCTTCCGTTTAAATTCACACTAAATTTAGAATGCTCCAATCCAATTCCAACATTGAACTGATGATTTGGGATATAGGGCATTTCATCCCCTGCATTAATTTCTCCCCAAATCCCCTCGCCACTTGCAAAGCTGTTTTGGAACTCTGTATTCGTATAAGTGTAGGAGAAATTCAGTGGTAATCTAAACTGGCTGCTTCTTTTT
The DNA here is from genome assembly GCF_000424645.1 of Gillisia sp. JM1. Classification (NCBI taxonomy): domain Bacteria; kingdom Pseudomonadati; phylum Bacteroidota; class Flavobacteriia; order Flavobacteriales; family Flavobacteriaceae; genus Gillisia; species Gillisia sp. JM1. Next base: position 434,827 of record NZ_AUKH01000007.1, read on the forward strand.
TCCAGAAGATCGTAATTCAAAAGGAATTCAATTCCTTTAACCTCTACTTCTCCTGCGTTGAACTGTTCCAAAGTCCCTGTTCCGCCGGTTGCTGCCAGGTCACTTCCCAAAAGGTTGCTGTAATCATTATAAAAACCTACCAGTTCTCCTTGTAAACCAGCAACATTAAATCTGGAACCAAGTTCATAATTTATACTCTCTTCAGGGTCTTCGCCCGTGCTGTTTCCCGGTGGGGAAAAACCTTTATGAACCCCTCCAAATAAAGATACTCTGTTGTCAAACTTGTAGTTGAATCCTACACCAGGGATAAATATATCCACTTTATTCTCTTTGGTTTTTAAATCTGTTCCCGAACGGGTCACATCATTTTTCCCAAAATCTTCCTGAGCTAAAGTGATATTTTCATAGCGTATTCCTGGAGTGAACGTCCAGTTATTAAATTTGATTCTATACATAGCAAAAGTAGCAAGGGCTTTAGCATTGCTTATCCTGTTAGCATCTGTTCCGGGAGTTCCAGCAGTGGTTAAATTCATAACTCCATTGTTGATATTGTAAGCATCTACCCACTGGAAACGGTCTTCCTCATCATAATGATATCTCAAACCAACCTCGATATCGTGAAATACATTTTCGGTAGTCCAGTGGTAGTCCAATTTGGTTTGGACACCTTTAGAAACGTATTCTCTGTTGTTATTTTTTACATTCAAGGCATTTGCTCCAGAATTGATTCTCCCTGTAACTATGCCAAAGGCCTCCGGGAAATTTGATGGATTATCAAGAAGGTTGGAAATGCCCACCTTTCCTTCTGCAGAAACAACATCGTTTAATTTATACCAGTTTCGGCTAAATTCATTGAGATATCCGGTTGTGGTTATTCTGAAATAATCACTGAAACTCAGGGTATGAGTAGCCATAAGTTGAAGGTGATCTGCATTCATTTGATCTTTTTGTGAACCAGAATACCTTCTGAAGGGGTTTTCATTGAAATCATTTTCGGTTAAACCCAAATAAGTTTCATCAGAGGTTTCATCAGAATATTGAAATTTCAAATCAAGGGCTTGTCCAACCTTAGCATCAGGATTTGTATTTACCCTAAATTTTGCAACGATATCGTCTTTATTAAATCCAGTATCCCCGCCGGAATCCAGGTCCTTAAACCCATCAGATCGATAATTTTGATATTCTACAAGATACCCTATATTTTTATGTGAATTCCCGGCTTTTGCATGCAGGTTAGAGGTATTAAAACTTCCATAATTAGCAAACAAAGAGCCGGAGAAATCTGTAGGGATTTGTGAGGAAATAAAATTGATAGCTCCTCCGGTGGTATTAGGGCCATACTGAATCTGGCTGCTCCCCTTTAGAATCTCTACGGCTTCCATTCTGGCTATAGAAGGGAAATAATAGGCCGCTGGAGCACTATATGGTGCCGGCGCGATTAAAACCCCGTCTTCCATCAAGGTAATTTTCGAACTGCGTTCAGGAGATGTTCCTCTTAAACTAATGTTGGGGCGTAGTCCAAACCCATCCTCTTCATAAAAATTTACCCCGGGAACCTGGCCCAGGACGCGATTTATATTTGTATACCGGTGTTCTTTTAGTTCTTCCGAAGAAAGGTAATATGCAGAACCGGTTCGATTTTCTACTTCAAATTTACTTCCTAGAAGAACTTTTGCTGAAATAATAACCTCATTTAAGGTTTCTACAGAATCTTTAGATTTTTTAACTTTTTGTTCTTGTGCCTGAAAAGTAATTGATGCCATCCCTAAAATGGCAACGAATAAACATCGTCTCATCTTTATATAATTAAGGTTTCTAATTTAGATTGATTTTAGATAACGGCGCAAAAGTAAATCGCTTTTATGTTTCAGGCAAGCTTATTTAGACTTAATTTAAATAAAAAATGAAACTATTTCATTATTAATTCTTTACAGTTAGAATTTATGTTTTGTTGAGTGCGATTGGGTTAAAGCATCTTATTCCTTTTTTTTTATATCCGTTTAATGTCCACTGGCTGTAATACTTGCTATTACCATTCTATCAAATATACGATCATCAAAATACCTCCTATTGAGTTTATAAACGAACTCATTGAGGTATAGCTGCAAGTATTTTTTCTTGATCTTATGATATGTACCCACAATCCTTTTGTTGACCTGACCTTGCTTGCCCTTTGAAAATCTGTTTTTGCGATCAACCAGTTGAAAAATGATTCTATTGGTTGGCGCAAGGCGGATACCGACCTCGAAAACAGATCATTGGCTGCCCTGGAGAACTTCTTTTCCTAGTCGCTTTGCCCCTTTACCTCTTTTACTGGAGTGTACATTGTTCAGTTTATTTATCTTTTCAGTTTGTGCAAAAAATCCTTGTCCGAGTATATTTTATTGCCAAAAAAATGCCTGTTGGCAATGCCCGACCACGAATTCTTGAAAACGTTTAGCTCGTTTTCACAGGCTGGTGTGATGAGCAATTGCTCTGGAAAAGGCAACTTTCCTGCTCGTCGAAACCCCAGGGCATGTAGCTTTAAGCGATGGTACCACATGTTTTTTGTGGAACAATAACTTTTATCAACAAGTTCCCTTGCCACACGTGGGGTTCGTTTTCCCGAACAGGTGACAACGGGCATCGAATCCATTAGGCTTTGTGCCGAAGAACAGTCCGAAGGCCTGAAATCCGAGATCAAAGAATTCCCCAGTTGGCTAAATGCCCCGGATAGCCTCTTTATCCTGTTGTTGAATGCCGCATATGAACCAAGTCGGGAAATCGTCATTATTTATTGGTCTGTCAGTTTTGGTTCGTCGTTGTTGCTGCTGAACCTTTGGCAACGGTATTTCAAATCTTCATTGTACCTTTCACAGATATAAAAGTAAATTTTCATTAGTTTTAGACTTTTAGCCTCGGAGATCATATCTTATGATCGTGTGATTATAATCATATTAAATACTGATTTCCAGTCTTTTAATCTAATATTTTAAGCCTTATCCCTCTGGTTTTTAGAGAAATATATCAGCATTTTTTTGTTGATAATCAACCCTTGATTCGCATTATTAACATCGGAAGCCCCAATTGGAGAGTATTATTTTATTCTAAATAAAACAGATTATTGTCTAAATCAAAGATTATTTGGAATTAGAGCTGATCCAAAAATATTATTACCAGAGTTACTTTATTGTTTTTTTTCATCAAATGTGTTCAAAACCAACTGTTAGGAAGAGGTTCTGGTTCAACTGTACAAGGAATAAAGCAATCAGAACTTCGTAAACTAAATCATTGTCGTCCGACAAAAGATATAAGATCGCTGCGCTGCTAGATTCAAGACGTAAGACTTTATCCAACTAATTGAAAATCAATATTTTAATCTGTGTAAATTTTTGAAAAAGGAAAAAATAATTCTGTGTTCCAATAGCAAGCTCCTAAACATTGAAAACAGTCTTAATCCTCGTTACTTCTAGCCTCACCGAAATCCTGAATTTTTTTACCGGACAAAACTAAATATTATAATCCCAAATATGGATAATCAAATAAACGTAGCAAAAAGTTTATTTGGATGGCGACTGGCGGATTGATGAATCTTAAATATGATCTTCTGAAACCCTGGGCCAATCGAAAAGTAATTTTATTCCCGGATGCAGGATGTTTCAAACTTTGGAATGATAAAGTTAAAGACCTGCCTAAAAACATACATTTCATGATTTCAGATCTTGTAAAAATAAGTCAACTGACGAAGAAAAGGAAGAAGGCTGGGATATAGCAGATTATATCTTGCCTATTTGGCTAAGTAGAAACTAAATTTAGGGCGGTACAACGGGCGGTACAAATCTTAATAAAAAATCCGTAAAACGCTTATATATTGCGTTTTACGGATCGTGCATGTGGTCCCACCTGGACTCGAACCAGGGACCACCTGATTATGAGTCAGGTGCTCTAACCAGCTGAGCTATAGGACCGGCTCAATAGGTGTAATGAGGGCGCAAATTTATGTAATTGCTTTTTAGTGAACAAGCATTTTTTAAAGAATGTTTTCCGGCTTTCTTCCCTAAAAACACTAATACATTTATTTTCAGCATCAAAATCGAAAAATTAGATCTTATTTTTCGATATTAATGGACTATTTGGTAACTTTTTCTTGACACAATTCCACCAGAACTCCGTTAGCAGATTTTGGATGCATAAACGCAACTAACTTATTGTCGGCTCCAGGTTTCGGGAAATCATTCAGTAAGACAAAGCCTTCTCCTTTTAAACGTTCAATTTCAGATTGAATATCTTCTACATTAAATGCGAGATGATGAACCCCTTCTCCCCGCTTCTCCAGGAATTTAGCAATAGGACTCTCTGGGTTTGTAGCTGCCAGTAATTCAATTTTGCTGTCTCCTACTTTAAAAAAAGAAGTATCTACTCCTTCGCTTTCTACTTTTTCTGTTTTATAACTGGCTACTCCTAGAATCGCTTTGTACGTTTTATTGGCCTCCTCTAAATTTTTAACCGCAATACCAATATGTTCTATCTTATTCATTCTTTATTTTATTTTCTAATTATGTTGCGGATCTGGTATAAAAACTGGTTGATCCGCCTTTTGGTTTTTCGTAACTTCTTTCAGTTTTCCGATTATAAAAATACTATAATCTTTAAATATGGTACTTTTGCAAGATGGAAACAAATAGACAAAAAAAAATAGGTGGGGTTTTGCAACAGGATTTAGCTGAAATCCTTCAAAATCACTTGAGAGATTCTGGGGTAACGGGTATTTTGATCTCGGTTTCTAAAGTAAAAGTAACTACAGATCTTTCTATAGCAAAAGCATATTTGAGCGTTTTTCCTTCAAAAAATGGAGAAGCGATCCTAAATGATCTTAATGAAATAAAATATAAAATTAAGCATGAGCTGGCACAACGAACTAAAAATCAGTTACGCAGAATGCCAGATCTAACATTTTATGTAGATGATTCCTTAGAATATATAGACCAGATTGAAAAATCCATGAAAGGGGAAGATAATCCCATTTCTAAACCGGATCTTTTAGACAAAAGGAAAAAATCTTAATTTGAATTTCCCCTTTTATATTGCAAAGCGGTATTTGTTCACCAAAAGTTCGAATAATGCCATAAATATAATTACCATAATTGCTGCAATAGGGGTTTTTGCGGGTGCCTTTTCATTATTCATAGTGCTTTCCGGTTTTTCAGGGCTAAAAGATTTTAGCCTTTCTTTTACTAATGAATTTGATCCCGACCTTAAAATACTTCCAGAAAGTGGAAAAAACTTTAACTTTTCTGAAACTGAAAAAGGAAAGTTATTAGCTATTGATGGAATTCAAGCTGCTTCAGAAATAGTTGAAGAAAGAGTATTTCTTGATTACAAATCTAAAAATCACACTGCTTTTATTAAAGGGGTTGATGCAAATTATAGAAAAGTAAACTCCATTGACAGCACTATTGTTTTTGGTACCTGGTTAACACAAAGTGAATTCCAAGTAGTTGCTGGAAATGGAATATCCAGGCTACTCTCCTTAAACACCTTCGATTATAACAATCTTTTGGACATCATGGTGCCGCGACCCGGGAAAGGCCAAATCACTAATGCCTCTCAAGCTTTTAACAAAGAGAGTGTAATAGTTACCGGGATCTATAGCGTAAATGAAGAGTTAGATAGTAAATATGTTTTTACCAATATTCAGTTTGCCCGAGATTTACTGCAAATAGAGGAAGGACAGGTTTCTGCAATAGAGCTAAAGGTAGATCCAAGTGTAGATCTGGAAGTAATTCGAAATGAAATTGGAGGAATTTTCGATAATAAAGTGATTATAAAGGATCGAGCGCAGCTAAATGAAACGCTTTATAAAATGCTAAATACCGAAAATCTTGCGGTATATCTCATTTTTACCTTAGTATTAATCATTGCGTTATTTAATGTAATAGGATCTATAATCATGGTGATCCTGGATAAGCGAGAGAATATTAAAACACTTCATAACCTTGGGGCTACCAAAACATCTATAAGGAATATCTTCTTTTTGCAAGGTTCTTTAATGACTATCGTTGGCGGACTGCTAGGTTTATTTTTTGGATTAATCCTGATCTATCTGCAGCTACAGTACAATTTTGTAATGATAACTCCCAGCCTGCCTTACCCAGTAAAGATCAAAGCTGAAAATATTATCCTGGTATTTTTAACCATTAGTGTTTTAGGGATCTCTGCTTCTTATATAGCAGCTAGTAGAAGTAAAAGTGCACTAAACTCTTAAGCAAATTCGAAGCCGGAGAATTCTCTTTCTACCTCATTAAATGCCTCAAAAACATCTACAGAATGATCACTAGTCACCATTTTCATTCGGTATTCCTTGAAATGTGGAATCCCTTTGAAATAATTGGTATAGTGTCTACGGGTTTCAAAAACACCTAATTTTTCGCCTTTCCAGTCAATCGCCATTTGCAAATGACGTCTTGCTGCATCTACACGTTCTTCCAAGGTTGGAGGTCCTAAATGTTGACCTGTTTCGAAGAAATGTTTCACTTCCCTGAAGAACCACGGATAGCCAATACTAGCTCTCCCAATCATCGCACCATCTAAACCGTATTTATCGCGCATTTCCATCGCTTTTTCTGGCGTATCCACGTCTCCGTTGCCAAATACAGGAATGTGCATTCTTGGGTTCTCCTTTACTCTAGAGATTGGAGCCCAATCGGCATTTCCTTTATACATCTGAACTCTGGTTCGTCCGTGAATTGAAATAGCCGCGCAACCTACATCTTGTAAGCGTTCAGCAACTTCAACTATCTTGATAGAATCGGTATCCCAACCTAATCTGGTCTTGACTGTAACAGGTAAATTCGTATGTTCTACCATGGCTTTGGTCAAAGAAACCATAAGATCTATATCTTTTAAAATACCCGCGCCTGCTCCTTTTGAAACTACCTTTTTTACGGGACAGCCAAAGTTGATATCTATAATATCTGGGCCAGATTTTTCAACTATTTCTATAGATTGTAGCATAGATTCCAAGTTAGCACCAAAGATCTGGATACCAACAGGACGCTCTTTTTCGTAGATATCTAACTTCATCATACTCTTCGCTGCATCACGAATAAGTCCTTCCGAAGAAATAAATTCTGTATATACCACATCTGCTCCTTGCTCCTTGCAGAGCGCACGAAAAGGTGGGTCACTCACATCTTCCATTGGTGCAAGCAACAACGGAAACTCTCCTACATCTATATTTCCAATTTTGGCCACTACTTTTTATTTAAGTGCTGCAAAATTAAGAAATTAGATCGAGTTTGCTAGTAACTAAAGTTTAAGATAGAAATGTATTTCAGAATTAAAAAATTTTACATCATCTGTTGAGCTTCCAAGCGGTCTTTTTCATCTGCCTCCAATGCTCGCTGATTATCTCTTAACTTGAAATTTCCGAATTTATAAAGTAAGCCAAATCGGATACTTCTGGACTCTGGCATAGCGAAAAATGAATTATCCTGATTTAAATAATTTGACCGTAATGGTATATTATAGGTATTGAAGATGTCTTCCACGTTTACAGTAGCGCTTAATCTATCATTAAAAAAAGTTTTTCTTAAACCTAAAGAAACTCCATATTGAGGCTCATCGAAATCGTATGACCCTGCAATGAAGTCTGGCGAATATGTTGCTGTCAAATTTCCTGAGAATGAACCATCTTTTGATAAAGTAAGATAATTAGACGCACTTAAATAAACACTTGTTACCTCATTATTTACTTTCTGGTTTTCACTTTCAAAAGCTATAAACTCATTTTTCATTTTAAATATAGAGCTATATATGTACAAGTAGTACCAATCTGTAACATATTCATAATAAGAAATATCGAAACTAAACTGCTGATCATAGATTAAATTATCTGTTACTGATCTCAAAGTTCGATTTTCATTATTTTGAAAAGGAAGAATGGCTGGCGAATCATCTATTTTGTCATAATATAGATCGAAAGACAACTTATTCTTAAATGTATAGTTTAAGCTGATTTTATTAGAAATACCTGGCTTTAAGTTGGGATTACCAACCTGAAAATTATTTTCATTTAAAAAATAACGATACGGATTTAAGCTTTGAAATCTCGGTCTTGTAATCCTTCTGCTATAATCCAAACCAAAAGAATGATTTTCACCCACGCTATGCATTAAATAGAAAGTTGGGAATAATTCGAAATACTCTTGAGTATTCACAGCTCCAAAAGATGCAGAATTTCCTTCAATATCTGTATACTCTCCACGAAGACCCGCTTTTAAACTCCAAGTATCCCAATCCTTGGCAAGACTAACATAACCTGCAAGGATGTTTTCATTATAATCAAATTCATCTGAAAGCGCATCTACAAAATTTCTATTTCCTGTATTTGTATCGAAAAAATCCAATCCGCTTTGAGAATCTATTCCCGAATATTTAGCTCCATATTCAGAATCAAGTCCGGCAATGCTTGAAGTAAAATCTATCTGACCTGTATAAATATCGGTGCTCTGATTGGCAACCGTATAAAAGGAATTGTCACTCAATATGTTTCCCGAAGGAGCGAAATATTGAGTTAAAAGATCCTGAGTTTGGTCGTCTTCATATTTTATATAATTTGCCTGAGCAGAAAATGTGCTTCCATTCTCACCAAGACTGGTCGAGTAGTCTGCATTAAGCAATATGTTGTCTTGATTATTCTCTAATCTACTATCTGTGGTATAAAGTGAATCCAACTGCATTTGCGGATTAAAAATATCTGTTCTCCCGTCAATATCAGAATTAGCCTTTGGAGTGTATAAAATATTTGCACTTAAGCTAAGCTTGCTTTTTTCAGAAAGTGTAAAATCCAGGATTGTACTTAAACTGTGAGATTCCCTTTTGGTTTCTTTATTAAATTCATCTTCCCATCTGGAATTTATTCCTCCTGCTGGATCAAAATAAGTGATGTTTCCCAGATCTGTTTTTACATCGGTCCTGGTGTTGTAGTTGTAACTAGCAAATGCATTCAGCCAATCGGTTTTGTAATAATGGCTGGTCCCTACAGAATATTTTGGTTTAATGGCAATCGTGTTAGAAGCATTAAGGCTTCCTTTATATCCAACAGACAAGTTTTTGGAAGTGATTATATTCAGAATGGATCCTCCTTCTGCATTGTATCTTGCAGGCGGATTAGTAATAACCTCAACCGACTTTACATTTTCTCCTGAAAATCCTTCTAGCAATTGCTGAAGTTCTTGTGAGGTTAAATAAACCTTATTGTCGTTGATATAGACATCTGCAGGCCTGTTCTTGATTAAAAGTTGCCCTTGGCTCACAATTACCCCAGGCGTTCTTTTTAAGATCTCGTAGGAGTTTCCTGAAGAAAGCACCGAGTTTTCCACGTTAAAAGTAATTCTATCTACACTTCTAGAAATGGTAGGTCTTTTTGCAGTAAGGGTAACCTCATCTAGATTTGAAGCCGATTCTACAAGGACTAATTTTCTGAGATTTGTATTCCCTTTGACTTCAATTTTCTTGACGAAATTCTCATATCCAACAAATCTAACTTCCAGAACATATTCGTTATCCTCGACAGCTTCAATTAAAAAACTTCCATCCTCTTCAGATACAGTTCCTTTATAAACAGTTGTAGAATCTGATGCTTGCAAAAGGATCACGTTGGCAAAGGGAACAGCTTTTTGGTTTTCATCTATCATAACTCCTTTTAGGGAATTCTGAGCGTGGGTAGTGAATGACAGTAGGGAGATCAGACAAAAAAGGGGGGTAAAATAAAAATTTTTCATTCTTAGAATTTGGCAGACTTGTTTGAGGATTTGATTGATATAGTGAACAAATATAACATTTCCTATAACATACATGCCAAATTCCAAATGGAATATCTCTTAATTTTAAGTATAAAATTCTAATACAATCTCCTGTGATTTATTCTATAATCGCATCATACAGAATCTGCTGAATATTGGTTCTCGTGTTTAGTTTATAAAGCAAGGTATTGTCTCGAGTAGGTTGCACCCTGTTTGATAGAAAAATGTACAAAAGTTTAGTTTCAGGATCCATCCAAACCATAGTTCCCGTAAATCCAGTATGACCAAAACTAGCATCACTAGCTGAGATTGCAGTATTCCCGTTTATTGAGCGTTCATTTAAAGATGGTTTGTCAAAACCTAAGCCTCTTCTATTCCCGTTCTCGGGAAATTGATATTTCGTGAATTCCTCTAGAGTAGCTTCAGAAATATAGTTCACTTCACCATAAATTCCTTTATTAAGATACATCTGCATCAATTTAGCTACATCATTTGCGTTGGAAAAAAGGCCAGCATTCCCGGAAACACCGCTCATCATTATAGCACCTTCATCATGCACTTTTCCATGAATAGTTCTTTTTCTGAAGAAAAAATCGTTCTCGGTAGGAATAATTTTATCCAGATCATATTTCTTCATTGGATTATAAGTAAGGCTAGTTGAACCTAACTTATCATAGAAATTAGCATCTAAATAACTTGTAAATTCTTCTTTAGATAGGTTTTCAATAATGCTTGGCAACAAATAAAAGGCAAGTCCGGAATAAAGATATTTTTGTTCTTTTTCCAAGTCAGATCTTTTGATCTGCTTAAAGATCTCTTTCTGATAATTCTTAAAAAGCCACATATTTTCAGCGATCTTTACAGGAAATCTTGCCGAAGAATCCTTCTTAATGGTTTTCCATTTATAGGTGCCATTTCTTCTAAGAGTAGTTTCCCAATAAGGGATCCATGATTTAAAGCCTGCTTGATGTGCCAGGATCTTTCTCATGGAAATACCCGACTTATTAGAGTTTTTGAAATAAGGAAGATAGGTGTCTATTCCTGCTTCCAAACTAAATTTCCCTTCATCCTTCAGTTTCATTAAAGCTGGCAGAACAGAAGTTATTTTAGTAACAGATGCAAGATCATATAGATCTGATAATTTCACTTTTGTGGTGTCTGAATAACTTTGGTAACCATAAGCTTTATGAAAAACGACTTTTTGATCTCTTGCTACCAGAATTTGTCCTCCGGGAATAGCCTTTAAATCCATTGCCTGTTGCATCAGGGAATCGATCTTTCTATTTAAAAGTTCGGCATTCATATCAGCATCTTCGGGCAATGTATATTTAAATCTGAGTCCACCAGAAAATGTTAATCCATCACCTTCTATATATTTATTTCCAATACTTACAGGAAGTTTCCCGTTGGCTCCTACTCCACCAAAGATTAATTGCGCTGCTAGGTCTTCTGAATTTTTACTGTCCTGATAAGTAAGTATCAAGGCCGAAGTACTTTCAGCAACCTCAAGATTTGCTAAGGAATAGGGATTCTTGAAAAATGTAAGAATGCTTTTCTTCGTTTCAGCGATAGCTTTCAGAAATGATTGCACTTCTGCAGAGATCTTCATATTGTTTCTAGGATACTTGCTGTCATCATGAATTCCAATGATCACAAGATTGAATGCTGAAATATTATTTTTTACCGAATCCAATTCCGTTTTAGTAGCTTCATAAGGAATGTTGAAATGTTTTATTTCTGAATACAATCCCAAAGTCTTCTGAAACTGATTGTTTGCTTCCCCTCCAACAGATATAGAAGCGATTTTTAAAGAATCAAGTCTTTGTAATGGCAATAGTTCTGACTCATTCCTTAGAACCGTTAAGGAAGCTTCGGTAAGGTTTCTGTTTAAAAGCTCTGCAGAAGAGGAATTGAGATCTTCATCAATATTCTTTATAGCTATTGGCTTGTAATTGTTAAGTCCAACCCATTGTTTTATAGCTAGAATTTTTCTACATCGATCATCGATCTCTTTTTGAGAGATCAATCCTTTCTTAATTGCTTTTTTGATCTCCTGAATTGCTTTTGGAACATCCTCTGTAAATTCCAGAAGATCATTTCCCGCAAGAATTGCATCTTTATCGACAACACCGGGAGAATTATCTTTGGTAACACCTTTCATGTTCATAGCATCGGTAACTATTAATCCTTGAAACCCAAGTTCGTCCTTTAATAAACCCGAAATAATAGGTTTAGAAAGTGTGGATGGAATTCCAGTAGAATCTAAAGCTGGAATGTCCAAATGAGCCACCATAACCCCGCCAATTCCAGCTTTTATGATCTCCCTGAAGGGATATAACTCTGTGTCGTCTAGTCTTGCTCTGGAATGCATTATTCTGGGCAGAGCGTAATGAGAATCGGTATCGGTGTCTCCATGACCAGGAAAGTGTTTGGCCGTTGGTAAGACTCCGTTATCTTGCAAGCCAAGCATATAGGCAATTCCTTTTTCTGCTACTTTCACTTTATTCTCCCCAAACGACCTAAAATTGATCACAGGATTTGCAGCATTATTATTTACATCTACCACAGGGGCAAAATTTAAATGCAGTCCTACCCGCTTAATCTGTTTGGCAACTTCAACTCCCATAGCATAGATCAAACTATCATTTTGAAGGGCACCTAAACTCATCTGAAAAGGATAAATTATAGTACTATCCAAGCGCATCCCAATTCCCCATTCCGCATCTATCGCTCCTAATAATGGCACTTCTGAAGCTGCTTGATATTCATTAATTAGTTTAACCTGACGCACTGGCCCGCCCTGAAAAAAGATAAGACCACCGATCTTTTGTTTCTTTACCAGCTTTAAAATTTCTTGCTTATGTTCCTCTCCTCTATTGGAATAAGCAGCAACCATTATAAGTTGGGCAATTCTTTCTTCTTTGGACAAAGTTGTCATTACAGAATCTACCCATACGCTTTGCGTGAATTTTAAAAATTCAGGTGATTTTATAGAATCCTTTTGGGCATACCCAGAAAGGTTAAAGCAGAAAAATACTAAGCAAAGGAATTTGAAAGATCGCATAGTGATTTACTTTTGGGCATCTATTTTTCCGTAGAGATCACTTTGTGAAAGTCGAATTACTTTTTCGCTGTCCGGCAAAATTCTCTTAGTTCTAAGGTATCTGTTGTAATTATATTCGTCAAAATCTGCAGCAGTGGTATCTGTAGTGCTAATATGTACATTCCCTAAAGAATGAATAAATTGGTTATCACCTATCCACATTCCTACGTGTACCACCTTCTCTGAAGTAGAATCTGTTGCTTTTCTTCCGAAGAATAAAAGGTCTCCGGGAATCAATTTTTCGAAGTTTCTGGTAGAATCAATCAGTTTTCCGGCATGGACTTGTTGAGAAGCATCCCTTGGTAGAACAATTCCATTCAAGAAATAAATAGTTTTAGTGAATCCGCTACAATCTACTCCTTTAGAAGAAGTGCCACCCCATAAATAAGGTAATCCCATCAAAGATCTGGAAGTGTTTACCAAATTTTCTTCGGAAGGATCTAAGGATTTTATCCATTCTGGATATAATTTAGCTTCATCTTTTTTGATAAAAGCAGGAGTTCCTGAAGGATATTTAACCTCATAAAAAGAGCCTTTTTCGCTCACTATTTCTACAACATTTCCTGCAACAAGATCTGAAACTACTTGTGCTTCATCTGAAGCTTCGGTAAAGGAAGATCCAAAAGTATTTGTGAAAATAAGTTTAGGTTTGTTTAACCAGATTTCCATTTCTGAATCCGACATCAATTGGATTCCGCCTTGATCTACCCATGCTAAATATTTGTCCGGTGTTTGCACCAAATACCAATCTCCTTCATGTTTAAGAACATTTAAAGGAGTTCCCATAGTGGCCTGTGTAGCTAATTCTGCAGAGTGTGCCGGATTAGATCGAATATTCGCTACTGAGATCTTAACCACAGCATTTGAGGTGTTCTTAAGCTCACCCTCTGGTAAAAGATGTAAACTATCTATAAATGCAATGTTTTTAGCTGCTAATTGAGACCTTAAGCTATTAACCGCATTGGGAAGATTTGAATCTCCTTTCACGATCAATTTTCCATCCTTTTTATAAGATTCAACTTCAAAAAGAGCTACTCGTTTATCTGGAACATATTCATTTTTTACCTCCAAAATAATAGAATCTGCTTCTGAATTTATTTCCTCTTTCTCCTCCTTTTTATCACAGGAGGTTATTACTAACCCAATTGCCGCTAGTCCAATTACACTTTTTATATATTTTCTCATTTCAAAATTTTCTGTTTGTATTCATTTAAATCCAATTTAATAGACTTTGTCATTCCAGCCTGATTGCCATCGGTAAATCTCTATGAAATGAGATTCTTCTTTGTCATTCCGTTCCGATTGCCATCGGGAGAGGAATCTCGATAAAATGAGATTCTTCTTTGTCATTCCGACGAAGGAGGAATCTCGACACAAAGAGATTCTTCACTCCATTACATTCCGTTCAGAATGACAACTAAAGCAACTCAACTCCTGTTCCATTTCTCTCAGGAAATATAATTTTTCCATTTGCTGATTTGACGCCATCTGCAATGTCATTTTTCAGCAATAGTGCGCCATCCATATCCACATAATCTAGCAAAGGCAATAGTTGTGCTATTGCAGAAATACCCACACTAGATTCGGTCATACAACCCACCATGACTTTCAAATTCAACTTTCTGGCTTCAGAAATCATTCGTAATGCAGGAGTAATTCCGCCGCATTTAGTGAGTTTTATGTTGATGCCATGGAAAAATTCACTGCATTTTACAACATCCTTTTCTACTAAGCAACTTTCATCTGCGATTATAGGTAATACCGAATTTTTAAACACTTCCGGCATCCCTTCATTATTATCTGCAGCTAATGGCTGTTCAATAAACTCAACTTTTAATTCCTTTAATTTTATAGCGTTTTGTATGGTTTCTTCTACTCCCCAGGCACCATTTGCATCTACCCTAAAAGTTGAATCGGTATGTTTTCTTAGTTCCTTAATGATCCTAACATCATCTGTAGTCCCCAGTTTTATTTTATAGACCGGCCAAGGAAACTGACGGATCTTATCGATCATTTTCTCAACAGAATCTATTCCAATGGTATAATTGGTGATCGGAAGATCCTTTAGCTCTAAGCCCCACATTTTGTAAAGAGGTTGGCCGTTCCTTTTTCCATGCAGATCGTGCAGCGCCATATCTAAAGCACATTGTGCAAATGGCTGATCTTTTAATAGCGGATAAGTAAGTTCCCAAAGTTCTTCTGGATTTCGCTGAACATTCTCCTTTAAAATTGGTTCCACCTTTTTAATAGCCGCAATCATTCCTTCTGTAGAAACACCGTAATAAGAAGTGGCAGCAGCTTCGCCATATCCCGTGACATTACCTTCAGAAATAGCGACGATCAAGGTTTCTTGAAAATTTCTAGACCCATGCGAAATGGTAAAAGTGTCCTTTAGTTCCAGATCGAAGGTGAAGAATTCCAGTTTCATAGTTGATTTTTATAACTAGAGTTTTATCTCTTTAAAATCGCTTTCATTTCCTGTTCTTCCAACAGCAGTTACTCCTACTGCCAGTAAAGGAATTTTCTTTCCGTTCTCAATAAGTAGTTTGTCAATGTCTAGATTGGTTTCTTTTCCACTTAATATTTTATATTCCCAGCTTGAAGCATATTTGTAATAAACCACCCAATTTGAGATCTCTTGAGTATCTGCTTTTTCCCATGCTATATTAATTTTTCCTCCTTCAGAAATAATTTGAGTCTTTGGCGCTGCTGGCGATTTTTTGTTCAGCCACGGGCTAGCCGGTATTAAGGCTTCGTTTTTATAAGGACCATCTATTAATCCTTTAGATATTATAGGATATTTAAGCAAAGAACCGATACTCCAGTGAACCGCACCTTTACTATCTGGCAACATGCCTCTTGTAAGCATGATCTGGTTGATGGTTTCATCTACATTCTTGGTATCTCCCCCAAAATCTATATTTATTCCTGGCCATAAATGGCGTTTTTCGGTGTTCTCACTTTCCCACCATCCCAATAACACTGGAAAACTCTGAGCCGTTTGATTTATCTTCCAATACAACTGTGGTGTAAAATAATCTATCCAACCTTTATTCAACCATAACTTGGCATCGGCATATAATTCATTGTATTGATCCAAGCCAGAGATAGATTTTGGAAATCCCGGTCTCCAGATTCCAAACGGACTTATTCCAAATTTAACCTCCGGTTTTTCAGCTTTAATATCTTTATAGATACGCTCTACAAAACCATTTACTTCATCTCTTCTCCAATCTGGCTTAGTAAGCTTTCCGCCTGTTTTTAAATAAGCTTGGTAACTTTCTGAATCCGGGAAATCCTGTCCTTTATTATAAGATGCATAAGGATAGAAATAATCGTCGAAATGAATTCCGTCTATATCATATCTTTTAACGATATCCATAACCACAGCAGCAGAATGATCTTGTGTTGTCTGTTTGGAAGGATCCATCCACCACATTCCGTTCTTTAAACTCACCATAAATTCCGGATGCATTTTTACCGTAGATTTTGGACCAACTACTCCACCTGTAGAATGATGTGCACGATATGGGTTTAACCAAACATGTAATTCCATCCCGCGATTATGGGCTTCGTTCACCCAAAATTCCAAGGGATCGTAATATGGATCCGGAGCTTTTCCTTGTTCCCCAGATAAAAAGAAAGACCAAGGTTCTAAATCACTTTTATATAAGGCGTCTGCCTGAGGCCTTGCCTGAAAGATCACTGCATTAAAATTATGATCCTTTAAATAATCTAAAAGAGCGAGTGCTTCTTTTTGTTGTTGTGCGGTAGAAAGTCCAGATTTACTTGGCCAGTTAATATTGGCAACTGTAGCAACCCATGCTGCTCTAAATTCGCGCATTGCAGTTGGCCCTTTGCGGTCTTTAAGTTCTGCAATTGGTTCTTCAATTTCCGGTTTCTCTATAATTTCTACGGAATGAATTGGTCGTTCGGGAACGTTCTTATTTAATACTTCCGGAACTTCATGTTTCGGTTTTTCCGGAGTTTTTGTAACGGCTTTTTTGGCTGAACAAGCTGAAAGTAGCGTCAGACTCACAAATAGAAGCGCAAGAATGATTTTATTTCTACGCATAGTTTTTATTGGGGTTATAAGTGAATTTTTGAAGTCTTCTTAAAGTAAAAACTACTAAAGAGTTCCAACTATTTTAAAGCTCATTTTTATGTTTTTTAAGCACCTCTCGAACATTCTTATGCTCTTGAAGCATTTTTGCAGCCAATTGCTCTTCCACATTCAGCTCTGCCATGATCATTCTAATTCCGCGATCTACCAACTTACTATTAGAAAGCTGCATATCTACCATTTTATTGCCTTTTACCTTGCCTAATTTTATCATGACTGCAGTAGAGATCATGTTTAAAACCAATTTTTGGGAGGTTCCAGATTTCATTCTGGTGCTACCGGTAACAAACTCAGGGCCTACTACAATTTCTAATGGATATTCTACAGCCTTGGATAATGCCGAATCTGCATTATTGGTGATACACGCAGTTACAAGTCCGTTCTTTCTAGCTTCTTTTACACCTCCTATTACATAAGGAGTGCTTCCAGAAGCTGCAATACCAAGCAAGACGTCATTCTCATTAATATTGAATCTCTGAAGATCTTTCCAGGCCTGTTCTTGATCATCCTCTGCATTTTCTACCGCTTTTCGTAGTGCTCCATCGCCACCTGCAATTAAACCGATAATTACATTATCTGAAACTCCAAATGTTGGCGGGCATTCTGAGGCATCTAATACTCCTAACCTTCCGCTGGTTCCTGCTCCAATGTAGAAAAGTCGGCCATTGTGCTTGGAGATCTTATCCACTATCACATTAACCACTTCTTCGATCTTCGTGATAATCTTTTCTATGGCTTGGGGAACTTTTTTGTCTTCAGCATTCATGTTCTTCAGCAATGCTGAAGTGCTCATTTTTTCCAGATCCTCGTAATTAGAACTCTGCTCTGTGGTCTTCTGATTCATGGGTTTTATTTCAATAGTCAAATTTAATCTCTTCTAATTTTATATCCAGAGGTCGCGAAGAATAATATGAACAAATAACAAGGGATCACTACCCAATAGGCCTCTTGCGGAGAAGAAAGATCTGCGAAATATCCATAAACCAATGGCATAATAGCTCCACCGGCAATTGCCATGATTAAAAACGAAGAGCCAACTTTAGTAAATCTCCCTAATCCTGAAATTGACATTGGCCAAATTGCCGGCCAAACCAAAGCATTTGCAATACCCAATAATGAGATGCACAATACTGATATAAATCCATCGGTGAATATGGCAGCAAGCCCAAGTACTAATCCGATAATTGCAGAGATCTTCAATGCTTTTTCTTGAGATAGATATTTAGGAATACAAAGAATCCCTATTAAATATCCAACCAACATAGCGATTAAGGTGTATGTAGTAAAGAATTTCGCATTTGCAAAAGATATTCCTTGAGCCACCCCATAAATAATCACGGTGTCCCCGGCAATCACCTCTACTCCTACATATAAGAATAGTGCCAATGCTCCCAATAATAAATGTGGGAATTGAAAAATACTTGTTTTTTTACTATTGGTATTTGCCAGTTCTTCATCTTCCTGATCTGTATCTACTTCAGGTAAAGTTGAGAAATAGATCAAAATTGCCAGAACAATTAGTACTGCCATCATCACTAAATATGGAAAGATCACTCTTTCTGAAAGCAGATCCAGTTCTACTATTTTTTGTGCTGTCGGCATAGTTTTAAGGTTCTCTACCAAAGCATCCACGTCTTTTAATGCGATAGCTCCAAGAATAATTGGAGCTATAGAACCAGCTACTTTATTACAAATTCCCATAATGCTTATCCGCTTTGCTGCACTTTCTATAGGTCCAAGAATGGTTACATATGGATTAGCAGCCGTTTGAAGTATTGCCAAACCTGTTCCTTGAACGAACAAGCCTAACAAGAACAATTCATAAGTACGAGAATAAGCTGCAGGCACAAAAATCAGCGATCCAACTGCCATTACCAGCAGACCCAGAGACATTCCTTTTTTGAAACCCGTAATTTTTAAGATCCAGGCTGAAGGTAATGCCATTACCAAATAGGCGATATAAAATGCGAAGGTCACTAAATAAGCTTCAGAATAATTTAACTCGCATGCAATTTGTAAATAGGGAATAAGCACCGAATTCAACCAGGTTACAAACCCGAAAATGAAAAACAAAGCACCGATAATAAATATAGATTTGTTTGTACCGGAGGATTTATTTACTTCAACAGGATTGGCAATAATAGGGTCTTTCATGTATAGAATTGTTGCTGCTATTTAGCTATTTCTTCAGAAAATTTCGGTTTTAAAAGAATTCTTTTAAAAATTAAACCAAGATATACATTTCAAGCAGAAAGCTTAAAATCAATCTGTTTAATTTCCGAAGAAAAAAGACCAGAGTGAATATTTCATAAAATACAATCTGCCAGAAGACTGCTATTTATCTATTTAAGATAAATTCTTTAATGGTTTCTAAAAAAACTATATTTGTAAGCTTAAATAAGATTGCCAATTACAGGCAATACCTACTCTGAAATTGACTCATGAAGAACATACGTAACTTTTGTATAATTGCACATATAGATCACGGAAAAAGTACTCTGGCAGATAGATTGCTTGAATTTACTGGATCTGTGACCGATCGTGAAAGTCAGGCCCAATTACTGGACAGTATGGACTTGGAACGTGAACGCGGAATAACTATCAAGAGTCACGCGATCCAAATGAATTATACCTATAAAGGAGAAGAGTATGTATTAAATCTTATTGATACTCCGGGACACGTTGATTTCTCTTATGAGGTATCTCGATCTATCGCCGCCTGTGAGGGCGCATTACTAATTGTAGATGCAGCACAGAGTATCCAGGCACAAACTATTTCTAACTTGTATTTGGCATTAGAGAACGATCTGGAAATTATTCCGGTACTTAATAAAGTGGATCTTCCAAGTGCAAATATAGAAGTGGTAACAGATGATATAGTCGAATTATTAGGATGTGAAGTAGAAGATGTAATTCCTGCCAGCGCAAAAACCGGGATTGGGATTGAAGAGATCCTTTCAGCAATTATAGAAAAGATTCCTGCGCCAACAGGGAAAATAGATGCTCCGCTTAGAGCTTTGATCTTCGATTCTGTTTACAATCCTTTTAGAGGGGTAGAAACTTACTTTAGAGTTATAAATGGTAGCATTAAAAAAGGCCAACACATAAAATTCGTTGCCACAGGAAAGGATTATTTTGCAGATGAAGTTGGTACCTTAAGATTGAAACAGGAACCAAAGAAAGAAATTTGTGCAGGGGATGTAGGATATTTAATTACTGGGATTAAAGAAGCTCGTGAAATAAAAGTAGGAGATACTATTACTGATGCAAAAAATCCAACTACTGAAGCCGTTGCAGGATTTGAAGATGTAAAACCAATGGTTTTTGCGGGAATTTATCCTGTAGATACCGAAGATTATGAAGATTTGCGTTCTTCTATGGAAAAACTGCAATTAAATGATGCTTCCTTAGTATTTATCCCAGAAAGCTCTGCAGCTCTAGGTTTTGGGTTTAGATGTGGATTCTTAGGAATGCTTCACCTAGAAATCATTCAAGAAAGATTAGAGCGTGAATTTGATATGACAGTTATTACGACTGTTCCTAACGTATCTTATCATGCATTTACTCATAAAAATCCCGAAGTAAAGATCCTGGTAAACAACCCAACAGATCTTCCAGATCCTTCAAGTTTAAATAGAGTAGAAGAACCTTATATAAAAGCTAGCATCATTACAAAATCTGATTTTGTAGGGTCTATAATGTCTTTATGTATTGATAAACGAGGACAGATTACCAATCAAAACTATCTTACTCCTGAACGAGTAGAACTAACTTTTGATATGCCCTTAGCAGAGATCGTTTTCGATTTTTATGATAGGCTAAAAACTGTTTCTAAAGGATATGCTTCTTTCGATTATTCCCCAATAGGAATGAGAGCATCTAAACTTGTAAAGGTAGATGTCTTGCTTAACGGAAGTATTGTTGACGCACTTTCTGCATTATTACATGCAGATAACGCTTATGATATTGGTAAGAAAATGTGTGAAAAGTTAAGGGAATTAATCCCAAGACAACAATTTGATATCCCTATACAGGCCGCTATTGGTGCAAAAATCATTTCCAGAGAAACCGTTAAAGCATTGAGAAAAGATGTT
Source organism: Gillisia sp. JM1 (assembly GCF_000424645.1). NCBI lineage: Bacteria > Pseudomonadati > Bacteroidota > Flavobacteriia > Flavobacteriales > Flavobacteriaceae > Gillisia > Gillisia sp. JM1. The sequence continues at coordinate 455,932 of NZ_AUKH01000007.1, forward strand.
ACCGCAAAATGTTATGGTGGTGATATTTCCAGAAAGAGAAAGTTATTGGAAAAACAGAAAAAGGGTAAAAAACGCATGAGATTGGTAGGTAACGTAGAGATTCCTCAAGAGGCATTTATGGCTGTTCTTAAACTGAACGATTAATACGCTGAAATATCCTCCTTACGCAAAGAAAATAAAAATAAACGCTGAGAGCATACTCCAATTTATCAATTACCATGGAGCAAGTTCATGAGATATTTAAAAACCCCAACAGATTTCAAAATCTGTTGGGGTTTAATTTTATTTAAACAGAGGCTTATTGTGGAAAAACCATGATCCTTGCATTTTCATCAAAATAAGTTTCCATTTTTAAAGGGATTGTATCGAGAACTGGCTGGTAGGCCACACTGCCTTTTCTTGCGCTAATAAGCATAATAATATCTTCCGGTTGAACATTTTTGGAAATAATAAGAAAGTCTTCCCAGTTACTAAATTCCTTAAATTCAAATGGAGCTTTTAAATTTAATTTATCTGTAAGTTCCTCAATAGCAGCCTGGGTTTTCTTTGTGCAGTTTACAATTATGGGTACACTTAGCTCCTCTGAAATTTTAATGACCTTTTTTACCCAAAGCTCAAAACCCTCCATATCTTGAGATCTTTCAGGTACAGCCAAAATAATTTTTTGATGTGTGGCCCAGGGTTTATCGCTATGGCAAAGAAAGATGGTTTTGGTAGTATTCTCTATTATACCGTGCATTTTTTCACCTATCACTTTAGCCTTTCCAGAGCTTGTAGGCCAGCCCATCACGATTAAATCGGCGATAAGTTCCTTGGATTTCCTGGAAATTCCATTGGCAACATCTTGATCTATAGTAGAAGTTATATTTACTTCAGTTTCTGTAGCAGAAGCTTGCTTTATAAAATCCTCCAGCTTTGTTTTCGCTTGGGCGATATTTAATTCTGCTTCCTCATCGTTAGGAACAACGGTAAGTATAGAAACCGGATTTTTGGAACTCTTGTCTTTTATAAGAATTGAAAATTCCAACAATTTTTCAAGGTTTATCATATTGGCCAAAGGAAGTAAAATACTTTCCATTTTATAACTTTCAGATTCCTTGATCTCCTCCGGATTTGTATCTTTAGCTTCAGCAACCATAATTTTTGAAGCATTTTCAGTTGCTAAAGTTGCCACGATTGACGTTATAAGTATAAGTATAATAGTTCCGTTTAAGATATTGATATCAATTATTTCGGCATTATAACCAACAATAATTACTGCCAAGGTAGCCGCGGCATGCCCGCTGCTTAAGCCGAAGATCACTTTGCGTTGTGAGGCGGTATATTTGAAAACGTACTGAGTGAAAAATGCGGCAAGCCATTTCCCTGAGATCGCAACCACAGAAAGTGTAATTGCGATGACTATAGCCATATATCCTCCAAAGATCACGCTTATATCTACCATCATACCTACGCTAATAAGGAAAAATGGAATAAATAAGGAGTTCCCCATAAATTCAATTCTGTTCATAAGCGCCGAGGAATGAGGAATAAATCTATTAAGAGCAAGTCCTGCCAAAAACGCTCCAATAATGTCCTCTACCCCTGCCAGTTCAGCCAAAAAAGCAGCTAAAAACATTACGGTGAGTACAAAAATATAATGAGAGTGTTTTTCTTTTTCAAGATTAGTGAAAAACCATTTTGCGATTTTTGGTACTACAAAAAACATGATCAAACAAAAAATCGTGAGTGAGATTACGAGTCGTATCCAGAAATCCAATGTTAAACCACCATCCTGAGCATTCCCCATAATTACGGCCAGAATAATAAGCACGGCGGTATCGGTTAAAATAGTACCACCAACGGTAATTGCCACAGCCTCATTCTTGGAAACCCCCATTTTACTTACAATAGGATACGCTATAAGAGTGTGAGTTGCAAACATACTAGCTGTAAGAAAGCTGGCATTAAAATCATACCCCAACAGATAGAAACAAACTGGAAATCCTATAGCAAGTGGTATTATAAAGGTGAAAAATCCGAACAAAAAACTTTTATTTTTGTTGACTTTGAATTGATTCATATCCAGTTCAAGGCCGGCTATAAACATAATGTAAAGCAGGCCTATCTTAGAAAAAAGATCTATAGCCGAGTTCTGTTCCAGAAGACCGAAACCAAATGGCCCGATAATTATTCCCGAAATAATCAACATGATTATACCAGGAATATTAAGTCTTTTAAATATAACAGGAGAAACTAAAATGATTAACAAAATAAGGGAGAAAACCAATACAGGATTGCTAAATGGCAATTCAAATTCGTGATATAAAATCTCTAAAAATTCATTCATCTAAAAACCTTAGTATGTTAAAAAAATTATGTTGGAATTTATTTTCTAAAAAATATTTAGCCCAAAAATAAAGAAATGAAAGTCAAATTTAACAGTGCATAATCCAAATTTCTACAAAAAATTCATAAAACATAGAGCCTTTCCAATAAGTTTACGGTATGTGGGGAGCAAACTTTTAATGAGAGATTCAATCCTGGATTGAAATTGATCTATATTTTAAGCGAAATAGCATCAAATTCCACAAACGTAATTTATCAATATTTTTTTAATTCTCTTTATCTACAGCCTCCTCGTAATCTTTTTCTGTTTCATCTTTTTGAATCTGTTTTCCTAAATAAACAAACTTCGAATCTTCCATAATTTCCACTTCTGCGCTATGTGAAGGTATTATTTCAAGTTGCCCCTTCTCATTTTTTACAAAAAGCGGAATAATATCGGGATCCGTTTTAGAAATTTCGATAAGGCCTTCATAATGCTGTTTACTGTTTAGATCGATTTCGTGGATCTTCGGATAATTACGGGAAACTTCGGTTAATTTAATGTAATCATCTGTTTGGGAAAACAATCCTTCCGCAGGATTTCTTTCGGGATCACTCATTTCATCAGAAGAAATTACCCTAAAGGAACCTTTTTCCCCAAACTGCTTCTTGAACCTGGTGATGGCAGTTTTGTTTATATCACTGTTTCCCGTCATAGCCATTAGGTAACCAATATCGTTTAGTTCTATATTATTAAAAAGATCATCTGCATAAACACTGCCGTTAATAGCATCAAGACCAACCGCTTTAGACTTATTGATGTTATCATTGTTACTATCCACAAGCACGACGTGGCGGTTATTATCCTGAAGATATTTTGCGATAAGCCTTGCAACCGAAGAAGCTCCAATAATGAGAATCCCTTCAGCATTTTTCACATAAACACCTACCATTTTGGCAAATATTCTGGCGGTTGTTGCATTTAACAGAACAGATCCTAAAACCATCATAAACACCAGCGGGGTGATATATTCTGCTCCTGGAACTCCTTCTTTTACCAGCCTTAACCCAAATAATGATGCAATCCCGGCCGCAACAATTCCTCTTGGACCTACCCAGCTAACAAAAGCAATTTCGTTTGCCTTTAAACCAGATCCAAGAGAACTTAAAATCACTCCCAGGGGCCTTATAACAAGGATCACAACTACGAATAAGATCAGGGCTTTCCAATTGAAAATGAGCAGTAACTCTTCGATCTCGATATTTGCCGCCAAAAGGATAAATAGGATTGAAACCAGCAAAACACTTAAAGATTCTTTGAAATATAGCAACTCCTTGATATTGGGAAGGTCTTTATTCCCCATAACCATTCCCATCACTACTACTGCCAAAAGTCCGCTTTCATGTGCAAAAGTATCTGCAAGTACAAATACTCCCAGCACGGTTGCAAGGATAAAAACGTTTAACAAATAATGCGGGATCACGTTCTTTTTTATAAGCAATGCCAGAACATTTGCAAAAGCGAATCCGAAAGTAAAGCCGAAAAGAATAATTTTTCCGAATTCGATAAGAGCGGTTTCCGTAAAATCCTGACCGCCCTCTACCCGGATAAATTCAAAGACTAAAACGGAAATAAGAGCTCCAATGGGGTCAATCAATATACCTTCCCATTTTAAAATTGAGGAAACGTGGGTTTTCAGCGGTATATTTCTAAGGATCGGGGAAATAACCGTGGGGCCGGTAACTATTATTAATGCAGAAAAAAGAAAGGATATTTGCCACGAAAACTCAAAGATAAAATGGGCGGCCAGACCAGCTCCAAAGAAGGTAACTGCAACTCCAACACTGATGAGTTTCAAAATTACCGGGCCAATATTTCCCACTTCGCTTCTTCTTAAGGTAAGCCCACCTTCAAATAATATAATTGAGATTGCAAGGGATACAAAATAAAATAGACTTTCTCCAGGAAAAAGTCCTTCTTCCCCATTCCAAATTGGTTCCAGCCACTTGGTCCCGTCTTCAGAAATTAAAGTTGAAAAAGGCCCCACGAAAAGCCCTATGAGTATTAAAGGTAAAATGGCCGGAGTTTTGGTTTTCCATGCAAGCCACTGGGCAAGTATTCCAAGTATTATTAATCCTGCTAATTCTAACATTGAAGTTCTATTGTCTATTTAATAATAATGAGCTCTGTCGCATAAAAATAGTGCTATTTACGAAAGTGGAAAATTTTCTGGATATTATTACATCAAAATTCCTTTTAATAACTTGCAATATATCTATTTTTCAGCGTATTATATTTTCTAAAAATTAGATTGAAATGTCGATTAGTGAAATAACCGGTTTTGAGCAAATTTCTGTTTTACTTTAAAAAAAAAATTGTTAAAAAAAACAAAATAAAAACGATTGAATTTAAGCATGTATTGGGGTTTTAGTACTTTGCATGTTAAATCATAAATTATGAAATTATATCCTATTGAAGCGGGTAACTTTAAACTGGATGGGGGAGCCATGTTTGGAGTGGTACCAAAATCTTTATGGAACAAGACTAACCCTGCAGACAATAACAATATGATTGATATAGCTGCGCGGTGTTTATTAATTGAAGAAGGCGATAAGCTGATCCTGATAGATACAGGAATGGGCGACAAGCAAAGTGATAAATTCTTTGGATACTATTACCAATGGGGAGATCATTCTATTGATAACTCTCTAAAACAACACGGGTTTCATAGAGACGACATCACCGATGTATTTATGACCCATCTTCATTTTGACCACTGCGGGGGAAGCGTGCAGTGGAATGAAAACAGGACCGGATACGAACCGGCATTTAAGAACGCCCGGTTTTGGAGCAATAAAGACCATTGGTTATGGGCAACCCAACCTAATGCTCGTGAAAAAGCGTCTTTTTTAAAAGAAAATATCATCCCAATGGAACAAAGTGGGAAGCTTCATTTTCTAGAAAAAGAAGCTACTAGCAACCTAACAACTGCAGAGGAACTCGGTTTTGGTGTGTTTTTTGCAGATGGACATACAGATAAACAAATGATCCCTCATATTTCATATCAAGGAAAAACATTGGTTTTTATGGCAGATCTATTGCCAACGGTAGGGCATATTCCATTGCCGTTTGTAATGGGGTATGATACCAGACCTTTACTAAGCCTTAATGAGAAAGAACTTTTCTTGAATAAAGCGGCAGATGAGGAATTCTATCTTTTTCTAGAACATGATGCCCACAATGAGATAATCACCCTTAAACACACCGAAAAAGGTGTGAGATTAAATAAAACTTTTACTTTTAACGAATTATTTAACTAAAGCCCATATGAAAATACCCTTTTATAAACCCCTATTTATTGCAAGTATAGCGTTTATATTCGCTGCCTGTGGTACTACAAATCCAGTTCTTATTTCTACACCGGTAGAAAACATAGATGAAATTCCTTTAAAAGTTACACCGCTCACAGATATTCAATTAAAAAATTGGGGGCAGTATGATCTGGTTACAGATACTATCCCAGGAATGAGTATAGATAAAGCTTACAGCGAAATCATTAAAAATAAAACCGGAAAATCTGTTATTGTTGCTGTTTTAGATAGCGGTGTGGATATAGCTCATGAAGATCTAAAAAGTGTTGTTTGGGTAAACAGAGATGAAGTAGCCAACAATGGTAAGGATGACGATAACAATGGATACATAGATGATGTTAATGGCTGGAATTTTCTTGGAGATGCGGTTAAGGAAAACATGGAATATACACGTATCTATAAAAGATTAAGATCTAAATATGACGGAAAACCAGCAAGTGGGATAAGTTCTGGAAATAGAGCTGAATATGATCTATATGTAAGTGCTAAGGCAGAATATGAAAAAGAATATAATGAGACGGTTCAAAATAAAACTCAATACGACCAGATAAAACAACAACTTACAATTGCCCATAAAGCGGTTTCAGCAAAACTTGGAAAAGAAGATTATACCAAGAAAGAATTAGCAGCTATGGAAGCTACTACTCCAGAAATGCAGCAGTATAAAGCAATGCTTTCTCAAATTCAGAATAATGTAGATGAAAATATCCCAACAGCATTAAAGGAATTGGATGAGGCTATTGAGTATTTTGCAAATAGAATAGATACTCACTTCAATTTAAACCTTGATGGAAGAGCTATTGTGGGGGATAATCCTTACGATATCACAGACAATAAATATGGAAACAATAAAGTTTCTGGGCCAACAAAAGATAAAGAAGATGTTAAGCACGGAACGCATGTTGCTGGAATTATCGCTGCAAAAAGAAATAATAACATCGGGATAGATGGGGTAGCCAACAATGTTAAAATCATGGCTGTTCGTGCAGTGCCAGATGGGGATGAATATGATAAAGACATCGCATTAGGAATTCGTTATGCAGTAGATAACGGAGCAAAAGTAATTAATACCAGCTTTGGGAAATACTTCTCTCCAAATCCTGAATTTGTTTATGACGCCTTAAAATATGCAGCTTCTAAAGATGTTCTAATCGTAAACGCTGCTGGAAACGAAGGATTGGATCTGGATACCAAAATGGTATATCCAAACGATCAAACTCCACAAAATTCAACTGAAATAGTAGATAATGTGTTAACAGTGGGAGCTTTAAATTATGAATATGGTTCTGGTTTGGTTGCAGGCTTTTCAAACTTCGGAAAATCCAATGTAGATGTTTTTGCACCGGGAACTAAGATCTGGTCTACTACTCCAAATAACACTTACGAATATTTAGAAGGAACTTCTATGGCAGCACCTGCCGTTGCAGGAGTAGCTGCAATAATTAGATCTTACTATCCAAAATTATCAGCCGCTCAGGTTAAGAACATTATCATGAATAGTGGTGTTTCTACCAAAGCAACGGTAGTTGTAAGTGAGAATACCCTAAATAAGAAGTTTACAGATCTTTCCGTTTCTGGAAAAATGGTAAACTTATATAACGCATTAATTTTAGCTGAAAAAGAATCCAAATAATATATTATGAAGAAAATATTTATAGCAATTACATTATTTACAAGCATTTGGGCGCAGGCTCAAAACAACACTTCCTATTGGCAACAGCATGTAGATTACAAAATGGAAGTGGATATGAATGTGGAAAACTTTCAGTACACAGGAAATCAAGAATTAGAGTACACGAATAATTCTCCGGACACTTTAGTTCGTGTTTTTTATCACTTGTTTTTTAATGCCTTCCAACCCGGAAGCGAGATGGATGTTAGATCCAGAACTATAAAAGATCCAGATAGTAGAGTAGGAGATAGAATTTCTAAATTAACCGAAGCAGAGCAAGGTTATTTAAAAGTGAATACTTTAACCCAAGATGGAGCAAGCCTTTCTTTTAAGGAAGTTGGAACTGTATTGGAAGTTGAACTTAATAAGCCACTTTTACCTGGTGAAAAGGCAACTTTTAAGATGGATTTTAAAGGGCAAGTACCTCAGCAAATTAGAAGATCTGGAAGAAATAATGCCGAAGGAGTAGCGCTATCTATGACGCAATGGTATCCTAAAATGGCAGAATATGATTTTCAGGGATGGCATGCAGATCCTTATATAGGACGTGAATTTCATGGAGTTTGGGGAGATTTTGATGTAAAGATCTCAATAGACAAGAAATTTACAATAGGTGGAACAGGATACCTTCAAAACCCACAAGAAATTGGACATGGTTATGAAGCTGAAGGAACTAAAGTAAAACAAAAAAAGGGGGATAAGCATATCTGGCATTTTGTAGCACCAATGGTGCACGATTTTGCTTGGGCTGCAGACCCGGAATTTATTCATGATAAAAGAACTGCTGCAGATGGAACTGTATTACATTTCTTATACAAAAACAATCCCGAGATAAAAGAAAATTGGAAAAACCTTCAGCCAAAAACCGAAGAGTTATTGCTTTATTTTAACGAGCATATTGGTCCATACCCATGGGATCAATATTCTGTAATCCAAGGTGGAGATGGTGGTATGGAGTATGCCATGGCTACTTTAATTACCGGAGAACGCAGTTTTGGAAGTTTAGTTGGGGTTACGGCACACGAAATGGCACACGCCTGGTTTCAGCATTTAATGGCAACTAACGAAAGTGTGAACGAATGGATGGACGAAGGTTTCACGTCTTATATTTCAACATTAGCAGAAAATGAGATCAGCGATTCTAAAGAAGAGAATGTATTTGCACGTTCTTTTAGAGGATATGTTGGTTTGGCAAAATCTGGAGTAGAGCAACCACAAAGCACGCATGCAGATAGATATACTCTTAACGGGGCTTATGGAGCCGCGGCTTATACCAAAGGTTCTGTTTTCTTAGCACAGTTAGGATATATAATTGGGCAGGAAAACCTTCAGAAAACATTAAATAGATATTATGACGAGTGGAAATTTAAACACCCAACTCCAAACGATTTTATTAGAATTGCTGAAAAAGTTTCTGGAGCAGAGTTAGATTGGTATTTAATAGACTGGACGCAAACAACCAATACTATAGATTATGCGATCACAGATCTTACTGAAGAAGGACAAACAACAACAGTGAATCTTGAACGCAAAGGATTAATGCCAATGCCATTAGATATTAAGGTTACTTATACCGATGGAACTTCAGAAATGATCCATATTCCGCTTAGAATGATGCGTTGGGTTAAACCAGCAGAGACAGGTATGGACAGAACACTTGCCAAAGATTGGGCTTGGGCTTATCCTACTTATAAATTGACCATTTCTAAGCCAAAGGCTTCTATTAGCAGCATTGTTTTAGATCCGGCCGGATTAATGGCCGATATAAACAGAGAAGATAATGTGTTTCCTATGACTGCTTCTGAAAACAAGTAGTTAGTATAGATAAATACATTATTTAAGAGTAAATAACCTCTGGACAATTCCACGAGGCTTTCATTCTAGGTTTAACTAACTATTTTAAATTCGTTGCTTTGCACCTTTTTAAAACAGAGTTTCACTAATAAAAGAAAATCCGTTTTGGGAATTCCCAAAGCGGATTTTTTTAATTTAGCCGAATCAAATAGTAATAATGAACGAAACATTTCCTGCTTCAGAAAAACTGAAAAGCAAAATTTTAATAGATATCCTTTTTACTGAAGGGAATTCCATTAAACAGTTTCCCATTAAACTACTCTACCATCCTATTAAAAACCCAGAAATTACTACTTGTAAAACCGGAGTTTCGGTTCCTAAGAGGAATTTTAAAAAAGCCGTAGACCGCAATTATTTGAAAAGGCTTATGCGAGAAGCTTTCAGGAAAAATAAGTATCTTGTAGAAAGCAACTTAAACCAGAAATATGCGTTGATGTTCATATTTACCGCTCGTAAAAATTATGAAGCTCAAGAGATCTCAGATTGCATTATTAAGCTTTTGAACAAATTAAAAGAAAAGGAGACCGCTCATGAAAACCAGGATCATTAAAAGAATTTCGGTAGTATTTATTGCTATAAGCCTCTTTATTGGTGCTAGCTCTTTTAGAACCGATTTTTTCGAAATAGCTAAACAATTAGAAATATTCACTACTCTTTTTAAGGAGCTGAATATGAATTATGTAGATGAGACCAATCCTGCAGAGTTGATGGATACTGCTATTAAAGCAATGTTAGCAGATCTGGATCCTTATACTAATTATTATAACGAACAAGATGTTGAAGCTGCAAGAATGAATACCGCCGGGGAATACCAGGGAATTGGAGCCGCAGTGAGAATTCAGGAGAAAAGTTTTGTTATCCTCGAAACCTATAAAGGTTTTCCGGCAGATAAAGCTGGTTTAAAGCCTGGAGACGAAATAATAGAGATTGGAGGCCTGTCTGTAGCCGATTTTACCGATAATGCTTCAGACTTGCTTAATGGCGCTCCAAATTCACAGATTACTCTTACTTATTTAAGACAAGGAAAGAAACTTTCTACAACCTTAACCAGAGGCATGGTTACTCTAAAAGCAGTTCCGTTTTATGAATTATTAAGTGATAAAACGGGGTATATTGTGTTATCCAGATTCAATGAAAATGCTTCTTCTGAAACTATTAAAGCTTTAAAGGATCTTGAAGCCCAAGGAGGAACCAAGATTATTTTAGACCTTAGAGGCAACCCAGGTGGTTTATTGAGCGAAGCTATAAATGTGAGCAATATTTTTCTTGATAAAGGCCAATTAATAACCACAACAAAATCTGTAATAGAAAAGTACAACAGGGAATATTTCACCCAAAAAGAACCTATAAACACTAAAATTCCATTGGTGGTAATCATAAATGGGCGCAGTGCATCGGCAAGCGAAATTGTAGCAGGTGCTATACAGGATCTAGATAGAGGTGTGATTGTTGGTGCTAGAAGTTTTGGAAAAGGGCTTGTGCAACGTCCTAAGGAGTTAGCATACGGCACTCAGTTGAAACTCACCATTTCCAGGTATTATACCCCAAGCGGACGCTGTATTCAAGCCTTAAATTATCGCGAACGAGATAAAGATGGGAAAGCGATTCGTACTAAAGTGGAAGATTATAACGAGTTTAAAACCAAGAGCGGAAGAAGTGTTTTTGATGGAGGAGGGGTCTTGCCAGATGTTACTTTAAAGACTTCAGAATTTAGTGCAATTACCAACGCCTTATTGGCTAGCAATGCTATTTTTGATTTTGCTACTCAATATTATTATACCCATAAATTAGAGAGTCCTCAAGATTTTAAATTTACAAATGAAGATTATACTGCTTTTAAAACATATTTAAATACAAGTGATTTTAGTTACCAAACTCGTACCGAAAAAGACTTGGAAGAGGCATTATTCACTGCTGAACAGGAAGGTTTTAGTGAAAATATTCTTAATAATTATAAGCAAACCTTAGCTGAAATTGAAACAGCAAAAAAAGCAGATCTAGAAGTTAAAAAAGCAGAGATCACCACGCTTTTGACAGATGAAATAATTAAAAGATATTTCTATCAGGAAGGTTTATACGAACACTACGTTATTAACAATCCTGAAATAACCGAAGCACAGGCTATTTTGGAAAATAATTCGAGATATTCAGGGATTTTGAAGTAGAAATCAAAATTTTTAGATAAGCTACGCCACCTGAATTTTTTTAATGTGTTTATAAACTATCATTAACGTATTTTCTAAGTTGCCGCCGAATAAAAAACCCTGAAACTCCAGCTTCTGGACAGGATGAGGATATTATTTTAACTGCCGTCATACTGTTCCGAAAGCTATCGGAATCGTTTCAGCATCTTTCATATCTCAAAAAATATTCATTTAAAAAATGTTACAGTTTTGCAAAATTCTGCAGTATCATTTTAAAATAGGGTAATTTTATTTACTAGATTAAAACTAACATTGGAGTTCTTTTAATCTATGGCAAAATATCTGTTATAACTATATTTCCTATGAATGAACATTATCTAGTGCTGGCTTCATTGGGCTTTGCTACATTGATAATGGCATGGTTACCTTCAATTTCCAAAAAAGTAAAAATCAGTTTTCCTATCATTCTGATCCTCCTAGGATTCTTATTATATGCTATTGGAGCTCCATTAGCCTGGCCAGATCCATTATGGAGTGACATCAACCTGATGTATTTTTCTGAATTAATAGTCATTATTGCCTTGATGGGAGCCGGCTTAAAAATAGGCAGCGTTTTTTCTTTTTCGACGTGGAAAAGACCATTGCTGCTGGTTTTTATAACTATGCCCATCTGCATTGCAGCTGCATATTTTATGGGCATTTATTTTCTTGCCTTCAGTATTCCGTCTTCTTTGCTTCTTGCGGCCATCCTCGCACCTACAGATCCCGTACTTGCAGCTGAAGTTCAGCTAGAAGAACCAACCCGGGAAAAGGAACCGGAAGATAAAAGAAAATTCACCCTAACCACAGAAGCAGGGCTCAACGATGGAATGGCTTATCCCTTTACATACCTGGCAGTAATGGTTGCACAAGCCGGTGGCTGGGCAACTTTAAATTTTTCTAACTGGGTTTGGGATAAACTGCTGTTAAAAGTAGTGATAGGAATTATTATAGGTATTGTAATTGGAAGATTGATTGGTTACTTACTTGACAGGCTTCATGTAGTTACTGGTATAAAAACCTTTGATGGCTTTGTTTCACTTTCCCTTACATTTATGACTTATGGCCTCACAGAAATCCTTCATGGCTACGGCTTTCTTGCGGTTTTCTTTGTGGGTTTAACTTTACGGTATTATGAACGAATAAGTGGAGATTATAAAACCAAAATGCACGATTTTATTCATGAAATTGAAAGACTTTTATTAACCGTTTGGGTAATCCTATTTGGAGGCTCTATCCTTAATGGAATTCTCACCCTTACAGACTGGAAGGGAATTCTTTTTGCTTTTATTTTTGTTCTTATTATTCGTCCCCTAGCCGGTCTTATCGGTTTAATAGGAGTTAAGGATCCTATAAAAACGAAACTTGCGATCAGCTTTCTGGGAATACGGGGAATTGGTTCTGTATTTTATATATCCTGGGCATTTGTACAGTATGATAATTTTGAAAATAAAAATGAACTTTACGCCATTACTTTTTACGTCATTCTTATTTCTATTGTGATACATGGGTTAACGGCACCAAGAATAATTGCCTATTTTGACAAATTAGGTAATAAGGAGTAAATGAAAGTTGAATTGACCTACCTCAGGGCAGAGCCATCGTGGAATCAGAAATAAGATCGCTGCGCTACAAGAACCAAGAAACTAGGCTTTTTTTCTTGGTTTTTGAATTTTGTTTCTCAATAGTGTGCTTGTTTGTATCGATGCTACACCCGAGGCAGAACCACGGGGAATTCTATTGATTAATGAGGGATTAACAAAACCATTTAATATTAGAGTAAAATCTGCGCAAATCTGAGGGAGAAGTCAGGAGAACTTATTTTTCGAGAATACAAAAGCTAGCTTTGTTGCAGTTTATTACAAATTTAAGGCTGCTATCTTAACAGCATTACGTTAAGATCTTAGCATTTCAATATGCGGGATTCCATCTTCCAAATATCCTTCTCCAATCTGCTTAAAACCGTGACTTTCATAAAATTTGATCAGATATTTTTGAGCGGATATCTTTATAATTTCTGAATTGTATCTAGACTTAATTTCTTTTACTGATGCTTCAAAAATAATATGTCCATACGCATGCTTACGGTGATTTTCTTTAACTAGAACCCTTCCTATAGAAGCTTCGTCAAAATAATCTCCTTTCTTAAAACATCTTGTATAGGCCACCAATTGTTCATCTTTATACCCTAAAATATGAAGAGCCTTTTGATCTTTTCCGTCAATATCCTGATATATACAATCTTGTTCTACCACAAAAACTTCAGACCTAAGAGCTAGCACTTCATATAATTCTTTCAAGCTTAACTCCTGAAATGTCTTTACTTTAATTCGCATATTTTTAATTTTTAATCCTGAACTATAAGATCTTTATTTTCGCACTTTCCAAATTCAGGTTGAATATTCACATGATTAATTCCGTAGGAATGATACACCAATTCTTCAATTTCAGAAAGGAGCTCTTCAAATTTTGAAAGGCTTATATCTTTATGAAAATCTACATGTGCCTCCAGATGAATTTCGGCTTCGTTTAGTTGCCAAACATGTAGATGATGTACATTTTTTATTTGTGAAATAGTACAAATCTTTTCAGCTATGTCTTCCAAAGCAAGATCGCTTGGCGTAAAAAGCATAAGCACTTTAGTTGCCGATCTCAACAGATCGTATCCTACAATTATCAGATATACCGCGATAGCTAATGTAAGTACACTATCTACCCAGAAAATTTGATAATACTTCATTAATAATCCACCGGCAAGCACAGCGACAGAAGCCATCATATCTGTTAGCAAATGTAAATATGCAGACCGCATATTAAGGTTAGCTTTACTGTCTTTTTTTAAAAGCAAAACACTTAAGCCATTACCTACAATCGCCAAAAGGGATAGCCAAATAACGAGATTGGAATTTATAGGTTCTGGATTCTGAAATCTTTGAACTGCTTCAATAATAAGAATAACGGCCACTACAATAAGGGTAGAAGCATTTACAAAAGCTGCTACTATCTCGGCTCTTTTATAGCCAAAAGTGTGTTTTAAAGAAGCATCTCTTTTAGAAAGAATATTAGCTATATAACTTACCAGTAAAGAAAGTACATCACTAAAGTTATGTAGCGCATCTGAGAGTAATGCTAAACTTCCACTTAACAAACCACCAATTACTTGCGCAAGTGTAATTCCTATATTTAGAAATATAGAAAACAAAAGGTTTTTACCTTTTATATCTTGAATAGGTCCATGATCGTGGTTGTGTCCCATTAATTAGTTAGCGGGTATTTTTTCTACTCTGGTTTGATGACGTCCAGCTTCAAATACTGTATTTAAAAAAGCATCTACCATATCTACAGCTTGCGTTTGTGATACATAACGAGCAGGAATGCTTAGTATATTAGCATTATTATGTTGTCTGGCAAGTTTGGTGATCTCAACTGTCCAGCATAATGCGCATCGTACTCCTTGATGCTTATTAGCTGTCATAGAAGCTCCATTTCCACTTCCACAAATAATAATTCCTAGATCAACTGCTTCACTTTCAACATCGTTAGCAACAGGATGCACGAAATCTGGATAGTCTACACTTGCTTCAGAATCTGTTCCGTAATTAGTAACGGTAATTCCTTTAGATTCTAAATAAGCTACAATAGCAAACTTATACTCGGTTCCTGCGTGATCATTTCCAATAGCAATTTTCATATTATTTGTTTTTAAAGGTTGAACAAAGGTAAAAAATGGGTTGTTAACTATTAATATTTACGTTGTTAATTACTATTTCTAAATACCCTGTTTTTAAGCGGTTAAGATTTTTGATGAAATGTGAATAACAATATGCTAGAATATAACAACTAAATTTGTTTTTCTACTCAGAAATTGGAATAGCAATATAAAATCGTTTTCTCCTAATTATAACTATAGAATTTCTTGGGAAGTTATGAGCAGCAAAATGAAGATTGTGAACAACCAAAAGTGATATAGTTTTTAAGAATTACTATTAACATATTATTGTTAACCATTGTTAAGTAAATATTAAAATAACAAGAGTATCAGTTCCTTATAAATATATTAACCTGTTAACAAGTCTATCTAAAATGTTGGTATCTCAAAAACCTATTTTTATTAAAAAAAGTTATGCTAGAAGTTAACAAGCTATAATCACCAACAGTTTTAATTTTTTAAAAAGAAGAAAACAAATGAATATAATATAAGTGTTTATAACTTCAGTTTTAAAGCAGTCAGCTTAAAAAAAGTTTCTAATAGAATTTAAAAAAAATACTTAGATTAAATTTGTAATCATATTCAGTAAAACCTAATTAATATACTGTAAATGAATTATTTATAATTTAAATTATAATAATTGAAGAAGAATAAAACAATCTAAATGTTATATAAGTATGTGATTTCTAGTAAGTATTCTTCACATAACTTTGTGAGGTAATATTTACTGAAGGATAAAGATCCAGATTACTTCTTTGATTTAGTGTTTTATTTATAATAGAAAAAACACTTAAGATTCCCAAGAGAAATATAAGATAGAATAAAAGCGAGATTTTAGTTGACTTATTCATTAAAATCACTTTTTCTTACAAATATGTGGGGAAATTTTGAAAGATATGTTATATTAAAATTAAGAAAATTTTATGAATTAGAAAATAAAATAGTTAATTTTTTTATAGCTAAATATCTGAATATCAAAAGAAGTTAATTAAATTTCTTTACCAGTCCGTATTTAGGGGCTTAACAAAACTTTATTGATAGATTAATTTAAAGTCACATTTTAACTGTAATTTTATAGCTTATTAAGATTTATGAATAGAAAGAATAAAGGATCAAAACCAAGGAACGAAGGAAATCTTTCCAAAAGTATCCTGGATATATTAAGAAAATCTCCAAGCACAAGCTTTAACTACAAACAAATTGCTGCAAAACTAGATCTTACAGATGCTAGTTCCAGGAATCAGATAATTAGGAATTTAGCACAATTAGCCGCTAAGAAGCAGATTGAAGAAGAAGAAAAAGGAAAATTCAAGATGGCTGGAAACCCCGAATATTATCAAGGTAAACTTGATATGACAACAAAGGGATTCGGTTATGTTGTAGTTGAAGATATGGAAGAGGATATTTTTATTCCAGCAAATGCCTTGAATAAAGCATTGAATGGGGATGAAGTGGAAGTTTACATATATAATAAAAGAAAGAAAAGAAAATCTGAAGGAGAGATTGTTCGCATCGTTAATAGGAAAAAAACTGAATTTGTTGGTGTTTTACAAATGCAGCCAAACTTTGGGTTTGTTGCAATACAAGACCCTAAAATGTATACAGATATTTTTGTTCAAAAGAATAAAATGCTGGATGCCCAAGATGGAGATAAGGTAGTTGTAACCATGGAGGACTGGCCAGAAAAGGCAGATTCTCCCTTTGGAAGCATCAAACAAGTTTTAGGTAAACCAGGAGAGCATCATACAGAAATGCATGCTATTCTTGCACAGTATGGGTTGCCACATGAATTCCCTAAGGAAATTGAGGATTTTGCAAATAATATAGATACTTCTATCAACGAAGACGAAATTAAGAAACGTAGAGATCTTAGGGACACTCTAACTTTTACCATAGATCCAAAAGATGCAAAAGATTTTGATGATGCCTTGAGTTTTAAAAAGCTGGATAATGGCAATTTTGAAATAGGAATTCATATTGCAGATGTTTCCCATTACTTAAAACCTGGAACTATTTTGGACGATGAAGCTTATGAGAGAGCAACATCTGTATATTTAGTAGACAGAGTAGTACCAATGTTACCGGAGGTTTTATCCAATAATGCATGTTCTTTGAGACCGAATGAAGAAAAATACACTTTTTCTGCATTGTTTGAAATAGATGCTAAAGGATATGTGAAAAGCGAATGGTTTGGTAGAACAGTAACTTTATCTGATGAGCGTTTTGCTTATGAAGAAGCTCAACATATCATTGAAACTGAAGAAGGAACTATTCCCACAGAGATATCAATTCGTGAAGACGCATATAACGTAGGAGATAATATCGTAGATGCGGTTGTAACTCTTAATGATCTTGCAAAGCAAATGCGTGTTAGGCGTATGGCAGATGGTGCCATTTCTTTTGATAAAGTTGAAGTAAAATTCAATTTAAATGAAGAAAATGAACCTGTCGGAGTGTTTTTTAAAACTTCCCAAGAAGCCAATAAACTGATTGAAGAATTTATGCTGCTGGCTAATAAGAGGGTAGCACAGTTCATAGGAAAACAAACACCAAAAAAGACCTTTGTTTACAGATGCCATGATGAGCCGGACGAGTCTAAATTAAACACCTTACAAACGGTGATTTCTAAATTTGGATATAAGATCAACTTAAAAGATAAAGCTTCTATCTCTTCTTCTTTGAATAGTCTTTTAAGCGATGTTCAGGGAACAAAAGAGCAAAACTTGGTAGATACCCTTACTATTAGAACAATGAGTAAGGCTTATTATAGTACTAAGAATATAGGACATTACGGATTGTCTTTTGATTATTATTCACATTTCACTTCTCCTATTAGAAGATATCCAGATGTAATGACGCATAGATTATTGCAAAATTATTTGGATGCAAAACCTTCTGCTAAAGAGGAGGAATACGAAGAAAAATGTCATCATAGTAGTGAAATGGAGAGCTTAGCTACTAATGCAGAACGTGATTCCATAAAATTCATGCAAGTGAAGTTTATGTTAGATCATAAAGATGAAGAATTTTTAGGAGTGATTTCTGGTGTTACAGAGTGGGGAATCTATATAGAAATTGTTTCTAATAAATGCGAAGGAATGGTGCGTCTAAGGGATATTAGAGATGATCATTACGATTTTGATGAAGATCAGTATGCAATAGTTGGTAGAAAAAATAAGAAAATGTACCAATTAGGGGATGAAGTATATATTTCTGTTAAGAATGCAGATCTAGTAAGAAGACATCTAGATTTCAATTTAATAGGAAAGAAAGAACAAATTGATTAATGATGAAATATATTATATTATTAATTCTATTTTCTTGGGCAGCTACAACATTTGCTCAGGAAATAACACTGGAGTTAGATAATTTTACCGAGGTCGAGGTTACAAAAGGGCTTAAGGTAAACCTAACTCAAGCTGAAGAAAATAAGGCAATTATAACTGGTAGTAGTCGCAATAATGTAAATCTAAAGGTTAAAAACGGAGTACTAAAGGTGAGTGTAGATTTGGATCATCTTTGGAATGAAGATAACACTATTGTAAACATCTATTTTAAGCAGTTATTAAAGGTTGAAGCAAAACAAAATTCAAAGATCGATATCTGTGGTAAACTTTCACAATCAATGTTTAATATCAGAGTTCAGGAAGGAGCAGATGTAAAAGCAAAAGTAGAATTAGTAAATTTGTATGCTAGTGTTGTAACTGGAGGGAATCTCTTTATAATTGGTACTGCAGCAAAACAGGAAATAGATGTAAAAGCTGCGGGCGATTTTAAGGGGGAAAATCTAATAGGAACAGATGTTAAGGTAAGTATTTCTGGTGGGGGAACTGCTAGTATATTCTCTAAAGCCTATGTAAATGCAAAGGTAAGAGCGGGAGGAACCATCTATGTGTATGGAAATCCTAATAAAATAGACGAAACGACCACCTTTGGCGGAAACATTAAGAAGATAAATTAGAAAGTTATCTTTGTGAAAATCTATTAGTTTTATGGTGCAAGATATTTTGGCTGCAATACCAATGGGAATCTTTTTAGCATTCTTATTAGGTCCTGTTTTCTTTGTGTTGCTGGAAACTGCTGCATTAAAAGGTTTTAGGGCAGCTATTTCTTTTGATCTAGGTGTTATTCTTGCAGATATAGTTTTTCTTTTAATAGCATATTTAAGTACTTCTAAACTTTTATCTACATTAAAAGATGATCCTGGATTATTTATTTTTGGAGGGATGATTCTTGGTACATACGGGATAATGTCCTTTATACAAACCAAAAAAGCTATTACGGTAGAAGATGATACTCCAGAGGTAAGAAAGTTAAGCAGAAGTGATTATTTTGGTCTTGCAGCCAAAGGTTTTCTATTGAACTTTATTAATATTGGAGTTCTAGGATTTTGGCTGGGACTTATAATTGTATTTGGTCCTACCTTAGATATGGAACCAAACCGTATTACTATTTTCTTTTCTACTGTTCTAGGAACCTACCTTTTCCTTGATATATTTAAAATACTACTCGCTAAAAAATTAAACAGAAAACTTACACCAGGGCGTATTTTTAAGATGAAAAGAGCGATAAGTATACTTATGGTGATATTTGGAGGTATTTTAATTACCAGAGGGATATTCCCTAGGAAAATTGAACGCCTTCAAGATCAAATAGAGATTTTAGAGCCTGAAAATGTGGTCTTTTATATTGATAAAAATGACCATTCCAAAGAATAATCTTAAACATTCAATTCTAAGAATTTTTAAATTTCGAAGCATAAAAAAAGCTCCCTGTTAAGGAAGCTTTTGGAGGCATCGAGCGGATTCGAACCGCTGTACGAGCTTTTGCAGAGCTCTGCCTAGCCACTCGGCCACGATGCCATTAATTTAATGGTTGGCAAATGTAATAAAAAATATCTGTTCGCCCACAAGTTTCTATCTCGATTTAGTACTGGAAACAGTCACCATTCCAACATCACCGCCAATAGGAGGGTTTATCTTAGAAACATCTACACGTGCTTTTTCCACCAGTTCCAGCTCTTCAAAGACCCGTTTCAGAATTCTTTCAGCAACGGTTTCCAACAACTTTGTTCGTATAGCCATTTCTTCCTTAACGATCTTATTTAGATGCACATAGTCTATCGTATCACTCAAAGAATCCGTCTGTGCAGAGTGGGTTAAATTTCCTTTTACCATGAGATCTACTCGGTAATCACTTCCTATTTTTCCTTCTTCATCTAGACAACCGTGGTAAGAGAAAACCTTGATGTTTTTTAATGTTATTTTACCCAAAATATTTTTTTACAAAGGTAGAGCAGCAGCCTATATTATTGAGTATTTCTGAAGAAAATTCAACTTAAGGGTTAGCTTTTCTTATAAAAGCTGAATTCTAAATCCAAATTCCTATTTGAATATACATTCTAAACCTCTAGATAATGGATTTTCCGTGGTAATTTTTGATAACTTTGCGGTATATTTTGAAATATAATTATGTCTGAAGTAAAAAAGTCTCTCAATTTTATTGAGCAAATTATTGAAGAAGATCTTAAAGTGGATTATACTGAACAAGAACTTAAATTTCGATTCCCACCAGAACCAAATGGATACCTCCATATTGGCCACGCCTCTTCCATATGTTTAAATTTTGGTTTAGGAGAGCGATATAATGCCCCAGTGAACTTAAGGTTTGATGATACGAACCCTATAAAAGAAGAGCAGGAGTATGTAGATGCTATAAAGGAAGATGTGGTTTGGTTAGGTTTTAAATGGGACAAAGAGTGTTATGCTTCAGATTATTTCCAACAATTATATGATTGGGCTGTAGAGCTAATTAAGTCTGGAAATGCATATGTAGATAGCCAGTCTTCGGCAGAGATCGCTGAACAAAAAGGTACTCCCACAGTTCCTGGCTCAGAAAGTCCATATAGAAACAGATCTGTTTCAGAAAATGTGGAACTTTTCGAGAAAATGAAGAACGGGGAAACTCCAGAGGGAGCTCATGTTTTAAGAGCTAAAATAGATATGACTTCTTCTAACATGATAATGAGAGATCCTGTAATGTATAGAAGTTTGCATAAAAAGCACCATAGAACCGGGGATGATTGGAAGATTTATCCAATGTACGACTGGGCTCATGGGGAAAGTGATTTTATAGAAAGTGTATCTCACTCTTTCTGCACATTAGAGTTCTTACCACACCGTGAATTATACAATTGGTTTATAAGTAAGATAAGTAATAATGAAGATTTTATTCCGAAGCAAAGAGAATTTGCTAGGAGAAACCTAAGTCATACTATTGTAAGTAAACGTAAACTATTACAATTGGTAGAAAATAAGGTGGTGAATTCTTGGGACGATCCTAGAATGCCTACTATTTCTGGTTTTAGAAGAAGAGGCTATACACCAACTTCTATTAGAAAATTTGCAGATACTATTGGGATTGCTAAAAGAGAGAATATTATTGATGTTTCACTTTTAGAATTCTGTATTCGTGAAGACCTTAATAAGATTGCGCCTCGAGTAATGGGAGTATTAGATCCGGTAAAGCTTGTTATTACTAACTATCAAGACGGAGAAGAATGGCTGGATACAGAGAATAATCCTGAAGATGAAAATGCGGGTACTCGAAAAATACCTTTTTCAAAAGAACTTTACATAGAGCGTGAAGATTTTAAAGAGGAGGCAAATAGAAAATTCTTTAGATTAACATTAGGAAAAGAGGTTCGTTTAAAAAGTGCATATATTATAAAAGGAGAAAGTGTAGTAAAGGATGATGCAGGAAATATTTTAGAAATTCATTGCACATACGATCCTAAAAGTAAAAGCGGGAGTGGTACCGAGGAGTCTTTGCGTAAGGTTAAAGGAACATTACACTGGGTTTCTATACCTCACGCTATAAAAGCGGAAATAAGACTGTATGATCGTTTATTTACGGTTGCAGCACCAGATGCAGATAAAGAAAAAGATTTCATGGATTTTATCAATCCAGATTCACTTCAAGTGATAACAGGTTACGTGGAACCTAGTTTAAAGGATGCTAGTGTAGCCGATAAATTTCAATTTCAAAGAATAGGATATTTTTGTATAGATAAAGAAAGTACAAAGGAAAACCTTATCTTTAATAGAACAGTTACATTGAGAGATTCTTGGGAAAAAATTAGTTAAAACAAATCTCACGGTAGTGTATTAAGAATACTTTAATAAAGTAACTTTACATATTAACCGGTTATTAACAGGAATGTTTTGTGGTTTAACTTAAATTTGTAGAATTAATTATAAAAACCAGAAAATTATGGCAAATACAGGGAATACACTTTTAGCATTAATAACAGGAGCTGCAATAGGAGCTGCAGTTGGATTATTATACGCTCCAGAAAGCGGGGAAGAAACAAGAAACAAATTGAATAAGGATGCTAAGAAGGCTCAAGATAAATTCAACAAAAAATATAAAGAGACAAGTTCTAATCTTTCCTCTAAAGCTAAACAAGCTAAGTTAGATTTTGAAACTCGTTTAGAATCTACTTTATCTTCAGCTAGTTTTAAAGCAGACGATATCTTATCTGCATTAGAATCTAAATTAGAAGACCTAAGAACGCAAAACGCAAAACTGCAAAAAGACGTTAAGGTAGAACAAGCTAAGACAACAGCTAATAAAGCAGTAGTATAAGCCTATGGCATTTGAAAAACTAACCAACAGCATAAACGATCTTAACGATAATGTTCGTGATCTTGCCAAAAGCAGTACCGAATTTTATAAACTTGATCTCTATAAAAAAATCATTAAAGGGGTTATATCTTTGGTGAATATGATGTTGCTAGGTTTTATATGTCTAATTGCTTTGTTGTTTATCTCTATTGCATTAGCACTCTTAATAAGCCATGCGCTTAGAATTCCCAGTGCCGGATTCTTTATAATTGGTGCATTGTATCTTTTGATATTCATATTTATATGGTTCTTCGGAAAAAAACATATAGAGAAAATCATTTTGATAAAATCTTCGAGAACCTTCTTTAACGACTAAATAATTTTTATGAAAGAGTATAGTTCATTTGAAGAAATAGACCGGGATTTGAAGATTTTGAAACTTCAAAATCAGATAGATAAAGAAGAAATCCGTCTTAGTGTGCAGCATACCAAGGAAAGTCTATCTCCAATTTCATTGCTTGGTGGCTTAATAGGTTCTATTGCACAAAAAGCATTTGTTTTAAAAGCAGTATCAAAAATATTTGGACTGAAAAAAGTAATAACTTCAACATAATTCCAAAAAAAATTAAAAGGCGGATATTCTAATGAGCATCCGCCTTTTTCTATTAAAAATAATACGTTCTATTCTATTTCTTCTTCTCTATCTGGAGTATCTCTTTTTCGTTTTGGTTTCGGTTTTTCCGCTAATATTTTAGCATTCTTCTCCCTCATAGCTTCTCCAATCTGGTTGGATGCAGTAAATGATGCAATCATATTATTCAGCATATCGCTTCCTGCTTGCGGGGAGTTAGGTAATAATATTAAATTACTATGTGTAGATTCTCCAATGGATTGCAAGGTGTCATAATGCTGCGTCACGACAATAAGCGCTGAAGCTTCTTGAGAATTTATCCCTACATTATTTAATACATCTACACTTTCTTCTAGTCCTCTTGCAATCTCCCGGCGTTGATCTGCAATCCCTTGTCCCTGTAAACGCTTACTCTCTGCTTCGGCACGAGCCTTAGCAACGATTTTTATACGTTCTGCCTCTGCAATATACTCTGCGGCTACTTTCTCTCTCTCTGCTGCGTTAATTCGGTTCATGGCAGCCTTTACCTGAGAATCAGGATCTATATCTGTAACCAAGGTTTTAATAATATCGTATCCGTAATCCGACATTGCCTGATTTAGCTCTCTTTTAACGGCTATAGCTACATCATCTTTTCTTTCAAAAACATCATCTAATTTCATTTTTGGAACTTCAGCTCGAACAACATCAAATACATAAGCAGTAATCTGGTCATGTGGGCTTTCAAGTTTATAGAAGGCATCGTACACATTGGTTTTTATAACCTGAAACTGTACAGAGATCTTCAGTTTCACAAAAACATCATCTTTGGTCTTTGTTTCTACTAAGACATCTAATTGCTGAACCTTTAAGTTTATTCTACCTGCGATCTGGTCAATAATCGGAACTTTAAAATGTAACCCGGAATTCCGAATACTTCTATATTTTCCGAAGCGCTCCAAAATTGCAGAAGTTTGTTGTTTTACTGTAAATATCCCTGTAAAGAGAATGATAAAGGAAAAAACGACTAAAATGGGGACTAAAACTGTTGCTATCATATAGTTTATATAAATTTTGAAAGCTTAAGATAGCAATATTTAGGCTAGATTTACTTTTAAAGTTATTTATCATGCGCTATTTTTATCTGTTTTTGTTCATTATAATTTGTTCAATTTTTAATCCACTAGCTGCCCAAAGACGTAATTCTCCTGGAGATAGTTATAATAGGTTAGGGGCACAGGCCGGACTTACTTATGGAAGAATAGATAGCGATCATTTTAATACCAATAAGACTACGGGGTTTATGGGAGGTTTGACCACACGGGCTAATGTTTATAATAATTTCTTAGTTGTGTATGGAGTAAACTTTTATTCCATGAAATCCGGGATCATGGGTCATCCTCTAAGTAGTAATGAATTAGAAAACATCGAATTTCAGACAACAGGAGTGCAATTAAATTTATTTGCTGGCCATAAGATCATAAAAGAGTATTTAAGCATAGAGGCGGGGCCAGTTCTTCAAGTGAACAGCAAATGGGAAGTAGACAACCAATTTAAAGATCATCTAATAGAAGATTATTATTTTACGGCGCAAGACCTGGAAGAGGTTTCAAGAGTAAATTTAAATCTTGCAGCGAGCTTGTCGGCTGGGATTGCAGATGTAAAATTGTGGTTTCAATATCAATATGGAGTAAGTAATTTTCTAAAGAATTTAAACGAAGGAGATCTTCAAAATAAAGACTCCCGCGCAGCAAATCTAGAAGGTCATCTAGGCATGGCAACTGCAGGAGTTGTTTATTATTTCTAAAAAATTTTATTGCTTAGCTAAGAGAGATTTTAATCTTTTAACTGTTTCTTCTTTTCCTATAAAAGCAGAAATATCAAATACATCTGGTCCTTGTAAAGATCCCACTAAAGCAATTCTAAAAGGCTGCATTACTTTTCCAAAGCCTATTTCATTAGATGTGATCCATCCTTTGATATTATCTTGGACATTTTCTTTAGTATAATCTGAAGTTTCAGATATCAATTGGATTAGTTTCTCTATAATTATAGCAGTATCCTCTTTCCATGCTTTTTTCAAAGCTTTTTCATCATAAGAAGTAGGGCTTACAAAGAAATAGCTTCCTAATTCCCAGAAATCAGTCACAAAGATTGCCCGTTCTTTTAAAAGGGCAATTACTGAAGTTGTATAATCTAATGTTGCTGTAACACCTTTATTTTCTAAGATCTTCAAAAAATCCTTTGCGAGTATTTCGTTATCGGTTTTCTGAAGGTAATGTGCCTGAAACCATTTGGTTTTTTCAGGATCGAACTTAGCACCAGATTTATGCACTCTAGAGATCTCAAAAGCCGAAATCAACTCTTCCAATTCAAAAAATTCTTCCTCTGTCCCTGGATTCCAACCTAAAAAGCTCAGCATATTAACCACGGCTCTAGGATCGTAATTCTCTTCTCTATACCCAGAAGAGATCTCCCCAGATTTTGGATCTTTCCATTCTAAAGGAAATACGGGAAAGCCCATTTTATCTCCATCACGTTTGCTTAATTTTCCTTTTCCCTGTGGTTTCAAGATCAAAGGCAAATGCGCGAATTTTGGTGCATCCCAATTAAATGCACGATATAATAAATAATGTAATGCTAAAGAAGGCAACCATTCTTCCCCACGAATTACGTGAGTGATTTCCATTAAATGATCGTCTACAATATTAGCAAGATGATAAGTAGGTAAACCATCGCTCTTAAAAAGCACCTTATCGTCTAGTATGCTAGAATCTACCTGCATATTTCCACGAATCTCATCTGTTAATTGTAAAGTTTCGGCTTCCGGTGACTTAAATCGTATTACGTAATTCTCTTTAGCATCTAATCGTTTCTGAACTTCTTCAGAAGAAAGCGCAAGAGAATTTTGTAATTTCAATCTATTATGCCAATTATAGATAAAGGTTTTTCCTTTTTCTTCATGATCTTTTCTATGAGCATCTAAAGCTTCTGAAGTATCAAATGCATAATAAGCATCTCCAGTAGAGATCAGTTTTTCAGCATATTCATAATACAAATTTGCTCGTTCACTTTGTCTATAAGGTCCAAATCCACCATCTTTCCCGGGGCCTTCATCAAAAGGAATTCCACACCAATTTAAGGCTTCAACTATATATTGCTCTGCGCCTTCTACAAATCTATTCTGATCTGTATCTTCTATACGCAAAAGGAAATCTCCTCCATGTTTCTTAGCAAATAAATAATTATATAAGGCTGTTCTTACTCCTCCAATGTGTAAAGGTCCTGTAGGACTTGGTGCAAAACGAACTCGTACTTTAGCAGACATAAAATTGTAATTTTAACGGCAAAGATAACCGATTCTTAATGGAAAACCCACCAATTTAAGCCTGTCCTATTAATTGCCCGGATAAATTTAAAATGCTGAAAACACCGCTAGATAAAGTAAAATGAAATTTGTAGTTTTAAGAGAAGGAAAAGTAGGGGGGTAATCATGGAGGAATTTAGTGTTATAAAACAAAAGCTGACAGCATTTATTAGACGGTATTACCTGAATAAATTATTGAAAGGTAGTATTTTGTTCTTTTCTGTTTGGTTGTTATATAGCATTATTATTTTGCTGATAGAATATTTTTTATGGCTTGCTCCGCCTTATAGAAGTTTGTTGTTTTGGGGCTTCATTCTATTTTCAAGCCTGCTCTTTTTTAGATTTATACTCTGGCCTCTGGCAAAACTCTTTAAGTTATCCAAAGGTTTAGATCTCACAGCTGCTTCTATTCTTATAGGAAAACATTTTCCTGAGGTAAATGATAAACTTCTAAACGTACTTCAGCTTGAAAATTCCTCTGAACAATCTGATCTGTTGCTCGCAAGCATTTCACAAAAGTCAAAAGAACTGAGTCCTGTTCCCTTTAAAACTGCGGTCAATTTTAATACAAGTCTTAAATATTTGAAATATGCGGCCTTTCCGGTTTTAATAATCTTAGCCATTATTTTCACCGGGAATTCTTCTATTTTTTCTGAAAGTTATACTCGGGTAGTGCATTATAATACTGCTTATGAGGCACCGGCACCATTTTCTTTTATAATTAATTCAAGTGAGTTGGTGGTTGAAGAAGGCAAGGATTTTAATCTAGAAGTCCAGACCATTGGGAATCTTATTCCTGAAACCGTTGCCATTCACTTTAATGAGGAAGAATATTATTTGAAGAATTCTTCGCTGAATTCTTTTCTGTACTCCTTTGAAGGATTAAAAGAAGATGTAGAATTCTATTTTAGCGCCAATAATGTTACGTCCAGAACTTATAAAATCCGCGTTATCCAAGTCCCAAAATTACTGGATTTTGAGATGAAGCTCAATTTCCCTGCTTATTTAAGAAAGGAAAATGAAATAGTAAAAGGAACAGGGAACGCAACGGTGCCAGAAGGGACAAAAATTTCGTGGGTTTTAAAAACCCGTGCTACAGACGACGTCACGTTTAAAACTAAAGACAGCATTCTGGGTTTTGAGAAAAATGCTTCGGAATTCAAATATTCAGATAAGATCTTTTCTCCGCTGCAATATTCCATCAACACGTCTAATAACAATGTAAGGGATTATGAATCTTTAAAATATGCTATTGACGTTATAAAGGATCAATATCCGCAAATAGATGTTCAGCATAAACAAGATACAGTTGCTACAGATGTTAATTATTTCTTCGGAAAAGTGTCTGATGACCACGCTATCACAAAGGTAAATATGGTTTATTACACTGAAAACAAAAGTGATGATAGTCAAAAAGTGCCGATTCCCATTGTTAATCAGAATATTGGAGAATTTTTATATACGTTTCCGGGAAATTTAGAATTAGAACAGGGAACTAACTATGCTATCTATTTCGAAGTATTTGATAATGATGGAGTTAGGGGTTCTAAATCTACTAAGACTGAAGTTTTTAGCCTCAGAATAAAATCTGAAAAGGAATTAAGTGCTGAAAAGTTAAATCAGCAAGGAGAATCTATTCAGGGAATTTCAGAAAGTCTTGAAGAAATGCAGGAATCGAATAAAGAATTGGAAGAATTGTCGAGAATTAAAATAGAAAAAAATCAGCTAAATTATAGTGATAAAAAGAAGCTAGAAGAATTTTTGCAACGGCAGAAAGAGCAAACAGCAATGATGAAAAATTATTCTGAAAAGCTTAAAAACACCTTTGAAGATAAAACTGGTTCCAAAGAAAACAAAAAGTTTGAAGAAGAACTTAAAGACAGGTTAGATAGAAACGAAGAACGTTTGCAGGAAAACGAAGCCTTGTTAAAAGAACTACAGGAGTATGCCGATAAGATAAGTGAGGAGGACTTGTTAGATAAATTGGAAAAACTATCCAAACAGAATACCGCTGAACAAAAAAACCTTGAGCAGTTACTGGAACTTACCAAACGTTATTATGTTCAGGAAAAGACTCAGAAACTGGCAAGAGATATTGAAAGAGCAGGAGAAAAGCAAGAGAATTTGGCAAAGCAAGATTCTTTGAATTCTTTGGAAGAACAAGAAAAGTTATCTGAAGATTTTCAAGAATTTAAGCAGGAAATGGATTCTTTGGAGAAAGAGAACAATGCACTTAAAAAGCCTTTTGATTTAGATAGAGAGACAGAAGAAGAACAGGAAATCCAAGAAGAGCAAAAGAAAGCGGAGGATCAATTAGAGCAGAACAATAAAAAAGCCGCAAAATCTCCTCAGAAAAAAGCAGGAGAGAAGATGAAAGAAATGAGTACGAAAATGAAGTCTGCTCAAGCTAGTGCTCAAGGAGAACAATTAACTGCTGATATTGAAACCATGCGACAAATTTTAGATAATCTCATGGTGTTTTCTTTTGAACAGGAAGCATTGATGCTCAATTTTAAAGGCATTAGAATTAATAATCCAGCCTATCCTAAACAATTGAAAAAGCAACAAGTTCTTAAAGAACACTTTGAACATATAGATGATAGTTTGTTTGTGCTTGCCATGAATAATCCTATGATCACAGAAAAGATCACTACCAAATTAACTGATATAGAATTTGATATTAACATGGCATTGGAGCGACTTGCACAAAATGAACTCCCGCAAGGAACCGCTAGCCAACAATACGTAATGACCAATACAAATGAATTGGCCAATATGCTTAGTGAGGTTTTGGGCAATATGCAAGAAATGGCAAATTTAAGTCTCTCTCCAAATGGAAGTGGCCAAGGAATGCAGTTGCCTGACATTATTAAAGCTCAGGAAGGACTGAACAAGGAAATGGAAGAAGGTCTTAAAGAAGGCGAAGGAAAACCAAAACAGTACGGTAAAGATAAACCTGGAGAAGATGGTGATGATGGCAAGGATGGAGATAAGGAAGGGCAAGGAGAGGGTGAAGACAGACTAGGAGAGGAAGGAAGTGCTAAGCTGTATGAGATCTTTAAAGAACAACAACAATTACGGCAGCAACTGGAAGATAAATTAAGAGAGGCGGGCCTCGATAAAAAGAATGCTGATGTGTTGAGTGAAATGGAGCGCATAGAAAGACAGCTTTTAGAGAAGGGTTTCACCAAAGAAACTCTAAGTAGGATGAATCAAATTCAGCATAGATTGCTTCAGTTAGAAGAGGCTGTAAGAGAGCAGGAAGAGGAGGAGCAAAGAACTTCAAAAACAAACCAGGAAAACTTCAAAAACAGTACTCAGGATCAAAATCTTAGAGCCAAAGAATATTTTAATTCTACTGAAATTTTAAATAGACAAAGCTTACCTTTGCGGCAAATTTATAAGACTAAAGTAAAGAGGTATTTTGAATCTGTCGAAAATTAATTTTTATTCTGAAAACGAATTTGTACTTGAGGATGAAGCAAGATATGCTTCATGGATTGAGAGCGTAATTACTTCTGAAGGAAGGACTCTGGAAGAAATTAGTTATATTTTTTGTAATGATGAATATCTCCTTAAGATCAACATTGAATATCTAGATCACGATACTTATACAGACATTATAACTTTCGATTATTCTGCGGGTAAAATTTTGCAGGGTGAAATATATATAAGTACAGAGCGTGTTCGTGAAAATTCTGAAACATTTAATGTAAAGTTTGAAGATGAATTGCGACGAGTATTAAGTCATGGGATTTTACACCTTAGTGGCTACAAAGATAAAACAGAAGAGGAAGCTGCTCTTATGAGAAGCAAAGAAGAGGAAAAAATGAAATTGTTCCACGTGGAACAATCTTAAAAAAAGAGATTTATGTTTAGTGAAATATATGATGTAATTGTTGTTGGAGCAGGTCACGCTGGGAGTGAGGCCGCTGCTTCTGCTGCTAATATGGGTTCTAAAACCTTATTGGTAACTATGAATTTACAGAATATAGCTCAAATGAGTTGTAATCCCGCAATGGGAGGAATTGCAAAAGGTCAGATAGTTCGTGAGATTGATGCTTTAGGCGGATATAGCGGATTGGTTAGTGATACTAGTGCAATTCAGTTTAAAATGTTGAATAAATCCAAAGGGCCTGCAATGTGGAGTCCAAGAGTGCAAAGTGATAGAATGATGTTTGCAGATCACTGGAGGTTGCGATTGGAAGGAACACCAAATCTAGATTTTTATCAAGAAATGGTAGCTGGATTAATCGTAGAAGGTGGTGCGGTAGTTGGAGTGAAAACAGCGCTTGGATTAAAGATAAAAGGAAAATCTGTTATTCTTACCAACGGTACATTTTTAAATGGATTGATACATATTGGAGATAAGAATTTTGGCGGAGGTAGATCTGGAGAAAGAGCTTCAACAGGAATAACAGAAGAGCTTATCCAATTGGGTTTTGAATCTGGTAGAATGAAAACAGGAACTCCTCCTAGAGTAGATGGGAGATCTTTGGATTATTCTAAAATGGCTGAGCAACCCGGTGATGTGAAACCTTCTAAATTCTCTTATTTAGATGATACAAAACCTCTAACAAAACAAAGATCTTGTTATATGACTTACACTTCTCCGGAAGTGCACGAGTTGCTTAAGGAAGGTTTTGACAGGTCTCCAATGTTTAATGGGAGAATACAAAGTGTTGGGCCGCGTTATTGCCCTTCTATAGAAGATAAGATCAATAGATTCGCAGATAAAGACAGGCATCAGTTGTTTGTAGAGCCAGAAGGTTGGAAAACTTGTGAGGTATATGTAAATGGCTTTTCTACTTCTTTGCCAGAAGATGTTCAATTTAAAGCATTGCGTTCTGTTGTTGGTTTTGAAAAAGTGAAATTCTTTAGACCAGGTTATGCAATAGAATATGACTATTTTCCACCTACACAATTAAAACACACCTTAGAAACAAAGCTTGTAGAAGGTTTATATTTCGCTGGCCAAATTAACGGAACTACAGGATATGAAGAGGCAGCCTCTCAAGGTTTAATGGCGGGTATTAATGCTGCCTTAAAAGTTCAAGAAAAAGAGCCGTTTATTTTAAAAAGAGACGAAGCTTATATCGGAGTTTTGGTAGATGATCTTATTACAAAAGGAACAGAAGAACCTTATAGAATGTTTACTTCTAGAGCAGAATATAGAACCTTACTAAGACAAGATAATGCCGATTTTAGACTTACTCAAAAATCGTTTGATCTAGGTTTAGCTTCAGAAAAACGTCTCCGCAAGATGGATGAGAAGAAGCAAAAATCTTTAAGTTTTGTAGATTATTTACATGATACTAGTGTTACTCCAGAGTTCTCAAACCCAGTTTTAGAAGCTAAGGATTCGGCTCCAATGAAACAAAGCGATAAGATATTTAAGATCTTTTCAAGACCAAACATCACGATGGAAGATGTGATGGAATTCCCTGGAGTAAATCAATTTATTTCTGAGAACGAACTGAATGAGGAGATGCTAGAGCAAACCGAAATTCAGGTAAAATATGCTGGATATATAAATAAGGAAAAGAACAATGCAGACAAATTGCATAGGCTAGAAGATATTAAAATTCCGCAAAACTACGATTATTCCAATATTAAATCCATGTCTTTTGAAGCTCGGGAGAAATTAAATAAAATTCAACCTGTAACAATTTCCCAAGCCTCAAGAATTAGTGGAGTTAGCCCAAGTGATATTTCTGTGCTTCTTGTCTATATGGGAAGATAAATTGTTTCACGTGGAACAATCTGATTTTTCCTCTATATTTAGCATTTAAAATGTCTTAAAAAATTTCCATATTTGTGAATAGTTCCAATCAAAAAAACGTAAACACTATTTATATCACTTGTAAGGATCATACAGTTTCTGGAGAAGAATTTGAATTGATATTAGATCCAGAAATGCATCTTCTAGTCACTACTCCAAAACCAGATCTAGACCAATTACCTTCCTATTATAAAAGTGAAGATTATATTTCCCATACCGATTCTCAAAATTCCATTACCGATAAAATTTATCAAAGCGTTAAAAAACGAATGCTTGTTAAAAAGTTAAGTTGGATAGATTCTCATTTTCCAGTGCAGGGAAAACTATTGGATATTGGAGCGGGGACAGGTGAGTTTTTATTGAGTGCAAAAAATAATGGTTGGAAAGTTAAAGGGGTTGAACCAAATCAAAATGCCAGAACGCTAGCAAAACAAAAAGGGATTAAATTAGTTCAAGATTCCTCTAAATTTAAAGCTGAAAAATTTGATGTAATTACTATGTGGCATGTTTTTGAGCATGTCTACGATTTAAAGAATCAAATTATAGAATTAGAACAGCTTCTAAAAAAAGATGGGTTATTGATTATTGCCGTTCCAAATTTCAAAAGCTATGATGCTTTATATTATAAAGATCATTGGGCAGCTTTTGATGTGCCAAGACATTTATGGCATTTTTCCCGTAAGAGTTTCGAAAAACTTTTTAGCGGCACCTCTTTTTCTCAGTTTGATGAAAAACCTTTATTGTTTGATTCATTTTATGTGAGTCTTCTTTCAGAAAAATACAAGACTAAAAAGAGTAATTTCTTAAAAGCTTTTTTTATAGGACTAAAATCCAATCTAAAAGCAAAAAAGTCTTTAGAGTATTCTTCGATTGCCTATTTCTTCAGAAAATCGATCTAAAACTTAATTTGGAGCTATTTCAGAGCGAAACTCACACGCAGCTAGATAATTGTGGTCACTAAGAGGAAAAACTCATTAAAGCCCTCTATACCCCCTTGATTTTGATTGAAATAATTTATTTTTCAAAATTTTACTATAAGATTTGCCTATTATAGGTAATAGAGATTATTTTTTTCTTTTTTTCCATTGATACTTTATTACTTTTGCGCCAAACAAAATTTATATTATGAAGAAATTATTATTGGTTGTTTTAATTGCAGCCGGACTTACAAGTTGTACTGAACAAAAAACAGCTTATGTAGATACAACCAAAATTATTAAGGAGTATCGCGAAATGAAAGAAGTGGAAGAGGAATTCACTTCAAAATCTGATAAGGTTAAAATCGAGCTAGATTCTTTGGCTCAAAGTTTTCAAAAAGAAGTGCAAGAATACCAAGCGAACATGAATGGAATGTCTACTGCACAAAGACAAGAAAAGGAACAAGAATTAATGGCTAAGCAACAAACCATCCAACAGCAACAACAAACGATGGGGAACCAGCTGCGTCAAGAAAGCGATGTTGTAATTGATTCTATTGTAACTAAAGTGAAGGAATACGTAAAGGAATACGGTAAGGATAACGATTATACATATATTTTCGGGTCTAACGAGTCTGCAAACATCATGTATGCAAAGGATGGTTTAGATATTACTGAAGAAATTCTTGAGAAATTAAACGAGAGTTACGAGAAATAGCAATTTCCTAATTCCCTAAAACAAAAAAGCATCGGTCTTATTGAGATCGATGCTTTTTTGTTATTGGAAATCTTACTGATTGCCTGTTTATTTATAACCAGTTTATTCAGGTTATTCTTCATGCTAAACATGTTTCAGCTTCTAATCTTCGAAGGAGACTTTGAAACTCCCGTTGCTGTTTATTAATTGGTGAATATATGTTTAGAAAATAAGGATATCTAAAGTTTTAAGACAATAAAGTAACTCCTAAAATCACCACGATAAAGTAACCTACAATGGTAAAAGCTCCCGCATAATCCTTAACTACGCGCTGTCCAAATAACAACATCAACAAGGTAACTGCGGCCAAGACGTTCGCATAAAGTGCTATTTCGGTTTGTCCGCTGCTTATAATATAGAATATTCCAACTAAGGCCATAATCCCAGCTATTACTTCTACGACCAAAATTATGCCAACCATTAAAGGTACTTGCCCTGCAAGAAAAGTTTTAGAAAAATGTCCCTTCAGCCATCCAATATTACCTTTCCAATCGGTGATTTTATCTAAGCCAGATTGCAAAAAAGTAATTACTATAAATAAAAGGATAAGGATCTCTGTAATATAATTTGTAATGTTTTCCATAGGTTTTTTTAAGCTACTTTTTTATGAATTAATCTTGTGAGTTTAATAGACAGATCTGTAAGAATTATCTTTGCATTCCCATTTCTTTCTATGTGGTAGATAGCATCTTCAATTTCTGAAGTGATCCCTAATATATTTGCTCCTGTTATATATGGAGAAAATTTTTCTAATTTAAAATTGGCAGTTTTAGGCTGAATATAAACTAGTCCTTCTGCCTTATAATTATAAAGTAAGGCTTGGCGAAAAAAGTCTAAACAATAGTGTAAAAAACTTTTTTGTGTTTCTCTTCCCGAAGCAGCTATAGTATCGCTCCATGAGATTAGCTCTAAAATGGAGGCTTTATTTCCCTTTGCCTTAAAGGCTGTTCTAACCCAGGTAATAAACCAATTTTCAAATTGTTCATCTCCAGAATCATTTTTTAATATATGTTGTGCTTGAGAATAGCTTCCATTTGCCTGTACCGCAATTTTCTTTGCAGATAAAGCATCTACTTTGGAAGTTGCCATCAATTTTTCTTCAATAACAGTTTCAGAAAGAGGTGGAAATCTTAAAATCTGGCAACGAGACTTAATAGTTTGTATTATTTGCTCCTCGTCTTCAGCAATAAGTATAAAAAGTGTCTTATTTGGCGGCTCCTCTATTAACTTCAACAATTTATTGGAACAGGCAGTATTCATTTTATCTGCCATCCAGATCAACATTATTTTATAACCGCCTTCATAGGATTTCAATGATAGTGATTTCAAAATATCCTGAGCTTCATCTACCCCGATTTGACCTTGCTTATTTTCTATTCCTATTTCCTGATACCAGTCGAACAAACTTCCATACGGATTCTTATTAAGGAAAGTTCTCCAATACTCCATAAAATGATTGGAAACTGGATGCGTTTTTATCTTGTCGTTTGTGGCTACCGGAAATGCAAAATGAAGATCTGGGTGTGATAAATGATTGAATTTTAAGTTACAAGCAGTATTCCCGGTATTATTCTCAGAATTTGTGTTTCCACACAATACATATTGCGCATAGGCAATAGCCATTGGTAATAATCCACTCCCATGATTGCCCACAAATAATTGCGCATGCGGAATACGGCCCCGGTCTGCCGTGGTGGTTAAATGATTTTTAATATGGGGTAAGCCTAAAACTTCAGAAAAGAGCATGGGCAAAGATAAAATTAATCTTCACTTTATATCTTTAGAAAAATTTATATTTGTAGTATACACATTGCTTATGAAAACAATAGACGACTACAATTTTAAAGACAAAAAGGCACTTATTCGGATAGATTTCAACGTTCCATTAGATGACGAAGGAAATGTAACCGACAGTACCAGAATAGAAGCCGCTAAACCTACCATAATTAAAGTTTTAGAAGATGGCGGAAGCGTTGTTCTAATGACACACTTGGGAAGGCCTAAGAATAAAGAAGCTAAATTTTCTTTGCAACAAATTGTTTCTAAGATTTCTGAAATAATGGGTGTGGAAACCAAATTCGTTAACGATTGCGTAGGTGATGTTGCTGAAAATGCAGTAAATGATCTTAAACCAGGCGAGATTCTTTTGCTTGAAAATTTAAGATATCATCAAGAAGAAACAGAAGGAGATTCTGGCTTTGCTAAGCAATTATCCAACCTAGGAGACATATATGTAAATGATGCCTTTGGAACAGCTCATAGAGCCCATGCTTCAACAACAGTTGTAGCTAAATATTTTGAAGAGAAATGCTTTGGCTATCTTTTAAAGCAAGAGATAGAAAGCTTAAATAAGGTGTTGAATTCTGCTGAGAAACCTGTTACTGCAATCATTGGTGGTGCTAAAGTATCTTCTAAGATCACGGTTCTGGAAAATATTTTGGACAAAGTAGATCATTTAATAATTGGTGGTGGAATGGCTTTTACCTTTATTAAGGCTCAAGGCGGAAAAATAGGAAGTTCTCTCGTAGAAGACGACAAGCAAGAACTGGCTTTGGAGATCTTGAAAAAAGCTTCTAAAAAGGGAGTGGAAGTACACTTGCCGGTAGATTCTATTATTGCAGATAGTTTTTCTGAAATGGCAAATAAAGATGTTTGCCCTATAGATGATATCCCGGAAGGATGGATGGGACTGGATTCAGGTCCAAAATCTGTAGATCTATTTTCTGACGTTGTTTTAAAATCTAAAACGATCCTTTGGAATGGACCGATTGGAGTTTTTGAAATGGAAGCTTTTGCTGAAGGAACCATGAAACTTGGACAAGCTATTGGGAAAGCAACTGCAAATGGAGCATTTTCACTTGTAGGTGGAGGAGACTCTGTAGCCGCAGTGAAAAAATTTAATTTGGAAAATGATGTGAGTTACGTTTCTACCGGTGGTGGTGCGATGTTGGAAATGCTAGAAGGGAAAACACTTCCTGGAATTAAGGCAATTTCTGAGGACTAAGTAAGAAATTGAAATATTAAACGTTTCTGTACCATAGATGTAGAAATATGAAAAAGATAATCACCATTTTAATGTTGTTCGTTTTTTTTGGCTCCATGGGTCAGAAAAATCCAGTAAAAAACAAC
This sequence comes from Gillisia sp. JM1, assembly GCF_000424645.1. Taxonomy (NCBI): domain Bacteria; kingdom Pseudomonadati; phylum Bacteroidota; class Flavobacteriia; order Flavobacteriales; family Flavobacteriaceae; genus Gillisia; species Gillisia sp. JM1. Next base: position 493,217 of record NZ_AUKH01000007.1, read on the forward strand.
CCGAAACCAACAAATAAGGCTGAAAAGGCGAATTTTAGAGTTCAAGTTTTTAAAAAATCTGATAGTGCTAAAATAGAATTAAAAAATCCCGATCCTGAATTCAAGGATAGATTACCAATTTCAGCAAAAATAAATAAGACTAGTATTAAAGATCTTAAAGATCTACCTCATGCTGCTGTTATAGATTCGGTATGGAAGAAGGAACTTTTAAACTCAGATCTTTACGAAGAAATGCAAGATGAGATCCTAAAGCAGGATTATTCTGAAGTTGTATTTAAAGAATTACCCACAGATACTCTAAAAGCGAGACTCGCAAAATTAAATGCGCGGACGCCTTTTAATATTGAATATAATCCAATTCTGGAGAGTGTAATAAAATCTTATCTTAAAAGGAATAAGAAATCTATGGAACGCCTCATGGCGTTAAGCGAATATTATTTCCCGATGTTCGAGCAGCAATTAGATAGGTATGATGTTCCTTTGGAGATAAAATATCTGGCCATAGTAGAATCTGCACTTAATCCTCGAGCAAAGTCTAGGGTTGGAGCAACTGGTTTGTGGCAATTTATGTTCGCTACGGGCAAAATGCAGGGCTTAGACGTGAGTTCTTATGTAGATGAGCGCATGGATCCTATAATGGCTACGGAAGCAGCTGTAAGATATCTAGCGAGTTTATACAAGACATTTGGAGATTGGGACATGGTGTTGGCTTCTTATAATTCTGGCCCTGGAAATGTAGCCAAAGCAATCAGAAGGAGTGGAGGTTCTACTAATTATTGGACATTAAGAAGCTATTTACCACGGGAAACCGCAGGTTATGTTCCTGCTTTTCTAGCGACACTTTACTTATTTGAATATGCAAAGGAGCATGATTTCCAGCCAAACGGACCAGAAGTTGCCTTTTTTGATACAGATACGCTACATGTAAAACAAATGCTCACTTTTGACCAGATCAACAAAGTATCTGGTGTAGATAAAGAAATGTTACAGTTTTTGAATCCTAGTTATAAATTGGATATTATTCCTTTTGTGGAAGATGAAGCGTATGCGCTAAGATTACCCAGAAAAAATGTTGGCATATTTGTAAATAATGAAGATGCTATCTATAATTTCGCTAAAACAGAATTAGCTGAAAAAGAAAAGGAACTACCTCAATTTTTAGAGGCCGAAGATAAAGTAAGGTACAGAGTTAAAAGCGGAGATTATCTTGGTAGAATAGCTAGTAGATATGGGGTAGGAGTAAGCAGTGTTAAAAAATGGAATAATTTAAGAAGTAACAACCTTAGAGTGGGTCAATATCTAACCATCTATCCTAGAAAACCTGTTGAAATAACAAAGAGCACGGTGAGTAGTTCTAAGCCTGCTACCCAGGCTAAAACCTATACCGTTAAAAACGGAGATTCACTCTGGACTATTTCACAAAAGTTTCCAGGAATTACGGTACAGAATTTGAGAGCATGGAATAGGATGTCTAGCACATCTCTTAAACCCGGAATGAAGTTAAAGCTTTCCGGAAGCTAGTATTAATTAAATTATAATTATGAAGAATTTTGTATTCCTAAGTTTATTTATCTCCTTGTTATTTACTGGATGTCAAGATTCCGAAAGTAAGAATCCTATACTTTTAGCTACTTCTTCAGGGAATATCAACAATATCTCTGTAGTTATTGAAAATGAGATGTGGGAAGGTTCTGTTGGAGAAGCACTTAGAAAATCTTTAGCATCTCCTGTAGATGGATTGCCTCAGGAAGAACCTATTTTTTCCCTAAATCAGATGCCACCAGAAGCTTTTTCTGGTTTTGTGCGTAAGAATAGATTGTTTGTGAAGATTGAAAAAGGTGAAGCTGGGAGATTTAAAATTTTCAATGATCCTTTTGCCCACCCACAAAAAGGAGTTGTAATTACCGGGCAAGATTCTGATGAGATTATCGAACAGATCAATAAAAATTCAGAAGAAATTATTAAAACCCTTCGAAATATTGAAATTAAAGAAAAGCAAAGAAGGATCAATAAGTCATTAAAAGAGGACGAAAAGTTAAAAAACAAACTAGGAGTATCACTTAAATTTCCAACCGCTTATAGGTATGCGATGGAAAATGAAGAATTCTTTTGGCTCCGGAAAGACATCCCTAAAGGTAATATGGAGATTTTAGTATATGCCGTGCCCCTTGATCAAATTGATAGAGATACCAGCGTAATTGCCAATATTATAAAAATGAGAGATTCTATTGGGAAAACTTATATTCACGGTGCTTTAGAAGAGAGATATATGATTACAGAAGAAGCTTACGCTCCTTACTTATTTGACTCTGAAATAGACGGGAAGTTCGCTTTTGAAACGAAGGGAACGTGGGAGATGAAGAATGCTTTTATGGCCGGACCCTTTATTAATTATGCCGTTAGAGATAGTGTTAACAATAGATATATCATTCTGGAAGGATTTACTTTTGCTCCCGCAACAGCCAAACGCGACAATATGTTTGAGTTGGAAGCAATATTGAAATCGGCAAAAATAGACTAAAAAAAGGCCCAATTTTAATTGGGCCTTTTTTAGGATATTATAAGAAATTTATTTTTTGTCTTCAGGAATTTTTTTGTCTCCAGGGGTTTTATTGTCTGTGTCATCATCATCCTTAGAGGCATCTTTAAATTCTTTAATACCACTACCTAATCCTCTCATTAATTCAGGAATCTTTCTTCCTCCAAATAATAATAATATCACAATGACGATTAAAATTATTTGAGGTGCGCCTATCATTAAAGGTAAAAACAATGCGTTCATAATTAAAAAATTTTTGTTACTACAAACTTAGCAAGAAATCATTAATATAAACGTTTATGAGCATTAAAATAGTATAAATTTAACTTTATGCTATCTTTGTAATAGCAGCATAAATTATGTCTCAAACAAAAGAAAACAATAAAAAATTCAGTAAAAAGTTACTTCATAAATACAGATTGGTTGTATTAAATGAAGACACTTTTGAGGAGCGTCTTTCATTTAAGTTAACTCGATTAAATTTATTTGTAGCAATTACTTCTAGTGCTATATTGTTAATTGCCTTAACAATCTTCATTATAGCTTTCACAGGATTAAGGGAGTATATTCCTGGATATTCTTCAACAAAACTGAAGAGACAGGCCACAGAATTAACTTATAAGACAGATTCCCTACAAACGGCTTTGATGTTAAATAATCAATATTACGAATCTATAAGAAAAGTGCTTACCGGAGACCTGGAAATAGGGCATCTCAATAGAGATTCATTATTAAATACCCAACAAATAGATTCAGAATATATAGATCTATCGCCTTCAAGGGCAGATTCTTTATTGAGAGAAGAAGTGGCTTTAGAAGATAAATATAATGTTCTTCAAACAGCTGGTTCTAATATAGAATTCGCATTATTTCCACCAGTTAAAGGGCCAATTACCGAAGGCTATAATGTTAAAACAAGACATTATGCAATAGATATTGTGGTCGCTAAAAACGCCCCTGTTAAAAGCGTAGCAGATGGGCGGGTGATCTTTGCTGAATGGAGTTCCGGAACTGGATATGTGATTATAATAGAGCACAATTACGGATTGCTTTCTGTTTATAAGCATAATTCGTCACTAACAAAAGAACAGGGAGATTTTGTGAAATCTGGAGAAGTGATCGCTGCGGCAGGATCTGCCGGAGAACTCACAACAGGCCCACACCTACATTTTGAATTATGGAATGAAGGGAATCCCGTAAATCCAAAAGATTACATTGATTTTGATTAAATTTTTATGTCTATAAAATCCATAGCTGCAAAGATCTTTGCAAAACACATTCGCAATAAAATTAATAAGTGGGCCTCTAATCCAGAAGCTACACAAAAAAAAGTTTTTAAAGAACTTTTGGAAAAAGCGAAGGACACCCAGTTTGGTTTAGATCATCATTTTAAAAACATCAATAATTATAAAGAATTTGCATCTAATGTTCCCGTTCGCGATTATGAAGAACTCAAGCTGTATGTAGATAAAATGGTAGCAGGAGAAGAAAATATACTGTGGCCTGGAAAACCACTTTATTATGCCAAAACTTCTGGGACCACAAGTGGTGCAAAATATATTCCTCTTACTAAGGAATCTATGCCCACTCATATTAACGCGGCTAGAAATGCCATTTTATGCTATATAGCCGAAACTGGGAAGTCTAAATTTGTGGACGGAAAAATGATCTTCTTGCAGGGAAGCCCAGAGTTAACAGAGAAGAACGGAGTGAAACTGGGCAGATTATCTGGGATCGTTGCACATTTTGTCCCTTCGTATCTTCAGAAGAATAGGTTACCTAGTTTAAAAACTAATTGCATTGAAGATTGGGAAACAAAGGTAAGTGCGATAGTAGGAGAAACAAAAGATGAAGATATGACCGTGATAAGCGGGATACCATCTTGGGTGCAAATGTATTTTGAAAACCTTCAGCAGACCACAGGAAAAAAGGTGGGAGATTTGTTCAAGAATTTCGATCTGTTTATATATGGCGGAGTAAATTACGAGCCCTATCGCGCTAAGTTTGAAAACTTAATTGGAAGAAAAGTAGATAGTATAGAACTATATCCTGCTTCTGAAGGGTTTTTTGCTTTTCAAGATAAACAGGGAGATAAGGGAATGTTACTTCAATTGGATTCCGGAATCTTCTATGAGTTTATTAAATCTGAAGAATTCTTTGACGAAAAGCCTAAACGATTAACTATAGGAGAAGTAGAAGTAGAGGTAGATTATGTAATGATCGTTTCTAATACAGCTGGTTTGTGGGGTTATAATTTGGGAGATACAGTTCAGTTCACTTCAGTAAAACCATATAAATTGATTGTTTCTGGGCGGATAAAACATTTTATTTCGGCATTTGGAGAGCATGTTATTGCCAAAGAAGTAGAACAGGCAATGCAAGAAGCAACTTCAAAGACGGGAAGTAGAATCACAGAATTTACGGTAGCTCCGCAAATCACTCCAGAAGGCGAGCAGTTACCTTATCATGAATGGTTCGTAGAATTTGAAAAAGAACCTAAGGATTTTCAGCAGTTTTTGGAGATCTTAGACCAATCTATGCAAGAACAAAATTCTTATTATTTAGATTTGATAGAAGGCAAGATCCTTCAAAAATTAAAAATTAAAAAAATTCCCGAGAATGGATTTCAGCAGTATATGAAATCTATTGGAAAACTGGGAGGACAAAATAAATTACCAAGACTCTCTAACGACAGAAAGATCGCAGAGGTTTTGGAAAAAATATAAAGCAATAATATATGGTGAATTTGAAATTGATGGGAAGAACCCGGGCGCAAGAAAGTACTAATGCAATAGAGCGAATGTATATAACCATGCGACATTTATTTAATCGCGGATTTTACAAACCCATGGGGATTTCTGGAGAAACCCTAAGGGAATCTTTGCTCACATTAAGACCAGAAATCTACGGAACTATTGCAGAAGAAAAAGTAGAATTAGACGGACTATTATATGTGATAGAGCGGCTTCCTGTTGGAATAGAACAGTGTAGATTCATCAATCTTACAAGTGACGAGGGCTATGCGAACTCTCATTTTACGCCAATTGTTCCACCAAAGAGAAGAAGAAATTGTTATAGAATAGATGAAGAGCAAATGAATATTGAGGTAACTCGGGGAAGATCTGAGATCTATGATATTCTTACTCACCTAACCTTTCTGTTTATAGAATCACATAAAATTATGCGACGCGTAATTATAGACGAAGAAGGAAGTGTTACACGAGATTGGATGAAGCTGGAAGCGGCGGTTTTAAAACCTAGCTTAACTCAAAATGAGAGAGAAATAGCACTTACGCATACTGCCAATATTCTGGGAAGAACCTTTAAAGAGGTTACTACTATGTATCCTAAATTTATGATCCCTGAGAATGAAGAGCGTTTTCTGGAGATAATTTATTGGTTAGGGAAACTGGCAATGGACGAGACCATAAATAACAATAAGAGAATTGTAACCTTTAGCCCTGTACTTAGAGAGCGTTTAGGGCACCATATACATGGGGAGATCTGGGCAGATTCTATCAAGCAATATTTGGTGGAGAATAATTTAATGTATAGGCCAATTCATATTATCAGTGCGAATATGCACAGTGTTATGAATACACTTTTTAGCCCAATTGCTTTAGAAGAGGAGTTAAAGGAAAAGAAACCAATGCAAGTTTATGAGGAGTTGAGTAATAGCGGTAATGGCCAGCTTAGAAATAAAGTAATGAAAGTTGCTTTAGAAAATGGTATGAAGTTTATTGAAGATGCCAGCGGAACCAATATTGACGTGCAGGTATTTGATACTGCAAAGATCAAAGACGGTTATAGAAGTCCGAATTTTAACAATAAGTCTATAAATGACAAACCAGTTATAGTTGTAATGGATTATGCTTTTGGAGAACAAGCCTATGAAACTATGGATGAACTACTGAAACCATATAGATATGATGACAATGAGATTCATTTGAATGTAGATTCGGTTTCTATTATGGGTAAAGCAGGAATTTTAGATGGAGGAAAAGGTGATATCATGATCCCTTCAGCCCATTTATTTGAAGGAACAGCAGATAACTACCCGTTTTATAATGAGCTCAAAAAGGAGGATCTTGACGGGAATGGCATAAAGGTCGTAGATGGCTCTATGATCACAGTCCTTGGAACATCGCTTCAGAATCGTGATATCTTAAAATTCTTTCAGGAATCTACATGGGATGTAGTTGGATTGGAAATGGAAGGAGTACATTATCAAAAAGCAATTCAATCTGCTTCCAGATTGAGAGGGAATATTAAAGAAGATGTAAAAGTAAGATATGCTTATTACGCTTCAGATAATCCGCTTGAGACAGGGAGTACATTAGCATCTGGTGGTTTAGGGACTACCGGTGTAAAGCCAACTTATTTGATCACCGAAAAAATATTAGAACAAATTTTTAATTCATAGTTTAATGAAGTTTGAAAACACCCCTCTAAAAGATTGTTTTATTTTAACATTACAGGTATATCCAGACCATCGGGGTATTTTTTTAGAGAGTTATCACAAAAAGAAATTTAATGAAATTACAGGCTTAGATCTGGAATTTGTCCAGGATAACCAATCGGTATCTAAAAAAGGGGTATTACGTGGTTTGCATTTCCAATCTGGTGGGTTCGCTCAGGCTAAACTCGTTCGTGTAATTTATGGCGAAGTATTGGATGTTGTAGTAGACCTAAGACCAGACTCTCCAACATTTAAAGAGTCTTATAATATCATTTTATCCGATCAGAATCAGCATCAATTATTTATACCTCAGGGTTTTGCACATGGATTTATCACCTTGTCTGAAACTTCTGTTTTTTCTTATAAATGCGATCGGTTTTATTATCCGGGCTCAGAATCTGGAATTATCTATAATGATCCGGATCTTGCAATAGATTGGAAATTTCCGGAGGATGAGTTAATTCTGTCAGAAAAAGACACTAAATTACCAACACTCAAAGAATTATTTTCATGAAAACGGTATTGGTAACGGGCGCATCTGGACAATTAGGTAAGTGTATTCAAAAAATTGCGGCAAAAGAAGATACGATCGATTGGCTATTTATGGACTCTTCAGAAATCGACATTACTTCAACTTGTGACCTAAGTATGTGCTTTGGAAACAAACAAATAGACTATTGTATTAATTGCGCTGCCTATACTAATGTTGAAAAAGCCGAATCTGATAAGGAAAAAGCTTTCAGTATAAATGCTGAAGCAGTAAAAAATTTAGCTGAAATCTGCCGAAAGCATAAAACGGTGCTTATTCATATCTCTACAGATTATGTTTTTGATGGCACCAATACTGGCCAATATAAAGAAGAGGATAAAACAAATCCAATTAACGTGTATGGCGCTTCAAAATTAAAAGGGGAGCAACACATCCAGAATACAATTGGCTATCATTTTATTTTTCGCACCTCTTGGTTGTATTCTGAATATGGGCATAATTTTTATAAGACCATTTTAAATAAAGCTGCAGAAAATGCTACTTTAAATATAACTACTGCTCAAAAAGGGACACCTACCAACGCAAATCATCTTGCTGAACTACTAGTTCAAATCATAAAGGAAGAGAATGAAAACTATGGTTTATACCACTATAGTAATGCAGGGGAAACTACCTGGCACGGATTTGCAAAAGAGATCTTAAGACTTTCCAATAAATGTGACGAGGTTATTTTAAATGAGGATAATTCTTATAAAACTATTGCAGAAAGGCCTGAAAATAGCGTTTTAGATAAAACTAAATTAAAGACCAATTTTGAGGTAGAAGTGGCCTCATGGCAGGACGCCGTTTTAGAATTATACAATAATAATTAGATAAAGATTTTAGATGTCTAGAAGGATATTAATAACTGGAGCGGCAGGGTTTTTAGGCTCTCATCTATGCGATAGATTCATAAAAGAAGGTTATAAGGTAATTGGGATGGATAACCTGATTACTGGAGATATGAAAAACATCGAACATCTTTTAAAGATGGAAAACTTTGAATTCTATCATCATGATATCACAAAATATGTACATGTTGCTGGAGAACTAGATTATATTCTGCATTTTGCCTCTCCGGCAAGCCCAATAGATTATTTAAAAATACCAATTCAGACTTTAAAAGTAGGCTCTGTTGGAGTATTGCATCTACTTGGTTTAGCTAAGGAGAAAAATGCGCGAATTTTAATCGCATCGACATCAGAAATTTATGGAGATCCTTTGGTGCACCCACAAACTGAGGATTATTATGGGAATGTGAATTCCATAGGTCCACGCGGGGTGTACGATGAAGCAAAACGTTTTCAGGAATCCATGACTATGGCCTATCATCGTTTTCATGGCTTAGAAACTAGGATTGCCAGAATCTTTAATACCTATGGCCCAAGAATGAGATTAAATGATGGTCGGGTAATTCCTGCATTTATCGGCCAAGCATTAAGGGGAGAAGACCTTACTGTGTTTGGAGACGGTTCTCAAACTCGTTCTTTTTGTTATGTAGATGATCAGGTAGAAGGAATTTTTAGATTGCTTTTAAGTGACTATTCAGATCCGGTGAATATTGGTAATCCCGATGAGATTACTATCAGAGAATTTGCAGATGAAATAATTAAACTCACCAATACTAATCAAAAGATAGTTTGTGTGCCTTTACCAGAGGACGATCCAATGCAACGTCAACCTGATATTACTAGAGCTAGGGAGATCTTAGGTTGGGAACCTAAAGTTTCTAGGGAAGATGGGATGAAGATCACCTACGATTACTTTAAAAACCTTACTAAAGAGGAATTGTTTAAAAGTGAGCATAAGGATTTCGCAAAGCACATAAGACGCTAATAACAGCTAAATGGAAGAATCGCCATTAGTATCGGTAATAATGCCTGCATATAATTCGGCTGAATTTATTGCTGAATCGATTCAATCTGTTTTGCATCAATTTCATTCTAACTGGGAATTATTGATAATAGATGATGCTTCTGAAGATAATACAGTTGAAATCATCGAAAAATTCGCATCAGAAGATCCCAGAATTCAACTTTTTCAGAATAAAACAAATCAGGGAACGGGTATCAGCAGAAACATTGGTATAAAAGAAGCTCAGGGCTCATATATTGCGTTTTTAGACGCCGACGATCTTTGGCTCCCCGAGAAGTTAGAAACTCAATTAGATTTCATGAAAAGCCATGATCTTGAAATGACCTATTCTAGTTATTACCTGATAAATGAATTTGGACAGGAGCTTCAGAAAAAAATTCAAGCTTTGCCTATTCTCTCCTATAAAAAATTACTCAAATCTAATTATGTAGGGAATCTTACTGGAATTTATAGCGTTGAGAAACTGGGGAAAATCTATAGTCCCACATTAAGAAAAAGGCAGGATTGGGCATTATGGTTAGCTATTTTGAAGCGGATAGAATCCACAAAAGGAATCATAGAACCATTAGCCAAATATCGAATTAGAGAAAATTCTATTTCCAATAATAAGACCGCCCTATTAAAATATAACTATTTGATCTACAGAGAATTTTTGAAATATAGTAAGCTTAAGAGCTTAGTGAAAATGGGAGTTTTTTTAAAGGAACATTTCTTTATTAAGAAAAAGCAGGTAGTTTCTAAATGATGGAAGTAAACTGTTTCAATTTCCCACTTTTATTTCTTTTTAGAATTGGCATTTTCTCAAATTCTACTTGGAGGTTTTTACCCACGAAAGTCTCTATGGCAGCTAATATTTTCTGAACCTGCCCGTCAGAAAGGACATTCTCACTAACATATTCTATTTTAAATTTATCTAATGCAGTTTGTACAATTAGAAATTCTTTAATGCTTCCAGCATCTTCAATAATAGATTTGGTCACATAATAAAAAGTAAGTCCGGGGACTACTTTTCCATCTGCCAAGCGAGCCACATCATTAGTTCTTCCGGTAAGATTTAATAGTACAGGATGTTTAAAAGTACTGTTCTTTGCCAAGGTACCGGTATCTCCAATGTCATACCGAATCATTGGATGTGCTTTATTATATAGAGAGGTAATAACAATTCTTCCTTCCTCGCCATATGGCAAGCTTCTATTATTATCGTCCAAGATCTCTATAAACAAGCTCTCTGCATTTACTATCCATTCGTTATCAGTATTTTCAAAAGCGATAAGCCCTACTTCGCTTGCTCCATACTCATTAAATACGGGGATTCCGAATGTTGCTTCAATAAGCTTCTTATCATTCTCAAAAAGTTTTTCTGAAGTAACAATACAAACTTTCAAAGTGGGACAGGTTTCTTTTAAAACAATTTTTTGTTTCTTTAAATATTTTGCAAAAAGTAAAATTGCGCTGGTATATCCATTAATATAGTCGAATTCAGATTTTTTAAATCGAATTAAAAATTCTTCCATCTTCTTTTCGCTAAGATCGAAGACGTTAAATCTTCTTCGCAAGCTTACCTGATCTTTGAAGCGTTCCGTTAAATTTCCGTAGAAATCTAAAGGGATCCCGTAAAACCTAGCCTGTAAAGATTTGTTGAGGTCTATATCTATCCACTTATATCGGTCTATAAACTCTGCCCAGGTTACCGCATGGCAAAATCGATCTTTTGCAAAAATAAATGGATGCCCACTGGAACCAGAGGTCTTCCCTATATAACTGTTCTTTTTATTATATTTCTTGCTAAGCCTATCGTTTAAAGGTCTCTGCAGATCTGACTTTTGCATTACCGGAACTTCCTCCCAATCTGTAAATTCTTTATTTCCGAAGAAATCTTTATAATAAGAGTTATGCGATAAATGATAATTTACAATGGCTTTCCTGCGATTATGCACATAATCTTCGAATTCTTCCTCTGGAATATCCTGAATTTCTTGTAATAGCTTTTGCGCCCTATTTATAGGGAATTTATTAAGCTGAAGTGAGATTTTGAACCAATTCAAAGGCTGGGAGTGCTTTAATTTATTCGAAATTATTAGTGCTTCAATTTACAAACAATTATTTTTGGGGCAAGAACTTAAAACAACTTCCACATGAATATTTTGATATTAGGTGCCGGTGGCCGTGAACATGCATTTGCTCACAAGATTTTAGAGAGCAAACATTGCGACCAACTTTTTGTTGCTCCAGGTAATGCAGGAACTGCCAAAATAGCTACTAATATCAATTTGAAGGTAACTAATTTTGAAACAATCAAGGAGTTTGTTCTTAAAGAAAATGTGGAAATGCTAATTGTAGGACCAGAAGATCCTTTAGTTCTTGGTATTGCAGATTTCTTCACAAACGACCCTGAATTAACTGAAATAGCTGTTGTAGGACCTTCCAAAAGAGGAGCTTTACTGGAAGGAAGTAAAGAAAGAGCTAAGGAATTCATGTCTATGCATAATATTCCAACAGCTGCTTATCAAAGTTTTACTGCTGAAAGTCTGGAAGCAGGAAAATCGTTTTTAGAAACCTTAAAAGCGCCATATGTGCTTAAAGCAGATGGCCTTGCCGCAGGAAAAGGAGTTCTAATCCTTGAAGACCTGGAGGAAGCTAAAAAAGAACTGGAACACATGCTTGTTAATAGCAAATTCGGAAATGCGGGTGAAAAAGTCGTAATAGAGGAATTTCTGGACGGTATAGAATTAAGTGTTTTTGTCTTGACCGATGGGAAAAACTATAAGATCCTTCCAACGGCTAAAGATTATAAAAGAATAGGGGAAGGAAATACGGGTTTGAATACAGGAGGCATGGGAGCAATCTCTCCAGTTCCTTTTGCAGATGAGGTATTGATGAATAAGATTGAAGAACGTATTGTGAAACCAACGATTAACGGACTTCAAAAGGAAAACATAGATTATAAAGGCTTTGTGTTTATAGGCCTGATAAAAGTTGGAGAGGAACCTTACGTGATAGAATATAACGTAAGAATGGGAGATCCTGAAACCGAAGTGGTTTTACCAAGAATAGAAAGTGATCTAGTAGAGCTTTTCCAATCCTTGAAAGATCAGAAATTAAATGAAGTAAATATAAAGATCTCCCCAAAAACTGCAGCTACAGTTATGCTGGTTTCTGGTGGATATCCGGAAGCTTACGAAAAGGGTGCTGAAATTACGGGATTAAGTGAAATTGAGGATTCCCTTGTTTTTCATGCTGGAACTACTCAAAAAGATAGTAAAGTGGTAACTAATGGAGGAAGAGTAATTGCAGTAACCTCTTTTGGAAAAGATTACAAAGAAGCATTAAAAAAATCTTATCAAAATGTAGATAAACTTCATTTTGATAAGATGTATTATAGAAAAGATCTAGGTTTTGACTTAGCCTAGGAATGAGTGTGCTTTAGGATCACGATCTTCTTCACCGCTATCGTTAAATTTTTTCAACTGCAACATCCAGTAAACTAAAGCTGCAAAACATATAATCACAAAGATCCAGTTCATAAAATTGGCTAGAAACCAATATTCGTCTTGTAATTCTCTTAAGGCATTAAAAGGAATAAATAATATTTCTGTAAAAAGCCAAGCGATTCCTTCAAAAAAATCTTTCATTGTATAACTTTGTTATATTATAGTACAAAAATATAAAAAACGAACATGCTAACAAGCTTTTTTAGCAAATCTAAACCAGTAATTTTGTTAACGGTCATTCTTTTTATGACTGTTTTTTACATTTTGGCTAATTTGAAACCAGTATTTCAGGAATTTGAAATGTACACGCTCTTTACAAAATTTGGGGTGTTGGTGAGTTTTTTGGTGAGTGCAATGGTGCTAGATTTTATTGCAAAGAAGAACGAACTTACCAAAAGGAGCGGTTTTAAGATTCTAATATTTGCAGTCTGCTCGGTTTCCTTTTGGGCGATTTTGCAGGATAATCAAATAATTGTGGCCAACTTTTGCATTCTACTTTCTTTAAGAAGAGTGATAAGTTTAAAGTCTAGAAAGGATATTCCTTTGAAGATCTTTGATGCTACTTTTTGGATTTGTATTGCATCGCTTTTCTATTTTTGGTCTATTCTTTTTATTTTTATTGTTTATAGCGGAATATTATTTCATGCAATTAATTATTTTAAAAACTGGCTGATTCCACTAGTTGCAATTTTCATAGTTTTTATATTAGTTACTGCCTTTCATCTTTTGGTCAATGACGTATTTTATACCTGGGCTGCCTGGTTTCAGGAGAGTTCTTTTAAATTCGAAAACTATCAAAATCTAAGCGTTTTAATTCCCATAAGCATTATCTTGGCATTAACCTTATGGACGCTATCTCACTATTTCAAGCTCTTTCAAAAATCTGGAATTAGATCTAGACTCACCTACATGTTGGTGTTCATTACGCTTCTGATTTCTGTTTTTGTGGCGATCCTATCTCCTGTGAAGGATGGCAGCGAGTTGCTATTTTTCTTTGTTCCATTCTCTATAATAGCATCTAATTATTTTGACAGTAATAAAGAGAAGGGTTTTAAAGAAGTGCTTTTAATAGCGCTTATTTTAATGCCTATTTTGCTTCCGGTCTTTCTATAATTTAACTTATTTAGGAGCTTCGGATATAAATACCTACAGGCTTTCCAATATTTCAAAATATAATACCTTTGTTTTCCTATAGAAATTTCAATTAAATTATAGACTCCTATAAGGAGTTGCATTTTTTATAAATAAAATAATAAATCAAACATGTTTTCAGCTAAAGCAAATAAGATCTTCAAAGAGGTAATAGATAAGTATCATTTGGTTAACTCTGTAGATCAATCATTTGAGAATCCATACAACAAAGACACTCAACTTATAGAACATTTACTTTTTAGAAAGTGTTGGATAGATACGGTACAGTGGCATTATGAAGATATTATTCGCGATCCTAATATAGACCCAGTTGCAGCTTTAACATTAAAGCGACAAATAGATGCTTCTAACCAGGACCGTACAGATATGGTGGAGTTTATTGATAGTTATTTTTTGAAAAAATTCAAGGAAGTAACGGTTAAATCTTCTGCAACTATTAATTCTGAAAGCCCTGCTTGGGCAATAGACAGACTTTCTATTTTGGCATTAAAGATCTACCATATGGATGAAGAGGCTAATAGGGGAGATGCTTCTGAAGATCACCGCTATAAATGTCAAATTAAACTGAATGTTCTTTTGGAACAACGAGTAGATCTTTCTTCAGCAATAGATAGGTTACTTGAAGATATTCAAAATGGTGATAAATATATGAAGGTGTACAAGCAGATGAAGATGTACAATGACGATGAGTTGAACCCTGTTCTAAGAAAGAAGAATTAGTTGTGAGTTGGAAAACCAATATATCGAAACCATCTAAAGATAAAAGCAATTTGCGACAATCTGAGGAAGCGCATATATTGGTTATTAGACTATCTGCACTTGGTGATGTAGCTATGTTAGCTCCAATACTACGAGTAGTCGCCGCTACTTATCCTGGCTTAAAAATAACCTTACTTACTCGTGCTTTTTTTACCCCTATTTTCAAAGACATCCCAAATGTAAGTGTATATGAAGCTGATATTAACGGGTTTCATAGTGGTGTTTTTGGATTAAGCAGATTAGCTAAAGATCTTAGGGATCTGGGTATTGATGCTGTAGCCGATATGCATGACGTGTTGAGAAGCAATGTTTTAAAATCGGTTTTTTATTTCTACGGAATTCCAGTTAAGCAAATTGATAAAGGAAGATCAGAGAAGAAGGCGCTAACCGCAGCAAACAATAAAGTTTTTAAACAATTAAAAGCAACTCATGAGCGCTATGCCGATGTTTTTGCTGAATTGGGATACCCTATAGATCTTAGTCTACATGAGTTTCCAGAAAAACAGAAGATCTCACCAAATACCCGAGAGATCACCGGCAAGAATCCTTTAAAATGGATTGGAGTAGCACCCTTTGCTCAACATAATTCTAAGGTATATCCATTAGACCTTATGGAAAAGGTATTGTCTCAATTAAATATCGCAGGGAAAATTCAAGTTTTTCTTTTTGGTGGAGGAAAAAAGGAAGCAGCGATGTTGGAGGAACTGGCAGAAAAATATGAACGTATTACTTCACTTGCGGGAAAATTAAAGTTCGAAGAAGAATTGGCACTTATTTCAAATTTAGACGCTATGCTCTCTATGGATAGTGGGAATGCTCACTTGGCGGCTATGTATGGAATTCCTGTGATCACGCTTTGGGGCGTAACGCATCCATACACCGGATTTAAATCTTTTGAACAGCCCTTAGAGAATTGTATTTTGCCCGACCTCAATAAATATCCTCAAATCCCAACTTCAATCTATGGAAACAAAGTTCCGGATGGATATGAAGATGTAATGCGGACAATCTCTCCAGAACTAGTGGTTCTAAAGATCAATTCAGTTTTAAATATTCCTTAAGAATCTGTTTAAAAAATAAAGAACCTCATAACAATTTGGGGTATGTCCTGAATTCTCGGGAGGAAAACACACTTGAAAATTTGACCTATCCCGAAAGCTGTCAAGACGGGGGATTTAAACCTCAATGAGGGCTATACATCGTCGTAATCTACCTTTAGGGTAGGAGTTGTAGGATGCGCTTGACAAGTAAGGATTAAACCTTCAGCGATCTCACTATCTGTAAGGATCTGGTTTTTTGCCATCTCTGCTTTTCCTTCAGTAATTCTCGCGATGCAGCTACTGCAAATTCCACCTTGACATGAATAAGGAACATCTAAGTCTTTCTCTAAGGCTGCATCCAGAACTGTGTCTTTTTTGTTCATAGAAAAAGTGGTTTCCTCATCATCTACCAATACAGTAAGTTTGGTTTCACCTTCTAAATTGGCTTCAACTTCTCCAGAATCGCTAGAGGTAAAAAGCTCGAATAAGATCTGTTCTTTTTCAATTCCATTTTTCAACAGAACTTCAGAAACGCTATCAATCATTACCTCTGGCCCACATAAGTAGAACTTCTCGAAATCTAGATCGTCAAACTTATTTTTCAGCACGTAGTTTACGGTACTATTTTCAATTCTTCCGAAGTGAGCATTCTCTTCTTGAGTTCTACTGTAAACAAATTCAATATATAATCGCTCTGGGTATTCTATTTGAAGTTTTAAGAGTTCCTTAAAGAAAATAGTGTCATCTGGGGTTTTATTACCATATACCAACACGAATTTACTGTCGGTTTCCTTGGTAAGTGCTGTCTTAATAATAGATAAAACAGGTGTGATCCCGCTTCCTGCAACAAATGCAGCATAATTGTGTTTGGTACTGCTAGCCTCAAAGACAAACTTTCCTTCTGGTGGATGCACTTCTAACACATCTCCAGCTTTCAGTTTGTTATTTGCTAAAACAGAAAAAGTCCCACCTTCAACCTCTTTAACGGTAACTTTATATTCGTTTGTATTTGGAGCAGAACATAAAGAGTAGGCTCTTCGCACTTCTTTTCCTTCTAAGTTTGTTTTAAGAGTAATATATTGACCAGCTTTAAAAGAAAAAAGTTCTTTAAGATTATCCGGCACTTCAAAAGATAAACTGACCGCTTGTGCAGTTTCGCGGATAATTTCTTTTATATTTAGGCTATAAAATTTATTCATAACATTCAATTTGGCTGCAAAAATACAAAGTCTATCCTTTTTTATTTGTAACAAATTGGTAAATTTCCACACTTCTATATATAAACACTAACTATTATGTTCAAGCGCTTATTCTCGCTAGAGTGGAAATCATTTTTTAGATCGGCAAGCTTAGGCAAGAGTATGGGCCTCAAAATTCTAATGGGATTTTTGGGTTTGTATTTTATTGCTGCATTCCTGCTATTCGGGATTGGCTTATATCCCCTTATTAAGGAATATTTCCCGGGAGAAGAGCCCTTGTATTTAGTTAACAGATGGTTTTTAGTATGGTTGGTCTTGGAGCTGGTATATAGGTTTTTACTTCAAAATTTACCCATCATGGATATCAAACCATTGATGCTGCTGCCTATCAAGAAACGAAAAATGGTGAATTTTGTGCTTCTAAAATCCTTGTATTCGTTCTTCAATTTCCTTCCCCTACTAATTATTATTCCTTTTGGAATCTTTAATATTTACAAACAAACCTTTAGCACGGGAGCAATAATAGCATGGATGATCGCCATGATAGGCCTTACTCTTTCTGTGAATTACGCGAACTTTATAATTAAAAAGAATTTTACCGATAATATAAAAGCATTAATTCCTGTAGTTGTAAGCATTGCGGTGATAGTAATCTTAGATTACTTCAAGATCTTTGAAAGTAGTGTTTGGTTTGGAAAAGGACTTAATGCAATTCTTGAGTTTCCTTTACTGGCGCTTATTCCTATTCTAATTGGTGTCATTTTTTATAAATGGAACCAGAAGGATTTAGAAAGTAAATTTTATTTGGATACCACTTTAAAGGATGAAGTAAAAGACGCAAACACCAACGAATTTCTATGGACTAGACGATTTGGAGATATAGCACCGTACTTGCAACTAGACCTGAAAATGATCTGGAGGAATAAAAGACCCAAAACAACGGTTTACATATCTATTCTGTTTCTGGCTTATGGCCTCATCTTTTATGGTAATGATGCTTATCAAGGGATGCCGGTAGTCTTTGTTTTTGCTGGGATCTTTATTACTGGGATCTTTATGATCAATTTTGGGCAGTTCATTCCAGCCTGGGATGCGGGATATTATCCACTTATTATGGCACAGAATATCCCATTAAAGAAATACTTAACAGCCAAAGCGGGTTTAATAACCTTTAGCGTAGTTGTGCTAGCAATCCTTTCAACCCCATATTTATATTATGGCTGGAAGATCTTTTTAATTAATTTGATATGCGCAGTTTATAATATAGGGGTCAATATTCCCATTTTGCTTTATGCAGGATCTTTCAATAGAAAAAAGATAGATCTGGATAAAAGTCCATTTATGAATTACCAAGGAACGGGAGCTACACAGTATATAGTAGGACTTCCACTCCTGCTAATGCCATTGCTTATTTTCTGGATAATTAATAAGTTCATTTCTTTTGAAAGCGCTCTTACCGTATTATTCGTACTAGGAATAGTAGGATTAATTTTAAGGAATCGCGCTATCGGCTTTATTGCGCAACGTTATAATAGACAGAAATATGCTATGATTGAAGGTTTCAAACAATCTGGCGAATAAAATTACAACCATGATCACAGCTACAAACCTTACAAAGAAATATAAAGGAACCACGGTTCTAAACATAGAACATCTGGATATTCCTACAGGCCAAAGCATGGGTTTGGTAGGAAATAACGGTGCTGGAAAAACTACATTTTTTAGCATGTTATTAGATCTTATTCAGCCAACAACAGGAAACATTTTTAATCACGAAATAACCGTGAGCCAAAATGAAGAGTGGAAGGAGTTTACAAGTTCTTTTATAGATGAAAGTTTTTTGATTGGATATCTTACTCCTGAAGAATACTTCTATTTTATTGGAGACCTTCGGAAGCAAAACAAAGCCGATGTAGATGCACTGCTTTTAACTTTTGAAGATTTCTTTCATGATGAGATCTTGGGGAAACGGAAGTATTTGAGAGACCTTTCCAAGGGGAATCAGAAGAAAGTTGGAATTGTAGCAGCTCTTATAGGAAGCCCAAAAGTTATAATCTTAGATGAGCCTTTTGCTAATTTGGATCCAACCACGCAAATACGGTTAAAAAAAATAATTAAAGAGCTTACCGCCCAAAAGGAAACTACTATTTTGATCTCTAGTCACGATCTTATTCATGTTACAGAAGTTTGTGAACGGATTGTTTTGCTAGATAAGGGAGATCTTGTAAAAGACCTTATGACTTCTACAGCTACTTTAGATGAGTTGGAAACTTATTTCTCTAAGGATTTAACTCTGAAAGAAGAAGCTTAGTTTTTAGATTGCTTTTTCAACTTATCAATTTCTAAAAAGAAACGTATTTTAGCATACTAAATGTAAAGGACTTCTGTTATTTATAATATCAAGAACTTATTGATTTTGAATAAATTCACACACGTATTGGGTTGCCTGTTTTTGGTGATTGCGCTTTCCGGTTGTTCCAGAAAAAAGGATAAGTTCATCAACAGGGGTTGGCATGCTATAGGTACAGAGTATAATATTCTATATAATGGAGGCCTTGCTCTGGAGCAGGGTAAGCAGGAAGTTGCAGGTTCTTATAACGAGAATTTCTGGGATATACTACCGGTAGAAAGAATGCAAATTTCTGAAGAGATCTCTTTGCCCGGAACGGTGAAAAATGAATCTTTTAAGCTTTCTGAAGAAAAAGCAACTAAGGCCATTCAAAAACATTCGATGCTTATTGAAGGAAATGAAAATAACCCTCAAATAGATGAAGCCTATCTAATGCTTGGAAAAGCACGTTATTTCGATCAACGATTTTTCCCGGCCTTGGAAGCCTTCAATTATATTCTTCATAAATATCCTGCCAGTAATACTATAAATCACGCACAGATCTGGAGGGAAAAAACCAATATCCGACTTCAGAACAATAAATTGGCCATCAAGAATCTTAAACGAATTATTAAGGCTGAGACCTTAAAAGATCAAGATAAGGCAGATGCTAATGCTATGTTGGCACAGGCATATATCAATATCAGTCACCCAGATAGTGCTATTACACCTATTAGAACTGCTGCAGAATATACGAGTAATAACGACGAAAAAGGCCGTTATTACTATATCCAGGGGCAACTATATAATTTATTGAAACAAAGAGATAGCGCCAATTATTCTTTTGATGAGGTCATAGAACTCCAAAGGAAAACTCCACGAGAATATTTAGTGAATGCTCAAATTGAAAAGACCAGAAATTTCAATTTTGAAACTGAAGAGCCGGCCTTATTGCTGGCGCGTTTAAAGGAAATGGAAGAGAATCGGGAAAACAGGCCTTTTCTGGATAAGATCTATTTTCAGCTAGCCGAATATTACAATCATATAGATTCTACAAATGTCGCAACATCCTATTATAATAAATCTCTGAGAGAACCTTCCAAAGACAATTATTTATTTTCTCTTAATTATGAAACGCTTGGAAATATAAATTTTGATAAAGCTTTATATCGAGAGGCCAGCGCGTATTATGATAGTACCTTAACCAAGATCCCAAATACTTCTCGTGATTATTTCTTTGTTGAACGCAAACGAGATAACCTTAAGGAGGTTATTTTTTACGAAAGCATAGTAGAAAAAAATGACAGTATCTTAGGCTTTGTGGCAATGCCAGAAGATGAACGTGTAGATTATTTTACCCGATATGCTGAAGAATTAAAAGAAAAAGCTGTAGCTGAAGCAAAAGAAGGATCAGTTCCGGAGGCTACCCAGCCTACAACACCTGCTTCCCGTAATACTCCGGGTGCACCACCTGCTCTGGGAGGTAACGATCCAGCAAATACCTTTTATTTTTATAACCCAAGAAGGGTTTCCTCAGGCCTAGAGAGCTTTGTTAGAACTTGGGGGCCAAGAGAATTAAGGGATAATTGGAGATTGAATTCAAGTAATTTTACCAACATAGAAAAAGATGGTTTAGATGAGGTTTCCGGTCTTATTATTTCTAACAACCCTAAATTCACGGCTCAAACCTACCTGGACCAAATACCAAGTGATCCGCTTCAAATTTCAGAATTAGAAAAAGAGCGAAATGATGCTTATTACAGCTTAGGACTAATTTATAAGGAGAAATATAACAAGCCTGATTTGGCTTCAGAAAAACTTACAGCTTTATTGGACTTCACGGAAGAAGAGCGGTTAGTGATTCCTGCTAATTATTATTTATATAAAATAAACCTCGAAAGAGGAAATAATTCAGAAGCCGAAAGATTTGAACAAGTGGTTTTATCCCAATATCCAGATTCTAGATATGCCTCTAGAATTAATAATCCAGATCTTGCCATTGCTCAAGAAGATGAAGCTGAAAACAAATATAAGGAGCTCTATATTCTTTTTGAAAAAGCTGAATTTTTAAAGGTGATTGAAGAGGCAAAGATTTTTGTAAATGAATATCCTGAAGAAGAGTTGTTGCCTAAAATTGAATTATTGAGAGCTAGAGCGATGGGAAGAATTTATGGAGTGAATGCCTATAAAGAAGAATTATCTACAATCGCAGCTAATTATCCACAAACTCAGGTGGGGATTACCGCCTTAGAATTGTTAAATACTGCAATTCCTGAAATGGAGAAAAGCACACTAGAGATAAATAGCAATACAGCTTCTAATTTAAAGTTACTCTATTCCGTTGAAGTTGCAGACCAACAAAAAAGCAATGTTTTAAAAGAAGTCCTTGAAAAGGCTATTTTGGAGCTGGATTACGCGGGGCTATCTGTTTCTCAAGATGTTTACAATTACAAGTTGAAATTTGTTGTCGTTCATGGACTAGATGCATATAGCAACGCAGAAGGTTTTGCAGAACTGCTTAACATCAATAAGAAATACAAAGTGGAGATAACTCCGGTTATAGTTTCTTCAGAAAATTACAGAGTAATTCAGCTAAAGAAAAATCTGGATACTTATATAGAATTAATTAATAAACAAGAACCCTAGATCAATGTTTAATAGCCCAACCAAATCAAAAGAAAAAACGGAGACCAGTAAAGAGCAAAATCGAATATCAGCAGGAACAGTTATTACTGGAGATATTGAAGCAAAAGGTGGTTTTAGAATAGAAGGAAGCCTTATAGGAAATTTATCTACCTCTGGAAAAGTGGTTATTAGCAAAGGAGGTTTAATAAAAGGAGATCTAACTTGCCAGAATGCCGATTTTGAAGGATCTTTTGATGGGGAACTTAATGTTGAAGAAACTTTATCTTTAAGGTCCTGTGCTGTTATTGATGGAGAAGTGAATGCAGGGAAATTATCTATTGAGCCTGGTGCTTCTTTTAATGCTACTTGTACTATGAAAGGTGCTGTAAAATCCCTAAAAAAAGATGACCAAAAACAAAAAGAACGCTCCGCTTGATAAGTACTTGGAGTTTGTAAATATCGCTTTTCAGATGGCAATTATCATTGGAGCAGCATTGCTCCTGGGAATTTGGCTAGATAAAAAATTTCCGAATAAATTTTCGGGTTTTACTATTGGGATAACGCTTTTAGGAGTGTTTGTAGCCCTATTTCAGGTGATTAGAAAAGTTAGCAAAATGAGTAAAGAACAGTAAACCCTTCATATGAAACAAAAACTACTTGATTTTTCAAAAATATTTCTCCCTTTTTCATTAATTCTGTTTGTAGTCCATTTTATCACAAACCAGATATTTTTCGAAGAAATCATCTTTTATTATAGTATTTGGGGTATTTATGCCTTTCACATTACTTCTACATTCCTGATTTATTTTTTGCTGGTTTACGTGTATTTGAACCTTAGTGACAAAACCGGATTTGCATTTATGGGTGCCAGTCTTTTTAAAATGCTGGCTGCGGTTTTGTTTTTGCTGCCAATGCTAATAAATAATGAAAACAGTCCTTTTATTAATTTACTTTCATTTTTTATACCCTATTTTCTATACCTTATTTTGGAAACCATCTTTGCGGTAAAGCTTATTAATTCAAGGTAACTATTTGAATCTCAATTAAATTCATATAAATACGAAAAGAGACAAAAAAAAGAATTATTGCTTTTAGATTTAATTAAAAAGCATACCTTTGCACCGAAATTTTGAGCCCACCATTATTAAGTTTAACAGGATTATGACAGCACAAAAATCTTTTAAGATTGTAATGGCATTTGCCCTAGCCTTTCTTCCTTTACTTGCTTTTTCTCAGGAAGAATCATCTGTAGAGGAATTTGCAGAAGAGTTTAACGCCACAGAAATGATCATGCATCACATAGGTGATTCTCATGGTTGGCATTTTTTTGGAGAAGGTGAGAATTCTTACACAATACCATTACCGGTTATTCTTTTTACAGATAATGGATTTGTAACTTTCATGTCCAGTGAGTTTCATCACGATACCGAAGCTAAGCATATTGTTGAGAAAGACGGAATGCGTTTTGTAAATTATCACGAGGATATTTACCAGCTGGAATCTGGGGCGAATACTGTAGAATTTGATGAAGAAGACCACCCATTAAATGCTACTACTTCGTGGGATTTCTCTATTACCAAGAATGTGGCGGCTATGTTCATAACCGTTATTCTTATGTTGATTTTCTTTTTGTCACTCGCTAATTATCATAAAAAGAACTCTAAGGCTCCTTCTGGATTTAATAATGCCTTGGAAGCGCTTGTCTTATTTGTAAGAGATGAAATAGCGATCCCTCAAATAGGGGAAAAGCAGTATATGAAGTTTATGCCATTTTTACTCACGGTATTCTTCTTTATCTGGATCACGAATTTATTAGGCTTACTGCCAGGAGCAGCAAACGTAACTGGAAATATCGCGGTTACAGTTTCTCTGGGGTTGTTTACGTTGGCCCTTATTATTATCAACGGGAATAAAGCATATTGGAAACACATTTTCTGGATGCCGGGAATTCCTACATGGGTAAAACCTATTCTTGCTATTGTTGAAGGTGCCGGGGTAATAATTAAGCCTATAGCATTAATGATTCGTTTGTTTGCGAACATTACGGCGGGGCATATAATTATTTTGAGTTTAATTGGATTGATATTTATTTTAGAAAATGCGGGAGTTGCAGGTATATCTGTTCCTTTTGCATTATTTATAACAATTTTGGAATTGCTAGTAGCATTCCTTCAAGCGTTTATTTTTACGATACTGTCTGCCCTGTTTATCGGGATGGCAGTTGAGGAACATGAACATCATTAATTATTTTTAATTATTTAATTTATTTATTATGGAATTATTGTATGTAGGTCTTTCGGCATTAGGAGCCGGTCTTGCGGTTTTAGGAGCTGGAGTTGGTGTTGGTAAAATTGGTGGTTCTGCAATGGATGCTATTGCCCGTCAACCAGAAGCTTCAGGAAAAATCCAGACAGCTATGATTATTGCCGCTGCACTTGTAGAAGGGGTTGCTCTTTTTGGAGTTGTTGCCTCTTTGCTAGGTGTTTTAAGGTAGTTAATTTCAAAATCTATTCGCAACGGTTGGTTGCGAATAGATTTTTAAAAATGATGTTTTAAACTTTTATTGAATATACTATGGATTTAATTACTCCTGAAATAGGTTTGTTTTTTTGGCAAACCATCGTCTTCTTAGTCTTGTTATTCGTTATGGCAAAATTTGCCTGGAAACCAATATTGGGTGCTATAAAACAAAGAGAGAACTCTATTAATGATGCTTTACTTTCTGCAGAAAATGCTAAAAAGGAAATGCAAAACCTTCAGGCTGATAATGAGAAACTGTTAAATGAGGCAAGAGCGCAAAGAGATGCAATGCTTAAAGAAGCACGCGAAATAAAAGAGAAAGTTGTTTCAGATGCAGCTGCAGAAGCTCAGGCTAAAGCAGATAAGATTGTTGCTAATGCACAGGTTATTATCCAGAACGAGAAAAATGCTGCAATGGTAGACCTTAAAAATCAGGTTGCTACTTTATCTATCGAGATCGCAGAAAAAGTTATTCGTGAACAATTATCTACTACAGAGAAACAACACAAATTGGTTGAGGATATGTTAGCAGATGTTACGTTAAAATAAGTTTATGGAAAGTACCAGAGCTGCACAGAGATACGCGAAAGCAATTTTAGAATTGGCAAAAGATCAAAACGCTACTGAGTTGGTCAATAATGATATGGTTTCCATAAATGAAACTATTTCTTCCAGTGAGGAGCTACAAGATGTTTTGGCTAGTCCGGTTGTGAAAGACAATGTTAAAAAGAGTGCATTGAAGGAAATCTTTAAAGCAGCTCACACTATAACCTTGGGAGCTTTTGATATTCTTGTAGACAATAACAGAATTATCCAGCTTCAAGCTGTAGCTAAAAGTTATACTGCTCTATTTAATGAAATGAACCACATACAAGTTGCTGAAGTAACTACAGCGGTTCCATTAGATGCTAATCTGGAAGCTAAGATACTTGAGAAAGTAAAGGAGCTTACAGGAAATGTGGCAACTTTAGAAAGTAAAGTAGATCCAAGTATATTGGGAGGTTTTATCCTTAGAGTAGGAGATCTTCAATACAATACCAGTGTTGCAAAAAGTCTTAGTAATTTAAGCAGAGAGCTTACTAACAACACGTATATTTCAAAAATTTAATGAAAACAGATACGCTTTAGGTGTATCAATTTTATTCTAAATAATTATGGCCGAAGTAAATCCAGCTGAAGTTTCAGCAATATTAAAAAAACAACTTTCAGGTTTTGAAGCAAAAGCTACTTTAGACGAAGTAGGAACAGTACTAACCGTTGGGGATGGTATTGCACGTATTTATGGTTTAGCTAATGCTCAATATGGAGAATTAGTTGAATTTGAAAGTGGATTAGAAGGAATTGTACTTAACCTTGAGGAAGACAATGTTGGGGTAGTACTTTTAGGACCTTCTAAAGAGATTAAAGAAGGGTCTGTAGCAAAAAGAACTCAGCGTATTGCTTCTATCAATGTTGGTGAAGGAATTACAGGTAGAGTTATAGATACTTTGGGAGCTCCAATAGATGGAAAAGGTCCTATTCAAGGAAAAACTTACGAAATGCCATTGGAGCGTAAAGCACCAGGGGTTATTTTCCGTGAGCCAGTTACAGAGCCTATGCAAACAGGGATCAAAGCTATTGATGCTATGGTGCCAGTTGGAAGAGGACAAAGAGAATTAGTTATTGGTGACCGTCAGACAGGTAAAACTGCTGTGTGTATTGATACTATCTTGAATCAAAAAGAATTTTACGATGCAGGACATCCTGTACATTGTATATATGTGGCTATTGGACAAAAAGCTTCTACTGTTGCTGGAATTGCTCAGAAATTAGAAGCAAAAGGTGCTTTAGCTTATACTACTATTGTTGCGGCAAACGCATCAGACCCTGCTCCAATGCAAGTATATGCTCCTTTTGCAGGTGCTGCAATTGGTGAGTATTTTAGAGATACTGGTCGTCCTGCACTTATTGTGTTTGATGATCTTTCTAAACAAGCAGTAGCATACCGTGAGGTTTCGCTATTATTACGTCGCCCACCGGGACGTGAAGCATATCCTGGGGATGTATTTTTCTTACACTCTAGATTGTTAGAGCGTGCGGCAAAAGTAATTAACAATGACAAGATCGCTTCAGAAATGAATGATCTTCCAGATTCTATCAAGCATTTGGTAAAAGGTGGTGGTTCTTTAACTGCATTGCCAATTATTGAAACTCAGGCAGGAGATGTTTCTGCATATATTCCAACCAATGTAATTTCGATTACAGATGGTCAGATCTTCTTAACATCAGATTTATTTAACTCTGGGGTTCGTCCAGCGATTAACGTAGGTATTTCTGTATCTCGTGTGGGTGGAAATGCTCAGATTAAAGCGATGAAAAAGGTTGCAGGTACTTTAAAATTAGACCAGGCGCAATTCCGTGAATTGGAAGCATTTGCTAAGTTTGGATCCGATCTTGATGCTGCTACTTTAAATATTATTGAAAGAGGAAAGCGTAACGTAGAAATCTTGAAACAAGCAGAGAATGACCCTTTCCCGGTAGAAGATCAAATTGCAATTATTTTTGCAGGAGCTAAGAACCTTTTAAGAGATGTTCCTGTTAACAAGGTAAAAGAATTTGAAAAAGAGTATTTAGAATACTTGAATTTAAAACATCGTGCTACTTTAGATGGTTTAAAAGCTGGAAAACTTACAGATGAAATTACAGATACTTTGGTGTCATCTGCAAAAGAGATTTCTTCAAAATATAAAGCATAAAAAATTCTTAATTATGAATTGAGAATTCAGAATTATATAATATGGCAAACTTAAAAGAATTACGTAACAGGATTACTTCGGTTTCATCAACCATGCAGATTACCAGTGCCATGAAATTGGTGTCGGCTGCAAAGTTGAGTAAAGCACAGGATGCCATTACTGCAATGCGACCTTATTCTGAAAAGTTGACGGAATTGCTACAAAGTCTTAGTGCTTCTTTAGATGCAGATAGCGGAAGCCCATATGCTGAACAAAGAGAAGTTAGCAAGGTTTTGATAGTTGCTATATCTTCTAACAGAGGATTGGCTGGAGCTTTCAATACAAATATTGTTAAAGGTGCTCGTGCAGTTGCTGCTTCAAAATACAGTGATAAGAACGTAGAGATCTTAACTTTAGGAAAAAAGGCGAATGATGTTCTAAGTAAGACTTATACAGTTGCAGAGAACAATAATGCTATTTTCGACGATCTTAAGTATGATACTGTAGCTGCAATTGCAGAAAATATTATGCAATGGTTCTTGGATGGAAAGTATGATGAGATCTCAATTGTTTACAATAGGTTTGTAAATGCTGCAACTCAAGATGTAATAACTGAACAGTTCTTACCTATAGAGAAATTTGAAACTGAAGAGAATGTAACTTTAGATTATATTTTCGAACCAGAAAAGGAGCGGATTGTAAAAGATCTTATTCCTAAGTCTTTAAAAATGCAGTTATTTAAAGCGATGAGTGACTCGTTAGCATCAGAGCATGGAGCTCGTATGACGGCGATGCATAAAGCAACAGATAACGCAACAGAATTGAGAGATTCGCTTAAATTGTCTTATAACAAAGCAAGACAGGCAGCTATTACTAATGAGATCTTAGAGATCGTTGGTGGAGCTGAAGCATTGAATAACTAAATCTAGCGGTGGCGGACTCAAATCACTCACTTTTTGAAGCTATTAGCAATTAGAAATAAAGCATTTTTGTTTAATACCAACCAGTATTAGTCGTGGCCCTCACATTTTTTAATGCCAGTTTTCTGATGGTATTTTATTGAATCTGCGTTGGTCAATTCTTATTAATGTATGTTAATTTTATCGTTTATAACTTAAAACCAAAAATATCTTTGATTATAGCTACGAATTTGTCCTCAGAATAAAATTAAATCTTAAGCTTATTTAACTTCAAAAGTTTTACTTAGAGATATCGGTTTTCCATCACTTGTAAACCCTTCCAGATTTATCTCGAAACTCCCTTCGAGATCTGAAGTGAAAAATCGGAGCTTATTTCCGGTTGTTTTAAAGTTTATTTCGGGATTCCACAACAATTGATACCTATAATCTGGAATTCGTTCTAAGTTTTCATTATTATAATTAGGGCTATAATATATCTTTAAAATTTGGGCAGTAATAACTTCTTTAAATTTTATAGAATCATCTCTAAATTCATCCGGAAAATTTCCATCTTTGGTTTCTACTACAACCACTCCCTGATATGTTTCGGGACCAAAAAAGAATTTGCTTCTAAGAAGACCAATGCTTTGAATCTTTTCAGCATCAAAAGAAACCAGTTTATCGTGGTCCTGCACGACAACTCCGTCAACGATCAATAATGCGGGTAATGTAAATTCACCATTGGTGTTTTGGTTTCGTACTAAAATGCTATGTGTTCCATCGCCATTCCTTTTAACTCTTCCATATTCAATAATCTCGACAAAGGTTTGCGTAACATCAGGAAACCTTGTATAATTATCTAAGTTGAATTTTAAGAGTTCGTTGTTAAAGAAATATCTTTTATTCTTAGGGAAAATCGATTGGTCCGCTTTAGTTATGGAATAAGCATTTTCGATTTGATTGTATACACTTTTTTCAATAATATATTCTTTAAAACCATCGTCAATAATCGGTTTTTTGAAAACTAATTGAGAAATATCTGGTTGAATTGTTTGTTTTAGCTCTACGTTAAAATCCTGCTGCTTGTCACCTACCAATTGCAATAAAAGTTCATTTACAGCCAGGTCATTATTAATAGTAAAACTAAATTCGCCCATGTCGTTTATGGAAACAATATTTACCTGACTTTCTTCTCCAGGAGAAGATATTATTAAATTTTTGGATTTTAATAAAGAATTATCTTTTACAACCACTCTACCACTTACAAGCGATCCTCTTACTTCCGGGAGAATTAAAGTATCCGAATAATTCCAGCTTATGTTCTCGTAAAGTTTATTATAATTGATACTTTTTATTCTTTTTGGTTTACTAAAATTATCTATCCGTCTTACAGAAATTGAGAAATCACCTAATATTTCATATGATGTTTCAAAATTCACCACAACTTCCTCTCTCAGTGAAAATGAATTTTTATTAAGTTTTAACTTAAAATCAGATGACACTTCAGGCTCACTTTTTTGCGACAATATTTCAGGATTTTCTTCAAGAATAAATCCTTTGTTTTCTTTTTGATATGGATTTAAAATATGAATATCCTGTTCAAAATAATTTTTTTCAGCATTCAACATCCAGGAAGTATAAGCTAAAATTTTATAAGCTCCTGAAGGCAGGTTGGAAGGAATAAAGAAATCTGAATAAGACTGGCCGTGCTCTAGGTTCAACTTCTGTTGAAATACTTCTTCTTTATCTGAATTCAACAATATCACCCAGCCAATTTTGCTTAGATCACTTAATTTATTGGTTTCTGTATTTAGGCAATAGAATTTATAAAGCAATTTTTCTCCGCTAAATAATAAACTACTGTTTAAATGAAGATAGACCTGTTCTTTGTAAATCTCATTTTGAATAAAATTTTCATCAGTTAGGGTTTGCGCATTCAACCAGTTGGTGAATGTTGTATAAAAAACGAAAAATATAAAAATGTTTTTGATCATTCTTTTAGTTTGTAATTAATCTACCCAAAATTCTGGTTTTTCATTAGTGCCAAAAACTGTACAATCTACACATCGGGTTGGAACCACGAGGAAAGCGCCACCTGGAGTTGTACCAGACCATTTTACGCTACCTTGTTCTAATTGGGCTATTAAGGCAGTGGTGCTAGGTGTTGTTTCTTCGCAGGCAGCATAAGGCACAAAACGAGTTCTTATGCTGTTGGGATTGTAAAAATCTTCATAATTAAAATAGATTCTTTTTTCGGAAACAGATGATACATTAAAAAAACCAATTACTTTTTCATCTGGATTATTAATGTTTGAGATATTGCCCGCAAAAAAACCTGGCTGACTTTGAGAAAAAAGGTTATCGGAACTCGACAATTCTTTAAGAATCTCATAATAGGTATAGGCTTCTCTGCTAATAATAAATTGCTTTACAAGAAGGCTGTATCTATTAGAAACACCAGGATTGTTTGACTCTATAAATTTAATTAGTAGGTCGTTTACACTGTTTTCAGAGAGGGAGTTCGTATTGGCCAGTATTATTTCCTGCGAATTGGTAGTACGGTAACACGTATACTCTTCTTTTTGTTTAGGGACTTCTACAGGCACCCCATCTTCAATAATTAAATCATTGACTTTAAAATAATTTGAATTGAATTTAAAAGTCTCGACATATTCGTATTTGTAATAATTAGCAGTGCCATTGGAAGTCTGGTTGTTTAAAGTGATCGCCACACCATTTTCTCCCCTATAGTCAATTCTATTTGCTTTTAATTGATCAATGCTGTTAGTTCCGAGTAATTCCATTGGCTCAGACTCATATTCTTTGCCATTTGCTAAAATATTAAGTTGGTAATAGATACCTAGCTGGGCTGCAAAACTATCTCTGGAAGTATAAATTCCCGACTCGCCTTCTTCGAAAAAATATTCGATATTTCCTATTACTTTTACAGTAGCCCCAGATAAAGGATTGGGTCCTGTGGTATCTATAGCAAAAGCCTGAAATATTTTAATCTGGTGCTGCTTTACTTCATTGGTTATAGTTGCCTCTATAACAATTGCCTCCTCAAAACCTGAAGATTCCAAGGGGATTTCTTCTACACAAGAAACTACTAACGCTATTAAAACGAAGAGGATCATGTAATTTTTATTTTTTAAAAGTAATTTCATCAATTTCATTAGTTATTTAAAACCTAAAATTATAGGTGATGGTAGGAATTGGAATAGAGAAAATAGAGCTTTGGTAGGCCTTAACTTCCCCATTATCCGTCACAAAAAATATCGAGTATGGATTATTTCTTCCCAAAACATTATAAATCGAGATATTCCAAAAACTATGCGCAAATTTTTCGATTTTATGATTTCCTTCTACGTTAAAGCTCAAATCTAGTCGGTAATAATCGGGTATTTTGAATTGGTTTCTATCACTATATAATACAAATTCCGAATTATTAGAACTGTATTTCCCAATAGGATACGTTACCGGTCTACCAGTTTGGTATGCTAAGTTAGCTGAAAAGCTAAAACGTTGGGTGAGCTTATAATTTAACACCGCACTAAAATCGTGAGGTTTATCAAAATTAGTTGGAAAAAATGCAGCATTATTTACTGTCTCCTCCCTAAAATTTCCGGCTAATTTTATGAAAGATCGAGAATAGGTATAACCTAAGTATCCATTTAACCTCCCCGTATTTTTTCTAATTAGAATTTCTACACCGTAGGCTTTACCTTCTCCCTGTAAAACTTCGGTTTCAATATGTTCATTTAGGAATAAATCGGCACCAACTTTATAGTCTAAGAGATTATCTGAGTTTTTATAATAACCCTCCAAACTTAGTTCGTAGATATTATCATCAAAATTTTTGAATAAGCCTGCAGAAAATTGATTTGCCCTTTGCGGTTTTACATATGAGTCTGAAAGTTTGTAAGTGTCGGTTGGAGCTGCAGTTGTGTTATTGGATAACGTATGAATATATTGATAGGTATTATTATAACTTAATTTAGCGGAAAATGTAGGTGTTAAAAAATACCTTCCTGAAACTCTAACCTCGGGCCCACCGTAGGTTTCTATAACTTCTCCACTACCAAAGGTTTCCACCCCTGTAACCGTATTATCATTTCGGGGCAAATTTTCTTCATAGGTATTTAATTGAGCTGGTCCAAAAGCGGTGTAGAAAGAATATCTTAATCCCGCATTTATTAAAAGTTTTTCGGTTATTTCAAAACTGTCTTCAATATAAATAGCGGTTTCTATAGCTCTTTCCTCTGGAATACTAAGTGATTCAATTAAAGATTCAGCACTGCCGGGATTAATTTTTCCAGGCGAAACCATATAATATTTTCCGCTTATACCATAATTAAAAGTATGGGCTTTGCTATAAAAATATTTCATTTTCAATTTTAATTCAGAATCATTAATCGTGTACCCCGATTCAAAATCATTGTTAAAATCACTCTCGAAATCCAAATTAAAATCATAATTGCTGTTGGTTACCACAATTTCTCCTTGGTGTTTTTCACTAAAAAACTTATTATAAGACAGGGAAACTACCCTGTTAGTATAACTAAACAAGGAATCTGAAGTAATACTAAAAACATCATCACTGTAATAACCGCTTACATTTAACTCGTCATTATTGTCAAATTTATGGTTGTATTTTGCCACAACATCGTAAAAGGAAGCCTGGCTATCTTTTAAGGATTCATCTTCTAGAAGATTTAAAATCCAATCGGAATAAGTACCTCGACCCCCCACAATTAAACTCGATTTACCTTCAACAATAGGGATCTCAAGGCTTACGTTTCCTGTTACAGGCCCTATGGAAACCTCACCAGCAAGTTCTTCTTTGTTTCCTGTTTTGGTATTTAGGTCAAAAACAGAGGACAACCTTCCTCCATATTCGGCGGGGATACTTCCTTTATAAATACTTACATCACCCGTAGTAAAAGGGTTTAACCCAGAAAATATTCCGAAGAAATGAGTGGGATTATATATAACTCCTTCGTCAAGTAAAATTAAATTCTGATCGGTTTTTCCTCCTCTTACATTATATCCACTCGCAGCTTCACCGGCGGTGGTAATTCCTGGTAGGGTGGTTGCAACTTTTAAAATATCACGTTCACCCAGAACCAAAGGAATGTTCTTAATATTGGCAACATTTATTCTTTCTACTCCCGTAAGAGCAGAGCGTACATTTTCCCTTGCATTGGATGCTACCAAAACTTCGCCTAGCTCCTCAAAACTCTCTTCCAGTTGTAGATTTAAAACCCCGTCATTATAAACTATAAGGCGCTTTTTAACTTTATCTACTCCTAGGGCTTGAGTTTCCAGAATATTTATTCCTTTAGGAAGCCTAATTTCATAATTTCCATTAATATCTGTAACTGTTCCTATATTTTGATCAGCAACCAAAATATTTAATCCTGAAATGGGTTCTCCTTTTTCTGAAATCACCCTACCAGAAAGTCTATACGAACTCCTACTAGATTGCCTATCTTCTTTTCCTATTAAAACGGTTTCAACTAATTCAGCCTGCTCTTTATTATCATTATAAAATAGAGGATCTGTATTTTGAGTTTCTCCTACGACTTTTGTTTCCTTCGGAGTTTCTAAAAAGCCTTCTGGCAGTCTATCATAAATTATACTACCGCGGGTTAGAATGATACGCTCCCCTTTTATAAAGTAATTAATATTGGTTTTCTCCAGTATGCTTTCTAATATTTCTGTCAATTTAGTTTGTGAATATTCACCTGAAAATTTTTTGGAACCAAACCAGTTTTCTTCAAAAAAAAATTGGTATTCGGTTTTTGTTTCAATTTCAGTTAAAATTTCAGGGAGTTCTTTGTTTTTAAAGCTTAAAGATATCTCTGGGACGCTTGTTTGTGCGTAGGCGAAGGGGAAAGATATAAGTAATATAAGGAGTAAATATTTTCTCATTCTTGAATTTTGTTTGTAGAATTTGAAATCAGGGCATTCATCTCACTGGCTAGGTTATTCATAAAAGCATCTGGATTATCCCTGGATTGCTTCCTATATTTACTATAATAATTTCTTATATCACTTTTCAGATTGGAAAATTTAGAAAATAGATCTCTTCGGTTATCCAACTCAAAAAATTCATTGTTGAATTGAAAAACATAATCTGCGTCTGCATTACTAAACTCAGTATAAGCAACACTCTTATCTCTAATTTCCATCCGGTTCTTAAGATGTTTTTTAAAAATCTTAAACCGACCTTCTTCATTAATAACTTCGTAAAAACCAATGATATCTAAATTATTATTGGCTTTAAGATACCTGAATATATGGTCGTTAATCTGAAATTGATTTACTTTATCACTAAATAGTTGAAAAATAAAATTTCCTAGATCCTTATGCAGATTCACCAGAACTAGATCATCATAAACATTATATTTTAAAGACACTTTGAAAAAAGTTTGCCCATCATAATTCACAGAGCCATTCTGAAACTTCTGAGTTTCGAAAAATTTATGTTTTTCGTTTACCATCCTATCCGTTTCCAAATACTCCATCCCTCTAAATAAAATAGAATTTTCAATTCCCGTTTGCTGATCGAACCAAGAATAGATTATTTCTTTAGAATAATTCTGGGAAAAAGTGGAAACAGAAATTAAGAAAGTTGAAAAAGTAAGAAGGTAAGTTTTATACATTCAATAGGTATTGGACAAATAATTCGTAATATTTTGAGTAAAATACAAAATAAAATAATTATTCCTCACTATTTTATCTTTTAAATTATATTAGTGTGGTCCGGAAAAAAAACTCAGGATGTCGTTGAGGCTAGAAGCAAAGTGGATTTAAACTGTTTTTATATTCAGGGCTTTCTTTTGAAACACAGAATTATTTTTTTCTTTTTGAAAAATTAATCTAGATCAAAACATGGATTTCAATTAGTTAAAATGAGGTGTTATGTCTTGGATCTATCAGCGCAGGGGTCTTATATCTTTTGTCGGACAACAATGAAAGTATATACTTAAATCCCTTCATAACTATGGAGGGATTTTCTTTTGGCACTCATTTTGTTTTATACAACTCAACTAAAACAAAATCATCATGAAATATCTTTACCTACTTTTAAGTGCGACTATATTTACTGCTCTTTTTGCAAACTGTGCTGGCAATAAAGATCTACAAAAAAAAGCTCCCGTAAAAATGGATAACGCCTATTATACTGCTCAAGGAGAGATCATCAATTTATACATTCCTGTAACTACCATTCAAACAAACAGAGTGAGTTTAGATAGTGTGTACTTCAGAAATAAAAAAGCAGCCTTAGTTGCTAGCCCAGATCCTCCTGGAGTATTTAGGGCGACTTTCAATACAGGAAAGCCAGATATGATAATGAGTTCAGATCCTAAAGAGGAGTATGGGAATAAAATGCCTCAAAAAACAGATAAAATGGACTTTGAGCTGAAGGATGATGAAGCCATTTTAATATTCACTCAGAACTCTAAAGTGAAATATTACAGGCTTACTGGCGTTAAAGAAAGAGTATAATCTTATATTTATTAACCATTAGAAACGGAATGAAACTTTTTTCATTCCGTTTTTTATTGAATTTAAATCAAAAATTAAGTGTGTGCGGTTTTAGTTGTGCCCTATCACTTAATTGAATAAATTTATCCCCTCTAACTAGTACAACCTCATTGGGTTCATTAAAAAAACTTTTTCAGCAAACCTTTATATACGGTCTGGCAACAGTATTGCCCAGAATGTTGAGCTTTATACTGGTTCCACTTTATACAGATATACTCCCAAAAAAGGAATATGGGGAAGTTTCCATCATTTTTTCCTGGATCATCCTTTTTAATGTGATCCTGTCATACGGGATGGAAACCGCCTTTTTTAGATTTTTTAATAAGGAAAAGGATAAAAAGTTGGTTATTTCTACTGCCACAGTTTCTTTAATTATTAGCACCTTATTATTTTTAGTTTTGGCTTTTTCTTTGAAAGATCAACTGGCAAATTGGTCTGGTATTAAGGCTGAATATATTTCATATACCATCATCGTACTTGCTTTAGATGCGCTGGTCATTGTTCCATTTGCTTGGTTAAGAGCAAATCAGCAGCCAATGCGCTTTGCAGTCATGAAAATATTGAATGTTGCTGTTAATTTAGGTTTGAATGTTTTCTTTTTATTGCTGCTTCCCGAAATGGCTTCAGAAACTAAAAATGGAATTCTAGAATCAATTTATCAACCAGACTTTGAGCTTTCCTATATTTTTATTTCAATGGTTATAGCAAGTGCTATCAACTTAATAATACTTATTCCGTTTTACTTTAAGATTAAATACAGTTTCAGTAAAACTCTGTGGAAAGAAATGCTCAAGTATTCTTATCCCATACTTTTTGCAGGAATTGCATTTGCTATAAATGAGTCTTTTGATAGAATTCTATTAGGTTGGTTGTTGCCAAGTGACATTGCTGAAGGAGCGGTAGGAGCATATGCAGCTTGTTATAAATTAGCAATTTTCATGGCTTTATTCAGCACTGCCTTTAGAATGGGCGTAGAACCCTTTTTCTTTAGTAAAGCAACAGATGAAAATGCTCCAGAAACTTATGCCTTAATTACTCGCTATTTTGTAGCATTTGGATCTATTATTTTATTGACGGTAATAATATTTTTAGATCTCCTAAAAGAGCTAATCATTAGAAACAGTGATTATTGGGAAGCCATGAAAATTGTTCCACTCATACTTCTTGCTAATTTTTGTATGGGAATTTATCACAATCTTTCTGTTTGGTATAAAATTACAGATAGAACCAAAATGGGAGCATATATCTCAATAGTTGGCGCTGTAGTTACTCTTGGCATTAACTATGCTTTAATTCCTACTATGAGTTATGTGGCGTCTGCCATTGCAACTGTTTCTGCTTATGGGATTATGATGTTCCTTTCCTATTACTTAGGTCAGAAATATTATCCAATTCCATATAACCTCAAAAAAATAAGCTTGTATTTTATAGTTTCTGTCATTTTCTCCGGGATTTCATTCTACCTTTTCAGAAATAATTATTTTGTAGGTATCGGGTTATGGCTAGCTTTTATAATTTTGGTATATAGTCAAGAAGAAAAAGCATTAAAAAAAATAATATTAAGAAGATGAAAGTGAAAATTATAAATAAGTCGGCACACGACTTACCAAATTATGAAACTGCATTCTCTGCAGGAATGGACTTAAGAGCCAATATTTTAGAACCAATTACGTTAAAACCTTTAGAAAGAGCTATCGTGAAAACAGGGCTTTTTATGGAATTACCATTGGGCTTTGAAGCTCAGGTAAGACCAAGAAGTGGTTTGGCGGCTAAGAAGGGAATTACAGTATTGAATTCTCCTGGAACCATAGATGCAGACTACCGTGGGGAAATAGGCGTAATTCTTGTAAACCTTTCCAATGAAGATTTTGTAATTGAAAATGGAGAGCGAGTAGCGCAAATGGTCATTGCTAAGCATGAACAGATTACTTGGGAGCAAGTAGAAGTACTGGAAGACACTAGTAGAGGAGCTGGAGGCTTTGGAAGTACTGGTAATAAATAATTTAATAACCAAAAATTTATATTAGGAGATTAATTGTCAAGCTGCTCCGATGGTTATAGGAATCGATTCAGCTTCTCATACATTATTGATTTTATTGAGATCCTGAAATAAATTCAGGATGACGAATTAATATTTCTAACCGAATCAGAATAAAAATATAAGATGAAGATAATAGTACCAATGGCCGGTCGTGGCTCAAGATTAAGACCTCATACCTTAACAGTACCTAAACCATTAATTCCTATCGCGGGAAAACCAATTGTTCATAGATTGGTAGAAGATATTGCAAAGGTTTTGGATGAAAAGGTAGATGAAGTTGCATTTATCATCGGTCAGGATTTTGGAGAGAAGGTAGAAGCCGATTTAAAGGCGATTGCAGAGAGCTTGGGAGCTAAAGGAACAATCTATTATCAGGATAAACCTTTAGGGACTGGACACGCTATAATGTGCGCTAAAGATTCTCTTTCTGGTCCGGCAGTAGTTGCTTATGCGGATACACTGTTCAAAGCAGATTTTACACTGAACAAAGATGCAGATGCGGTGATTTGGGTAAAACAAGTTGAAAACCCAAATGCATACGGAGTAGTGAAATTGAATGAGAAGAATGAGATCACCGAATTGGTAGAGAAACCCGAGGAATTTGTTTCAGATCTTGCTGTAATAGGAATCTATTATTTTAAAGACGTTGCAGTTCTTAAATGGGAGCTACAAAAGGTATTGGACCAGAATATTATTCGTGGTGGAGAATACCAGATAAATGATGGTATTAAAGCTATGCAAGCTAGTGGAAGTGTTTTTGTTCCTGGAAAGGTTGACGAATGGATGGACTGCGGAAATAAGCAGATCACTGTAGAAACCAATGGAAGAATGCTTAATTTCTTACATCAAGATGGCGAAAAATTGATCTCAGATTCTGTGAAGATCACAAATTCTGAAATTACCGAACCTTGTTTTATCGGTGAGAATGTTGTGCTTACAAATGCTAAAATAGGTCCGAATGTTTCTATTGGAAATGGTACAAAAATTGAAAACTCAACTATCAAGAATAGCCTTATTCAAAATGAATCTGTTATCATGAATGCTAATCTGGATAATGCCATGATTGGTAGTAATGCCAAGTTTGATGGGAATTTCACTCAAATCAGTATTGGAGATTATTCTGTTTTGGAATAGTATAAAAATATAATTCTAATTCTAATGAAGCATTTACTCGTCTATGTTTTCCTTTTAATGGGAGTTTGGACTTCAGAGCTTAGTGCTCAAGAAGCGCCGGCGCCATTACAAGAAGTTGCAGTAGACGATCTGGGCGAGGTAAGCGACGCGTTTCAGGAACATTTTTTTGAAGCGCTAAAGCAAAAGGCGATTGAGAATTATGAAAAAGCAATTATTGCACTCAAGGCATGCGAAAAAATTCAGCCTAATAACCCGGTTGTTTTTTTCGAATTAGGGAAGAACTATAAATTCCTTAATGATCTCGATAAGGCTATAGATAATTTTCAAAAGGCAAACAGGTTAGAACCTAATAGAGAGTGGGTCCTTCAGGCTTTAATGGAATCGTATTATCTGAACAAGCAATACGAGCCGGCTATTTTGATTAATAAAGAATTAGTTTCTTATAATGAGAAATATTACGACGATTTAGCGAAGATGTATTTTGAACTTCAGCAGTTCGATAAATTGATCGCCTTATTAGATCAGTTAGATGCCGAGCTTGGTGTTACAGAATATAGGAATAGTTTAAGGCAACAAATTTATGCGCTTACCAATAATACTTCGGCACAAATAAAGACACTTAAGGAATCTATAACGATCAACCCGGAGAATGAGATGAATTATCTCAATCTTATCTTTGTGTACAGCGATGAAGGATTAGAAAAAGAGGCTTTCGAGGCAGCGCAGAAAATGCAACAACTCTTTCCCACTTCAAAAGTGGTACACCTGGCTCTTTATAAGTTTTATTTGAATAAGGATAGAACTGAAGATGCGTTAAGCTCTATGAGGTTAGTGTTGCAATCTGAAGAGATTGATACGGCTTCAAAATTCAAGGTATTGAATGATTTTTTATTGTTTGTAAATGAAAATCCGAAGTATGAAGAAGACTTAAAACAGGTAGCTGCTATATTTTCAGAAAAAGAGAACACCCCTGAGATCTTTCAGAAGTTTGGAGATTATTTTCTTCAGAAAAAGGAAAAAGTACAGGCACTTACTTTTTTTGAAATGGGAATAGGTGAAAACCTTGATAATTATGAATTGCTTAGAAATACATTATTGCTTCAGCTAGATCTATTGAAATTCGAGGATGCTTTAAAATTAAGCAGTTCAGGATTGGAGGTGTTTCCTGCACAAACCTTATTATACCTTATAAAAGGAGCCGCTTTAAATAATTTAAAGAAGTACGAGGAAGCACAAGAAATACTTACATTTGGCCTGGATTATTTAATAGATGATATGGATATGGAACGTGATTTTTATGAGCAATTGTCGGTTGCGTATTCTGGATTAGGAAATTCATCTAAAGCCTCTGAATTTAAAGAAAAGGCCAATTCAATTAAAAAAACAGAAAACTAAATGATCAAGAAGATATTTACCCTAACACTTGTTTCCCTTTTATTGATTGGATGTGGAAGTAAAAAGAAAGCATTGGTTATAGAGGATGCTGCGGTTAAAAAGGTTGTTGCCATGCATTATAGCAACGAACCAGACTTTAAAACTTTAAATAGCAGGCTAAGATTGCATTATCAGGATGATGAGCGCTCACAATCTGTTACAGTGAGTTTTAGAATGCAAAAAGATAGTGCGATTTGGATGAGCGCACAGCTATTGGGAATTCCTTTGGCAAAGGTTTTAATCACTCCAGACAGAGTGAGTTATTATGAGAAAATAGGGAAGACGTATTTTGATGGAGATTATGCTTTGGTAAGTAAATGGTTGGGAACTCCATTGGATTTTAAAAAACTTCAGAACCTATTAATTGGCCAAGCGATCTATGACCTTAGAGAAGATAAATATGTATTAACAGAATCTACCCAAGGTTATCAATTAGTGCCATCCAACACTTTGGAATTGGTAAAAAAGCTATTCTTATTAGATGCTAAAAATTATAAGGTACTTGCGCAACAATTAGCTCAGGAAAAGGAAAACAGGAACGTAACAGTTACCTACCCAAAATATCAGAAAGTGAATAATCAGAATTTTCCTGAAGAAATTAAGATTGTTGCCAATAGTGAGGGAAAAGGAACTCAGGTAGATATTGCCTATAGGTCGGTTACTTTTAATGAATCGGTTAGTTTTCCTTTTGATATCCCTTCTGGTTACGATGAAATTCAGATAGAATAATGAAGTTACATACCTACTCCAAACATATTTTTATAATTGCATTCCTTTTAATTGGATGTGCTGAAGTTTATTCTCAGGATACTCGTGAGAGTCTAGAAGAGCGTAGAATAGAACTACGTGATGAGATCCAAAAAATAAATAGCTTACGTTCTTCGAATAAGAAAAAGGAGAAATCTGTACTTACGGAAGTTGAAGATCTGGATAGGCAGATTCGTACTACAGAGAATTTGATTAAAGTTACCAATCAGCAAGCCAATATTCTTACCCGTGATATAAGCTCTAACACCAGTAAAATTCAGACACTTCGGAAAGAATTGGAGAGTTTGAAAGAGGATTATGGCAAAATGATCCAAAAATCTTATAAAAGTAAATCTCAGCAGAGTAGGATCATGTTTCTACTATCTTCACAGAATTTTCTCCAAGCCTACAAGAGACTGCAATATATGAAGCAGTATGCCAATTATAGAAGGAAACAAGGAGATGAGATAAAAGTAAAATCTGAAGAATTACAGGTGCTTAATACGAATTTACTGGATCAAAAGAAAGTAAAAGAAAAGCTTGTAATAGAGAACAGAGCAACTAGAGCGCAACTGGCACAAAATAGAAAATCTCAAGAAGTACTCATTAAAAGTATTCGTAGTAAAGAAGGTGTTTTTGCTTCTCAAATAAAGAAAAAGCAACAAGAAATAAATGCTATAGATAGGCAAATAGACGAGATTATCCGGGCTTCTATTGCAAAAGCCAATAAAGAAAGTGGTTCTAGTTCTCGAGATGTATATGAACTTACTCCGGAAGCTAAAGCTTTGGCAGCTAATTTCGCAAGTAATAAAGGAAAACTGCCTTGGCCGGTAAGATCTGGTGTAATAAGTATGAGATTTGGAACACAACAACACCCAATCGTAAAATCTACAACCATAGAAAGTAATGGGGTACGTATAGATACAGATAAAGGCGCTAAGGCAAGGGCAATATTTGGCGGAACGGTAAGTGAGGTGCAGGCTGTAAAAGGAGCAAACAAGGCTGTAATGGTTCGTCATGGGGATTATATTACCATCTATAACAACCTTTCTAATGTT
The DNA here is from genome assembly GCF_000424645.1 of Gillisia sp. JM1. Lineage (NCBI taxonomy): Bacteria > Pseudomonadati > Bacteroidota > Flavobacteriia > Flavobacteriales > Flavobacteriaceae > Gillisia > Gillisia sp. JM1. The sequence continues at coordinate 535,315 of NZ_AUKH01000007.1, forward strand.
TATGTTACCAAGGGAGACGTGGTTTCTTTAAATCAAGATATTGGAGAAGTAGCTACAAGTTCAAGCTCAGGTAAAACCACTCTACACTTCCTGATATATAAGAACACAGATAAAATGGATCCGGAAGTTTGGATTGGAAAAATGTAGCTTGGAGGAATTTAAGACGAACTATGGTTATAATGCGCTGATAATGTTATGTGTATTATCGGCTATTCTCTCACCGGTCATTTTATACGACGAACATTGGTATTTTTACGCGTTCTATCCTTTTGTGTTTTATTTACTTCCATATATTGACAACTCTAGAACAAAATAGCAAATCACATCCAAAGAATTGGTGATAGAAAAAATCTTCAATAAGCAAATAATTTCTACTAACAGAATAAGGAGAGTGGAGATTGTGGAAAAGAAAAAATGGATTCAGATTCTCAATGGAAAACCCAATCGCTATGTATCTGTTCAATTCAACAAATTTGATGAAATTCATGTATTTCCAGAAAACCCTGAAAAATTTAAAAAAATGCTTTTAAAACAAAAAGAGCCTGAAATAATTTTATAGGATCTTACTCAAACAATGCTTTTAGCTCTGTGGCATCTTTAGGTTTCATTTTACCTGCTAAAACCAGGCTTAGTTGTTTTCTTCTCAAAGCAGCTTCATATCGTTCTATTTCAAGCTCAGTTTCAGGATTTAATTCGGGTACATTTACAGGAGTTCCTGTTTCATCTACAGCTACAAAAGTATAAATAGCTTCATTGGCTCTAGAGCGTTTTCCGCTTTCACGATCCTCCACCCAAACATCTATAAAGATCTCCATAGAACTCTTAAAAGCTCTGGAAACAGCAGCTTCTACTGTTACAACACTTCCTAGCGGAATTGCTTTATTAAAGGCAACATTGTTTACTGATGCAGTAACAACAATTCTGCGACTATGTCTACGGGCTGCAATACTAGCAGCTCTATCCATACGAGCTAAAAGTTCACCTCCAAAAAGATTATTTAATGGGTTAGTTTCACTTGGAAGTACCAAGTCTGTAAGAATAGTTCTCGAATCTTTTGGGTTTTTTGCTTGCATTGTGCCAATTTTGGGCAAAGGTACTGCCCTAATCTAGTCTAAACAAGTTAATAGATTCTTAAAGTTCTTGAACTAGTAACCAAGATCCTGAATTGGTTTTTTGAACTTTATAAAGTGCATTTATAGCATCTCTTCTGGTTAGATAACTACTGTAAACTACTTGGTGTAAGCCATATTTGTTTTCCCCAATGTATCTTGCTTTATGACCTTCTGCACGCAATTCTGTTACTTTTTGATGTGCATTTTCTTCCACGCGGAAGGCTCCGGCAACAATATGATAATCTCCACTTTGATTGGTCACAGTGAAGGTGATTTCCGGCAGCGGATTGTCTATAATAAAAGTTGCTTGCTGTATTTTTTGCTGAAGCTGAGATTCTGCAGCTTGCTGCTCCGCAATATTATGATTGCTCACTTGGTTGCTATATAATTTCAACCCTGTAAATCCGCTTAATCCCAATGCTAATAATCCAATAGCAGCATATTTTAAATAAGGAGTTTTACTTCTTCTTTCTGGAGTAAATAAAATAGGTGCTTTTTCCTCTAATTCTTCAACTTGTTTTTTAAGCTCTTCTCTAGATACTGAAAGTGCAGGGATGGAAGATAATCCAAAAGAATCAGCTAAAAAGTTAGTGGTAGTTAACGGCTCAAATTGCAGTTTTCCTTCACCAGAAACTTCAAAGGTTCCTATATTTTTAATTGTATAATTCTTATCGTTTTCTAGCTGAAATTGAAGCTGTTGCACATACTCTTCAATTTTATAGACAGCCTGTCTATACCCTAAGTTTTCTACTTCGGCAATATAGTTGGCTAACAAGCCATCATTTTTATTTAACTGGGAGTTAAAAGAAAGTTGCTTTTTTGGAGGATAGAAATTTTGCTGTTTTTCATTGAATTCAGCAGAAACCTTTTGAGATAAAAAGGCACCGAATCCAGGCAAAATTACACACTCATATCTGTAAAGTAAATCGGAAATGTAGATCGCTATAGTCATCAAAACAAAAATAAGGATTTATGTGATACTCTAAAAATAGCCAAAGATATCTTATTAACAAATCTTTTTATTAAAAATTTCCTTATATAATTCCTTCGGAAACAATTGCATATCAGTTAAATAACGTATTATTAATTTAAATTCAATAAAATAAAAATTAGCGCAATTTTCTGTTTATGACTGATTCTGAATTACTTTCAACCTTAGCATTACAAAGCGCTCCAAACCTTGGAGACAGTACAGCTAAAAAATTGATCAGGCATTTTGGCTCTGCGGAAGCAATTTTTAGTACTAAGAAAGAAAGTTTATTGAAAATTGACGGGATTGGAAAGATCAAGCTGCAAGGCCTTTTTGATGCTGATAGATTTAGACTGGCAGAATCTGAATTGAAATTTATACAGAAAAACGGCATAAACATTCATTATTATCAAGATCTTGATTATCCAGAAAAACTTAAACATTGTAATGATGGGCCAATTTTGTTATTTTCAAAATGGAATATAGATTTAAACAAGAAGAGAATCCTGAGTATAGTTGGTACAAGAAAGATCACTTCTGCTGGAGCTATTTTTTGTGAAAAGCTTATTGAAGAACTTACTATACTAGATCCGGTTATAGTTTCCGGTTTTGCATATGGGGTAGATATCACCGCGCATAAAGCTGCTTTAAAAAATGGCCTGCAAACTATCGGATGTTTGGCCCATGGTTTTAATCAGATATACCCAAAAACCCATGCGAAGTATCGTGCTTCGATAGAAGAGAATGGCGGGTTTTATACTGATTTTTGGAGTTCAGATAATTTTGACAGAAATAATTTTTTAAAACGGAACAGAATTATAGCGGGATTAAGTGAGGCAACGGTAGTTATTGAAAGCGCGGCTAAAGGAGGCTCGTTGGTAACCGCAGATATCGCCAATTCTTATGATAGGGAAGTTTTTGCAGTTCCTGGAAGACCAACAGACTCGCAAAGCTCTGGATGTCTCAATTTAATTAAATCTCAAAATGCGCACGTGTTAACTTCAGCTGCAGATCTTATTTATATTTTAAACTGGAATGTTCAAAATTACTCTGCAGCTGTACAAAAACAATTATTTGTAGAGTTGGAAGCTCGGGAGCAGTTGGTTTATGATTTTCTGCAAGATGCGGGAAAGCAACAACTGGATGATATTGCTTTAAATTGCAAAATGCCCACTTATCAGGCAGCGGGCATTTTGTTGGAAATGGAATTAAAAGGGGCAATTCGCCCACTTCCTGGTAAATTATTCGAGGTTATTTAATATCCTAACTTGGTTCTCACTTTCTCTAGAACAGTACTTGCCACACATGTAGCTTTTGCAGCTCCTTTTTCTAAAGCAGCGTCTATTTCAGATAAATTATTCATGTAATAAGTATACTTTTCACGTTCAGTGGCGTACTTATTAATAATTAGTTCATATAAAGCTTGTTTTGCGTGGCCATATCCAAAATTCCCTGCTAAGTATTTTTGTTTCAATTCTTCCACTTCGGTTTTGTCTCCTAATAATTTGAAGATTGAGAATACATTACAAGTGTTTGGATCCTTCGGGGCCTCCATGGGAGTGCTATCTGTTTCGATACCCATGATTTGTTTCCTGAGTTTTTTATCTGTCTGGAACAAGTTGATCACATTATTCTTGGATTTACTCATCTTTGCACCATCTGTTCCAGGAATGTACATAGAATGTTCTTCGACCTTGGCTTCTGGGATTACAAAGGTTTCACCCATTTGTGCATGAAATCTGGAAGCAACATCTCTGGTCATTTCTATATGTTGCAATTGATCTTTTCCAACCGGGACAATTTCAGCATCATACAAAAGGATATCTGCTGCCATTAGCATTGGATAAGAGAACAAACCAGAATTTACATCTTCTAACCTATCTGCTTTGTCTTTAAAAGAATGCGCAAGCGTTAATCGCTGGTACGGAAAAAAGCAACTTAAATACCATGAAAGCTCAGTTACCTGCGGAATATCACTTTGTCTATAAAAAACAGTCTTTTCAATATCCAAACCAAACGCTAGCCAAGTTGCTGCGGTAGAATACGTGTTTTCTTTAAGTAATGCTGCATCTTTAATTTGGGTAAGGGAATGTAGATTGGCAATAAACAAAAACGATTCATTTTCAGGCTTATTGGCCATTTCTATCGCTGGAATTATTGCTCCAAGTAAATTTCCTAAGTGCGGAGTTCCCGTACTTTGTACGCCGGTAAGTATTCTTGCCATGGAATTTTTTAAATTTTCACAAAGGTACTTCTTTTGTTGAATTCGCTTAATTCATTTTAGTATTTTTGGAAACTATGAACATATTAAAAGCTGGTTTAATTGCATTGTGGAGAATCTGGTTCTTTATTCTTATGGGTCTTCCTATAATTGTGATGCTCCCTTTTTTATTGGTTTTTTCGTCTTCAGAAAAATTTTACTCCCAATATTTTTATTGCACCCGAATTTGGGCTAAATCTATTTTATATGGAATGGGTTTTATTCCGAAGAAATTGAACGCTGCTAATTTAATTAAGGGCAAGAGCTATATGTTTGTTGCCAACCATACATCTATAATAGATATCATGATGATGTTGGCTGTGATAGATCATCCTTTTATTTTCGTTGGAAAGAAAGAGCTCACTAAAATTCCGTTATTCGGATTCTTCTATAAACGTACATGCATTGTTGTAGATAGAGGCAATCAGCAAAGTAAATTGCGAGTATTCAAGGAGTGTCAACGAAGATTAAATCAAGGGAATAGTATATGTATCTTCCCAGAAGGAGGTGTGCCAGAGGACAAAGCTAGAGAGTTGGTTGCTTTTAAAGATGGCGCTTTTAGATTGGCTATAGATCATCAAATTCCTATTGTACCTATTACATTTCACGATAATAAAAGACGCTTTTCTTACACCTTCTTTTCTGGAAGCCCAGGAATTATGAGAGCCAAAGTGCACGAAATAATTCCTACAGTTAACCGGAGACAAGAGGAAAAAAGGGAATTAAAAAAAGAGGTTTACGATGTTATTTTAAACGAATTAAGAAATCCGTCCTTATAATTAGTTCTTAGAATTTGAAGCTAAACCCAGAATACACTCCAAAATAATAAGGATTTACATTTCCTGTAGTTTGAGTAAAAGTATTTAGTTGATACTTAAAAATTGGTTCTAAGTTCAATTGAAATTGAGGAGAAATATTATAATCTATACCAACTCCAAGGTTTGTAGTGAAACTAATATTATTCAAGTTATTTGCTTCTCCTAGGTTCGTAGAAAAGTCTGTAGAATTTAAGGAGATCATATTATCATTAAGGAATAAGGTACTACCCCCACCAATAATATTCAAGCCTATCTTTTTGTCTATAATAACATACTCTATTTCCAAAGGAACCTCAATAAATCCTAATTTTTGGTTTAAATAACCAGCCGTTGGTGAAGCTAAGCTAGCCCTATTAAATTCAGCAGAAGCACTCAGATTACTAAACTGGCGAACTGTTCTATTCTCTATCCTATAATTAGGAACTTTCCCTTCAGAATAATTCACACTGCTTAATGCTGTAGGATTTACCGCTGCAGTAAAGGCAATGTTTTTTGTGTTATAGCTTAAGTCCACTTTGCTAATACCAGATCTAATTTTTATCTTTTCTGAAATTTGATAGGCTAGATTGATTCCGTAGGAGATTGATATTTCACCACTACTCGCATTATTTTCGAATTGCGAATCTATAGAGGTGCCGCTTCCAAAATTATCGTAATAAATTGGTGCAGCCATAGTGGAAACTCTAAGTTTTTTGGGTGAAAGTGTGTTTTCTGCTAAAGAGATTTCTTCAGGTATTAAGGATGGGATCGGAAGATCTTTTTTATTCTCTAAGGAAGTTTTGCTTTCTTTATTTTCTTTAGGAGCAGTATTTACAACAGAAGTATTATAATCGCTAAAAGTATACTTTTCGCTTGTAACCATAGAAATCACTTTTGTATTTCTTTGATTCCCTTCAGTATTGGAGCCGTTTATAATATTCCCATTAATCCCGTCTGCTTTTTTATTATTCGTGTCCTGTATTATAGCCTTAAGTATGATGGAAGACCTTATCATGTTTTGGGTGTATTGCTGAGAGGCCAAACTAATGTTTAGAGCATCGTCATTAACCAGCGTAGATATTGTTGGAGAATTGCTAGCGGGATTCTTGAATAGACCGCTGGTATAATTTATAAATAAGGCAAGTAATGCAGCAACCCCTGCTATTTTATACCATAAAGGTAAAACTCTATTCTTTCTTTTATTTTCATTTAATCGTGAGGAGATATTCTCCCACACAACATCGCGTGGAGTAGCTTCGAAATCCTTAAATTTCTCTTGAAAAACTCTATCTATGTGTTTTTTTTCTTCCATTCTTAATAAGACTGTGCAACAGGCATAACTTGACTGGCTTCAATCTTTTCTTTTAATATAATTCGTGCTCTTGCTAAATTAGATTTGGACGTACCTACCGAGATTTGCATCATTTCTGCTATCTCTTTATGAGAATATCCATCTAATGCGTAAAAATTAAATACCTGCCTATATCTATCTGGCAATTCTTGTATGATCTTTAATAAATAATCTACGGAAACTAATTCATCATCAATTTCTACTTCTGGTTCTTTTAGATGCTCTTCATTAACAATTTCAAAAACCGTCTGTTTTCTATATTTCTGAAGTGTATTATTTATCATAACACGCTTCATCCAACCTTCAAAAGAACCTTTATCTTGGTACTGTTTGATTTTATTAAATATTATAATAAAGCCATCCTGCAGGTTATCTTCAGCCTGCTGATAGCTATTAGAATATTTTAAGCAAACAGAAAACAATTTATTGGCGTAAAGCCTATACAATTGTTCCTGTGCTTTTATATCCTGTTTTTTACAGTTATGTATGAGTTTTTCTAAACTCAATAGTTGGGGTGATTTTATTAATATTTAAAGATCTGACGGGATAATGGGAACCTCTTTTGTTAAAAACATGTCTTCACCTACTGAAGATTTTCCCTGCCAGAACCTAAAGATATAAAAATCCTCCCGTTCTACAACAAAATTTAATTTTGCTGTTTCCTGTAAATTACCGTTTGTACTACAATTATTATTGACTGATCTATAATTATTTACAACACCAACTACAATTGTATTCTCATCTTTAGAGACGTCAAAGCCCGAAAAATAATGACAATGAGTAGTTTTTTTATAAAGAACATCAAACTCGTAAGCTTGCCCAGTTTTTAAACTATCTGGGATGTTTACAGATACTGTTGGAGCTAATTCTTGATTTAAAGATTCACCATCATCTTTTGAACAACCTAATATTAGGCAAGCAACAAATATCAATAACGTTAGTTTTTTCATTTCAATAACCATCAAACCTTACAGGTTCCATATTTTACAGATGCGTTTTTAACTAAAGGGTTGCGTATAAACATAAAAAAAACCCGCAATCGCGGGTTTTAAATCGAGAACCTCGGGGCAAGCCCACGAGCTATGAATTGGAAAATACTTTTAAAAATTCGAGGCAGGCCTCGGGGAATTAAACCCTCAATTAGGGTTTAAAAAGTCTTTAAAAGTGGAGCTTATTGTTCCTTAGCAATTTTAATTGCCTTTGTAATTTTTTCTTCCAATTCATCCATTAGATCTGGATTATCTTTAAGAATTGCTTTAACAGCATCACGACCCTGTCCTAGCTTTGTGTCTTCATAACTAAACCATGACCCGCTTTTTTTAATGATCTCATAATCTACGCCTATGTCTATAATTTCTCCAATTTTAGAAATTCCTTCTCCGTACATAATATCAAACTCTGCCATTCTAAAGGGTGGCGCAACTTTGTTCTTCACAACCTTTACACGAGTTTTATTACCCAATACGTTACTGTTACTGTCTTTTATTTGAGTGGATCTTCTTATATCCAACCTCACAGAAGCATAAAACTTAAGAGCATTTCCACCAGTAGTTGTTTCCGGATTTCCGAACATTACTCCAATCTTCTCTCTAAGTTGGTTAATAAATATTACAGTACAATTGGTTTTGCTTATGCTCGCAGTAAGCTTTCTAAGTGCCTGAGACATTAGTCTTGCATGCAGTCCCATCTTAGAATCTCCCATTTCTCCTTCAATCTCACTTTTAGGAGTAAGTGCAGCAACAGAATCTATTACAATAATATCTATAGCACCAGAGCGAATCAAATTATCAGTAATTTCTAGAGCTTGTTCTCCATTATCTGGTTGTGAGATAATTAGATTTTCAATGTCTATACCAAGATTCCCAGCATAAGTTCTATCAAAAGCATGTTCAGCATCAATAAATGCAGCAATTCCACCAGCTTTTTGTGCTTGTGCTATAGCATGAAGGGTAAGCGTGGTTTTTCCTGAAGATTCTGGCCCGTAAATCTCGATTACTCTTCCTCTTGGATATCCGCCAACACCTAAAGCAACATTAAGACCTAAAGATCCTGTGGAAATAGCTTCTACATCTGAAACCGCTTGGTCACCCATTTTCATAACCGTTCCCTTACCATAAGTTTTGTCCATCTTATCCAGGGTAAGCTTCAAGGCTTTTAACTTTGCTTCTTTTTCTTTTTCGTTGCTCATTTCTTCTTTTTTATTTGCGTGCTGCTAAAATAGTACAAGTTTTCCTTCACTACAATTTTAACACGCAACCTTTTTAAATTATAAGCATCTTATTTATAGTAAGAACAATAAGTATGCGTTTTATAAAAATAAGTTTAATCTTGAATGGAGTTGATTCTGGTATTTCTATACTTGGGGTTGGAAATATTAGAATTGATGGTGGATAAGGTTATTTGATTGTTTTATCGAAAAACTTAAAATAATAAATAACAAATTAGCCATTCAGAAAAAATGCCTTGAAAAATGAATTTCAAGGCATTTTTTTTGCTTTACTTTAAAGTTTTATCTTTGCAAAAAATATTCTTTAAACTTAAAATATTAGTATAGCATGCAACTGTACAATAAACTAAGCGCAAAGGAAAGAGCTACTCTTATCGAGGAAGCCGGGGAAGACCGGTTGACACTTTCTTTTTACGCCTACGCCAAAATTGGAAATCCAAAATTATTTAGAAATTATCTTTTTATTGCCTGGGATGCGATGGAGGTTCTTGGAAGGATTTATATCGCCCACGAAGGCATAAACGCACAACTTTCTGTTCCTGCTAAGAAATTCGATGAATTCAAAAATTTCTTAGATAGCATTTATTTTCTTGAAAATATAAGGTTGAATATTGCAATTGAGCATGATTTAAAATCTTTTCTGAAGCTAAAAGTGAAAGTTAGAGATAAGATTGTTGCAGATGGTTTGGAAGACGAAAGCTTCGATGTTACCAACAAAGGGGTGCATGTTGATGCCGATAAATTTAATGAACTTCTAAATGATCCCAATACCATTTTGGTAGATATGCGAAATCATTATGAGAGCGAAATAGGCCATTTTAAAGGCGCTGTAACTCCAGATGTGGATACTTTTCGGGACTCTTTATCTATAATAGAAGAAGATCTAAAAGAGCATAAAGAAGACAAGAATCTGGTAATGTATTGTACCGGAGGGATTAGATGTGAAAAGGCTAGTGCATATTATAAACACAAAGGTTTCAAAAAGGTTTTTCAATTAGAAGGCGGGATTATTGAGTATGCCAGACAAGTTGAAAACCTATCTTTAGAAAATAAATTTGTGGGTAAAAATTTCGTTTTCGATCATAGACGTGGAGAGCGCATTACAGATGAAGTAATTTCCAATTGCCACCAATGTGGAAAAGCTTGTGACACACATGTAAACTGTGCAAATGAAGCCTGCCATTTGTTGTTTATTCAATGCGAAGAATGTTCTAAAACAATGGATACGTGTTGTTCTAACACGTGTAAGGAGATAAACGCACTTCCTTTTGAAGAGCAAAAAGCACTTAGAAAAGGAATTCCAAATAGCAACAAGATCTTTAAAAAAGGAAGGTCTGAAGTGTTAAAGTACAAGCATTAAGTAATCTGGGGGAAATTCCCCGAGACCAATAAATATTGGTATATTTACTTTTTGAGAATTAATAATAACTCCAAATCCAACAAGCCTTGTTTTGTTAGGGTTTTCAATATATATAGTATGGGATGTAGTACTTGCGCGACCGGGAAAGACGGTCAGCCAAATGGATGTAAAAATAACGGAACCTGTGGTTCTGATGGTTGTAATAAATTAACTGTTTTTGATTGGCTTGCGAACATGTCTTTACCCAATGGGGTAGAGCCATTCAACTGTGTAGAGGTTCGATTTAAAAATGGTAGAAAACAATTTTTTCATAATCCCGAAAATTTAACTTTAAGCATTGCAGATGTGGTAGCTACGGAAGCTTCACCGGGTCACGATGTTGGTGTTGTAACACTTACCGGGGAATTGGTAAGAGTTCAAATGAAAAAGAAGAAAGTTAAAGAGGACAGTGAAGAGGTACTTAAGATATATAGAAAAGCTTCCCAAAGAGATATAGATGTTTGGCAGGAAGCAAGAGATAAAGAAGATAAAATGAAGGTTCGTGCCAGAGAAATAGCCATTAGGTTAGATCTTCGCATGAAAATTAGTGATATAGAATTTCAAGGAGATGGTTCTAAAGCCACTTTCTATTATACTGCTGAAGAACGAGTGGATTTCCGTCAGCTTATTAAGGAGTTTGCAAGAGAATTCAATACCCGTATAGAAATGCGTCAAATTGGATTCCGTCAGGAAGCAGCCCGATTAGGTGGAATTGGATCTTGTGGAAGAGAATTATGTTGTTCTACATGGTTAACAGATTTTAGATCTGTAAATACTTCCGCAGCCAGATATCAACAATTATCATTGAACCCACAAAAATTAGCAGGTCAATGTGGGAAACTGAAATGTTGTTTGAATTATGAGTTGGACACTTATCTAGATGCGCTTAAGGATTTTCCGAAGACAGACACCAAACTTTACACTAAAAAGGGAACAGCTGTTTGCCAAAAAATAGATATTTTCCAAGGTGTGTTATGGTATGCCTATGAAGGGGAATGGATGAATTGGCATAAATTAACTGCTGAACAAGCTTCTAAAATTGTGAAAGCAAATATCGAAAAAGAGACGATTGCTAGTTTAGAAGAATATGAAGTTTTAGTAGAAGTTGAAAAAGCTTCAAAAACAGACTACACCAATGTTGTTGGGCAAGATAGCCTTACAAGGTTTGATACTCCAAAGTCAAACAATACTAAGAAACGAAGAAAAAATAAACGTAAAAAAGGAAAACCGTCCAATAATGGCTAGATCTTTTTTATTGATTTTATTATTAGCTACTGTTTTTATTGGCTGTGATAAAGATCGAGTATTCGACGAATATAAAAGTCTTCCTAATCAATGGAATAAAGATTCAGTTTTAACGTTTACTCTTAAAAACATAGACACTTTACAAAGCTATAATTTGTTTATCAATGTTAGGAATAATAACGATTTGGAATACAGTAACCTGTTCTTAATTTCAGAGATCCAGTTTCCACAAGGCAAAGTTATTACAGACACTTTGGAATATGAAATGGCAGCTCCTAGTGGAGAATGGCTTGGCATAGGATTTGGAGATGTAAAAGAAAATAAACTTTGGTATAAGGAGCAAGTTAAGTTCCCAGAGTCAGGAAAATATAAGGTTTCCCTTCAACATGCTATGCGTAAGAATGGAAACGAAAAAGGAATAGAAAATCTTAAAGGGATTACTGAAATAGGTTTCCGAATTGAAAAAACTCCCAATTAATGTAATGGCACCCATGGCAAATCCTTCAAAAAAAACAACCCCAAAAAACTCTAAAAAGAACAGCAGTTTTAGAAAATATATTATAGGATTCTGGACTCTTTTTGGTGCTGGAATTTTGTTTATCATAGTCTTGTTCTTGCTTGCTGGATGGGGCGCTTTCGGAAAAATGCCGAAATTCGAAGAACTGGAAAATCCTGAAACAAATTTGGCAACAGAAATATTTTCTTCTAATGGCGAAACACTTGGGAAATATTATAGCGAGAATAGAACTCCTATTAAATTTGATGATCTTCCAGATCATTTAATAGAAGCCCTTGTTGCCACTGAAGATGAGCGTTATTATCAACATTCTGGAATAGATGCTCAAGGGACTTTAAGAGCTGCTATCTTTTTAGGAACCCGAGGAGGTGCAAGTACGATTACTCAGCAACTAGCAAAATTATTGTTTACCGATGACGTCTCCAAGAATTTTATGGGAAGGGTAATGCAAAAGTTTAAGGAATATATCATCGCTATCCGTTTGGAACGCCAGTATACCAAGGAAGAAATAATTACCATGTACTTTAATAAGTACGATTTCATTTATCAGGCAGTAGGAATTCGTTCTGCTTCAAAGATCTATTTTGACAAAGAGGCAAAGGACCTAAAATTGGAAGAGTCTGCAGTTTTGGTTGCAATGCTGAAGAATTCTGCCCTATACAATCCCGTGAGAAGACCAGATCTTGTTGAGCAAAGAAGAAATCAGGTTTTCAAACAGATGGAGAGAAATGGGTTTCTTACCAGAGAAGAAAAAGATTCTTTACAGCAAATCCCCATGAAGATAACCTTTACGCCACAAGGGCATGACGAGGGAATTGCTACCTATTTTAGAGTATACTTGCAAGGTTTTATGAGAGATTGGATCGAAAAGAATCCAAAGCCGGACGGAAGTAGTTATAATATATACAGAGACGGATTGAATATCTATACAAGTATAGATTCTAGAATGCAGGAATTTGCTGAAGATGCTGTTGCAAAACATATGGCAAATCTTCAAAAGGAATTTGACAGACAAAATGAAAATAATAAAACCGCTCCATTTAGAGATATTAATGAAGATGAGGTAGCAAGTATCGTGAAAAATGCGATGAGAGTTTCTGAAAGATGGCACAAAATGGAAGCTCAAGGAAAATCCAAGGAAGAGATCATAAAATCTTTCGATGAGAAAAGGGAAATGAGGGTTTTTAGCTGGAAAGGAACTAGAGATACCATTATGACACCAAAGGATTCTATTTTATATTATAAATCGTTCTTACAAGCTGGAATGATGTCTATGACACCACAAACGGGGGAAGTTAAAGCTTGGGTTGGTGGAATAGATTTTAAGAGTTTTAAATATGAGCACGTAAAGCAAGCAAAAAGGCAAGTAGGATCTACCTTTAAGCCATTTGTATATGCTACAGCAATAGATCAGCTAAAACTATCTCCTTGTGATACCCTACCAAGAAACCATTTTACTATTGAAGCGGGAAAAATGGGTGCGCAAAACGATTGGTCTCCTTCAAATAGTCCTCCTGAGTATGATGGGATGTTGACATTAAAACAGGCATTGGCACAATCAGTAAATACTATTTCTGCAAGATTAATAGCCAAAACTGGTCCAAGACCTGTAATAGAATTACTAGATAAATTAGGTGTAGATACAAAAGATATTCCTGCAGTACCATCTATCGCATTAGGAACGGCAGATATGAGCTTGTTCGAGATGGTTTCAGCTTATAGCACTTTTGCAAACGAGGGTGTTTATGTGAAACCGGTAATTGTGAATAGAATAGAGGACAAGAACGGTACGGTACTTTATCAACATGTTCCAGATACTAAGGACGTAATAAGCAAGGAAACTGCTTATATTACGGTGAATCTTATGGAAGGAGTTACTCAATCTGGAACGGGAACCAGGTTAAGAGGCAGTTGGGGTGTAAATGATGCTTTTTATAAAAATACAATGACAGGCTATCCATATGATTTTAAGAATCCAATTGCAGGTAAAACAGGTACTACTCAAAATGGGAGTGACGGTTGGTTTATGGGTATGGTTCCCAATTTAGTGACCGGAGTTTGGGTTGGTGGTGAAGATCGGGCAGTTCATTTTCCTGGAGTCCGTTATGGACAAGGAGCTACCATGGCCCTGCCTATTTGGGGAACCTATATGAAAGATGTATATTCAGAAAAGGATTTAGGGGTTTCAAGTGGAGCGTTTCCAAGACCAGAGGACCTCTCTATAGAAATAAATTGCGATATTTATAAAAAAGGAAAAAATGATTCTCAGTTGATTCCAGACGAGTTGGATTTTTAACCCCTCACTGAGGGTTTAATTCTTCATTCCAATAGCGGGACAGGCCTCATGAGCTTACTCCGAGGTTTTTGATGGAACTTTTAGGTTACAATAAATATTTTAAGATCGAGAACTATTTCAATATAGTTCTCGATTTTTTTTACTTAAAAAAGTTAGAATCTATATTTCTTATATCATTTTAAGAAATTGCCTTATTGAAATCGTTGTAGTAAATTCAAACTTTTTGTAAATTTCCACAAATGAAATTTCAATGATCAAAAAAACTGTAAAGAACGTTCAGGAAGCACTAGAAGGTGTAAAGGACGGGATGACCATGATGCTAGGTGGATTCGGACTTAGCGGTATTCCGGAAAACTCCATTTCAGAATTAGTAAAACTTAATGTCAAAGACCTTACGTGTATTTCCAATAATGCTGGGGTAGATGATTTTGGATTAGGTTTACTTCTTCATAAAAAGCAAATTAAAAAAATGATCTCCTCTTACGTTGGGGAAAATGCTGAATTTGAACGGCAAATGCTGAGCGGGGAATTGGATGTAGAACTTACACCTCAAGGAACTTTAGCTGCTAAATGTCAGGCTGCGCAACAAGGTTTTCCTGCAGTTTATACACCTGCTGGATTCGGAACTGAAGTTGCCGAAGGTAAGGAAACACGTGACTTCGATGGTAAAATGTATGTTTTGGAACATGCCTACCAAGCAGATTTTGCATTTGTGAAAGCATGGAAAGGGGATGAAGCTGGAAATCTTGTTTTTAAAGGAACAGCCCGAAACTTTAATCCTTTAATGTGTGGTGCGGCAAGAATTACAGTTGTTGAAGTTGAAGAATTAGTGAAGCCGGGAGAACTGGATCCAAATCAAATTCATATTCCTGGAATATTTGTTCAACGAATCTTTGAAGGAAAGAATTACGAAAAAAGAATTGAACAACGAACTGTGCGACAAAAATAATTTGAGAATTAGCGAATTTGAAAATTGAGAGATGATAAAACAAATATTATCGTTAAAAAGACTTTCGATTTTTCGTTTAAGATAATTGAATTCACAGAAGAATTAAGAAGTGTAAGAAAATTGATTGTAAGTAAAGTCTCTTAAATTATTAAAGCACATCATTCTGAACTCGTTTCAGAATCTTATAATCCTGTAAATCAACACAATAAATATAGACCCTGAAATAAATTCAGGGTGACGACATAACTTTATATCGAAAATTATCAGTTCTGCTAAAAACAGATAATTTTCAAATCAACACATTTTCAAATCAACACATTAATATGTTAGATAAAAACGGAATTGCACAACGAATTGCTCAGGAAATCCAAGATGGATATTATGTGAATTTAGGGATTGGTATTCCAACCTTGGTTGCCAACTTTGTAAGAGACGATATAAATGTAGAATTCCAGAGCGAGAATGGAATTTTAGGAATGGGGCCATTCCCTTTTGATGGGGAAGAGGATGCCGATCTAATTAACGCAGGGAAGCAAACTATTACCGCCTTACCAGGTGCTAGCTTTTTCGATTCTGCAATGAGCTTTGGAATGATTAGAGGACAACATGTAGATCTTACAATTTTAGGTGCTATGGAAGTTGCTGAAAATGGAGATATAGCCAACTGGAAAATTCCGGGAAAGATGGTAAAAGGAATGGGAGGCGCCATGGATCTTGTGGCTTCGGCAGAAAATATCATAGTTGCAATGATGCATACTAATAGAGCTGGAGAATCTAAATTATTAAAAAGATGTTCCTTGCCCTTAACAGGAGTTGGCTGTGTTACTAAAATAGTAACAGAATTGGCCGTGATCGAGGTTACAGATAAAGGCTTTAAATTATTAGAAAGAGCTCCAGGGGTAAGTGTAGAAGATATCAAAAAAGCAACTGAGGGAACTTTGATTGTTGAAGGGGATATTCCAGAGATGAAATTGTAACATTTCTAAAATATTAATTACTTAGAAACAGAAAAACCCGAGATTTTCGGGTTTTTCTGTTTTAAAATATAATGGAAGTTATAAAATTCCATTGGCTCCCACCCATTTAAACTGATGTTGGTCTTGAGGGATAGAAATCCTACTTGCAATACGCGTCATTCTATCTGGCAATGCCATTAGATAATCTCTAGCCTTTTCAGCATCATCTGTAAGAGAGGTATATTTATCTATTTGCCAGTAATCATTAAGCTTTCTCAAAATATCTATATAATCATAGGTTGTATAAACACCTAAGCGTTGGGCGGCATTGGAGAAATTTTCAAAAGCTTCTGCAATCCCTTGTCCAGATTCTCTAATGAACTGAGCAGGCATTACAATTTTCTTTTTCATCATATCTTGAAAAGCCAGCATCATCTCACTTGGATCGTGTTCAAAAATGATATTTACAAACTCTCTGTATGCCAAATGATGTCTCATTTCGTCTCCGGAAATCACATTACACATTTTAGCAAGCATTTTATTGCCTTTATTCTTAGCTAATTGCCCAACTCTTTTATGGGAAATATTGGTTGCTAATTCTTGAAAACTGGTATAAATAAAGTTTCTATATGGATCACGACCGGTACCAATATCAAAACCATCATTAATAAGATATTGTGTAGTTTTTTCAACTTCACGCATATCTACCCTTCCAGACAGATACAAATATTTATTTAAAGTATCACCGTGGCGATTCTCTTCACCGGTCCAATGTCTTATCCATTTAGCCCATCCATCTTGTCGCCCGTGTTGTTGCACTCCTTCCATATCCATTAACCATGACTCGTAAGTTGGTAAGGCCTCTTCTGTAACCATATCTGATACTAGCACCACCCAGAAATCATAGCCTAATTCCTTAGACTCCTCACGGATCTGTTTAATTTCTTCCATATAATTTTCGTTTTGAAGATTTGGCAATAAATCTGTTGGTTGCCAAATTTCCTCAACGGGAATCAAATACTTATCTACGAAACTGTCTACCTGTTTCTCGACAGTTTTCATTACTTCTAAACGGATATTATCTAAAGCCATAGCTTACTTTTTTTAGGGTTTCCAAACATTACAAAACTGAATTCTGTAAAGCGCTGGAGTAACTTTCTATATTAAATATCAAAAATGATGCATAATATAAATTTATTTTCAAATATATGAAGTTATTAAGGTTTGTATGCCAAATTTTTTCTTAATTTCTACCGTCCTCATCAGGATAAAGCTCATGCACAGGATCACTTTGCCAAATTTCTTTAGTTTTTATCTCTATTGCAGAAATTTTCCCTTTAAAAGCTGCACCCGTATCTGTATTCCAAACGTTTGCCATATTTACTGGTTTGTCTTCCCCGATTCTAGTTACGGGAGTATGACCAATAAAGATCTCTTTAAATAATAGTAAGCGTTTAGGATAAAATTTATGATCAGTAGGGATTTTATTATCTAAAGAAAGCGCCATTTCCCAAAGCGTCCTATCCCAGTAGAAAGCAGTCTCATGATATTCGTTTTCTACCCCACGAATATTTGTAAAACCAGCATGTACGAACAATCTATTTTCCTTGTCTATATAATAATTAACCATTTGCTTAAAAAAAGCAAGATGTTCTTTAATTTCTTCTGAAGTAAAATTTCTATAGGCATCAATACTAGATTGCCCACCATGTTGAAGCCATTGCTCATTCAACTCCCCAGTTCTTAACCATGCTTCAGTAAGATCATCGTGATTACCACGTATAAAGATGCAGGTGTTTTGCTTGGCCAGTTCAATTAAATAGGTAACAGTATTTGCAGAATCACTCCAACCATCTACATAATCTCCTAAAAAAATAAGTTTATCGTTTGGAGAAAGATCTAACCTTTTTAGTAGCTGAATTAGTGCTTTAAGTCCTCCATGTATGTCGCCAATGGCAATCGTCCTATCCATATTAATTATATTTTACCTTTCTAAGGACCCTAATACTTTCTTTATAAGATTGATATGCTTTTGTACTGTGAATCTTTAAATACTCCTTTGCTTCTTCTAATTTATCTATGGAAGCATCAAATTCATTAAAATAACATATTAAATAAGCCGCAGGCATTTTAAGCAAATCCTTTTCCTCGATTTTAGTAAGTTGAGAACCATTTTTTAGTTTGGCAACCAATGCATTGTTTGAATTATAAATATGATAAAGTGTTTTTTTGTCGAATTGTGGCGGCTTAAAGAGTAGTTTGCTTTCCATATCGTAGCCAGCATTATCTTTAAAACTGATACTCACTTCCTCTAAAGGATAATACTGATATTTATCCTGAAGCCCTAAATGCACATACTCCACAATTTTAAAATAATCTATATCTATACTTATACTTACTACGTCGAGTTCTGAATAAAACAATTTCACTTGTTCATTGATTAATTCTATGTCCAGTCTAGAATAGTAGGTTTCTCCTTTAATTTGTTTGATTTTTCCAGCCCAACAAACCACAAAATATTCCTTAAACACTTTATAAGAAGGGTGAAAATCTTTGCGTTTTTTCATAAAATCGAAAACTCCGTCTAAGGTGAGCTCGATATTATTTTGGGCATGATTCTCTATGGATGCAACAATATTAGAATTAGTATCTTTTAGTTCTATTCCAAAATTCTTGGGCATACTAATACTTCCTTCCCTAATATAAACCGCCCCACCATAGTATTTCCAAATATTCTTGCGCAAGGCACATACTTTTCCATTATTAGGTCTAATGGTAACCAATCCAACTACAAGATGGTCTGGGAGGTGAGGAAATGGGATATTCTCATAAGCAACCAAAGGGGGATTATCTAAATAGGCATTTATTAAATTCTGGATTTTACTATCATCAAAAAAATCGACTCCTGTAATAAAGTTGTCTTCATCTTCTACTCCAATCACTATGTAAGAATTATTCCTGGGATTCGAATTTGCCAGAGCACAAACATGTTTTAAGAACTTAGCTTTTCCTTCTTTTTGACCAATATTCAACGTCCGCTTTTTATCATAAAAGCTATTCTCGTCGTTATGAGCGAGTAAGTTTTTTATTAAAAGGCGTTTATTGATCATTTTAAATATTCCTTATTTTCTAATTTTATTTTTTATTGTCGAATTTATCATAACGGGCCATAAATAATATAAATTTGATTGTCCGATAAGTGTCATAAACTGAAAATAGACGTCATTCTGTCCCGAAACTTCAGGAGTTTCAGAATCTCACCATATTTTAAATGATTACAATAAATTGAGAACCTGAAATAATTCCGATAGCTATCGGAACAGGGTGACTATATATTATATTATGACAAAAACCGGATATACAATATACTAATTAAGAATCTTTATTTTTATTCAAAATAGTACTGCTTGCTTGTGCTGAAGGCATTACAGTAAGATCTGCAATATTTACATGATAAGGTCTGGAAACCACAAAAGAGATAATATCTGCAATATCTTCAGGCTGAAGCGCTTCAAACCCCTGATACACCTTTTCTGCTTTTTCTTCATCTCCCTTAAAACGCACTTTGCTAAAAGCTGTTTGGGTTAATCCTGGATTTACGGCACCCACTTTAATTCCTGTTTTATTAAGGTCCATTCGCATCCCTTGGTTTAAAGCATCTACTGCAAATTTACTGGCGCAATACACATTTCCATTTGGATACACCTCTTTCCCTGCGGTAGAACCAATGTTTATAATATGTCCGGATTTTCGCTCGATCATTCCGTGAATAATAGCTTTGCTCACATAAAGCAATCCTTTTACATTAATATCCAGCATGGCGTCCCAATCTTCCAAGTTACCATCTTGGATAGGATCTAAGCCATGAGCGTTCCCTGCATTATTAACTAGAATATCTATATTCTTAAAAGTTTCTGGCAAGCTTTCAATTTTTTTGAATACTTCAGTTTTATCCCTTACATCAAAATTTAAGGTGGTTACGGCGACTTGTTTAGATAGTTCTATTTCCAATTCTTTTAAAACCTCTGTTTTTCTTCCGCATAAGATCAAACTGATATTATTTTTTGCTAATGCAAAGGCGGTTGCTTTTCCAATTCCGCTGGTGGCTCCTGTGATTAATGCAATTTTTGTCATGTTATAGTATTGAGATTTTAAAGATCCTTTGAAGTTATAAAATGTATTAAGAATTAGATTGGTATGAATTGTAAACGAATGTTAAGTCTTGTTAAAAATAGTTAATTGTGGGTGTACCATGAAATCTATTAGACAATGCTTCGTTATCCTCTCCAAAACCAAATCATTTATAATATGAAAAAGCGATTAACAAATATGAAAATGAAGAAATTTACAGGATTTTTAGTAGCAATTCTTGCTGTAACTGTATTGTTTAGTTGTAGCAATGATGATTCTAACGGAAATGAATCTGCCAGAGTTAAGGTAAGAATGACAGATGCTCCGGGGGATTACAAGGCAGTTTTTGTGAATGTGACAGATGTAATGATTAAATCTGATGCATCAACTTCAGAAGAAGAAGCTTGGATTAGTTTAACTGGAGTACAAACAGGAATGTATGATCTTTTAACTTTAACAGGTGGAGTAACACAATTGTTGGCAGATGCAGAGGTGGAAGCTGGATACCTTAGTGAGATAAGATTAGTACTTGGGGGAGACAATTATTTAATTTTAAATGATGAGTCAAGACAAGAGCTAAGTACTCCAAGTGCTCAACAATCTGGATTAAAAATTAAAGTAGATCAAGAATTAGAAGCTGGCCAGGAATATGAATTCTTGTTGGATTTTGATGTAGATAAATCTATAGTAAGCGCAGGTAATTCGGGAGGGTTTATTTTGAAGCCAGTTATTCGTGCTACTGCTACTGCTGAAACCGGAACAATAATAGGTGAGGTACATCCAACTAATTTCCAAAGTGAGATTACAGCACAAAACGCAACTACCACAATTTCTGCTTATACGAATGCCAATGGAGAGTTTGCATTAAATGGTGTTCCTGCAGGTATTTATAAAGTGACAATTAAACCTTCCTTATTATCAGGTTTTCAAGTGAAAACTATTAATAATATTGAGGTTACGACTAATGGAACTATAGATTTAGAATCGATCTTTTTGGATTAGAGGTTAGATTTCTTTTTCAGATGGGCTCCCTAAAATTGAGAAATTTTAGGGAGCCCTATTTTTTTTCTTCTTATTTTAACGGTTATGGTTCAATAATTGTTCTATTTGCACCTTTCGTAATTTGTAAATATCTTCACATACTTAAAAGTAATATCCATGATAGAAAATAATACCACGGTAGACATTTCAAGTCTTAATGAGAAAATAGAAAAAGAAAGTGCTTTTGTAGATATTCTTACATCCGAGATCAATAAGGTGATCGTTGGGCAAAAAGAAATGGTAGAGCGTTTGTTAATTGGTTTATTGGGGCAAGGACATATCCTTTTGGAGGGTGTTCCCGGGCTTGCAAAAACCTTAGCAATTAATACCCTGTCTCAAGCGGTACATGGGAGCTTTAGTAGAATTCAATTTACGCCAGATCTTTTACCTGCAGATGTTGTGGGAACGATGATCTATAATATGAAGCTGAACGATTTCAGCATTAAAAAAGGACCGATTTTCGCCAATTTCGTATTAGCAGATGAAATTAACCGTGCTCCAGCAAAAGTGCAATCGGCTTTATTAGAGGCCATGCAGGAGAAGCAAGTTACTATTGGAGATGAAACATTTATTTTAGATAGACCATTTTTAGTTATGGCCACGCAGAATCCTGTAGAGCAAGAGGGAACTTATCCGTTGCCAGAAGCACAGGTAGATAGATTCATGCTGAAGACAGTGATTAAATATCCTGACATGGCACATGAACAACTTATTATAAGAGCCAATTTAAAAGGAGGATTCGAAAAAGTGAATCAGGTGGTTACCTTGGAGCAAATTGCCAGAGCGCAAGCTGCAGTTCGTGAAGTGTATATGGATGAGAAGATCGAGAAATATATTTTGGATATTGTATTTGCTACCAGATTTCCTGAAAAATACAATTTAGAAGAATTAAAACCACTTATCAATTTTGGAGCTTCTCCTCGTGGAAGTATCAATTTGGCCATCGCAGCTAAATGTTATGCATTTATAAAACGAAGAGGTTATGTGATTCCTGAAGATGTTCGCGCTATTGTTTACGATGTGCTAAGACATAGAATTGGAATTACTTATGAAGCTGAAGCAGAAAATATAACTTCCGAAGATATTATCCAGAAGATCATCAACGAGGTAGAAGTACCTTAGAATGATCACAAAACCCATTTTTATTTCCAAACATTAATTTTATTCTACCTTCATCAGAGCTTTAAGAGCTATGGATACTAAAGAACTACTTAAAAAAGTCCGGAAAATTGAGATCAAGACCAAGCGTCTGAGCAATAACATGTTTGGGGGCGAGTATCATTCTACCTTTAAAGGGAGAGGGATGACTTTTAGCGAAGTTAGGAGTTATCAATTCGGGGATGATGTAAGAAACATAGATTGGAATGTAACAGCTAGATATAATGAGCCTTTTATAAAGGTGTTTGAGGAAGAGCGGGAATTAACCATGATGTTGGTGGTAGATATTTCGGGATCCGAATTTTTTGGAACAAAACTTCAGTCTAAGAAGGAAATCATTACAGAAATCGCTGCTACATTGGCATTTTCGGCAACACAAAACAATGATAAAATTGGATTGTTGCTATTTTCGGATCAGATGGAATTATTTATTCCGCCGAAAAAAGGAAGATCACACGTGCTTCGAATTATTCGGGAATTATTAGAATTCGAGCCAAAAAATAAAAACACAGATCTGGTTGAAGCCCTTAAATATGCGAGTAGTGTGATGAAGAAAAAAGCGATCATTTTTTTGCTTTCAGATTTTATGACAGATGGTTATCAGCAAACCTTAAAGATCCTTAGCGGGAAACACGATGTTACTGGAATTCGTATTTACGATGAGCGCGAAGAAGAGATCCCAAATCTAGGATTGGTACAAATGTTAGATGCCGAAACTGGAGAGATGATGATGGTTAATACCGGCGCCAAATCTGTTAGAACCGCTTATGCTAAATATTTTAGAGAGCGAGAAGTTTATTTTAAAGATAGCTTTAATAAAAGCGGAGCAGGCACTATAAATACACGCGTAGATGAAGGTTATGTAAAAAAACTGTTGGGTTATTTTAAAAGAAGAAGTTAAGAATTTATAATGACACAAAAATATTCAACATTTAGAAAGTACGGTTTACAAATAAGGCAACTTGCTTATGTCTTAAATTTTTCTAGCTATGTGAATGGCTTCGGAAAAATGGCGTTTTTCGGACTTTTATTATTCTTATCGCTAAATAGCTTTGCTCAAATCCCACAAATTTCTGCGGGAATAGATTCTACTTCCATAAAAATTGGAGAGCAAATAAAATATCAGATATCTGTTGAAGCAGATTCCACTGCGCTAGTAGTTTTTCCAGAAGGAGCCACATTTAATCCTTTGGAAGTAGTTGAGTCGTTAGCTACAGATACTTCCAGGATAGAAAATAGATTTAGATTACTTAAAGAATATTATTTAACTCAGTTTGATTCGGGTAGCTATACTATTCCGCAGCAGCGAGTTTTAATAAATGAGCGCCCTTTCTTAACCGATTCTTTTCAGGTTGAGGTCGCAGATGTAGTAGTAGATACTACCAAACAAAAAATGTTTCCTATTAAGCCAGCAATGGATGTGCCCTCTGGATTCCAAATCCCGAATTGGATTTGGTGGGTCTTGGGAATACTTATAATAGCTGGTATTGCATTCTTTTTTATCAGAAGAAAAAAGAAAAGAGATGCCGCGATCAAGCAATTGCCACCTTATGAAAGAGCCTTATTTGAGCTGGAGCAATTGGATAAATCTCATTTATTGGAGAACAGGCAGACTAAGGAATACTATTCAAAATTAACTGAAGCGGTTAGGAGATATATAGAAGATGAGGTTCATTTAAGGGCAATGGAAAGTACCACTTCAGAGCTTATTCATTTCTTGGAACTCAAAAAAGAAACCGGGGAGTTAAAATTAAGTGATCAAACTATCACAGATCTTCAAGTAATCCTTCAAAGAGCCGATCTTGCTAAGTTCGCCAATTCCAAACCAGATATTATTACAGCTAAAGAGGACAGGTCTAAAATTGAACATGTTATTATAGATACCAAAGCTGCAATTCCTGAGCCTACAGAAGAGGAATTACTAAAAGATGAAGAATATAGACAGCTTCAATTAAAAAAGAAAAGAAAGAAGAAGATCCTCACGATCTCTCTTTCAGGATTGGTATTAATCTTTATTATAGGAACTGTATTGGTGAATACTAATGGCTATACTTATTTGGTAGATCTTTTTGGCGGAAACCCAACAAAGGAGTTGCTAGATGGAGAATGGATACAAAGTGAATATGGAGATCCATCGGTTAGCATAGTTACCCCAAGGGTATTAAAGCGCGGTGAAATAGACATGCCGAATGAAGCGAAGGAAATGTTGGTGGGTAATGAAACTTTTATAGACGGAAACCTAGAAGAAGAATTGTATGTGGTTCTAAGTACGGTAAGGTTTCGAGAAGATGTAAAATTTGAATTAAATACTGCTGTAGATGGCGTTTATGCTAATCTGGAAAAGAAAGGCGCCAAGAATATCATCACAAAAGATGAAGAATTTACCACCTTAGAAGGGGTAGAGGGCGTTAAGGTCTTTGGAACGCTGGAAATGGAAATACCGAAAAAGGATAGGAGCATTAATAAGAAATATATTATTCTGAATTTTGCTGTTAATGGTGGTTTTCAGCAAATAACAGTGATTTATAATGAGGAAGATGCTTATGCCGATGAGATCGCAAATAGAATAATCAATTCAGTTGAATTTGAAAAACCCACAAGTTAATGTTTGACAATTTCACATTTGAGAGTCCCCAGTTTTTCTGGCTTTTGGTTTTACTGCCGATAGCCGCGGTTTGGTATTTTTGGAAACGAGACAAACAGCAGGCATCTTTAAAGATGTCCAGTATTCAGGGATTTAAGAAAAATCGCAGTGTACTTCCTTATTTAAAACATGGACTATTTGTATTGCGTTTACTGGCTTTAGCATTGCTTATTATTGCGATGGCAAGACCTAGAACTACAGATGTTTCAACAAAAACAACCTCTACAGAAGGGATAGATATTGTACTTGCAATAGATGTTTCAGCAAGTATGTTGGCTCGCGATCTAAAACCTAACAGGCTGGAGGCTTTAAAGGAAGTAGCTAGTGAATTTATTAAAGGCAGGCCTACAGATAGAATAGGACTAGTGCAATACGCCGGCGAAAGTTTTACAAAAACTCCTATCACAAGTGATAAGGCGGTTGTTTTAAGCTCTTTGAAAGATATAGATTATAGCCCGGTTTTGGTAAATGGTACAGCAATTGGAATGGGATTAGCAACAGCGGTAAACAGGATTAAAGACAGCAAAGCTTTAAGTAAAGTAATTATTTTACTTACAGATGGTGTAAATAATGCCGGATTTATAGATCCCAAAATAGCTAGTGAATTGGCAGTTGAATATGGTATTAAAGTATATACTATTGGAGTTGGTAGTAACGGGATGGCACTTTCACCGGTAGGGATTTTGCCAAATGGGAATTTTCAGTATGGCAATCAGAAAGTGGAAATAGATGAAGAACTGCTTAAGGAAATAGCGAGTACAACCGGAGGAAAATATTTTAGGGCAACAAATAATGAGAAATTAGAAGATATCTACAAGGAAATAGATAGTCTTGAAAAAACCGAAGTAGAAGAATTCAAATATTATAATTATCAGGAAAATTTTAGGATGCTGGTTTTAATTGCCGGATTCATATTACTGATGGAATTACTTTTAAGGTTCACGATTTTTAGAAGTTTTATTTAAAAGAAGCAAGAGCAAAAGCTCATATTTTATAAAAGAACATATTGATGTATATTTTAGAAGAAGAAAAATTTTTCTGGTTATTGCTGATCATCCCTGCTTTGATCGTTCTTTTTATAGGCTTATTATTTTGGAGAAAATCCAAGCAAAAGCAATTTGCAACTGCCGAAATGCTGGAGCAGCTCACACCCGATAAATCTGTTTTTAAGCCTTGGTTAAAATTCAGTTTACTTCTTTTGGCTTTCGCGCTTTTAGTAATTGCTTTGGTAAATCCGAAGATTGGGACTAAGATGGAAACCGTTACCAGAGAAGGGGTCGATATTGTTTTTGCGATAGATGTTTCTAAAAGTATGGAAGCAGAAGATGTAGCTCCTAACAGGTTGGAAAAGTCCAAACAATTGGTCACGCAAATTATAAATAATCTTGCGAGCGATAGAATTGGAATAATCGCTTATGCAGGAAGTGCATTCCCGCAATTGCCAATCACTACAGATTATGCTTCGGCTAAGATGTTTTTACAGGCGATGAATACAGATATGGTTTCTTCCCAAGGGACCGCTATAAATGAAGCGATAGAACTTTCTTCTACTTATTTTAATGAAGAAGACCAAACCAGCAAAGTGCTTTTTATAATAAGTGACGGGGAAGACCATGAAGGAGATATAGGTAATGTTGCAAAAGAAGCAGCTGATAAAGGGATACGTATCTTTACCATTGGAGTAGGTTCTCTAAAAGGTGGGCCAATCCCAATTAAACGAAATGGTGTTATCCAGACTTATAAAAAAGATCAGAATGGAGAGACTGTAATCACTAAGCTTAATGAGGCTACATTAAAGGATATTGCCAACGATGCCAATGGAGAATATATTCAAGGAAATATAACTAAGAATGTGCTGGAAAAAGTGACAGAAAATCTTCAGAAGTTGGATAAAACCGAGTTTGAAGCAAAACAATTTGCAGACTATCAGTCACAATTTCAGTGGTTTTTGGGATTGGCAATATTGTTGATACTTTTAGATGTCTTTTTATTGGAAAGAAAAACAAGATGGATCAAGAAATTGAATCTGTTTAATGAACATAAAAAATAAGATGCAGAACTTTTTGAAAATTCAATTAATCCCTTTGCACATCAATCTGATTTTGATGTACTTTTTCTTCTTTGTTTCAGGATTACAAGCACAATCGCTTCAGGAGAACGATAAGAAATTGAATCGTGAAACCAATAAAATTTTAAAAAATGCAGAAGAGGAATTAGGGGAAAACGATTTTTCTTCCGCAGAAGCCTCCTATAGAAAAGCGGTTTCGAAAGATGAATCTAGTGCGACAGCCAGATATAATATGGCCAATATGTACTACGGTAAAGAAAAACCTGCACAAGCTACTTCCAGATACAAACAAGCAGCAAAAGTGGCAGAAACAAAGGAAGATAAGCATGATGTTTTTCATAATATGGGGAACTCCTATATGGATCAGAAAAAATACGCTGAAGCAATAGGTGCTTATAAAAATGCGTTGAGAAATAACCCGACAGATGAGCAAACCAGATATAATTTGGCTTTAGCTAAGAAAATGTTGGAAAAAGAGCAACAGGAAAACAAAGATCAGGACGATAAAAAGGACGATAAGAAAGATAAAGAGAAGGAAAAAGAAAATCAGAATAAAGATAAGAAGGAAGACGATAAAGGAGAAAAGGATAAAAAAGATCAAGGCGATAATAAGGAAAATGAAGGTGGAGATAAAGAAAAGGAGCCTAAAAAAGAACCTGAAAAGCCAGACGATAAAGGAGAGCCAAAAGATCAGAAAGAACAAAAAGACGAGAAAGGGGAGCAGGAAAAGGAACAGCCACAGCAGCCTCAGCCAGGACAACTTTCTCCTCAGCAAATAAAAAATTTATTGGAAGCCATGAACAACGAAGAGAAAAAAGTTCAGGATAAAATAAATGCTGAAAAGGCAAAAGGGGCAAAAACAAAATCAGCTAAAGACTGGTAGAAAGAATCTGGGATTCAATAAAAAAGAGCATTTAAAGAATGAAATTAAGAATAATCATATTATCGTTTTTTCTAGCGATCTCTACAATTTCTGTTGCTCAGGTGAAATTTGAAGCCAAGGCTAGCAAGAATAAATTAGGGGTAAATGAGCGCCTTCGGGTAGACTTTGAAATGAATAAGGACGGGGACAACTTTAATCCACCTTCTTTTAAAGGTTTTACCGTTGTTGGTGGGCCTAATCAGGCAGTTAGTAATAGTTGGATCAATGGAAAACGTACCTACTCTAAAACCTACAGTTATTTTCTAGCGCCAACATCTCGGGGAAAGTTCACGATTTCTCAGGCAGAGATTACCATAGATGGTGATATATATAAAACTACGCCTATTCAGATCGAGGTTACTTCAGCCGTGGAAACCCCTACAGATGGTAATAACTCCGATTTCGTTGCTTCAGAAAACCTGCATCTTGTTGCAGAAATTTCCGATTCTAATCCGTTTTTAAACGAAGCCATTACGGTGGTCTATAAATTATATGTGAGTCCATTAGTGAGTGTGAGTAATTGGCGGGAAATGGACAGTCCGGTTTACAGTGATTTTTGGAGCCAGAATATAGATATTAGACAATTAAAAATTGAATCTGGTGAATATCAAGGAGAGCCATATAGATTTGTAGTGCTTAGAAAAACTATACTATATCCTCAAAAAACAGGGGAACTAGAAATACAACCACTGGCCCTTTCTGTATCTGTAGATGTTCCAAGTGAACGCCGTGATATTTTTGGTGGCAGATTGTACACCACAGTAGATAAAACGGTTACTGCCGGGAAAAGAGACATAAACGTAAAGCCACTGCCGCTTGCAAATAAACCAGCAAATTTTACAGGCGCTGTTGGAGACTTCGATTTTGAGATTAGTGCCAGTAAGACCAAATTAGCAGCTACCGAATCTTTAACATTAAAGGTTCAAGTTTCTGGAAAAGGAAATTTAAAACTCTTTGACCTTCCTAAGTTGGAAGTGCCAAGTTCTATTGAATTATATGAGCCGGAACGAATTGAGAACGTAAGAACAGATCTTAATGGCACCCAAGGAAGCATTGCAGACACCTATACTGTAGTGCCCAATCAAAAAGGGAATTTCCCTATTCCTGCCTTATCGTTTTCATACTTCGATCTTAGCAGTAAAAGTTATAAGACCATTAATACTGAAGAAATTTTGTTGGAAGTTTCAAGCGCTCCTGCCAATTCTTCTTTTTCAGCAGGGAATACCATAAACAAACTTCCAGTTGAAGCAACCGGGAAGCAATTTGAATACATTAAGTTGAGTACCAATCTAAGACCTATTAATTCGGGTCCTTTTTTAGGTTCGGCTTTATTCTGGACCTTGTTATCACTTCCTATTGCAGTTGTATTTTTAGGGATCCTTCTTGGTAAAAAGAGAAGGGAAATAACAAATGATGTACAGGGCAAAAAGATCAAGAAAGCGAATCGCCTTGCCAAGAAATACCTTTCTGAAGCTAAGAATAATTTGGGAGATCAAAAGGCGTTTTATATAGCTCTGGAGCGAGCATTACACAATTATCTCAAAGCTAAGTTGCATATTCAAACCAACGAAATGAGTAAAGATAAAATCGATGTTCTGTTGCAAGACAGGAAAGTGGATCCCGCAACAAATAAAGAGTTCATTTCTCTTATAGAAACTTGTGAGTTCGCAAGATATGCTCCTTCTTCTAGTGTTACTATGAATGAGGATTACGAGAAAGCTGCAGCTACAATTTCAGCATTAGATAAACAGTTATAAGCATGAAAAGAATACTGTTCCTTTTACTATTAATTTGCGCTCCTTTGATGGGGCAGAATAAGGCTTTATTTGAAAAAGCTAACACAGCTTATAATGCTGGTAATTATCCCGAGGCTGTTAGCCGATATACAGAAGTACTTAAAAATGGGGAAGAATCGGCAGAGTTATACTTTAACCTAGGGAATGCCCATTATAAACTCAATCATATAGCCGAAAGTGTTTATAATTATGAAAAAGCCTTATTATTGGATCCGGCAGACCAAACTATCAAAAACAATTTGGAATTTGCTTGTAACATGGTTTTAGATGATATTAAAGTGGTTCCAAAATCGGGATTATCTAATTTTATAACTACTGCGATCAGCGTTTTTAGTTTTAATGGATGGGCGTGGATCGCAATATCAGGAGCAGCAATTTTTTCAATTCTATTTTTACTCTATTATTTTAGTATTGCCAGTAAATGGAAACGCGTATTTTTTACGGTTGCAATTACAGCAGTAGTAATTTCGTTTATCTCCTTGATATTCGCATTTTACATGAAAAATGATACTCAAGACAGGGAATTCGCAATCGTATTTGCTGAAGAAGTTCCTGTACGGAATGAACCTAATTTAAGAGGCAATGAGCTGTTCATGCTTCATGAGGGTACAAAGGTGCAAATTCTCAATACCTTTCAGGATTGGGTTCAATTAGAATTAGCAAACGGCTCAACGGGTTGGGCAGATAAAACTTCTCTCAAATTCTTATAGATAGATTTTGCAAATACTAACAATAGGTTAATTTATAGGGATTCTTTTTTCTAATTAAACAATATTGTTATTTTTGCCGAAATGTTGAAAACGGCCTATATATTAGTATTTATTTTCGTGAGTTTTCTCATGGTGCCAACGATTGTGGTACTTATAGATAACAATACCGATATTTCATTTATTTCTTCTACTGCTGAAGAGGAACAGGCCAAGAACAATATTTCTACAGAGTTCACAAATAATGAGGTAAGAGAAAATCAATTGAGTATTGATTTTCTAAGTAAAAAATCTGTGATCCTTCACAGGGAAAAGCACAACTTACAATCGCTTTATTTTGAAGTTATATCACCTCCGCCAGATCTGGCATAATATCTTTCGATTTTCATGTTACCATTAATTTAAGTTAGATTTTCTAAAACCATACATCTATTGAAGGTTTGGTAAGAAAACTATCACACTTATCTTAAAAGTAATTCCCCTTATTAATTAATTATAAATAAAGGAATTGTTTAGGATATGGGCCAAAAATAGGGTCCGTTATCAGATATCTTATTGCAAATCTCTATGAGATTAGCAGTGGGGGATTTCCATTTTTAGGAAGATCCAAAATCACAGTTCCTGTTACACATATTATTTACATGTTTAAGAATTTAAAAAGTGATTTACCAGCAAGTTTGGTGGTATTTTTTGTGGCCCTACCTTTATGTTTGGGTATTGCTCTTGCCAGTGGGGCACCATTATTTTCCGGCGTTATTGCAGGAATTATTGGAGGAATAGTTGTTGGGATTGGATCTGGTTCTTCCCTAGGAGTTAGTGGTCCTGCAGCAGGATTGGCAGTAGTAGTGCTTACAGCAATCTCAGATCTTGGTAGTTATGAGTTGTTTTTAGTGGCCGTAGTTCTTGCCGGAATTATGCAGATTGTTTTAGGATTATTAAAGGCAGGAGTAATTGGATATTTCTTTCCATCTTCTGTGATAAAAGGAATGTTGTCTGCCATTGGAATCATTATATTTTTAAAACAAATTCCGCTCGCTATGGGGTTCGATAATCAATCTGATAGTGTGTTTTCTTTTTTTGAAACTACAGGACGAGATACATTTTTGAGCCTTGCCCATATGACAGATTTTGTATCGATTGGAGTAATAGTTATAACAGCTATTTCTTTATTGATATTGTTGGTTTGGGATAATGTCTTGGCTAAGAAGAATAAATTTTTCAAACTTGTGCCAGGACCCTTGGTTGCAGTTATAGCTGGTATTAGCTATCAATTAATTTTTAGTGATACTACTACCATTTTTGAAATTACAGGAAAAAATCTTGTAAATGTACCTGTGCCAGATAACGTTTCAGATTTTATTGGGCAATTTACTTTTCCAGATTTCACACAACTGGGCAACTCTGATATATATATTGTTGCAATCACCATAGCAATCGTAGCAAGTTTAGAAACTCTATTGAGTGTTGAAGCAACAGATAAGTTGGACCCAGCAAAGCGAGTAACCCCAACCAATAGAGAATTAATAGCGCAAGGTGTAGGAAACACTTTTTCCGGATTAGTAGGAGGTTTGCCAATTACTCAGGTAATTGTAAGAAGTTCTGCCAATGTTATGAGCGGAGGGAAAACAAAACTTTCAACAATTCTTCACGGTTTTTTATTGCTTTTTAGTGTGCTACTAATTCCTCATTTTCTCAACTTAATTCCACTGGGAGTATTAGCTGCAGTATTGTTAATAATTGGATACAAACTGGCTAATCCAAAACAATTTATTCAAATGTTCAAGTTGGGTAAATCTCAGTTTATTCCCTTTCTAGTAACGGTTGTAGCAATTGTAGCAACAGACCTTTTAGTAGGTATTTTGTTAGGACTAGCAGTTGGAATTATTACCATTTTAATAAACAGCTACAAAAACTCACATTTTCTGCATATGGAAGATGTATCCAATGGCGCCAGAAAAATAAAAATGGTTTTTGCTGAAGAGGTAACATTCCTAAACAAAGGAGCTATACAGCGAGAGCTCAACACATTACCAGCTAATACTTTTCTAGAGATCGATGTTACTAAGACAAGATCTTTAGATTTAGATGTTTTAGAGATCCTAGAAGATTTTGCGGTAACAGCAAGGAACAAGGATATAAAGATTAAATTTATATCTGAAAGAGGGATTTTTGAAAACCCTGTTAGTTATAGAGAGATTTTTGGAATAGAAGTATTTGAAGCAGCCCATTAATAAAAAGAAAATTAGATGCAAGACCTATATAAAAATTTAATAGAAAACAATAAAAAATGGGTAGAGAGCAAGTTGAAGCTTGACCCAGAATATTTTAAGAAATTAGCTAACGGGCAACAACCTCCAATTCTGTGGATAGGTTGTGCAGATAGCAGGGTTCCTGCGAATGAAATTATAGGGGCAGAGCCTGGGGAAGTATTTGTACATAGAAACATAGCCAATATGGTGGTGCATACAGACATGAATATGTTGAGTGTGCTGGATTATGCTGTAAACATCCTTAAGGTAAAGCACGTAATTGTATGTGGCCATTATGGTTGTGGAGGTGTAAAAGCAGCGATGGAACAGCAATCTGTTGGCTTAATAGATAACTGGATACGCCATATTAAGGATGTGTACAGATTACATAAAGATGAATTGAATGCTATTTCTGATGAAAAAGAGCGTTTTGATTCTTTTGTAGAATTCAATGTAAAAGAACAAGTTTTTGATCTTGCTAAGACGTCTATAATTCAGAACGCATGGAAGAATAATCAAGATCTAAGTGTTCACGGATGGGTATATGGAGTAGGATCTGGAATTATTAAAGATCTGGAAGTAAACTTTAGCAATGATTCCCAACTGGAAAAAGTCTATCAGTTAAATTTCTAGGGAAATAATCAAGAATATGATCCGCCAACATGATTCAATTTTATTGAATTAAGTTGGCGGATTTTTTATGCTTCAGCTTTTTCTTCTTCTTTGATAAGATCTAGATCTCGCGCTTCTATTAGAATGGCAGGAATTAAAATAGGAGCGATAGTTCTTATAGGAGCATATAATATAGAATCTTCCAAGGTCTCCTGCTCTACTATTTTTATATCCTCATTGGTAGATCCAAAGAACATAATTACAACACTCACTACAAATGCAACTTTTATAAAGCCGAAACTAGCACCAATAAGTTTGTTTAAAACACCAAGAGCAGCAAATCCGGCCACTTTGGTTAAAAATTGCCCAGCAAGCGATATTAAGAACACAACCATAATAAATGTGATGGCAAAAGAGGCCAGGTTAACATACCTCATATTCCACGCAACCCTTTCTACTAAGTAGTCACTTATATAATGCGAAAAATAGACTGCTATATATATTCCTAGAATAAAACCAACTAAAGAAGCCAATTCAGCAAAAAAACCACGAAAAAACCCTCTTACCATTCCGTATAGTAGGATTACCCCTAGTATGATATCTACAATATTCATCTTTTTTGGATAGTGTTACAAGTCCCAAGATACGTATCTTTGCCAAATGGCAAGAGATGAACAATTAAAAGAGCGTTGGAGTGCTTTACAGCAAAAAATCTCCAATCAATTTGCAGATGGAGATTTGTTAGATCTAGATGCAATTATATATTTAGTAGGAGTACAGGAACTTGGACAACCTCATAAAAAATTCAAAAAAGATCATAAATTAGATCTTATGCATATTGCAATATGCAGGCTTTTGGAGCCTTATGGATACTATGAATTTGAATATTTTGATGAAGATAAGTGGCCTCATTATAAAACTATAGAAACATTACCAAGCTTAAAAGCTGGGGAGCAATCGGTTTTAATGAAAGAAGCGATCGTGAATTATTTTATGGAAAATGGATATATAGAATAAGCCAATTAGGATAGTAGGCAAAATGCTCAATTTTAGTAAATTTGCCCCTCTTTAAAGAAATGTAGTGATGATTGATAAGATAAAGGAACATATTTCAAAGGTTGAAGGATTCAGTTCAGACAATCCTTCAGAAATAGAAGCTTTCAGAATTGAATATTTGGGAAAGAAAGGTTTTTTAAATCAGTTTTTTGCTGAATTTAAAAACGTTCCCAACGAGGAGAAAAAAGATTTTGGTCAAGCCATTAATACGCTAAAGAACGCTGCTACTGAAAAAGTCACCATTTTAAAGGAAGCTTTGGAGGGCAAGCAAGAAGAAAAAGGTAAATATGGAGATCTTACACGACCTTCAGAACCTATACAAATAGGATCCAGGCATCCAATTTCTATTGTTAAAAATCAGATTATAGAGATTTTTTCGAACATTGGTTTCAATGTTTCTGAAGGGCCAGAAATTGAAGATGACTGGCATAACTTTACGGCATTGAATCTTCCTGAATATCATCCTGCGAGAGATATGCAGGATACGTTTTTTATACAAACAGATCCATCAGATATCTTATTGCGCACCCATACATCATCTGTACAGGTGCGATATATGGAGGAGAATAAACCGCCAATTAGAACTATTTCCCCGGGAAGAGTTTTTAGAAATGAAGCGATTTCTGCTAGATCTCACTGTATTTTTCACCAAGTAGAAGGCTTGTACATAGATAAGGATGTCTCTTTTGCAGACCTTAAACAAACTTTACTCTACTTTACCAAGCAACTCTTCGGGAAATCAAAGATTCGCTTAAGACCTTCGTATTTTCCATTTACAGAACCTAGTGCTGAGGTGGATATTTATTGGGGACTGGAAACCGAAACCGATTACCGTATTACCAAGGGAACCGGTTGGTTAGAAATTATGGGTTGCGGAATGGTGGATCCTAATGTTTTAAAGAACTGCGGAATAGATCCTACAGAATATTCTGGTTTTGCTTTTGGAATGGGAATAGAGAGAATAGCAATGTTATTGTATCAAATAGGAGATATTAGAATGTTTTATGAGAACGATGTACGTTTCCTCAAACAATTTAAATCAGCATTATAGATGAAAAAAATGGGCTTCTTGTTACTTGCAATCGTAATATTTGCAGTAATTATTTATGTAACTCTTATTATTGCTGTTGTTGAGATAGCGATTGGAGCTATTCTTTTTCTTGCTGCTGCAATCTTACTTTGGATCGCATGGAATAAGATAAAACAAACATTCGATTAGATTTGAGAAAAGACATTGAAATACCTGAAGTGAAAGATGTTTATGTTGCGGCTGTTTATGAACAGCATCCGGAATATAAAACGATGGACTGGAACGCCTATATTATTAATGACAGGAATGATCCCTTGGAAATGATCCTTATTGTTACTAGTGGCTCTAATGAGAAGCAAATCACTCCTGCTATGAGACATTCTATTAAGCTGCTTCCGGCTAAATATTTCGCTAAGATCGAGTTCTTACAGGAAAAGCTATTAAAGTTAGATAACAAATTCTCCATTACATTTTTTGCTGAAGGTAAAATGTACGAACGCACTTTTACATTGCCACAAAACACAGTAAAAGAAAGCGCATTAACAGAAATCCCTATCATGAATTTGAAAGGTATTTTGGCCGTCTAGATTTTGTTTACTTAATTCTTCTTAGCCTTAAAAAGCTTAGGCATATTCATAAGAATCACAGAGGCTATAATAATTACGATGCCTGTCCATTGATAAATA
Source organism: Gillisia sp. JM1 (assembly GCF_000424645.1). Classification (NCBI taxonomy): domain Bacteria; kingdom Pseudomonadati; phylum Bacteroidota; class Flavobacteriia; order Flavobacteriales; family Flavobacteriaceae; genus Gillisia; species Gillisia sp. JM1. The sequence continues at coordinate 571,494 of NZ_AUKH01000007.1, forward strand.
TTTATCACTTCATCTAGTAAAAAGTAGGCTAGTATTACAGCCACAGGTAGTTCTACTGAAGAAATAATTGCTCCCAATCCTACATTTATCTTTGGCATTCCTCTAGTGAAAAGAATAGGAGGCAAGATGGTTCCGAATAAGGCTAATATTAATCCCCATTTTTTAAAGATATCTAGATTAAACTGTTCTAAGAGAAATGGAGCCGATATTATGGCAATTATTATAGTTCCGCCCAACATCATCCACAAACTTCGTCTAAAGGAATGTAAATGAAGCGCTACTGTATTAGAGGTGTATATTGTTACGGTGTAAGATACCGCTGCTAAAAGTCCCCAGCCGATACCTCTCCAATCCAGTTTTATAGAGTCAATTAAGATATTTGTTGCCAATACAGTTCCAATTAGTATAACTATTACAGCAAGTATCTTATTTAATTCAGGCTTTTTCTTGGTTATAATAGACTCAAGTAATACGCTAATCCATACACTTTGCATTAGTAGGACTATACCTATAGATACTGGGATATATTTAACTGCAAAATAGTAAAAGATACTGGTAAGACCTAGAGAGGTCCCTGCAGCCATCAGTTTTAAAATACTTTTGGTCTTGGTTTCCTTTATATAATTCTGTTTCTCCTTTACGAATAAGAAATTAATAATAATTAGGCCGATAAGACCCAAAATCATTTGAGAAAAAGTGATCTCATACGATGTGTAGCCTTCCTCATATGCCATTTTCACAAAAGTAGTAAGCATTCCATAACTGGAGGCTCCTAAGGCAACTAATATGCTGCCTTTTAGGATAGAATTATTCATAAAATAAAATAAGTTGATTTTGTTTAGAAGCTAAACCGGCGAGGCTAGTTTAATTTTTCGGCTAATTTTTTAAAGACGGCCTTTGGATTTTTCCCTTCATATAAAATGCTATAAACTGCATTTATAATTGGGGTTTTAGCGCCTTTATCTAGGTTTATCTTATAAGCACTTTCGGTTGCATAATAGCCCTCAGCCACCATATTCATTTCCATTTGTGCACTTTTAACGGTATATCCTTTTCCAATCATATTTCCAAACATTCTGTTTCTACTAAAAACAGAATATCCAGTTACAAGAAGATCTCCTAGATAAGCCGAATCGTTGATGTTTCGTTTCATCTTATGCACTTTCTTAATGAATTTTTTCATTTCTCGAATGGCATTGCTCATTAATACACTTTGGAAATTATCTCCATAGCCTAATCCGTGAGCAATTCCAGCTGCAATGGCATAAATGTTCTTAAGCATAGCAGCATATTCTGTACCTGTAACATCGTCACTAGTCTTGCAAGTAATATAATCACTCTGTAAATGCTTAGCCACGATATTTGCTTTTTCCTCATCTAAACAAGCAATTGTTAGATAAGAAAGACGTTCAAGAGCAACTTCCTCAGCATGACAAGGTCCTGTGATCACTCCAATATTTTCCTCTGGCACAAAATATTCCTGATTAAAATGTTCTCCTACAATTAAACTGGTTTCTGGTACAATACCTTTAATAGCAGAGAAGATCACCTTACCATCTAAAGATTCAGTAAGCTTGTCTAACTCTCTCTTTACAAATGCTGAAGGAATTGCAAATATCAGATAGTCTGAATTTCTCACTACTTCATTAATATCACTGCTTAAATGAAGTTTTTTTACATCAAATTCAACAGAACTTAAATAGTTAGGATTATGGTCTTGAGTTCTTATATGTTCTATGGCTGTTTCGCTGCGCATATACCAATTAATCTCATCGAGATTTTCAGCAAGCATTTTAACGATCGCTGTGGCCCAACTTCCGCCGCCAAATACACCAAATTTAGGAGTGTTATTCATAATAAATTTTCTTCACTTCAAAAATACATAATTTTAACACAATGTAAATTCTTCAGGTTTTATTATTAGTATACTACAATTTTTTTATTTTAATACCGTTATAAAATAGAAGATTGGTAATGGTTGATATTATCGTCTTTAATTTAGTTTTTTGGTTGGTTATTTAATGAAACAGCGTAGAGTTTAATAAGCTCTGCGCTGTTTTTTTAAATACTAACAAAATTTTAATACAAACAATGTAGTTAGTGTAGTGCTGAATTTGTAATTTGTTTATAGAAAACTAACTAATAAATTACGTAATGGGATTATTTACTTTTATTAAAAATGCAGGAGCCAAAATTTTTGGTTCTAAAAAGAATACTAGAGATAAAACTCCCGTTGTAGGTGGAGAAAATGATAAAGCAGAAGAATTAGAAAACAAAAAGGCTGCTAAAAAATTAGAAACTACCATTCATGATCTTAATCTTAAAGTAGAAAATCTTAAAATTCATATTAGTGATGATATGGCCAGAATAAGTGGAAAAGCATATGACCAAACCACTAGAGAAAAAATTATTTTAGTAGTTGGAAATGTAGAAGGAATTGCACAGGTAGATGATAATATGGTAGTGGAAAATAAAGAGCCTGAGGCTGTTTTCCATACTGTTGAAAGAGGAGATTCTTTAAGTAAAATAGCAAAAGAACATTACGGATCTGCAAATAAATATCCAGAGATATTTGAAGCAAACAAGCCAATGCTTACAGATCCAGATAAAATATATCCTGGACAGGTTTTACGAATTCCGGCTTTGAAAAAATAAATTTTGATATTTGATTATTAGAGAACTGTTTAAAAAATTTGAGGTTTTATATTGAGCGCAGTCGATGTGCTAGGTTATAGTTCCATAATGAAAAAAGTAGGATCAATTAACTCAACTGAAGATCAAAATAATTTTTTAAACAGTTTTTTATTTATAGAAATTCATCTCATCTAAGTACTTCCAGACTTTCTCTGGTAACATAGGCTTAATATTCTTCCCTTCTTTAACCGCTTTTCTTATAAATGTAGAAGACATTTCTATTATTGGAGCAGGAACTCGTGTGATTTTAGCATGAGTTAGAAACTCATTTTCTATCAATCCTTTAGATATTCTTGGATATACAAAAATGGAGTATCGCTCTAGGATCACTTCATAGTTTTTCCACTTATGAAAACTCTTTAAATTATCCTCCCCCATAATTAGGGCAAATTCCAGATCTGGATATTTCTCCTCTAATTGGATCAAGGTGTTTACGGTGTAATTTGGTTGCGGAAGGCCAAACTCAATATCGCTAGGTTTTAAATTAGGATAATCTTCACAGGCTTTATAGACCATCTCTAAGCGATGATGATTATCTAGAAGGCTACTTTTATTTTTAAAAGGATTATGTGGTGTAACAACCATCCAAACTTCAGTAAGCTCAGAAAATTCAACCATATAATTAGCAATTATAAGATGTCCGGAATGGATAGGGTTAAATGTGCCAAAATAAAGTCCTACCTTTTTTTTCATCCTAATTCGCTATTGGCTTCAACAAAGGTGGAAACAAGATTATAAGCTTCATCCAAGGCAATTTGTAGATTGTTGTTCTCTATAATAAAATCGAATTGAGGTGCGGTAGCAAGCTCTATAGAAGCTTTTGCAACTCGCATGTTTATCTTATCCTCGCTTTCTGTCTTGCGCTTTTTTAATCTAATTTTAAGCTCCTCAATACTTGGTGGTTTTACAAAAACCGCCAAGGTTTTTTTAGGATAAATATGTTTTATGTCTAAACCTCCAACTACGTCTATATCGAAGATCACATTTTTACCATGTGCCCATATACGTTCTATTTCTGCCTTTAAAGTTCCGTAAAAATTATCACGATATACTTCTTCCCATTCTAAGAACTCTTCCTTTTTGATCTTTTGTTTGAATTCATGTAAATTCAAGAAATAATAATCTTTCCCTTCCACTTCATCTCCCCTTGGTTCGCGTGATGTTGCTGAAATTGAAAATTCCAGATTTAACTCTGAATGAGCTAATAAATGCTGAACTATGGTAGTTTTTCCTGATCCCGAGGGTGCAGAAAAAACGATTAATTTACCAGTTTTCATTACAATACGTTTAAAAGTTGTTCTTTTATTTTTTCCAGCTCATCTTTCATTTGCACAACCAATTGCTGCATAGGAGCATAATTGGATTTGCTACCAATAGTATTGATCTCTCTACCCATTTCTTGGGAAATAAAACCTAATTTTCTTCCATTAGAGTCAGGAGAATTAATGGTTTCTAGAAAATAAGATAAGTGGTTTTCCAATCGAACCTTTTCTTCTGTGATGTCAAACTTTTCTATATAATATACCAATTCCTGCTCGAATCTGTTTTCATCCACCTTTTCCTGAAGATCTGCAACCCCTTTTCTTAAACGTTCTCTTACCCCTTCAATTCTATCTGGATCCATCGCTATAATGTCCTGAAGCAATTGTGCGATATTGGAAACTCTAAACATGAGATCTTTCTCCAAAGCATTTCCCTCATCAGTTCTAAAAGAATTGATCTCGGTTAAGGCTTGTTGCAAAGTTTTTTCGATCTCGATGAATTCTGTTTCTTCAATTTCTTCCCTTTCAGATTTCATGGTATCTGGCATACGAATAGCCATTTTTAGCAATTCATCATCATCTATATTAGCAATTTGCCTCAACTGCTCCATATATTTTTTTACTACTATAGGGTTTATGGAAGAAGTAGTTTCCTCACCGGTAACTTCAACATATAAAGAAAAATCCACTTTTCCTCTAACTAGCGATTTTGCTATAATATTTCTTAGAAGCAATTCTTTTTCACGGTATTGACCCGGGATTCTGGCATTAAGATCCAGACTTTTGCTGTTAAGAGATTTAATTTCTATAGTAATTTTTTTGGAAGGAAGCTGTAAAAGGCTTTTCCCAAAACCGGTCATTGACTGAATCATGCTTGATTTTTAAAAGGTTGGGCAAAGATAACCAAATCTTAAGCAGGACAAAGAATCTTAAGGAAAGTATGAGCTATAAATGGTAAGTTATAAATTCTAAAGCCCGCTCTTCGGTATAAGTGGCATCTTTATTCTGAAGAAATCCTACATGACCTCCGTACTCCGGAGTCTCTAAATAAAAATCCGGATTGCTTTTTGCGATATCAATGGGAGATGAATTCTCTGAAAGAAATCCGTCATTCTTAGCATTTATTAGCAGTGTTGGAGTTTTAATGTTAGACAGAAAACTCAAGGCGCTACTTTTTTCGTAATACTCTAACGCGTTCTCATAACCATGGGCCTGACTGGTATACAATTCGTCTATTTCATACAAATTGGAGCAATTGGCGATCTGCTTTTTGGTGATTTCTTCAGGAAAATGTTTCTCTCTTAAAAACAATTGTTTTTTAAGCTGCATTATAAAACGCGTGGAATAAATCCAGTTTCTACTTTCCTCCAATTTCTTAAGGGATGCATAAAGATCGCAGGGAGCAGAAATTGCAACCGCAGCCTTTAATTCTTCAGGAAGATCGTTTCCTTCCCCTAAATATTTCAATAATAAATTCGCTCCCAAGCTGAAACCGTTAATAGCCATGGTTTCGTATTTTTTATTGGAAAGAATATAGGTAACTACATTATTAAGATCTTCGCTAGCCCCTGCATTATAAGATCTGTAAAGCTTGTTTATTTCTCCACTACAGCCTCTAAAATTAAATGCAGCCACATCCCAGCCATGGTGATTAAAATGATGCGCAAGACCCAAAACATAAGGGCGTTGTGCATTTCCATCCAACCCATGAAGTATAACGAGAACCTTATTGGAGCTACAAGAATTGGCATAACTCCAGTCTATATCTATAAAGTCTCCGTCTTCTAGTTTTAAACGCTCTCTGGTTTGCGGTACAGGCTTTATACTTCTCAGTTTTGCAGCATAGATTGTAGAAATATGATAATTTCTGAAGATGTATGGCGGAATATAGGTGCTTTCTACTATTGGCATAAGTCACAAATCTCGGAAAATTAAATGGCATATACTTAACTTATTTAATTATGCACGCATAATAAAAATTAGTAATTTTATCAAAATTTTGAAAATATGTATACGAAAGAATTTGAAATACGATGGAGTGATATTGATGCGAATAGGCATTTAGCAAATTCGGCCTACATTAATTTCATGAGTCATACCAGAATGGGTTATTTCATGGAAAATGGATTCGATCAGAATTCTTTAGCCAAAAACAACTTGGGACCGGTGGTTTTCTATGAGCATATTTATTATTTCCGCGAGGTATTTATGGGAATGCCGATAAAAGTGAGCTTAGAGTTAAAAGGCCTTTCTGAAGATGGAATGTATTTTGAATTTGTCCATAACTTCTACGATTATAAAGGAAGAAATTTAGCAACTTGTGAGGCAATGGGGGGATGGATAGATCTTAAAGAGCGTAAACTTACAGGCTTGCCAGAGCATATGAGAAAAGACATAGACAATATTCCACATACAGAAGATTTTAGAATATTAACTAAAGAGGATACCCGTAAATATGGGAAATCACCTAAGGATTTGGAGTCGAAACCAGTTTAGGTTTTGTCTTTCTGGTAACCATATAAACTCCTGTAAACACTAAAATTGCTGCGGTTATTTTTACCATATCTAAAGAATCTGCTCCCGTGGCAACAGCGAAAGTAATGGCTATTAGCGGCTGTAAATAAATGAATGCGCTTATAGTCGCGGCACTTAATTCTTTTAAGGCATAAATATTCAATAAATAGGTTGAAAATGTAGTTCCTATAATTACAAATCCCATTTTCCAAATGGCATGTGCTGGTAACTCCAACCATTCCACTTGAGAAAATTCGGAAATCGTGATTGGGAAGTTTATAATAACCGCAAATAAAAACAACCATTTCATTAGAGTGAAAGGGTGGTATTTTGAAGTTAATGGTTTTACAAGAATCAGGTATATCCCATAGGAAAAAGCATTAACAATAAATAGCATATTTCCCACTGGAATATTTGGAGCATTTACGGTTTCTGGATCGCTAAAAAGCACCAAAGCTAAAGCGCCGGCAAGTCCAATTACTATTCCGGCAGTTTTTAAAAGTGTTATTTTTTCCTTGATTAACACTGCAGCAAGCAATAGGACAAGAATGGGTGAAACTGTAATTATAACAGAGCTGTTTATTGGTGTAGATAGGCTAAGGCCTTTAAAGAACATCAGCATGTTTATCACCATTCCAAAAATTGCGCAAGCTATAAGCCTGGTCCAATCTCCGGTAGCTACTTTTTCTTTTGGCCCCCAAAAACTTATGATCCAAAATAATATAGCCGCTCCGGTGACCCTCAAGAATATAAATCCAAAAGGTTCTATATAAACAGGCATTAATCCCTTGGCTATAGTATGGTTTACCCCGTAAATAGCACTCGCTCCCGTTGCCGCTAGAATTGCAAGCGTTCGGCTATTCATTCATGGCAATTTTGGCAGCCTCTACTGTGCTTTTAGAATTCCCTATAAAGATCTCATCGTTATTTATAATAACAGGCCGCTTCAAAAAAGTATAATGTTCCAGAATTAAATTCTTATAATTTCTTTCATCTAACGTCTCATTTTTTAAATTCTTCTCTTTATAAAGCTGAGCTCTTTTGCTGAATAATGACTCGTAGCTTCCCGCCAACTCATACATTTCCTCCAGTTGCTCTATAGTTAATGGGTCTTCTTTTATATCCTGTAAAATATAAGCAGAAGAAGGTTCTAATTCCTTTAAGATTCTTTTACAAGTAGAACAGGAGGAGAGGTGATAGATCTTTTTCATAATAATTTTTTATAAATCTTGGCAAAAACACTTTTTAGGCAAAACAATCATTTTGATAACTCTTCAAAAATCAAGAACCTCGGGGCAAGCCCATGAGCTATGACTTGGAAAATACTTTTAAAAATTCGATGCAAGCCCGCCTGAATGTTTCGGGCAGGCCTCGGGGAATTAAACTCTCAATGAGGGATTAAAGAATTTTAAAATACTTTTTAACCTCATCCATTTTGAATTCTAACTGAATAGTTCCTTCAGAATAAGATGCAATTTCGTAGGCATTATATCTTAAGACGATTTTATTTTCATGAAATCCAATATTTTGTGGGAGCTGAAATTTATCATCTTCAAAAAATAATCCGGTGCTGTTGATAGGTTCATTCTCTGGAATATCATTTTTCTTTCGAAACCTTTCTTCAGCAAAATTTTTAAAATCCTCTGAAAACAGAGCATTATTGGAAATAAGCCTTCCAGATTCAGGATCGAAATTTAGATAAGTAATACTAGTATATCCATGTGCCCCGCCAGTAAATAGCGCAAGGTCAAACTGAATAGATATAATTTTTTCAGATTCGTAAGTAAGTTTTCCTTCTACAAATGCTTCCCATGGAATATTGTATTCTGGAAATTCTTTGGCGCTAGCTTCATAATCCTTAATAAAGGTTTGTGCTAAGTTTTCTAACGAATTTAATTCTTTGTTATCCTGATAATCTATCAGTTTAATAATATGATCTTCTATATGACTGTTCAATAAATTGCTGCGAGTATCTTTACCCATTGCCCAAGGCACTGTGATCCCTATAAACGTGCAGTTTTCCTCTTCTGGATTACAGTTTAACTCAGAAACTTGCTCAATATTCAGCTCATCAAAACTTAATTCTGGAGCATCTTTATTACAACCAATCAACAATAAGTTGAATGTCAAGGCTAAAAACAGTTTTTTCACTACGAGATTTCTATGTTAAATTAGGGATAAAGGTACATGCTATTTTGTAGTTGCCCACTACGAGAAGTACATTTACAACAAATATTTATATATGAAATTCAACACTAAAACGATACACGGAGGACAACATAATATAGATCCTGCATACGGTTCTGTAATGCCTCCAATTTATCAAACCACTACCTATTCTCAAACTACTCCAGGTGATCATAAAGGTTTTGAATATTCTCGTAGTGGAAACCCAACGAGATCTGCTTTAGAGAATGCGCTTGCTAGTATTGAAAATGGGGAATTCGGTCTTGCTTTTGGTTCTGGATTAGCAGCTATAGATGCAGTTATGAAATTATTTAAACCTGGTGATGAGATCATATCTACCAATGATCTTTATGGGGGTTCTTATAGACTTTTTACTAAGATCTTTGAGGGACTTGGTCTTAAATTCCACTTTATTGGCATGCAAGATGCCAGTAAGATCGAGGAATATATAAATAAGAACACAAAATTGATTTGGGTAGAAACCCCAACTAATCCAATGATGAATATTATAGATATCGTTGCGTGTTCTAAACTTGCTAAAAAGCACAAGTTGCTATTAGCGGTAGATAATACATTTGCAACTCCTTATCTACAGCAACCCTTAGATCTAGGGGCAGATATTGTAATGCATAGTGCAACTAAGTATTTAGGAGGCCATAGTGATGTGGTATTGGGTTCACTTGTGGTAAAAGATAAAGAACTGGCAAACAGATTGTATTTTGTGCAAAACGCGAGTGGTGCCGTTTGTGGTCCACAAGACAGCTTTTTAGTGCTAAGAGGAATCAAAACTTTGCACATTAGAATGCAAAGACATTGTGAGAATGCAGAGAAAGTGGCTAAGTTCTTAAAATCACATCCTAAAGTAGATAAAGTATATTGGCCAGGTTTCGAGGATCACCCAAATCATGATATTGCAAAAGCACAAATGAAAGCTTTTGGAGGAATGATCTCTTTTACTACTTCAGAAAAAACATTAGAAAGCGCTGTTAAGCTTTTAGAAAACCTAAAAGTTTTCACTTTAGCTGAATCTCTTGGTGGTGTAGAGTCTTTAGCGGGCCATCCAGCAAGTATGACGCATGCTTCTATTCCTAAGGAGGAAAGAGAGAAGATAGGAATTATAGATTCTTTAATTCGTTTAAGTGTAGGGATTGAAGACGATGAGGATCTTATTGAAGATCTAAAACAAGCTTTGGGATAGATTTTTAAAAATAATTATGATAAAAGGTTTCAGCTTAGTTGAAGCCTTTTTTGTTTTAATAGTTTAGGTAGTAGATAAACCCAACATTCAACCAGAAAACAACATCATTATATTTATTTTGTGGCGCATTTATATTAAGTCCGTCAATCCAATCTACATCGTAATATTGAAATCTTCCTTCAATTGATATATCTGCCACCGGGCTTATTTTATATCTGGCTCCGGCAATTCCAACAATAGTCCAAGTAGACCCACCATCCAGATCTATTCCACCTACAAAAGTTGGAAAAACATTATTTGGATCGCTTAAAGGACCAAAATCTGAATAAGCATCAGGATTATAATTAACAAAGTGAACACCTAGGCTAATAAAAGGCATAAATAGATAGGAAAAAGCACCGTAATCCCGAATGCTAAGTGGATAGTATTCCAAATGTGTTCCAATTTCGAATGTTTGGGTTTTACCATGCATTCCTCTTAAGAGTTTGCCACCAACCGTATTCTTATCTGCAACAGGCCCAATATGCTCCAGATTTGTCCAAAAATAATCTAATTCGGTCCTAATTTTAAAGTGATCGTTAAAATATCTGTCTACTGAATAGCAATTACACTCTGCTCTGTAGGCAAAATTGATGTAATGCACGAGACCAATACCAAATCCCGAGTTACTTACATTATTTTGCAGATCGTAGCGTTCCCCATAATCTGTTAAAAAAGAGGCAGGCCCTACTAAGACTCCGATTTCATGCGAAATCCCGAGTTGGGCAAACCCGCTTTCTTTACAGAAAAGAAAGAGAAATAAAATTAACAGAATAAGTCGGGATCTTCCCATATACAACAAGTGGATGTATAAACAAATATATAAAAATGGCACAAACGAAGATAGAACTATTACTATACTTATATCTTCTTGCCTTATAAAGAGTTAATATTATATGAAAATATAAAATTTGAACGTTCTTCTTCATATAAAATTTATATTTGCACTCAATTACGAAAACGTTATAATTAACAATTTATCCTATATTATGGAGCAAAGTGTAAAAGATTTTTTGGATGTAGTTTCTAAGAGAAATCAGAACGAACCAGAATTTATGCAAGCTGTACATGAGGTTGCCGAAACGGTTATACCCTTTATAGAAAACAATAAAAAATATCAGAATGCCATGCTTTTAGAGCGTATGGTAGAACCAGAGCGTGTAATTATGTTCAGGGTGTCATGGTTGGACGACAAAGGAAATACGCAGATAAACAGAGGTTTCAGGATTCAAATGAACTCTGCAATTGGACCATACAAAGGTGGTTTGCGTTTTCATCCGACTGTTAACCTAAGTGTTTTGAAATTCTTAGCATTCGAACAGGTAT
>NZ_KE384220.1:0-54130 GCF_000424645.1 Gillisia sp. JM1
GACCTATCTGCCAATGTTCTATCCACTCGGGCTCTTATCAACAGATCTGTTTGTGCATCTGGTATGATTGCAAACTGTTCGTAAATATCCCCTTCTCTATCTTGTACGATCACCATTCCCTCTACCACATCACGTAGTGAGGCCTGTGTGTTTTTGGACACCTCTATCCATTTATAGGATTCTTTTTCTTCTATGGGCAGTTTACCGTACTGTCTTTCATGCTTTGATTTGAACTCTAAGGGCCTGTTCCAAACTTTAATATCAGAATAGCCGTAGGGGGTACCAGTCACGGCATCCAAGACCAAACTTGGATGAATAAAGAATCCCAATCCTTGGGAGCCCTTTGCATTGGTAGTACCCACAAAGCTATCTTTGTTGATTCTTTTACCATGGCTGCTTAAGTTGATTTCTGTGGTATCTTGGATACAGACAACGAATCTGCCGGCACATGCCGTGCGGCAATTATGAATCAGGTTTTCTATAATATCTTTTTCACTGACCCTGTCGTTCTGCAAAAAACGGTAAACCGCTTTTGCCTCTGATTCATTCCTGCTAATCTGACGGATTGAATGGACGCTCTTACTGAATAGATCCGATAAAATCTTATTGCCTCTGTAAACTAAACGTTTATCCTCTAGGTCTGTGAATCCCCTTTTCATTTTATTAGCAAAACTATTATTAGTCAGCTAAAATATTAAAAAATTGTGTCCACACGATAGGATGGTTCGGGAGGAAAATACTTTTAAAAATTCGAGGCAAGCCCGCCTGAATGTTTCGGGCAGGCCTCGGGGAACCTGCCCAGCCGGTCAGGCGGGTTAAACCCTCAATGAGGGATTAAAAAAGTGGAATTACATTAATTCCTTTAAATAAAAGTGGAAAAATAAAAGCGACAGTTGAATACAAATTGAATAATAACGTGTGGTAACAACGTCCAAAATTAATTGCTTGGTTCTAGCCTACTTGGAAATCCCTTCGGAATTTCCTCTGATTCGATCTATTTTTTGCTAAATTAGTTGCTTAAACACGCAACTAATCTTATACATTAACCTTATTTGCAAGCGGTTTACAGAAAAATCTATGAAAAAAGATATTATCGACATAAACGAATCGACTATAAAAAAATTCGTTGAATCATTAAGACCAGAAGATCCTGAAATTAGGAAAAAACTTGATTGCGGATATTCCTATGATGGTAAAATTATCGAGATTTTCGAGATCAGACCAAAATGGGATAAACCAAAAGAAATTCAACATAACTCATTTGTCAAAATACGATATTATAAATCCAAGAATATTTGGAGCTTATATTGGATGCGTGGAAATTTAAAATGGGAATTATACGAGCCATTCCCCAGTTCTTCCCACTTAAACAAAATTTTAGAAATCATTCAAGAAGATAAATACGGATGCTTTTATGGATAAATCTGAACAAAATATTATAAACAATATAGCGCAAGAATTAGATTTCGGAAATGATTGCTACTATAATCCAGAAACAAAACAATTAATTTGCATTCCCAGCGCCGACTTAAGAATGGGGGATGAAGATTATTATGAAGAGGTTTTCAAAGATGATTTTGAAAAAATAAAAAAGCAGAAAAAGAACTTGATAAAAATTGAGGTTTTAAAAAGTTTCGAATCATTTAAAATAATGGAGAATTTCAAAGATGAGCTTACAGACAATCATTTTAAAGAAAAGTTAAATGAAGCTTTGACAAATAGGAAACCATTTCAGAATTTTAAATATTTAATAGACAATTCAGAGTACCGAGAAAGTTGGTTTGGGTTTAAACAAAAAGAAATAGAAAAAATAGTTGTAGAAACTATAAATCGTAATAATGCCAGTACGTAACATCGTTATTGCAAATAGCGGGCATTCCCATGTAAAGTAATATTTTAAACTTCAGGTTTCAAACAACTAAGCCGACAATCCCGATAACAAATGGGACGTGTCTCTACTCCACGCCACTAGTGTTAATCTAGACCGTTGAAAATAAATAAAACTAAAAAAAATGAGAGAGAACAGACTAATTCTTTTCTTTATAGTTGCATGCTTATGTTCATGTCAAAATGAACCCGTAGGATTACCTTCTGAAATTGAAGAACTCGAATTTGCTACTGGTAGTATATGCACTGGAAATGGAGAATATAAAATTGATAATAATAACTTGCTTGTAGATTATGTGATTCCTAATAATTTACCTGATAGTTACGACTTGTCCCATTTATTGCCGCCAATAGGAAATCAAGGTCAGCAAGGCTCCTGTGTTTCTTGGGCGATTAGTTATTATATGAAATCACTTCAAGAAGGGATAGAATCCAATAATCAGCCTTTCACAACAACAAATACAATGAGTCCGGCATACACTTACAATCAGTTAGCTCAAGGCAATTGTTTAGGAACTCAAATTACTGAAACACTGGAATTATTAAAAGATAAAGGTGTTTGCTCATTAGCTTCTTTTCCTTATAACGACACCAGTTGTAGTTTACAGCCAAATGAAGAACAAAACGATTTAGCATCTACATATAAAATTAGTGACTATAAAAGTTTAAGTGGACAAAATATGGTGCTAGAAATGAAAGCTTTAATTAATGAAAAGACACCTATAATAATTGGAGCATATTTATCTTCTGAATTTGGCAAGATAGATAACTTTGGCTTAGCGGCATACAGAGAACATCTTGTTGATTACAGCTTAGAAAGATGTCATGCAATGCTGGTGATTGGGTATTCTGATGACTATAGTGCCTTCAAAGTTGCAAACTCATGGGGAAATGAATGGGGAAATGATGGATTTGTTTGGGTTGATTACAAAGCATTTGAAAATGTATTAGATGAAGCTGCAGAATTTAAAGTAATCAATCAAGCTTACATCGCTTATGACTTATAACAACCAATGCCAGCATCAGTTACCAGCAAATAGTAGGTATTCCAGTGAAAAGTGATATTTTAGTCCTCAAGTAAAATACAACTAAGCCTACTATCACGATAGTTACCGGTACTCGGCCCTACGCTGCGATACTTAGATTATCCAAGCCCTAATGGCTGTCATTTTAAACAAGTTAGTAAATTCAAAAAAACAAACTTAATTTAAGAAATTGACTGAAAAATTATGCGGAACTTAATCTTAAATGATGGAAATATAATACCGATAGTAGGATTTGGAACCTACAAATCTCAGAATCAAGAGGGAATAGAATCGGTCATATCTGCTATCTCCAATGGCTATTCTCTAATCGATACAGCAGCAATTTATGGGAATGAAGAAGCTGTTGGTAAAGGAATCAAAGCCAGTGGAGTTTTAAGAAAAGATATTTTCATAACCACCAAATTATGGCGTGAGAGTTTAGGTTATAAATCAACTAAAATAGAATTTGAAAAATCCCTAAAAAGACTTAATCTAGACTACATTGATTTGTACTTAATACACTGGCCTGCTAATGCTAAAAATTATGATAATTGGCAAAAAACCAATGCCGATACTTGGCGGGCAATGGAAGAATTACAAGCTGAAGGCAAAATAAAATCTATTGGTGTAAGTAATTTTTTTCAAGAACATTTAGAAGCTTTATTTCAAACAGCTAATGTGATTCCGTCCATTAATCAAATAGAATTTCATCCAGGTTATTGGCAACAGGAATTAGTAGAATTCTGTAAAAGACAAAACATAGTAGTTGAATCATGGTCGCCTTTGGCAAGAGGAAAAGTGTTTGGAAATGAAGTGTTAAAGGCAATCGCTAACAAACACAAAAGATCTGTTCCACAGGTTTGTTTGAGATGGATTATTCAACACGATGTAATTATTATCCCTAAATCTACATCACCCAGAAGAATCCAAGAAAACATGAATCTGTTCGATTTTGAATTGACAACAGCAGAAATGGAACTCATTAATAGGCTTCAAGAAATGGGTTTCAGTGGAGAATTACCTAACATCTGGCCAGACAGAATTTAAAAATATTTGCTAACATCCACAAAACATGAGAATTTAAAAAATAATTCGGACGGTTTTAATTTGGCTACCTTCTATAATGATATCTATGATTTCTATCCAAAACGGATTAGGAAAAATATTTCACTACAATCAATGGATAAAATTATTACAAATAATACGATAATAATTATCGTTGGAATTATTCTACTTATAGCAACTGCTTTGTTCTTATTTAATCCCTCATTGAGGGTTTAATTCCCCGAGGCCTGCCCGAAACATTCAGGCGGGCTTGCCTCGATTTTTTAAAAGTATTTTCCTCCCGAACCATCGGGACATACCTCGTGGGCTTGCCACAAGGTTCTTGATTAAAACTATAATTTTGAGAACGACTCTTTTAGCATTATATATGACATTTATAGTTTTTATTCATATATCTAAAGAGAAGCCATTTGAAGTTGTAGCTATTATTGTATTGGCTACAATTTTTGCAGCATATATTAGACAACCACAACTATTCCATCAGAAACACAATCAATAAAATGTGTGTAAAAAATTGACTTAAATATTTGCTCCATTGATTCTCAACATAAATGAGTAAAATTGGCGGTAATATCATTTCTTTTTTAATCTGTCAACTTGGCCCAACTGAAAAGCCTACTTTTATATTAATTTCATAGTATAAATTACACTTTAGGTATCACGTTGAAAAATCATGAGATACTAACAAGCTATCTGGAAGACCTTTCTTTGGAAGAGCTTAATGCCATTCCTGAAGATTTCAACAACAATATATTTTGGAATATCGCGCATACGCTCGCACACCAGCAAATGTATGTCTATGTTTTTTCTGGTCAGACTCCCTTGATTTCAGAGGAATGGATCACCAACTACAAAAAAGGAACAAAACCCACCAAAAACGTAGACAAAATGGATGTGGAATACCTAAAATCAAAGCTTATACCTGCGATAAACCAGACCAAGATTGATTTGCACAATGGGCTTTTCAAAAACTACCAGCCCTACACGGCAAACTCTGGTTCAACATTGAAAAACATTGAGGAAGCCATTATTTTCAACAATTTTCACGAAGGGATTCATCATGGTGCTATTTCAGGGCTTAAGCGAGCTATAAACGCACGGAAAGAAAAGAGGCTTCCTCTTGTTTCGGGATTGTGATTTTAATGATCATTCATAAGCAATTCTAAGGGAAACCAAGGCGTAATTAAGTTGAGAACTGCTTTCATTTTGGTGTTTACTGGTAGCACATGTCGGTACAGTAGAGAACACCTTATATAAAAAATAGTAGTGTTCTTTTATAAGACAAAAATTTCGGTATATTTGGAAAACAGGCAATTTTTGTATTAGTCATTTAAAACAAAATAAGATAGAACTCAAAAACAAAAATCTGGCTTTGACATGGAGGAAAGACAGTCGATTTTTTCTCCGCTACTTGCCAATTACAAACACGTAGACTTTATTTGCAGAAACATACAATTTTTAAGATGTAAAAAATGATCAAGAATTATATTAGATTATTTACGATTTTAATATTGTTGTGTTCTTGTGAAAATTCAACTGATAAAAAAGAAGTTACAATTGATAATTTCGATAAAAAATTCATAGATAGTTTAATCCCAAATCCTGATGAAAACTATTCGGTTTTTTATGCTAAAATTAAAGGTTACTCAAATGATAAAATTAGATTGAGCATAAGCCCCGTCAAAATCGAAAATCCAAAAAGCTATTACTATTTCATCGGAGATTTTGAAGAGGAAGTCAGACTTGATTATTATGGTGAGTCGAATAAATATATATCTTTTGATCCTTATAAAGCGACTCAAGGAAAGGTGAAATTGAAGTACCAATTATAAAATTCTTATAAACACTAGCAACAATATCAAATATTCCAAATAGCAGCGTTTGATTTAAAAGTGATGTTTTAGATCTAAATTAACAAACAGCTAAGCCAACAATCCCAATAGATAACGCTATGTGTTCCAACTCTACGCCACTTGTGGAAAGCAAAATCGAGAGATGTTATTTTTGAACAGAAAATTAAAAACAAACGAAGTAAATTAAATGAAAGATATTCGAGTTGGTTTTCTAATGTCTTATGATTATAAGTTATTAAAAAATTCAATACCATTAGTTTATAAAGAAGCCGACTCGATCACAATTGCCCTTGACGAGAACTTAAGAACATGGTCAGGTGGAAATTTTGAAATTGATGACAGCTTTTTTCTTTGGCTCAAATCTTTTGATATTGAAAAAAAGATAACAATTTATAGAGATGATTTTTTTGATTCCAATCTGAATGCGATGGAAAACGAGGTAAAAGAAAGAAAAATGTTAGCCTCGAAAATGGGAATAGGCAATTGGTTAATTCAAATAGATAGTGATGAATATTTCGTAGACTTCAAGAAATTTACGGAAGAACTTAAGCTCAGAAATAAATATTTAAATAATCCAGAAAAAAATCAAATTCAGATAGCTGGATATTATGTAAACTTATATAAATATACAGATGATGGAATTTTATATGTATCCAAACCACGAAATCAAAAATTTGCTACTAATTATCCGAGTTATGTAACTGGCAGAAACACCAAAAAACAAGTAATCTATATTCCAAGTCTAGTGATACATGAATGTTTATCGCGTAGTGAAGAAGAAATTCGGACGAAATTTACTAATTGGGGACATTCACATCAAGTAGATATTGATGAATTTTTAAATAAATGGCGAAAAATAAACCAATCCAATTATAGTAAGTTTGAAAATCTATTTTATCTCAAACCTGAATTATGGAAAAAATTAAATTATGTAGAGGGTAAATCCATTACTGAAATATCTCGAAATCTGAATTATCAGAAATTAATGCCTTCAAAATCATTCATAATAAGTAAAAATTTTGGTCAATGGTTTAAGTTTTTATACAAAAAAATGTTTTAGTTTAAAAAACTTAATAGAATTAAAAAAATACGGCTGACATACGGATCAATACCGCTGTCTTTGATTGCAGAACGAATGTAAAATAAATGACATATGAAAAATTTAAACCTGAACACAATTCTATTAATACTATGTTTAATTCTACTAATAGTATGTGCTTACGGAATTTATTCACGTCCAACATTGGAACAAATTGATGCGAGAATTATGCATTGGGGACTACATTATGGACAGCATTTTTCCAAATAGATTTTCTTTTCTAATGAAATTAGAACGTGGTTTTATTTGTAAAACTGGAAACTATATTTAAAACTAAGAAATATGAGATCATTTTATAACAAAAACACTAAGAAAATAACTGGAATTACCTTAGCGATTATACTATTCATATTATTAATTTTAAAGTTCGTAAGTGAATAAACTTAATTTAACTGAATTCAAGAAAATATAGAGATTGATTGTTAAGCTCAATTAATTCGGTTGCGAAATTTCTCACTCAAGCGGAATTCAGAAGATTTACGTAAAACATTAACGACTCAAATAACTGGAAATCTAAATTTAGAAATTAAAATGTTACTTAAAATCAATCTCGAGCGGAGAAAATAAAACTGTAAAAACAAGCAAGCAAAACCTTTAAAACTAAAGGGGTATGGTCTTTAATTAGGTATTAAGAATTGAACATACTGATATTAAGTTTAGAATAATTATTAATATGGGGATTAAAAATCCTAATTATCAAATTATCAGGATTTTTATTTCACAGCAAATTTGAACAACTTTCATAATTCCTTCTTAAATAATTTCATACCACTTAAGGCTTCATTATTTTTATATAATTGAAAAAGAAAATCATTATTATCGGTTCTGGAATTGGAGGCTTAGGTTCTGCTGCATTGTTAGCTAAATCTGGTTATGACGTTACGGTCATTGAAAAAAATGCCAATCTTGGCGGTCGTGCTAATATTTTTGAAGCCGAGGGTTATACTTTTGATATGGGACCTTCCTGGTATCTAATGCCAGATGTATTTGAGCATTATTTCAAATTGCTCGATGAAGACATTACTAAACATTTAGATCTGGTAAAGCTCTCTCCTTCTTACCGTGTGTTTTTTTCTAATGATAAAGAATTACCTATAGTCGATATCCATTCTGATCTAGATAAAGATTTACCTCTTTTTGAGCAGTTAGAGCCAGGCATCACGCCTAAGATTAAAGAGTACCTTAAACGTTCTGGTGAGCAATATGAGATGGCTAAAGATACTTTTATGTATCGAAATCTAGGGTTCTCATTAGATTTTTTAAAATGGGATGTGATTAAAAAAGGGATTGAACTCAATCCTTTTCAAACCATGCAATCCTATTTAAATAAATGGTTTAAAAGCGAGCGTGTTAAAAAAATATTAGAATATACATTGGTGTTTTTAGGTTCTGATCCTGCAAAAACACCTGCGATGTATAATATCATGAATGCCATAGATTTCAATATGGGTGTTTACTACCCTAAAGGCGGGATTTATGAGATTGTAAAGGCATTAGTAACTATAAATAAAAAACATGGTACACAGTTTATGACAAATATGCCTGTATCAAAAATTATAGTTGAAAACAAAAAAGCTACAGGTGTTCAACTCGAAAATGGGACTATTTTAGAAGCAGATTTGATCATCTCCAATGCCGATTTATGGTTTACGGAAACCCATTTACTTGAGAAGCGTCAGCAAACCTATCCTGAACGATATTGGGAAAAGGCAGTTTTGAGTCCGAGTGCGTTTATTATGTATCTTGGTTTGGATAGAGAATTAGAGATTTTAAGTCATCACAACCTACGCTTTGGAGGAGATTGGAAACAAAATTTCAAAGAGCTGTTTGATACGCCTAAACTTCCGGAAGATCCTAGTTATTATATCTGTAAGCCCACGGAAACCGATCCAGACTTATCGCCACCAGGAACTGATAATTTATTTGTTCTGGTGCCAATTCCTCCTGGTTTAAGGCTTTCCAAAACTGATATGGAAAGCTACCGTCAAAAAATTTTAAATCTGATGAAAACGGACTTAAATCTACCAGCAATTGAAGAGTATATCGTTTATGAAAGGTCTTACTGGAGTGATGATTTCCGAAGGGATTATAATGCCTATAAAGGCACCGCATTAGGATTAGCGCATACATTAAAACAAACACTAAAACGACCATTAAACTATAGTAAAAAGGTTAAAAACCTCTATTATGTTGGTGCTGGTACAAGTCCGGGAATTGGTATGCCTATCTGTTTGATTTCGGCTGAACTCGTCTATAAACGTATTCAAAAGATTAAAACATCTAAACCCTTAGAATCCTTGTAGCCTCAACTACATTATTTCATTAAAAAACATATAGAAAAACAATATTGCTCCTGTAAGCACATTTATAAGTGGAAAGTAGGTATAGTATTTAAATAGTTTTGAAATATTATTAATACTTAATAGTACGATAGAGATATAAACAATACCGAAGACGATTGCAATAAAACCTACATAGTAAAATCCAATAGATGCAGAGATAAAATAAGCTATAAGGCAAAACCATAAGGCTTTTTTCTCACCAAGTATAATTGCTAGTGTATTCACTCCGGCTTTTCTATCTGCTTCAATATCTGGAATAGCAGAATAGGTTTGCATCCCAAAGGCCCAAATAAGACCGCCAAGTACAGCTAACCATTGTATATTGGTGTTTCCTGTGATGAAAAATCCTACTAGTGCCGGGGAAACATATATAACTGCCGAAAAAAGGACATCTAAAGGGGGTTTACTTTTTGCTCTTACAGGCCTTGCTGAATAAAATAGCCCCGTAAATAAAAACAACAATAAGGCGAGTTTTGTGGGTACATTAACCATAAAAAATAATGGCACAAAAGGAATTAATAAAAGGACTATGATAATCCACAAGCTTCTATGTTTTTCCAGTTTTAATACAGATTCGTATTTTATCTTCTTGTCGTTATAGATATCGGTTTGATAATCATAGATATCGTTAACACCGTAGATAAAAACATTTGCTGGCAAGGAAAAAAATACACCAAACGCTATTAAAAGAAGCGTAGTGCTATCATCATACAAGAACAGATTTCCTGAAGAAATAACACCAACAAGAAAAGTTCCGAGGACGTACATCCAGAATCTCGGTCTAGATAAAAAGAAAACCTCTTTGATCGTTAGTTTCATGGCGTAGCAAAAATAAGGTTATAGAATCATTAAATCTAAATATTTATTTTTATTTGTTTATTTGATTTTATTATATGTTAAACAAAAGATAATGTCATTTTGTAATTACTGTAGAATCCAAAAAACAAACTTCTTTTGACTGCAGATATCACCAATTTAAACAGTTGACATCCAATTACATTATGTGCAATTCCTTATATATAACTTTATTAATCTTTA
Source organism: Gillisia sp. JM1 (assembly GCF_000424645.1). Lineage (NCBI taxonomy): Bacteria > Pseudomonadati > Bacteroidota > Flavobacteriia > Flavobacteriales > Flavobacteriaceae > Gillisia > Gillisia sp. JM1. Next base: position 10,310 of record NZ_KE384220.1, read on the forward strand.
AAATAAGCGGGATTAATTTTGGACTATTTTAAAAATGAAAGTTTCGTGTAAGTGAAAATTAAAAACAAAAAAAGAATAATAGTATAAGTATAATCCAGACTTAACTTAACTCTAGTATATTGCATTAATAAAGTGTTATTATGAAATGAGCATAACGCCAATAGGATAAAAACACCGATGAAGATATGCGAATTGCTAAAGATAGCTTTCGAGAGACCATCATAAAACAATAAATATCAACATATGAAATTAAACTTATTGTCCTGTCATGCTCAGAGACCAGATAGAAGAGCGATAGCGAATTGTATTGCAGAAATTTCAACTAACATCGATGAAACATTGTCAAATGAACTTACAGATATCCTTCTAGAAGGAGACGCTGTAGATATTGAGATGGAAGATAGAAACACTGGTTCTGCTTTAAGAGCTTTGCGAAAATTAAGTATTGACTACGAAATTATAGAATGAACCAAATTACTGGCAATTTGGTAATATATCCATGTGAGCTATTGTCTAGCAGACTGATTGCTATTGCATTTTGGTTGAATATCTTTGAAATAAAAACAAACGCACATAACTGTTTATAAGACATAACTATAAAGACTAAACAGAAAGGTTTGTGCTTATGCTCAAAGACCACCAAGCTATCTCCTACTCCACTCCAATGAATTGCTAAAAAATATAAACTAAGAAGCAAAGCAATACAAAATCGTTCGTTCTTACTCAAAGCTGTTGCCAAAGCAGGTAACATCGATTAGGGCAAATAGTGGATCTTCCAATGAAAAGTGATATTTTAGAGACCCAGTAACAAAAAAGTAAGCCAACAATTCCAATAGCTAATGGGTCGTGTCCCTTCTCCACGCTAATTAAGTTAACCAAAACCTTTTTTACTATGCATTTTCATCAGATAAGCTACAAGGCATATGATTAATGAAATATACTTTAATAATTTTCCAAGTTTAGAAAGTGAAAGGCTAATTCTGAGAAAGTTGGAATTGACAGATGCATCTGAAGTGCAATTAATTCGTTCGGATGAAAAAGTTATGATTTATATGGATTCAGAAAGACAAATGACCATTCAACATTCTGAAAACTTTATTTCTAACAAATTAAAAATCTACGAAGAAAGATCTGGAATCTTTTGGGCTATTATTGAAAAATCAACCAATAAGTTTATGGGTGATTTTGCTTTTTTCAAAATAGATAATAAAAATTCTAGAGCGGAGATCGGATATACTTTGAAACCAGAATTTTGGAAAAAAGGATTTATGAAAGAGGCAATGCTGAATGTTTTCAATTTTGGATTCAGTGATTTAAAACTTCATAGTTTAGAAGCAAACATTAATCCTCAAAATGATAATTCTCGAGCAATATTGACGAAAATGGGATTTCAAAAAGAAGCCTATTTTAGAGAGAATTATCATTATAATGGGGATTACTTAGATAGTGAAATTTACTCATTACTCAAATCTGACTATCAAAAAAGCAAAAATTAAAGAACATCGGATACCATCAGAAATCAGATATTGAAATATATTGTCGTCTGACAAAAGATATAAGATCGCTGCGCTGCAAGATTCAAGACGTAAGACTTTATTCCAATTAATTGAAAATGATTATTTTAATCTGGATAAATTTTTCAAAAAGGAAAAAATAATTCTGTGTTCCAATAGCAAGCTCCTAAACATTGAAAATATTCTTAATCCACGTTTCTTCTAGCCTCCTCGAAATCCTGAATTTTTTTACCGGACAATACTAACTGAAATATTTAAAAAAATAGTGTCATAATAAAAAAGCCCCGAATTATCGAGGCTTTCATTTTTCATTACAAAACAATTATTACTTAGGCATTACCACAGTGTCTATTACGTGAATTACACCATTGCTACCCATTACATCTGTAGCTACAATTTCACTATAATTACCATTTACATCTTTCAACCAAATTTTGCCATCTTTTTGTATTACAGTTAAGACTTGACCATTTAATGCTTCTAATTCTACCGTACCATTTCCTTTCTTTAAAGCAGCTACTACATCTGTTGCAGTTAACTTTCCAGATACTACATGATAAGTTAATATATTAGCTAATGCTTTTTGATTTTTTTCTTCTAATAGAGAACTCAATGTATTAGAATCAATTTTAGCGAAAGCACTATTTGTTGGAGCGAAAACGGTGAATGGTCCATCTCCTTGTAAAGCACCAACTAAATCGGCAGCAGTTAATGCTGTAACTAAAGTTGAAAAATCTTCGTTGCCAACGGCAACATCTACTATTGTTTCTTGTGCAGCAGCATTTTTAGATAAGGCTACAGTCATTAAAAATGTTAAAATAAGGACTAATTTTTTCATCATTTATAGTTTTAGATATTAAATACTTTCACAAATATATACTAAACTTTCGTTTTGTCTAACGTTATTAACTTTTTATTAAACAAAAATTATGGAAGATTATTTCTAATTTTCATCGTTAATACCAAAAAATAAAGTGCTTATTGTTCAATTATGAAATAAGCTTTGAGAAATAAGAAAAGCTAAAATGAAATGATTGGAATGAAAAGCTACAGAAGCTAACAACTACTATCACGAATAGCGGAAAATTGACTGAAAAGTGATGTTCTATACCCTAATTATAAAACCAACAAAAGCGACAATACCGATAGCTTTCGGGACATGCCCCTACTCCACTCTGCTTGGGTTTACTAAAACCGCTACTTGCAAGAAATAAAGATTTATCGTCCTGAATAATGCATAAATAATCAGGACAATAATTTATCAGTAAAATAATTCAACATTGTTTCTACTTCATCTACGTTATTCCCATTAACCGATATATCTGTAAGTCTTGGAAGATGCTTTGCAAAATAAATATGGTTATTAGACATTTCAAAAAGATTGGTGGCTAACGCATAGGGGTATTTGAATTGCGGATCGATCTCAGATATCACATTAGATACTGAATTAGCTAAACTTTTATAACTTTTAAAAAATCCTTTTGAATTATCCTTATCTACGTCTTTTGTATGATATGCTTTGACCCCTTCTGATATAACAATATTATGGAGTTTACTTTCATTAACATATTCTACACCGGGATTATCTTTTGGTGCAAAAACAAAAGAATGTATAATGATCTTTAGTTTTATCCTTGGATCGCTAACATTCATGGTATTTACTTTTATAAGATAGCTTACCCATTCCCAATACCAATTAACTAGGAATATTAATAACAAATGTTTGTTCTCAAAGTACCGATAGATGGAAGCTTCTGTTGACCCTATTCTCTCTGCTAACTTTTTAAATGTAAAGGATTCGAAACCATATTCATCTATTAATAGAATACTATGCTGAATAATATTTTTTCCAAGTTTTGAATCTTGTGGATCCTTAAGGTATAAACCGTCGTTTAAAGAAAATCTTATTTGTAAACTCATAGTTATCTGTATCCAAAACCAGATTCGATAATCGAACAAAGTTGTAATTAAAATTCAAATATACAAAAGCAAAACAATTTTTTATGATAGTATTACTATTGTTTTAAAAAGTCTTATTATATTTACAACTAAAATTTTAATAATTTAAGAAAAATGGGACTATGAAGATTAATATTTTTTCACACTTAAAAAGTGATATACCATCAAGTATTGTGGTATTTTTTGTGGCATTACCTCTATGTTTAGGTATCGCCTTAGCCAGTGGAGCACCACTTTTTTCAGGTTTAATAGCTGGAATTATTGGAGGTATAATCGTTGGTGCCTTAAGCGGATCAAATATCGGAGTAAGCGGACCTGCCGCAGGATTAGCAGCAATTGTTTTAACAGCTATAGGTTCTTTAGGGGGTTTTGAGAATTTTCTGTTAGCAGTTGTTTTAGGTGGTGTTATACAACTACTCTTTGGTATTTTAAAAGCTGGTATCATAGGATATTATTTTCCATCATCTGTTATTAAAGGGATGCTTACTGGAATAGGAATTATTATCATTCTTAAACAAATTCCTCATTTTTTCGGATATGATGCCGATCCTCAAGGTGATTTTGCGTTTTTTCAAATAGATGGCGAAAACACTTTTTCCGAAATATTTAAAACGGTGAATTATATTCGGCCTGGATCTGCATTAATCGGTATTATAGGTTTATCCATTTTATTATTATGGGATAAAGTATTATCCAAAAAATCTAAAGTATTCCAAGTAATACAGGGTCCATTAGTAGCTGTGGCTGCAGGAATTATCTTCTTTTTAGTAACAAAATCCAACGATGCAATTGCTATTACTCAATCTCATTTGGTTAGCGTACCTGTACCAGACGATTTTTCCTCATTCTTAGGTCAATTCAGTTTTCCGAATTTTGGAGCTATTACGAATCCAGAAATATGGGTTGTTGCATTTACTATTGCTTTGGTTGCAAGTTTAGAAACTTTACTCTGTGTTGAAGCTACAGATAAACTAGATCCACACAAAAATGTAACTCCTACAAATAGAGAATTATTAGCCCAAGGCACAGGTAACATCATCTCTGGAATGATAGGTGGATTACCAATTACTCAGGTAATTGTAAGAAGTTCTGCCAATATTCAATCGGGAGGAAGAACCAAGATGTCGGCAATTATCCACGGGTTCCTGTTGCTAATTTCTGTAGTGGTAATTCCAAATTTATTAAACATGATTCCACTATCTGTGCTTGCTGCTATATTATTGGTTGTAGGATATAAGTTAGCAAAACCAGCTTTATTTAAAAAAATGTACGATTTAGGCTGGAAACAATCTATACCTTTTACAGTAACGGTTCTAGGTATTGTATTTATCGATCTGCTTTACGGAATAGGATTAGGATTGGCAGTTGGAATTGTTGTTATACTAATAAAGAGTTATCAAAACTCTCATTTCTTGCATAAGGAAGGTGAAGAGCTAAACGACGGAACCATTAAAATGACCTTAGCAGAAGAGGTAACATTTTTTAACAAAGGTGCAATTCTAAAGGAATTAGAAAGCTTACCTGAGAACTCCTATTTAGAGTTGGACGTTATAAAAACCAGGTACTTAGACAATGACATTATAGAAATTTTGGAAGACTTTGCATTTAAGGCTAAGGAACGAAACATAAACATAAAATTAATTTCAGAGCGAGGTATTGTTGAAAACCCACCAAGCTATATTGAATTTTTTAAACTAAGACCTAAATCAGCATAGAACAACTAGTTAATTAAAATACATAAATTATGAAAGCACATACAAAAGAGACACAAGCTACGATGACCCCGAAGAAAGCATTAAACTTTTTAAGAGAAGGTAATCTTCGATTCCAAAACAATTTAAAAGCGAATAGAAATCTTTTGGAGCAGGTAAATGATACCAGCGAAGGGCAATTTCCTTTTGCTACCATTTTAAGCTGCATAGACTCAAGAGTATCAGCCGAGTTAGTTTTTGATCAAGGATTAGGAGATGTTTTTAGTGTGCGTATAGCAGGTAATTTTGTAAACCAGGATATCCTTGGAAGTATGGAATTCGCTTGCAAGCTTGCTGGAACTAAATTAATTGTTGTTTTAGGCCATACAGCTTGTGGGGCGGTAAAAGGTGCTTGTGACGATGCTAAACTTGGAAATTTAACAAGTATGCTGGCTAAAATTAAACCAGCAGTAGAAGCCGTAAAAGAACCAAAAGATGCTAGTTTACGTAACTCTTCAAATTCAGAATTTGTAGATAATGTTTCAGCAAAAAATGTTCAGCTTTCAATAGATAGAATTATGAAAGAGAGTGATGTTCTTTCAGAAATGCAAAGCAATGGTGAGATAAAAATTATAGGTGCGATGTACGATATTAATACAGGTACAGTTGATTTTTATGAATAAATAAAAATAATAAGAAAGTTAAATTAAGTTTTAAAATAAAGATGGTAGCATTAACTCTAGGGTGAATGCTACCTTTTTTTTGATAAAGCTCAAGACAATAATCTTGGGAATTGCTAATTTATATTGCAGATAAAAAGTTAAATCAAAACTGGGATATCCACAACCAAGAGCATATTGATAATAGAATAGTATTGGATATTTAGAGCGTTTTTTACTAAGAACAGAATCAGGTTATTCTTTCAATGTGGATAACAACAATTACTTAATTGGTTATGGCTAAATTTAATCTGGAAACCACAAAACACCAATTATGGAATATTAATTAATTGTTTAAATCAATATTTAACCAATAACCATATTTCAGGACAAGACAGCCAAGTCTAAAACTTAGCGTTTAATTCTTCAACGATTATTTCTGTCTTTTTGTTTTTAGCTGCTTGATCCAAAATAATTGCTGGAGCTTGCCTAACCTTGCAGTTACTAATAGCGCAACGTTCGCAGGTTACACCAACCTCTTGTTTTTTAATAGTCTTATCGCCTAAAAATTTCAACTTGCGCTCCAATTGCTTATTAATTAGTAACCCAATACTTATACTTCTATATTGATTGTTTCTAAAAGGATCTTTCGTAGCAGATGAGAGTACTAAATATTTTGTATCATGGCTTGGATAATTCGAAATTTGAATATCAAATTCATGAGAATTTTTACTTATACTAATATCTTTTAAAACTTTCAAGGACACCCAACGTCTACAATAATGCTCATTGGTTTCATTGGCCCGAGGTGAATGCTGATGTGATAAATGAAGTTCCTTGTTTAAGTAAAATTTTTCGGAATCTGCTTTATGTGTAATCCTTAAAAAAAATAAATTCTTAATATTAAATGCTTTAGGCAAGATATTGGTTAAACGTTGATAGAATGATTCTGGTGAAGTATTGAAAGCTTTCAAAATTTGAAGAAATAGCGCTTTGTCAAAAGTTTCTTTTTCAAAAACTGTCTCTAATTGTAAGGTTAATTCATCTTTAGGAATAACAAGCGCTCCAGCAAAATATGAGGCATAAAAATTATTGAGAACTTGGTCAAAACTTTCAAACTTTATCCAAGGAAATGTATACAAACGATCTTTGATTTCTAAAAAATTATATGCGATTTCTTTTGCATATATAAAGGTGCGCTGAGCTTCATCAATCCCATTTGCCAATAAGAGAGTATGAGTTTTAGGAACAAAAACTGAACGTAAATTCCCTAAAGCTTCATATTTACTTAATTCATTTTCAATAATAGAATATCCATATTCCTCTATTAAAATTTCTTCCAAATCTTTTGAGGAAACCGTTTGGCGTAAATCTAATTGGTAGGCTTTCACAAATTTCAAAACACTTTGTTCTAAATCATCAAAATAATTATTATTTGCTTCTTGATAGGACCTTAATGAAGCAAGAAAAAAACTTTCTCTGCTAAAACTATAATGTTGTGCAATTTCAATAATAGTACTTATAAATGCATTTACTTTTGCAGGAGCGTTAGCGACAATATCTATTAATGTATTTTCCTTAATTCCAAAGAGTTCCAAAGGAATTTCCTTTAGTATTTTAGATTGCAACAGGTCTCCAATAGGTGCTAAATTTTTATCTAATTTTAAAGACACCATTTGGTCGTACGGCACATCCAATTTTTCGGAAAGTATCGCTATTTTATCTGGTTTCGGATATTTTTTACCATTTTCAATTTCATTTAAATAAGACTTAGATAAACCCGAAAGTTTAGACAATCCAAATAATGATAACTTGTTGTCGGTCCTTATCTGCTTTAACTTTAACCCAAATATTAGTTTGATATAATCTTCCTTCATAATAACAAATATAAGCTATTTCGCGAACATACTTATTTTGCGAATATATACTTTTAGCGAACGTTCGCTTGTTTTTTATAAAACTTTGTTCTAATATTGTCCTGATAAACAATAAGACCATGGAACACAAAACTTTAAAACTACCTAAACTAAACTTTTCAAAAGATGTAAGTAATTACTATCCAGAAATTCTTACAGAAGATGCTTTAAACTTTATAGCAGCACTTCATGAAAAATTTAATGCGAGACGACTTTCACTTTTGGAAAAGAGACTAAAACAGCAAAAGGTTTTTGATGAAGGTAACTTACCTGAATTCCCTCAAGAGACTCAATCTATAAGGGAAAGTGATTGGACTACGGGTAACATTCCTGAAGACTTAAAAGATAGACGTGTAGAAATTACAGGTCCTGTAGATAGAAAAATGATCATTAATGCATTGAACTCCGGAGCACGAACATTTATGGCAGATCTAGAAGATAGCACTGCTCCTACCTGGAAAAATGTTATAGAAGGTCAACAAAATCTAATTAATGCCAACAATAAAACCATTTCATTGGTAGATTCAAAACGAGGTAAATCCTACAGACTGAATCAAGAAACTGCAGTTTTAATGGTTAGACCCAGAGGTTTACACTTAAACGAAAGACACATTCTAGTAAACGAAGAGGAAACTTCTGGAAGTTTGGTAGACTTTAGTCTTTACGTATTTCACAATACTCAAACCTTACTTTCCAACAATACGGCACCTTACTTTTACCTACCAAAGCTAGAGCATTATTTAGAAGCACGTTGGTGGAATGATGTATTTACTTTTGCTCAAGACTATTTAGAGGTTCCTAAAGCAACTTTTAAGGCAACTGTTCTTATAGAAACTATTACTGCAAGTTTTCAGCTAGACGAGATCATTTTTGAACTTAAAGATCATATTGTGGGTTTAAATTGTGGTCGCTGGGATTATATATTCTCATACATCAAAAAATTTAGAAACCATCCAAACTTTGTGGTGCCAAACCGTGATCAGGTTACTATGACAACTCCTTTTATGGATGCGTATTCTAAGCTTGTGATTCAACGTTGTCATAAACGTGGTATACTGGCCATTGGTGGAATGGCAGCTCAAATTCCCATTAAAAATGATGAATATGCAAATATTGTTGCTTTAGAAAAAGTAAGAAAAGACAAAGAAAGAGAGGCTAAAAATGGTCACGATGGTACTTGGGTTGCGCATCCAGCTTTAATTGAAGTAGCTATGGAAGAATTCAACAAACACATGCCATCACCAAACCAGTTACACGTTACTCGTGAAGATATCAATATTACAGAACAAGATTTAGTAGAAATACCAAAAGGAACTGTAACCGAAGCCGGAATTAGAAAAAACATCAATGTAGGTATTTTATATACCGAAGCTTGGTTGAGAGGTCAAGGTGCTGTAGCGCTTTACAACTTAATGGAAGATGCTGCCACTGCAGAAATATCCCGAACCCAACTTTGGCAATGGTTAAAAAATGAAGTTGTACTGGAAGATGGACGAAAATTTAATATAGAATTGTACATCGATTTATTCAACGATGAAGTCGAAAAAATATTAAAAGAGTTTGAAGATGACACTATTAAAAATACCAAGTTTAAACTCGCTATAGCGCTTTTTGACAAATTAGTGTTATCAGAAAAGTTTGAAGAATTTTTAACGCTTCCCGCCTATCAATACCTATAAAAAAAATCCTGCGATTGCGGCAACAATCAACAGGATCTAATTATTAATAATAAATAACATATTACAAAATTATGAAAAATTTAGCTCACAGTAATTATCAATCTGCATTAGACACGGTTAGAAACCTTAAAGAAAAATACGGAGAAACCTGGAATGCAATCAATTCTGAAAGCGCGGCAAGAATGATTGCTCAAAATCGTTTTAAAACAGGTTTGGATATCGCTAAATATACAGCTGGCATTATGAGAAAAGATATGTCAGATTACGATGCAGATTCATCTAAATACACGCAATCACTCGGTTGCTGGCATGGTTTTGTGGCGCAGCAAAAAATGATAGCTGTCAAAAAGCATCATAAAACGACCTGTAAAAAGTACTTATATCTTTCTGGTTGGATGGTAGCCGCTTTACGTTCAGAATTTGGACCATTGCCAGATCAGTCTATGCACGAGAAAACTGCTGTTCCTTTATTAATAAAAGAAATTTATGATTTCTTACGTCAAGCAGATGCTATTGAGTTAAATGATCTATTTAATAGACTTGAAAAAGGAGAAGATGTGCAAGGTCAAATAGATAATTTTGAAACCCATATAGTGCCTATTATAGCAGATATTGACGCTGGTTTTGGAAATGAAGAAGCGACCTATTTGTTAACCAAAAAAATGATTGAAGCTGGAGCTTGTGCTATTCAGATTGAAAATCAAGTTTCTGATGCTAAACAATGTGGGCATCAAGATGGAAAAGTTACGGTACCTCATGAAGATTTTATTGCAAAATTAAATGCAATTAGATATGCGTTTTTAGAATTAGGAGTAGATGACGGAGTTATAGTTGCAAGAACAGATTCTGAAGGAGCTAGCTTAACTCAAAAATTACCTGTTAGTCAAGAACCTGGAGATTTAGCTTCTCAATATTTAGCTTTTGTAGAAGCTGAAGAAATTGACGTAAAAGATGCTAAAGAAGATGATGTTCTTCTAAAAAGAGATGGGAAATTAGTACGTCCTGTAAGATTATCCAATGGTTTGTATAAATTTAAAGATGGCTCCAATATAGATAGAGTGGTATTAGATTGTATTACAAGTCTTCAAAATGGAGCAGACCTTTTATGGATTGAAACACCAACACCAAATGTTAAGCAAATCGCTTATATGGTAAACAGAGTTAAAGAAGTAGTATCTAATGCGAAATTGGTTTACAATAACTCCCCATCTTTCAACTGGACTTTAAACTTCCGTAATCAAGCATATGAAGAAATGCTTTCTGAAGGCGAAAACATGACCGCTTATGATAGAAATAATTTAATGGATTCAGAATATGATGGTAGTGAATTATGTCATCGTGCTGACGAGAAAATTAAAACGTTCCAAATTGATGGTGCAAGAAATGCAGGGATTTTCCATCACTTAATTACGTTACCAACATATCATACTACTGCTCTTCATATGAACGAACTAATAAAAGGGTATTTTGCAGAAGAAGGCATGTTAGCTTATGTGAAAGGGGTTCAAAGACAAGAAATTCGCAAAGGCGTTTCTTGTGTAAAACATCAACGAATGGCAGGTTCAGACCTAGGAGATGATCACAAAAGCTTCTTTGCAGGAGATAAAGCTATAAAAGCAGGAGGACAAAAGAATACAAGTAATCAGTTTATAATCAAAAAAACTGAAGCAAAGCCAGAACTTGTTCTAGATAAATAATTATTATTCTACAAATTGATCAAGGCAACATATAAAAGTGTTGCCTTAGTCAATATTAGTAAATTAAACACTACCTGTAGTATGTTTACATGCTACTCCAATTAAAAGTATTAAACGCAATATTGGAGAAATAGATGTTCCAGTTAAATTTGGAGGTGTTTATTTTAATTCAGATGACTATATTTATGCAGAAACAGATGGGATACTTGTTAGCAAACTTAATTTGAAGAAATAAAATAAAAGATAAATGAAAGGTAGAAAATTACTTATGATTCCTGGTCCTATTGAATTTGAACCAGAGGTATTACAAGCATTAGGCATGGCTACTACTAGTCATGTAGCTCCAGATTTTATAGAGGTTTTTGGTAATAGCCTTGAACTGATGAGGCAAGTATGGAAGTCACCAAAAGGACAGCCTTTTATCGTTTCAGGAACTGGTACATTAGCTATGGATATGGCAGCAGCCAATCTTATTGAACAAGGAGATCGTGTATTGGTAATTTCCACAGGATATTTTGGTAAACGCTTTAAAGATATTTTGGATCGTTATGGCGCAAACACAACTATTTTAGAAGCTCCTACAGGCGAAGATGTACCCCTAGAAGCAATTGAAAAAGAGCTTAAAACCGGAAATTTTAAAGCGCTGACTATTACACATGTAGATACCTCAACTGGAATATTGGTAGATCCGAAACCTATAGTGAAATTAGCCCAGAAATATAACACCTTAAGTATTTTAGATGGCGTCTGCTCGGTTGCAGGAGAAGAAATCAATCAAGACGAATGGGGGCTTGATGTTGTTTTAACCGGTTCTCAAAAGGCCATTGGTGTGCCTCCGGGACTTGCGCTTTTAATGGCTTCGGAAAAAGCGATGGAAGTTTGGAAAAATAGAAAAACACCTGTATGCAATTATTACGCAGATTGGAATAATTGGTTGCCTATAATGAGCGCTTACGAAGAAAGAAGACCTTCTTATTTCGGAACACCCGCAGTTAATTTAATTGTTGCATTAGAAACTAGCTTGAAAATTATATGTAAAGAGGGTATGGACAAAAGGGTGAAAAGGCATCAACTTTTAGCAAAAGCTTTTAGAGCTGGAATAACTGCACTAGACCTTGAAATATTACCAAAAACAAAACAAATAGCAGCTAATACTCTTACAGCAGTTTACTATCCAAAAGGGATTGATGGCGCGGCATTACTTTCAAAAATAGCTAGTAATGATGTTATAGTTGCAGGTGGATTACTTTCAGAAATAAAAACCTCCTATTTTAGAATAGGTCATATGGGCTCGGTATCATCAAATGATCTAATTGCAGTATTAGGTGCCATAGAACGTGCTTTGTTAGAATTGGGGCATGACATGGTATCTGGAAAAAGCCTACAAGCTTTTCAAAATGAACTCTTGAGATCTAATTAATTAAACCTTTAAATACAAAAATGAGCTAGGAAAATTTGTGAATACAAAATTATAGTGGCGGTACTGGCTATGCTATAAGTAGGATCCAAACTCTTTACTTTATCTGTTAAAGTCTGATATAAGTAATTGAAAACGATATCAATTTATCGAAATAAGTAAAAATATTTCTGTATGTCCGCTTTTGTTCCAGTAAATAGTTTTTTATTAATTAATTACAGGTTGTTACCATCATGCTGAACTTGTTTCAGCATCTCAAATATATGGTATAAGACCCTGAAAATCCGGATTGTTCGGGACTGGGTGACGCGACCATTTCAGATAGGATAATTTGGTCACTGGACTCTAAACGGGTATACAAAAATATTTTATATGAATAGAATAATGATCCTACCATTCCTATTTGATAAACTTCTTTCTGAAGATACGCGGGGAAAAATTGAAAAATTATTCTCAAAGGTATTATTTGAAATTTAAAATATCACTCCGAACTTATTGGGGGCTAAACTAAAGAAGACCTACAATTTACTTACGATTTAGTAGGATCTCTTTTGCTTTTCTATTTGATATTTCAATTTCAAAAGCAAGGAAATCGAAAATTCGAGCAACAAACAAACCTAAAACCTATACTCGAAAAATTCATTAAAAAGAAAAGGGTAATTGCGATTATTTTGGTGCCTTTATTTTTCTTTATGGCACTATATACACTTCTAGATTGGTTTAAAGAAACTTCTTTATCTTCCAACAAATTTCCATCATTTGATAGTATCAATAATCTCTTTTTTGATCAAATTTTTACCGTTTTAATTCTTGTAGATGTAGTATTGCTTTTAATTACATTCTTTTACACCGACCAATTTCATAAAATCATAAGAAACTCTGGCTTTATTATTTCGACGATTTTAATTCGAATTTCATTTGGAGTTAGTGGATTAGTTAATATTATACTCATTGTGGTAGCTGTTCTTTTCGGACTAGCAATAATTACAATTCACAACAAATACGAAAGAAATATTTTGCGCAATAACGAAATAAAAATAATGGAAGACAGCTATGACAATCACAACTTTAAATTTTAAAATAGGTTATATGGGCTTGTTCTCTCTTAATCATACTACCAAATCGATTATCGAAAATAGCAAGCATTTCTTTGAAAAGTGATGTTTTAGAATTCAGGTATAAAACAACTAAGCCGAAAATAATTCATTTTTTACTTCACTCTACTCGCATTATTAAAGACCTTTACCTTCAGCAAAAAAATCCAGATGCCAATAGAGAATATACCTGAAATCTACATTAGGGACAAAAAAAAGAATTCCGATTTATTCGCTTATGATTTTAAAATGACCAATAATGTTGTTAAAAGCAAGGTTAATTTAGGAATGAACATGTTTAGTTTTTTACAAGTTGGAAAAAAACAGGTTCACTTTGCAGGCAAATCGGTTGCTGTGAATAAAGACCAATCCTTACTTCTTAAAAAAGGAAATTGGCTTTGGACAGAATTACTTGATACGGAAGCAATTTACTACTGCAAGCTTTTCTTCTTTTCTGAGAAGAAACTCACAGATTTTCTGAGTAAGTACAATAACGATATAAAACCATATAAGGAAGATGTGCCTTATTTCGTTATTGAAAATGACGATTATATTGCGTCTTTTATAAACTCCTTATCCTCTATCGCATTGGCTGGAGATAGTTATAGCGATGCTTTATTATCTTTAAAATTTGAAGAAATAATGCTGTATCTGCTTAACAAATACGGTAATAAATTCGAATTTTATTTACACTCTTTAATTTCAAAAGAGATCTCACCCTTTAAAAATGTAATAGAAAGTAATGTAGACTTTAATTTGAAATTGGAAGAAATTGCCTTTTTATGTAACATGAGCCTATCGACATTTAAGCGACATTTTACAAACGAATATAACAAACCTCCTGGAAAATGGCTGCAAGACAAGCGCCTACAAAAAGCTAAAGAACTATTACAAGGTGGTAAATTAAAAGCTTCAGATATTTATTTAGATATTGGCTATAACAACCTGTCTAACTTCAGCATAGCCTTTAAAAACAAGTTTGGAATTAGTCCAAAAGATATCTCGAGTTAAAAATAAACTTTATTAAATAACTGATTTTTAGATATTTAGATTTAATCAAAAATCTTTCTTTTACAAAAAACTTTACCTTGACCAGTTTTCATGACTTATTGAATCATGTCAATAAATAAGAAGCTGAAGTCCCCACCTACATTTGCACTATAATTACAATTGCTTGTTTTATCAAGCATTAATTAAGAATCAAAATAAATATTTAGAGGTCGCTATTTAGTTTCATATCTTCGTAACCCATAAACAAGGGATATTATGATTAATTTTGAAGGACAAAATGCCCAAGAGTTCTATGCTCGGTTCAATTCTGTGGATTCTTGTAAGGAATATCTATCCGAGATCAAGTGGAAAAAAGGCTTTATATGCGTGAAATGCAGTCATTCCAGGTGTCAGGTACGTGCCAACTACAGTCGCACCTGTAATAAGTGTAGCCACACGGAGTCACCTTCGGCAAATACACTATTCCATAAAGTGAAATTCGGACTGGACAAGGCTTTTATTATTTGTTTTGAAATGGCGACCACCACCCGTGGCCTATCTGCAAGTTACTTGGCAAAGCGACTGGGCATCACCCCATATACCGCACGAATGTTCATGTACAAGGTTCGTGAGGCCATGAAGTCCAGTGGGAATTTCCCGATGGTCAATCGAGTGGAGATAGATGAATTTGTGGTGAGCGGTAAAGAGGATGGTAAAGTCGGTAGAAGCTATGACAGCAAGAAAAAGAAGGCTGTCGTTGCACTTGAGCTAACAGATAAAGAAAAAGTGAAAAGAATGTATGTGAACCAGATAAATGACTTTTCTGCCAAAGAACTGCGTCCAATATTCGATAGGCATATTTCAAGATCTGCCAATGTCACTACAGATCTGTGGCGTGGTTATAGGCCAATAGCCAAGGATTATAAAATTGAGCAGATACCCAGCGATACAGGGAAGAACTTCAAGATTCTGCACACTATGATTCATCAGGTCAAATCTTGGATCCGCACCACCTATTCCTATGTGAGTCCTTTTCATATCAATGGATACTTTGATGAATTTTGTTACAGATTGAACAGAAGTGGAAGCAAGAGAACTATATTGCACAACCTTATTTCCAGAATGATGGATAAACCAAAATTATACCATAGCAAATTAATATGTACTTAAGTAGCGACCTCTATAAATTGATTTAAGAGTGGTCAAAATAATTTAATTGCTTTGACACAGCCTTTTTAGCATAACTGACCACTCTTTCTCTTTTGCCTTTATTTAATTAACAAAAAGACCTTCTTTTTAGGTTCATAAACAAAATAAAATGTAGAAACACTTTTTTTTATTAACCTTTCTTTTACCTTTTTTAGCGAGTGGCCAAGATAGCAATCTTGGGAATTGGCTAATTTATATTGGAAATAAAAAGATAAATCAAAACTGGAATATCCACAACGAAGTTCAATATAGAAACTACAATGCCATTGGAGATTTGGAGCAATTATTATTAAGAACAGGATTAGGTTATACTTTCAATGAGGGTAACAACAATTTCTTAATTGGCTATGGCTATATTTTATCTGAAAACTACGTAGATAATAGTGATAATAAAACATCGATAAATGAGCATCGCATTTTTCAACAATTCACTTCAAAACAAAACGTAGGAATTATAAAAATAAATCATCGCTATCGTTTTGAACAGCGCTTCGTTGAAGAGGATTATAAAATGCGATTCAGATATTTTTTAAGCTTGAACATCCCTTTAGTGGAGGCGGATAATGATAGCAAACATTTATATTTGTCAGCCTATAATGAAATATTTCTAAACACAGAATCTTCGATATTTGATAGAAATAGGCTTTATGGTGGTATTGGCTATCACTTAAATAAGAATATAAGACTAGAGCTGGGTTATATGAACCAGTTTTTTGAAACAACTAGTCGCGATCAAATTAATATTATCACATTTGTGAACTTTTAGAATTGTAGTCTATTATACCACCGGATAATTGCAAATACCAGGCAATTTAGTATAAAGTGATAATTTAGAGACCAAGTGAAAACAACTAAACTGACAATCTCTACAGCTATCTGTACCAGACCCTACTCCACACTTCTTGCATTAACCAAGACTAATAAATAGCAATTAAAAAAATCGTGCTGAAATTCAAAATTCGTCAAATTAAAATACTGAAATAAAGTTGCCTAAGAAATTAAAAAAAATTCAAAACTGGAAAGTCATTGCTAGCCGTAAACTTAACAAGCATGAGTTCAAATAAAATTATGCCTCATCATCTAAAATTGGTAATCTAACTGTATACAACACTGCCAAATTTAAACTTTATGAAAAAACCATTTTATATATTCCGTTATGTTAGTTTAATAGCAATAATTTGTTGCCTTATAGGTTCTTTACTACTTTTTTTTGTTGGTGCTTGGAAAACTTATAACGCGATTGAAATACTATTTTTTGACTATATTCCGGAAGGGAATGAGCACTTGCATTCTATAGATAATGCAAAATTATATTTAATGAAAGCATTAGATACATTCCTAATAGCTCTGGCACTTTTCATTTTTGCCTACGGTACTTTTACACTATTCATTTCTAATAAAAATGATGTTGAGGATAAGGGAGTCTTAAAATGGATTAGGATACCAAATATTGGACATTTAAAAAATATACTTTCAGAAGTTATCATTATTATTCTTTTTGTTCTTTTTCTCGAGGTAATCATCGAAAATATTCACGATTTGAAATGGGAATTTTTGATAATTCCAATCTCTGTTCTTCTATTAGCACTTGGATTGAAATTTCTAAAATTAGATAAAGGGGAACATTAAAAAATTATTAAAAGACAGGAGGAAACAAAGTTTATAAATTATGGTTTGGTCTAAAAATTCTTGGAAAATTCAAAGATTTTACAGTACCAGTCCTTAATTTCGAGAGGTGTGTACCGAGAATCACCAAAGCTTATTTCAAACAAGTAATATCCAATTAAAAAACAGTTAAATGGAAATTAGAATAATAGAAACCATTATTGCAGTTGCCTCCTTCTTAGTTTTAAGATATTTAAGTAGAAATTTTTTTGCAAAAATTCAGAATAAGTACAATTATTCGAAATACCGGGTAAGACCTATTTTGAAGTTTATCAATTTGTTCCTTCTTATAACACTGATAATTTTAATAATAGCAATTTGGGGAGTTGAGCAGACAAAACTTTTAACTTTCATTACTTCTGTCCTCGCAGTTGTTGGTATAGCATTATTTGCTCAATGGTCAATACTTTCTAATATATCTTCTGCTCTAATCATATTTATAAGCCATCCTGTAAAATTGGGAGAATCAATTACAATTATTGATAAGGAATTTGATATTAAAGGACAAGTGTCTGACATAGGACTATTCTATGTAATTTTGAAGACAGATACAAATGAAAAAATTATGATTCCCAACAATGTGTTTCTACAGAAAGCAACAAAAATAAATAATCAATAATATGGTTATTTCATTAGTATTGATTGTAGTTGGATTTGCAGGTTTGATTTTTGGAGCGAATTGGCTTGTTGATGGAGCATCAGGCTTGGCGAAAAAGTACAATATTCCTGATTTGGTCATCGGTTTGACCATTGTCGCTTTTGGTACTTCCGCACCTGAATTAGTTGTTAATTCAGTAGCTTCATTAGACGGACTTTCAGATATAGTTTTGGCAAATGTAATTGGAAGTAATAATTTCAACTTATTTATAATTTTAGGAATCGCAGGTTTAGTTTATCCAATTACTGTACAGTCTTCAACCGCTTGGAGAGAAATCCCAATATCCCTGATAATTACAGTAGTTTTATTTGGACTTGCAAACGATTTTTTTATAAATCAAAACTCGGAAATATCAAGACTTGACGGAATTATTTTACTTATATCTTTCATAAGTTTTCTGTACTATATATTTAAACAAATGAAAACGGAAAAAACTGAAGTAGTTCCATATATTCAAAAGTCAAATATTAAGATTTGGAGTTTAATTCTTATTGGCTTTATCGGACTAATCATTGGAGGAAAATTAGTTGTTGATAATAGCATAGGTATAGCCACAGATTTTGGAATTAGTCAAAAAATAATTGGATTAACCATAATTGCTGCTGGCACATCATTGCCAGAATTAATAACCTCAATAGTTGCTGCCCTTAAAAAGAATAGTGACATAGCTATTGGTAATGTTGTTGGTTCAAACATATTTAATATTTTGCTTATCCTTTCAATTAGCTCTTTAATAAATCCCATAAAATATAATCAGATTTTCAATCAAGATTTTGCCATATTGATTGGAGGAACAGTTTTCCTAATAATTGCAATGTTTACAGGAAAAAGAAAAAAACTTGACAGATGGGAAGCATTAATATTATTAGCATTTTATTTGATATATACTGGTTATCTGGTGACGAAAGAATTATAAAAACGCAACACAAGTTCGGTTATCTCAAAAAGTTGGCAATTCCGTGAAAAGTGATATATTCGAGTCCAAATATCAAAACACTAAGCCTAAAATTGCGAGAGATATCGTTATTTGTCCCTACCGCACGCAACTTGGATTAACCAAGACCTTTGGCAATCATTAAACATATATAATGTTAAAACCAGAAGTATACGAGAAAGAGATAGATTAAAAGACTTAGAATCATACTCTATACTCGACACTCTTTCAGAAACTGATTATGAGAATAAGAAAAATGTTGAAATTGAAATTGGGGTGGCAGCATCAACCACTCATTACCAGTTTTTGTTCAGGATAATGGATCCGGAATAGGTTTAGCAACAGTAAAGAAAGTAATAGAAAATAGTGGTGGCTCAATAAAAGTAGAGTCAGAACCAACAAAGGGAGCCAAGTTCTTATTCACATTTGAAAAATAGCGATTGCCAACATCAGTTACTTTCAAATAGCAGGTATTCAATTATATACCTTTTTTCACTTTAAAAATAATAATTCAAACCTAAGCTAGCTATCGCGCACCCTTGTTCCATGTCTCTTGCGCTTAGCAAGACCATTTGCAACAAGCTGAAAAGAAACACGAATAAACAAAATTAGTTACCTGTTTAATATGGACTATTATATTTATGCTTTTCATATCAAAAACATAAATTG
The DNA here is from genome assembly GCF_000424645.1 of Gillisia sp. JM1. Classification (NCBI taxonomy): domain Bacteria; kingdom Pseudomonadati; phylum Bacteroidota; class Flavobacteriia; order Flavobacteriales; family Flavobacteriaceae; genus Gillisia; species Gillisia sp. JM1. The sequence continues at coordinate 30,061 of NZ_KE384220.1, forward strand.
AGTAAAAAAGCCAATAGCCATTAAAGCATATAAAACACTTCGATAAGTTGAAACAAATTTAATGGTCAAAAAACCCGTGGACCAATAATCTATGTGGCAAAAACATGTATCTTTAAATTCATAAAAGTGGAGACTAGAAATCACTTAAAAAACGGGGCGAAACCGAAAAGCCAAATGATTAGGAAATTATCATAAGTAAAAAAATGTTTAAAAAATTTAACTTAACTGACAAGTTGCTTTTTCTAGCAGCAATACTTTCGCTTATTTATTCTGAGATTTTATTTTTTAATGGCCACCAAAACCAAGCTATTTTTATTGGTCTCTGGGTTCCTTCATTACTGTCTTTTGGAATATACTTACATCTAATAAATAAAGAAAAATGATTGAATTTATACCATATTTTGCAGGAATAGTTACCTTATTGTTTGGTTTTGCGTTTGCTTATGCCATAACTGCACATATTAAAAAAGACAAATAAAACCAGAGCGTAACAATACTTACCCAAAAGTGGTTGAAAAGTGCGATTACGGAAATTCATGCATTTAATATAGTTTCATTTGACTCGTGCGGAATAAAGGCTACATAATTCTAAACAGTTATATATAAAAATGACAGATAAGCCAGATGCTACAGCGAACCATTCAAATTAAAAATCTCATCTGTACTTAGTACTGGAAAAAATACTAAGTATGAACTAGTTGAACTCTATGGGATTGCACCCTCGACTAACAAAGAATGGGTCAGGAAATATAAACCTAAAGGCCTAATGAGCACAAGGGTTATGGTAGAAACAAAAGATTATCTAACACGGGTTGAAGCGCTCCAAAAGAGATTTAGCAGCTTAAAAACGATTTTAACCTGTAGCTATATATTAGGGCGAAAATTCACAAAATACTATTTATGATTACTGATTCCCTAGTAAAGTTCGTGTCTTTTTTTCACGAAGAACTCAATGAAATTCTAGCTCAATTTGAAAAAGAAAATGTCAAAAAAATGAGGTTATACTGAATAAGGCTAAGGTTTGCAATAAATTATATTTTGTAGATAAGGGTATTGGAAGAAGTTTCTATCTAAAAAATGATGAGAAAGAAGTGACTCAATGGTTTTTTGGAAATGGAAGCTTTATTTCTAGTGTAGACAACTACTTCCAGCAAAGCCAAAGTTTTTATTCTTTAGACATTATAGAAGATTCTGTTTTATACAGTATTACTAAAGAAAGAATGGACTTCCTGCTAGCTAAATATCATCATATGGAAAAATTTGTCAGACTTTTAACCATAGATACGCTTGCCAGATTTGTCCAAAAACTTAATGCACTTCAGTTCCAAACAGCAAAAGAGCTTTATAATTATATGCTCACTGAATATCCTGAAATTTCTCATCGTGTTCCTTTAGGCTATATATCTTCATATCTGGGCATGTCACAAGAAACACTTAGCCGCATAAGAAGTAATGATTAACCTTAAGAAAATACTTCACTTTTTGATTTAGGTCAAAAGAAATTAATAGCATCTCATTTACCTTTAAACTATTAATATTAAAATTATCTACAATGCAAAAAAACCAATCACGTCTTAGCATATTTTTTCTTGCTTTTGTATGTTTTTTTTCATCAATTTATATAGCTCAGCAACTAGACCCGGAACTTAAGAGCCTTATTAATAAGAGGCTTAATAAAAGTCACGGTGTTAAAATCCAATATTTTAATGCAGAGCAAGCTCAAGTAGATCAAAAATTGGCTAAGTCTGTTTTCCTGCCTAAAGACACATTTAATGGAAGTTATACCAGATTAGATGATAATATTTCCTTTGATGAATACACCCAAAATATTTTAATCTCAAAACAAAAGCTACTAATTAAAGAGGCTGCCGCTATAGCTTTTAATAGTCCATTCCCAGTGCTAACATCCCACTAACTCCTGTTCCAGATTTACAAAACAAGAATATCCTGAAATACGAGTTGATTTGAATATGGCAAATATGGTAAATACCAACACTGCCAGCAAAAGCGTTCAATCTGTTTTAATGACACTAAATGCAGATATTGAAATAGAAGATCTAAAAAAAACCGGGCTTCATCATACTCAAGCTGCTGCGGCATCTTAAAGTTTAAAGATCAATTTTAATAAACTATATATTTCCACGGGCAACTAACTATGTAACATTTATGTTGCCCGTAATGATCGCAGCTATTATGCAACAAATTATATTTTTGGCCATGGCTTTGGTTTTTTCCCGGGATTTTGAATACAGCTATTTTCGAAATCTAATTCAGGAAAGCAAGTTTTCTATATATCATATTACGGTTAAATCTTTTCCATTCTTATTGATGATATCAATAATGTGGGCAATTGTAGGTCTGTTTATCCCCTACTTTCAAATTGATGCAGATGTATTTAACTTCCCTATGCTAATTTTAGTATCCCTCTTAACATTAGCCTCTATGTTTATAGGTATGCTGTTTTCAATAGCAATTCCAAGTCAATTAAAAGCGACAGAGCTTTTAATGGTTATTTCTACTCCTGCTTTTGTTCTTAGTGGATTCACATGGCCAAGCTTAGCTTTTCCTGATGCTATATCTAGTGTAGCGCTATTTATTCCGTTGACACAGTTCTTAAGTGCTTTTAGAAAAATAGCTTTTTACGGCGGGGACATATCCTCGATTGCTCCAGAAATTAATATATTAGTGATCATTATTTTTGTCACCTTTATTACTATCCTGCTATTGCTTCAACTTAAAATATATAGGTATCGTAAAAATCCAAAAAACTCACTAATGACAGCACAAGACTAATTAAAATGCAAGAAAATAAATCTATGGACAATACACCCCAGGAATATCATCGTGATGTTCTGGGTGATGGATTTAAAAAACTGAAACTAAAGCTTTCCAATGATTATGAAGGTGAAGTGATTGCTACATTAATACGTCGAATTTCCGATTATAAATCAGAGAAGGCAATCCTCTATGTCCATGGTTTCAACGATTATTTCTTTCAGAAGGAATTGGCTATAAGATTTAACCAACAAGGATATAATTTTTATGCACTGGATTTAAGAAGGTATGGGAGATCTTACCTGAGCCATCAAAAATTTAATAACGTCCGTTCCATTTTAGAATATGATGAAGAATTAGACCTTGCCTTGCAAATCATTAAATCTGAAAACAACCATCAAGTAATTTTAATGGGGCATTCAACCGGAGGGCTTATAACCACCAACTACGCTGTTACTCATTTAAATAGCAACCTATTTCATGGGTTGATTTGTAACAGTCCTTTTTATGAATTTAATTTAAATTACTTAGAGAGGACAGTTGGTATCCCAATACTTTCATTTATTGGTAAATATTTGCCTAATATTCCTATTTCAGGTGGATTTTCAGAACTCTACGGGTATAGTCTTCATATAGAAAAATATGGGGAATGGAACTATTCTCTTCTTTGGAAACCACATAATATTCCGAAAGTGAATCTTGGTTTCATTAGAACTATTCGAAGCGCACAAGTAAATATTCGAAACAAATCCATTATAGATGTGCCCGCACTTGTGATGCATAGTGATAATTCTGTCTACGAAAAATATTGGACTGAGAAATTTAAAGAAGGAGATGCTGTTTTGAATGTGGATCATATTAAAGAAAATGCTCACCAATTGAATGGCAATGTAAGTGTTTTGGAAATTGAAAACGGAATGCACGATTTGGTTCTTTCAAAAAAGGCAGTAAGAGAAAAGCTCTATTCGAAGATTTTTGCATGGCTAGACAATAGCCTTGCTTAATACCTCAATTATACCATGATTGAAAGCCATTTCCGGTTATCATGCCCCTCTCTTCAATTAATATAAATAGAATATTATCAAGTTACTCGCTCTATTTAAGTAGAAAATGCAAAGTTGAAAACACAGCTATTGTTCTTTTTTTTCTATTAAATATGCATAGGCCTCCATTCCTTTAGTATGCTCGAAAATCACATTCAGTACGCCAATAATGGGCAGAGCAATAATGGCGCCTACAACTCCCCACAGCGCCGAAAAAAGAATAATGCCAAACACCGTGATAAACGGATTCAAGTTTGTTTCCTTACCTATAATCCAGGGAGTAAGAATATAATTTTCCACTAATTGCGTCAGGGAAATCACACCAATCACAATAAGTGCAGGGGTTGCACCTGAGTACAAAAACGACAAGATTACTGCAATACCGCCGCCTATAATATTACCAACATAAGGTATTATTGAAAAAAGCGCCGCAAAAACAGCCAAAAACAGTCCATAGGGAACAGATCCTAGGCTAAAACCAAGATAATAGATTCCGAATAAAAAAACCATAATCTTAGCTTTCCCAAAAAGATAATCACTAATTATTTGTGCTGAGTTACTTAAAAGGGATGTCATTGCAGAAGGGTTGGTAGTAAGTTTTTTAAAGAAATTGATAAACATTTTCTTTTGCATCAATAAGAGGACTATATACACAAAAATTAAAAGTGATTGTGACAGCAAACTCATTATAGAAGACAAAAAGAAACCTGCCAGACTTTCCGCCTTTTCAATCAACCTTTTGTTATTTGCGATATAATCCTTGTAATTCCAATTCAAATTTTTGCTAGCCCATTGAGAAAAGCCATTCAGTTTTTCGGCCGCCTTTTCCTTTATTGTAGGCCAATCGCCTGCCATCGTATTTAACTGTGAGCTTATGAGCCAAGTGAGCAGCACAAAAATCACTATCATAAAAATGATAGACAATGTTATGGACAGCCAGTTTGGCAATCCCCACTGCTTCAGTTTTTTGTTGGGTTTGTCTAAAAGAATAGCAATAATTGCCGCAACGAGCAGGGGCAGTATAAGGCTGGATCCAATGTATAGAATTGTCAAAATACTTCCAATAATAAGGAACGTTTTTATCAAATAACTGCCGGATATACTTATTTTGGAATCACTCATATGGTGGTTTTGATTAAAATTCTGATTCTTTTAGTTTTACTTGGTTTGTAAATTTAGCCGAAATTTTTTTATTCTCTCCTCCGCGCTTTCATTTATCTTGATGTCTTTGCAAATTTCAAAACTCTTTTTACTTTAACTCTTCGAGTTTTTGGTAATTTATTTGATTTTTATCTAAGCTGCAAAGAAGGAGAGTTTTCTCGAAAAAATTCATACTAATTATCACTCTTGAAAAAGAACTAATAAATATATACTCGCACCTTATTCTAATTTTGAAAAAAAAAACACAAAAACACCAAAGTGAAATAATCATTTTGACAAGTAGAATTAAAAAAGCCAGTAGAATGTAAATGGGATAATACCCTCTCAAGGTTTACACTGCACATATGCTGCGCAATAGATATAATTAAAATGTAATTAATCTCGAATATCTTGATAATATTTGATTTTACTAACTTCAATATTAATTACTAAAGTGAAGATAATTTAGTCTCCACTTCATTATTTTTACAAAATGATACTAATAATTGGAGCAGGCTTATCGGGTCTTTTAACAGCTTACCGACTAAAAAAAGAAGGTATTCCATTTAAAATTCTAGAGGCAAGACCTAGAGTTGGTGGAAGAATAAATACTGTATATGGAAAAGATAATACACCGGTTGAAATGGGAGCAACCTGGTTTGGCGCTCAACATACATATTTGAAGGCCTTATTGGAGGAATTAGAAATTGAATATTTTGAACAATATATGGATGGGAAAGTATTTTTTCAGCCCTTCTCTACTTCTCCAGTAGAAACTATACAAATCCCTAGTCAACCACCTAGTTATAGAATTTCTGATGGAACATCTAATCTTATAAATACCTTGGCTCAGAAATTAGATAAGGGTGATGTATTACTAAATCAATCTGTAAAAGAAATTAAATTTCTCAATGATTCTGTTCAGGTAATAACAGATAAAGTCTATGAAGGAAATAGAGTTGTTCTGGCTATTCCTCCTAAATTATGGGCGAGAAGAATCTTGTTTGAGCCTAATTTACCAGAGAATTTGATCAGTTTAGCTCAACAAACGCAGACCTGGATGGAAGACTCCATTAAAATTGCATTGACCTATGATCAACCATTTTGGCAGCAAGCAGATCTATCTGGAACTTTATTCAGTAATACAGGACCTATAACCGAATTATATGATCATTGTAATCACGAAAGGTCAAAATATGCACTTTGTGGATTCATCAATTCATCCTTTAAACAACTTACTTATAAAGAAAGACGTGCTAAAGTTATTGATCAAATAAAAAATGTTTTTGGAGAGAAAGCTGAAGACTTTATTGACTATGAGGAATGTATCTGGAGCAAAGAAGAAAACACCTTTGAAGCATCTGATATTGCTCTTTATCCTCATCAAAATAATGGAAACCCGATTTTTAGTAAATCCTTTTATGATGATAAATTATTAATTTCCAGCTCAGAAGCAGCTTCCGAATTTCCTGGATATATGGAGGGTGCAGTATATTCTGCGAATGTAACTGCTAAAAATATAATAACCGCCAATGTCGGTTCTCGCGAATAAAGGGTATTCTAGTGAAAAGTGATATTTAGACACCAATTATAAAACAACTAAGCCATTAGGAACTCGTCTCTACTCCACTATTTGTATTGAGCAAGACCGTTAGTAATAATCATAAATCCTAATTCATATTGTAAACAAGAAATCAGTGACAATATCTCAAAACAGAAAATCAATGTCTTATTTATTGGCAACAGTCTTACTTTTACCAATAACTTGCCAAAGCTTGTAAAGAAAAATGCAATACTAAAAGGAGTTGAAATTAATATTAAAATGATTGCATTTCCTAACTATGCTATTGAATACCAATGGAATGAAAGGCAAGTCCAAAAACTAATTTCAAGTAAAAATTATGATTTTGCAATATTCAGCAAGGTTCTTCCTCACAAGATGATGGTAGAAAAATACTTATTGAATACGGAAAGAAATACAGCCAATTATGTAAATTAAATAATGTCAAACTATGTTGCTTTATGGTTTGGCCATCCTTAAAAAACTATCATACGTTTGATGGTGTCATAAAAAATCATGAGGACGCAGCATCAACCAACAACTCAATTTTACTACCAGTTGGAAGGATTTGGAAAAATTATATTGATTCCACAAACAATAATGAATATTACGGCCCAGATGGGTTCCATCCTTCTTTAGAGGGTAGTCAAGTTGCTGCAGAAGTAATATTGGACAATTTAATTAAGTATGTTTGTAGTCTTTACAATAACTAAATATGAATGTTTTTCATCTACATCTTCTTTTATTTAAATAAAAATCTAAAAGTTAATTTAAGAAAATCCATGCAATTTGAGTTTTATTCTATCTCCAGAAACTTTCTAATTATATTGAGTATCCTATATTCAGTGCATTGCCAATCTCAATCAAACATTGTTTGGCAAAACACCCTAGGTGGTTCTAAGAATGACGCCTTACACCATATGATCACAGCTAGAAATGGTAATATTATATTAAGTGGTTATTCACAATCTAATATTTCGGGAGATATATCTGAAAATTCCAGAGGAATTATTGACTATTGGATCTCTGAAATAAACAAAAATGACGGAAAATTAATTTGGCAAAAAACAATAGGTGGCAGTTATTTTGATTTAGCAAATTCTACAATTGAAACTAGTGATGGAGGGTATTTAATTGGGGGTTATAGCAACTCCAATATTTCAGGAGAGAAATCGGAGAACTCCCGAGGAAAAGATGATTATTGGGTTGTGAAATTAGATTCGCAAAGAAATATTCTATGGGACAGAACCTATGGAGGCGATGATACCGACAGGCTCTTTTCTGTTCTGGAAACTAATGATGGTGGTTATATCTTAGTTGGAGAATCCCAATCTAATATTTCAGGAGAGAAATCTGAAAATTCCAGAGGGATTACTGATATGTGGATTGTCAAAATTAATTCCCTTGGCGATATTGAATGGCAAAGAACAATAGGTGGTTCTCAAAGAGATTCTGCTAAGAAAATCATAAAAGCGCATGATGGAGGTTATATTATTGGAGGCTCTTCTATGTCTGATATTTCTGGTGAAAAAACAGAAAATTCTAGGAGTTCTTTCCTAGTTGCCGACTATTGGATCTTAAAGATTGATGAGTCCGGAGATATTAAATGGCAAAAAACTATTGGTGGAAATAACGGAGATAATCTATCTTCTTTGAAACCAACGACTAATGGAAATTATATTGTAGGTGGGACTTCAGGTTCTAACATCTCCAGTGAAAAATCTGAAAATTCAGTATGTAATTCTGTGGATGCCTGGGTTTTGAAACTTGATAAAAATGGGAATGTTTTATGGCAAAAAACTTTAGGGGGCGATAGTACAGATTGGGAATCATATGTGAGTGAGACTAACGACAATGGATTTATTGTAGGTATTTCGACATCTTCAAATACATCAGGGAACAAATCCGAAGATAATCCTGGAGAGCGAAATTTTTGGTTAGTAAAACTGAATAGTGAAGGCACTATTGAATGGGACAAAACAATTGGAGGTACTGAAACTGATCAATTAAATTCAGTACTTGCAGCAAGTGATGGGAGCTACATTTTTGGAGGTTGGTCCACTTCCAATGCTTCTGGGGATAAATCTGAAAACACTAATGGAGGTTGGGATCAATGGATTGTAAAACTTCAGATGAATTCTATAAATGAATCTTCAGAAACCTATAGTACATTAACTAGTTGCTTAGGATCTAGTATATCCCTTTCTACGGAAGCGGGGACGTCTTATAAATGGTCTGGGCCCAACAATTTTACAAGCACAGAACCTACTCCAGCAATACAGAATGTTTCAGAAATCAATGCAGGGATTTATAGAGTAAGTGTATATTCTGATGCTATGTGTTTCAATTCATATGCTATAAAACTTGAATTGAATAGTTTAAACCCCATAAAAATAGCAGATGTCCTTTCATGTGATACTGTAAATGATGGTTATTCTAACTTTAATCTCATGGCAATGGACCAGGAAATTAAAGTTTCCAACACAGGTATTACCGTTGATTATTATGGTGAAAATGGAGATAAAATACCCAAACCACTGCCAGTATCTTATACAAATTCAAAACCTTCAGAAGAGCTAATTACAGCCAGAGTAAGTTTTGATAATTCCGCAAACTGCGTAACTGAAACTACATTTAAATTAATATCTGAATTTTGCGAGGAGGAGCCTGAGTTTATTGGAGATTTAAAAATTCCAAAGTTTTTCACTCCTAACAACGATGGTTATAATGATAAATGGATCATCAAAGGGAATTCAATTAGAAACAGTTCACCTATACAGATATTTGATCGATATGGAAAACTTCTAAAACAACTTGATCCAATGGGAAATGGCTGGGATGGAACTTTTAATGGAAAAGAAATGCCTTCAGATGATTACTGGTTTCAATTTAATTTTACAAATGGAAATTATTATCATGGTAATTTCTCACTTATTCGCTCCCTTCAATAAAATGTTTATAAAAAGAGGATTAAAATAGAGTTATGAATAGCGAATTGATTAAATAAAAATCTTGGAGAAAACGAAATTGGAAATGACTAGTTCCTTTTAGTGGAATCATTATACTTTACATTGCAGTTCTCTTCTCCTCTAGTTTGGACAGACTTGCAACAGATTTGGCTAAAGCCTATGCAGACCCAAAACTTTATGAAAATGCCCTTAAACGATTTGATACTGTTACAACAAATTTATAATAGCTATTGATTGGCGTATGCTACAAATGGTAATATAGGTACTCATTATCTGTAATAAATAAAGTCTATTAGAATTCAATTCCGATTTTGTAATAGCTCCTTAAATTTGCATCGTGCACGATATTATTTTGCGCGTTATAATTTACAACTATGAAAAACGAAGTTAAAACTACTACAATACAAAATGTTTTCAGAATACTATTAGCCTTATTTATGATCTATGCTGGGTTTAGTCATCTTACTTTCAATAGAATTGAATTTCAGACTCAGGTGCCAGACTGGGTTCCTTTAAGCAAAGATCTGGTGGTAATCCTTTCTGGTATTGTTGAAATGGCCTTAGGTCTCAGCTTATTATTCTGGAAAAAGCAGCGTGCAAGAATAGGATGGGCATTAGCACTGTTTTTTATTCTGATTTTTCCCGGCAACATTGCACAATATCTAGACGGAAGAGATGCTTTTGGAGCTTTAAATTCTGATAGAGCAAGGCTAATTAGACTATTCTTTCAACCTCTTCTCATCGCATGGGCGCTATGGTCTTCTGGTGCATGGAAAGCTTGGAGGAATTCAAAAAAATAATTATTATGGAGTTAGAACAATTAAAACTAGACAATCAAATCTGTTTTCCACTCTATTCTGTTTCAAGGCTTATAACAAAAGCTTACAAGCCATTTTTAAAAAAAATGGGGATTACCTATCCGCAGTATCTAGTCCTTATGGTTCTATGGGAACATAGTAACTTATCTATAAATCAAATAGGTGAAAAATTACTCTTGAATACCAACACACTTTCCCCATTGATCAAGCGAATGGAGAAAATAGACTTGCTCAATCGCACAAGATCAACTAAAGACGAGCGCAGTGTAAGGGTAGAACTTACTAAAAAAGGCAAGTCTCTTAAAAGTCATGCTTCAGAGGTTCCGCGAAAACTTCTCAACACATTGCTTTCAGAAGAAGTAGAACTTACCGATGTGATGTTATTAAAGGACACACTAGATCAATGGATTAATGTCTTAAAAGAAAAATCGGAAAATTAGAGCAAATTGATTAAATTACAGGAAGTTGAATTGAAAATAAAATTGATATGAAAGCACTACAAATAGTAAAATACGGTGAAATTAAAGAAAGTTTATCTCTAAATGAGATCGAAAAACCTTCTATAAAACCAAATGATATTTTAGTTGAAGTTAAAGCAGCAGCATTAAATCCAATAGATTACAAAATGGTGGAAGGAAAGCTGAAAGATATGATTTCTTTAAACCTGCCGAGTACAATAGGTTTTGATGTAAGTGGCGTGGTAGTCGAAAAAGGTGCAGATGTGAAAAATTTCGAAATTGGGGATGAAGTATATTCTAGAGTGCCACAAGAACAAATGGGTACAGTAGCAGAATTTGTAGCCGTAAATAGTGACCTGGTTGCTAAAAAACCCGAAAACGCCTCTTTTGAAAAAGCTGCCGGTTTACCATTAATTGGACTCACCGCAATCCAAGCTTTAGAGCGTGTTGGTATAAAGGAAAATGATAGAATTCTTATTCATGCAGGCTCCGGTGGTGTAGGTAGTTTTGCCATTCAGTATGCCAAAGCAAAAGGAGCTATTGTTTATACTACTACCAGTACTAAAAATGTAGATTGGGTAAAAGCATTGGGAGCCGACCGTGTGATCGATTATAAAACTGAGGATTATAAAGAAGTTGCTAATAATCTGGATATCGTTTTCGACACTTTAGGAGACGATTATACCTTTGATGCTTTTGAAATTATTAAAGAAGGCGGAAAAGTAACTACAATAGTGGGCCCGCCAGATGAGGAAACAGCAAAGCAAATGGGTATGACCGATTATAAACTACCCGAAAAATTAGCAAAACTTATTAAAGAGAAATCAGCTGTATACAAACTAACATGGATGCAACCTAATGCAGAACAACTGAAAGAAATTTCAACTATGGTTGAAGATAGAACTATTAAGCCAATAGTAGATCTTATTTATTCTCTCGAGGATGGAGCAGATGCCTATGAATACCTGGCTACAGGAAGAGCAGAAGGAAAAGTGATTATAAGTCTAGCCTAAATATTTTAAATATTAAGCTGATATCTATTCTAGTTATAACAAATAAAAAAATGATTATGAGCAAAGAGAAAAATGTACTAGTAGCTGGTGCTAACGGTACTACAGGAAGAATCATTATTGATCTATTAAAGGAATCTAAAAACTATCAGCCTATCGCGATGGTTAGAAAGCAAGAACAAAAAGACCATTTTGAAAAAGAAAATGTAATGACCGTTATGGCTGATCTTGAAGAAGATCTAGACCATGCGGTGAAAAATGCAGATAAAGTAATTTTTGCTGCAGGTTCTAAAGGGAAGAATGTAATTGGAGTAGATCAGGAAGGTGCAAAAAAACTTACCGATGCCGCTAAGAAAGCAGGAACAGGAAAATTTGTAATGTTAAGTTCCATGGGAGCAGATAATCCTTCTATAAGTGATGAGCTTCAAGATTATCTAAAAGCAAAACAAAATGCTGATAATTATCTAAAAGCAAGTGGTTTAGAATATAGTATTGTAAGACCAGGTTCACTAACAGATGACGGCGCTTCTGGGAAGATCCAGTTAAAGGAAAAATTTGAGAATCAAGGAAGTATCTCAAGAGCAGATGTAGCTAAAACTTTAGTGGAAGTTCTGGATGATGATGTAAGAAAAAATCAAGTTTTTGAAATCCTTTCTGGGGAAACTCCAATTGAAAAAGCAGTGCGTTTATAAAAATCAATCTCAAACGGATTGATTCCTGATTCAGGTAATCCATTCATTAAAATAGAGAGTTATGAAATGAGCATAATGCTAAAACAATACAAAAACCTATATAGATATGCGAATTGCTACTGATAGGTTTCAGGAGACAATTAAAAAACGATATATCTACATATGAAAAAGAAAGGAACATATCCAAAATCATTCTCCCATATAGGGATCACAGTTCCAGATATCAAAAAAGCAGTGAATTTTTACGAAAATGTGATGGGTTGGTATATTATTATGCAGCCATCTACAGTTAAAAAGGAAAAGGAAACCGCTATCGGACAAATGTGTATTGATGTTTTTGGAGACGATTGGAAAGAATTTGAAATCGCCCATATGTCTACATCAGATGGTATCGGGATCGAGTTGTTTTCATTCCCACATGGCGTAAAAGAAGCTCCGGAATTCAATCCTTTTAACACAGGACTTTTCCATTTCTGTATTCAAGATCCAAATATTGAAGACTTGATTGATAAGATCGTTTCTCTGGGCGGAAAACAACGTATGCCCATAAGAGAATATTACCCCAATGACAAACCATTTAAAATGTGTTATGTAGAAGATCCATTTGGGATAGTTTTCGAGATTTATACACATAGTTATGAATTAACTTATTCCTCTGGAGCCTATGCAGAATAGGCCTATAAATAGTAAACAAGCCTTGTTTTAACTATAAGTAAGGGTTTTATTATAGCGTTAAACTAAGTATAACACCGCTACTATTGGTGCAAAAAAATCTTTTCTTGTGACTAGTAATTGATAATTAAAGTTATAATCAGATCATACGAAATACCATGAATAAAATATTTTTGATTTTAAGTATAGCAACGATTATAGGTTGTAAATCTGTTACCGCTCCCACTACTTCAGACAAAAAAATAGAAGAAGTTACCTACTTTAAAGGGCAGCAGATTACAGGATTAAGCATAAGCGATCAAGGAAGAATGTTTGCTAATTTTCCGCGATGGAGAAAGGATGTAGAAAACTCTGTGGTAGAAATAGATAAAAATGGAATTTCTCATGCATTTCCTAATGAAAATTGGAATTCCTGGGAAATTGGGCAAGCTCAAAAAGACTCAGTTTTCATAGGAGTACAATCTGTGATCGCATTTGAAGATGAATTATATGTTTTAGATACTCGCAATGCTCTTTTTAAAGGAGTTTTAGATAGTCCACGAGTATTTGTCTTCGATTTGGAAACTCAAACTCTTAAACGGACTTATATCTTCGAGGAAGATAGTTTTCATCAAGATTCCTATATGAATGATCTGCGAATAGATAAGAAAAAAGAGAAAGTTTATATCACAGATTCCGGCCATGCTGGATTGGTGATCTTGGATCTTGTTGATGGAACTACCAAAAGAGTCTTGAATAACCACTACTCTACTCTAGCAGAAAAAGATCATTTAATTATAGAAGATAACAGATGGAACAACACCGTACATTCTGATGGTATTGCACTTGATACAGAAAACGATCTACTTTATTACCATGCATTGACCGGATATGGTCTATATGCTGTACCGACTGAAGTTTTGATTAATGGTACAGAAGAAGCTATACAAAAAGAAGTGAAATTTATTAAGAAAACTCCTGCTCCAGATGGAATGCTCTTCGACACAAAAGGAAATCTATATTTTGCCGATCTGGAACAGCAAAAAATTATGAAACTGAATATTTCCTCTGGAAAAATGAGCACGTTTGCAGAAGGCGAAAAAATTAGATGGGCAGATACTTTCAGTATTTATAAGAATAGCCTTTATTATACCAACTCCAGGATCAATGAGATTACTGGACCTATAATAAATATGGAGTTTAGTATCAACAAGATAAGTTTGGACTAGATTTAATTATTCTTACTAGCGTTATTCTCAGAAATTTCTAATAGACCCTATCATATTAGCAAAGCTTTAATCTATAGGGTTAAATAAAACATAAACCCAATTTAAAAAATGAATGAACGTTCATTTTAACGTAAATTTGCGTCAGAATCTTCAAATATGAGCGCAACTTCAAAAGGTCAAAATAAAAGAGAAGCACTTGTAAAAGCTACAATTAAACTTGTTAATAACAACGGTTTTCATGCAACTCCTATGTCCAAGATTGCAAAGATGGCAGGGATTTCGCCTGGGACCATTTACCTCTATTTTGAAAATAAACAAAACTTGATAAATCAAGTTTATATTGAAGTAAAGGCCTCATTTAGTGATTTTGCTTTTATGGATTATGAAGAATATTTTTCTGTTGAAAAAGGTTTTGAAAAGATCTGGAAGAATATCGCAGTATTCAAATTGAAAGAAGTGGAAGAAGCTATGTTCCTTTCTCAATGTGATAATACCCCCATGATAGATGAACCTAGCAGAAAAGAAGGCTTAAAACACCTGCAACCACTATTAGATCTTTGGGTACGTGGGCAGAATGAAGGGATCATTAAACAAGTTTCCCCATATATGCTATATGCATTTAGCATTTACCCTATCGCATTTTTAATGAATATGCAACAGCGAGAGCTGTATGAATTATCATCTACGCACGTAGATGAAGCCTATAAAATGGCATGGAATAGTATTAAAATTTAAAAATAAAAATCATGAGCACAACAAAAACAATTAATTTAAAGAATAGACCAGCTGGAAAACCAGATTTGAAAGATTTTGATTTCACTACTTCTGAAATTTCTGAATTGCAGGAAGGTGAAGTTTTGCTTAATTCTAAATATGTTTCTGTAGACCCATATTTGAGAGGGAGAATGAGCGATGCTCCTTCCTACATACCACCATTTGAGTTAAATAAACCAATTGTTTCGGGAATCATTGCAGAAGTTATAGAATCTAAGAACAGCAACTTTAGTAAAGGAGATCACGTGTCCGGAATGTTAGAGTGGAAAGAAACACAAACAGCAAAAGGAGATGGTCTTTTAAAGGTAGATCCAGACAAGGCGTCATTATCAGCGTATTTAGGGATTTTAGGGATGACCGGTTTAACTGCTTATTTGGGATTAACTGAAATAGGAAAACCAAAGAAAGGTGAAACTCTACTTGTATCTGGAGCAGCAGGTGCTGTAGGTAGCGTAGTAGGACAAATTGGTAAGATCTTAGGATTACGAGTTGTTGGAATTGCAGGAACAGATGAAAAGGTGGAACTGCTGAAATCTAAATTTGGTTTTGATGAAGGTATTAATTACAACACTACTAAAAATATGTCTGAGGCAATCGCCAAAGCATGTCCCGATGGTGTAGATGTATATTTTGACAATGTTGGAGGTGAGATCTCTGAAGCTGTACTTTTTAACATCAATAAGTTCTCAAGAACTATTAATTGTGGAGCAATCTCTGTTTATAATAATACCGAACTGCCAAAGAGTATTAGCGTGCAACCATTTTTGGTAAAGAAAAGTTCTTCTATGCAAGGTTTTGTGGTCTTCGACTATGCAGATAAACATCCAGCAGGAATCAAGCAATTAACTGAATGGTTAAATCAAGATAAGCTTAGTTATTCTGAAACAATTATAGAAGGTTTTGAAAATATACCTCAAGCATTTTTAGATCTTTTCGACGGGAAGAATAAAGGGAAAATGGTAGTTAAAATCTAAAACAAAAAACTGACGCTATAGAGTGAGCGCAATTGGTTTTTCAATTAATAATAAGATAGAAAGAAATGAAATTAACACATTTAATAGTACTGGCTTTAAGTGTTAGCAGTTTAACTGCTAACAGCCAACAAATAAAAAATAACGAAAAGCAAAATACAGATCAAAAGAAGGTATTATTTGTTTTGACCTCGCATGATAAGCTGGATGATACCGGCGAAAAAACAGGGTTTTAGATAGAAGAGTTTGCTGCTCCATATTATAACTTACTTGATAAAGGGGTGAAAATAACAGTAGCATCTCCTAAAGGAGGAAAAGCTCCTATAGACCCTAGATGGAAAGCAGAAGCAAGTCAAACAGAAGCTACCAAGCGTTTTAATAAAGATAAATCTGCACAGGAAATAATTAATACTACTGTAAAACTGGAAGACGTGAAAGCAGAAGATTTTGATGCAGTATTTTATCCTGGAGGTCATGGCCCACTTTGGGATCTTGCTGAAGATAAAACTTCGATAACTTTAATAGAGACTTTTAATGAGCAGGAAAAACCGATCGCTTTTGTATGTCATGCACCGGGAATTCTAAAAAACGTGAAAAATGCAAATGGGGAGCCATTAGTAATGGGGAAAAATGTAACCGGTTTTACAAATACTGAAGAAGAAGCGGTGCAGTTAACTAATGTTGTTACATTTTTAGTAGAAGATATGCTAAAGGAAGATGGAGGTGTTTTCACCAAAGCTGCCAACTGGAATGTACATGTGGTAAAGGACGGGAATTTGATCACCGGACAAAACCCTGCATCTTCTAATAAAGTAGCAGATCAATTATACGAGTCGCTGAAATAAAGCTTATTTTAATAATTTATATAAAAAACTGCTATCCAAAGCTTTGTTCCTAGTAAGCCAGTGAACTCAATAATTTGGTTGTACTTTTGCCAAAATAGAAAAAGTTGCTGAAATTTATTCAGCTACCACAAAATATTAGCGCATGCCATTTAAAAAACTGAATACACCATTAAAAGAAGCTCTTGAACGTCTTGAAATTGAAGTTCCTACTCCATTTCAGAAAAAAAGTATTTCAAAAATAAAGAGTGGCGCTAATTTCTACGGTATTGCTCCAGAAGGTGCTGGTAAAACAACAGCAATGATCATAAGTACAATTCAACAGCTTGAATCGGAGGCATATATGGATGCCCCTAGAGCATTGATATATGTAAAAGATAAAGAATCGGCTTTAGATCTAGAGCAAAAATTTAAGGAGTTCACAAGATATATGGATCTTAGGACCTATTGTGCGTATGATGAGCAAAATATAGATCATCAAAAAGATGATATTTATGCGGGTGTAGATATTGTCATTGCAACTCCAAAAAGAATAAATAAGCTCTTTTCTATTACTGGTATTAATTTAGGGGAACTTCAGCTGATGATTCTCGAAGATGCCCATGATCTACTACAAAGATCAGCCTATGAAGCTATATATAGAGTTTTCCAAAGCATTACTAAATGTCAGTATTTAGTTTTTACAGAAAATATGACTCAAAAATTGGAGAAATTAGAAGAAACTTTTATGAAGAATGCAGTAAAAGTTACTATTAAAGAAGCTACAGCTTAAATAGTAAGCTCTATTTACACTTCATTTGGATCATAAGTGCTCTCCAAAAATAATCATATAGAAAATAGATTTTGAGATTTTAACCTATTGCATCAGATAGGTATAATGCTGACAGTAGACTGTATTCTATAGAATTATATTTTATACTACACATTTTCCACCACACCATAGATATCTTCCTTAAAGATGTCTTTTTAAATAATTATCTTTCCTTTTTTCAAAATTTCAATTGGAACCTAAACTAGCGCGCTCGCCATACTAGACATTAGGATTTTTTAAAAAATAAAAATATTCTGTTTTTTGTAAGCCAAGAATAGTTTTTCGTCGTATATCTTTATGTTGAACGAATGCAATGATAATTTTTAATATCAATATAAATATTTTTTAATGAAAAACACCTATACCCTACTGGCACTTCTAGTATGCTTTATTCTAACTTCCTGTAATAAAAAACAAGCTATAAACATTGCAGGCAGCACAAGCGTTCTTCCAATTATTTCTGTCGCGGCAGAAGAATTCAGGAAAACCAATCCAGAGCTTAATATTATTGTAAACGAGGGTGGTTCTGGCGTAGGCGTAAATCAATTAGGAGAAGGTAAACTAGACATAGGGATGGTCTCCAGAGATATTACTCAAGATGAGATAGTTTCTTATCCAATGGTCAACTTTAATTCAATCTCTATTGGAAAAGATGCTGTAGTTCCAGTTGTTTCTTCAGAGATATATAACTCTGGTATTACTTCGCTAACTTTAGAAGAAATAGCTAAAATCTATAGTGGGGAATTTAGAAATTGGAACGAACTAGGAGGGCCAGACAAGGAAATTTTAGTGATAGACAAGGAAGCTTCCAGAGGGACCAGACATGTATTCATGGAAATTGTTTTGGGAGATAAAGAAGCAATTGCAGCGGGAGCAGATCTTGTTCTTGGTTCTAATAATGAAGAACAAACGGCTATCGTACAAAGTGATGCAGCAATTGGAATGCTGTCTAATGCTTGGCTAAATGAAGATGTAAAAGGCTTAAGTATCAAAATGTTGGATGGAACTATAATAGAACCAAGTTTAAAAAATATAATCGATAATAAATTTCCTATTACAAGAGATCTATTAATTGTAACGAACGGTAAACCAACAGGAGCTGTTAAGCATTTTATTGACTATCTTTTGAGTTCTGAAGGACAAATAATAGTGGAAGAAGCAGGTTATGTTAGAATCAACCAATAAGATTGGAAAATACTATGTTTATACAAGCACTTTAATTAGTGCTTTTGTCGTTCTTTTAATCTTTATTATTTTATTGATAAATAGCTGGGAAGCTATTAGTACTATCGGTTTAGATCTAATAAGTTTAAGCTGGAATCCAGCAAAAGGTGAGTTCGGAATTATATCCATGCTCTATGGAACCTTTGTGGTCACCTTTATTGCTTTAGTAATCGCTATTCCTTTAGGTACTTTTACCGCGATCTTTACCAGTGAGATCTTAGCTTCCAAATATAGATTTGTAGTAAAATCGGTGCTTGAACTATTGACTGGAATTCCGTCGATAATTTATGGATTGATCGGGATCGCATTTTTAAGCATCTGGTTTCAAGATCTATTTGATCTTCAATCTGGCAGAACCTTATTTACTGCTGGTATATTACTTTCTGTTATGATACTTCCAACCATTATTACTTTAACAGATGATGCTTTTCATAATATCCCTGAAAAATATAGAGAAACCGCAAAGGGTCTAGGTCTATATAATTCTGAAATCATTAAGGAAGTTCTGATGCCTATAGCCAGGGCAGATGTAAAAAGTGCAATTTTATTGGCATTTGGAAGAGCTTTGGGTGAGACCATGGCTGTAATGTTGGTTGCAGGAAGTATAGATAAATTGCCAAGTCCTCTCTTGAACTGGTTATCCCCGGGACAAACTGTAACTTCCAAATTAGGTAGAGAGATTGCAGAAACCTCTTTTCGATCTGTTCATTTTAGCGCAATGATCTTTATGGGATTAGTTTTATTTTCAATTGTATTATTCCTTACGGTATTAGCTCAAAATTCATCAAAGAAAACAGAACGATTATATGAATAGGCAGCTTAAAAATAAACTATTTACTTACGCTACCTGGATAGCGGTGATTTTAAGCACAACAATTCTATTCTTTTTGTTTGGGGTGATCCTGTGGAATGGGCTACCCGCAATTGATTTTAACTTTTTATCCCAAGCTTCCTCAAACTTTGGAGCCTCTAGCGGCATCATTTATCAAATAGCTGGAAGTGTTTTAATAGTTCTTTTTTCAGCAATAATCTGTTTACCTGTAGCCATTGGAACCGCTATTTTCAAGAGTGAATATGTAATTAGCAAAAAGCTACATGCAATTATAAACACCCTTATCTATAGTTTGAATGGAATTCCCTCCGTAATATTCGGTATTTTCGGACTTATTTTATTTGTAAATATCTTAGGTATGGGAATCTCATGGATAGTAGGTTCAATTATACTCGCCATGATGATCTTACCAACGGTTACACTTTCTACATATCATTCCATAAATAGCATCCCAACGGTATATAGAGAAAGCTCTCTAGCTCTAGGATTAACAAAATGGCAAGTTATAAGAAAAGTACTTTTACCACAGGGTTTTAGTGGGGCAGTAACAGGATTGCTTATTGATGTGGCGAGAGCTATTGGAGAAACAGCTCCAATAATGTTCATTGCTACCGCTTTTTCTGGAGTAGCCTTTCCTAATTCATTTTCTGAACCGGTTTCTACCTTACCTACTCATATATTAGCGCTTGCCCAACAAGCCACCAACCCAGATGCTTTGCAAAATGCCTGGGGTTCAAGTTTAGTTCTGGTAACATTGGTGGTATTATTTAGCATATCAGCACTCTGCTTTAGATTAAAGCATCAAACAATTTCAAAAAGATGATGGAACAACTTATCCTAAAATCAAAATTATCTGTAGTTGGAAAAAAAACGGAGGATATTATAAAATTAGAAGGACTCCATATTTGGATCAAGGAAAATCATGTCCTAGATGCCATAGATGTGAATATCCCCAAAAATAAGATCACATGTATTATTGGACCATCTGGTAGTGGAAAATCTACTTTGATAAGAAGTATCAATAGAATTAATGATGATGTGGACGGGATCACTACACAGGGAAATATCAATTTTAATGGCAGCTCTATTTTAACTTCAGATACTGATATTGCAAGTTTAAGGACACAAATTGGAATGGTTTTTCAAAAACCCTGTGTCTTTCCAAAATCTATCAAGGAAAATGTGCTTTTTGGAATTCAGCATTTAAAAAAACTAAGTAAAATTGAAAAATTCCAAATTGTAGAGGAAAACTTAAAGACAGTATCACTTTGGAAAGAAGTTTCTCATAGATTAAATGATAAAGCAATTTCACTATCCATTGGGCAGCAGCAGCGTTTATGTATCGCCCGTACTTTGGCCGTTAAACCGGAAGTGATCCTTTTAGATGAACCTACTTCCTCATTAGATCCTTTATCTACAAGGGCTATTGAAGATATGATGGTTAAATTAAAAGAAGAATATACCATTGTATTTGTAACACATAACATACAGCAAGCCAAAAGAATTGCAGATCATTTGATCTTTTTATGTGATGGAAAGCTTATTGAGCAAGGTAATGCTTCAGTGCTATTCTCTTGCCCTCAAAATTCTCAAACCAAAGCATATTTAAAGGATGAATACTGCGCTTGTTAAAAATTAAAATATGACTAATTTTCTAAGATCACTCTTAATTTTACTTCTTTTCAGCTCATGTAATTCTGAAAAACCTAAACGACAATATGATTTAATAATTACCAATGCCACTATTATTGATGTGCTTGGTGATACATTAAATTACTCTAAATTAATAGCAATATCTAAGGATACCATAAGATTGGTAGATGATATGGCCAATTTAGATAAATACAAAGCTGAAGAAAAATTCGATGCAAATAATAATTTTGTAATGCCAGGCTTATGGGACAACCATGTTCATTTTAGAGGTGGTGATTCTCTTATCGAGGAAAACAAAAATCTACTTCCATTATATCTTGCACATGGTATTACTAATGTTCGAGACGCTGGAGGTGATATAACTCAAAGTGTTTTAAGTTGGAAGAATCAAATTGCTAAAAAAGAACTGAAAGGCCCGGTGATTTTAACTTCCGGTCCAAAACTAGACGGAAAAAAACCAGCATGGCCGGGATCCATAATTGTGGAAACAAAAGAAGATGTAACCTCTGCCCTAGATTCTTTAGAGAATTTAGAAGTAGATTACGTAAAAATGTATGATGGTAGCTTAACTAAGGAGGTCTTTTACGAAATTATCAAACAGTCTGAAAAAAGAGGGCTTAAGACTACAGGCCATATGCCCTTGAGTGCAGATCTACTTACAGCAACTGAGCTTGGTTTGGATGGAACAGAACATATGTATTATATAATAAAAGCTTGTTCTCCTTTAGCCGATAGTTTAACAAAAGTGAATCCGAGCTATTCTATGTTTCCCGAAATAGTAACATCTTATGATCCCGAGTTAGCAAATAACGTTTTTAATAAATTGGCATCTCAAAATGCTTATATCACACCCACATTATATATAGGAACTGTCCTTTCAGAATTAACCGAAGTAGATCATGCAAAAGACAGTCTATTAAATTATATTGGGTTAGGGATACAAAAAACATATAAAGGAAGATTGGAAACTGCCATAAAAGCAAAATCACAAGGAAATAGTTCCAGATCACAATTAGGAATATTGGCAAAAGAAATGATAGTTCCTTTATATAAGTCGGGAGTTAAACTACTGGCAGGATCAGATTCCGGAGCTTTTAATTCGTTTGTATATCCCGGAGAATCCTTACTGATGGAATTACAAAGTTTAGTGGGTGCGGGACTTACTCCACAACAAGCCCTTATCACCTCAATTGTAAACGGTCCTGAATTCTTCGGGTTGGGCAAGTTCTATGGTAGTATTGCTAAAAGCAAAGTAGCAAATTTGGTGATTCTAGAGAAAAACCCATTAAAGGACATAAAAAACCTCACCAGTATTAAAGCCACAATTGTTAAAGGAAAAGTATACGATAAGATGATGCTGGATAATTTGCTGAAAGATATAAAGAACTAAACAATAAGCTTAAAAGCTGCTATGGAATTTAAAAATGAGATCATTTTAGAGAATGAGATTGTCTTATTAAGACCATTGAAAAAAGAGGATATTTCTCTTTTAAAAGAATTTTCTTTAAATGAACCTGAATTATGGAAATATTCATTGATTCCTGCTAATGGCTTAGAGAATTTGAAAAATTATATTAATAAGACATTAAGAGATAAAGATTTACAAACCTCTTATCCTTTTATTATATTGGATAAACGCACAAATAAAATTGCAGGATCTACTCGTTTTTACGATTATAGAAAAGCTCACAACACGGTCCAACTGGGTTATACTTGGTATGGTAAAGATTTTCAGGGTACTGGCTTAAATAAAAATTGTAAGTTTCTATTGCTTAAGTATGCTTTTGAAATAATGAATCTAGATCGTGTTGGATTTAGAGCGGATGCTACAAATATGAAAAGCATTGCAGCTATGAAAAGTATCGGCTGTGTAGAAGAGGGAATATTACGTAGTAATTGTATGGCTCCAAGCGGTCGAAGAGATAGTATTGTTCTAAGTATTTTAAAGGATGAGTGGGTCAAGACTGTTAAGGATGCATTGAAAAATAAATGTGGTTTTAAATAAAAGCTTCTAAAATTTAAGGTTCTCCATTAAATAAAGAGAATCCAATTTTGAATATTTCCACTTTTTATAGTTTACCTGCGTCCCACTTCGGCTGTGCCTTGTGCCGGGCTTTCCGCGCTACAGGGTAGCTTGCTGCAATCCCTGGCCGGACATCCTAAGGAAGCTTTCATCATTTTATGGGACGGAAAATCCTTAATTCAGTAAACTTTTTTTTTGATTTCCTGGGCTGGTTAATTTTTAATAAAAACTTTTTGAAGCTAGAAATTAGAGATGTAAAAAATACATGACACCAGCCCTGCATGGGTTTCAAACCCTTGCAGGGCTTATTCCAAAAAGGATATTGATTAGTCAAATAATAATAAAACGCTAAAACTTTTAAAACACAGATTACAGGAGTTAGGAATGTAGATCTTTTACAATTTAGAAAAATAATTTCTGCATGATCCGAGAACTCCACAAGTTTTTGACTTGATCCGTTATGTTCCTAAAGTTTCAGAAATCAAAAAAACCCCGGATCAAGGTAAATACTTGGGGAGAAATGTATCTTTGCAAGCAAAACACTTAGAACTTGGATAAAGAATTAGCCCGCTATTTATTGCCAGAAGGCATATT
>NZ_KE384220.1:59376-61198 GCF_000424645.1 Gillisia sp. JM1
CAGGCAGACTCGAACTGCCGACCTCTACATTATCAGTGTAGCGCTCTAACCAGCTGAGCTATGAGACTGTATTTAACAGTTTCAAGTTTTAAATGTCAAGTTTCAAGTAAATACCATTCACTCTTCACATTTCACTCTTTACTATTGTATTATAATTAAATTGACAGGAATTAAGACCAAAAGTTTCTCTTGAGAACCTTTTTGATGTAATTGCGTTTTGCCTTTTAAAACGGCAAAATCTCTAGAAAGGAGGTGTTCCAGCCGCACCTTCCGGTACGGCTACCTTGTTACGACTTAGCCCCAGTTACCAGTTTTACCCTAGGCGGCTCCTTGCGGTGACCGACTTCAGGTACCCCCAGCTTCCATGGCTTGACGGGCGGTGTGTACAAGGCCCGGGAACGTATTCACCGCATCATGGCTGATATGCGATTACTAGCGATTCCAGCTTCACGGAGTCGAGTTGCAGACTCCGATCCGAACTGTGATAGGGTTTATAGATTCGCTCCTGGTCGCCCAGTGGCTGCTCTCTGTCCCTACCATTGTAGCACGTGTGTGGCCCAGGACGTAAGGGCCGTGATGATTTGACGTCATCCCCACCTTCCTCACAGTTTGCACTGGCAGTCTTGTTAGAGTTCCCGACATGACTCGCTGGCAACTAACAACAGGGGTTGCGCTCGTTATAGGACTTAACCTGACACCTCACGGCACGAGCTGACGACAACCATGCAGCACCTTGTAATTTGTCTTGCGAAAGATCTGTTTCCAAATCGGTCAAACTACATTTAAGCCCTGGTAAGGTTCCTCGCGTATCATCGAATTAAACCACATGCTCCACCGCTTGTGCGGGCCCCCGTCAATTCCTTTGAGTTTCATTCTTGCGAACGTACTCCCCAGGTGGGTTACTTATCACTTTCGCTTAGCCACTCAGTCTTGCGACCGAACAGCTAGTAACCATCGTTTACGGCGTAGACTACCAGGGTATCTAATCCTGTTCGCTACCTACGCTTTCGTCCATCAGCGTCAATGACTTATTAGTGATCTGCCTTCGCAATCGGTGTTCTATGTAATATCTATGCATTTCACCGCTACACTACATATTCCAACCACTTCATAAGTATTCAAGAACAACAGTATCAATGGCAATTCTATGGTTGAGCCACAGACTTTCACCGCTGACTGATTGTCCCGCCTACGGACCCTTTAAACCCAATGATTCCGGATAACGCTTGGATCCTCCGTATTACCGCGGCTGCTGGCACGGAGTTAGCCGATCCTTATTCGTAGAGTACCGTCAAGCTCCTACACGTAGGAGTGTTTCTTCCTCTATAAAAGCAGTTTACAACCCATAGGGCCGTCTTCCTGCACGCGGCATGGCTGGATCAGGCTCTCGCCCATTGTCCAATATTCCTCACTGCTGCCTCCCGTAGGAGTCTGGTCCGTGTCTCAGTACCAGTGTGGGGGATCTCCCTCTCAGGACCCCTATCTATCGAAGTCTAGGTAAGCCGTTACCTTACCTACTAACTAATAGAACGCATACTCATCTTGTAGCCATAAATGTTTAATTATAAAACAATGCTGTCTAATAATACTATGGGGCATTAATCCAAATTTCTCTGGGCTATTCCCCTCTACAAGGTAGATTGTATACGCGTTACGCACCCGTGCGCCGGTCGTCGGCGGTGCAAGCACCCCGTTACCCCTCGACTTGCATGTGTTAAGCCTGCCGCTAGCGTTCATCCTGAGCCAGGATCAAACTCTTCATCGTTAATTTTTAAATATTGTAACAATTACAAGGTCTGTTTCAAGTATCAAATCTTACGAT
>NZ_AUKH01000010.1:0-52420 GCF_000424645.1 Gillisia sp. JM1
ACTTCTAAATATCAAAATCTTCTTACTCTTGCGGAATGGACAACAAATAGAATTTCTCATAATTCTGGATTTTTGATAAGAAAAAAGACCAGGACTGACTTTTTCCTATTTATGTTTTCAAAATCATTACAGAGATTAAAAGTTTCTGATCATTATATTTTGATATCTAAGACAAACAATTCCGAGCTAATCACTGAACTGATAAAAAAATTGACTCCTCTATTTAAATCTGGAGAAGTTTATAAAATTGAAAATAAAAACGATAAATTAACAATTGAACTTAGAACTGAAAAACATCATTTTGATCTATTCAATTCAATATCCGAACTATAAAAACTAAACATAACATCGGTTAAGCGCAAATAGCGGGCAATCGAGTAAAAAGTTATATTTTAGACACCAAGTAACAAACAACTAAGCCGACAAGAAAGCGTCCCTACTCCACGCTACTTGCCTTAACCAAGACCCTTACCTACTATAGCTCCACCGTCAAAAACTAAGAATATTTCAAAGAAAATAATTCCAGCTGACTCTCACTCGAACGGAATTAAATGAAAAATATCTTAAAGAACAAAAGCTATAAATGAGCAATTCAGAAATGAGAATAATTCGTTCTGATTCTTACTCGAACGGAATTAAATGAAAAATAGAAGTAAAGAACTAAAATAAAAATTTAAGAAATTAGAAAAGAAAATATCTCTCTAAAAATCTTACTCGAACGGAATTAGATGAAAATAAATCTAAAGAATAAATTCAGAAAATACTTACTCTCAATCAAATACAAAAGTTCTACTGAAAATTTTAGCAATAAAGAGAGGAATGCGGAATCGTTCGTTCTTACTCAAATCTGGTCGCTACAGTAGGTAACATCGGTTAAGCGCAAATAGCGGGTATTCGAACAAAAAGTTATATTTTAGACACCAAGAAACAATCAACAAAGCCGACAAGTTCGCGTCCTTATTCCACGCTACTTGCCTTAACCAAGACCGTTGGCAAAAATAAGTAAGAAAAATCCCGAGTGGTCGAACCGGCTCGGGATAGAATAACTAGTTATTTATTCGTGAGGATGCCGAAGCAAAAAAGTCTCCTGACCCATCTCGGTTGACTTCATCTTGAGAGCCACCCGAGTCATTAGCCTTTAGTTAATTTATTATTCCCTATACCTCCTAAGGGAATAGCAAACTTAACATTTAATTATTAAATTCGACCACTGAAAAATACACAAATGACTATTCCCAATAAAAACATTTCAAAACTAGATTTATCAAACAAAAACCTAGGAACAATTCCTAAAGAAATATTTGATCTGAAAAATCTTAGAAAATTAAATTTGAGCGGAAATAATATTAAAACGATTCCTAAGGAAATTGAAGAATTACAATTACTTGAAAATCTCGATATTTCCAATAATCGAATTTCTGATTTTTACGCGAAGCTTTGTCAGTTGTCATCTTTAAAAAAACTAAACTTAAATAATAATTCAATTCGCAGAATTCCTAAGCAAATTGGAAACCTGAAAAGTTTAAATACTTTATCAATTGCAAACAATAGAATCCATAAATTACCTAATGAATTTTCAGCTCTAGAGAAATTAACAAAACTAAATATTGCTAAAAATCCAATAGAGGCATTTCCTGAAGAAATTTTGAAAATTAAAACATTAAAACAATTATGGCTCAACAATTTAGATTTTAAGGACTTTCCTATTCAAGATATTTTAAAAAACTTAAACAGCTTAAATTCTATTTATTTCTATGGACAATTAGAAAGCAGGAATTCGATTGACAAAAATTATAAATATTTAAGCACCATTAAAGGAAATGCAATGGCATCCTTATTACGGTTAAAAAGCCAAATGGAAAGAATAGAAATTAAAAATAATGATTTTAAAAAATTAGAACCTAGAAAACAGAATAAAATTTTTATAAGCTATTCTCATCAAGATCCTCAATGGTTAAAAAAGGTGTTAACTAATTTAAAAGTTCTACAATTTGACCTGAATGAACCATTTGAAATTTGGGAGGACACACGTATCAAATCTGGAGAGAAATGGAAAGAAGAAATAAAAAATGCTTTAGATGATTGCTCGATAGCAATTTTAATAATATCTACAGATTTTTTAGCCTCAGAATTTATTCAAAATAACGAGTTACCAGTTCTCCTAGAAAATGCTCAGGAAAAAGGAACTAAAATTATACCATTGATTGTTGGACATAGTAGATTTGCAAAGAACGAAAATTTATCTCAATTTCAGGCAGCTAATGACCCTACCAAGCCTCTGAATTCATTGACAAATACTGAGATTGAAAAGATTCTTGTGAAATTAACAGATGATATTGAGAGCTATCTGGAACTTACTTTAGCCAACATCGGTTAAGCGCAAATAGCGGGTATTTCAGTAAAAAGTAATATTTTAGAGACCAAGAAACAAATAAATAAGCCGACAATAAGCCGTCCCTACTCCACGCCACTTGCCTTAACCAAGACCGTTAGGCATAATTATTTTTAAATATTTTTCAGTTCAAAACTATAATTATAATCTATTAAATTTTTAGAATCTTTATTTTCTAACCAAGCTTCCTCTTCGTGACTCATTTCCATTATTTGAGTAGCTTTCAAAGATTTAAATTTATTAAACACATGCTTTATAGATTCTAACTCAATTTCTGTAAACAAATCGAAATCAAAAGACTTCTTAGTTGGATAGAATGTTTCTCCTACGTATCCATAACCGTATTCCTCGGAAACAATTTTCACGAAATCCTTATGTGTTAAATAATCAAAAATACCATAATACCGATCTGGAACTGGGCCGTATTGTATAGCTACATATCTAGTGCCAGATATTGAAAAACCACACTTTTTAAAATTCAAGAAATCTGAATAAAACAACAATTTATTCATCATTGTTTTAGATGGTTTCAGTTTTTCAGTAAAATAAACTATCATTTCTGAGAGCTTATTCATATTAGGTTTTATATAGCCAGAAAAATTATCAGGTAAAAGATTGTGATTAAATAAGTTTTTTACAAATTCAGCATCACTATATGATCTTTTTTCCTCTTCTAAAAGATTATCAATTTTTAAAAAAATCTTTTCCTTTTCATCTAATGAGATTTCATCATTTGATTTAACTAAATTTTTGAACTGATTAACATCATTAATAACAAGTTTAATTAAATTTCCATTTGCCAAACTTGGAACTTCACCTTTCTCGTAATTACGAAAACTGTTAGCCCCAAAACCTAATATTTGAGACATTTTAGATGCTGGAATATCTAATTTCTCTCTAAAATATTTGATCTCGTCTAGGAATGGCAAATTATGCTTATCGCGATACTGATTATAAACTTGATTAATATTTAATTCATCTAATTCCGTAGTGGAAAAGTTCTCCCCACTATCCTCACATAAATAATTAAAATGTAAGTAATTAAACTCTTCTTTTCTGAATGTGATTATTTCTTCCTTTTTCTGTAAAGACATTTCCTTGCCTGTAATTGGACTTTTCATGATAATCAATTTTTAAATGGAAAATTCATTGGATGCTCTGCTTTATGAAATGAAATACAAATAGCTTTATTTGTATCTTCGATTATAGTAAGCTTTATGTATATTTCAACACCTTTTACTATTTTACCAAAAACCCACATATTCTCTCCATTGAACTGAGTTTCCGATAATGGTCCTTTGCAATAATCGATTAATTCGAGTTCAAGAATTACTTCTTTCCTACGATTTGCAGTGATTCCTAAACTAACTAAATCTTTTATACTGTTTTTTGGTCTAGAATCTAGAATAAATACATCCCAAATTTTTATTATCTGTTTTAACCTTTTAAGGAATAAATCTACCTCTCTTTTTTCTATCATTAACAGAAATAATTTGTACAAATATATAAAATTTCAACTTTAAAGTGTTATTTTTGACGAAATAAGTACTTAATTTTAACTTTAAAATAACTAAGCCTAACATCGGTTAAGCGCAAATAGCGGGTATTGTGGTGAAAAGTGTTATTTTAGAGACCAATTAAAAATCAACTAAGCCGACAAGTTCGTGTCCCTACTCCACGCCACTTGCCTTAACCAAGACCGTTGCCATTCATTGCAGAGCACACTAGAAATCAAAATTTAGAAAAATAATATGGGATCATTTTATAACAAAGACACTAAGAAAATAACTGGAATAGCCTTAGCTATCATACTTTTCGTATTATTGATATTAAAGTTTGTAATTGGATAAAATCAATATAACTGAATTCAAGAAAGACTTTAAAATTGATTGGAAAGTTGAAATAATTCGGTTGCGGAAATTCTAACTCAAACGAAATTTAAAAAGATGATTGAAAAAAATTTACCGATAATAATTCTTGTTGCTAGTTTTATACTGATAATTATTGATATGCTGACAACTGAAAATATTAGTGATGGATTTTGGATTCGCAGTTCGTCCAACATCTTATTGATTTTAGCTATGACCTTAACTATAAAAGATAGAAGGAAGAGTAAAGAACAATGAACCTGAATATCAATAGTTGAACTTATCTATTGATTTAATTACTCTAACGGACTTTATCAAGTTTATGAAATTGATTCAAAATAAAATTCTATAAAATTTAAAATTAGCTGAGAACAAAAGCAACGAAAAGGCAACATCGGTTAAGTGCAAATAGCGGGTATTCGAGTGAAAATAGTTATTTTAGAAACCAAGAAACATACAACTAAGCCGACAAAGACGCGTCCTAACTCCACGCTACTTGCCTTAATCAAGACCGTTATGTTTAATTTTTCAAAGAAAAAATGATTATTAAGCCAAATGCATCTGAGAATGAAAAAACGTCTCCATTTTATATTGCGAATGAGAAATTTTGTCGAGAATTTGAAAATTTTATTTCTGAGAAAAACGGAAAAGTAAATGGAAATTATAACGCTTGGTCGTATACAATATTCGGCAAAATAAATAATCCAAAAAATTGGATCTTGAAATATAAGAAAGCAACTTATTCCGGTGGAAATTTACTTTTTACTTCTAAATATCAAAATCTTCTTACTCTTGCGGAATGGACAACAAATAGAATTTCTCATAATTCTGGATTTTTGATAAGAAAAAAGACCAGGACTGACTTTTTCCTATTTATGTTTTCAAAATCATTACAGAGATTAAAAGTTTCTGATCATTATATTTTGATATCTAAGACAAACAATTCCGAGCTAATCACTGAACTGATAAAAAAATTGACTCCTCTATTTAAATCTGGAGAAGTTTATAAAATTGAAAATAAAAACGATAAATTAACAATTGAACTTAGAACTGAAAAACATCATTTTGATCTATTCAATTCAATATCCGAACTATAAAAACTAAACATAACATCGGTTAAGCGCAAATAGCGGGCAATCGAGTAAAAAGTTATATTTTAGACACCAAGTAACAAACAACTAAGCCGACAAGAAAGCGTCCCTACTCCACGCTACTTGCCTTAACCAAGACCCTTACCTACTATAGCTCCACCGTCAAAAACTAAGAATATTTCAAAGAAAATAATTCCAGCTGACTCTCACTCGAACGGAATTAAATGAAAAATATCTTAAAGAACAAAAGCTATAAATGAGCAATTCAGAAATGAGAATAATTCGTTCTGATTCTTACTCGAACGGAATTAAATGAAAAATAGAAGTAAAGAACTAAAATAAAAATTTAAGAAATTAGAAAAGAAAATATCTCTCTAAAAATCTTACTCGAACGGAATTAGATGAAAATAAATCTAAAGAATAAATTCAGAAAATACTTACTCTCAATCAAATACAAAAGTTCTACTGAAAATTTTAGCAATAAAGAGAGGAATGCGGAATCGTTCGTTCTTACTCAAATCTGGTCGCTACAGTAGGTAACATCGGTTAAGCGCAAATAGCGGGTATTCGAACAAAAAGTTATATTTTAGACACCAAGAAACAATCAACAAAGCCGACAAGTTCGCGTCCTTATTCCACGCTACTTGCCTTAACCAAGACCGTTATGCCCAAGCTAATCGGAAAATTCATGATTTAATTATAAATATAATATGCAAAAAACTATTTTTTTAATCCTTGTGTGTGTTGCCTTTTTTAGTTGTAATAATGATGACTTACCAGAAAAAGATATTGTACAATCGTGTGTAGATTCTATAATCCCTTGTCCAGTAATAATTGGAGAAGAAAAAACAGGTTGTGTTGCTAATATCATATTCTTAGCGGAGGGCTTTACAGAGGAAGAAATTCCAGAATTTAAAATTTTAAGTGATATAGCAAAACAAGCAATTCTTGATATGGAACCTTTTACATCATCAAGTAATAGCTTGAACTTTTACAGAGTAGACTCACCATCTTTAACGTCAGGTATTAAGACAATAGAATTTACGAGTGATTGTAATGGAACAACTGGAACAAATACTGCCTCACAAACTCCTTGGAGTGTGTTTAGCAACAAAATTGGACTTGAACGTTTATTAGGCTTAGAATCTTCAAAAAGAGATACTCTTGAAACCTTATATGGTCATTATGCAACAGGAGATTATGCGTATACTATAATTATAGCAAATTCTACAGGATATTTCGCTAGTGCAGAATTTCCAGGTGTAACAGAATATAATACGATTTCAAATCCCAAGGTTTCTAATGTGATTGTATCAAAATATGACAGTGATAAAATATTTAAATTTTTGATCAGACACGAATTCGGTCATTCATTTGGAAATATGGATGATGAATATGTAGATTCCGAGGCAAATTGTGCTTTGGGTCTACAACCTTGGTTTCTACCAATAACACCTAAATTAAACATTCTAACATACAATCCAGATAATTGGTTTGAAGGATCAAGGTATTCCCAAACAGGTTATTGGAGAGAATGGAATAATTCTATAATGAGAAATGACTTTTATTCCACTGAATTTTCTCCGATACAAAAAAGTATAGTTGAACAAAGGTTAGCTGACGCAATAGGATGTAAATGATTATACAAAGAGGAGATTTCTAAATTTCAATTATAGATGAGTGATTTTATATATTATAATAACCGCCAGGGCATAACATCGGTTAAGCCCAAATAGCGGGCAATTGAGTGAAAAGTGTTATTTTAGAGACCAATTAAAAACGAACTAAGCCGACAAGTTTGCGTCCTAACTCCACGCTACTTGCCTTAACCAAGACCGTTATATGCCATATTTAAGATTGCTATCAAATATTAGATAATTGAAAAATAATTAATGAAGATCTATCAAGAAAATATAAAAAAGTATAATTCCAAAATATTAAGGTTAAAGAAGGTATTAAATAGAATATCCCTACTTAGGCTACTTATTTTTGTAATTGCAGGTATCATTCTTATAACCTTGTTCAGTATAAAATCAATTACTCCCGTTTATATTGTTTTTCCTGTTTCAGTAATAGGTTTTGCTTTAGTTTTAAAGCATCATACCAAAATAGCTTACTTAAAAAAACATACATCATTCCTGAAAAGAATAAATGAATCCGAGATTCTGAGAGAAAAATGTGACCTGGAAGAATTTGATACCGGACATAAGTTTATTGATCAAAATCATCCCTACACATCTGATCTGGATATTTTCGGACAACATTCTATTTTTCAATTGGTTAACAGAACAACTACAGAGTCAGGTATGATACTCTTATCAAAATGGTTATCTGAACCTGCATCTAATAACGAAATACGCCACAGACAAAAAGCCATAAAAGAATTATCTCAAAAATTGGATTGGAGGCAAGATTTTGAGGCGGCAGGCATGCACTTTCAAAATAAAAAAAGTGATTATTATAAACTGTTAGACTGGGTAGAAAAACCTGTTGTTTTATTAAAATATCGACTTCTATATTTAGCCGTTGCAATAATTCTTCCAGTTCTGTTTTTGCTTGGCTCATACTTTTTTTATGCTAACCTTGATTCACAAAAGGGGTTTATTTATTTGTCTCTTATGATTGTAGTCTTACTTATCAACAATGTGATTTTAAGAAAGGTAAATCCCTTAGCGGAGGATATTGTTGAAACCTCAACAAAGAATCTTAACACTTTAAGAGGTTATTTGGCACTTATCAAAAAAATTGAAACTGAAAGTTTCAAGTCAAAAAAATTATCCGAGTTACAATCACTATTAACACATGGCAATTATTCAGCATCCAAGGAAATTCACAGGATATGCAGTTCATTGGATTTCTCACATCAAAGACCTATAAAAAAGGTGCCAATTGGCGGAAATGGCTTTTATACGCTATTAAACAGTTTCCTGCTATTGGATATTTACCTGATCATTGAAACAGAAAAATGGAAATCAAAGAATAGAACATTTTTAAGAGCATGGGCAGAAGTAGTAAGTGAGTTTGAAGTATTAAGTAGTTTTGCAGGTTTTTCTTATTCAAATCAATCCTATACATTTCCTGAAATTACAGAAAAGAACAACCATGTACTTTTTGAGTCATTAGGACATCCCCTTATAAATTCAGATAATCGTGTTTGTAATAATTTTCATTCTGAAGGACAAGGTGATGTTGTTATGATTACCGGTTCTAATATGGGAGGGAAAAGTACCTTTTTAAGGACTGTAGGTGTCAACATCGTTTTATCATTAGCCGGAGCACCTTGTTGTGCAAAAAATGGTCAGGTATCCAGCCTAAAGCTATATTCAAGTATGCGAACAGAAGATAATTTAAAGAAAGGAATCTCTTCTTTTTATGCAGAATTAAATAGAATTGAAAAGATGCTGAAACTGATAGAAAGTAGTCACAATGTATTTTTTCTTTTGGATGAGATGTTCAAAGGTACAAACTCAGAAGATAGACATAGAGGAGGTTATTCATTGATTAATCAAATAAGTAAGCTCAAAACGTCAGGAATTATTGCAACACACGATATTGAACTTGCAAAACTATCGGGGAATAAAATGTTAGTTACAAATTATAGTTTTAATAGTGAGATTAAAGATAATTCAATGATTTTCAGCTATGAACTTGAACCAGGTATATGTAACGATTTTAATGCAAGCGAACTTATGAAAAAGAGCGGAATTAAAATTTTATCAAATATTTCAAAATGTGAAATCGAATAAAAATACGGCATATAACATCGGTTAACAGCAAATAGCGGGCATTCCATTGAAAAGTATTATTTTAGAGACCAAGTAACAAACAACTAAGCCGACAAAAACACGTCCTTACTCCCGCTACTTGCGTTAACCAAGACCGTTGTGCAACATATTAAAAAAAAATGATAACTTGGACAAAATAATTTGAATACAATAGATTGATAAAGTATTTAAAATATCTACTTTCTTTACTTCTGATTTTCGGTCTGACGGTTAACGAGTGTTCTACATATTCGGGAATAAGTTCTTCAAAATATATTCAAGTCTCATACATTGATAGTAGAAAAGAATTTAGACAAAAGCACTCGGAATTGTTTGTGTATACTGGAAAAGTTCTTTCTGAAAGTATATTTTCAATTCTATTAATTACATATCACAATTTAAGAAAGGCTTATAGTACTAAAACTCTAATTATTTTAAAATTACGTATTGGGCTTTACCAAAAAATAACTTCTATAATTGCCCATCGCGTATTTTTAAAAAAAATAAATACATCTAACATCCAATATTCAAGTTTATACATAGCATAGAAAAGCTCTCTTTTCTATGAGAATATGCACGTTGCTGCATAAAATGATATAATAAATGTCTAATCATTTATCATTACTAAAATGTATAAACAAAAGAATAAAATTTATTTAGAAAAATCTAAGCATTTTGCTCATTGGATAAAAAGAAAATTCATTTTAATCATTACAGCTGTTATGCTTGGAATGTCCAATGCAATGTATGACGAAGATAAAATGATTAATGGAAACCAAACACATACTGAACAAGAACATAAAAAAGATTAATGTAAATACTAAAAAAAAATACGTTGCACAACATCGGTTAAGCGCAAATAGCGGGTATTCCAATGAAAAGTGATATTTTAGACATCAAGTAACAAACAACAAAGCCGACAGGTTCGCGTCCCTACTCCACGCCACTTGCCTTAACCAAGACCGTTGTAAACAATATTTATATGAAAAAAATGCTTAAAAATTTTAGTCTTATTGCAATTTTATTTTCCACCACTTTTATTTTTGGTCAAGGAAAAGAAGTTCAAAAAAACCTGATTTCACACGAATCTTATAATTTATATAAACCAGATAATACACAAGCTGTTTTACTGCTCTTAGGTGGATTTCCAGAAGATGCTGCAGGTATTGAAAATGAATTTCCTATAAGTGATTTAGCAAATGAGAAGAACGTTGCAGTTGCCTATTTAAATTTCAATCGAAAATTATGGCTCGAAGAGAATGAAAAAGCAGAATTAGCAGTTACCATTCAAGAATTATTTACATCAAATAATTTACCGATAGATAAAATTTATATTGGCGGACTATCTAGCGGAGGAAGTATTGCGTTACTAATAGGTAATTATCTTTCCCAAAATCTTGAATACAACTTAAATCCCGCGGGAGTCTTCGTGGTAGATTCACCGATTGATCTGGCTGCATTGTTTCGTATTGCAGAAGGAAACATTAAAAGAAATTTTTCAGAGGCTTCAGTAGGAGAAAGTTCATTCATATTTAATTATTTTAATGAACAACTTGGAAATCCCAATAATGAAATTGCACCTTATGAAAAATATTCTGCATTCACCTATGAAACTCAAAATTTTGAAAATTTAAAGAATCTAAAAAATACAAAAATTCGATTTTATACAGAGCCTGATAAAGTGTGGTGGAAAGAAAATATGGGTGTCGAATACGAACAAATGAATGCTTTTCATTTAAAAAGATTATCTGAATTTTTAACTTCTAATAGTTTTAATGAAGTGGAATATATTGCAACTCAGAATAAAGGTTATAGAGCAAATGGCCATCGTGATCCTCACAGTTGGTCTATAGTTGACAAAGAAGAATTACTCCAATGGATGTTAGAGGAATAAATACAGTTTACAACATCGGTTAAGCGCAAATAGCGGGCAATAGAGTGAAAAGTATTATTTTAGAGACCAAGTAAGAGAACAACAAAGCCGACAAGTTCGCGTCCTTACTCCACGCTACTTGCCTTAACCAAGACCGTTGCAAATCAGTTTTCAGAAAGAAAAAACTCAAAAAAATCTGAATATAAAAAACTCATCTCTCG
Source organism: Gillisia sp. JM1 (assembly GCF_000424645.1). Lineage (NCBI taxonomy): Bacteria > Pseudomonadati > Bacteroidota > Flavobacteriia > Flavobacteriales > Flavobacteriaceae > Gillisia > Gillisia sp. JM1. The sequence goes on from NZ_AUKH01000010.1 coordinate 11,210, forward strand.
CAACTGTTGCGCTGACTTTTTTAAGATTTTAGTAAAAAACATAAACTGCTCAACTCTGAGGTTTATTTGAAAAATTTACAAAGATGAAAAATGTGAAAATTAGATGATCTTAAAATCAGTACGTGGATTCTAAATAAAATTTGAATTTAAAAGAAAAAGTAATAATTGATGATTTTTAAAATCACTAAGCTGACTTTTACTCGGACCTGTAAAAGCTAAAAATAGATGCATTCTGCTTATTATCCTGACTTTTACTCAAGCACGAAAATGAATAAATTGGATGCCTTTCGATTTATAACTCTGACTTTCACTCTAAAATGAAAATTGACAAAAACAATTAAAAACCAAAAAATCAAAAAACTGATTCTTACTCCTACGTGAAAAATAAAATTATAATTCAGGAAAGAAGAAAAATAAAAAAAAGGCAGACAACAAAACAACATAATTGTAGTAAAAACCGCTATGCAACATCGGTTAAGCGCAAATAGCGGGTAATTAAACTAAAAGTTCTATTTTAGAGACCAAGAAACAAACAACTAAGCCGACAAGTTTGCGTCCTTACTCCACGCCACTTGCCTTAACCAAGACCGTTGGGCATAATTTAACAGTATTCATTACTGAAATATAAATTGTAATTTTAAACTCACACTTAAAAAACAAAATCGATTAATATGGCTGAAGAATTATTTAAAGTGTTTATTGGAAGAGGCACACTCGATGATGATTATACTTTCTACGATGATGGCTCAGTTTTGAGAGAATACGACCAAAGTGCATACAAACTTAATCAAGAGGATGAATTAAATGCATATGAAATAAGTGAACATAGAAAAGAAAAATTATTAGAAAAGTGTTCTGATAAACATAAGGAAAAGCTAAAGCAATTACTATATCCTTCTAATAAGTAATTTATGATTACTGATCTACGAACTTCAATTAACTCTATATTATACCAAAGAGTTACAAGTCCATTATTTGGAACTTTTGTGATTTCTTGGTTAGTTTGGAACTGGAAAATATTCTATGCTAGTTTTATTATTGATAGTGATAAAATTACAAATAACAGAATCGATTATATAGTTGAGAATTTTAATGATATAAATTATTTAATTTGGTTTCCATTAATTTCAACATTAATCCTAATTACAATAGTTCCATTTATTTCGAATGGAGCATATTTCCTAAGTTTGAAATTTGAACAATGGCGTATTGATAACAAAAACAAAATTGAACGAAAACAATTACTGACTTTGGAGCAGTCTATACAACTAAGACAACAATTGCTAGATTATGAAAAAAAGTTTGAATCTCTCCTAAGTAAAAAAGACAAAGAAATTAAAGAACTAAATCTTTTAATAGAAAAAACTTCTAATGACGAAAAACCTAATTCAAAATTAATTGAGGTTGGCTCAAATGAAGAAATAGAAGAAAAAAGTGCAATAGAATTATACAACAGAATAATAAATAATGAAAAGTTGCATAATGCATTTCATTTAGTTTCTGAGTATCTTCAAAAAGGACTTACTGATTTAACTTTGAACCAGAATTTATCATCAAAAAGTATTTCCTTCTTTGAATCCAATGACATTGTTGAACACAATGGAAAAGGAACATATAAATTGACGAAAAAAGGAAAAAGAATAAAACAATTACTTTTTGATTTAGATTTTGCATAAAACTATGCCCAACATCGGTTAAGCGCAAATAGCGGGCATTCTGATGTAAAGTGATATTTTAGAGACCAAGTAACAAACTACATATCCGACAAGAACGCGTCCCTACTCCACGCTACTTGCCTTAACCAAGACCGTTGCAAACCATTGTTCAGAATGAAAAACGCAAAAAATAACGGCAAATCTGAATGAAGAAAAACCAATCTCTCGCAACTGTTGCGCTGACTTTTTCAAGATTCTAGTAAAAAACAAAAACCAATCAACTCTGACTTTATTGACAATGATTTTTAAAAGATAAAAATGTGATAAATGAATTCCCTACCGACCAGTAAGCTGACCTTTACTCGGACGTGAAAAAGGGATAATTTGAATGCCTTAAGATTTATAATTCTGACTTTCACTCAAACGTGAAAAATAAAAAAAATAATTAAGAACCAATAAATTCTAAACTGATTCTTACTCGAATGTGGAAAGTTAATTTGAGATTCAGAAAAGAACAAAAAGAACAAAAAAAGATTGTCAAGAAAACAACAACATTTGAACATCACAACGGTATGCAACATCGTTTAACAGCAAATAGCGGGCATTCTAGTGAAAAGTGTTATTTTAGAGACCAAGTAACAATCAACAAAACCGACAAATTAACGTCCTTACACCACGCCACTTGCGTTAAACAAGACCGTTGTGTGCAATTAAAAAAAAATCGATTTGAAAAAACAATCAATTTATCTATTATTTCTAATATCAATAGTGCTGAATTCATGTTCAAAATCAGTGCCCATAAACTTGAAATTTATTAACAGTTCAGATTATGATATCCAGGAATTAATATTTACGAGTGGAAATTCTAAACATGATACCATCGCCATATTAGCGAATAATTCATCTCCTATCTATGAGTTGAATTTTAAAAAAGTTTGGCAAGAATATGTGTCAGAACCTTTTATTATTTTTCAAGTTAAAGCGCAATTAGACAACCAGAAAAATCTAAATTTTAATACTGCTGGAATAAGTCGATCTGATTTAAAACAAGAGAACTTAAACGAAATATTAATTTCATTTGATTCAATAAATAAAAGATTTAACTTTAAATTAAAGAACTAAAACTGCACACAACATCGGTTAAGAGCAAATAGCGGGCATTCTGATGAAAAGTGTTATTTTAGAGACCAAGAAGCAAACAACAAAGCCGACAAGTTCGCGTCCTTACTCCACGCCACTTGCCTTAACCAAGACCGTTGTGCAAAATTTAATACAAAATTTGAGAAATTTAAAATTATACTTTCTGACTTTCCTTTTTATTTCTACTTTGAACAGTTGTAAACAAGAAGAAAATTTAAAATTGTCAAGTGAAAATGCAATTCCAAAATTCACCGAAAAACAACAAGATTCTTTAAAAGATATATATCTGAATAACGGAGCTTGGCTGACTGATGTTTATTCGCAAGATTGGCAAAACGAAATTGACAAAGGATTGAAAGTGGATTCCACAATAGCTTATTTCTGGCAACAGAAAGCTATGCCATTATTCAAACAAGGTAAATACGAGGTTGGAATGACATTCATTGATAAAGCAGTAAAGTATAATCCTGAAAGATGGCAACGATACAGAGCATTTATAAAGTGTATATTTTCTAAGCAATATAAAGACGCAATTATTGATTTTACGGATTATCAAGAAACATATGGATACGGATTTGAAATGGATCACTCATATAATTTTTACATCGCGTTAAGTTACTTGCAACTAAGCGAATTTGAAAAAGCAGAAAATTTGTTTGAGAAAGATTATGAGAGAACTATTGATAAAAAAGGTGAAGACTGGTTACACCATCTAGACCTCTTTTATTACGGAATTAGTAAGTACGAACTGAAGAAATATGAAGAGGCTTTAGTACTATTTGATCAAGCCTTAGAGCGATATCCTCAATTTTCTGACGTTCAATATTATAAAACTAAAGTTCTTTATAAATTAGGTGAAATAGAAGAAGCAGAGAGCGTATATAAAAGTGCAAAGGAAAATGCTAGAAAAGGGTTTTCAATAAATGAGGATAATGTCGTTTATGAAAGATATCCTTATCAGGTTAGATGGAATTAAACTTAGCACAACATCGGTTATCGCAAATAGCGGGCAATCGAGTAAAAAGTAATATTTTAGACACCAAGAAATTAACAACAAAGCCGACAAGATTGCGTCCCTACTCCCGCTTCTTGCGTTAACCAAGACCGTTACCTGCAAGCAAAAAAAAAAAAACGAAACATAGATATGATATCGGAATTGAAATTATGACAGATAAAATAAATTGGATTTTTAAGAACTTACATCTGATCATCTCTTTATTAATCGTAATGCCTACTGCCATAATTTATGGTTCACCATCTATTCTGCCGGAACATTTAAACATTCAGGTAAATACAATTGACCTTTCAAATATGTTGAGAGCCATTATGTGCTTATATTTGGGAATTTCGCTAGTATGGATTTTAGGTATATGGAAAATTGAATATTGGAAAAATGCTACACAGCTAAATATATTATTTATGTTGACACTTGCAATAGGACGATTATTAAGTATGATATTGGACGGATTGCCAACTGGAGGTTATATTTTTGGATTAGTAGCGGAGTTTGTTATCGGACTTTACTCTATTTACCAACTAAAAAAGTATAAAACGGAATTGAATTAAATCTGAGTAGAAAATCTATTAGATAAAATCGGTTATGAAAAATGAAAAAATGATTGACAAAAGGAGTTAAAATCTAAAAAGAAAAACACATTGAATTTATGACTGAAATTACATTTGAATACTGGAATAAACTTGCTGACCAAATAATAATGATAAGTTCGTTACTTGGCGGATTTACAATTGCAGTAATTGCAAATCTTTTAGTATCAGAAGTGAATACTAGATTGTTCAAAAATATTATGATTGTATCAACATTAACAGCTAGTTTCTTTTTAATTTCAGTTTTTGCATGGACTAACATTCTAATGATGACAACTATTGGATATCCTTCGAAAGTAATCGAAAGTGATTTATTGCTTCCACGAATTGTAGGAGCAATTTCGTTTTTTTTGGGAATTATATCCCTAATAACCATCATTTCTTTAGCAGGTTGGACAAAATCAAAGAAAATGGGTAAATACACAACAGCAGTTGGAATTTTTACATTAATACTGATATTGATTATGTTAACCTAATGACTAAAAAAAGCCTGCAGGTAACATCGGTTAAGCGCAAATAGCGGGTATTCTAATGAAAAGTATTATTTTAGAGACCAATTAAAAAACAACAAAGCCGACAATAACGTGCCCCTACCCCACGCAACTTGCCTTAACCAAGACCGTTAGGGACAATTATCACAGATGCCTCGTCCTAAAATAGGTTGACCAAAAATTAAACACTTTTAGTCACCTATGGAAACACCAAAGAATGGCACCTGCCGAAAAAAGAAGTATCAAAAAGTTAGTTTCGACATGAAACTTTCGATAATTGATGAAATAGCTAACGGACAGATCTCCGTAAATCATGCTTCAAACAAGTATAACATTTCTCGAAGTTCCATTGAATACTGGATTAAGAAATTGAGTAACTTCGAGAATAAATCCATGAGTATGAGCAAGAACGATCAGATCAAAAAATTGAAGCAACGTATTGAAGAACTGGAGTTTGTAAAAGAATTTCAACAAGATGTCATTGCCGATTTTGAAAATATTACCGGGGAGCACCTTTCAAAAAAGTACTTGCCCGAAGCATTAGCAAAAGAGATAGAGAAAAAGAAACAAAGCCTTTCAAAATAAAATGGCTCTATCAATGCCTCGGGATAAGCAAACAGGCTTATTACAAAAGAATCAAAGCAAATTATACCAAAGAGAAAAGGGACGAAATAGTCCTGGAACTTGTACGTAAAGAAAGAAAAACACACGCAAAGGCAGGCACCAGAAAACTGGTCAAGTACATCAAAAAAGGGATTATGGAGCAAAATGTAAAAATGGGCAGGGACGCGCTCTTCGACCTGCTAAGAAGTTATGGAATGCTGGTCAAGAAGACCAAACGTTACCACATTACAACAGACTCAAAACACTTATTCTATAAATCACCAAACCTAATAAAGGATATGGAAATCTCGCACAGTGAACAAGTATTCGTAAGCGATATCACCTATATAAAGACTGATGATGGACACGCCTATCTGGCTCTGGTAACAGATGCATATTCCAAAAAACTGATGGGATGGGCACTCGACGACAACATGAGGGCAACATTGGTCGTGCAGGCCTTGGACATGGCAATCAAGAACCTGAAATTCAAACATATGAGCATCATACACCATTCAGATAGGGGAATACAGTATTGCTGTCCGGAGTTCACGGAATTTGCCGACAAGAACAATTTTGTATTAAGTACAACTCAACAATACGACCCCTACGAAAATGCAGTTGCAGAAAGGATAAACGGAATACTCAAATATGAGTTCGGACTAAAGAAAACAATCAAGAACGTCATCATAGCAAGACAGATCATGAAGCAGGCAGTTCAGGTATATAACGGGCAAAGACTGCATTGGAGCCTTGGCCTGGAAACACCAGATCATATCCACAAAAAGTACAATACAATAAAATACAAATCCTATAAAAAGAAAATGGCCTAGGAATGTTGGCAACTTTTTCAAAACCGAAGGAAAAATTTTGAAGAAGTTGTCAATGTTCCGTGAAGAAAAACGATATTTATAAATGAAAACCTTTAACACAAAAAAGGTCAACCTATTTCAGGACAAGACAAGAGATCCGTATGAAAAAACACGAAGCTGAAGATCAAAATGAGTATGCAGAAAATGTTAAGGAAGAACCGCTTTATATTCTAGATGTAGAAAGTGGAAGAAAAGGATATTTCTGTATCGGATGTAAAAATGAAATGCAAGCTGTAAAAACAAAAATAAGAGGAAGAAAATCTTATTTTCGCCACGATCCAAATGATGTAAAGAAAAGTGAAAGAAAGTGCACTTTTAGTAATCAAGACTATCGCCATGACCAAGCAGTTTTAATATTAAATAGGATTAAACGTATAAGGGTTCCTACACTTTACAAATACCCGCCAGAAGGAATTGATGGCAAAGCATTTCAAATCAGTGATTCTAAATTTATTGATGCAAAATATACCAAATCTGAAATTACATTTTATGAAACAGATTCTGGAGAAGTAAAGTTTGGAAAAAATCCAGAAATAGATTCTAGAAATTTATTGATTAGGCCAGACGTTACATTCTTCAATGCACAAAACAAACCAATTCTCCTAATTGAAATAGTTGTAACTCACAAAATCGATGTAGAGAAATTGACTAAAATTAGAAGATTAGGTATTAATACTGTTCAAATTACTATTCCTAAAGATTCTCTTGAAAATATTGAAAAAAGCTTTTCAAAGACTAATTATATTAAATGGGTTTACAACTATGAAGAAGAACGCACTAAGTATATATTCTCTCCCAAAGATGATTCAGAGAGAGTTTCACAGATTGATGAATTCCAAAAAAGATTTTTCGAAGAAACTTTCGACTGCAGAAAATTTCAAATTAGAGACCTTGTACGAACAATTACAAGGTATTTGGGATCAAAACAATACAGAGAAATTGAAAAAGAGTTTAGATCTGAAATATCTAGAGTTGAAGAAAATACGGAAAGACTTAGAAATAAACTCGCAACAAGAAGAGAAGAAACTAGAAAAAGAATTTCTCGAAAATTTGAAAAGAGAACAGCACAAATTGAATCTGAAAGAGCTAGAATTGAAATTGAAGAAAGAAAGTTTCGAGACACAAAAGAAGAATATGAGGACTCAGTTGAAAAACAAAGTGGAGATCTGGAAGGAAGATATATTAACAAAAGAGAAGAACTTGAAGACAAACTCCGAGAAATTAGAAAGTCTTTCCTCGGAGCAGAAGATTTTGAGAGATCAGAACATTCAATTAGAGAGCAAGAAAGAGAAATTGAATCAGAAATTAGAGATACTGAATCAAGAATTGGAGATATTGTCAAATCTAGAGAAGGATTACCAAGAAAATATAAGCGACTTGAAAAATTTGAACAATATAGAGTTGAATCAGAAAAAGAAAAGATTAAAGAAGACAGAACAAAAGTTGCAAGAGAATATCGAGAAAATAAAAAAAACACTCAAATTGAATTTGAAGAAAATAGAGAATCTTCAATTAGAAAAATTGAAGAAAGAAATACTTCTAGAGAATCCAAATTGTCCAGTCGAATTAAAACAATACTTAATGCAGGACGCTTATTCAATGATTGGAATGAGAGAACGAACACTCTCCATCGAAACAGAGCAGCGTTGGAATGCCTTAGAAAAGGGACTTACAAAAATTGGAATTAAACCTGAAAATTTCATTCAACAAATGGAAGAAAATATTAAATAACTGTCCCTAACATCGGTTAAGCGCAAATAGCGGGCAATTGAACAAAAAGTGTTGTTTTAGAGACCAAGAAACAAACAACAAAGCCGACAAGTTCGCGTCCCTACTCCACGCTACTTGCCTTAACCAAGACCGTTAGCTTTAATTAAGTTCCAAAATGAACCAAGATGAATAAAATAAAAATTATAATTCTACTTATTTTAATGATTTCTTTGAATGCTTGCAAAGAAAAATCAATAAAATCAGATAAGGAAACTCATGTGCTTGAAATTAAAAAAGCTACAAAATTTCATCGTGGCTTTACAAATAATATTCAAGAATCACCATTAAATGTAAATGCATAAAGAATAAGCTTAAAGAAGATTTTTGGAATACTGATTGAAACTGACACTAGTAATATTATTTTCGAAAATAGAAAATTAAAAAATAAATATTATGATTTATTAATAAAACAAAAAGATGAAAGTCGATCTATAAATGAAATTGTCTTGAGTGAAATTTTGGATAATTTAAAACTGAAATTGGAAATAAAAAAATATAAATCGTATGAGATCAATATTCAGGATTCATTAAGATATTCTAATTTCATTAACAATTATGGAAATAATGCATATAAAGTATCTAGATCAAATGATTCAATTAAAATTATTAATTATGACTTAAAAGAACTGACTGAATTATTGAACTCAGAATATTCAGAAGAAATAATTTATGATGATAAATCAAAAAGGATTGACTATAGTTGGGAAAAAATGTCATTTGAAAAATTAAAAATACAGTTACAAAATGATTTAGGAATATTATTCGTGGATTTGAAAAACGATAAATCAAAATTCGTAATTAGAAGTAACTAAAGCTAACATCGGTTAAGCGCAAATAGCGGGTATTTGCTTGAAAAGTTTTATTTTAGAGACCAAGTAATAACCAACAAAGCCGACAAGAACGTGTCCCTAATCCACGCCACTTGCCTTAACCAAGACCGTTATGCTTCACTTAGAACAGGATACAAATTCAAATGGAAGATTCAGATTATCATAAAAAATTATTCAAAGGTTTCTTAGATAAAACATCAATAGATGAATTATACGATAGAATTGAAGAATTTAGAGAAATTGACTTAAAAACTATTTCAGATAAAGAGTTAAAGAAAAGAATTAAACAAGTCATTTCTTATAATCTAAAAAACAAATCTTACGGTGGCTCTATTGTTCATATTACCACCTTTAAAACCGGAACTCCATTTTATCGCATCAGAAAATTTGATACGTCCGATTTAAATGTTGTTTTGAATAAAATGAAGACCGAAAAAGATGCTTGGGAACCACCAGTAGTAGAAAATCGAGGGCGACTAAATAATATAGGAGAATCTTTACTATACACTTGTCCTTATTCCCAAGAAACTGCAATTGAGGAAATGAAAATAAAGGAGGGTGAAATATTTGCTTTAATGACTTATGAAGCTAAACAAGATATTGAAGCTTTAAAAATTGGAGAATGGAAAGAAAATAAAAGTTTATCTAAAGAACAAAATCAAAAATTGAGAATAATAAATAATTTTTTAATCACTGAATTCACAAAAGATGTTGGTATTGGAACAGAGTATTTATATCGTGTATCAGAAATAATAACAAAAGATTATTTTGACTTTCTACCTATAGAAAAACAACAAGCCTGGTGCTATCCATCAGTAAAATTAAAAAAAGCTTATAATGTATGTTTTAGACCAAACATTCATAAAAAAGCACTAGGATTAAAAGGAGTTTCACTTTGCATTATAAAGAGAGATAATTCCGAGGTTAGGATTGGAGCAATGAGAGCTGCGATTGATTTTAACGATAACGGAGAGTTAATATATAATGTACCAAATGACTATAATATGAATATACTTTTTCCTAATCCGCATTCTATAAATTAAAAATAAGTGCATTTACTAAGCGGCGCATAACATCGGTTATCGCAAATTAGCGGGTATTCAAGTAAAAGTTATATTTTAGTCATTAAGAAACCAACAACAAAGCCGACAAGAACGCGACCCTACTCCCGCCACTTGCGTTAACCAAGACCGTTGGGCGCAATTATTCAGAAAAATTCAGCTAAAATTTAATTTATACGGATATTTTAATTATTTTTGTACGTATTAGAAATTTATTATGGATACAAAACTGACTTTAAAGCTTAATCAAGAAATAATCGAAAGAGCGAAAGAATATGCATCAGACAAAAAAATGAGTTTGTCTAGAATTGTAGAATCATATTTGCAATTATTGACAACCGACAAGAAAGATGCAGATTTTGAAATTTCTCCATTTATTAAAAGTTTAGCTACCGGAACAAAAATTCCAGCTGACTTAAATTATAGGAAAGAATATTCTGATCAATTATTGGAGAAATATAAATAGATGAAAAAAAGATTATTTCTAGATACAAACGTAATTCTTGATTTACTAGGTGAGCGAGATCCGTTTTATGACTCTATTGCAAAATTAGCAACATTAGCTGACAAAGAAATATTAACGTTTGTGGTTTCACCTATCTCATTTGCAACTCTAAACTATTTCCTTTCAAAATTTGAGTCTGCACAGAACGCACAAGAAAAACTGAGAAAATTTAAAATCATTTGTGAAATCTGTAAATTAGACGAACATATAATTGAAAAGGGATTAAATTCTTCCTTTTCAGATTTCGAAGATGCACTTCAATATTTTAGCGCATTAGATTCAGATTGTGAGATTATAATAACCAGAAATGGAAAAGATTTTAAAAAGTCTTTATTGCCAGTTATGACTGCTGATGAATATATGCAGAGTATAAAAACAAAATAACTCCGCCCAACATCGGTTAAGCGCAAATAGCGGGCATTCTGATGAAAAGTATTATTTTAGATACCAATAACAAACAACTAAGCCGACAAGAACGTGTCCCTACTCCACGCTACTTGCCTTAACCAAGACCGTTGGGCGCAATTATTCAGAAAAATTCAGCTAAAATTTAATTTATACGGATATTTTAATTATTTTTGTACGTATTAAAAATTTATTATGGATACAAAACTGACTTTAAAGCTTAATCAAGAAATAATCGAAAGAGCGAAAGAATATGCATCAGACAAAAAAATGAGTTTGTCTAGAATTGTAGAATCATATTTGCAATTATTGACAACCGACAAGAAAGATTCAGATTTTGAAATTTCTCCATTTATTAAAAGTTTAGCTACTGGAACAAAAATTCCAGCTGACTTAAATTATAGGAAAGAATATTCTGATCAATTATTGGAGAAATATAAATAGATGAAAAAAAGATTATTTCTAGATACAAACGTAATTCTTGATTTACTGGGTGAGCGAGATCCGTTTTATGACTCTATTGCAAAATTAGCAACATTAGCTGACAAAGAAATATTAACGTTTGTGGTTTCACCTATCTCATTTGCAACTCTAAACTATTTCCTTTCAAAATTTGAGTCTGCACAGATCGCACAAGAAAAACTAAGAAAATTTAAAATCATTTGTGAAATCTGTAAATTAGACGAACATATAATTGAAAAGGGATTAAATTCTTCCTTTTCAGATTTCGAAGATGCACTTCAATATTTTAGCGCATTAGATTCAGATTGTGAGATTATAATAACCAGAAATGGAAAAGATTTTAAAAAGTCTTTATTGCCAGTTATGACTGCTGATGAATATATGCAGAGTTTAAAAACAAAATAACTCCGCCCAACATCGGTTAAGCGCAAATAGCGGGCATTCTGATGAAAAGTGTTATTTTAGAGACCAAGTAAAAAACCAACTAAGCCGACAAGAACGTGTCCCTACTCCACGCCACTTGCCTTAACCAAGACCGTTAGGCAAAATTGCAATCAATGATAGAGAATCTAACTAAACAAGAATTCCATAATAAATTAAACAAAGAATTACAACTCCACTCCAGTCATATTCAGAATATGTTAAAAAACTATTCTGCAATAGATTTATTTCCAAAATGGCATAGTCTTGTTCAATCATTAGAAGAATTTATCAACCTTATATTTTTTGGAAATTTTACAGATAAAGAAAAAAAGTTGGTAGAGAGTACTTCTATTACTTTTCCTCCAGATTTTGATAGGTTAATGTCAATTTCCAATATTATAGGATCAAAATACAAATCTAAAACACGTGATCGTTTTTTTCAGTTTACCATACAGACAATTGCAATTTCGCATTCGTTCAAAATAACAGATAATGGCATAGAGGAATTTAATAAAATTAAAACATTACTAGATGTTGCTAATTATTATCAGAAAAGAAGACGATACTTTGTAACCTTACTATATTTAATTCCAAAGCATTCTCAAGGTAATAATATAGCCGAAAAATCCGACTTATTAAATATCTTTTTACCAATTATAGAATTGAATTGCGTATCACTTACGACTATTAATCAACAAAGAGTTTTGTCTAAAATATTTAATGATTATCAAGCTAAATCCGATGGACAAAAATTAGAAGGGAATTATACATTTCAACCTCTAGAAAGATTTTCTAATGAACCAGAAAGGCTTTCAATATTTGACCAAGTTTTGCACAGAAACAATCAAATTGAACAATTCAATTGGATAGATTTAGATCGAGATAAAATATTTTCAAAAAAAGAGCTATTACATTCTATACAATTAATAGAAAAAGCATATGCTTTATATAAAATTGATGAAACAGATTTCAAAATATTCTCAAGATTTATAAATGAAATAGTAGAAAGTATTTCGGATGATTATTTTTTTACAATTACAAAATCAAATTTGGAAGATTTCATTAGTTTTTATTCTATTAAAAATCAAAAACTATTAAAAAATCAATTATTTCAAACAGAAGATGATTACTGGGTAAACCTAAATTCATTTCATCCATTTATAGAATTAGAAGATAAGTATTACACGAATGTCAACTTATTGATGAGATTCCTCTACTATTTCAAAAATTTCATATTAAATAAGAAGAAAAAATTTCAAATACACGCTGGCTTCGTATTTGAAGATATGATAAAAAAAATCTTGGAAAATTATAATTTTCAAATAACGGATATTACCAGAATTAATCAAAAAGAATTCGATGTAGTTACAATTAGAGATAAAACAATTTATAATTTTCAATGCAAGAATAATGCAATCGATTTAACTTTGATAGAATCAGATCAGGAAAAATTTATTCGATATAATAAATATTTGATTAGAAGTTTACAAAGAGCATTAAAAAAGGAATATGATAGAGAAAAATTATTAATTGATAAATTGAAAATCAATAAAATAGAACACTTTGTTATTACAAGATTTCCAATTCTCAATAGCGAAGAAAGAATAATTTCTTTTAATGAAATAGAAAGTTGGTTGGAAAGCAACTTTGCCTAACATCGTTTAACAGCAAATAGCGGGCATTCTGGTGAAAAGTGTTATTTTAGAGACCAATTAAAAAAGAACTAAAGTCGACAAGTTCGCGTCCTTACACCACGCCACTTGCGTTAAACAAGACCGTTGGGCATAATATTTTGAACGACAAAAAACAATCATAATAATTTTATTTGATGGGAATATTTGACAAATTATTTGGTAAAAAAGAATCTAAAGCTGAGAATGAAAGTGTTCAATTAAACAAAGGAGAAACATTTGTTGCTGTTGACAACGAATCTATATTCAGAATAATTAGATCTTTAACAGACGAACAAAAAGAAGGGATTGAAAAATCAACTATTCTTTTACGTACAAGTGATCTTTATATGCATTATTGGACAACTAATTTAATTTGTGAAGATCGGAATGATCCAGCTTGGCGGAATAAAGTGATGTTCTTTTGGAGAGCAGAAGAACCATTTCCGAAAAAATCATTACCGCCAGAATTTGAGACTTTTGAAATTAAACATTTTCTTTTTAACGATGACACCTCAAAAATTTCATTACAAGTTGCACAAGCAGCACCTTGGTTTGGAATGCCAGGTCTTGGAGAAAAACACTTTTGCGAAATGAACTCTCAAAAAGTGACAATACCTGAATTGAATGAACTTGGAATTGTTGATTACTTTGATCAAATAGAACTTACAAATGAAAATCTAAATATATTAACCAGTCGAGAAGAATATTTTTTCTTAGTTGACGAACGAATTACACCATTTCAAAACGGAAATTTTTATTTAAAAGATAAAATTATACCAATTAGTGTTGCTTATGAAATTGGTGGAATACATATCGTAAAAAAAACGAAATTGGAGTAAAAATACTATGCCCAACATCGGTTAAGCGCAAATAGCGGGCATTTGATTAAAAAGTGTTATTTTAGAGACCAAGAAACAAACAACTAAGCCGACAAAAACGTGTCCCTACTCCACGCCACTTGCCTTAACCAAGACCGTTATGCAGCAGTTAAAAAATCCGAACAAATAATCATATTGTTTTGACCCCTATAAAACAAGAGTATTCTTTTAAATTTCGTTAGTTAAAATTATGCGGTTAATTTTTTTATTAAAATAAGGTGTTTATCTGCGTTCCATTTTTCCATAGGTGTTATTCTACCAAGTAGTCCGTGTAGCCTTTCGTTGTTGTAGAATAGCACGTATTCTTTAAGGATTTTTTCTATTTCCCCGAAAGTCCTATACTCAAACCTCTTAAAGACTTCTTTCCTCAAAATTCCATGATACGCTTCTATATGGGCATTTTCTTCGGGAGTTGCTATGTGTGTGAATTCTTGACTTACTCCTATCAATCCTAGGTATTCCCTTACATTTTTCGCTATAAATTGACTTCCATTATCACTTCTGATTACAACACTATCAGGATATTGATAAGCCATAAACAATTCTGAGAGCAACTTTATCACTTGATCTTGTTTAATAGAAAAAGCAAAAAGGTCTTTTAGTATTCTACGAGTATGCACGTCTATTAAAGATAGCAAATAGGCATTTTTACCAGCACTGGGGATCCAAACCACCTTGATGTCCATTTCTAGGCAATCAAAGGGTTTTGTAGTGATAACTTTTCTGAACTTAACAAATTTTCGGCCAGAACCACTCCTATCTATTCGGTCGTCCAACTTCAATAGATTGGCTTCTTTCATTATTCTATAGAGCTTTTTATGATTTATTGTATATCCATCCCGATTCAAATATGAAGTCATAAGCCTGTAACCGCAATCTATAAATGGATGACTTAATATTGATTTAACGGACTCAATAACAGCAAATTGACTAACCAAACCTTTATTGTCGTGATAGGTGAATTCGCTTGGCCTATTTCCCTTTTTAGCAGCACTGGGTTTTCTATAATAACTACTGTGGACCATACCTACCATATCAATAAGTTTGGTTTTACCAATGTTGTGTTTTAAGAACATAGCATCCACTAAATTTTTCTTGGATCGGACGTCCCAAACTTTTTTTTTAAAAGCTCTCGTTGAACTTCTAATTCGATCTCCTTGTTACTTAACAACTTCCGGAGTATCCTATTTTCTTCTTCTGCCTGCTTTAACTCTTTACTACGAATGTCATAGGTCATTTTTAAGCCTACTTCTCCCTGGGTGTCATATTTCTTCTTCCAACTATAAAAAGTACCAGTACTAACACTGTATTTGCGGCAGGCTTCAACAATGCCCAGTTCTTCTGAAGAAGATAGGATTTCTAACTTTTCTTCTAGACTCCATTTCTTGTATTTCATATCTCAAAGGTATTATTTGAAATTTAAAATATCACTCCGAACTTATTGGGGGCTAAACTATACGGATCAATTGGATTAGGTTTCGGATTAAGTTTCACATGTTTGGGGATACTTTTTTCCATAATGAGATGGCCAATGAATGCGTTTAATGAAATTGGACTTCCAATCCTAATTATTGTAGGAATTATTGGTTTTATGAAATACAGCACAGATTTCAATAAATCACTGTTGAGGATATTGATAATTGGAGGAATCGGAGGAATTATATGGCTGACTCCAAATGACACGATAAATGATATTTTGAATGTAGAAAACCTAAACGAAATTAGTGTTGAGAGTTAATGAATATCAATTCAGAACTTATAACGCTCCACAACATCGGTTAAGCGCAAATAGCGGGTATTTGAACAAAAAGTTATATTTTAGAGACCAAGAAACAAACAACAAAACCGACAAGAACGTGTCCCTACTCCACGCCACTTGCCTTAACCAAGACCGTTGTAAGCAATTGTGAGAAATGCCTCGTCCTAAAATAGGTTGACCAAAAATTAAACACTTTTAGTCACCTATGGAAACACCAAAGAATGGCACCTGCCGAAAAAAGAAGTATCAAAAAGTTAGTTTCGACATGAAACTTTCGATAATTGATGAAATAGCTAACGGACAGATCTCCGTAAATCATGCTTCAAACAAGTATAACATTTCTCGAAGTTCCATTGAATACTGGATTAAGAAATTGAGTAACTTCGAGAATAAATCCATGAGTATGAGCAAGAACGATCAGATCAAAAAATTGAAGCAACGTATTGAAGAACTGGAGTTTGTAAAAGAATTTCAACAAGATGTCATTGCCGATTTTGAAAATATTACCGGGGAGCACCTTTCAAAAAAGTACTTGCCCGAAGCATTAGCAAAAGAGATAGAGAAAAAGAAACAAAGCCTTTCAAAATAAAATGGCTCTATCAATGCCTCGGGATAAGCAAACAGGCTTATTACAAAAGAATCAAAGCAAATTATACCAAAGAGAAAAGGGACGAAATAGTCCTGGAACTTGTACGTAAAGAAAGAAAAACACACGCAAAGGCAGGCACCAGAAAACTGGTCAAGTACATCAAAAAAGGGATTATGGAGCAAAATGTAAAAATGGGCAGGGACGCGCTCTTCGACCTGCTAAGAAGTTATGGAATGCTGGTCAAGAAGACCAAACGTTACCACATTACAACAGACTCAAAACACTTATTCTATAAATCACCAAACCTAATAAAGGATATGGAAATCTCGCACAGTGAACAAGTATTCGTAAGCGATATCACCTATATAAAGACTGATGATGGACACGCCTATCTGGCTCTGGTAACAGATGCATATTCCAAAAAACTGATGGGATGGGCACTCGACGACAACATGAGGGCAACATTGGTCGTGCAGGCCTTGGACATGGCAATCAAGAACCTGAAATTCAAACATATGAGCATCATACACCATTCAGATAGGGGAATACAGTATTGCTGTCCGGAGTTCACGGAATTTGCCGACAAGAACAATTTTGTATTAAGTACAACTCAACAATACGACCCCTACGAAAATGCAGTTGCAGAAAGGATAAACGGAATACTCAAATATGAGTTCGGACTAAAGAAAACAATCAAGAACGTCATCATAGCAAGACAGATCATGAAGCAGGCAGTTCAGGTATATAACGGGCAAAGACTGCATTGGAGCCTTGGCCTGGAAACACCAGATCATATCCACAAAAAGTACAATACAATAAAATACAAATCCTATAAAAAGAAAATGGCCTAGGAATGTTGGCAACTTTTTCAAAACCGAAGGAAAAATTTTGAAGAAGTTGTCAATGTTCCGTGAAGAAAAACGATATTTATAAATGAAAACCTTTAACACAAAAAAGGTCAACCTATTTCAGGACAAGACAAGAGATCCGTATGAAAAAACACGAAGCTGAAGATCAAAATGAGTATGCAGAAAATGTTAAGGAAGAACCGCTTTATATTCTAGATGTAGAAAGTGGAAGAAAAGGATATTTCTGTATCGGATGTAAAAATGAAATGCAAGCTGTAAAAACAAAAATAAGAGGAAGAAAATCTTATTTTCGCCACGATCCAAATGATGTAAAGAAAAGTGAAAGAAAGTGCACTTTTAGTAATCAAGACTATCGCCATGACCAAGCAGTTTTAATATTAAATAGGATTAAACGTATAAGGGTTCCTACACTTTACAAATACCCGCCAGAAGGAATTGATGGCAAAGCATTTCAAATCAGTGATTCTAAATTTATTGATGCAAAATATACCAAATCTGAAATTACATTTTATGAAACAGATTCTGGAGAAGTAAAGTTTGGAAAAAATCCAGAAATAGATTCTAGAAATTTATTGATTAGGCCAGACGTTACATTCTTCAATGCACAAAACAAACCAATTCTCCTAATTGAAATAGTTGTAACTCACAAAATCGATGTAGAGAAATTGACTAAAATTAGAAGATTAGGTATTAATACTGTTCAAATTACTATTCCTAAAGATTCTCTTGAAAATATTGAAAAAAGCTTTTCAAAGACTAATTATATTAAATGGGTTTACAACTATGAAGAAGAACGCACTAAGTATATATTCTCTCCCAAAGATGATTCAGAGAGAGTTTCACAGATTGATGAATTCCAAAAAAGATTTTTCGAAGAAACTTTCGACTGCAGAAAATTTCAAATTAGAGACCTTGTACGAACAATTACAAGGTATTTGGGATCAAAACAATACAGAGAAATTGAAAAAGAGTTTAGATCTGAAATATCTAGAGTTGAAGAAAATACGGAAAGACTTAGAAATAAACTCGCAACAAGAAGAGAAGAAACTAGAAAAAGAATTTCTCGAAAATTTGAAAAGAGAACAGCACAAATTGAATCTGAAAGAGCTAGAATTGAAATTGAAGAAAGAAAGTTTCGAGACACAAAAGAAGAATATGAGGACTCAGTTGAAAAACAAAGTGGAGATCTGGAAGGAAGATATATTAACAAAAGAGAAGAACTTGAAGACAAACTCCGAGAAATTAGAAAGTCTTTCCTCGGAGCAGAAGATTTTGAGAGATCAGAACATTCAATTAGAGAGCAAGAAAGAGAAATTGAATCAGAAATTAGAGATACTGAATCAAGAATTGGAGATATTGTCAAATCTAGAGAAGGATTACCAAGAAAATATAAGCGACTTGAAAAATTTGAACAATATAGAGTTGAATCAGAAAAAGAAAAGATTAAAGAAGACAGAACAAAAGTTGCAAGAGAATATCGAGAAAATAAAAAAAACACTCAAATTGAATTTGAAGAAAATAGAGAATCTTCAATTAGAAAAATTGAAGAAAGAAATACTTCTAGAGAATCCAAATTGTCCAGTCGAATTAAAACAATACTTAATGCAGGACGCTTATTCAATGATTGGAATGAGAGAACGAACACTCTCCATCGAAACAGAGCAGCGTTGGAATGCCTTAGAAAAGGGACTTACAAAAATTGGAATTAAACCTGAAAATTTCATTCAACAAATGGAAGAAAATATTAAATAACTGTCCCTAACATCGGTTAAGCGCAAATAGCGGGCAATTGAACAAAAAGTGTTGTTTTAGAGACCAAGAAACAAACAACAAAGCCGACAAGTTCGCGTCCCTACTCCACGCTACTTGCCTTAACCAAGACCGTTAGCTTTAATTAAGTTCCAAAATGAACCAAGATGAATAAAATAAAAATTATAATTCTACTTATTTTAATGATTTCTTTGAATGCTTGCAAAGAAAAATCAATAAAATCAGATAAGGAAACTCATGTGCTTGAAATTAAAAAAGCTACAAAATTTCATCGTGGCTTTACAAATAATATTCAAGAATCACCATTAAATGTAAATGCATAAAGAATAAGCTTAAAGAAGATTTTTGGAATACTGATTGAAACTGACACTAGTAATATTATTTTCGAAAATAGAAAATTAAAAAATAAATATTATGATTTATTAATAAAACAAAAAGATGAAAGTCGATCTATAAATGAAATTGTCTTGAGTGAAATTTTGGATAATTTAAAACTGAAATTGGAAATAAAAAAATATAAATCGTATGAGATCAATATTCAGGATTCATTAAGATATTCTAATTTCATTAACAATTATGGAAATAATGCATATAAAGTATCTAGATCAAATGATTCAATTAAAATTATTAATTATGACTTAAAAGAACTGACTGAATTATTGAACTCAGAATATTCAGAAGAAATAATTTATGATGATAAATCAAAAAGGATTGACTATAGTTGGGAAAAAATGTCATTTGAAAAATTAAAAATACAGTTACAAAATGATTTAGGAATATTATTCGTGGATTTGAAAAACGATAAATCAAAATTCGTAATTAGAAGTAACTAAAGCTAACATCGGTTAAGCGCAAATAGCGGGTATTTGCTTGAAAAGTTTTATTTTAGAGACCAAGTAATAACCAACAAAGCCGACAAGAACGTGTCCCTAATCCACGCCACTTGCCTTAACCAAGACCGTTATGCTTCACTTAGAACAGGATACAAATTCAAATGGAAGATTCAGATTATCATAAAAAATTATTCAAAGGTTTCTTAGATAAAACATCAATAGATGAATTATACGATAGAATTGAAGAATTTAGAGAAATTGACTTAAAAACTATTTCAGATAAAGAGTTAAAGAAAAGAATTAAACAAGTCATTTCTTATAATCTAAAAAACAAATCTTACGGTGGCTCTATTGTTCATATTACCACCTTTAAAACCGGAACTCCATTTTATCGCATCAGAAAATTTGATACGTCCGATTTAAATGTTGTTTTGAATAAAATGAAGACCGAAAAAGATGCTTGGGAACCACCAGTAGTAGAAAATCGAGGGCGACTAAATAATATAGGAGAATCTTTACTATACACTTGTCCTTATTCCCAAGAAACTGCAATTGAGGAAATGAAAATAAAGGAGGGTGAAATATTTGCTTTAATGACTTATGAAGCTAAACAAGATATTGAAGCTTTAAAAATTGGAGAATGGAAAGAAAATAAAAGTTTATCTAAAGAACAAAATCAAAAATTGAGAATAATAAATAATTTTTTAATCACTGAATTCACAAAAGATGTTGGTATTGGAACAGAGTATTTATATCGTGTATCAGAAATAATAACAAAAGATTATTTTGACTTTCTACCTATAGAAAAACAACAAGCCTGGTGCTATCCATCAGTAAAATTAAAAAAAGCTTATAATGTATGTTTTAGACCAAACATTCATAAAAAAGCACTAGGATTAAAAGGAGTTTCACTTTGCATTATAAAGAGAGATAATTCCGAGGTTAGGATTGGAGCAATGAGAGCTGCGATTGATTTTAACGATAACGGAGAGTTAATATATAATGTACCAAATGACTATAATATGAATATACTTTTTCCTAATCCGCATTCTATAAATTAAAAATAAGTGCATTTACTAAGCGGCGCATAACATCGGTTATCGCAAATTAGCGGGTATTCAAGTAAAAGTTATATTTTAGTCATTAAGAAACCAACAACAAAGCCGACAAGAACGCGACCCTACTCCCGCCACTTGCGTTAACCAAGACCGTTGGGCGCAATTATTCAGAAAAATTCAGCTAAAATTTAATTTATACGGATATTTTAATTATTTTTGTACGTATTAGAAATTTATTATGGATACAAAACTGACTTTAAAGCTTAATCAAGAAATAATCGAAAGAGCGAAAGAATATGCATCAGACAAAAAAATGAGTTTGTCTAGAATTGTAGAATCATATTTGCAATTATTGACAACCGACAAGAAAGATGCAGATTTTGAAATTTCTCCATTTATTAAAAGTTTAGCTACCGGAACAAAAATTCCAGCTGACTTAAATTATAGGAAAGAATATTCTGATCAATTATTGGAGAAATATAAATAGATGAAAAAAAGATTATTTCTAGATACAAACGTAATTCTTGATTTACTAGGTGAGCGAGATCCGTTTTATGACTCTATTGCAAAATTAGCAACATTAGCTGACAAAGAAATATTAACGTTTGTGGTTTCACCTATCTCATTTGCAACTCTAAACTATTTCCTTTCAAAATTTGAGTCTGCACAGAACGCACAAGAAAAACTGAGAAAATTTAAAATCATTTGTGAAATCTGTAAATTAGACGAACATATAATTGAAAAGGGATTAAATTCTTCCTTTTCAGATTTCGAAGATGCACTTCAATATTTTAGCGCATTAGATTCAGATTGTGAGATTATAATAACCAGAAATGGAAAAGATTTTAAAAAGTCTTTATTGCCAGTTATGACTGCTGATGAATATATGCAGAGTATAAAAACAAAATAACTCCGCCCAACATCGGTTAAGCGCAAATAGCGGGCATTCTGATGAAAAGTATTATTTTAGATACCAATAACAAACAACTAAGCCGACAAGAACGTGTCCCTACTCCACGCTACTTGCCTTAACCAAGACCGTTGGGCGCAATTATTCAGAAAAATTCAGCTAAAATTTAATTTATACGGATATTTTAATTATTTTTGTACGTATTAAAAATTTATTATGGATACAAAACTGACTTTAAAGCTTAATCAAGAAATAATCGAAAGAGCGAAAGAATATGCATCAGACAAAAAAATGAGTTTGTCTAGAATTGTAGAATCATATTTGCAATTATTGACAACCGACAAGAAAGATTCAGATTTTGAAATTTCTCCATTTATTAAAAGTTTAGCTACTGGAACAAAAATTCCAGCTGACTTAAATTATAGGAAAGAATATTCTGATCAATTATTGGAGAAATATAAATAGATGAAAAAAAGATTATTTCTAGATACAAACGTAATTCTTGATTTACTGGGTGAGCGAGATCCGTTTTATGACTCTATTGCAAAATTAGCAACATTAGCTGACAAAGAAATATTAACGTTTGTGGTTTCACCTATCTCATTTGCAACTCTAAACTATTTCCTTTCAAAATTTGAGTCTGCACAGATCGCACAAGAAAAACTAAGAAAATTTAAAATCATTTGTGAAATCTGTAAATTAGACGAACATATAATTGAAAAGGGATTAAATTCTTCCTTTTCAGATTTCGAAGATGCACTTCAATATTTTAGCGCATTAGATTCAGATTGTGAGATTATAATAACCAGAAATGGAAAAGATTTTAAAAAGTCTTTATTGCCAGTTATGACTGCTGATGAATATATGCAGAGTTTAAAAACAAAATAACTCCGCCCAACATCGGTTAAGCGCAAATAGCGGGCATTCTGATGAAAAGTGTTATTTTAGAGACCAAGTAAAAAACCAACTAAGCCGACAAGAACGTGTCCCTACTCCACGCCACTTGCCTTAACCAAGACCGTTAGGCAAAATTGCAATCAATGATAGAGAATCTAACTAAACAAGAATTCCATAATAAATTAAACAAAGAATTACAACTCCACTCCAGTCATATTCAGAATATGTTAAAAAACTATTCTGCAATAGATTTATTTCCAAAATGGCATAGTCTTGTTCAATCATTAGAAGAATTTATCAACCTTATATTTTTTGGAAATTTTACAGATAAAGAAAAAAAGTTGGTAGAGAGTACTTCTATTACTTTTCCTCCAGATTTTGATAGGTTAATGTCAATTTCCAATATTATAGGATCAAAATACAAATCTAAAACACGTGATCGTTTTTTTCAGTTTACCATACAGACAATTGCAATTTCGCATTCGTTCAAAATAACAGATAATGGCATAGAGGAATTTAATAAAATTAAAACATTACTAGATGTTGCTAATTATTATCAGAAAAGAAGACGATACTTTGTAACCTTACTATATTTAATTCCAAAGCATTCTCAAGGTAATAATATAGCCGAAAAATCCGACTTATTAAATATCTTTTTACCAATTATAGAATTGAATTGCGTATCACTTACGACTATTAATCAACAAAGAGTTTTGTCTAAAATATTTAATGATTATCAAGCTAAATCCGATGGACAAAAATTAGAAGGGAATTATACATTTCAACCTCTAGAAAGATTTTCTAATGAACCAGAAAGGCTTTCAATATTTGACCAAGTTTTGCACAGAAACAATCAAATTGAACAATTCAATTGGATAGATTTAGATCGAGATAAAATATTTTCAAAAAAAGAGCTATTACATTCTATACAATTAATAGAAAAAGCATATGCTTTATATAAAATTGATGAAACAGATTTCAAAATATTCTCAAGATTTATAAATGAAATAGTAGAAAGTATTTCGGATGATTATTTTTTTACAATTACAAAATCAAATTTGGAAGATTTCATTAGTTTTTATTCTATTAAAAATCAAAAACTATTAAAAAATCAATTATTTCAAACAGAAGATGATTACTGGGTAAACCTAAATTCATTTCATCCATTTATAGAATTAGAAGATAAGTATTACACGAATGTCAACTTATTGATGAGATTCCTCTACTATTTCAAAAATTTCATATTAAATAAGAAGAAAAAATTTCAAATACACGCTGGCTTCGTATTTGAAGATATGATAAAAAAAATCTTGGAAAATTATAATTTTCAAATAACGGATATTACCAGAATTAATCAAAAAGAATTCGATGTAGTTACAATTAGAGATAAAACAATTTATAATTTTCAATGCAAGAATAATGCAATCGATTTAACTTTGATAGAATCAGATCAGGAAAAATTTATTCGATATAATAAATATTTGATTAGAAGTTTACAAAGAGCATTAAAAAAGGAATATGATAGAGAAAAATTATTAATTGATAAATTGAAAATCAATAAAATAGAACACTTTGTTATTACAAGATTTCCAATTCTCAATAGCGAAGAAAGAATAATTTCTTTTAATGAAATAGAAAGTTGGTTGGAAAGCAACTTTGCCTAACATCGTTTAACAGCAAATAGCGGGCATTCTGGTGAAAAGTGTTATTTTAGAGACCAATTAAAAAAGAACTAAAGTCGACAAGTTCGCGTCCTTACACCACGCCACTTGCGTTAAACAAGACCGTTGGGCATAATATTTTGAACGACAAAAAACAATCATAATAATTTTATTTGATGGGAATATTTGACAAATTATTTGGTAAAAAAGAATCTAAAGCTGAGAATGAAAGTGTTCAATTAAACAAAGGAGAAACATTTGTTGCTGTTGACAACGAATCTATATTCAGAATAATTAGATCTTTAACAGACGAACAAAAAGAAGGGATTGAAAAATCAACTATTCTTTTACGTACAAGTGATCTTTATATGCATTATTGGACAACTAATTTAATTTGTGAAGATCGGAATGATCCAGCTTGGCGGAATAAAGTGATGTTCTTTTGGAGAGCAGAAGAACCATTTCCGAAAAAATCATTACCGCCAGAATTTGAGACTTTTGAAATTAAACATTTTCTTTTTAACGATGACACCTCAAAAATTTCATTACAAGTTGCACAAGCAGCACCTTGGTTTGGAATGCCAGGTCTTGGAGAAAAACACTTTTGCGAAATGAACTCTCAAAAAGTGACAATACCTGAATTGAATGAACTTGGAATTGTTGATTACTTTGATCAAATAGAACTTACAAATGAAAATCTAAATATATTAACCAGTCGAGAAGAATATTTTTTCTTAGTTGACGAACGAATTACACCATTTCAAAACGGAAATTTTTATTTAAAAGATAAAATTATACCAATTAGTGTTGCTTATGAAATTGGTGGAATACATATCGTAAAAAAAACGAAATTGGAGTAAAAATACTATGCCCAACATCGGTTAAGCGCAAATAGCGGGCATTTGATTAAAAAGTGTTATTTTAGAGACCAAGAAACAAACAACTAAGCCGACAAAAACGTGTCCCTACTCCACGCCACTTGCCTTAACCAAGACCGTTATGCAGCAGTTAAAAAATCCGAACAAATAATCATATTGTTTTGACCCCTATAAAACAAGAGTATTCTTTTAAATTTCGTTAGTTAAAATTATGCGGTTAATTTTTTTATTAAAATAAGGTGTTTATCTGCGTTCCATTTTTCCATAGGTGTTATTCTACCAAGTAGTCCGTGTAGCCTTTCGTTGTTGTAGAATAGCACGTATTCTTTAAGGATTTTTTCTATTTCCCCGAAAGTCCTATACTCAAACCTCTTAAAGACTTCTTTCCTCAAAATTCCATGATACGCTTCTATATGGGCATTTTCTTCGGGAGTTGCTATGTGTGTGAATTCTTGACTTACTCCTATCAATCCTAGGTATTCCCTTACATTTTTCGCTATAAATTGACTTCCATTATCACTTCTGATTACAACACTATCAGGATATTGATAAGCCATAAACAATTCTGAGAGCAACTTTATCACTTGATCTTGTTTAATAGAAAAAGCAAAAAGGTCTTTTAGTATTCTACGAGTATGCACGTCTATTAAAGATAGCAAATAGGCATTTTTACCAGCACTGGGGATCCAAACCACCTTGATGTCCATTTCTAGGCAATCAAAGGGTTTTGTAGTGATAACTTTTCTGAACTTAACAAATTTTCGGCCAGAACCACTCCTATCTATTCGGTCGTCCAACTTCAATAGATTGGCTTCTTTCATTATTCTATAGAGCTTTTTATGATTTATTGTATATCCATCCCGATTCAAATATGAAGTCATAAGCCTGTAACCGCAATCTATAAATGGATGACTTAATATTGATTTAACGGACTCAATAACAGCAAATTGACTAACCAAACCTTTATTGTCGTGATAGGTGAATTCGCTTGGCCTATTTCCCTTTTTAGCAGCACTGGGTTTTCTATAATAACTACTGTGGACCATACCTACCATATCAATAAGTTTGGTTTTACCAATGTTGTGTTTTAAGAACATAGCATCCACTAAATTTTTCTTGGATCGGACGTCCCAAACTTTTTTTTTAAAAGCTCTCGTTGAACTTCTAATTCGATCTCCTTGTTACTTAACAACTTCCGGAGTATCCTATTTTCTTCTTCTGCCTGCTTTAACTCTTTACTACGAATGTCATAGGTCATTTTTAAGCCTACTTCTCCCTGGGTGTCATATTTCTTCTTCCAACTATAAAAAGTACCAGTACTAACACTGTATTTGCGGCAGGCTTCAACAATGCCCAGTTCTTCTGAAGAAGATAGGATTTCTAACTTTTCTTCTAGACTCCATTTCTTGTATTTCATATCTCAAAGGTATTATTTGAAATTTAAAATATCACTCCGAACTTATTGGGGGCTAAACTATACGGATCAATTGGATTAGGTTTCGGATTAAGTTTCACATGTTTGGGGATACTTTTTTCCATAATGAGATGGCCAATGAATGCGTTTAATGAAATTGGACTTCCAATCCTAATTATTGTAGGAATTATTGGTTTTATGAAATACAGCACAGATTTCAATAAATCACTGTTGAGGATATTGATAATTGGAGGAATCGGAGGAATTATATGGCTGACTCCAAATGACACGATAAATGATATTTTGAATGTAGAAAACCTAAACGAAATTAGTGTTGAGAGTTAATGAATATCAATTCAGAACTTATAACGCTCCACAACATCGGTTAAGCGCAAATAGCGGGTATTTGAACAAAAAGTTATATTTTAGAGACCAAGAAACAAACAACAAAACCGACAAGAACGTGTCCCTACTCCACGCCACTTGCCTTAACCAAGACCGTTGTAAGCAATTGTGAGAAATGCCTCGTCCTAAAATAGGTTGACCAAAAATTAAACACTTTTAGTCACCTATGGAAACACCAAAGAATGGCACCTGCCGAAAAAAGAAGTATCAAAAAGTTAGTTTCGACATGAAACTTTCGATAATTGATGAAATAGCTAACGGACAGATCTCCGTAAATCATGCTTCAAACAAGTATAACATTTCTCGAAGTTCCATTGAATACTGGATTAAGAAATTGAGTAACTTCGAGAATAAATCCATGAGTATGAGCAAGAACGATCAGATCAAAAAATTGAAGCAACGTATTGAAGAACTGGAGTTTGTAAAAGAATTTCAACAAGATGTCATTGCCGATTTTGAAAATATTACCGGGGAGCACCTTTCAAAAAAGTACTTGCCCGAAGCATTAGCAAAAGAGATAGAGAAAAAGAAACAAAGCCTTTCAAAATAAAATGGCTCTATCAATGCCTCGGGATAAGCAAACAGGCTTATTACAAAAGAATCAAAGCAAATTATACCAAAGAGAAAAGGGACGAAATAGTCCTGGAACTTGTACGTAAAGAAAGAAAAACACACGCAAAGGCAGGCACCAGAAAACTGGTCAAGTACATCAAAAAAGGGATTATGGAGCAAAATGTAAAAATGGGCAGGGACGCGCTCTTCGACCTGCTAAGAAGTTATGGAATGCTGGTCAAGAAGACCAAACGTTACCACATTACAACAGACTCAAAACACTTATTCTATAAATCACCAAACCTAATAAAGGATATGGAAATCTCGCACAGTGAACAAGTATTCGTAAGCGATATCACCTATATAAAGACTGATGATGGACACGCCTATCTGGCTCTGGTAACAGATGCATATTCCAAAAAACTGATGGGATGGGCACTCGACGACAACATGAGGGCAACATTGGTCGTGCAGGCCTTGGACATGGCAATCAAGAACCTGAAATTCAAACATATGAGCATCATACACCATTCAGATAGGGGAATACAGTATTGCTGTCCGGAGTTCACGGAATTTGCCGACAAGAACAATTTTGTATTAAGTACAACTCAACAATACGACCCCTACGAAAATGCAGTTGCAGAAAGGATAAACGGAATACTCAAATATGAGTTCGGACTAAAGAAAACAATCAAGAACGTCATCATAGCAAGACAGATCATGAAGCAGGCAGTTCAGGTATATAACGGGCAAAGACTGCATTGGAGCCTTGGCCTGGAAACACCAGATCATATCCACAAAAAGTACAATACAATAAAATACAAATCCTATAAAAAGAAAATGGCCTAGGAATGTTGGCAACTTTTTCAAAACCGAAGGAAAAATTTTGAAGAAGTTGTCAATGTTCCGTGAAGAAAAACGATATTTATAAATGAAAACCTTTAACACAAAAAAGGTCAACCTATTTCAGGACAAGACAAAAAATTCAACTAAGAATATTGACTTTAAGTTTTCTGACTCTGATCGGATGTTCCACGAACAAAATCTCGGTTTTGAATCGAGAGATTAATACTGCACACTTAGAAAGTGTTAAAAATTCACCATTTGAATCTTCAAATACTGTAAATCCAGAATTAAAAGTTCAATTGAAGTTTAGAGATTCATATCTACAAAAACTAACTGAATTGAAAACCAAATACCCAAATAAACCCATTTTGTTAACTGAAAGCTATTCATATATCTGCTTCGGATGTGTAGCTTCTTATGTGAATATTTTTGTAGATGGAGTTTTAGTAAACTATAAATTTGATTCAAAAAATAAAAAATATATCGAGAAAATTGAATATAAAAATTTATCTGATTTGGAAAATTCAAACGGAAGTTATGATGACATTAAAGAACTTTATGAAAAATTAGAAATTAAAAAAGATTGGAATAAAAATCCAAAACTATATGGAAATGAGGACTGTTCTGATGGCGATCAAACTTTCTATTCTGTTTATTATCCAAACGGAAAAATTGAAAGTATGTATATGAGATGTTGGACTCCAATTGAATATCGAGAGAAGAATAAATGAAACAAAACAACTGCTTACAATAACTAAGCTTTCGTGTGGCCGGTACGGCCTAACATGAAAGCAATGTTGACTGAACCGGTTTTTTGCCGATTGTCTACTATGGGTATTAGTCTAATTTGGAGAGTTGCTATTCGGTAATTTGGAAGTTGATTATCTTTTCTGCTTAATAGTTTCTTCCTTTTCTACTGCTTTTACTTTATTCTTTAGTGTTCCTCAAGTAATCCAGTCGTTGATTTGCATATGTTTTTTCGTTTTTGAGCATTACTGATCTGTTACACCATGTATATAGTGTTTCGAAGGGGACTTATTTCTGTTTTTCTAATTTATTCTTCCAGCCTTCCGGTGGTCCACGCACTCCAAAAAGCACAATGATTTCTAACTTTCCCTTTTTACAATAAGGACATACGTTATGCTGAAGAGGTGGTCTCTCTGGAAGATCGATTTTACCAAGACTTTCCTGTAGCTCAGGAATGCTGATTCTTTTATGATAGCTGCTCAGGATCCCGTAATGGCGTATACGCACGAAGCCTTTGGGTAGTATATGAAGCGAAAAACGCCTAATGAATTCGACATCGGTCAATTTGAGTATTGATTTTTTTCCACCGTGTCGATAGTCCTTTACCGAAAAAGTTACGGTATTATCCTGTGCCTCTTTTATGCGATGGTTGCTGATGGCGATCTTGTGCGTGTAACGTCCCAGATATTCCACGACCTGCGAAGGGCATAAAAAAGGACGTTTGCAAAATACTACCCACTCGTTTTTGAATAAGTTCTCATAAAATGCAGTGGCTTGTTGTGTTCCCAGCTCCTTACGCAGTTCCGCCACAAATTGTGCCCTAAACACTTTGCTCATGGCTTTTACCGGGAACAGGTACTTTCCTTTGCTTTTGGCTAACTTCCATTTGCCAGATTTGGCAATGCCACCACCTGGAACAATACAATGCAGGTGCGGGTGAAGCGAGAGGTTTTGTCCCCAAGTATGCAGGATAGCAATCATACCGGAATTGGCTCCCAAGAACTTTGGATTTGCAGAAAAACCTTTTATTACTTGCCAGGCTGTTTTAAACAGCAAGTTATATACAAGTTTTGGTTCATACAGGCATATCCGGTTAAGCTCACAGGGAAGGGTAAAGACCACGTGGAAGTAAGGAACCTTTAGGAGTTCTTCTTCCCTGGCCCTTATCCAGGTTTCCTTTTTGTGTCCCTGGCACTTGGGACAATGTCGGTTACGGCAGCTATTGTAGCTAAGGTGCAAACGCCGGCAAGAAGGATTATTACAGCAGTCAATATGACCTCCCAAAGCAGCAGTCCGGCATTTGCGAACTGCGTGCAGGGTTCTTAGCTGCCAGCTGTTGGCACAATAATCAGCTAAAACTTCCTTATTACGTTCTAACACCTGTGCTACTTCATGAGTAGCGGATGCCATTACTTTTGATTATACAGCCGCTCCAGCGGACTGAATGGCTTTTGTCTACCTAGTTGTGCCACGTGAAGGTAAGTTAAGGTGGTTTGGATATCTGCGTGCCCTAAAAGATCCTTCACAGTAATGATATCCAGTCCCATTTCCAAAAGGTGTGTTGCATAGCTGTGCCGAAGGCTGTGGCTAGTGACTTCCTTTTTGATCCCGCTGTGTTTACGTGCCTCTCGTACGATCCACTGGACTCCTCTTGTGGACAAGGCAGTGGGATTATTTTTCCTGTCATAGTCATTAAACCACCAGGTCGAAGGGTTTTCTGCTGCGATGTACTTTTTCAGACCCCGAATCTGCATTCCGGATAAAGGAACATAGCGGTCTTTGCGGCCTTTACCTTGGCGGATGTGGAGCATCCTGCGGTCAAAATCCAGATCTTTGAGCTGAAGGTTGCCAAGTTCGAAACAGCGAAGACCACAGCCATAGAGCATTGCAAGGACCAACAGATGTTTGAGTAGTCTCGGGGTTTTAAGGAGTTGCCTCACCTCGCTTCTGCTCAATACCACCGGAAGTTTATTTGGTCGTGCAATAGATGGAAGCGCCACCCGCATCTCTTTCATGCCGCGGACACGGTAGGCTATACCTAAGGCCGTAAACCGTATGCTTAAAGAAACTGTCTGATGGTGTTTTGTGCTGTGATTTTAAAACATGCAGGTAATCCAGAATTTGTTCCTCGTCAAGGTCCAGAGGACTACATTTAAAATGGAGAGAAAGGTGCGCGAGGCAGCGGGCATAATTGGTAAGGGTACTTTGGCTTTTGCCGGAGAGTTCAATAGACCGTTTTAATTTGCGATACAATACCTCAAATTCTGGTAAAGAAATACAGGCCCTCTCAATAAGGGTACTACTTTTTTTTCATAACTTTAAATATTAATATTAATACCTACTTAAAGGTAGTGAATAGTAGTCGACCGATTGCTTGAAGCTACCTTTAGGTTTAGTTCAACATTGTGTATAAGCCATTGCTGGGTCTGTGCTTATCTGGAAAATTCCCAAGAATTTTCCAGCGGAGTTTCGTGCTTTTAATGGTTCGTGTGTGAGACACGCAACGGCTCATACAAATCATCGTTACCTGCAAGCTGAAAAAAAATCCAGATGCCAATAGAAAACATACCTGAAGTCTATATTAAGTAAAAAAAGAAAGTCCTGATTTATTCGTTTATGATTTTAAAATTTCCAATGATGTTGTTAAAAGCAAGGTCAATTAAGGTATGAATATGTTTAGCTTTTTACAAGTTGGAAAAAAACAAGTCCATTTTACTGGAATAGCAGTTGCAGTAAATAAAGACTAATCGCTATGGCTTAAAAAAGGAAATTGGCTTTGGACCGAACTGTTGGATACAAATGCGACTTATTATTGTAAACTCTTCTTTTTTTAGATAAAAAGCTTAAGAATTTTTTAGATAAAAATATTGAATATCAATACATTGCAAAAGATGGATCACCTTATTTCATCATCAGAAATGACGCATATATCATTTCATATTTAAATTCTTTATCCACAATTAGTGAGGGACCAACAGTTTTTATGGAGAATTTACTTGCTGTAAAATTTGAAGAATTGATGCTTTATCTTCTACAGAAATATGGAAGAAAGTTTGAAATCTATTTACATTCTTTAATAGTTAAGGAAAAGTCACAATTTAAAAAGATTGTTGAAAGTCAAATAGATTCAAACTTAAAGCTAGAGTAAATTGCATTCTTATGCTAAATGAGCCTATCAACCTTTAATCGACATTTCATTAAAGAATATAATGTGTCTCCAAGAAAATGGCTGCAGGATAAACGGCTTCAAAAATCAAAGGAAATTTTGGAACAAGGAGATTCAAAACCGTCAGACATTTATTTAGATTTTGAGTATAATAACCTTTCAAATTTTAGTACTGCCTTTAAAAATAAATTTGGTTTTAGCCCAAAAGAGGCTTCATTATAGCTTTTATTTTCTGTATTTTATTCATTATCAGTTAAATAAGATTAACTTCACTTATAAAGCTTCCTAAACATGGGTTGCTTGACCTTTTTTCACAAATTATTGACCTTTTTTCATAAACGTTAACCAAAAAAATAGCATAAATTGTAAACTCAATTCAGTTGAAAATATTTATTAATTTCATTAAAATCAGAATATTATGTGCAAAAATCATGGAATCGCCTATAAAGGTACAGGAGAAGTAGAATTAATGGAAATAGACTATCCCAAACTGGCTTTGGGAGATCGAAAATGTGAACACGGTGTTATCTTAAAAATAGTGGCCAGTAATATTTGTGGTTCAGATCAACACATGGTAAGGGGAAGAACCACTGCCGAAAAGGGCTTAATTCTAGGGCATGAAATCACAGGAGAGGTCATAGAATGCGGACGGGACGTTGAATTTATCAAAAAAGGAGACTTGGTTTCCGTTCCCTTTAATGTTGCTTGTGGTCGTTGTGTAAATTGTAAAAAGGGACTAACGAATATTTGTTTAAATGTTAACGGAGATCGACCAGGAGGCGCTTATGGATATGTCGATATGGGTGGCTGGATTGGAGGCCAAGCCGAATATGTAATGATACCTTATGCTGATTTTAACTTATTAAAATTTCCCGATAAGGATCAAGCAATGGAAAAGATATTGGATCTGACCATGCTTACTGATATTTTTCCGACAGGATTTCATGGAGCGGTCATGGCAGGTGTAACTGCTGGTTCAGTTGTTTATATTGCAGGTGCAGGACCAGTAGGTCTCGCTTGTGCCTCAAGCTGCCAATTATTAGGTGCAGCCGTGGTGATAGTAGGCGATATGAATAAAGAACGTCTTGCCCATGCCAGAAGTTTTGGTTGTGAAACCATTGACTTAACCAACGGGATTCCTGTAGAAGAGCAAATAGCTATGATTGTCGGGATCCCCGAAGTCGATTGCTTCGTTGACTGTGTAGGTTTCGAAGCCAATGGTCACGGCGCCACCGCAGGGAAAGAAATGCCTGCCATTGTATTAAACCAAGCTATGGCGATTACTAAAGCTGGTGGATCTATCGGAATTCCAGGTCTATATGTGACCGAAGATCCAGGAGCCAAAGAAGAGGCCGCAAAACAAGGAAGTCTGAAAATTCGATTTGGATTGGGATGGGCCAAATCCCATTCTTTCCATACAGGACAAACTCCTACAATGAAATATAACAGACAATTAATGAATGCCATATTGCACGATAAAGTAGATATCGCCAAAGCCGTAAATGCGGAAGTGATAAGTCTACAAGATGCACCTAGGGGGTATGAACAATTTGACACGGGAGTCGCCAAAAAGTTCGTTATCGACCCACACGGTATGATAGCTAAATAGTTTGACCCTTTATCATAAGTTACTGGACTATTATAGTAATTGAATTAATAAATTCTCATTTTACATTTGTATTAAAATAAAAACAATATTAAAACATAAATTATGAACATTACATTAGCACAAGCAGAAAAAGTAATCGCAGCAGCAAAACAAAAATCTACCGAAATAGATACTAAAATGAATATCGTTGTTGTAGATGGTGGAGCAAACGTAGTTGCACTCGTACGAATGGATGGCGCATGGTTAGGCTCCCTTGACATTGCAACTAAAAAAGCAAAAACTGCTCGTTATTTTGATATGAATACTGGCCTTCTGGGAGAATTATCGCAACCTGGAGGTTCTTTATTTAATATAGAACATTCTAACAACGGATTAATTACATTTCCTGGCGGAATTCCAATTAAAAACGCACAAGACGAAATAATCGGAGCCATAGGAGTAAGCGGAAGTGCGGTTGAAAATGACCACGCAGTTGCAGAAGCTGGAGCATCAGCAATCTAATAATATACTAATTAATAAAAAGAGGATAATTAAAACTAATTATCCTCTTTTTATTTTAAATTTTTATGAAAAAACATTCAGCTGAATTTATTGGCACATTTACATTGGTTTTTTTGTGGCACATGAGCTATTATCTTAATTGAGCAAAGAAACTTTAAGATAAATAGGAATTTCATTAGCTTTTGGAATAATAGTAAGTGTAATGATTTATGTTTTCGAAAATATTTCTGGCTCATACATTAGACCATCCTTCACCATTGCACCGTTAAAGGAAAGATTACAACAAAAAAGAAGCTCTATTCTATATTTCTGAACAAATCATTGGAGCTTTTGCGGCAAGTAGATTGCTGAAATTCATGTTTCCTGAAAACCTAACCTTAGGTGCTACAATTCCCTCAGGCGAATTATTACAATCCTTCATAATAGAATTTATATTGACGTTCTATTTAATGCTTACCATTTTGGGTGTAGCATCTAAAAAAAAATCCAATATTGCAGGACTCATAATCGGATTAGTCTTTAAAGGGCTTATTCTATTTGCAGGTCCCATTTTTAAAGGTTCATTTAATCCTGTAAGAAGAATTGCAACTGCAATTGTATCCGGAAACATTACAGCACTTTGGATTTATATTTCTCCACCAATATTAAGTGCGATTTTAGCAATGATAATATGGAAATCATTAGCAAAACGGAATAAAGTCAGCAGGTAACACCGTATATAAAAAATTGTTGCAAGGTGTGTAATTCAATGGCTTTTTCATATATTCAAAGTCCTTTCTAATCCGAAAGGTTCGTGCTTATTTACTCGCAACCACACATAAACATTAACGTTGCCTGCAAGCTTTCAAAAAAATTCTGTATGAAAAATATTTATTATATTCTCTTATTTATAATTCTGACAATGAGTTGTAAAGAAGAAAAAACAAATTCCTTGGTGGTTGAGGAAGAAAACAAGTTCAACCAAAATTTAGCTAATGAATTAGAAGAAATACGCGAGACTGACCAATTCGCCGCAGACATAGCTCGTGGTGATTATGAAAAATTATCTGAACAAGAATGGAAAACAAATAAGGATAGCCTTCACAAAAAAAATCAGAAACGTATAACAGAGATTTTCGACCAATACGGTTATGTAGGATATGATTTGGTCGGAGAACGTGGTTCTCAAAGTTTTTGGTTAGTTGTTCAACATGCTGACAATAACCCAGAATTTCAAAAAAAGATTTTAAAAAAAATGAAATTTGAAGTTTTAAATGATAATGCAGATCCAGCGAGCTTCGGACTATTAATTGATTGAGTAAAATTAAATACCGGACAAAAACAAGTCTATGGAACTCAAGTAGCTTACAATTGGGAAATTTGTCAGGCATTTCCAAGGGAATTAATAGACAGCATAAATGTCAATAAAAGAAGGAATGAAATTGGGTTAGATCCTATTGAAAAATATTTAAATAGAATGTCTGAAATGCATTACAGAGTGAATAAAACGATTTTTCAAGAAAAAGGTTTGAACGCACCTACGCTTTATAAAACTGATTAACAATATAATTGAAGTATAGCGCCAGCAGGTAACATCGGTTAAGCCTAAATAGTGGGCATTTGAGTGAAAAGTATTATTTAGAGACCAATTAACAACCACCAAAGCCGACAAGTTCGCGTCCCTACCCGCGCTACTTGCTTTAACCAAGACCGTTGCACAAGCTTCAAAGAAACATTCGTCATTGTATTATACATTAGATTTAGAATTTAAATCGAATAATTGTTTAGAACTTTATCCGCATTAAAATGTTAAATTTGAAAAAGACTTTGCTATAATGTTTGAAACAGCGAGAATTCTTCGAGAAAACAATGCAGAAATTATGAAAATTTGGAAGAACCAAGTTGTGCAAGAAGTCATAGCAAGTAAAAAATCTGACTCAATTGCTTTATACAACCATCTTCCTATTCTCATATACGATATCGCTAAACTAATGATTCGATTTGATAAATTGAAGGATGTTAGTAAGGATAAAAAATACAAAGAAATCTTTAAAAGCATTGAAGACCACGGCAAGCAACGGTCAATTACAGCCTATTATACTGTTGAACAGGTTGTACACGAATATATAATTTTTCACCGTACACTGAGTGAATTCCTCATATCCCACAATGGTTATAATGAAAATGTTTCGGATTTGCTCAAATATGTCATCGAAACCTCGATACTAAAATCCGTAGGCTCATTTTCACGTTCCATACAGGATATGCAGGAAAAATTAATTGGTACTTGTCGAGTTTCACAAGGTTGTTGATGGAAGTTGATTAAGATCAGATTGTAAACTTAGGATTTTATTTTTAAATTCATTGGGTGTTGTTTTAAATAATTCAGGTTCTATTTTGTACCATTTTTCAACTGCTTGAAAAGGAGTTTTCACATTAAGTTCTTTTCTCAAAGAACCATGCCTCCTGTACAAATTATAGTAGCACAGGAACTCCATCATATCCTTCCCCATCTGCTGTTTGTTTTGATATTTTATTTTTAGGATGGTATTGTTTTTAATCGTTCCGTTGGCTCTTTCCACCATACCGTTCGTTTTTGGTGTTGCTGGTTTTGTAAGCCTATGTTCAATGTTGTTCTTCATGCATTTCACATCCATTTTAGAAGGCTTGTCACAAAGTTTTCCTTTTTTGGACATAATAAGCCTGTTGGTGAATTCAAGTCCATTATCGGTTAAGATATGACTGATATGGACCGGAAAGAAATCCAGGCATTTGTCCATGAAATCTTCTGTGCTCTCAGCCTTTTTGTTTTCATAGACCTCATAGAACATAGTCCTGGTGGCCCTATCTATTGCCACAAATAAATAATATGACTGCCCTTCGAATTTGGGCAAATAGGTTACATCTATATGTAGGTACCCTGGTTTGTAGGCTTTGAATTTTTTGGCAATATCCCTCTTTTCCTGAGGTACTTTATTGATGTTTTCCTTCACAAAACAACGGTAGACAGAACTTCTTGAAATTGCCGGGTTACCCTCCAACAAAGATTCCCAGACCTCATCAATGGGTAGCCACGTGGAACTCCTCAAACTTATGGCAAGCGCTTTTTCCAAATCGGTCAAAGCATATATAATGTTATGGGGCGCACAGGAAACATCTTGGACGAAATCCCTGTTTTTCCATTTTGAAATAGTTTGTTTGGAAACGTTGAACCTTGATGCCAATTCGGAATTTGTAGCAGAATTGGTTTGAATTTGGGTACGAATATTTATATTCGTAGTGGCATTGAAATGATAGATTTGTTGCATAATTATTTTTATTTGTGGTAAAACAAAAATAATCAACTTTTTTATCTGACCCTTTCGGGGTTTTCTTTTTCGGCTACGCCTTCAAAGAAAACCCCGAAAGGGATGAAATGCCATCAACATTGTAGTGAAACTTTACAGGTACTCTTTCACACGACATTCGCAATCCACTTTCGGCTGCCCAATTATCTTTAGAAATGATGGAACAGGACAAGACTGGAAAGTGGGCTGAAAAAACAAGAATAGCAGCTCAACGTGGTGTAAAGAAAG
Organism: Gillisia sp. JM1; assembly: GCF_000424645.1. NCBI lineage: Bacteria > Pseudomonadati > Bacteroidota > Flavobacteriia > Flavobacteriales > Flavobacteriaceae > Gillisia > Gillisia sp. JM1. Next base: position 49,601 of record NZ_AUKH01000010.1, read on the forward strand.
CTTTATGCTTAATTGAAGGACTTATGGATGGAATAACCATTAAAGCTGGCGAAGGGATGATGTTAAATTTTGAGAATACGGATTTACTAAAAGATATTAAATGGGTTCACGCCGAAAGTAGGAGGTTTATACTAATGATATAAAATCAGATTGTAAGGTTGAGAAAATAGAAGGGATTTTTGACAGTACTGCGATTAAAAGATTACTTAAAAACCTCATTGGTAACGCTGTTAAATATGGAGATAAGAAAAAACCAATCACTATTTCCATAATTGATGAAAAAGAAGCTGTCTAAATAAAAGTTAATAATTATGGAAAACCAATTCCTGAAGCAAAGCAGGAACAGATTTTTAAATTTATGGGTACAGATAAAAAAGATAAAAATTCGGTTTTGGGAAGTTGGGGAATGGGCTTGACGTTAACACAAATTGTTGCTGAGGCTCACGGTGGAGATATTAATCTTATTAGTGATGAAAAAACTGGTACAACTTTTACAGTTAAGTTAATTAAACAGTTCAACGAACCTGAAAAAAGACGTGCAAAATTAACTTTTGTAATAGAAAATATTTAGTTCATAAAAATACATGGGATAAAAGCCAGTTTACAACATTGGTTACCAGCAAATAGCTGGCAATCGAGTAAAAAGTGATATTTTAGATACCATTTAACAAACCAACTACGCCGACAAAGGTAAATCCCTACGCCGCCCTACTTGCCTTGATCAAGACCGTTCCTACGCATTTGAAGAAATGTAATGGGAGGATTTACAAATCTGATTTATTTAAAAGAATATCTATCTAAAGAGTCAAGGGTAAAGAAATTGAAAAACTAAATGGTCAAGCATTCTAGAAAACATTTATTAAAAATATGGATATTAAGAAAATAATTCTAATCGCTTTATCGATGCTCTTTTTCATCATTGGTTTTATGATGAGTTCTGTTCCATCAGAACAGTTTGTAGAAACTGGATCCATTATTGCCGTTTGTATAATTTCTATGCCGGCATTTTACGGCATTTGGAAAATATATAGTATACGAGGAATTGCAGCAATTATGGCCTTGGGGGTATTTGCCTTAATTATAGAATCAATTGGGATTCATACAGGATTCCCTTATTCACCTTTTGAATATACGATGCCGTTTGGTTATCAGTTACTGGGAACAACCCCCTGGACCGTATTTATTGCTTGGAGTCCGCTAGTTTTTGGTGCCTGGTTACTAGCACAAAAATGGTTTAAGCATCACTGGACACGATTTCTGGCGTACCTTGGAATTCTTATTGGCACAGATGTTATCTTGGACCCTGGAGCCGTTGCACGCGGACTATGGGAATACACCAATGGTGGATTATGGTTCGACGTACCTCTACAAAATTTTATTGGCTGGATTATTTCAGGAACAATTGCATATTTTATTTTGAAATTGGTTTTGAAACCTGTCATTGTGAACGGTAACGTGGCGATTTCGAAGTACCTCTGGATTGGCTCTCTTTCCCTTCTCCTCTCAATCTTCCTATGGACCGGAGTTAACGCAGGCTATGAATTATGGTTACCTACGATTATCGGAATAATCTTGGGGAATATTATTATACAAGCATTATTTAAAATTAACGCTACAACTTCACAAAACGACTAAAACTCTCATTTGTAACTACTTCTATGAGAGTTCTATAAGCTTTCACAAAAGTTTTGGGATTTTTTCAATTACAAAAGTAATTGCGAAATTCTATTAGTTAGTGAGAAAATTATATAAACAGTTGCTAAAAAAATACTGGTCACTCAGAACATTTATTTGGTAGATTATTTAATTGAATACAAAGGTTCACAATTGATTAAGTGAATTATATGTAAGTTTACGTGTATACAATTGTTATCACACAATAGCGCAACAGAACTATGATATTCTAAGTTCAACACCTAAATGTAGCTCAAATTAAAATCATTGGGAAGTCTGAAATAGAAATAAAAAATGAAGTTTATCCAAAAGTTGAATTTGAACCTCAAAAAAGTGAAAGAAATCAAGAAGCTCGGGGCAAGCCCGCCCGAACGGTATGGGCGGGCCCACGAGGTATGTCCCGATGGTTCCTATCGTGTGGACATATCTTTATGAATGGTCCACCCTTCCATTGCGGCTTTAAAATATTTCAATCCTATCCATAGGGTTGTTATACCTGGATGTCTTTTGCTTTCATACCCTTTCCAACCACCAAGTCTAGCTATCGCCCAAACATATCTTTTTAGCTCTTTTTTCTTATAGTGGTTTTTTTGTTTCTCTGTTTTACCTTCCAGACTTTTTATTTGGTGCTCTAAAAACTCTTGCTCTTCTTCTGTAAAACAGCTATCGGCGCTCATCTCTCTTTCTGGTTCTGCATACGCTAGCCGCATTAGGAACAGTTTGATGACGACCTCCATTATCAATAAGCTTAGTTTTCTTACCGATGACCCATACTCCAGCTCTGACGCCTCAACATTGTATCCCTCTTTTTTTAATATTTTGAACACCTCTTCTATCGTCCATCTCCACTTATACCATTCCACGCACATTTCTGCCATTTCTATTGTCTGTATAGGCAAGGTTGTCAATAGCCTCCAGCATATTTTATCGGGGCCAGTATAGTCCGCCTCTTTAGCCTCTATCAGATATAGTTTTATGCTGGATGCCACTCCTTTGCTCGTTGCGCTGGTTCTTTTGAGTTCCACCTCTTTATATCTGATTTCAATTTTTGCCGTCCTTTTTTTTCTTTTGGTCTTTGCACAGGCATCCACCTGTACCTCATAAAACCCTTGGCAGGGTTGATCTTCCAGGCAACTGAATAATTTT
>NZ_AUKH01000011.1:0-41634 GCF_000424645.1 Gillisia sp. JM1
ATTTAGGAAATATATTGAATGTGAGTTTCAGGAAATCACTTCCCAATTAGATATTCTTATTGATATAATTATAAGAGACGGAAATTGTATAATGAAGCAAGATTGGTTTTCAAGATTGTATGATACAGAAATAAAGAATCTTAAAAATAAAATAAAAGCACTAAATGCAGATTTTGAAAATGACAAATCTGAATTAAGTGATAAAAGAAAAAGAGACTATAAAATATATAAAGCTTGTCTTCACACAGCTTATTATAATGATGTTGAGAACAACCGAGATTCTAAAGTTAGCTCAGATGAGCTATCTATAATCCTTACTCTTTCAAAACAACTTGGTCTATCCCAAGAAGAAATAAAACTAATTAATTATTCAATTTTACCAATCAAAAAAATTGAAATTCAAGAAGTAATTAAAGGACTCAAAAATATTGGTGTTATTTTCTATTCTAGTAAAGAAAATACTATTTATGTTGCAGATGAAATGGTAAGAGTTCTAAGAAAAATTCGCCAAAAAGAAGTTGCAGAAAAATTCTACAGGAGAACTTTAAAACTTTTGAGAGAACCAATCATCAACCAAATTGCAAAAGACCATAATATTGACCGCAAACTTGACTATTCTCAAAAAATAGAAGGAATAATTAAAGAAGGAGTATCATTTACAAATCTTATGCTTACAGGCATTTATAAGACTGGAAGCACATTGACCGAAAGTAAGAAGACGCTAAATGAACTGTGTGAAAAAGGTCTTGAAATTAAAAATTTGAGAGGGAGCACCTTGGATGAAAAAATCAATAGTTTAATTGAACATTTTGATTCTGTTGAGAAAGACGAAAAAGTCGGAATTTCATTAGATGGGTTTGATAAGTTATTAACTGAATTGAATCAATCATTACCCAAGCTAAATAAAGAGATAAAAGATCAATTCGAATTACAAGATGAATATGTTCTTAAAGCTGAATTTTTACTTGCTTATAATATCAAACCAAGAGACATCTTGGATTTAATAACGAAATCAGATTTAACCTTTTTCATTAAAGAAAATGGAATTCGACAAAGAGGAGAAAATATTCTAAATATTTTAGAACATTACAAGGATGTAGAAAATTTATATTTAGAAAACTACATGAATGTTGGATATCGAAATCTTAACTTATTAAAAGAAAACGGAATTACTGTTAAGGAAAGTGAACTTGGTATAAAATTCGAGGAATTAACGAAGGTAATTTTCAACGGACTTGGTTTTGATGTTGATGAGAAGTTTAAAAATCAACTGAATACAAACAAGGATATGATCGATATTCTTTTAAACTTAGGAAATAATGAAGTTATCATTGTGGAATGCAAAACCAGTAAAGAACGTGGGTATAACAAATTTAGTACGGTATCTCGCCAATTAAAATCATATCAAAACTTGGCTCTAAAAAATGATTTGAGAATTGTAAAAATTTTACTTGTAGCTCCTGAATTTAGTGATGATTTTGTTACCGATTGTGAAATGGATACGGAAATGAATTTATCTCTTGTGACTGCTCTGACTTTATCAAATATTTTTGAAGCTTTCAAAATATCCAAATATCAAGAGTTCCCTCATGTTTTATTTAGAGATATTTTAATAAACGAAGAACGGATTTTAAAAGCATTGAGTAAATAGTAGTAGTGCCTGTGCCTAACATCGGTTAAGCGCAAATAGCGGGCAATTGAGTAAAAAGTTATATTTTAGAGACCAAGAAACAAACAACAAAGCCGACAAGTTCGCGTCCCTACTCCACGCTACTTGCCTTAACCAAGACCGTTGTGCAGCATTTAACACAAAATCCAACTAAAAAACATTAATGAGAAATTTTGGTAAAACTATAAAAATCTTCTTAATAGACGGAGAACCTAATGGAAGAATGACATGCGAATTATCAAATTGGACAGGGAAAGCATTGAAAATCCCTCGAAATAAAATAAAAGATTCTTATGACAGACCAGAATTAGAAAATACCGGAATCTATATTTTATTAGGAAAATCTCACAAATCTGAGAATAAAGAATTAGCTTATATTGGTGAAGCTGAGGGGATTTATAAAAGATTAAATCAACATTTATCAGCTAAAGATTTCTGGAATGAAGCTTTAGTGTTTGTAAGTAAAGATGAAAACTTAAATAAAGCACACATCAAATATTTGGAAAGTAGATTACATGAAATTGCGATAAAAGTCAATAGATATGATTTAGAAAACGGTAATATTCCACCGAGATCAACAATTTCAGAATCCGACCAAGCAGAGATGGAAACATTCCTTGATAACATAAAACTTCTAGTGAATGCTTTAGGATTTAAAATATTCGAAGAATTAAGAAAAGATCAGACTTTAGAAGAACAGATCAAAAATACTTTTTATATAAATTCCGCCAGAGGAGCAGATGCGAAAGGACAAATGACAAACGAAGGATTCGTAGTTTTACAAAATTCAGAAATTGCAACTTCACTGACTAGCTCTTTTCCTAAAAACTGGATTAATAAAAGACAAAGTTTAATTGACGATAATATCATAACTCCGTTGAATAACAAACTCGTTTTCAAAGAAGATTATTTGTTTTCTAGTCCATCTGCAGCAGCTGCAGTTGTAATGGGAAGAAGTGCGAACGGTTTAACCGAGTGGAAACTAAATGATGGACAAATATTGAAAGAGGTAGAATCAGAGAATTAAACGCAGCACAACATCGGTTAAGCGCAAATAGCGGGCATTCTGATGAAAAGTGTTATTTTAGAGACCAATTAAAAACCAACTAAGCCGACAAGTTCGCGCCCTTACTCCACGCTACTTGGCTTAACCAAGACCGTTGGCTGTAATCCAAAAAAAACGATCTTGTTAAAAAAAGAAAAAATAATTAAGGAAGTTGAGAGTTTCAATATGAAATTAAACTTTGTCAGCAATATAAAAATAACTAATTTAATTCCATAAACACCATCTTATGAAATTCATAAAAATTTTATTTATTGTTTCGACAGGTATCCTTTTCCATTCTTGTAGTGTAGAAGACGATCTTCCTACAAGTGGCGAAAATTCTTTTTTTGCCCGTTTGAATGGGGAAAAATATATTCCTAAAAATATTCATCGTTTTCCTTCTGGTACCCAATACGGTCTAAAGGCACGTAAAAGAGATGGTGCTTGGTATATAGATGTCGACAATAGAACCGATAAAAGTATTTACATTTTAATTGATGACGTTGAGCAACCAGGAAATTATTTAATTCAAAATGTAGATCTAGAATATCCGAACCAAATCCCTAGAGTAAGACCTACATCTGTAATTATTGGTAACCCTGGTTTAATATTCTACCTTACAAAAGAAGAAGTAAGTCCTCAATTTATAAAAATAACAGAAGTGCAGGATAGCCTAATAATTGGAGAATTTCAAAAAATTACTCTTACTGATCCTGAGAACCCCAATAAAAAGACATTTCTTACAGAGGGTAGATTTAATATAAATCTAACCACACTCAATAAGGACTGATCAAGCAAATCACTTAAAAACAAAATCAGGAAGTTTAAGCACAATAAATGTCCAAGTGCTGATACCGATGAATGAAAATAAACTCGGTTGAAAGGACTACAGCCAACATCGGTTAAGCGCAAATAGCGGGTATTCCAGTAAAAAGTGATATTTTAGAGACCAAGAACCAAACAACTAAGCCGACAACAACGTGTCCTAACTCCACGCTACTTGCCTTAACCAAGACCGTTGCAAATCAGTTTTCAGAAAGAAAAAACTCAAAAAAATCTGAATATAAAAAACTCATCTCTCGCAACTGTTGCGCTGACTTTTTTAAGATTTTAGTAAAAAACATAAACTGCTCAACTCTGAGGTTTATTTGAAAAATTTACAAAGATGAAAAATGTGAAAATTAGATGATCTTAAAATCAGTACGTGGATTCTAAATAAAATTTGAATTTAAAAGAAAAAGTAATAATTGATGATTTTTAAAATCACTAAGCTGACTTTTACTCGGACCTGTAAAAGCTAAAAATAGATGCATTCTGCTTATTATCCTGACTTTTACTCAAGCACGAAAATGAATAAATTGGATGCCTTTCGATTTATAACTCTGACTTTCACTCTAAAATGAAAATTGACAAAAACAATTAAAAACCAAAAAATCAAAAAACTGATTCTTACTCCTACGTGAAAAATAAAATTATAATTCAGGAAAGAAGAAAAATAAAAAAAAGGCAGACAACAAAACAACATAATTGTAGTAAAAACCGCTATGCAACATCGGTTAAGCGCAAATAGCGGGTAATTAAACTAAAAGTTCTATTTTAGAGACCAAGAAACAAACAACTAAGCCGACAAGTTTGCGTCCTTACTCCACGCCACTTGCCTTAACCAAGACCGTTGTGCAACATATTAAAAAAAAATGATAACTTGGACAAAATAATTTGAATACAATAGATTGATAAAGTATTTAAAATATCTACTTTCTTTACTTCTGATTTTCGGTCTGACGGTTAACGAGTGTTCTACATATTCGGGAATAAGTTCTTCAAAATATATTCAAGTCTCATACATTGATAGTAGAAAAGAATTTAGACAAAAGCACTCGGAATTGTTTGTGTATACTGGAAAAGTTCTTTCTGAAAGTATATTTTCAATTCTATTAATTACATATCACAATTTAAGAAAGGCTTATAGTACTAAAACTCTAATTATTTTAAAATTACGTATTGGGCTTTACCAAAAAATAACTTCTATAATTGCCCATCGCGTATTTTTAAAAAAAATAAATACATCTAACATCCAATATTCAAGTTTATACATAGCATAGAAAAGCTCTCTTTTCTATGAGAATATGCACGTTGCTGCATAAAATGATATAATAAATGTCTAATCATTTATCATTACTAAAATGTATAAACAAAAGAATAAAATTTATTTAGAAAAATCTAAGCATTTTGCTCATTGGATAAAAAGAAAATTCATTTTAATCATTACAGCTGTTATGCTTGGAATGTCCAATGCAATGTATGACGAAGATAAAATGATTAATGGAAACCAAACACATACTGAACAAGAACATAAAAAAGATTAATGTAAATACTAAAAAAAAATACGTTGCACAACATCGGTTAAGCGCAAATAGCGGGTATTCCAATGAAAAGTGATATTTTAGACATCAAGTAACAAACAACAAAGCCGACAGGTTCGCGTCCCTACTCCACGCCACTTGCCTTAACCAAGACCGTTATGTTTAATTTTTCAAAGAAAAAATGATTATTAAGCCAAATGCATCTGAGAATGAAAAAACGTCTCCATTTTATATTGCGAATGAGAAATTTTGTCGAGAATTTGAAAATTTTATTTCTGAGAAAAACGGAAAAGTAAATGGAAATTATAACGCTTGGTCGTATACAATATTCGGCAAAATAAATAATCCAAAAAATTGGATCTTGAAATATAAGAAAGCAACTTATTCCGGTGGAAATTTACTTTTTACTTCTAAATATCAAAATCTTCTTACTCTTGCGGAATGGACAACAAATAGAATTTCTCATAATTCTGGATTTTTGATAAGAAAAAAGACCAGGACTGACTTTTTCCTATTTATGTTTTCAAAATCATTACAGAGATTAAAAGTTTCTGATCATTATATTTTGATATCTAAGACAAACAATTCCGAGCTAATCACTGAACTGATAAAAAAATTGACTCCTCTATTTAAATCTGGAGAAGTTTATAAAATTGAAAATAAAAACGATAAATTAACAATTGAACTTAGAACTGAAAAACATCATTTTGATCTATTCAATTCAATATCCGAACTATAAAAACTAAACATAACATCGGTTAAGCGCAAATAGCGGGCAATCGAGTAAAAAGTTATATTTTAGACACCAAGTAACAAACAACTAAGCCGACAAGAAAGCGTCCCTACTCCACGCTACTTGCCTTAACCAAGACCCTTACCTACTATAGCTCCACCGTCAAAAACTAAGAATATTTCAAAGAAAATAATTCCAGCTGACTCTCACTCGAACGGAATTAAATGAAAAATATCTTAAAGAACAAAAGCTATAAATGAGCAATTCAGAAATGAGAATAATTCGTTCTGATTCTTACTCGAACGGAATTAAATGAAAAATAGAAGTAAAGAACTAAAATAAAAATTTAAGAAATTAGAAAAGAAAATATCTCTCTAAAAATCTTACTCGAACGGAATTAGATGAAAATAAATCTAAAGAATAAATTCAGAAAATACTTACTCTCAATCAAATACAAAAGTTCTACTGAAAATTTTAGCAATAAAGAGAGGAATGCGGAATCGTTCGTTCTTACTCAAATCTGGTCGCTACAGTAGGTAACATCGGTTAAGCGCAAATAGCGGGTATTCGAACAAAAAGTTATATTTTAGACACCAAGAAACAATCAACAAAGCCGACAAGTTCGCGTCCTTATTCCACGCTACTTGCCTTAACCAAGACCGTTATGCCCAAGCTAATCGGAAAATTCATGATTTAATTATAAATATAATATGCAAAAAACTATTTTTTTAATCCTTGTGTGTGTTGCCTTTTTTAGTTGTAATAATGATGACTTACCAGAAAAAGATATTGTACAATCGTGTGTAGATTCTATAATCCCTTGTCCAGTAATAATTGGAGAAGAAAAAACAGGTTGTGTTGCTAATATCATATTCTTAGCGGAGGGCTTTACAGAGGAAGAAATTCCAGAATTTAAAATTTTAAGTGATATAGCAAAACAAGCAATTCTTGATATGGAACCTTTTACATCATCAAGTAATAGCTTGAACTTTTACAGAGTAGACTCACCATCTTTAACGTCAGGTATTAAGACAATAGAATTTACGAGTGATTGTAATGGAACAACTGGAACAAATACTGCCTCACAAACTCCTTGGAGTGTGTTTAGCAACAAAATTGGACTTGAACGTTTATTAGGCTTAGAATCTTCAAAAAGAGATACTCTTGAAACCTTATATGGTCATTATGCAACAGGAGATTATGCGTATACTATAATTATAGCAAATTCTACAGGATATTTCGCTAGTGCAGAATTTCCAGGTGTAACAGAATATAATACGATTTCAAATCCCAAGGTTTCTAATGTGATTGTATCAAAATATGACAGTGATAAAATATTTAAATTTTTGATCAGACACGAATTCGGTCATTCATTTGGAAATATGGATGATGAATATGTAGATTCCGAGGCAAATTGTGCTTTGGGTCTACAACCTTGGTTTCTACCAATAACACCTAAATTAAACATTCTAACATACAATCCAGATAATTGGTTTGAAGGATCAAGGTATTCCCAAACAGGTTATTGGAGAGAATGGAATAATTCTATAATGAGAAATGACTTTTATTCCACTGAATTTTCTCCGATACAAAAAAGTATAGTTGAACAAAGGTTAGCTGACGCAATAGGATGTAAATGATTATACAAAGAGGAGATTTCTAAATTTCAATTATAGATGAGTGATTTTATATATTATAATAACCGCCAGGGCATAACATCGGTTAAGCCCAAATAGCGGGCAATTGAGTGAAAAGTGTTATTTTAGAGACCAATTAAAAACGAACTAAGCCGACAAGTTTGCGTCCTAACTCCACGCTACTTGCCTTAACCAAGACCGTTATATGCCATATTTAAGATTGCTATCAAATATTAGATAATTGAAAAATAATTAATGAAGATCTATCAAGAAAATATAAAAAAGTATAATTCCAAAATATTAAGGTTAAAGAAGGTATTAAATAGAATATCCCTACTTAGGCTACTTATTTTTGTAATTGCAGGTATCATTCTTATAACCTTGTTCAGTATAAAATCAATTACTCCCGTTTATATTGTTTTTCCTGTTTCAGTAATAGGTTTTGCTTTAGTTTTAAAGCATCATACCAAAATAGCTTACTTAAAAAAACATACATCATTCCTGAAAAGAATAAATGAATCCGAGATTCTGAGAGAAAAATGTGACCTGGAAGAATTTGATACCGGACATAAGTTTATTGATCAAAATCATCCCTACACATCTGATCTGGATATTTTCGGACAACATTCTATTTTTCAATTGGTTAACAGAACAACTACAGAGTCAGGTATGATACTCTTATCAAAATGGTTATCTGAACCTGCATCTAATAACGAAATACGCCACAGACAAAAAGCCATAAAAGAATTATCTCAAAAATTGGATTGGAGGCAAGATTTTGAGGCGGCAGGCATGCACTTTCAAAATAAAAAAAGTGATTATTATAAACTGTTAGACTGGGTAGAAAAACCTGTTGTTTTATTAAAATATCGACTTCTATATTTAGCCGTTGCAATAATTCTTCCAGTTCTGTTTTTGCTTGGCTCATACTTTTTTTATGCTAACCTTGATTCACAAAAGGGGTTTATTTATTTGTCTCTTATGATTGTAGTCTTACTTATCAACAATGTGATTTTAAGAAAGGTAAATCCCTTAGCGGAGGATATTGTTGAAACCTCAACAAAGAATCTTAACACTTTAAGAGGTTATTTGGCACTTATCAAAAAAATTGAAACTGAAAGTTTCAAGTCAAAAAAATTATCCGAGTTACAATCACTATTAACACATGGCAATTATTCAGCATCCAAGGAAATTCACAGGATATGCAGTTCATTGGATTTCTCACATCAAAGACCTATAAAAAAGGTGCCAATTGGCGGAAATGGCTTTTATACGCTATTAAACAGTTTCCTGCTATTGGATATTTACCTGATCATTGAAACAGAAAAATGGAAATCAAAGAATAGAACATTTTTAAGAGCATGGGCAGAAGTAGTAAGTGAGTTTGAAGTATTAAGTAGTTTTGCAGGTTTTTCTTATTCAAATCAATCCTATACATTTCCTGAAATTACAGAAAAGAACAACCATGTACTTTTTGAGTCATTAGGACATCCCCTTATAAATTCAGATAATCGTGTTTGTAATAATTTTCATTCTGAAGGACAAGGTGATGTTGTTATGATTACCGGTTCTAATATGGGAGGGAAAAGTACCTTTTTAAGGACTGTAGGTGTCAACATCGTTTTATCATTAGCCGGAGCACCTTGTTGTGCAAAAAATGGTCAGGTATCCAGCCTAAAGCTATATTCAAGTATGCGAACAGAAGATAATTTAAAGAAAGGAATCTCTTCTTTTTATGCAGAATTAAATAGAATTGAAAAGATGCTGAAACTGATAGAAAGTAGTCACAATGTATTTTTTCTTTTGGATGAGATGTTCAAAGGTACAAACTCAGAAGATAGACATAGAGGAGGTTATTCATTGATTAATCAAATAAGTAAGCTCAAAACGTCAGGAATTATTGCAACACACGATATTGAACTTGCAAAACTATCGGGGAATAAAATGTTAGTTACAAATTATAGTTTTAATAGTGAGATTAAAGATAATTCAATGATTTTCAGCTATGAACTTGAACCAGGTATATGTAACGATTTTAATGCAAGCGAACTTATGAAAAAGAGCGGAATTAAAATTTTATCAAATATTTCAAAATGTGAAATCGAATAAAAATACGGCATATAACATCGGTTAACAGCAAATAGCGGGCATTCCATTGAAAAGTATTATTTTAGAGACCAAGTAACAAACAACTAAGCCGACAAAAACACGTCCTTACTCCCGCTACTTGCGTTAACCAAGACCGTTGTGCAACATATTAAAAAAAAATGATAACTTGGACAAAATAATTTGAATACAATAGATTGATAAAGTATTTAAAATATCTACTTTCTTTACTTCTGATTTTCGGTCTGACGGTTAACGAGTGTTCTACATATTCGGGAATAAGTTCTTCAAAATATATTCAAGTCTCATACATTGATAGTAGAAAAGAATTTAGACAAAAGCACTCGGAATTGTTTGTGTATACTGGAAAAGTTCTTTCTGAAAGTATATTTTCAATTCTATTAATTACATATCACAATTTAAGAAAGGCTTATAGTACTAAAACTCTAATTATTTTAAAATTACGTATTGGGCTTTACCAAAAAATAACTTCTATAATTGCCCATCGCGTATTTTTAAAAAAAATAAATACATCTAACATCCAATATTCAAGTTTATACATAGCATAGAAAAGCTCTCTTTTCTATGAGAATATGCACGTTGCTGCATAAAATGATATAATAAATGTCTAATCATTTATCATTACTAAAATGTATAAACAAAAGAATAAAATTTATTTAGAAAAATCTAAGCATTTTGCTCATTGGATAAAAAGAAAATTCATTTTAATCATTACAGCTGTTATGCTTGGAATGTCCAATGCAATGTATGACGAAGATAAAATGATTAATGGAAACCAAACACATACTGAACAAGAACATAAAAAAGATTAATGTAAATACTAAAAAAAAATACGTTGCACAACATCGGTTAAGCGCAAATAGCGGGTATTCCAATGAAAAGTGATATTTTAGACATCAAGTAACAAACAACAAAGCCGACAGGTTCGCGTCCCTACTCCACGCCACTTGCCTTAACCAAGACCGTTGTAAACAATATTTATATGAAAAAAATGCTTAAAAATTTTAGTCTTATTGCAATTTTATTTTCCACCACTTTTATTTTTGGTCAAGGAAAAGAAGTTCAAAAAAACCTGATTTCACACGAATCTTATAATTTATATAAACCAGATAATACACAAGCTGTTTTACTGCTCTTAGGTGGATTTCCAGAAGATGCTGCAGGTATTGAAAATGAATTTCCTATAAGTGATTTAGCAAATGAGAAGAACGTTGCAGTTGCCTATTTAAATTTCAATCGAAAATTATGGCTCGAAGAGAATGAAAAAGCAGAATTAGCAGTTACCATTCAAGAATTATTTACATCAAATAATTTACCGATAGATAAAATTTATATTGGCGGACTATCTAGCGGAGGAAGTATTGCGTTACTAATAGGTAATTATCTTTCCCAAAATCTTGAATACAACTTAAATCCCGCGGGAGTCTTCGTGGTAGATTCACCGATTGATCTGGCTGCATTGTTTCGTATTGCAGAAGGAAACATTAAAAGAAATTTTTCAGAGGCTTCAGTAGGAGAAAGTTCATTCATATTTAATTATTTTAATGAACAACTTGGAAATCCCAATAATGAAATTGCACCTTATGAAAAATATTCTGCATTCACCTATGAAACTCAAAATTTTGAAAATTTAAAGAATCTAAAAAATACAAAAATTCGATTTTATACAGAGCCTGATAAAGTGTGGTGGAAAGAAAATATGGGTGTCGAATACGAACAAATGAATGCTTTTCATTTAAAAAGATTATCTGAATTTTTAACTTCTAATAGTTTTAATGAAGTGGAATATATTGCAACTCAGAATAAAGGTTATAGAGCAAATGGCCATCGTGATCCTCACAGTTGGTCTATAGTTGACAAAGAAGAATTACTCCAATGGATGTTAGAGGAATAAATACAGTTTACAACATCGGTTAAGCGCAAATAGCGGGCAATAGAGTGAAAAGTATTATTTTAGAGACCAAGTAAGAGAACAACAAAGCCGACAAGTTCGCGTCCTTACTCCACGCTACTTGCCTTAACCAAGACCGTTGCAAATCAGTTTTCAGAAAGAAAAAACTCAAAAAAATCTGAATATAAAAAACTCATCTCTCGCAACTGTTGCGCTGACTTTTTTAAGATTTTAGTAAAAAACATAAACTGCTCAACTCTGAGGTTTATTTGAAAAATTTACAAAGATGAAAAATGTGAAAATTAGATGATCTTAAAATCAGTACGTGGATTCTAAATAAAATTTGAATTTAAAAGAAAAAGTAATAATTGATGATTTTTAAAATCACTAAGCTGACTTTTACTCGGACCTGTAAAAGCTAAAAATAGATGCATTCTGCTTATTATCCTGACTTTTACTCAAGCACGAAAATGAATAAATTGGATGCCTTTCGATTTATAACTCTGACTTTCACTCTAAAATGAAAATTGACAAAAACAATTAAAAACCAAAAAATCAAAAAACTGATTCTTACTCCTACGTGAAAAATAAAATTATAATTCAGGAAAGAAGAAAAATAAAAAAAAGGCAGACAACAAAACAACATAATTGTAGTAAAAACCGCTATGCAACATCGGTTAAGCGCAAATAGCGGGTAATTAAACTAAAAGTTCTATTTTAGAGACCAAGAAACAAACAACTAAGCCGACAAGTTTGCGTCCTTACTCCACGCCACTTGCCTTAACCAAGACCGTTGGGCATAATTTAACAGTATTCATTACTGAAATATAAATTGTAATTTTAAACTCACACTTAAAAAACAAAATCGATTAATATGGCTGAAGAATTATTTAAAGTGTTTATTGGAAGAGGCACACTCGATGATGATTATACTTTCTACGATGATGGCTCAGTTTTGAGAGAATACGACCAAAGTGCATACAAACTTAATCAAGAGGATGAATTAAATGCATATGAAATAAGTGAACATAGAAAAGAAAAATTATTAGAAAAGTGTTCTGATAAACATAAGGAAAAGCTAAAGCAATTACTATATCCTTCTAATAAGTAATTTATGATTACTGATCTACGAACTTCAATTAACTCTATATTATACCAAAGAGTTACAAGTCCATTATTTGGAACTTTTGTGATTTCTTGGTTAGTTTGGAACTGGAAAATATTCTATGCTAGTTTTATTATTGATAGTGATAAAATTACAAATAACAGAATCGATTATATAGTTGAGAATTTTAATGATATAAATTATTTAATTTGGTTTCCATTAATTTCAACATTAATCCTAATTACAATAGTTCCATTTATTTCGAATGGAGCATATTTCCTAAGTTTGAAATTTGAACAATGGCGTATTGATAACAAAAACAAAATTGAACGAAAACAATTACTGACTTTGGAGCAGTCTATACAACTAAGACAACAATTGCTAGATTATGAAAAAAAGTTTGAATCTCTCCTAAGTAAAAAAGACAAAGAAATTAAAGAACTAAATCTTTTAATAGAAAAAACTTCTAATGACGAAAAACCTAATTCAAAATTAATTGAGGTTGGCTCAAATGAAGAAATAGAAGAAAAAAGTGCAATAGAATTATACAACAGAATAATAAATAATGAAAAGTTGCATAATGCATTTCATTTAGTTTCTGAGTATCTTCAAAAAGGACTTACTGATTTAACTTTGAACCAGAATTTATCATCAAAAAGTATTTCCTTCTTTGAATCCAATGACATTGTTGAACACAATGGAAAAGGAACATATAAATTGACGAAAAAAGGAAAAAGAATAAAACAATTACTTTTTGATTTAGATTTTGCATAAAACTATGCCCAACATCGGTTAAGCGCAAATAGCGGGCATTCTGATGTAAAGTGATATTTTAGAGACCAAGTAACAAACTACATATCCGACAAGAACGCGTCCCTACTCCACGCTACTTGCCTTAACCAAGACCGTTGCAAACCATTGTTCAGAATGAAAAACGCAAAAAATAACGGCAAATCTGAATGAAGAAAAACCAATCTCTCGCAACTGTTGCGCTGACTTTTTCAAGATTCTAGTAAAAAACAAAAACCAATCAACTCTGACTTTATTGACAATGATTTTTAAAAGATAAAAATGTGATAAATGAATTCCCTACCGACCAGTAAGCTGACCTTTACTCGGACGTGAAAAAGGGATAATTTGAATGCCTTAAGATTTATAATTCTGACTTTCACTCAAACGTGAAAAATAAAAAAAATAATTAAGAACCAATAAATTCTAAACTGATTCTTACTCGAATGTGGAAAGTTAATTTGAGATTCAGAAAAGAACAAAAAGAACAAAAAAAGATTGTCAAGAAAACAACAACATTTGAACATCACAACGGTATGCAACATCGTTTAACAGCAAATAGCGGGCATTCTAGTGAAAAGTGTTATTTTAGAGACCAAGTAACAATCAACAAAACCGACAAATTAACGTCCTTACACCACGCCACTTGCGTTAAACAAGACCGTTGTGTGCAATTAAAAAAAAATCGATTTGAAAAAACAATCAATTTATCTATTATTTCTAATATCAATAGTGCTGAATTCATGTTCAAAATCAGTGCCCATAAACTTGAAATTTATTAACAGTTCAGATTATGATATCCAGGAATTAATATTTACGAGTGGAAATTCTAAACATGATACCATCGCCATATTAGCGAATAATTCATCTCCTATCTATGAGTTGAATTTTAAAAAAGTTTGGCAAGAATATGTGTCAGAACCTTTTATTATTTTTCAAGTTAAAGCGCAATTAGACAACCAGAAAAATCTAAATTTTAATACTGCTGGAATAAGTCGATCTGATTTAAAACAAGAGAACTTAAACGAAATATTAATTTCATTTGATTCAATAAATAAAAGATTTAACTTTAAATTAAAGAACTAAAACTGCACACAACATCGGTTAAGAGCAAATAGCGGGCATTCTGATGAAAAGTGTTATTTTAGAGACCAAGAAGCAAACAACAAAGCCGACAAGTTCGCGTCCTTACTCCACGCCACTTGCCTTAACCAAGACCGTTGTGCAAAATTTAATACAAAATTTGAGAAATTTAAAATTATACTTTCTGACTTTCCTTTTTATTTCTACTTTGAACAGTTGTAAACAAGAAGAAAATTTAAAATTGTCAAGTGAAAATGCAATTCCAAAATTCACCGAAAAACAACAAGATTCTTTAAAAGATATATATCTGAATAACGGAGCTTGGCTGACTGATGTTTATTCGCAAGATTGGCAAAACGAAATTGACAAAGGATTGAAAGTGGATTCCACAATAGCTTATTTCTGGCAACAGAAAGCTATGCCATTATTCAAACAAGGTAAATACGAGGTTGGAATGACATTCATTGATAAAGCAGTAAAGTATAATCCTGAAAGATGGCAACGATACAGAGCATTTATAAAGTGTATATTTTCTAAGCAATATAAAGACGCAATTATTGATTTTACGGATTATCAAGAAACATATGGATACGGATTTGAAATGGATCACTCATATAATTTTTACATCGCGTTAAGTTACTTGCAACTAAGCGAATTTGAAAAAGCAGAAAATTTGTTTGAGAAAGATTATGAGAGAACTATTGATAAAAAAGGTGAAGACTGGTTACACCATCTAGACCTCTTTTATTACGGAATTAGTAAGTACGAACTGAAGAAATATGAAGAGGCTTTAGTACTATTTGATCAAGCCTTAGAGCGATATCCTCAATTTTCTGACGTTCAATATTATAAAACTAAAGTTCTTTATAAATTAGGTGAAATAGAAGAAGCAGAGAGCGTATATAAAAGTGCAAAGGAAAATGCTAGAAAAGGGTTTTCAATAAATGAGGATAATGTCGTTTATGAAAGATATCCTTATCAGGTTAGATGGAATTAAACTTAGCACAACATCGGTTATCGCAAATAGCGGGCAATCGAGTAAAAAGTAATATTTTAGACACCAAGAAATTAACAACAAAGCCGACAAGATTGCGTCCCTACTCCCGCTTCTTGCGTTAACCAAGACCGTTACCTGCAAGCAAAAAAAAAAAAACGAAACATAGATATGATATCGGAATTGAAATTATGACAGATAAAATAAATTGGATTTTTAAGAACTTACATCTGATCATCTCTTTATTAATCGTAATGCCTACTGCCATAATTTATGGTTCACCATCTATTCTGCCGGAACATTTAAACATTCAGGTAAATACAATTGACCTTTCAAATATGTTGAGAGCCATTATGTGCTTATATTTGGGAATTTCGCTAGTATGGATTTTAGGTATATGGAAAATTGAATATTGGAAAAATGCTACACAGCTAAATATATTATTTATGTTGACACTTGCAATAGGACGATTATTAAGTATGATATTGGACGGATTGCCAACTGGAGGTTATATTTTTGGATTAGTAGCGGAGTTTGTTATCGGACTTTACTCTATTTACCAACTAAAAAAGTATAAAACGGAATTGAATTAAATCTGAGTAGAAAATCTATTAGATAAAATCGGTTATGAAAAATGAAAAAATGATTGACAAAAGGAGTTAAAATCTAAAAAGAAAAACACATTGAATTTATGACTGAAATTACATTTGAATACTGGAATAAACTTGCTGACCAAATAATAATGATAAGTTCGTTACTTGGCGGATTTACAATTGCAGTAATTGCAAATCTTTTAGTATCAGAAGTGAATACTAGATTGTTCAAAAATATTATGATTGTATCAACATTAACAGCTAGTTTCTTTTTAATTTCAGTTTTTGCATGGACTAACATTCTAATGATGACAACTATTGGATATCCTTCGAAAGTAATCGAAAGTGATTTATTGCTTCCACGAATTGTAGGAGCAATTTCGTTTTTTTTGGGAATTATATCCCTAATAACCATCATTTCTTTAGCAGGTTGGACAAAATCAAAGAAAATGGGTAAATACACAACAGCAGTTGGAATTTTTACATTAATACTGATATTGATTATGTTAACCTAATGACTAAAAAAAGCCTGCAGGTAACATCGGTTAAGCGCAAATAGCGGGTATTCTAATGAAAAGTATTATTTTAGAGACCAATTAAAAAACAACAAAGCCGACAATAACGTGCCCCTACCCCACGCAACTTGCCTTAACCAAGACCGTTAGGGACAATTATCACAGATGCCTCGTCCTAAAATAGGTTGACCAAAAATTAAACACTTTTAGTCACCTATGGAAACACCAAAGAATGGCACCTGCCGAAAAAAGAAGTATCAAAAAGTTAGTTTCGACATGAAACTTTCGATAATTGATGAAATAGCTAACGGACAGATCTCCGTAAATCATGCTTCAAACAAGTATAACATTTCTCGAAGTTCCATTGAATACTGGATTAAGAAATTGAGTAACTTCGAGAATAAATCCATGAGTATGAGCAAGAACGATCAGATCAAAAAATTGAAGCAACGTATTGAAGAACTGGAGTTTGTAAAAGAATTTCAACAAGATGTCATTGCCGATTTTGAAAATATTACCGGGGAGCACCTTTCAAAAAAGTACTTGCCCGAAGCATTAGCAAAAGAGATAGAGAAAAAGAAACAAAGCCTTTCAAAATAAAATGGCTCTATCAATGCCTCGGGATAAGCAAACAGGCTTATTACAAAAGAATCAAAGCAAATTATACCAAAGAGAAAAGGGACGAAATAGTCCTGGAACTTGTACGTAAAGAAAGAAAAACACACGCAAAGGCAGGCACCAGAAAACTGGTCAAGTACATCAAAAAAGGGATTATGGAGCAAAATGTAAAAATGGGCAGGGACGCGCTCTTCGACCTGCTAAGAAGTTATGGAATGCTGGTCAAGAAGACCAAACGTTACCACATTACAACAGACTCAAAACACTTATTCTATAAATCACCAAACCTAATAAAGGATATGGAAATCTCGCACAGTGAACAAGTATTCGTAAGCGATATCACCTATATAAAGACTGATGATGGACACGCCTATCTGGCTCTGGTAACAGATGCATATTCCAAAAAACTGATGGGATGGGCACTCGACGACAACATGAGGGCAACATTGGTCGTGCAGGCCTTGGACATGGCAATCAAGAACCTGAAATTCAAACATATGAGCATCATACACCATTCAGATAGGGGAATACAGTATTGCTGTCCGGAGTTCACGGAATTTGCCGACAAGAACAATTTTGTATTAAGTACAACTCAACAATACGACCCCTACGAAAATGCAGTTGCAGAAAGGATAAACGGAATACTCAAATATGAGTTCGGACTAAAGAAAACAATCAAGAACGTCATCATAGCAAGACAGATCATGAAGCAGGCAGTTCAGGTATATAACGGGCAAAGACTGCATTGGAGCCTTGGCCTGGAAACACCAGATCATATCCACAAAAAGTACAATACAATAAAATACAAATCCTATAAAAAGAAAATGGCCTAGGAATGTTGGCAACTTTTTCAAAACCGAAGGAAAAATTTTGAAGAAGTTGTCAATGTTCCGTGAAGAAAAACGATATTTATAAATGAAAACCTTTAACACAAAAAAGGTCAACCTATTTCAGGACAAGACAAGAGATCCGTATGAAAAAACACGAAGCTGAAGATCAAAATGAGTATGCAGAAAATGTTAAGGAAGAACCGCTTTATATTCTAGATGTAGAAAGTGGAAGAAAAGGATATTTCTGTATCGGATGTAAAAATGAAATGCAAGCTGTAAAAACAAAAATAAGAGGAAGAAAATCTTATTTTCGCCACGATCCAAATGATGTAAAGAAAAGTGAAAGAAAGTGCACTTTTAGTAATCAAGACTATCGCCATGACCAAGCAGTTTTAATATTAAATAGGATTAAACGTATAAGGGTTCCTACACTTTACAAATACCCGCCAGAAGGAATTGATGGCAAAGCATTTCAAATCAGTGATTCTAAATTTATTGATGCAAAATATACCAAATCTGAAATTACATTTTATGAAACAGATTCTGGAGAAGTAAAGTTTGGAAAAAATCCAGAAATAGATTCTAGAAATTTATTGATTAGGCCAGACGTTACATTCTTCAATGCACAAAACAAACCAATTCTCCTAATTGAAATAGTTGTAACTCACAAAATCGATGTAGAGAAATTGACTAAAATTAGAAGATTAGGTATTAATACTGTTCAAATTACTATTCCTAAAGATTCTCTTGAAAATATTGAAAAAAGCTTTTCAAAGACTAATTATATTAAATGGGTTTACAACTATGAAGAAGAACGCACTAAGTATATATTCTCTCCCAAAGATGATTCAGAGAGAGTTTCACAGATTGATGAATTCCAAAAAAGATTTTTCGAAGAAACTTTCGACTGCAGAAAATTTCAAATTAGAGACCTTGTACGAACAATTACAAGGTATTTGGGATCAAAACAATACAGAGAAATTGAAAAAGAGTTTAGATCTGAAATATCTAGAGTTGAAGAAAATACGGAAAGACTTAGAAATAAACTCGCAACAAGAAGAGAAGAAACTAGAAAAAGAATTTCTCGAAAATTTGAAAAGAGAACAGCACAAATTGAATCTGAAAGAGCTAGAATTGAAATTGAAGAAAGAAAGTTTCGAGACACAAAAGAAGAATATGAGGACTCAGTTGAAAAACAAAGTGGAGATCTGGAAGGAAGATATATTAACAAAAGAGAAGAACTTGAAGACAAACTCCGAGAAATTAGAAAGTCTTTCCTCGGAGCAGAAGATTTTGAGAGATCAGAACATTCAATTAGAGAGCAAGAAAGAGAAATTGAATCAGAAATTAGAGATACTGAATCAAGAATTGGAGATATTGTCAAATCTAGAGAAGGATTACCAAGAAAATATAAGCGACTTGAAAAATTTGAACAATATAGAGTTGAATCAGAAAAAGAAAAGATTAAAGAAGACAGAACAAAAGTTGCAAGAGAATATCGAGAAAATAAAAAAAACACTCAAATTGAATTTGAAGAAAATAGAGAATCTTCAATTAGAAAAATTGAAGAAAGAAATACTTCTAGAGAATCCAAATTGTCCAGTCGAATTAAAACAATACTTAATGCAGGACGCTTATTCAATGATTGGAATGAGAGAACGAACACTCTCCATCGAAACAGAGCAGCGTTGGAATGCCTTAGAAAAGGGACTTACAAAAATTGGAATTAAACCTGAAAATTTCATTCAACAAATGGAAGAAAATATTAAATAACTGTCCCTAACATCGGTTAAGCGCAAATAGCGGGCAATTGAACAAAAAGTGTTGTTTTAGAGACCAAGAAACAAACAACAAAGCCGACAAGTTCGCGTCCCTACTCCACGCTACTTGCCTTAACCAAGACCGTTAGCTTTAATTAAGTTCCAAAATGAACCAAGATGAATAAAATAAAAATTATAATTCTACTTATTTTAATGATTTCTTTGAATGCTTGCAAAGAAAAATCAATAAAATCAGATAAGGAAACTCATGTGCTTGAAATTAAAAAAGCTACAAAATTTCATCGTGGCTTTACAAATAATATTCAAGAATCACCATTAAATGTAAATGCATAAAGAATAAGCTTAAAGAAGATTTTTGGAATACTGATTGAAACTGACACTAGTAATATTATTTTCGAAAATAGAAAATTAAAAAATAAATATTATGATTTATTAATAAAACAAAAAGATGAAAGTCGATCTATAAATGAAATTGTCTTGAGTGAAATTTTGGATAATTTAAAACTGAAATTGGAAATAAAAAAATATAAATCGTATGAGATCAATATTCAGGATTCATTAAGATATTCTAATTTCATTAACAATTATGGAAATAATGCATATAAAGTATCTAGATCAAATGATTCAATTAAAATTATTAATTATGACTTAAAAGAACTGACTGAATTATTGAACTCAGAATATTCAGAAGAAATAATTTATGATGATAAATCAAAAAGGATTGACTATAGTTGGGAAAAAATGTCATTTGAAAAATTAAAAATACAGTTACAAAATGATTTAGGAATATTATTCGTGGATTTGAAAAACGATAAATCAAAATTCGTAATTAGAAGTAACTAAAGCTAACATCGGTTAAGCGCAAATAGCGGGTATTTGCTTGAAAAGTTTTATTTTAGAGACCAAGTAATAACCAACAAAGCCGACAAGAACGTGTCCCTAATCCACGCCACTTGCCTTAACCAAGACCGTTATGCTTCACTTAGAACAGGATACAAATTCAAATGGAAGATTCAGATTATCATAAAAAATTATTCAAAGGTTTCTTAGATAAAACATCAATAGATGAATTATACGATAGAATTGAAGAATTTAGAGAAATTGACTTAAAAACTATTTCAGATAAAGAGTTAAAGAAAAGAATTAAACAAGTCATTTCTTATAATCTAAAAAACAAATCTTACGGTGGCTCTATTGTTCATATTACCACCTTTAAAACCGGAACTCCATTTTATCGCATCAGAAAATTTGATACGTCCGATTTAAATGTTGTTTTGAATAAAATGAAGACCGAAAAAGATGCTTGGGAACCACCAGTAGTAGAAAATCGAGGGCGACTAAATAATATAGGAGAATCTTTACTATACACTTGTCCTTATTCCCAAGAAACTGCAATTGAGGAAATGAAAATAAAGGAGGGTGAAATATTTGCTTTAATGACTTATGAAGCTAAACAAGATATTGAAGCTTTAAAAATTGGAGAATGGAAAGAAAATAAAAGTTTATCTAAAGAACAAAATCAAAAATTGAGAATAATAAATAATTTTTTAATCACTGAATTCACAAAAGATGTTGGTATTGGAACAGAGTATTTATATCGTGTATCAGAAATAATAACAAAAGATTATTTTGACTTTCTACCTATAGAAAAACAACAAGCCTGGTGCTATCCATCAGTAAAATTAAAAAAAGCTTATAATGTATGTTTTAGACCAAACATTCATAAAAAAGCACTAGGATTAAAAGGAGTTTCACTTTGCATTATAAAGAGAGATAATTCCGAGGTTAGGATTGGAGCAATGAGAGCTGCGATTGATTTTAACGATAACGGAGAGTTAATATATAATGTACCAAATGACTATAATATGAATATACTTTTTCCTAATCCGCATTCTATAAATTAAAAATAAGTGCATTTACTAAGCGGCGCATAACATCGGTTATCGCAAATTAGCGGGTATTCAAGTAAAAGTTATATTTTAGTCATTAAGAAACCAACAACAAAGCCGACAAGAACGCGACCCTACTCCCGCCACTTGCGTTAACCAAGACCGTTGGGCGCAATTATTCAGAAAAATTCAGCTAAAATTTAATTTATACGGATATTTTAATTATTTTTGTACGTATTAGAAATTTATTATGGATACAAAACTGACTTTAAAGCTTAATCAAGAAATAATCGAAAGAGCGAAAGAATATGCATCAGACAAAAAAATGAGTTTGTCTAGAATTGTAGAATCATATTTGCAATTATTGACAACCGACAAGAAAGATGCAGATTTTGAAATTTCTCCATTTATTAAAAGTTTAGCTACCGGAACAAAAATTCCAGCTGACTTAAATTATAGGAAAGAATATTCTGATCAATTATTGGAGAAATATAAATAGATGAAAAAAAGATTATTTCTAGATACAAACGTAATTCTTGATTTACTAGGTGAGCGAGATCCGTTTTATGACTCTATTGCAAAATTAGCAACATTAGCTGACAAAGAAATATTAACGTTTGTGGTTTCACCTATCTCATTTGCAACTCTAAACTATTTCCTTTCAAAATTTGAGTCTGCACAGAACGCACAAGAAAAACTGAGAAAATTTAAAATCATTTGTGAAATCTGTAAATTAGACGAACATATAATTGAAAAGGGATTAAATTCTTCCTTTTCAGATTTCGAAGATGCACTTCAATATTTTAGCGCATTAGATTCAGATTGTGAGATTATAATAACCAGAAATGGAAAAGATTTTAAAAAGTCTTTATTGCCAGTTATGACTGCTGATGAATATATGCAGAGTATAAAAACAAAATAACTCCGCCCAACATCGGTTAAGCGCAAATAGCGGGCATTCTGATGAAAAGTATTATTTTAGATACCAATAACAAACAACTAAGCCGACAAGAACGTGTCCCTACTCCACGCTACTTGCCTTAACCAAGACCGTTGGGCGCAATTATTCAGAAAAATTCAGCTAAAATTTAATTTATACGGATATTTTAATTATTTTTGTACGTATTAAAAATTTATTATGGATACAAAACTGACTTTAAAGCTTAATCAAGAAATAATCGAAAGAGCGAAAGAATATGCATCAGACAAAAAAATGAGTTTGTCTAGAATTGTAGAATCATATTTGCAATTATTGACAACCGACAAGAAAGATTCAGATTTTGAAATTTCTCCATTTATTAAAAGTTTAGCTACTGGAACAAAAATTCCAGCTGACTTAAATTATAGGAAAGAATATTCTGATCAATTATTGGAGAAATATAAATAGATGAAAAAAAGATTATTTCTAGATACAAACGTAATTCTTGATTTACTGGGTGAGCGAGATCCGTTTTATGACTCTATTGCAAAATTAGCAACATTAGCTGACAAAGAAATATTAACGTTTGTGGTTTCACCTATCTCATTTGCAACTCTAAACTATTTCCTTTCAAAATTTGAGTCTGCACAGATCGCACAAGAAAAACTAAGAAAATTTAAAATCATTTGTGAAATCTGTAAATTAGACGAACATATAATTGAAAAGGGATTAAATTCTTCCTTTTCAGATTTCGAAGATGCACTTCAATATTTTAGCGCATTAGATTCAGATTGTGAGATTATAATAACCAGAAATGGAAAAGATTTTAAAAAGTCTTTATTGCCAGTTATGACTGCTGATGAATATATGCAGAGTTTAAAAACAAAATAACTCCGCCCAACATCGGTTAAGCGCAAATAGCGGGCATTCTGATGAAAAGTGTTATTTTAGAGACCAAGTAAAAAACCAACTAAGCCGACAAGAACGTGTCCCTACTCCACGCCACTTGCCTTAACCAAGACCGTTAGGCAAAATTGCAATCAATGATAGAGAATCTAACTAAACAAGAATTCCATAATAAATTAAACAAAGAATTACAACTCCACTCCAGTCATATTCAGAATATGTTAAAAAACTATTCTGCAATAGATTTATTTCCAAAATGGCATAGTCTTGTTCAATCATTAGAAGAATTTATCAACCTTATATTTTTTGGAAATTTTACAGATAAAGAAAAAAAGTTGGTAGAGAGTACTTCTATTACTTTTCCTCCAGATTTTGATAGGTTAATGTCAATTTCCAATATTATAGGATCAAAATACAAATCTAAAACACGTGATCGTTTTTTTCAGTTTACCATACAGACAATTGCAATTTCGCATTCGTTCAAAATAACAGATAATGGCATAGAGGAATTTAATAAAATTAAAACATTACTAGATGTTGCTAATTATTATCAGAAAAGAAGACGATACTTTGTAACCTTACTATATTTAATTCCAAAGCATTCTCAAGGTAATAATATAGCCGAAAAATCCGACTTATTAAATATCTTTTTACCAATTATAGAATTGAATTGCGTATCACTTACGACTATTAATCAACAAAGAGTTTTGTCTAAAATATTTAATGATTATCAAGCTAAATCCGATGGACAAAAATTAGAAGGGAATTATACATTTCAACCTCTAGAAAGATTTTCTAATGAACCAGAAAGGCTTTCAATATTTGACCAAGTTTTGCACAGAAACAATCAAATTGAACAATTCAATTGGATAGATTTAGATCGAGATAAAATATTTTCAAAAAAAGAGCTATTACATTCTATACAATTAATAGAAAAAGCATATGCTTTATATAAAATTGATGAAACAGATTTCAAAATATTCTCAAGATTTATAAATGAAATAGTAGAAAGTATTTCGGATGATTATTTTTTTACAATTACAAAATCAAATTTGGAAGATTTCATTAGTTTTTATTCTATTAAAAATCAAAAACTATTAAAAAATCAATTATTTCAAACAGAAGATGATTACTGGGTAAACCTAAATTCATTTCATCCATTTATAGAATTAGAAGATAAGTATTACACGAATGTCAACTTATTGATGAGATTCCTCTACTATTTCAAAAATTTCATATTAAATAAGAAGAAAAAATTTCAAATACACGCTGGCTTCGTATTTGAAGATATGATAAAAAAAATCTTGGAAAATTATAATTTTCAAATAACGGATATTACCAGAATTAATCAAAAAGAATTCGATGTAGTTACAATTAGAGATAAAACAATTTATAATTTTCAATGCAAGAATAATGCAATCGATTTAACTTTGATAGAATCAGATCAGGAAAAATTTATTCGATATAATAAATATTTGATTAGAAGTTTACAAAGAGCATTAAAAAAGGAATATGATAGAGAAAAATTATTAATTGATAAATTGAAAATCAATAAAATAGAACACTTTGTTATTACAAGATTTCCAATTCTCAATAGCGAAGAAAGAATAATTTCTTTTAATGAAATAGAAAGTTGGTTGGAAAGCAACTTTGCCTAACATCGTTTAACAGCAAATAGCGGGCATTCTGGTGAAAAGTGTTATTTTAGAGACCAATTAAAAAAGAACTAAAGTCGACAAGTTCGCGTCCTTACACCACGCCACTTGCGTTAAACAAGACCGTTGGGCATAATATTTTGAACGACAAAAAACAATCATAATAATTTTATTTGATGGGAATATTTGACAAATTATTTGGTAAAAAAGAATCTAAAGCTGAGAATGAAAGTGTTCAATTAAACAAAGGAGAAACATTTGTTGCTGTTGACAACGAATCTATATTCAGAATAATTAGATCTTTAACAGACGAACAAAAAGAAGGGATTGAAAAATCAACTATTCTTTTACGTACAAGTGATCTTTATATGCATTATTGGACAACTAATTTAATTTGTGAAGATCGGAATGATCCAGCTTGGCGGAATAAAGTGATGTTCTTTTGGAGAGCAGAAGAACCATTTCCGAAAAAATCATTACCGCCAGAATTTGAGACTTTTGAAATTAAACATTTTCTTTTTAACGATGACACCTCAAAAATTTCATTACAAGTTGCACAAGCAGCACCTTGGTTTGGAATGCCAGGTCTTGGAGAAAAACACTTTTGCGAAATGAACTCTCAAAAAGTGACAATACCTGAATTGAATGAACTTGGAATTGTTGATTACTTTGATCAAATAGAACTTACAAATGAAAATCTAAATATATTAACCAGTCGAGAAGAATATTTTTTCTTAGTTGACGAACGAATTACACCATTTCAAAACGGAAATTTTTATTTAAAAGATAAAATTATACCAATTAGTGTTGCTTATGAAATTGGTGGAATACATATCGTAAAAAAAACGAAATTGGAGTAAAAATACTATGCCCAACATCGGTTAAGCGCAAATAGCGGGCATTTGATTAAAAAGTGTTATTTTAGAGACCAAGAAACAAACAACTAAGCCGACAAAAACGTGTCCCTACTCCACGCCACTTGCCTTAACCAAGACCGTTATGCAGCAGTTAAAAAATCCGAACAAATAATCATATTGTTTTGACCCCTATAAAACAAGAGTATTCTTTTAAATTTCGTTAGTTAAAATTATGCGGTTAATTTTTTTATTAAAATAAGGTGTTTATCTGCGTTCCATTTTTCCATAGGTGTTATTCTACCAAGTAGTCCGTGTAGCCTTTCGTTGTTGTAGAATAGCACGTATTCTTTAAGGATTTTTTCTATTTCCCCGAAAGTCCTATACTCAAACCTCTTAAAGACTTCTTTCCTCAAAATTCCATGATACGCTTCTATATGGGCATTTTCTTCGGGAGTTGCTATGTGTGTGAATTCTTGACTTACTCCTATCAATCCTAGGTATTCCCTTACATTTTTCGCTATAAATTGACTTCCATTATCACTTCTGATTACAACACTATCAGGATATTGATAAGCCATAAACAATTCTGAGAGCAACTTTATCACTTGATCTTGTTTAATAGAAAAAGCAAAAAGGTCTTTTAGTATTCTACGAGTATGCACGTCTATTAAAGATAGCAAATAGGCATTTTTACCAGCACTGGGGATCCAAACCACCTTGATGTCCATTTCTAGGCAATCAAAGGGTTTTGTAGTGATAACTTTTCTGAACTTAACAAATTTTCGGCCAGAACCACTCCTATCTATTCGGTCGTCCAACTTCAATAGATTGGCTTCTTTCATTATTCTATAGAGCTTTTTATGATTTATTGTATATCCATCCCGATTCAAATATGAAGTCATAAGCCTGTAACCGCAATCTATAAATGGATGACTTAATATTGATTTAACGGACTCAATAACAGCAAATTGACTAACCAAACCTTTATTGTCGTGATAGGTGAATTCGCTTGGCCTATTTCCCTTTTTAGCAGCACTGGGTTTTCTATAATAACTACTGTGGACCATACCTACCATATCAATAAGTTTGGTTTTACCAATGTTGTGTTTTAAGAACATAGCATCCACTAAATTTTTCTTGGATCGGACGTCCCAAACTTTTTTTTTAAAAGCTCTCGTTGAACTTCTAATTCGATCTCCTTGTTACTTAACAACTTCCGGAGTATCCTATTTTCTTCTTCTGCCTGCTTTAACTCTTTACTACGAATGTCATAGGTCATTTTTAAGCCTACTTCTCCCTGGGTGTCATATTTCTTCTTCCAACTATAAAAAGTACCAGTACTAACACTGTATTTGCGGCAGGCTTCAACAATGCCCAGTTCTTCTGAAGAAGATAGGATTTCTAACTTTTCTTCTAGACTCCATTTCTTGTATTTCATATCTCAAAGGTATTATTTGAAATTTAAAATATCACTCCGAACTTATTGGGGGCTAAACTATACGGATCAATTGGATTAGGTTTCGGATTAAGTTTCACATGTTTGGGGATACTTTTTTCCATAATGAGATGGCCAATGAATGCGTTTAATGAAATTGGACTTCCAATCCTAATTATTGTAGGAATTATTGGTTTTATGAAATACAGCACAGATTTCAATAAATCACTGTTGAGGATATTGATAATTGGAGGAATCGGAGGAATTATATGGCTGACTCCAAATGACACGATAAATGATATTTTGAATGTAGAAAACCTAAACGAAATTAGTGTTGAGAGTTAATGAATATCAATTCAGAACTTATAACGCTCCACAACATCGGTTAAGCGCAAATAGCGGGTATTTGAACAAAAAGTTATATTTTAGAGACCAAGAAACAAACAACAAAACCGACAAGAACGTGTCCCTACTCCACGCCACTTGCCTTAACCAAGACCGTTGTAAGCAATTGTGAGAAATGCCTCGTCCTAAAATAGGTTGACCAAAAATTAAACACTTTTAGTCACCTATGGAAACACCAAAGAATGGCACCTGCCGAAAAAAGAAGTATCAAAAAGTTAGTTTCGACATGAAACTTTCGATAATTGATGAAATAGCTAACGGACAGATCTCCGTAAATCATGCTTCAAACAAGTATAACATTTCTCGAAGTTCCATTGAATACTGGATTAAGAAATTGAGTAACTTCGAGAATAAATCCATGAGTATGAGCAAGAACGATCAGATCAAAAAATTGAAGCAACGTATTGAAGAACTGGAGTTTGTAAAAGAATTTCAACAAGATGTCATTGCCGATTTTGAAAATATTACCGGGGAGCACCTTTCAAAAAAGTACTTGCCCGAAGCATTAGCAAAAGAGATAGAGAAAAAGAAACAAAGCCTTTCAAAATAAAATGGCTCTATCAATGCCTCGGGATAAGCAAACAGGCTTATTACAAAAGAATCAAAGCAAATTATACCAAAGAGAAAAGGGACGAAATAGTCCTGGAACTTGTACGTAAAGAAAGAAAAACACACGCAAAGGCAGGCACCAGAAAACTGGTCAAGTACATCAAAAAAGGGATTATGGAGCAAAATGTAAAAATGGGCAGGGACGCGCTCTTCGACCTGCTAAGAAGTTATGGAATGCTGGTCAAGAAGACCAAACGTTACCACATTACAACAGACTCAAAACACTTATTCTATAAATCACCAAACCTAATAAAGGATATGGAAATCTCGCACAGTGAACAAGTATTCGTAAGCGATATCACCTATATAAAGACTGATGATGGACACGCCTATCTGGCTCTGGTAACAGATGCATATTCCAAAAAACTGATGGGATGGGCACTCGACGACAACATGAGGGCAACATTGGTCGTGCAGGCCTTGGACATGGCAATCAAGAACCTGAAATTCAAACATATGAGCATCATACACCATTCAGATAGGGGAATACAGTATTGCTGTCCGGAGTTCACGGAATTTGCCGACAAGAACAATTTTGTATTAAGTACAACTCAACAATACGACCCCTACGAAAATGCAGTTGCAGAAAGGATAAACGGAATACTCAAATATGAGTTCGGACTAAAGAAAACAATCAAGAACGTCATCATAGCAAGACAGATCATGAAGCAGGCAGTTCAGGTATATAACGGGCAAAGACTGCATTGGAGCCTTGGCCTGGAAACACCAGATCATATCCACAAAAAGTACAATACAATAAAATACAAATCCTATAAAAAGAAAATGGC
This sequence comes from Gillisia sp. JM1, assembly GCF_000424645.1. Taxonomy (NCBI): domain Bacteria; kingdom Pseudomonadati; phylum Bacteroidota; class Flavobacteriia; order Flavobacteriales; family Flavobacteriaceae; genus Gillisia; species Gillisia sp. JM1. The sequence continues at coordinate 29,237 of NZ_AUKH01000011.1, forward strand.
CTAGGAATGTTGGCAACTTTTTCAAAACCGAAGGAAAAATTTTGAAGAAGTTGTCAATGTTCCGTGAAGAAAAACGATATTTATAAATGAAAACCTTTAACACAAAAAAGGTCAACCTATTTCAGGACAAGACAAAAAATTCAACTAAGAATATTGACTTTAAGTTTTCTGACTCTGATCGGATGTTCCACGAACAAAATCTCGGTTTTGAATCGAGAGATTAATACTGCACACTTAGAAAGTGTTAAAAATTCACCATTTGAATCTTCAAATACTGTAAATCCAGAATTAAAAGTTCAATTGAAGTTTAGAGATTCATATCTACAAAAACTAACTGAATTGAAAACCAAATACCCAAATAAACCCATTTTGTTAACTGAAAGCTATTCATATATCTGCTTCGGATGTGTAGCTTCTTATGTGAATATTTTTGTAGATGGAGTTTTAGTAAACTATAAATTTGATTCAAAAAATAAAAAATATATCGAGAAAATTGAATATAAAAATTTATCTGATTTGGAAAATTCAAACGGAAGTTATGATGACATTAAAGAACTTTATGAAAAATTAGAAATTAAAAAAGATTGGAATAAAAATCCAAAACTATATGGAAATGAGGACTGTTCTGATGGCGATCAAACTTTCTATTCTGTTTATTATCCAAACGGAAAAATTGAAAGTATGTATATGAGATGTTGGACTCCAATTGAATATCGAGAGAAGAATAAATGAAACAAAACAACTGCTTACAATAACTAAGCTTTCGTGTGGCCGGTACGGCCTAACATGAAAGCAATGTTGACTGAACCGGTTTTTTGCCGATTGTCTACTATGGGTATTAGTCTAATTTGGAGAGTTGCTATTCGGTAATTTGGAAGTTGATTATCTTTTCTGCTTAATAGTTTCTTCCTTTTCTACTGCTTTTACTTTATTCTTTAGTGTTCCTCAAGTAATCCAGTCGTTGATTTGCATATGTTTTTTCGTTTTTGAGCATTACTGATCTGTTACACCATGTATATAGTGTTTCGAAGGGGACTTATTTCTGTTTTTCTAATTTATTCTTCCAGCCTTCCGGTGGTCCACGCACTCCAAAAAGCACAATGATTTCTAACTTTCCCTTTTTACAATAAGGACATACGTTATGCTGAAGAGGTGGTCTCTCTGGAAGATCGATTTTACCAAGACTTTCCTGTAGCTCAGGAATGCTGATTCTTTTATGATAGCTGCTCAGGATCCCGTAATGGCGTATACGCACGAAGCCTTTGGGTAGTATATGAAGCGAAAAACGCCTAATGAATTCGACATCGGTCAATTTGAGTATTGATTTTTTTCCACCGTGTCGATAGTCCTTTACCGAAAAAGTTACGGTATTATCCTGTGCCTCTTTTATGCGATGGTTGCTGATGGCGATCTTGTGCGTGTAACGTCCCAGATATTCCACGACCTGCGAAGGGCATAAAAAAGGACGTTTGCAAAATACTACCCACTCGTTTTTGAATAAGTTCTCATAAAATGCAGTGGCTTGTTGTGTTCCCAGCTCCTTACGCAGTTCCGCCACAAATTGTGCCCTAAACACTTTGCTCATGGCTTTTACCGGGAACAGGTACTTTCCTTTGCTTTTGGCTAACTTCCATTTGCCAGATTTGGCAATGCCACCACCTGGAACAATACAATGCAGGTGCGGGTGAAGCGAGAGGTTTTGTCCCCAAGTATGCAGGATAGCAATCATACCGGAATTGGCTCCCAAGAACTTTGGATTTGCAGAAAAACCTTTTATTACTTGCCAGGCTGTTTTAAACAGCAAGTTATATACAAGTTTTGGTTCATACAGGCATATCCGGTTAAGCTCACAGGGAAGGGTAAAGACCACGTGGAAGTAAGGAACCTTTAGGAGTTCTTCTTCCCTGGCCCTTATCCAGGTTTCCTTTTTGTGTCCCTGGCACTTGGGACAATGTCGGTTACGGCAGCTATTGTAGCTAAGGTGCAAACGCCGGCAAGAAGGATTATTACAGCAGTCAATATGACCTCCCAAAGCAGCAGTCCGGCATTTGCGAACTGCGTGCAGGGTTCTTAGCTGCCAGCTGTTGGCACAATAATCAGCTAAAACTTCCTTATTACGTTCTAACACCTGTGCTACTTCATGAGTAGCGGATGCCATTACTTTTGATTATACAGCCGCTCCAGCGGACTGAATGGCTTTTGTCTACCTAGTTGTGCCACGTGAAGGTAAGTTAAGGTGGTTTGGATATCTGCGTGCCCTAAAAGATCCTTCACAGTAATGATATCCAGTCCCATTTCCAAAAGGTGTGTTGCATAGCTGTGCCGAAGGCTGTGGCTAGTGACTTCCTTTTTGATCCCGCTGTGTTTACGTGCCTCTCGTACGATCCACTGGACTCCTCTTGTGGACAAGGCAGTGGGATTATTTTTCCTGTCATAGTCATTAAACCACCAGGTCGAAGGGTTTTCTGCTGCGATGTACTTTTTCAGACCCCGAATCTGCATTCCGGATAAAGGAACATAGCGGTCTTTGCGGCCTTTACCTTGGCGGATGTGGAGCATCCTGCGGTCAAAATCCAGATCTTTGAGCTGAAGGTTGCCAAGTTCGAAACAGCGAAGACCACAGCCATAGAGCATTGCAAGGACCAACAGATGTTTGAGTAGTCTCGGGGTTTTAAGGAGTTGCCTCACCTCGCTTCTGCTCAATACCACCGGAAGTTTATTTGGTCGTGCAATAGATGGAAGCGCCACCCGCATCTCTTTCATGCCGCGGACACGGTAGGCTATACCTAAGGCCGTAAACCGTATGCTTAAAGAAACTGTCTGATGGTGTTTTGTGCTGTGATTTTAAAACATGCAGGTAATCCAGAATTTGTTCCTCGTCAAGGTCCAGAGGACTACATTTAAAATGGAGAGAAAGGTGCGCGAGGCAGCGGGCATAATTGGTAAGGGTACTTTGGCTTTTGCCGGAGAGTTCAATAGACCGTTTTAATTTGCGATACAATACCTCAAATTCTGGTAAAGAAATACAGGCCCTCTCAATAAGGGTACTACTTTTTTTTCATAACTTTAAATATTAATATTAATACCTACTTAAAGGTAGTGAATAGTAGTCGACCGATTGCTTGAAGCTACCTTTAGGTTTAGTTCAACATTGTGTATAAGCCATTGCTGGGTCTGTGCTTATCTGGAAAATTCCCAAGAATTTTCCAGCGGAGTTTCGTGCTTTTAATGGTTCGTGTGTGAGACACGCAACGGCTCATACAAATCATCGTTACCTGCAAGCTGAAAAAAAATCCAGATGCCAATAGAAAACATACCTGAAGTCTATATTAAGTAAAAAAAGAAAGTCCTGATTTATTCGTTTATGATTTTAAAATTTCCAATGATGTTGTTAAAAGCAAGGTCAATTAAGGTATGAATATGTTTAGCTTTTTACAAGTTGGAAAAAAACAAGTCCATTTTACTGGAATAGCAGTTGCAGTAAATAAAGACTAATCGCTATGGCTTAAAAAAGGAAATTGGCTTTGGACCGAACTGTTGGATACAAATGCGACTTATTATTGTAAACTCTTCTTTTTTTAGATAAAAAGCTTAAGAATTTTTTAGATAAAAATATTGAATATCAATACATTGCAAAAGATGGATCACCTTATTTCATCATCAGAAATGACGCATATATCATTTCATATTTAAATTCTTTATCCACAATTAGTGAGGGACCAACAGTTTTTATGGAGAATTTACTTGCTGTAAAATTTGAAGAATTGATGCTTTATCTTCTACAGAAATATGGAAGAAAGTTTGAAATCTATTTACATTCTTTAATAGTTAAGGAAAAGTCACAATTTAAAAAGATTGTTGAAAGTCAAATAGATTCAAACTTAAAGCTAGAGTAAATTGCATTCTTATGCTAAATGAGCCTATCAACCTTTAATCGACATTTCATTAAAGAATATAATGTGTCTCCAAGAAAATGGCTGCAGGATAAACGGCTTCAAAAATCAAAGGAAATTTTGGAACAAGGAGATTCAAAACCGTCAGACATTTATTTAGATTTTGAGTATAATAACCTTTCAAATTTTAGTACTGCCTTTAAAAATAAATTTGGTTTTAGCCCAAAAGAGGCTTCATTATAGCTTTTATTTTCTGTATTTTATTCATTATCAGTTAAATAAGATTAACTTCACTTATAAAGCTTCCTAAACATGGGTTGCTTGACCTTTTTTCACAAATTATTGACCTTTTTTCATAAACGTTAACCAAAAAAATAGCATAAATTGTAAACTCAATTCAGTTGAAAATATTTATTAATTTCATTAAAATCAGAATATTATGTGCAAAAATCATGGAATCGCCTATAAAGGTACAGGAGAAGTAGAATTAATGGAAATAGACTATCCCAAACTGGCTTTGGGAGATCGAAAATGTGAACACGGTGTTATCTTAAAAATAGTGGCCAGTAATATTTGTGGTTCAGATCAACACATGGTAAGGGGAAGAACCACTGCCGAAAAGGGCTTAATTCTAGGGCATGAAATCACAGGAGAGGTCATAGAATGCGGACGGGACGTTGAATTTATCAAAAAAGGAGACTTGGTTTCCGTTCCCTTTAATGTTGCTTGTGGTCGTTGTGTAAATTGTAAAAAGGGACTAACGAATATTTGTTTAAATGTTAACGGAGATCGACCAGGAGGCGCTTATGGATATGTCGATATGGGTGGCTGGATTGGAGGCCAAGCCGAATATGTAATGATACCTTATGCTGATTTTAACTTATTAAAATTTCCCGATAAGGATCAAGCAATGGAAAAGATATTGGATCTGACCATGCTTACTGATATTTTTCCGACAGGATTTCATGGAGCGGTCATGGCAGGTGTAACTGCTGGTTCAGTTGTTTATATTGCAGGTGCAGGACCAGTAGGTCTCGCTTGTGCCTCAAGCTGCCAATTATTAGGTGCAGCCGTGGTGATAGTAGGCGATATGAATAAAGAACGTCTTGCCCATGCCAGAAGTTTTGGTTGTGAAACCATTGACTTAACCAACGGGATTCCTGTAGAAGAGCAAATAGCTATGATTGTCGGGATCCCCGAAGTCGATTGCTTCGTTGACTGTGTAGGTTTCGAAGCCAATGGTCACGGCGCCACCGCAGGGAAAGAAATGCCTGCCATTGTATTAAACCAAGCTATGGCGATTACTAAAGCTGGTGGATCTATCGGAATTCCAGGTCTATATGTGACCGAAGATCCAGGAGCCAAAGAAGAGGCCGCAAAACAAGGAAGTCTGAAAATTCGATTTGGATTGGGATGGGCCAAATCCCATTCTTTCCATACAGGACAAACTCCTACAATGAAATATAACAGACAATTAATGAATGCCATATTGCACGATAAAGTAGATATCGCCAAAGCCGTAAATGCGGAAGTGATAAGTCTACAAGATGCACCTAGGGGGTATGAACAATTTGACACGGGAGTCGCCAAAAAGTTCGTTATCGACCCACACGGTATGATAGCTAAATAGTTTGACCCTTTATCATAAGTTACTGGACTATTATAGTAATTGAATTAATAAATTCTCATTTTACATTTGTATTAAAATAAAAACAATATTAAAACATAAATTATGAACATTACATTAGCACAAGCAGAAAAAGTAATCGCAGCAGCAAAACAAAAATCTACCGAAATAGATACTAAAATGAATATCGTTGTTGTAGATGGTGGAGCAAACGTAGTTGCACTCGTACGAATGGATGGCGCATGGTTAGGCTCCCTTGACATTGCAACTAAAAAAGCAAAAACTGCTCGTTATTTTGATATGAATACTGGCCTTCTGGGAGAATTATCGCAACCTGGAGGTTCTTTATTTAATATAGAACATTCTAACAACGGATTAATTACATTTCCTGGCGGAATTCCAATTAAAAACGCACAAGACGAAATAATCGGAGCCATAGGAGTAAGCGGAAGTGCGGTTGAAAATGACCACGCAGTTGCAGAAGCTGGAGCATCAGCAATCTAATAATATACTAATTAATAAAAAGAGGATAATTAAAACTAATTATCCTCTTTTTATTTTAAATTTTTATGAAAAAACATTCAGCTGAATTTATTGGCACATTTACATTGGTTTTTTTGTGGCACATGAGCTATTATCTTAATTGAGCAAAGAAACTTTAAGATAAATAGGAATTTCATTAGCTTTTGGAATAATAGTAAGTGTAATGATTTATGTTTTCGAAAATATTTCTGGCTCATACATTAGACCATCCTTCACCATTGCACCGTTAAAGGAAAGATTACAACAAAAAAGAAGCTCTATTCTATATTTCTGAACAAATCATTGGAGCTTTTGCGGCAAGTAGATTGCTGAAATTCATGTTTCCTGAAAACCTAACCTTAGGTGCTACAATTCCCTCAGGCGAATTATTACAATCCTTCATAATAGAATTTATATTGACGTTCTATTTAATGCTTACCATTTTGGGTGTAGCATCTAAAAAAAAATCCAATATTGCAGGACTCATAATCGGATTAGTCTTTAAAGGGCTTATTCTATTTGCAGGTCCCATTTTTAAAGGTTCATTTAATCCTGTAAGAAGAATTGCAACTGCAATTGTATCCGGAAACATTACAGCACTTTGGATTTATATTTCTCCACCAATATTAAGTGCGATTTTAGCAATGATAATATGGAAATCATTAGCAAAACGGAATAAAGTCAGCAGGTAACACCGTATATAAAAAATTGTTGCAAGGTGTGTAATTCAATGGCTTTTTCATATATTCAAAGTCCTTTCTAATCCGAAAGGTTCGTGCTTATTTACTCGCAACCACACATAAACATTAACGTTGCCTGCAAGCTTTCAAAAAAATTCTGTATGAAAAATATTTATTATATTCTCTTATTTATAATTCTGACAATGAGTTGTAAAGAAGAAAAAACAAATTCCTTGGTGGTTGAGGAAGAAAACAAGTTCAACCAAAATTTAGCTAATGAATTAGAAGAAATACGCGAGACTGACCAATTCGCCGCAGACATAGCTCGTGGTGATTATGAAAAATTATCTGAACAAGAATGGAAAACAAATAAGGATAGCCTTCACAAAAAAAATCAGAAACGTATAACAGAGATTTTCGACCAATACGGTTATGTAGGATATGATTTGGTCGGAGAACGTGGTTCTCAAAGTTTTTGGTTAGTTGTTCAACATGCTGACAATAACCCAGAATTTCAAAAAAAGATTTTAAAAAAAATGAAATTTGAAGTTTTAAATGATAATGCAGATCCAGCGAGCTTCGGACTATTAATTGATTGAGTAAAATTAAATACCGGACAAAAACAAGTCTATGGAACTCAAGTAGCTTACAATTGGGAAATTTGTCAGGCATTTCCAAGGGAATTAATAGACAGCATAAATGTCAATAAAAGAAGGAATGAAATTGGGTTAGATCCTATTGAAAAATATTTAAATAGAATGTCTGAAATGCATTACAGAGTGAATAAAACGATTTTTCAAGAAAAAGGTTTGAACGCACCTACGCTTTATAAAACTGATTAACAATATAATTGAAGTATAGCGCCAGCAGGTAACATCGGTTAAGCCTAAATAGTGGGCATTTGAGTGAAAAGTATTATTTAGAGACCAATTAACAACCACCAAAGCCGACAAGTTCGCGTCCCTACCCGCGCTACTTGCTTTAACCAAGACCGTTGCACAAGCTTCAAAGAAACATTCGTCATTGTATTATACATTAGATTTAGAATTTAAATCGAATAATTGTTTAGAACTTTATCCGCATTAAAATGTTAAATTTGAAAAAGACTTTGCTATAATGTTTGAAACAGCGAGAATTCTTCGAGAAAACAATGCAGAAATTATGAAAATTTGGAAGAACCAAGTTGTGCAAGAAGTCATAGCAAGTAAAAAATCTGACTCAATTGCTTTATACAACCATCTTCCTATTCTCATATACGATATCGCTAAACTAATGATTCGATTTGATAAATTGAAGGATGTTAGTAAGGATAAAAAATACAAAGAAATCTTTAAAAGCATTGAAGACCACGGCAAGCAACGGTCAATTACAGCCTATTATACTGTTGAACAGGTTGTACACGAATATATAATTTTTCACCGTACACTGAGTGAATTCCTCATATCCCACAATGGTTATAATGAAAATGTTTCGGATTTGCTCAAATATGTCATCGAAACCTCGATACTAAAATCCGTAGGCTCATTTTCACGTTCCATACAGGATATGCAGGAAAAATTAATTGGTACTTGTCGAGTTTCACAAGGTTGTTGATGGAAGTTGATTAAGATCAGATTGTAAACTTAGGATTTTATTTTTAAATTCATTGGGTGTTGTTTTAAATAATTCAGGTTCTATTTTGTACCATTTTTCAACTGCTTGAAAAGGAGTTTTCACATTAAGTTCTTTTCTCAAAGAACCATGCCTCCTGTACAAATTATAGTAGCACAGGAACTCCATCATATCCTTCCCCATCTGCTGTTTGTTTTGATATTTTATTTTTAGGATGGTATTGTTTTTAATCGTTCCGTTGGCTCTTTCCACCATACCGTTCGTTTTTGGTGTTGCTGGTTTTGTAAGCCTATGTTCAATGTTGTTCTTCATGCATTTCACATCCATTTTAGAAGGCTTGTCACAAAGTTTTCCTTTTTTGGACATAATAAGCCTGTTGGTGAATTCAAGTCCATTATCGGTTAAGATATGACTGATATGGACCGGAAAGAAATCCAGGCATTTGTCCATGAAATCTTCTGTGCTCTCAGCCTTTTTGTTTTCATAGACCTCATAGAACATAGTCCTGGTGGCCCTATCTATTGCCACAAATAAATAATATGACTGCCCTTCGAATTTGGGCAAATAGGTTACATCTATATTTAGGTACCCTGGTTTGTAGGCTTTGAATTTTTTGGCAATATCCCTCTTTTCCTGAGGTACTTTATTGATGTTTTCCTTCACAAAACAACGGTAGACAGAACTTCTTGAAATTGCCGGGTTACCCTCCAACAAAGATTCCCAGACCTCATCAATGGGTAGCCACGTGGAACTCCTCAAACTTATGGCAAGCGCTTTTTCCAAATCGGTCAAAGCATATATAATGTTATGGGGCGCACAGGAAACATCTTGGACGAAATCCCTGTTTTTCCATTTTGAAATAGTTTGTTTGGAAACGTTGAACCTTGATGCCAATTCGGAATTTGTAGCAGAATTGGTTTGAATTTGGGTACGAATATTTATATTCGTAGTGGCATTGAAATGATAGATTTGTTGCATAATTATTTTTATTTGTGGTAAAACAAAAATAATCAACTTTTTTATCTGACCCTTTCGGGGTTTTCTTTTTCGGCTACGCCTTCAAAGAAAACCCCGAAAGGGATGAAATGCCATCAACATTGTAGTGAAACTTTACAGGTACTCTTTCACACGACATTCGCAATCCACTTTCGGCTGCCCAATTATCTTTAGAAATGATGGAACAGGACAAGACTGGAAAGTGGGCTGAAAAAACAAGAATAGCAGCTCAACGTGGTGTAAAGAAAGCTTTATGCTTAATTGAAGGACTTATGGATGGAATAACCATTAAAGCTGGCGAAGGGATGATGTTAAATTTTGAGAATACGGATTTACTAAAAGATATTAAATGGGTTCACGCCGAAAGTAGGAGGTTTATACTAATGATATAAAATCAGATTGTAAGGTTGAGAAAATAGAAGGGATTTTTGACAGTACTGCGATTAAAAGATTACTTAAAAACCTCATTGGTAACGCTGTTAAATATGGAGATAAGAAAAAACCAATCACTATTTCCATAATTGATGAAAAAGAAGCTGTCTAAATAAAAGTTAATAATTATGGAAAACCAATTCCTGAAGCAAAGCAGGAACAGATTTTTAAATTTATGGGTACAGATAAAAAAGATAAAAATTCGGTTTTGGGAAGTTGGGGAATGGGCTTGACGTTAACACAAATTGTTGCTGAGGCTCACGGTGGAGATATTAATCTTATTAGTGATGAAAAAACTGGTACAACTTTTACAGTTAAGTTAATTAAACAGTTCAACGAACCTGAAAAAAGACGTGCAAAATTAACTTTTGTAATAGAAAATATTTAGTTCATAAAAATACATGGGATAAAAGCCAGTTTACAACATTGGTTACCAGCAAATAGCTGGCAATCGAGTAAAAAGTGATATTTTAGATACCATTTAACAAACCAACTACGCCGACAAAGGTAAATCCCTACGCCGCCCTACTTGCCTTGATCAAGACCGTTCCTACGCATTTGAAGAAATGTAATGGGAGGATTTACAAATCTGATTTATTTAAAAGAATATCTATCTAAAGAGTCAAGGGTAAAGAAATTGAAAAACTAAATGGTCAAGCATTCTAGAAAACATTTATTAAAAATATGGATATTAAGAAAATAATTCTAATCGCTTTATCGATGCTCTTTTTCATCATTGGTTTTATGATGAGTTCTGTTCCATCAGAACAGTTTGTAGAAACTGGATCCATTATTGCCGTTTGTATAATTTCTATGCCGGCATTTTACGGCATTTGGAAAATATATAGTATACGAGGAATTGCAGCAATTATGGCCTTGGGGGTATTTGCCTTAATTATAGAATCAATTGGGATTCATACAGGATTCCCTTATTCACCTTTTGAATATACGATGCCGTTTGGTTATCAGTTACTGGGAACAACCCCCTGGACCGTATTTATTGCTTGGAGTCCGCTAGTTTTTGGTGCCTGGTTACTAGCACAAAAATGGTTTAAGCATCACTGGACACGATTTCTGGCGTACCTTGGAATTCTTATTGGCACAGATGTTATCTTGGACCCTGGAGCCGTTGCACGCGGACTATGGGAATACACCAATGGTGGATTATGGTTCGACGTACCTCTACAAAATTTTATTGGCTGGATTATTTCAGGAACAATTGCATATTTTATTTTGAAATTGGTTTTGAAACCTGTCATTGTGAACGGTAACGTGGCGATTTCGAAGTACCTCTGGATTGGCTCTCTTTCCCTTCTCCTCTCAATCTTCCTATGGACCGGAGTTAACGCAGGCTATGAATTATGGTTACCTACGATTATCGGAATAATCTTGGGGAATATTATTATACAAGCATTATTTAAAATTAACGCTACAACTTCACAAAACGACTAAAACTCTCATTTGTAACTACTTCTATGAGAGTTCTATAAGCTTTCACAAAAGTTTTGGGATTTTTTCAATTACAAAAGTAATTGCGAAATTCTATTAGTTAGTGAGAAAATTATATAAACAGTTGCTAAAAAAATACTGGTCACTCAGAACATTTATTTGGTAGATTATTTAATTGAATACAAAGGTTCACAATTGATTAAGTGAATTATATGTAAGTTTACGTGTATACAATTGTTATCACACAATAGCGCAACAGAACTATGATATTCTAAGTTCAACACCTAAATGTAGCTCAAATTAAAATCATTGGGAAGTCTGAAATAGAAATAAAAAATGAAGTTTATCCAAAAGTTGAATTTGAACCTCAAAAAAGTGAAAGAAATCAAGAAGCTCGGGGCAAGCCCGCCCGAACGGTATGGGCGGGCCCACGAGGTATGTCCCGATGGTTCCTATCGTGTGGACATATCTTTATGAATGGTCCACCCTTCCATTGCGGCTTTAAAATATTTCAATCCTATCCATAGGGTTGTTATACCTGGATGTCTTTTGCTTTCATACCCTTTCCAACCACCAAGTCTAGCTATCGCCCAAACATATCTTTTTAGCTCTTTTTTCTTATAGTGGTTTTTTTGTTTCTCTGTTTTACCTTCCAGACTTTTTATTTGGTGCTCTAAAAACTCTTGCTCTTCTTCTGTAAAACAGCTATCGGCGCTCATCTCTCTTTCTGGTTCTGCATACGCTAGCCGCATTAGGAACAGTTTGATGACGACCTCCATTATCAATAAGCTTAGTTTTCTTACCGATGACCCATACTCCAGCTCTGACGCCTCAACATTGTATCCCTCTTTTTTTAATATTTTGAACACCTCTTCTATCGTCCATCTCCACTTATACCATTCCACGCACATTTCTGCCATTTCTATTGTCTGTATAGGCAAGGTTGTCAATAGCCTCCAGCATATTTTATCGGGGCCAGTATAGTCCGCCTCTTTAGCCTCTATCAGATATAGTTTTATGCTGGATGCCACTCCTTTGCTCGTTGCGCTGGTTCTTTTGAGTTCCACCTCTTTATATCTGATTTCAATTTTTGCCGTCCTTTTTTTTCTTTTGGTCTTTGCACAGGCATCCACCTGTACCTCATAAAACCCTTGGCAGGGTTGATCTTCCAGGCAACTGAATAATTTT
>NZ_AUKH01000012.1:0-5004 GCF_000424645.1 Gillisia sp. JM1
TAAAGAAAGTAATAAATAAAATCTATAGTAGTACTTTAGTGGTAACATCTACATACTTATTCTAAAGTAGAATTATGATATATCCAATAGAACTAAATCCAAATGAGGGTAATAAGAATAATAGAAAAATCTTAGTTAATCTTTACCAACACCACACACCAAACCTAACCTTTAGCAATCATATTGTAATACCATATTACTATAAGAAACCACCCAACGGAAATAAACCTGAGGGTTAAAACAGTTTAATATAAATTAAATTATTCTTAGTAAAACAATCATTTAATTACATATCTTTCAATTAGAGGTAGTTAACATTATAATATATTTAATATATAACAATAAAACATCTATATAATTGAATATAACGTAATACAACCCCTCAATTAGAAGTAATCTAAACACATTATTTCTTGCTAAATCCTATACAATCTACTGATATAAGAGTATAACGTAATATAAGTGTTTACACAATTGCACTAATTAATGCATTAATTGCTGAAGCACTCAATATTATGACATATAGCAGTATAAAACAGATTATAATGAGTAGAGGGAATAACAATTTAAAATATGAAACTGGGTTTCAAATAGAAGCTGAAAAGTTCACAGAATATAAACCAATCTTACTGGATACACTCCAAGCTGAAGATATAGAACTAACCACACGTGGGATGCTAGATAAGGTAACTGGGTGTGATGCGACCGCCTTAATTGATGGTTTGGTGTATGGTGTATCGCTGAGGTTTAGAAGCTCAGATTATAACAGCTTCACGCTGAATAGACATATAACAGACCCATACAGTGAGGTACACAAATGGATAAAACCACATAACACCAACCTTAAACCAATTTATTACATTCAGATTAACCAACGGTATCACAATGAGCTGAGGTTAATTAGGGTAAATATAGAAGCATACAGCGTATTTCTGCAACATCTAGTAAAAACAGATAGTTTAGAAATGTACTGGGAAAATAAACTATTAGCGTATGAGTTTCCAACGATGCTACCCAACGGATATAAAGGTATTTTTACTGAAGTGTTTACACAATAGGATAAAGTGTAAACACATAGAATACAACTAAACAACTGATATACAGTTAAATAACATACACCTGAGTTAAAAGTGTTTACATAAAAATGAATAAAATTAGATTATGTAAATACTATTTATTACATTTGGGTAATGGTTCGGGGTGTATCCCTCTACACCTCGAGCTTTAATATTAAAACTAAAACCACCAATATGAATCTTACAGTATCTTTCAATTATACCTCATCTAAACATTATGCCATTGATTTATTCAATGAGCAATCACAAGCATACCAACAAGATAAGAAGGTAGAAGCTCTACTAATTCTAATTGGTATCGATACAGGATTTAGGGTAAGTGATTTACTAAAGCTGAGGTTTAGTGATATTCAATTAACTGATAAGGGTAAACCTGAAATTTCAGGTTATGTTGCTAAGAAAAAACGTACAGAAGTAAAACCACTTAGCACCACCACCAACCGATTAATTGAAACCTATAATAACTATTGCATACTTCATAATGGGTATGTTAACGACTGTATTTTCTTTAACTACAACAATGATAAAGTGTACACTAGACAATGGACACACAAACGATTAAATAAGGCTAATGATGTGGGTTTACTGGGTAAGAAAGTAAATGTAGCTGGCGCACACTCATTGCGTAGAACCGCAGGACATAACATATTTTCCAAGACTAAAGACCTTAGAGATGTACAATTTCTGTTAGGTCACGATAGAATGAAACAAACTGAGCATTATTTGAAGCTCGACCAAACAGAAGCATTGGATAGACTTCACAGGGTGTACGATTAAATTGTTAATTTGTTTGTTAATAACATGGAATGCAACCCCTTTACTTTAAGGGGTTTTTATAGTAAGTTTGGTTAAATAATAATGGTACGGACTGGACACCCGAACCTCAAGCATTAAAATTTTAATAGTTATGATTAAAAAGCATGATAGGAGGGCAAATGTACCTCTATAGCATACCACAATTACACAAGGTCGTACAATCTTCAGACCTCTACAAATCCAAGATTAAGCGTACAGATAAAGATATTTTAATTGATAAATTCAATTGGGTAATTCATTCAATAGTACAATCTAACCGACATAAAGCAAATACTTTATTTCAATCCCAACCAGTACCATTGCATAGAGAGATATTAAAATCTATGTTGGGTAAAGCTGAGTATATAAAAATTACAAGGGAATTGGTAGAACTGGGATATATAACTATTGACCATAATTACACCTCAACTGCATTTCTGAAGCTTTATAATAACAATCGTATTGCTGAGGGTAAGAAAGCATTACCACACCTTAAACCTAGCTCTAAGAAGTACGCATTAAGTGATAAGGCATTAAATGAGGGTATTGTTAAAGTCGGTGTACTTACCTCAAGGATGCGTATAAAAATACGTAAGTATAAAACTGAGAAAATAAAGAAGTACTCCAATGATAAGATACATTCTAAGATACTTAATTCCATAACTAAAGTAGAATTTAATCCAAACCATACTAAAGCAATTGAGACCATTAACAAATATGTTGGGGTTACTGATAAAGATAAATATTACAATGAAGTGTACCACGAACTTCAGGAACTTAAACAAATCAATTCAGTTAACCAATTAGCTGAAAGTGATTTTTTCTATTACACACAATCTGAGAACGTTGGAAGGGTATTTCATTACCTCAGCACCATACCTAAACCCTTCAGGGAATCACTACAATTGAAAAGCGGTGGTAAGTTATCTGAGATAGATTTAAAGAACTCACAACCTCTTATAATAGCTTTAAATTATCTAAAGGACACCAACCAAACCAATACCAAATTATTAAATGATGTGCTTAGTGGGAACTTCTATAATGCAGTAGCACAACAAGCTCTTAAGAATAATGATGTAGATACATTCAACCAATTCTCAGAGAATTACAGCAAGTTTAAAGCTAATGTACTGGGTAAGGGATTATATTTTAATTACATACCTAATCCCAACGATGTGAAACCAATGGAACGGTATTTAATGGAGCTTTACCCCAACTTTATGAAGTACATTAGAAATAAGAAACGAGTTAAGGGATACAAGATAATTTCAATAGAAGCTCAGTTAATTGAAAGTAGTATATTTATTGATGGGTTATACTCCCAACTTAATAAAACTGATGTTGCAATACCAGTACATGATAGTATTATTGTACCAACAGAAAATGAGGGATACTTTTTAGATAAGTTGATATATATATTTAAACAAACATTCCCGTATATATCCAATGGCCACATTAAAGAATTATTTAGAATAACTCAATACTAAAATTATGACCATAGACACCAAGACCTTAACCGATGCTGAGGGTAATAGAACCAAATACAACACCACCACAAACGAAATAGTTAGTACGATTGACAAACATGGTTTTATTTTCGATGCTGAGGGCAATAGAACTGGACATATTTCTAATGATGAATATATTGATGGGTATTTTTATGAATAATTTATTTTAGGGTAATACATTTATTACTTACCTTTACACCACATTAACACCTAGTGTTTTTTAATCATTAGTTTTAATACTTGAAAGCATAACCCCTAACTACAGTCCATGTTAAAGGGGTTTTTTTCTGCCTTAAAATAAACGTTGTAATCTTACCACTTCAGCCAATCCAACTACATACACACCAGGATTAAAATGAGCGTATCTAAGCGCACTTTACCCACTAGATAACAACTAACATATAAGATACCTTAGAAGCTCTTAAAACGCCTTATTTGAGGTATTCAAACGAACCAACGAACGAACCAACGAACCTAATTAAATAGTTATTATATTAGTTGAAAATTATGTGATGTTATATACAGTTAAAGAAGTATCTAAAACACTGGGAATCTCAATTAGAGCAGTACAGAAACGTTGTATAGCTGAGGGAATTGATAAGACCAATAGGGTATATTTAATACCTAAGGATATTCTTAGTAAGTGGGAGCTTAACGAACCAAACGAACGAACAGCGAACGAACCAAACGAACTGAGCGAAAATGAGACCATTACAGAAGCTTTTACACCTGAGCAATATGATAAGCTCAATGAGGTTATATTGAAGTATCCCGAGCTTGTAAAACGTATTGAAGAATACCAACAAGAAATAAAATTCCTTAGAACAGAACTACAGGAACGTTCACAGCAACTGGATAAGAAAGGTTTACAACTGGATAAGCTTATTGAAGCTCTTAATGGTTCAATTAAGACCACACACCAATCCAACTACATACAGGCTAAGGATAAGGGATTAGATACTGTTTAGTATTATCATTGCCACACACTAAAAACCTTGTTAGATAACGTATTCATTGGGTTTATTGAGCAAGTGCCCCACATATACCCCCCCTACCTCTCTTTCCCTTCCAATAACCTCTAATCTCTAACCAATAACCTTACCTAATCTAATCTAACCTAAACCAATCTCTAAACCATTACCAAACAACTAAGATAAAGTGCTGAAAACGATATATCAATATACCATAGTAAATAAAGAAAGTAATAAATAAAATCTATAGTAGTACTTTAGTGGTAACATCTACATACTTATTCTAAAGTAGAATTATGATATATCCAATAGAACTAAATCCAAATGAGGGTAATAAGAATAATAGAAAAATCTTAGTTAATCTTTACCAACACCACACACCAATCCAACTACATACAGGCTAAGGATAAGGGATTAGATACTGTTTAGTATTATCATTGCCACACACTAAAAACCTTGTTAGATAACGTATTCATTGGGTTTATTGAGCAAGTGCCCCACATATACCCCCCCTACCTCTCTTTCCCTTCCAATAACCTCTAATCTCTAACCAATAACCTTACCTAATCTAATCTAACCTAAACCAATCTCTAAACCATTACCAAACAACTAAGATAAAGTGCTGAAAACGATATATCAATATACCATAGTAAA
>NZ_AUKH01000013.1:0-2029 GCF_000424645.1 Gillisia sp. JM1
GAGTTTGCCTCTTTTTTAAAAGGTATCGCTTGATACCCACGCTATAAGTGCTAAACGCTTTGGTGACTATTATAAGACCAATGGCAAAGCGCTGCAGTACCACTACAAAAATCATCTTAGCGACTTCAAAGATTGGACGCAAAAAGAGCATTCACAAGATTGGCTGCTTTATGGAAAGAACTTGGGCAAATATTTGAGTTTAGATGAAACCTCTTTATTCAACGGTGAGCTTTACACTATTCTAACAAACAAAGTAGCCAAGGGAAAGAAAGGCAGCATAGTGGCCATTGTTAAAGGAACCAAAGCAGATGATGTCATTGAGGTACTAAAGGGAATCCCAGTAGAAAGACGCAATATGGTAAAGGAAGTCACTGTGGATATGGCCGGGAGCATGAATTTGATCGCTAAAAAATGTTTCCCTAAAACCGAAATAGTTACAGATAGGTTTCATGTTCAAAAATTAGCCTCAGAAGCAGTGCAAGAAGAACGTATCCGATTAAGGTGGGAAATTATAGAAGAAGAAAACAAAGCTATTGAAGAAGCCAGGAAAAATGAAAAAACATATAAACCAGAGCTTCTCGGTAATGGGGACACGCACAGGCAGCTGCTCGCTAGAGGCCGATATCTATTGTTCAAATCAAAAACCAAATGGACAGCAAGACAAATAGAAAGGGCTGAAATATTATTTGATCTATACCCAACTATTGAAAAAGCATACAACTTCTCTCAAGGGCTAAGCCATGTTTTTAGAAACAACACGAACAAAGATGTAGCTAGGCTAAAATTGGCACACTGGTACAACAAAGTCGAAAATTCCGAATTTAAGTCTTTCAATACCATTGCAAGATCCGTACAACTGCACTACGAGGGATCAAGGAAAAAACTTGGGGAGAAATGTATCTTTGCAAGCAAAACACTTAGAACTTGGATAAAGAATTAGCCCGCTATTTATTGCCAGAAGGCATATTGGAATATTTTGAGATCATCAGTCATAAATCATCAACAGACAAGGTTCATTTCTATTTAGAAGAGAAGAACATACTGCCCAAAGAACATCATTCTGAAATAGCACAATCCAAAGGCTTCTTACCAGAAATAACGGTTGAAGATTTTCCGCTAAGGGGTAAATCCGTATTGCTCCATATAAAACGGAGGCGCTGGACCCTGGTCAATACAGGAGAGATAGTAAAAAGAGATTGGAACTTAATAGCTAAAGGCACTCGGATAACTAACGAGTTTGCCTCTTTTTTAAAAGGTATCGCTTGATACCCACGCTGTAAGTGCTAAACGCTTTGGTGACTATTATAAGACCAATGGCAAAGCGCTGCAGTACCACTACAAAAATCATCTTAGCGACTTCAAAGATTGGACGCAAAAAGAGCATTCACAGGATTGGCTGCTCTATGGAAAGAACTTGGGCAAATATTTGAGTTTAGATGAAACCTCTTTATCCAACGGTGAGCTTTACACTATTCTAACAAACAAAGTAGCCAAGGATCAAGGAAAAAACTTGGGGAGAAATGTATCTTTGCAAGCAAAACACTTAGAACTTGGATAAAGAATTAGCCCGCTATTTATTGCCAGAAGGCATATTGGAATACTTCGAGATCATCAGTCATAAATCATCAACAGACAAGGTTCATTTCTATTTAGAAGAGAAGAACATTCTACCCAAAGAACATCAATCTGAAATAGCACAATCCAAAGGCTTCTTACCAGAGATAACGGTTGAAGATTTTCCGCTAAGGGGTAAATCCGTATTGCTCCATATAAAACGGAGGCGCTGGACCCTGGTCAATACAGGAGAGATAGTAAAAAGAGATTGGAACTTAATAGCTAAAGGCACTCGGATAACTAACGAGTTTGCCTCTTTTTTAAAAGGTATCGCTTGATACCCACGCTGTAAGTGCTAAACGCTTTGGTGACTATTATAAGACCAATGGCAAAGCGCTGCAGTACCACTACAAAAATCATCTTAGCGACTTCAAAGATTGGACGCAAAAAGAGCATTCACAGGATTGGCTGCTCT
>NZ_AUKH01000014.1:0-2008 GCF_000424645.1 Gillisia sp. JM1
TACAAAAACCATCTCAGCGACTTCAAAGATTGGACGCAAAAAGAGCATTCACAGGATTGGCTGCTCTATGGAAAGAACTTGGGCAACTATTTAAGTTTAGATGAAACCTCTTTATCCAACGGTGAACTTTACACTATTCTAACAAACAAAGCAGCTAACGGAAAGAAAGGCAGCATCGTAGCAATTGTTAAAGGAACCAAAGCAGTTGATGTCATTGAGGTACTAAAGGAAATCCCAGTAGAAAGGCGCAATATGGTAAAAGAAGTCACTGTGGATATGGCCGGTAGCATGAATTTGATCGCTAAAAAATGTTTCCCTAAAACCGAAATAGTCACAGATAGGTTCCATGTTCAAAAACTGGCCTCAGAAGCAGTGCAAGAAGAACGTATCCGATTAAGGTGGGAAATTATAGAAGAAGAAAACAAAGCTATTGAAGAAGCCAGGAAAAATGAAAAAACATACAAACCAGAGCTTCTCGGTAATGGGGACACGCACAGGCAGCTGCTCGCTAGAGGCCGATATCTATTGTTCAAATCAAAAGCCAAATGGACGGCAAGACAAATAGAAAGGGCTGAAATATTATTTGATCTATACCCAACTATTGAAAAAGCATACAACTTCTCTCAAGGGCTAAGCCATGTTTTTAGAAACAACACAAATAAAGATGTAGCAAGGCTAAAATTGGCACACTGGTACAACAAAGTCGAAAATTCCGAATTTAAGTCTTTCAATACCATTGCAAGATCAGTACAACTGCACTACGAGACCATCCTAAACTATTTTAACAACAGAAGCACCAACGCTTCAGCGGAATCTTTTAATGCAAAAATCAAAGAATTCAGAGCTTCGTTTAGAGGTGTCAGAGATGTGAAATTCTTCCTCTATAGACTAACTAAATTATATGCATAATTTTTGAGCTCCCCAATAATATGGTTTGATCCTTCAGGGATCAAGGTAAATACTTGGGGAGAAATGTATCTTTGCAAGCAAAACACTTAGAACTTGGATAAAGAATTAGCCCGCTATTTATTGCCAGAAGGCATATTAGAATATTTTGAGATCATCAGTCATAAATCATCAACAGACAAGGTTCATTTCTATTTAGAAGAGAAGAACATTCTACCCAAAGAATATCAATCAGAAATAGCACAATCCAAAGGCTTCTTACCAGAGATAACGGTTGAAGATTTTCCGCTAAGGGGCAAATCCGTATTGCTCCATATAAAACGTAGGCGCTGGACCCTGGTCAATACAGGAGAGATAGTAAAAAGAGATTGGAACTTAATAGCTAAAGGCACTCGGATAACCAACGAGTTTGCCTCTTTTTTAAAAGGTATCGCTTGATACTCATGCGGTAAGTGCTAAACGGTTTGGTGACTATTATAAGACCAATGGCAAAGCGCTGCAGTACCACTACAAAAACCATCTCAGCGACTTCAAAGATTGGACGCAAAAAGAGCATTCACAGGATTGGCTGCTCTATGGAAAGAACTTGGGCAACTATTTAAGTTTAGATGAAACCTCTTTATCCAACGGTGAACTTTACACTATTCTAACAAACAAAGCAGCTAACGGAAAGAAAGGCAGCATCGTAGCAATTGTTAAAGGAACCAAAGCAGTTGATGTCATTGAGGTACTAAAGGAAATCCCAGTAGAAAGGCGCAATATGGTAAAAGAAGTCACTGTGGATATGGCCGGTAGCATGAATTTGATCGCTAAAAAATGTTTCCCTAAAACCGAAATAGTCACAGATAGGTTCCATGTTCAAAAACTGGCCTCAGAAGCAGTGCAAGAAGAACGTATCCGATTAAGGTGGGAAATTATAGAAGTAGAAAACAAAGCTATTGAAGAAGCCAGGGAAAATGAAAAAACATACAAACCAGAGCTTCTCGGTAATGGGGACACGCACAGGCAGCTGCTCGCTAGAGGCCGATATCTATTGTTCAAATCAAAAGCCAAATGGACGGCAAGACAAATAGAAAGGGCTGAAATATTATTTGATCTATAC